>JBGAIH010000023.1:0-44453 GCA_044225675.1 Burkholderiaceae bacterium
CTGGCCTCCACGGGCAGCTTCAACAGCGGCGTGGTGGTCGAGGGCACGGGCACGGCGAACCGGGCGTTCATCGCCATCGCGGGCACGGGCGGCACGGGCGACATCGCGATCACGGGCTTTGGCGGCTCCACCGGCGGCGGGTTCAACCGCGGCGTGGACATCGAGTACGCGGACGTCACCAACGGCAACAAGAACGCGGGTGCGGACGTGATCGTCACGGGCCTGGCGAACGTGGGTGCGAGCGCGACGCTGGCGAACAACAACAAGGGCGTGTTCGTTGGCAACGGCACGGTGACGGCGGCGGGCGGCAACGTCACGCTGAGCGGCACGGGTGCGGGCGTGGGCAGCTTCAACAGCGGCGTGGAGATCGTGGCGCAGGGCGGCGCGGCCAGCAAGGTGAGCGCCGGCACGAGCGTGACGCTCGACGGCGACGGATCGGCCCTGGCGGCCGGCAGCCAGAACTACGGCGTGCTGGTGCAGGGCAACGGCACGACGGTGAGCGGCAAGACGACCGTGACGGTGACCGGCGACGCTGGCGCGACGGCCGGCGCAGCGCCCACCGGCGGCGACAACTCCGGCGTGGTGATCGCGGGCACGGGCACCGGCCAGAACGCTAGCGTGACGGCAGGCACGGCGCTCTCCATCACCGGCAACGGCGGCAAGGCCGATGCCAGCGGCAACAGCGACGGCGTGCGGGCCAGCAACGCGGTGATCAACAGCGGCACGACCTACACGGTGTCGGGCACGGCCTTCAGCGGCGCCGACGTCTCGGGTGACAGCAACCAGGGCGTGAGCTACAGCGAGGTGTCGAGCACGGCGGCGGGCGACACGCTCATCGTCGGCACGGCGACGACCAGCGCAACGGCGGGCAGCGGCAACGACGGCATCTACATGAGCAAGACGTCGCTGACCAACTCCAGCGGCACGACGACGCTGAGCGGCGTGGGCGCGAGCCAGGCGCTGGGCAGCAACAACGACGGCGTGCAGATCGAGACCTCGAGCACGGTCAACTCCACGAGCGGCTCGCTGACGACGGTGCTGGGCACCGGCGGCACGGGCACGCAGGACAACCGCGGCGTGGCGGTGCTGGACAGCAGCAGCGTCCGCTCGCAGGGCGCGCTCAACGTGACGGGTACGGGCGGTGCAGGCAGCACCACCGGCAACATCGGCGTGGCGGTGCGCAACAATTCGTCGCTGCAGTCCAAGGTCGGCGCGATGGCTGTGCTCGGCCAGGCGCTGGGCGCAGGCACCGACGGCAACTCGGGCGTGGTGGTGACCAGCGGCGCGAACGGCACGAGCTTCCTCTCCGCAGGCTCGGGTGTGACGATCACCGGCTTCGCGTCGGCGACGGCCACCGGCAGCAACAACCGCGGCGTGACCATCGAAGGCACCGATGCCCGCGTGACGGCTGGCTCCAACATCAGCATCACCGGCCAGGGCGGCACGCTGGCGGAAGGCTCAGGCAACTACGGCGTCAACCTCGAAGGCGGCGCGGCCCGCATCGTGGCGAGCATCGGCGCCGTGAGCGTGACGGGCATCGCAGGCAACCAGACCAGCGCAGCGGTCTCGGGCGGCGACAACACCGGCGTGCGCATCTCGGGCGTGACGGGCAACCAGGCGCGGATCGAAGCGCAGGGCACCGGCGTGCTGACGATCTCGGGTCAGGGCGGCCGCGCTGATGCCACCGGCAACAGCGACGGCATCCAGGCCACGGACGGCTACCTTGTTGGTACCAACGGCATGAGCCTGACCGGCATCGCCCACCAGGACGTCGGTGGCACGAAGGTGGCTGGTGACGGCAACCAGGGCGTGAGCCTGACGCGCGTGATTGGCTCGAACTCGGCGGGCGTGCTCACGGTCACCGGCTTCTCGACGCAGAGCAAGGCCGCCGGCTCGAACAACGACGGCGTCTACCTGGACAACACGGTACTGAACAATGGGTTCACCGGCACGGGCTTCCAGGTTACGGGCACGGGCGGCGGCGCCGCCACGGGCAGCGACAACGACGGTGTGCAACTGATCAACAGCAGTTCGCTATGGTCGTTCAACGGCGCGATGACGGTGGTCGGCACCGGGGGCACCGGCACGGTGGACAACCGTGGCGTGGCGCTGCTCAACGGCTCGCTGATTGTCGCCGCGCCGTCGTCGGTCGGGTCCACGCTGAGCGTGTTCGGCAAGGCGATTGCCGCTGGCACTGACAACAACACGGGGGTGGCCGTGATCAGCGGTGCCTCGGGCACCAGCTACATCGACGGTGGGCTCCACAGCGTGAGCGTGGTGGGCCTGGCCTCCGATCTGGCGACCGGCAGCAACAACCGCGGCGTCACCGTCGAGGGCGGCAACGCCCGCATCGCCGGCAGCAAGGCGGTGACGGTCACCGGCATCGGCGGCACGGCCGCGACCGGCAGCGGCAACTACGGCGTGAACGTCGAAGGCGCGGCGGCGCGCATCACGGCGGGCACCGACCTCACGGTGTCGGGCACGGCCGGCGCGCAGACCGCCAATTCCACCGGCGGCAGCAACACCGGCGTGCGCCTGGCCGGCACGGCCACGGGCGCGGCCAACCTGGCCACGCTGTCGGCCGGCGGCAACCTGTCGGTCAGCGGCCTCGGCGGCGGCGGCTCCACCGGCAACAACCGTGGCGTGGACGTCAAGTTCGGGGCGGTGAGCGCGGCCAGCGACCTGATCGTGGTCGGCACCGCCTCGCAGGACAACACCAACGACCGCGCAGGCGGCGACGGCAACTCCGGCATCGTGGCGGTCGACTCCAGCGTCAAGGTCACGGGCAGCGGCAAGCTGCAGCTGACCGGCACGGCCTCGCTGAGCGACAACGTGGTCGGCGCGAACGCAGCCGGCGGCGGCAACCAGGGCGTGCAGCTCACGCGCGTGGGAGTGTCCAACGCCAGCACCACGGCCGGCGAGATCTCGGTCACCGGCGTGGGCGCGCAGAGCGCGGCCAGCGGCGCGCGCAACCGCGGTGTCGAGATCCTGGGCGGCACGATGGATGCCAGCGGCACGGCGGCCATCAGCATCACCGGCACGGCCGGCAACGGCGCCGGCACCAAGAATGACGGCGTGGTGATCGGCCTGGATCCGACCAACGTCGCACAGACGGTGACGGCCAACAGCGGCAGCATCGACATCACCGGCTTTGCCGGCGGCACGGGCGACAACGCACGCGGCGTGGTCATTGCCGGCAACGGCCCGACCCCGCTGGTCTACGTGACGGTGACGACGCAGACCGGCCAGGTGACGGTGCGCGGCGAGAGCAGCGCCACTGCGACGGGCGACGGCAACCGCGGCGCGCTGATCTTCTTCGCGACGCTCGGCTCCGCTGGCGGCGCCGACACGGCGGTCGATGCGGTGCGCATCACCGGCGTCGGCTCCGCAGGCGCCGACGGCAACAACAACAACGGCGTGGCCATCATCGGCACGGGCTCGTCGATCCTGTCGAATGGCGGCAGCCTGTCGATCACCGGCACGGCCGGCAACACCGGCAACGACGCCGACACCGGCTCGGGCAACACCGGCGTGCTGATCGCGCGCAACACGGGCGAGGTCTCGGGCACGCTGGAGGTGAGCGCGAAAAACAACATCGCGATCACCGGCCTGGGCGGCGAAGGCGGCGGCGGCAGCAACAGCGGCGTGATCGTCAACTTCACCAACCTCACCAGCACCGGCACGGGCAATCTGTCGATCACCGGCACGGCCATGGCCAACAACGCGGTGGACGGCAGCGGCAACGTCGGCGTCGGTCTGCAGGGCGTGGACGCGCAGATCATGCAGGGCAGCATCCTGATCACCGGCACGGCCACGACCAGCAACCTGGCTGACGACGGCAACAGCGGCGTGACCATCGGCAACTCGATCATCGAGAACAGCAGCACCACCGGCGCCGCCAACATCGTGATCACCGGCCTGGGCGGCAGCGCCGCAACGGGCCAGGGCAACGACGGTGTGCGACTGGCCTCCAGCCGCGTGACGCTGGCCGGCGGCACCGGCGGCATCGACATCCGCGGCACCAGCGGCACGGGTCTCACGGGCTTCTCCGACGGCGTGGAACTGACCGGCCCGTCCGGCGGCCCGCGCACCTCGGTGACGTCCAACAGCACCGGCGCGAGCACCGGCAACCTGGCCGTGTTCGTCTCGGGCGTGAGCAACGCCACGGGCGGCGACAGCAACACCGGCGTGACGCTGACCAACGGCGCGCTCGTCACCGCCACCAACGCGGCCACGACGGCGGGCGTGACGGTCACCGGCGTCGGCGCGGCAGCGGCCACCGGCAACTTCAACCACGGCGTCAACCTGAGCGAAGACGGCGTGGTCGGCTCGATGATCCAGGCCAATGGCGGCAACGTCGTGGTGGGCGGCACGGCCGGCGGCGCGGGCGCAGCCAGCAGCAGCAACATCGGCGTGCGCACCAACCAGAGCACCATCGGCTCCACGGCCGGCTCGGTGACGATCTCGGGCCTGGGCGGCTCGGGCGCCGACGCGGCGGCCGGCAACAACGCCGGTGTGGTGATCGCGGGCAACGCGGCCAAGGTCACGGCAGGCAACGGCGTGTCCATCACCGGCAACACCACGGCGGCGGCCCTCGGCAGCGGCAACACCGGCGTGGCGATCCTCTCGGGCGCCGACGTGCTGGCCACGGGTGGCAACATCCACATCACCGGCGCGGGCGCGGTCAATGCGCTGGGTTCGAGCAACCTGGGCGTGTCGATCAACGGCGACAACAGCACGGTGATCGCCAGCAGCGGCAACGTCGGCATCACCGGCGTGGCGGGCGCGCGCAGCGCGGCGGCCGGCGCCACCGGCACCGACAACACCGGCGTGCTGATCGGCGGCACGGGCCTGGCCAATCGCGCCACGGTGAGCGCGGGCGGCACGGGCACGCTGAGCATCACCGGCTCGGGCGGCAGCGGCACCGGCAACAGCGACGGCGTGCGGGTCAACTTCGCCACGCTGACCAGCGGCGGCGCGACCACCATCGTCGGCCAGGCGCTGCAGAACGCCGACGCCTCGCTCGACAACGCGACCTCCGGCAACGACAACGACGGCGTGCAGCTGACCGACATGAACGGCGGCACGACCAACGGCGCGCTGACCGTGATCGGCACGAGCACCGACAGCACGGCGGCCGGCAGCGGCAACGACGGTGTGTCGATCTCGGGCGCCGGTACCTCCTACGCGGCGGGCGGCGCGAGCGGCACGGTGAACATCACCGGCGCAGGCGGTGCGGCAGCCACCGGCGGCAGCAACCGCGGCGTGTCGATGACGGGCCAGGTCAGCGTGACCGGCAGCCAGGACGTCACGGTGGCGGGCCTGGCCGGCGCCATCGGCGCCACGGTGCCGACACTGGGCGACAACTCGGGCGTCGTGATCGACGGCGGCGGCAGCCTCGCCACGCTGGCCTCGACCTCGGGCGCGCTGCAGATCACGGGTAACGCCGGCGCCGCCTCGGCAGCCAACGGCGACAGCGACGGCGTGCGCGCAGTCGATGCGGTGATCAACGCGGGCACGGCCCTCGCCATCACCGGCCGGGGCCTCATCGGCAACGAAGTGCGCGGCGACGGCAACCAGGGCGTGTCGTTCACCAACGTGAGCAGCACGCTGGGCTCGGCCGGTGCCGGCAATGCGGTGATCCTCGGCACCGCCAGCGTCAGCACCAACGCGGTCAACGGCAATGACGGCGTGTTCATGAGCGGCAGCAAGCTGATCAACCTGAGCACGGGCAGCATCTCGGTCACCGGCGTGGGCGCCAGCGCCGCGACCGGCAACAACAACGACGGCGTGCAGCTGCAGACCGGCACCACGGTGAGCGCGGCCAGCGGCGCGGTGACGGTGATCGGCGCCGGCGGCGCCGGCACCAGCGACAACCGCGGCGTGGCCCTGCTCGACTCGGCCTTCGTCCGCTCTGCGGGTGCGGGTGCGGTGCAGGTCATCGGCTCGGGCGGCGCAGGCTCGACGACCGGCAACATCGGCGTCACGCTCAACAACAACGCGACGATCAGCAGCGCGACCGGCGCCGTCACCGTGGTCGGCGATGCGCGCAGCACCGCCGCCTCGACCAACGGCAACGCCGGTGTGCTGGTGCTCTCGGGCGCCGCCGGCACGAGCGGCATCGAGGCCGGCACCGACGTGGCGATCACCGGCCTGGCCTCGGCGCTGGCCATCGGCAGCGACAACGCCGGCGTGAGCGTGGAGGGCACCGGTGCCCACATCACCGCAGGCGGCAAGGCAACGGTCACCGGCATCGGCGGCACGCTTTCCAAGGGCAGCGACAACTTCGGCGTGAACGTCGAGGGCAGCACGGCGCGCATCACGGCCGTGGGCAACCTCGTGATCAGCGGCACGGCCGGCGGCCGGACGGCAGCGGCCACCGGCGTTGGCAACACCGGCGTGCGGGTGGACGGTGTGGCCGGCACGGCGACGCTGGCTTCGAGCGCAGGCAGCCTCACGGCGGTGGGCCTGGGCGGCAGCGGCGTCGGATTCAGCGAAGGCCTGCTGGGCAACAAGGCATCGCTCACCGCGGCGACCGGCCTGACCCTGTCGGGCACGGCCCTGCAGAATGCGGTGCTGCCCAACGCCCTGAGCGGCGCGCTCCACAACGGCGTGCGCCTGTCGCAGTCCACCGTCAGCACGGCAGCAGGTAACCTCGACATCTCGGGCGTGGCCGGCGACAGCACCGCACAGGCCAACAGCAACATGGGCGTGCGGATCGACGGCGCATCGCTGGTGACGAACGCGAGCGCTGCAGGCAGCGACCGTCTGCTGATCACCGGCGTCGGCGCGGCGGGCGGCAACAGCCAGGACAACAACGGAGTGTCGATCGACTCCAGCACGGTGCAGGCCACCAGCGCAGCCGTCGTGGCCGTGAGCGGCACGGCGCGCAGCGGCTCCGACACCAACCGGGGTGTGCTGATCTCGGCGGCCAGCGTCACGTCCGGCTCCGGTGCACTGAGCATCAGCGGCCTGGCCGGGGGCGTGGGCAACTTCAACGCCGGTGTCGCCATCGTCGCCGGAAGCGTCGCGAGCGCGGTGGCGTCGACCAGCGGCGCGGTGACGGTGCTGGGCACGGGCTCCCAGGCCGCTGGCGGAACCGCCAACTACGGCGTGTTGCTGAGCGGCAGTGGCAGCCGCATCACCTCCGGTGCGAGCACCGTCAACATCACCGGTGTGGCGGGCACCCCCGTCAGCGGGTACGGGACGGACAACGACGGCGTGCACGTCGCCGGCAGCGCTACCAACGCGACCATCACCTCGGCCACCGGCACCACCATCGTGGGCACCGGCGGCACGGGCAACAGCTTCTCCGACGGCGTGAACATCGACCTCGCACTGGTCAACGTCACCGGCGCGGGCAACCTGTCGGTCACCGGCATCGCGCTCAACAGCGCGGGCACCAAGGGCCAGGACAACACGGGCGTGGCGGTGTCGAACTCGACGCTGTCGGTCGGCAACGGCAACCTGGCGATCACCGGCACGGCGCCGGGCGCGCTGGCGACGGCCGCCACCAACAACAACCGTGGCGTGCTCATCTCGGTCTCGTCGCTCGCCAACACCTCGGCGGCCGGCCAGATCACGATCTCCGGCCAGGGCGGCGCGGGTGCCACTGGCGCGTCCAACTCGGGCGTGCTGGTCAACGGCGGCTCCACCATCACGGCATACAACGCGACGACGGTCACGATCAGCGGTCTGGGTGGCACGGGCAACGACCAGAACGCGGGCGTGGGCATCACCAGCTCGACGGTCACCAGCGGCTCCGGCCTGATCACGGTGCTGGGCACCGGCCAGGGCACGGGCGGCTACAACATCGGCGTGGCGATCAGCGACGCCTCCTACCCGGGCACGGGCATGGCCTCGACGGTGGCGTCGGCCACCGGCGCGGTCAACGTGACCGGCGTGGGCTCGGCGGCCGGCACCACCGGCAACAACGCGGGTGTGGTGGTGGCCGGCTCGGCCACCACGGTCAGCGCGGGCACCACGCTCACGCTCGTGGGCACGGGCGGCCAGACCGGCGCGCTGGGCGCCGGCAGCAACGCCGGCGTGGCGGTGCTGGGCACCGGCGCTGCGGCCAGCCGCGCGACGCTGTCGGCCGGCGGCAACCTGAGCATCACCGGCTTCGGCGGCGGTGGCACCGACGACAACGTCGGCGTGGGCATGAGCTTCGCGCTGGTGCAGGGCGCCGGCACCGGCAACATCGGCATCACCGGCACCACGCTGGCGACCGCCCAGCTCGCGGGCAACGGCAACAACGGCGTCGAGATCAACAACTCGCTGGTGACGATGGGCGCCTCGGGCGGCAGCATCACCGTGGCGGGCACGGCGCCGGGCGCGGGCGCAGCCGCCGGCAGCAACAACAGCGGCGTGACGATGACCAGCACCACCGTGGCCAGCGCGGCTGCGGCGGGCCAGTCGATCACGCTCACCGGCACCGGCGCACTCGGCGCCACCGGCGGCAGCAACCGCGGCGTGGACCTGTCGGGCAGCACCGTGGCGGCCACGGGCGGCGCGGCCATCGGCCTGACCGGCCAGGGCGGCGCAGGCAGCGGCAACGGCAACGACGGCGTGCGCATCAACACACAGGCCGGCACGGCCAGCGTGGTCAGTGCGAACACCGGCAACGTGAGCGTCGTCGGCACCGGCGGCGGCACGGGCAATGCGACGCGCGGCGTGGCCGTGATCGGTTCGGGCGGCGTGTTCAACACGATCAGCAGTGCTTCGGGCCAGCTGGGCATCACCGGCGTGGCCAGCGCCACGGCCACCGGCGCCAACAACCAGGGCGTGCGCATCGAGACCAGCTCGCTGGCCTCGGGCAGCGCAATGAGCCTGCTGGGCACCGGCTCCACCGGCGGCACCAACAACAACCACGGCGTGCTGCTGGTCGACTCGTTCGCCGACACCGCCGGCTCGGCCAACCTCACGGTGACGGGCCTGGGCGGCTCGGTGGGCCTGAACAAGGCCTCCACCGGCGTGCAGGTCGACCACACGACGCTGCATGCCGCAGCGGGCAGCGTGGTGATCACGGGCACGGCCCGCGCGACCGGCGCCGCCGCCTACGGCATCGAAGTCACCAACGGCAGCACGCTGGTGAGTGACAGCGGCAACATCTGCCTGGACGGCACCAGCCAGGTGGCGAGCACGGCGGCGATCCTGGTCGGCACCAATGGCGCCAACCTGCTGTCGGCACCGGCGGGCTTCATCGGCCTGGTGGCGCATACCGGCGGCATCCAGCTGGGCAGCGCGACGGGCACGGCCGACGTCACGTCGAGCGGTGCGCTCACGTTCGCTTCCGACAACGGCGTGTCGCAGTTCGGCGGCTCGATCACCTCGACCTCCGGCGGCCTGCTGCTGGTCGGCTCGGGTCGCTTCCTGCTCGACAGCGCGACCAACGACATCAGCACGCTCGCGGCCGACATCGGCGACGGCGCAACCAAGGGTGCACTGGTGCTGCAGGACGTGGGCGGCTTCACCATCGACACGGTGACGGGCTGCGCGAGCTGCACGCTGCCGCTGGGCACGGTGACCCGCACCGGCGTGACGGTGGGCGGCACGGTCAACGGCAGCTTCGTGCGCACCGGCCCGGTCATTGCCGGCAACCTCGTGGACGAAGTGACCCAGGGCTCGGCGATCAACGAGACCAACAACAACGTGACGGTGTTCAACGTGACCGGCGCAGGCAGCGCGGTGACGCAGGCCGCCACGGCCGGTGTCGTGACCGGCGGCCTGATCCTCACGGGCGAGGCCAGCTTCACGCTCGACAGCGCGCTCAACAACGCCGACGTGCTGGCCGCCAGCACCACCGGCACGGGCGTGAGCTTCCGTGACGCCGACAGCCTGACGGTGGGCACCGTGTCCGCGAACTTCGCGGCGCCGGCGCCGGTCATCAGCTACGGCGTCTCGGGCATCAATGCGGCCGGTGCGGTCACGCTGGTGGCCACGGGCCTGGCGGATTCCACCGTGCAGATCCGCGATGCGGTGAGCACCAACAGCGCCGACTTCAACGTCAGCGCGAATCGCCACATCGTCGTCACCAACGGCGCCGTCGTGAGCACGGCCGGCGGCGCGGTGAACTTCAGCGCCGACATGGACGCCGCCACGAATGCGGGCGGCATGGTCTTCATCGACAACGGCAGCCTGGTCGACACGGCCGGCGGCACGGTGGCCATCGGCAGCGGCAGCGTGACCAACGGCAACCGCGCGCTGGGCGTTGCGGCCACCACCCAGAGCGATCTGGTGATCGCCGATGCGGGCCACCTGAATACCGCACTCGCCAACGGCGTGACGGTCGAGGGCGTGATCACCAGCGGCGCGGGCAACGTGACGATCAAGGGCCAGAGCGCCGCAGGCAGCAGCAACGCGGCCGGTGTGGCGGTCCTCGGCGCGGCCGGCGAAGGCACGATCACCACCACCGGCGGCTCGGTGACGATCACCGGCCAGGCGAACGCCGGAACTGCGACGACGGCCGGCGTGCTGGTCGACGGCGGCGCGCTGGTGGAAGCCGGCGGCACGGGCGCGGTCTCGCTGACCGGCCTGCAGACCGGCGCGGTGACCGGCAGCGATCACCAGGGCGTGAACATCACCGGCGCCGGCACCGTGGTGCAGGTCGTCGACGGCGCGCTGACGATCAGCGGCCAGGCGGCCGGCACGGGCGGCTTCAACAACGCCGGCGTGCGCGTCGAGAGCGGCGCAGCCGTGCTGTCCAACGGCAGCGGCAACATCCTGCTGTCGGGCACCGGCGGCACGGGCGAGGCCTTCGGCGTGCTGGTGGTCGGCACCGGCACCCAGGTGGCCGTGACGACGCCGGGCAGCGCCGCGACGATCACGATCAGCGGCACCGGCGGCAGCAGCGGCACCAACAACTTCGGTGTGGCCGTGGGCATCAATGCCAGCGTCACCGGTCAGGACGGCCTCGTGGCCTTCACCGGCCAGGGCGGCGCGGGCAGCGCAGCGGCCGAATCCATCGGCGTGGCGGTGGACGGCGGCACGGTGAGCGCCGTCAACGGCAGCGTGCAGCTGCAGGGCACGGCGACCGACGGCTTCAGCCAGGACGTGGTGGTCGACACCTCCACCGGCTTCGCGGCCAGCGTGGTCTCCAGCTTCGGCGACGTGCTGCTGCGCGGCACCAGCGCCACCGGCGGCATCACCATCGGCGAGGCCGGCGGCAACAACGTGCTGGTGTCGGCCCTGGCCGGCACGGTGACGCTGCGCTCGGAGAACGGCGCCACGGAACTGGCCGACGGCACGGCCGCCATCACGGCAACCAACCTGCGTCTGATGGGCAAGGGCTACTTCAACCTCGACGCACCGACCAATGCGGTCGACGTGCTGGCGGCCGGCATCGGTGACGCCGCCGTCAACGCCGCCAAGGTGCGCCTGACCGACCAGGGCGACCTGGTGATCGGCACGGTGACGTCGGTGGACGGCTTCCAGGGTGCGGCCAGCACCACGAACGGCGCCACCGTCACGGCCGACGGCACGGTGGGCGCCACGCTGGTGGACGCCAACTCGCTGCGCGTGAACATCGGCGGCGACCTGACGCAGCAGACCGGCATGAACGTCGTGGCCGGCGGCCTGGGCGTGGTCAGCACCGGCGGCGGCGTGTTCCTCGACAACGCGGGCAACAACATCGGCGCCCTGGCCATCGACCTGACGGCCGCGGCCGGCGCCGAAGTGGCGCTGCGCGACGGCAGCGGCGGCTTCACCGTGAAGGCGGTGGACGACGTCGCAGCCGGTGTGCAGACCAGCAACGGCGACGTGATCCTGCGTGCCGATGCCATGGGCGACATCACCCTGGCCGGCACGGTCTCGGTCGGCTCGGGCAACGTGGCGATCACCACGGCCGGCGTGGTCACGCAGGACGGCAACGGCACCATCGACGGCGCCGGCCTCCTGCTCAATGGCGGCGGCAGCTTCTACCTGCTGCAGAACAACACGGTCGACACGCTGAGCGCGGCCGACGTGAAGGTGGCGGCCTTCCGCAACGCGCAGGACCTGACGGTGAATGCGGTCACGGTCGACGTCGGGGTGGCCAGCAGCACCGCGAGCGAATCCTCGTCGACCGGCATCAACGCCACCGGCGTGGTCGGCGGCGCGGCGGTGTCGGTCTACGTGACGGGCGACCTCACGGTGGCCGGCGCGGTCAATGCGGCGCTGGGCGACATCGAGCTGGACGCCTACGGCGCGGGCGGCGACGTGATCCTCAATGCAGCGGTGAACGCCACCGGCGCGCACAACGTGGGCCTGTATTCGGAGCAGGGCAACATCAGCCAGGACGTGAACGGCACCGTCACGGCCAAGCAGCTGATCGCCCAGGCCGACGCCGGCTTCGTGAACCTCACGGACGCCGACAACGCAGTGAGCGTGCTCAGCGGCTCGGCCGTCGGCAGCTTCGCGTTCCGCGACAACACCGGCTTCGAGGTGGGCACCGGCACGGTGTCGTACTTCGACGGCGACGCCAGCGCCACCACCTGGACCGTCGGCGGCCTGACCGCCACGGGTGCGGGCGGCTTCGTGGCCCTGGTGTCCGACGGTGCGGTGACGCAGAACGCGGCCACCGGCAACGGCATCACGGCCGACATCCTGCAGCTGCGCAGCGACACCGGCACCACCAGCAGCTTCGCGCTGACGAACGTCGAGAACACCGTGGGCACGCTGGGCGCTGCCGTCGGCTCGCTGCACTTCGTCAACAGCGGCGCGCTGGTGCTGGACGACACGGCGCTCGACTCCAAGGTCGGCGGCACGACGCTGCTGGACGCCATCGTCACGAGCAACGGCGATGCGGTGGTCGAGGCCGGCGGCAACGTCGACATCAACGCCGCCGTCAACACCGGCGCCGACGACTTCGCGATCCGCGCCACGGGCGGCAGCACCATCACGCAGGACGCCACCGGCAGCATCACGGCCGGCGGCCTGCAGCTGCTGAGCTCGGGCAAGGGTGGCGTGACGGTGGATCTGAGCATCGCGTCCAACGACGTGGTGACCATCGCCGGCAGCACGGCCGAGACCAAGTACGTGGACGTCAACGGCTTCGACGTCGGCACGGTCACCACCGTGCTGGGCACGACCAACGGCTTCACCACCACGGCGGGCAGCAACCTCGCGCTGCACGGCATGGGTGCGGTGACCACGAGCCAGGCCATCAGCGGCGGCGCCGACGTGGCGATCAACGCCGGCACCGGCGACATCACGCTCGGCGCGACCGTCACGGCCACGGGCAACGTCGGCCTGAGCGCCGCCGGCACGATCTCGCAGGCGGCCAAGGGCGCGGGCATCACGGCCGCCGGTCTGCTGGTCGAAGGCGGCGCCACGGTGGCCCTGCTGGGCGCGGGCAACGAGGTCGTGACGCTGGCCGCAGGCCCGGTGGCCGACCTCGGCTATCGCGACAGCACCGGCTTCACGGTCGGCACGGTCACGGTCGAGAACCTCACGGTCGGCAGCTTCGCGCAGGTCACCGCCAGCGGCGTGGCCGCCACGGGCGAGGCCTACCTGGCCGGCAAGGGCAACATCAGTGTCGAGCAGGCCGTCACGGCCGTGGGCGACGTGGTGATCGACGCGACGGCGGGCAACATTGCGCTGAAGGCGGCGGTGACGTCGTCCAAGGCCGACATCGGCCTGCTGAGCTCGGGCAGCATCACGCAGACGGCCGCCGGCCTGCTGTCGGGCCAGGGCCTGCTGCTGGGCGGCGGCGCCGCCAACACGCTGGGCAGCCCGACGGTGGACCTGTCGGCTGCGGCCAACAAGGTGTCGGTGGTGGCTGCCAAGGCCGCGACCGTGACCGTGAAGACGGCCGGCGCGCTGGACGTCGGCGCGGTCACCGTGAGCACCGCCAACACCGACGCGCTGGCCGCACCGCTGACCATCAACGGCATCGTGGCGACCACGGGCGCAACGCTCAATGCGGGCGGCAACGTGACGCAGTCCAAGGCCATCACGGCCCCGGCGCTGTCGGTCACCGCCACCGGCGACGTGAACCTGGCCACCCAGGCCAACGACGTCGACACGCTGACGGCCACCGCCAAGTCGATCGCGTTCAACGACACCGACGGCATCGCGCTGGGCAACATCACCACCAGCGGCAAGGGCGGCATCGCCGTCACGGCCAACGGCAACGTGACGCAGTCGGGCACGCTGGCCACCACCGGCGGCGGCAACCTGTCGGTCACCACCGCCACGGGCAACGTGACGCTGGAAGGTGCCAACAGCATCGATGGCCTGGTGAGCATCGTGGCCAAGGCCGGCGACATCGTCTACAACGAGGTGGGCGACCTGATGATCGGCTACGCGGCCGGCCAGAAGGTCAAGTTCATCGCCGGCGGCAACATCACCGACGACCAGGACGGCGTCGGCGAGGCCGTGGTGGACGCATCGACCAGCCTGACGCTGGACGCCGGCGGCATCATCCTCACGGACGTCTCGGGCAAGCCGTACACCGGCTTCAACACCCCGGTGCTGTTCGCCGAGGCCGATGGCGTGCAGCCCAACGGCAAGTCGATCGACGTCTATGGCGACGTGAAGAACCAGACCATCATCCTCACGAAGATTCCGAAGGGCTCGGTCTGGCTCAACGGCATGCAGATCTTCCCGCCGACCAACATCGGCGTGGTGGCGCAGGCCCTGCAGTCCGACCTCGTGAGCACCGGTGACGTGTCGATGATGCCGCCGCTGTCGATCGCCGACCTGTACGCCACCGACGCCTTCACCTCGGGCAGCGTGCGCGAGATCCTCGAGAACGCGCCGGCGCCGGCCGTCGGCCCCGACACCTCGGGCACGCACATCAACAATGGCGGCATGCGCCTGCCGACGGGTGTGCCGCCGCTGAGCGTGTCGGTGCTGCAGCCTGGCGGCGCGCCGATGAACCTGCCCAACGGCACCGTGGTGGCCATGGAGTCCAACGGCGACGTGGTGATCACGCTGCCCACGGGCGGCCTGGAAGGCTTCCCGGGCAGCGGTGCAATGGCGTCCACGGCCAACCTGGCGGTGGTCACCATCACCCCGGCCGGCGTGGTCAGCGGCCTGGACGGCAACAGCCTGCCGATGGCGGTGGAAGGCGGCATTGCCGGCAACCCGGCCCTGCGCTCGCTGCTCGACCAGATCGCCGACATGCTGCCGGAGGAATACCGCCGCCGCTGGGGACTGCGCACCCGCGTGGGCGGGGCCGGTTCCGGTGAAAAAATCAGCATGCGCTGACCCCGGAAGTGCGTTTTTGTTAAGGTAAAGTAGCACCGTGCCCCCCTCTCGGGGGGCGCGGTTTTTTTTGACCGTGCGTCGAAGTTTTTTTCTTGAATCGACCGACTAATAGGAGAGTCCCGAAATGGCCGCCGTGATGTTTTATGAAAAGCCCGTCCTGCTCAACCGCGAGGCGCACAAGGGCAAGAAGATCGCCCCGAGCGGCAGTTTCGCGTTCTCGGGCAAGGCCAACTCGCTGTACGTGGCGGGTGTGGAGTTCATCGAAGCCTGCAAGGAATACCCGATCGTGTTCACGCAGGTCGGTGGCGACAAGATCGTTCCCGTGGCCATGCTGGGCCTGCGCGAAGGCGAAAACCTCTACGTGGGTGCCGACGGCAAGTGGAGCGCCGGCTACATCCCCGCATTCGTGCGCCGCTATCCGTTCGTGCTGGCGGAGCTGGAAGGCCAGCAGATGGGCGTGTGCATCGACGAAGCCTATCCCGGTCTGAATGACAAGGACGGCGAGGCGCTGTTCGACGAGAAGGGCAACAACACGCCGTTCCTGCAGAACGCGCTGGACTTCCTCAACCGCTACCAGGTCGAGTACATGCGCACCGACCGCTTCTGCCAGCGCCTGAAGGACCTGGGCCTGCTGATGGAAATGAACGCCAAGGCCGACCTGTTCGACGGCACGAGCTTCATGGTCAACGGCCTGATGATCGTGGACGAGCGCAAGCTGCTGGAGATGGGCGACAAGGAAGCGCTGGAAGTCTTCCGCTCGGGCGAACTGAGCTGGGTGTATGCGCACCTGGTGTCGCTGTCGAACATGAACCGCCTGGTCGACAAGCTGGCGGGCGTCAAGCGCGCCGAGCCGGCTGCTGCCGCGGCCGCCCCGGCTGCCGCCAAGGCGAAGGCCAAGGCCTGAGGCCCGCCCGGCAGCCCGCAAGGGGCTGCCAGGCTCCGGACCGCGCGGGCGCAGGGCCGGCGGTCCGGCAACGTGCAAGACGCAGCTGCAAGATTCAGCTGAATGACCCAGCCCCTGGGCTGAAGGAGCCAACCATGTCGGATCAAGTCCAGGCGGCGGCGACCGCCGCCTCCGCGCAACCCTATTCCTACGACCTCGTTCCCTACGAGTCCCAGCCCTTTGCCCAGAGCGAGCCCGATGCGGTCGCGGCCATGGCGCGCCTGTTCGGCCTGTCGCCGGTGCCGCCCGAGAAGGCGCGCGTGCTGGAGCTGGGCTGCTCGGCTGGCGGCAACATCATTCCGCTGGCGGCGCGCTACCCCGGCATGCAGGTCACGGGCGTGGAGCTGTCCAAGGTCGAAGCCGAAATGGGCCAGTCGACCATCCAGGCCCTGGGTCTGACCAACATCACCATCCGCCACGCCAACATCCTCGACGTGGCCAAGGAGCAGGGCCAGTACGACTACATCATCGCCCATGGCGTGTTCAGCTGGGTGCCCGAAGTCGTGCAGGACGCGATGCTGCAGATCTGCGGCAAGCAGCTGTCCGACGATGGCGTGGCCTACATCAGCTACAACGTCTTCCCCGGCTGGAAGATGCGCGAGGTCATCCGCGAGATGATGCTGTTCCACGCGGGCAATCTGGCCGACCCCAAGCTCAAGCTGCAGCAGGGCCGCGCCATCCTCGACTACGCGCGCAAGATCAACAGCGGCGACTCCGCCTTCGGCAAGCTGCTGGCGCAGGAGGCCGAGATCGTCATGAAGGCGAGCGACTACTACCTCTTCCATGACCACATGGAAGAGAACAACCGCCCCTGCTTCTTCAAGGACTTCGTGTCGCGCTCGGGCAGCCACGGCGTGGTCTACCTGGGCGAGGCCAATCTGGTGGACATGGCGCCCCAGCGCTTCGGCGGCGACATTCCGCAGACGCTGGCCATGCTGTCCAACGGCAACATCCTGGCCACCGAGCAGTACATGGACTTCTTCACCAACCGCATGTTCCGCCAGACACTGCTGGTCAAGGAGTCGGCGCTCGGCCGCATCAACCGCGCCGTGTCCGACAAGAGCGTGCGGCACCTGAACTTCACCTCCGAACTGAGCCGGGGCGCCGCGCCCGAAGGCGCGATGGGCCTGTACAACGACCGCAACGGCCGCACGCTCACCGTGCGCGAGCCCGTCATGCTGGCCGTGGCCGACACGCTGGTGGCCAAGGCACCGTTCACCGCAAGCGTCGACGACATGGTCGCGCTGCTGCGCGAGCGCAACGTGGCGCCGCAAGCCACTGACGACCAGCTGGCCGAAGCGGTGGGTGCGCAGCTCATCACGCTGCTGCTGCAGGGCCTGGTCAAGGTGCGCTACGGCCGCAAGGTGCCCGCATCCAGCGCCGGCATGCCCAAGGCCTTCGCGCCGGCCCAGCTCGCCGTCTCGCAGGGCCTGCGCACGGTGCCCAACACCTTCCATTCGGTCTCGGGGCTCAACGACGTGCAGGCTTTCCTGCTCGGCCTGATGGACGGCAAGACGACGCTGGCACAGGCGCAGGTGGCGCTGGCCGACAAGTTCGCCAAGGGCGACTTCAACGCCACCCGCGACGGCCAGCCCATCACCGACCCGGCCGCGCTGCAGGAAATCATCGGCAACGTCGCGGCCAACACGCTGGCCGACTTCGCCCGCGCCGGACTTCTGGCGGGCTGAGGAGCGGCGGCGCCGGGCAGGCGTTCCGCCCTGCGGCCCGGGCTGGCGGGCCGGCCTTCGAATCAGGGGAGGCGGGTTGCCCGCGGTTGAGCGCCGTTCGCGCCGTGTGGGGTGTTCCGGCTCCAGACCCGCCTGTCCTTTTTTGCCCGTTCTTCGGCTCGTGCCGCCTGCCCGACCAGCGCTGCGCGCTGCGTCTCACGCGAGCGGGCCAACTGGTGTACCCTAGCTGCCCACGGAGGCCCGCGATGAGCAGCACGCACGATCATCATCCCCACGACCACCCGCACGACCATCCCCACGCCGGCGCAGCGAGCGCCCCGCTGGCTCCATGGAAGCACGACGGTGTTCGCGTGATTCCCGGCAACCAGCTCGACGGCAACACCGCCCAGACGCCAGGCATGGACCGCAAGGCCGCCATCAACTTCGCGCGGGTGGGCGCGCAGAAGCTGTGGGCCGGCACGGTCACCATCCATGCCAATGCCAAGACCGGCGCGCATCATCACGGGCACCTCGAAAGCGTCATCTACATCGTCAAGGGCCGCGCCCGCATGCGCTGGGGCGAGCACCTGGAGTTCACCGCCGAGGCCGGGCCCGGCGACTTCATCTACGTGCCGCCCTATGTGCCGCACCAGGAGATCAATGCCAGCCCCGACGAGACGCTCGAATGCGTGCTGTGCCGCAGCGACGGCGAGGCTGTGGCGGTGAACCTGGACATCGAGCCGGTCGAGAAGCCCGAGTCCGTGCTCTGGGTCGACCCCACGCATCCCAAGGGCGGCGTTTGACCGGTCTGCAGTCCACCGGGCCCGCGCCCTCCCGACCCGCGCCGCATGCGCCCGGCCGCTGGGCCATTGCTTTGGCCGGCATGGTGGCCCTGGCCGTGGCCATGGGCATCGGCCGCTTTGCCTTCACGCCGCTGCTGCCCATGATGCTGCACGACGGCGTGATCGATCTGCCGGGCGCAAGCTGGCTGGCGACGGCTAACTATGTGGGCTATCTCGTCGGCGCCTTGCTGTGCACGCTGCAGCCGTGGATCTGGCGGCGCCTGCCGGCGCTGCCGCCCGTCGTGCCGACGCACATGGTGCGCGGCGGCCTGGCAGCGACCGTGCTGCTGACGGCGGCCATGGCCGCGCCGCTTGCGTGGAGCTGGCCGACGCTGCGCTTCGCCTCGGGTGTTGCCAGTGCCGTCGTGTTCGTGTTCACGTCGGGCTGGTGCCTGGCCCAGATGGCCCGGCTGGGTGTGCCGGCCATGGGCGGGTTGATCTACATCGGACCGGGTGCGGGCATCGTGCTCAGCGGACTGATGGCCAGCGGCATGGTGGCCCTGCACTGGACGGCCGCCGCGGGCTGGATGATCTTCGGCGCGCTGGCGCTCGGGCTCACGCTGGCGGTGGCCCGCATCTTCCGTCCGGTGCAGGCAGCCGCGGCCGGCGGGGCAGTGCCAGCACCGGGCGCGCCCGGTGCACCCGTTGCACCAGGAGCCTCCGGCGGGACGGCTCCGGGCGCTGCCTCTGCAGCGGCAGCCGCGTCGTCGGCAGCCACGCAGGCCGTCGCCGCGCCGGCAGCGCCCAGGAACCTGCCCACCGGCCCGGGCGAGATCGCGCTGCTCACCGGCGCCTACGGCCTTGCCGGCTTCGGCTACATCGTCACCGCCACCTTCCTGCCGGTGATCGCGCGCCAGGCGCTGCCAGGCTCGCCCTGGCTCGACCTGTTCTGGCCGATCTTCGGCAGCGGCGTGATGCTGGGCGCCATCATCGCCTCGCGCCTTCCGCCCGGCGACAACCGCCTGCTGCTGGCCGCCTGCTTCTTCGTGCAGGCCCTGGGCATTGCCGTGGGCATCTGGAGTCCGAGCCTCGCGGGATTTGCATTCGGCAGCCTGCTGCTCGGCCTGCCGTTCACCGCCATCACTTTCTTCGCGATGCAGGAGATCCGGCGCCTGCGGCCGGTCAACGCACCGGGCTACATGGGGCTGGCCACTGCGCTCTACGGCATCGGCCAGATCGTCGGCCCGCCGATGGTGGCCTTCATCCTACAGCGCAGCGCCAACCCGGGGCAGGGCTTCACGCTGTCGCTGGAGATCGCGGCGGGCGCGCTGGTGCTGGGGGCGCTGCTGTATCTGCTGATGGCGCGGCTGTATCCGGTGCGGCGCTGAGCGGCCGGCGCGTCAGGGGGCGCCGAGCCTGCGGGTGCCGAGCCCGCGGGTGCGGTCCGCGCCGCTTTCCGCCAGCAGCCATTCTCGGAACACGTCAAGCGCCGGGTTCGGCTTGCGCGCATCGGGATATATCAGGTAGTAGGCGGTCGAGTTGCCCTCTTCGCCACTCGTGGCACCAGAGGTCCTGGCTGCGGGCGGAATTCTCGCCTCGACCAGTCGGCCTTGCGCCAGTGTCGAGCGATCAGGATTCATCGAAAAGCGCTCTCAGCATTCGACTTGGATCAACTAGAAAGTCTCGCATCACCTGATAGTGTTCGGTGTCGCCACACTTCACTCGCTCTAGGCCGGTGGCCGTGCAGGCGTAAAGCCAAGCATCCGGATATGCCATCAGGATAGGCGAGTGGGTCGCGACAATGAATTGCGAACCGGCGTTCACGGGCTTTGATGGACTTCCTCTGCTTCTGGGTGGCACGGCTGGAAGGGGCAGGTCATTTTTTCGTTTTCGACCGATTCGCCGCTTGAATCGATCCCCTGGCTCGTTCCTCCGAATGGATTGGACGCGTCCTTGCACCTGCGGCACAGTTCCGGACATCGACCCCGCCGCCGGTGCGTGCAGCGGGGCTCTGCACAGCGACCCCGCAGGAGACCCTCATGAACCGCCGCACCGTCACGCTGCTGACCGCCGTCCTCGCCCTCGCCAGCGCGCCCGCATGGGCCGACTACCCGGACCGGCCCATCAAGCTCGTCATCCCCTTCGCCGCTGGCGGCGCGACCGATGTGATCGGCCGCGCGCTGGCGCAGTCGATGAGCCGCAGCCTGGGCCAGCAGGTGGTGGTGGACAACCGCCCCGGAGCGGGCGGCGTGCTCGCGGGCACCGTCGTGGCCAAGGCGCCGGCCGATGGCTACACGCTGCTCATGGGATCGATCGGCCTGCTCAGCATCGGCCCCAACCTGCGCGCCGAGACGGCCTATGACGTGAAGACGGCCTTCGTGCCGGTGGCGCCGGTCTCGGCCACGCCCAACCTGATCGTGGCGCATCCCTCGCTCAAGGCGCAGACGCTGCGTGAGCTGATCGCGCTGGCCAAGGCCGAGCCCGGCAAGATCGCCTACGGCACCTCGGGGCCTGCGACGTCCACCCACCTGAGCGGCGAGCTGTTCCAGGCCCAGGCCGGCGTGCGGCTCGTGCACGTGCCCTACAAGGGCGGTGCGCAGGCGCTCAACGACCTTCTGGCCGGGCAGATCCCGCTGATGTTCGACACGATGTCCGCCGTGCAGGCCGTCAAGGCCGGCAGGCTCCGCGCGCTGGCCATCACGTCCGACCGGCGCTCGCCGCTGCTGCCCGACGTGCCGACCGTTGCCGAGGCGGGCCTGCCCGGCTATCGCGTGACCTCGTGGAACGGCATCATGGCGCCGGCCGGCACGCCGGCCGCCGTCGTCGCGCGGCTCAATGCCGAGGTCAACAAGGCGCTCGCCTCGCCCGAGGTGCAGAAGTCGCTCACGGCCGACGGCTCCGAAATCCGCGGTGGCAGCGCCGAGGACTTCGGCCGCTTCATCGACGAGGAAACCCGCCGCTGGGGCCAGCTCATCCGCAGCGCCGGCATCAAGGCGGCCGAGTAGGGCACCGCACCACACCGCGCCGCGCCGCAGCGCAGCGCAGCGCACCGCAGAGTCTTCCCGTCCATCCGCCAGTTCTCATCTCCCTTACACCTGCCGCTTTCCGCATGACCTCCCGCACCAGCTCCTCCACGACCGCGTCCACCGACGCGCCCTCCCTCAAGCCCGGCACGCTGCGCGGCCTGCGCGTCATCGAATGGGCCGACGAAATGGCCGAGCACTGCGGTCTGCTGCTGGCCGGCCAGGGGGCCGAAGTGATCAAGGTCGAGCCGCCCGAAGGCAGTCCCACGCGGCGCATCGGCCCGTTCCTGGACGACCGGCCCGGCACCGAGAACTCTCTGTTCTTCTGGCACTACAACCGCAACAAGAAGTCGGTGGTGCTGCCTGCGGGCCGCGAGCGCGACACGCTGCTAGCGCTGATCGCCTCGGCCGACATCCTGCTGGACGGCAGCTGCGGCCGCGTGGGCGAACTGCTCGGGCTGGACCGCGCCGCGCTCGCCGCGCGCTTTCCGCAACTCGTGGTGGCGCGCATGACGCCCTTCGGCGACGAGGGGCCGTGGAAGGACTTCAAGGGCAGCGACCTCATCCACCTCGCGCTCGGCGGCGTGATGATGAACTGCGGCTACGACCCGGACCTCACGGGCCGTTACGACCTGCCGCCGATCGCGCCGCAGCTGTGGCACGCTTATCACATCGCAGGCGACCACCTGGCGATCGGCATCATGGCCGCGCTCACGCATCGCCTGCACACGGGGCGCGGGCAGGACGTGTCGGTGGCGGTGCACGAGGCCGTGTCCAAGAACACCGAGGTCGACCTGATGTCGTGGGTGATGCGCCGCGCGCCGGTGTTCCGCCAGACCTGTCGGCATGCGGCCGAGAAGACCGGCCGCGTGCCGGCGATGGCCCACACCAAGGATGGCCGCTGGATCATGACCTGGGGCGTGTCGGCCCGCGACGAGGCGGCGCTCGTGCCTTTCCTGCAACGCTACGGCATGGCGGCGGACCTGGAGCTGCCGGACGCGAACGCCGACATGAAGGCGCGCAGCATCCCCGGCACGGTCGCGATGAACGAGCGCACCGCACACAAGCTGGAAGTGATCCAGCGCTTCATCGGCGCCTGCACCTATGACAATACGCCGTGGCGCGAGGCACAGGATGCCGGCTTGCTGTGGGCGCCGCTGCGCAAACCGCACGAGAACGCGCAGGACGCGCACTGGCTCGCGCGCCGCAGCTTCGCCGACATCGAGCATCCGGAGCTGGGCCGCAGCTTCCGCTACGCCACGAGCAAGTGGCTGAGCACGGCCACCGACTGGCAGCCCGGGCGCCGGCCGCCGCTGCTTGGCGAGGACACGCAGGCCGTGCTCGCGGCGCTCGGCACGCCAGCGGCGCGGCCGGCGAGTGCGACCGACCGGCCGCTGCGGCCGCGACGCGTCGAAAGTGCGCTGTCGGCGCGCGGCAAGCCGTTCGCGCTGCAAGGCATTCGCATCCTTGATTTTTCTTGGTTCCTCGCTTCGGCGGGCGGCACACGCATTGCGGCTGCGATGGGGGCCGAGTGCCTCAAGGTCGAATGGAAGGAAAACCCCGACACCCGGCTTGCCGCGATGGCGCCGGTGGGCGGACGCGCCGCGCGCGAGGTGGCCACGGCACCGCTGGCCGGCGTGAGCGACCCCGACATGGGTGGTCAGTTCAACAACAAGAACTCGGGCAAGCGCGGCTTCTCGCTCAACATCCGCCACCCCGAGGGCCTGGAGATCGCCAAGCGGCTCGTGGCCCAGTGCGACGTGGTGGCCGAGGGCTTCTCGCCGGGCGTGCTCGAGCGTCTGGGGCTGGGCTACGAGGTGATGAAGTCGATCAAGCCCGACATCATCTACATCCAGCAGTCGGGCATGGGCAGCGCGGGCACCTACGGGCGCTTCCGCACGGTGGGGCCGGTGGCCGCGTCCTTCGGCGGCACGTCCGAGATGTCGGGTCTGCCGGAGCCGGCCATGCCGGCGGGCTGGGGCTACTCCTACCTCGACTGGATGGGCGCGTACGGCTTCGCGCTCGCGATCCTCGGCGCGATCTTTCACCGCGACCGCACGGGCGAGGGGCAGTTCATCGATTCCTCGCAGTGCGAGTCGGGCACCTTTCTGTCGGGCGCGACGGTGCTCGACTGGTCGGCCAACGGCCGCAGCTGGAGCCGCATCGGCAACCGCTCGCCCTACAAGCCGGCCGCGCCGCACGGCGCCTACCGCTGCCGGCCCGATGCGGAGAAGGGCGACGACAGCTGGATCGCGATCGCCTGCTTCGACGAGGCCGAATGGGCGGCGTTCTGCGAGGTGTCGGGCCAGCCCGCGCTGCGCAGCGATCCGCGCTTTGCCACGCTCGAAGCGCGGCTGGCGCACCAGGACGCACTCGACGAGGCGGTGAACGCCTGGACGCAGAGCCAGGACGCCTACGAGGCCATGCTCGCGCTGCAGACTGCGCGCGTGCCGGCCGGTGTCTGCCAGACCGCCGGCGACCGCTGCGACCGCGACCCGCAGCTGCAGGCGCTCGCGTGGCTGACCGAAGTGACCGGCAGCAAGATCGGGCGCTGGCCGGTGGCCGAGATGCCGGCGAAGCTCGCAGACACGCCCGCCTACTCGGGCGGGCCGATCGACCGCGCGGCGCCCTGCTATGGTGAGGACAACCACTACATCCTCACGCAGTACCTGGGCTACGCCGATGCCGACGTCGAGCGCCTGGCGCGCGAGAACGTGATCTGAACGCGGCACATCGCAGGACGGCATCCATGGACATGACAGCCCTCAAGGACCGCTTCGCCATCGTCGGCGTCGGCACCACCGCCTATGGCAGCTTTCCCGAGCTGTCGGACTATGCACTCGCGGCGCAGGCCTTCAAGGCGGCGATCGACGACTGCGGTCTCGACAAGAACCGGATCGACGGCCTGGTGTGCTGCCGCGTGCCGTACTACGTGCGCATGGGCGCCATCCTCGGCATCGATCCGACCTGGACGATGCAGATGCCGGCCCACGGCCGCATGTCGGGCATGTCGATCATCGAGGCGATGATGGCGCTCGAATGCGGCGCCGCCACGCACGTGGCGCTGCTGTACGCCAACATCGGCCGCTCGCGCCGCGTCAATTACGGCGGCGAGAACGAGACCTTCTGGGACCCTTGGGGCATGACCTCGCCGGGGGCGGCGCATGCGCTGATGTTCCGCCTGCACATGGAGCGCTACGGAACCACTGCGCGCCAGCTCGGCGAGGTGCCGGTGGCGTTTCGCCAGCACGCCCAGCGCAACCCGACGGCGGTGATGCGCCACCCGATCACGCTCGACGACCATGCCAAGGCGCGTCGCATCGTCGAGCCGCTGGGGCTGCTCGACTACTGCCTGATCAATGACGGCGCGGTGTGCATCATCCTCACCACGGCCGAACGCGCGAAGGACCTGAAGAAGCCGCCGGTGCTGATCTCGGGCGTCGGTGCGAAGGAGGCCTTCACCGACAGCGCGATCTCCAACTTCGCGCCGAACTTCTGGTACGACGAGTTGCAGGAGGTGGCGCGCCAGGTCTATGGCATGGCCGGCGTCGGCCCGCAGGACGTGGACCTGTTCCTGCCCTATGACAACTTCAGCCCGACGGTGCTGTTCAGCCTTGAAGGGATGGGCTTCTGCGGCCCGGGCGAATCGGGTGGTTTCGTGGAGGGCGGCACGCTCGGGCCGGGTGGGCGCCTGCCGACCAACACCGACGGCGGCCATCTGTCGAACTCCTACATGCAGGGCTGGGCGCTCAACGTGGAGGCGGTGCGCCAGCTGCGCGGCGAGGCCGGCGAGCGGCAGGTGCCCGGCTGCGAAGTGGCCCAGTACGTGAGCGCGACACCGTGCTGCCGCTCGATCATCTACACCCGCGCGTAAGCCCGAGGAGACGACGATGCAACCGACCGACCTGAGCCCCGCCGCGAATGCGCGGCCGGCCTATGACAAGCCGCTGCCCACCATCGATCCACTGATCCGGCCCTATTGGGAGCATGCCAGGGCCCACCGACTGGCAGTGCAGGTCTGCCACGCCTGTGGCGACATGCACTTTCCGCCGAGCCCCGTGTGCCCGAAATGTCTCTCGGAGGACCAGGGCTGGCACGTGGTCAGCGGTCGCGGCACGCTCGTCACCTGGGGCCGCTTCCATCGCGCCTACTGGAAGGGCTATGCCGAGGATCTGCCCTACGACGTCTGCGTGGTGCAGTTGGAGGAGGGGCCGATGATCATCAGCAATTTCGCGGGCGAAGCGCCTGCAGGCCTGCATCTGGGCCTGCGCCTGAAGGCCGTGTTCGACGACGTGACGCCCGAGGTGTCGCTGGTTCGCTTCGTGGTGGCGGACTGAATCCGCCGTGCTGCGGCCTGCCGGTCTGCGGCAGGGTCAGGGCAAAAGGGTCAGGGCAAAAGGGCGATGAGATGGTCCAGCGCGGGCGAGGTGGCCTCGGGATTCCAGACGACATAGCCCGAGGTGTGGGTCTGCGCATCTTCGATGGCGATGAATTTCACGTTCTGGATGCCGGCCCGCCGCAGCGAGCCCGGCACCACCGCGATGCCGATGCCCTGCGACACCAGCAGCGCGGCCGTCAGCCACTGGCGCACATGCGCCTTCTCGCGCGGATGGAACCCGGCCTGCACGCACATGGACACCACGTGGTCGTAGCCCGAGGGCGTGATGTCGCGCGAGAAGATGACGAAGTCTTCCTGTGCCAGCGCGGGCAGGCGCACGCGACGCTTGCCTGCGGCCCAATGGCTTTCATGCACGCAGCAGACGAAGGCGTCGTCGGCCAGCGGCTTGCCTGCCAGGCCCGGCGCCACGGTCTGGCCCGAGGAAAACGCGGCGTGGATGCGCTGTCGCAGCAAGGCCTCGGTCTGCTCGGCAACCGTCAGGTCGCTCAGGTGGATCTCCACCTGCGGGTGGCGCGCGGCATAGGCGCGTAACAGCTCGGGCATGCCGCGGTAGAGCATGGAACTGGTGAACGCGATGTGCAGGTGGCCGACCTTGCCCGTGGCCAGCGCGCGGCCGGCCTCCTCGGCGGCCTGGGCCTGCGCCACCGCACGGATCGCCTCGGGCTGAAACGCGGCGCCAACGGCGGTCAGGCGCACGCTGCGGCTGTCCCGCTCGAACAGGCGCGCGCCCAGATGGTCCTCCAGCTGCCGGATGCTGGCCGACAGGGGCGGCTGCGTGATGTGCAGCCGGCGCGCGGCATTCCCGAAGTGCAGCTCGTCGGCAAGGACGATGAAGTGGCGCAGATGACGCAGTTCCATGCGTCAAGTGTAGGGCGGGGCGCCGGCCGCAACGCACCCGACACGTTGACCGTTGGCGGATCAGTGATGTGCCGAGCCGGAGTTGGCGCTGCGATAGCGATCGCTGAAGGCGCTGTGGGCTTCGGGGCAGAGATCGTACTCGGCCGTGACTTCGTCGATCACGGAGGAGAACACGCCAAGGCAGTCCCACGGACCTTCCCAAGCGACGGCGGCTGCGAGCATGGGCGTGGAGCCTGGCTGGGGATCGGGGAAATGCATGCCTTCCAGGTACATCGGATGGGCGCGCAGGCGCTCGTTGAGCACGGCCATGTAGTCAGCGAGATCCAGGCAGGGGCGGCTGCGCTTCGAGGCTGCCTCGTTCGCCGGCGACGCTGAGCCCTGGCTCGCGTTCGACGCTGCGGACTTCGCAACGGCGTCGGTGCCGGTGGCGTGGTGCGCGCGAAGCGACTGCATCGCCCCAAGCCGATCGAGGTGGGATGAGGGACCATGGGAGGCGTGCGGATGCATGGCCCCGATGCTCGCTCCAGCCCCGGGCGCTGGCGTTCAGCCGACGCCGGAAGCCTTCGTAGGCGCGGTCCTACAGATGTCGACGCCGTGTCGGACATGTCCTGCTTACGAAAGACACATTCGCGTACACCCAGGCTGCGGCGGGCGGCCAACAATGGCGTCACCTGGAAAATTACAAGGAGCCATTCAAATGGATACCAGCACCCGACATCCCGACATGCAGCACCCGATGGGCCAGCCCGGTCTGCAGCCGTCGTTCAGCGACCGTGTTCGCAACAGCAAGGCACTGATCCCGACGCTCGCCGTCATGCTCGTGGCGGTGGCCGCTCTGGCCACCACGCTTGTGGTGACCCGCACGAATGCCCAGAACGGCGCATCCGACGCGGCGTATTCCACCGGTGACGTGCCGGCTCAGACGGCAGTCGTCACCGCGCCGAAGCAGTCGGTGGCCCAGGCCCAGCCGCAGGTCCAGCCGCGTGTGAGCACGCCCGTGACGACCAGCGTGCCCAAGCCCCGCGTCCAGCCGGCGCCGGTGCAGGTTGCACAGAACGTCTGCACGGTCTGCGGCGTGGTCGAATCGTCGACGCCGGTGCAGCGCCAGGGCCGGGTCAACGGCATCGGCAACAGTGAGATCGGCGTAGGCACCGTGGCCGGCGGCGTGCTCGGGGGCATCCTCGGCAACCAGATCGGCGGCGGCAGCGGCAAGACCGCAGCGACCGTGCTGGGTGCTGCAGGCGGCGCCTACGCGGGCAACCGGATCGAAAAGAACATGGCCAAGGTCACCGTCTATCAGATGCGCATCCGCATGAATGACGGCAGCTACCGCACCATCGAGCAGTCCAATGGCATCGCGGCCGGTTCGCGGGTGGTGGTGGAAGGCGACACGGTGCGCGTCGCGTCCTGAACTGGGCGCGCGTTCATACTTCCGGGTGGTGGGCACGCCGCAGGGGCGTCGCTAAAGTGGCCTGAACTCCCGACCGCGCCTCAGCGTCAAGCAAGGGGCGCGGTGGGTTCCGATCCACTCAACGCTGCTGTCCGGAGATTCCAAGTGCCCATTGTGACCACCAAGCCCTATACCGCCCAGAACGACACCATCTACGGCAGTGCGCTCGACGACGTCCTTGACGGCGGCCTGGGCAACGACTACCTCGCCGGCGGCGGCGGTGCCGACACCTACCACTGGGGCAGCGGCTCAGGGCAGGACACCATCAACAACTATGACGACGACGGACTCGGCCTCAAGAAGGACCGGCTCGTGCTCGGCGCCAGCGTCACGACAGCCAACCTGAAGCTCACCCGCAAGGGCAACGACCTGATGCTGTCCATCACCGGGACGACGGACACGCTGCGCGTCATGAACTACTTCGTCTATGACGGCACGTCGGGCTTTGTTCTCGACGAGATCAAGTTCGACAACGGAACCATCTGGGACATCGCCGAAGTCAAGAATCGGGTGCTCTCGTCCTCGTCCGGCGACGATCTGCTCACGGGCTATGCCAGCAACGACACGCTGAGCGGAGGCGACGGCAACGACATCCTCTACGGCAACGCGGGCGATGACACGCTGGACGGCGAAGCGGGTGCCGACACCCTCTATGGCGGAATCGGCAATGACAAGCTTTCCGGTGGCCTCGGCAATGACAACCTGAACGGCGAGGCCGGCGACGACATGCTCGACGGCGGCGCAGGCAGCGACACGCTCTATGGTGGTGACGGCATTGACACACTGACGGGCGGCGCCGATGCCGACAGCCTCTACGGCGGCAACGGCAATGACGACCTGCAAGGCGGCGATGGCAATGACCAGCTCGACGCGGGCGCGGGCGACGACAAGCTCGACGGCGGAGCCGGCAACGATGTGCTGTACGGCTATGCCGGCAACGACAGCCTCGCCGGCGGCGCCGGACAGGACAGGCTCTCAGGCCATGACGGCAATGACACCCTCAACGGCGGCGCGGGTGATGATGCGCTCGACGGCGGCGCTGGCAATGACGTCTATCAGTTCGGCAAGGGCGGCGGCTCCGACGTGATCACGAACTACGACGCCTCGGGCACCGACAACGACCGCATCGTGATCGACGCGGGCGTGAGCACGAACCAGCTGTGGCTCGCGCACGTCGGCAACGATCTGCAGCTCACGCTGATCGAAACTGGCGACAAGCTGACCGTCCGCAACTGGTACGGCGGCGCGGCCAACCGGCTCGACAGCATCGAGCTGGCCGGGAGCGATGGTGCAGCCGGCAAACGGCTGCTCCAAAGCCAGGTGGAAGGGCTGGTGTCCGCGATGGCGGCCTTTGCCGTGCCGGCAGCGGGCACCACCAGTCTTCCGGCCAACTACCAGACGACGCTCAATCCGATCCTCGCATCCAGCTGGCAGTGAGCTGAAGCTGCGGCGTCGCTCCAGAACAAGCCCTCGTCGATCATCGGCGAGGGCTTTTTTTTGGGGTGACGCCGCGCGCTGGCCCTGCGTCAGTCGGGGGCCACCTGCAACACCAGCTTGCCGAAGTTCGCGCCCGAGAACAGGCGGGACAAGGCCTCGGGAAAGGTGTCAAGGCCGGTGGCGACATCTTCCTTGCTCTTCATTCGCCCGTCCCGCAGATAGCCGGCCATCTCGGCCACGGCCACGTGGTAACGGTCGGCATAGTCGAACACCACCATGCCCTGCATGCGGGCGCGGTTGACCAGCAGTGACAGGTAGTTCTTCGGCCCCTGCACCGGCGTCGTGTTGTTGTACTGGCTGATCGCGCCACAGATGACGATGCGGGCGCCGCGCGCCAGCTTGGCCAGCACGTCGTCGAGGATGTCGCCGCCCACGTTGTCGAAGTAGACGTTCACGCCGTTCGGGCAGTGCTCCTTGAGGCCGGCGCGCACGCTGCTGGCGGCGTCCTTGTAGTCGATGCACGCGTCGAAGCCGAGTTCGTTCACCACCCAGTCGCACTTGGCCCTGCCGCCCGCGATGCCCACGACGCGGCAGCCCTTGATCTTCGCGAGCTGGCCCACGGTCTGGCCGACGGCGCCGGCGGCGCCCGAGACGACCACGGTGTCGCCAGGCTGCGGCTGGCCGACGTCGAGCAGGCCGAAGTAGGCCGTCATCCCGGGCATGCCGAGCACGTTGAGCCATTGGTTGGGCGTGCCCAGGCGGGTGTCGATCCGGAACAGGCCCTGGCGGCGCACCTGCTCGCCACTGACGGTTGCATACTCCTGGGCCCCGAGCGTGCCCGACACGAGGTCGCCCACCGCAAAAGCCGGGTTCTTCGACGCGATCACGCGGCCCACGCCGCCTGCGCGCATGACCTCGCCAATGCCCACCGGCGGGATGTAGCTCTTGCCTTCATTCATCCAGCCGCGCATCGCGGGGTCGAGCGAGATCACGAGCGTCTTGACCACGACGGCGCCGTCCCCGGGCTCGGCTACCGGCTCGGTGGTGAAGTTCCAGTTGTCGCGCGTGGCCATGCCGATGGGCCGGGAGGCCAGGCGGACCTGGTGATTGACGAGATCGGTCAGGGCGGTCATGAGGTGTCTCCTGGAAGTTAGGGCTGTTTCGAGGCTGTCGATGCCGCGATGGTAGCCAGTCCCGCCCCTCGCCGGGGTAGCTTTTGCGACAGCGCTTCATGACCGACTGTTCGCTGTCGCACCGAGTCCGGCGGCGGCGCCCATTACCCTTGGTCAGCGCTCAGGGCGACGGGGGCAGACGCCAGTCAGACGTCCGGCCGCGCTTCGGCGGACGAAGTACGGCGGGCGAGGAAAACTGTCAGCAGTGGTGTCTGCTTCCAGACGCCGGTCAGGCAACTTTCACGCCGCTGTGCTGTAATGAATTGGCCGTTCCTTGCGACTGATGCGATACGCATGCGAACCATCACACCCACGTGGAGCGGACCGGGGCGGTCCGTTTCCCCAACCCTCTCGCGGAGACCCGGAACGTGACCCAACGCCCCCATTTTCTTGACCTTGCCCCGACCGATCGCACGGCAGTGGCCGCGCCCGGGCGGGCGGCGCTCGCGGCCCGCTATGCCGACGTGCGCGCCCACAGCGCGGCGCTCGCTGCCCCGCTGTCGCCGGAGGACCAGTGCATCCAGTCCATGCCCGACGCGAGCCCGACCAAATGGCATCTGGCGCACACCAGCTGGTTCTTCGAGGCGGTGGTGCTGCGGCCGCACCTGCCGGGCTACCGCGCCTTCGACGACCGCTATTTCTATCTCTTCAACTCCTACTATGAAGCGCTCGGGCCGCGCCATCCGCGTCCGCAGCGCGGCCTGCTGAGCCGGCCTTCGGTGGACGAGGTGCTTGCCTATCGCGGGCATGTGGATGCGGCCATGCAGGAGTTCATCGCCTGCGCACCCGAGGCCGCCTGGGCTGAGGCCCGGCCACTCGTCACGCTCGGTCTGCACCATGAGCAGCAGCACCAGGAGCTGCTGCTCACCGACATTCTTCACGCGCTGTCGTGCAACCCGCTGCTGCCGGCCTACCGGCCGACCGAGGCGCCCGCGCTGCGGCTGGCCCAGGCCGTGCCTGCGGCGCAGTGGGTCGAGCTGCCCGGCGGCGTGGTCCAGGTCGGTTGCGACCCGTCCCAGGGTGCGCATGATTTCGCATTCGACAACGAGACGCCGCGCCATGCCGCCCTGCTGCGGCCCTATGCGCTGGCCGACCGGCTGGTCAATTGCGGCGACTTCGCGCAGTTCATCGCCGATGGCGGCTACGAGCGCCCGCAACTGTGGCTGTCGGACGGCTGGGCGGCCGTGCAGGCCGGCGGCTGGCACGCTCCGGCCTACTGGCTGGCTCCGGGCGATCCGCGCGCGCCCTCGTCTTCGGGCTGGCAGGTGTTCGGGCTGGACGGCGTGCGGCCGCTCGATGCGGCCGCGCCGGTGAGTCAGCTGAGCTTCTACGAGGCGGCGGCCTATGCCGAGTGGGCCGGCGCGCGTCTGCCCACCGAGTTCGAGTGGGAGGCCGCCTATGGCGCGCCAGGCCTGTCGCAGATGACCGGCCACCTGTGGCAGTGGACGCGCTCATCCTATGACCCGTACCCGGGCTTCCGCCCGATGGAGGGCGCCGTGGCCGAATACAACGGCAAGTTCATGGTGGGCCAGCTGGTGCTGCGCGGCAGCAGCCTGGCCACGCCCGAGGGCCATGCGCGGCCCACCTACCGCAACTTCTTTCCGCCAGCCGCGCGCTGGCAATTCTCCGGCCTGCGCCTTGCGAGGGACCTATGACACCTGTTGTTGCACTGCGGGCGACGCGCCCGCGCGAGAGCGATTTGCCGGTCGTGCACGCGCCGGCCGGCGGATTTGGCCAGGGCCTGCTGGACGCACTCGGCCGCTGGCCGCGCGCGATCTCGCCCAAGTACTTCTACGACGCCCGCGGCTCCGCGCTGTTCGACGCCATCTGCGATCTGCCCGAGTACTACCCGACGCGCACCGAGCTGGGCATTCTGCGACGCCACGCGGGCGAGATCGCCGCGCAGATCGGGCCGCAGGCCGACATCGTGGAGTACGGCGCGGGCTCGCTGCGCAAGGTGCGCCTGCTGCTCGACGCGGCGGATCGTCCGGCGCGCTTCGTGCCGGTCGACATCTCGGGCGAGCATCTGACGCAGGCGGCCGCCGCCCTGCGTGCCGACTATCCGGGTCTGGCGGTCGAGCCGGTGGTGGCCGACTACACCCAGCCGTTCCAGCTGCCCGAACGGGGTGCGGGCGCCGCGCCGGGCCGGCGCATCGGCTTCTTCCCGGGCTCGACCATCGGCAATTTCAGCCATGACGAGGCGCTGCGCTTTCTGCGCATGGCGGCGCGCCAACTGCGCGGCGGTGCCCTGCTGCTGGGCGCCGATCTCGTCAAGGATCCGGCGCGGCTGCATGCGGCCTACAACGACAGCCAGGGCGTGACGGCGGCCTTCAACCTCAACCTGCTGGCGCGCGCCAACCGGGAGCTGGGTGCGGACTTCGACCTCGGCGCCTTCGCTCACGCGGCTTTCTACAATGCGCCGCAGAGCCGCATCGAGATGCACCTGATGAGCCTGGCGCGCCAGCGCGTCCATGTGCTGGGCCGCAGCTTCGAGCTGGAAGAAGGCGAGACGCTGCACACCGAGAATTCGCACAAGTTCACACCGGACAGCCTGCGCGCGCTGGCCAAGGCCGCGGGCTTCGTGCCCGGTCCGGTGTGGACCGATCCCGAGCGCCTGTTCAGCCTGCACTGGCTGGAGGCGCCCGGCCCCTGAACCGAACGGAGACCCCATGAAAGCCATCTGGAACGACACCGTCATCGCCGAGAGCGACGACACCGTGGTGGTCGAAGGCAACCACTACTTTCCGGCCGATTCGCTGCGCCGCGAGTACGTGACCTTCAGCAACCACAAGACGACCTGTGCCTGGAAGGGCCAGGCCAGCTACTACTCGCTGATCGTCAATGGCGAGCTCAACCCCGATGCCGTCTGGTACTACCTCGACCCCAAGCCCGAGGCCCAGATGGTGCGCGACCGCGTCGCGTTCTGGAAGGGCGTGAAGGTCACGGCCTGACCGGCCTGGCCTGAGGCCGGGGTGCAGGCATGCAGGGCCCCGGCGGCTCTGCTAGGCTCGGGATCGCGCCAGGCGATGAGGCCTGGGCGCGCCAGCCCGTTGCCTGATCTGCCGCCTCCATGATCCTCTCGCCTGCCTATACCTACCCCAGCCAACTCGACACGCTGCTCGCCCAGCGCGGCCACGCCGTGCTCAGCCCCGCCGGCGTGTGCGAACTCGCCGGCTGCTCTCCTGACGAACTCGCCGCGCTGGCGCCGAGCTGGAACGCGCTGGCGCCCGACGGCTACCTCAAGGACGGCGGCCGCTACCGCAAGCGTCGTCACGCCAGCTTCGTGGTGCGGGGCGGTGCCGTCGAGCAGGTGGCGCATCGCGCGCACTGGCAACCGGTCGAGTACAACGCCCTGCACGGCGGCATGGAGCGCTGGTTCGAGCCGATGGAGCCTGCGGTGACCGGCGCGCCGGTCTGGCCGCGCCTCCTGGCCGCGCTGGCGGGCGTGGCAGGCCGCATGCGGTCGGCCACGCCGGCGCGTGAGGCGGGGCGCGGTGCACTGTCCGGTGGCGACGGTGCCTCCCGTGCCGGCACCGCATCGGACCCCGGTCCCTGGTATGTCGAGGCCCATCAGTTCCGCATCGACACGACCGACGGCATCGGCCGGCCGACTCCCGAGGGCGCGCATCGCGACGGGGTCGATCTGGTGGCGGTGTTCCTCGTGGGGCGCGACGGCATCAAGGGCGGAGAAACGCGGGTGTTCGAGTCGCTCGGCCCGAACGGCCAGCGTTTCACCATGACCGAGCCCTGGTCGCTGCTGCTGCTGGACGACACCCGCGTGATCCACGAGTCCACGCCGATCCAGCCGACGGGTCTGGGCGGCCACCGTGACACGCTGGTGGTCACCTGCCGTCTGGGCGGCTTCCAGGACATGCAACCATTGCGGCAGGTCAACAGTTCCTGACTCCCGCTGGCATCGCTGCGGCGGGCGGCGTAGCATGGGTCTTCAGGCTACAAGGGCCTGTCATCCATTGCATCAAAAGGGGGCACCATGTTCAAGCACATCCTCGTTCCGGTCGACGGCTCCGGCACGTCCGGTCTCGCACTGGCCAAGGCCGTTGGCCTGGCGCGCGCATTCGGCGCCGCCACGACGGTCGTCTACGTCATCGATCCCTATCCGTTCACCGGCATCGGCACGGACGCCGCCTTCGGCCAGGCCCAGTACCTCACGGCCGCCAAGGCCGAGTCGGCCGAGGCGATCACCGCTGCACGCAAGGCCTTCGACGCGGCGGGACTGGCCGTGGACACGCGCGTGGTCGAGGGCCACTCGGTCTGGCAGGGCATTCTCGACACCGCCGCAGCCGTCGGAGCCGACCTGCTCGTGATGGGCTCGCATGGCCGGCGCGGGCTCGAGAAGCTGGTGCTGGGCAGCACCACACAGCGCGTGCTGTCGCACACCAGTCTGCCGGTGCTTGTGGTGCGGGAGTAAACCCGCGTGGTGCGGCTCTGAGCTTCAGTCGCGGATGTCGGCCACCGGCTGGCTGCCGAAGTCGTCCCGCGCGAGGAAGGCGAGGATCCGGGCGGCCGCGTCGTCCGGGGTCGCCAGCAGCCCGCGCGTCTTGAGGTTTTCAAAGCTGGCGCGGTCGGCAAAGCCGGCGTCGTCGGCGCTGCGCAGCTGCACCTGCATGTCGGTGTCGATCACGCCGGGTGCGAGCGAGCACACACGCGCACCGTGGGGCGAAGGCGCTTCCTCCAGCGCCAGGCATCGGGTGAAGTGATCCAGGCCCGCCTTGGCCGCGCAGTAGGCCGACTGCGCGGCCATCGCGCGGCGGCCGAGCCCCGATGAGATGTTGAGTACCTTGCGGGGCACCTGCCAGTGCGCCGTCGCGCCCAGGAAGGCCGAGGTCAGCAGCATCGGTGCCTCGAGCCCGACGCGCAGCGCCTGCGTGAGGCTGGCTGCGTCGGACGTGGCCAGAGGACGCAGCGCGGCGAGGGCCCCGGCGTTGTTGATGAGCGTCGCGCTGGCCGGGCGCGTGCCAGCCGCTTTCGCCAGCCAGTCGCCGAGCCGCCCGGCCACGGCAGCCGCGTCCGCGAGATCGCAGGACCACTGTTCGAGCCCGGCCCCGCGCTCGCGCGCGGCGGCAGCCAGGGCGTCGTTCGTGCGCCGCGAGATGCACAGCAGCGTGTGCTCAGGAGAGATCAGTTGCGCCGCCATGGATGCGCCCAGTCCGCGCGAGGCGCCGGTGAGGATGTAGAGGTGTCGTGTCATCGGGCCATGGTAGCGGCGCGGCGCGCGCCTTGCAGGGGAGCCCCTGCACGGAAGGTGCAGGCAGAGGCGGGAAGGTGCAAGGACAGGCAGGGACGGGCCGGATCAGGTCGGGTGCGCGGCCCGTCCGGCGTTCAGGCCGCCACCGCCAGTGGCAGGCGCGCGATAAGCCCGCCCTCGGCCGGGCGGAACGGCACCGTCAGCGCGGCGCGCGCCTGCGGGCTGAGGTTGCGCCAGAGAAAGTCGCGCTCGTTGTGCGGATCGCCTTCGACGTAGAGCTGCGTCGTCAGCAACTCGCGCGGGCCGAGGCGTACCTTCAGGTGGATGTGCGGCGTGCGGCCGCCATAGGCCACGGGCCGGATGGTGCGGAAGCGGTAGCGTCCCTGCGCGTCGACCGGCACGCGGCCGAATCCCTGGAACGCCGGATCGGCGCGGCCTCCGTCGCCCGGATGGTGGTAGTGGCCCTGCACGTCGCACTGCCAGATCTCCACCTGCGCGCCGCGCACGGGCTGGCCCGACAGATCGGTGACCACGCCCTCGACCCAGGCCGTCTCGCCGCGCGTGTAGTGCAGGCTGCCGTTGCGCAGCAGGTCGGCGTCCGCATCGCGCGGCAGTTCGACAGGATAGAACGGGCCCTCGGTCTGCGAGGGCGTCGGGCTGAGGACGGTCGGCGTCCGGGCGTGCGCGCGCAGCAGCAGGGCCGGTGCGGCGACGAGGGCGACGGCGACCTGGCGGCGGGCCAGCAGGCGGCGTGGTGCGCAGGGCGTGTTCATGTCGTGCTCCTTCGGCGGCGGTGCGTGTCCGATGCACGGGCCGCCCGATTGGTTCCCCTGATCTGCCGAGGCTGCGTCAGAACGGGGCCGGCAGATGAAAGGCCAGCGACCGGCCGTCGGCCGGGTGTGTGAAGGCAAGGCGGGCCGCGTGCAGCAGCAGTCGCGCAGCCCGGGCCTGCACGTCGGCCGGCGCATAGAGCGCATCGCCCAGGATCGGGTGCCCGATGGCCTGCAGGTGGACGCGCAGCTGGTGCGAGCGCCCGGTCACCGGCTCCAGTTCGAGCCGGGTGGCGTCAAGTGGCGCGTCATGCGCCATGACGCGCCAGCGTGTGAGGCTGGGCTTGCCGTGCGTGGGGTCGACGATGCTCAGTGGCCGACGCGGCCAGTCGAGGGCGATCGGCAGATCGATCAGGTGCCACGGAGCGTCCGGGCCGGATGGTTCTGCAGCCGGCGCTTCGAGCCGGCCGGCGACCACCGCGACGTAGCGCTTGTGCACCTGTCGCTGCGCGAAAGCGTCGCTGAGCCGGCGCTGCGCAGTGGCGCCGCGCGCCATCAGCAGCAGGCCGGAGGTGGCCATGTCCAGCCGGTGCACCACCAGGGCATCGGGCCACCGGCGCTGCGCCCGCGCCGACAGGCAGTCCTGCTTGTCGGGGCCGCGGCCGGGCACCGACAGCAGGCCGGCAGGCTTGTCCAGCACCAGCAGGTGCGCGTCTTCGAACAGGGGGAGCAGTTCCATGGCAAGGGGCAGTGGCGCCATTGTCGCGAATCGGCTGGCGCCCGGCTCGCCGACTGACGCCGCAGCATGACCTCCAAGGTCATTGTCTTCACGACGGTCCGCTGCGATCATGCAGGCAGGACCTGTTGTTCAACCCCAAGGAGAAACCACCATGACGGATACCGGCCTCATTGCCATTGCCTGCGGACTCATCATCGGCCTCGGCGCCATTGGCGCCTGCCTCGGACTCGGGGTGATGGGCGGCCGCTTCATCGACGGAGCCGTGCGTCAGCCCGAGATGATGGAGCCCTTGCAGACCAAGATGTTCCTCATGGCCGGACTGATCGACGCGAACTTCCTGATCGGAGTCGGGGTCGCGATGATGTTCGTCTTCGCCAATCCGTTCGCGAGCTGAACGCCCGCCCTATACGAAAGCATGCCGGTCCATCCGGCGTGGGCGTTCCGGCCCTTGAGCCTATTGGCGGTGCGTGAAGTCGCTTGCAAAGTGCTCTTGAGCAGGCCCGGATTTGTTGTGCGCGCAACGCGGGTCCTGTGCAAGGAGTCCGCATGAAGCCGATCCGCATCCTCACCGCCGCCGCCCTTCTGGCGGCCTGCACGATGTTCCACGCCAGGGCATCCGTCATCGATGTACTCCGGGCCGGTGGCCCGCTGATCATCGCGCACCGTGAGTCCTCGGTGCCCTTCTCCTATCTCGACGAAGGCAAGCCGGTCGGCTATGCCATGGACCTGTGCATGAAGATCGGCGAGGCCCTGCGCCGCAAGGCGGGCGTCGCTTCGCTGAAGTACCAGTACCTGCTGGTGACGTCCGCCAATCGCGTCGCGGCCATCGAAAGCGGCAAGGCGCACCTGGAGTGCGGCTCCACCACCAACAATGCCGAGCGGCGCCAGAAGGTCGCTTTTGCGATACCGCATTTCGTCACGGGCTCGCGTCTGCTGGTGCGCAGCGGCAGCACCGTCGAGCGCATCGAAGACCTGATGAACAAGAAGGTCGTGTCCACCACCGGCACCACGCCGCTCAAGGTGCTCGAGCAGTACAACCGCGAGCGCCTGCTGCGCCTGGACATCCTGCAGGCCTCTGACCATGCACGGGCCGTCGAGATGGTCGAGCAGGGGGAAGCCGAGGCCTTCGTGATGGATGACGTGCTTCTCTACGGCCTGGCCATGCAGCGTCCCCGGCCCGAAGCACTCAAAGTGGTGGGCAAGTTCCTCACGACCGAAGCCCTGGCGGTCATGCTGCCCAAGGGCGATGGCGAACTCAAGAAGGTGGCCGACGACGAGATCCGCCGCATGATCTACAGCGGCGAGATGATGGCGCTCTACGACAAATGGTTCACCCGGCCGATCCCGCCACGCAACGCCAGCCTGGGCATGCCGGCCAGCTACCTGCTCAAGGACTTCTGGAAGTACCCCTCGGACTTCGTGCCGTTCTGAAGCGCTGTCCTCAAGCGCTGTCGGACTCCTCCTGCCCCGCGCAGGGCCTGTGGCTTGCAGACAGCCGGCGCGCTGCAGCCTAGAGTCGGATCATGACGACCCGTCCAGGAGAAACCCCATGAAGCAGCCGACCTCGCAAGACAAACCTGCCCGCCGCAAGGAGTCAGGCACGCAGCATGGAGGCCTGAAGGCCCGTGCAGCGCGTGATGGCGACTCGCCCAAGGCGAGGGATTCGGCCACCGCATCGGTTCCCGCTTCGCGCAGCGGGCGCAGACACGCCTCCCGCCAGCGATACGAGGGCACCGAAGGCAACAATGCGCTGCAGTCGCGGCCCGATGACAGCCGCGAGGTCAGCATGCTCGACAGCGGCAAACACAGCGAGCGCAGTCCTTACGTCGCAGGGCAGCAGTAGGGCCGAGCGCCGAGGCTCCGGAGCCCCGCGCCGGCCACGGCGCTCAGCAGGCCTGCTCCGGCCACGGCGCTCAGCAGCCCCGCGCCGGCCACGGCGCTCAGCAGGCCCGCGCCGGCCACGGCGCTCAGCGCGTCTGCCCCCGGTAGCGAGCGACCTCCAGCTCCGTCACGTCGGCGGCCTGATTGCCCCAGGCATTGCGGACATAGGTCAGCACCAGCGCCACGTCGGCATCCGCCAGGGTGAGGGCGAAGGGCGGCATGCCGTAGGGCCGGGGGTTGCCCTTCGTCGCCGGTGCATAGCCGCCATTGAGCACGGTCTGCACGAGGTTGGAGGGGGTCTTGAGCATGACAGCGCGGTTGCCGGCCAGCGGCGGGTAGGCGCCTGCGATGCCCTTGCCGTCGTCGCCATGGCATTGCGCGCAGTGCTGTGCATACAGCTTGCCTCCACGGCTTCCTGGGAGCGCGGGCCGAGGCGCAGCGGGCGGGCGTTCGTCCGGAGTCGTCTGGGGCAGGGCCTTGAGGAAGGTGGCCATGGCCACGAGGTCTGGCCTGGACAGATGCTGCGTGCTGCCGAGCACCACTTCGGCCATCGGTCCACTGACCGCGCCGCGCGCCGACACGCCGGTGCCCAGCAGCGCCACGATGTGTTCCACGTCCCAGTCGGCCAGGCCCGCTTCGGCGGGCGAGGTCAGCGAGGGCGCGTACCAGTTCTTCATCGGGATCAGCGCGCCCGACAGCGTGAGCGTGTCGTCCGTCGCGCCGAGCGTGTTGCGTGGCGTGTGGCAGGCGCTGCAGTGGCCCAGACCCTCCACAAGGTAGGCGCCGCGATTCCACTCGGCGGAGCGTTGCGGTTGGTGCTGCTGCTGGCCCGGCGTGAAGTACAGCGCCCGCCACACCGCCAGCGCCGGCTGCGTGCCATAGGGCCAGCGAAGCGCGTGAGGCTGGTTGGCGCGCGCCACCGGCGGCAGGCTCTGCAGGTAGGCAAAGAGGGCGTCGGAGTCCTCGCGCGTGACGCGGGTGTAGTTCGGATACGGGAAGGCCGGGTAGAGCAGGCGGCCGTCCCGCGAGCGGCCGTTGTGCAGTGCACGCCAGAAGTCCGCAGCCGTCCAGCGGCCCAGGCCATGTTCGGGATCGGGCGTGAGGTTGCTGGTGTAGACGGTGCCGAAGGGCGTGTCGATACCGAGTCCGCCGGCCCACGGGGCTTCGCCGCGCGCGGTGTGGCAGCCCATGCAGTTGCCGGCCCGCGCCAGGTAGTCGCCGCGTGCGACGAGCGAAGCGGAGGGCGCCGCAGTGGCAACGGCCTCGGTTGCAGGCCCGGGGCTGGCGTCGCCACGCACGTTCAGATGCCACACCAGGGCCGTTGTGGCGGCGGCCAGCAGTGCGAGCAGGGCCATGCCGGCCAGCAGGGGGCCGACCCCGCGTCCGGCCTGCGGAGTGGCTCTCGAAGAGGCTCTCGAAGAGGCTCTCAGAGTGGCTCGGGGAGCGCGGCTCATGGGCGGCCTCCGGGCGCGGGGATGGCGCTGCCGCACGACAGGGGCAGGGGCGTGGCGAGCGGCGCCACCGGCTTGGCGGCAGCCGGAACCGGCTGCGAGGCGAGCCAGGCCGCCACCGCGCTCACGTCCTCGCCCGTCATGCGCTTGGCGACCGTGGCCATGCAGTCGGGCGCATGGGCGCGCCGCAGCCCGCCTCGCCAGGCGCCGAGCTGCGCGTTGAGGTAGTCGCGGGGCAGGCCGACCAGCCCCGGGGTGGCAGGCTGCACGCCGGTGAGCGCGGCGCCATGGCATTGCGCACACGCGGGCACCTGCCGCGCCGCATCGCCGCGCAGCGCCAGCTGCTCGCCGCGGGCGAGCTGGGCGGGCGTGGCCTGCGGCGCACGTGCGGGCGGGTAGGGCACTTCCAGCCCGGCGAAGTACTGGGCGATTTCCATCAGGTAGGCATCGCTGAGCAGGTCGACCATGCCTGTCATCAGGCCGTAGTGGCGGCGGCCGTCACGGAAGTTGAGCAACTGGTTGTACAGATAGCCGGCGGGCTTGCCGGCCAGGCGCGGGTAGTAGCCGTCGGGGCCAGCCCGGCCCTGCGCGCCGTGGCAGGCGGTGCAGGCGAGCGTGCGCTGGGCGATGCTGTCTTCGAAGCGCTGCCGGCCCGGCGCAGCGGACGCCGCATCCGGCGCGGTGGTCTGCGGCTGGACTTGCGCGACCTGTGCCAGCTGCGGGGCCTGCACGGCCTGCACAGTCTGCACAGTCTGCACAGCTTGCGCGATCGCGGCGCCAGGCCCCGCGAGCAGCCCCGTCACGAGGAGCGCGCACCCGCCCGCCACGTGTGCGAGCTGTCTGCGGCCGGTCGGCCAGGCTGTGACGGCCTCGGCCTCGGTCGCAGCGGCGGCGCGCGTGCGCATCAGGCTCAGGAAAGCCGCCAGCAACGGGCAACGCGTCGGCGGGGTGGGAGGGGCCGTCGCAGGCCCCGGGCGGGTCATCGGAAAGCTCACCCCCCCGATCATGCCCGCTCGAGGCGCGGGTTTGAAGAAGCAGTTGCAGCGGCAAAAACCATATCAGATGACAATTTCTGAAAATTTCAGGGATCAGATGAGCAAAACATCCGCAGCCATGAAGCGCTACGAGGCCCTCGCCGATCTGCTGGCCGCCGACATCCGGGAAGGACGTCTCGCACCCGGCACGCGGCTGCCCTCCATCCGCAGCCTGACGGCGCGCCACGGCGTGAGCCCGTCGACCGCCTTCCAGGCCTACTACCGTCTGGAGGACAAGGGTCTGGTGCGGGCGCGCGAGCGCTCCGGCTACTTCGTGGCCGGCACCGAAGGTCCGGCCCTGCCGCAGCCGGCGCGCCGCGGCGTGTCGCGGCTGCGCGCGACGGTGGACGTGAGCGAACTGGTTTTCAGCGTGCTGGATGCGGCGCGCGACCGCAGCATCGTGCCGCTGGGTTCGGCCTTCCCGTCGCCCGACCTGTTTCCGCACCGCCGGCTGGCCCGCTCGCTCGGGCGCATGGCGCGGCAGGCCGGGGCCTGGGATCCGCTGTCGGATCTGCCGCAGGGGCATGCGGGCCTGCGCCAGCAGATCGCCCAGCGCTACCTGGGTCTGGGCCTGCGAGTGCCGCCCGACGACATCATCGTCACCAACGGCGCGCTGGAGGCGCTGAACCTCGCGCTCAGCGCCGTGGCGCAACCGGGCGACCTGATCGCCGTGGAGTCGCCCGGCTTCTATGCGGGGCTGCAGGCGCTGGAGCGCTTGCGCATGCGGGCGCTGGAGGTGCCGGTGCATCCGGGCGGCGGGCTGGATCTGGCTGCGCTGGCCGAGGCCTTGCGGCGGCACCCGGTTCGTGCCTGCTGGTTCATGACGACCTTCCAGAACCCCACGGGCGCCAGCCTCGACGAGGCACGCAAGAAGGAGCTGGTCGCGCTGCTGGCGGCGCACGACGTGCCGCTGATCGAGGACGACGTCTATGGCGAGCTGTATTTCGGCAGCCGCGCGCCGCTGCCGGCCAAGGCCTTCGACCGCAAGGGCCTGGTGATGCACTGCAGCTCCTTCAGCAAGACGCTGGCGCCCGGCTGGCGCGTCGGCTGGATCGCAGCGGGCCGCTTTGCCGAGCGCGTGCAGCGCCTGCGGTTGACGACCTCGCTGTCGGCGAGCCTGCCGGCGCAGGCCGGGCTGGCCGACTATCTTCAGCAGGGCGGCTATGACCGGCATCTGCGCCGGCTGCGCCATGCGCTGGAGGCGCAGCAGGCAGCCATGCTGGCGTCGATCGCCCGGCACTTTCCGGCCGGCGTGCGGGTCGCGCGCCCGCAGGGCGGCTACTTCCTGTGGCTCGAACTGCCGCGCGGCGCAGACACGCTGGCTCTGCATCGCGAGGCCGCCGCGCGCGGCATCAGCATCGCGCCGGGGCCGATGTTCTCGGCGCGGCGGGCCTTCGGCCAGGCGCTGCGCCTGAACTGCGGCTGGCCCTGGGACGAACGCATGGAGGACGCGATGCGCACCCTGGGCCGTCTGCTGCGCTGAGGCGGCCCGCGTTCACGAACCGCCGTGCAAGCCCTGTGGGTCGATCAGGTCGATCGATCAGGTCGGTCGATCAGGTCGGTCGATCAGGTTGGTCGATCAGGTTGGCAGCCGCAAGGCCACATCCGAATCCGGATGCGCCACGCAGGGCAGGATCCAGCCCTCGTCCTTCTCCTCGCGCGACAGGCCGGGCCATTCGATGCGGTAGTGCACGCGTCCTGCTTCGAGCAGGCAGATGCAGGTGCGGCAGGTTCCATTGCGGCAGGAGCTGGCCATCGCGATGCCGGCGGCTTCGGCGGCCAGCAGCAGCGGCAGGCCGTCCGGTGCGTCGAAGGCCGGACCGTCCGGCACGATGCGCGCGCGGTGGACTGCCCGCCCGTCCGCCATGGGCGTCAGCGGCTGGCCCAGGCCGTGGTGGCGAACCAGCCGGCGGTGGCCGAGGCACTGGTCACGGCCGCACCCCAGGCCATGTCGATCAGCGAGATGCCCAGCGGCCAGCCCTTGAGCGTGGCGAGGTTGGTCATGTCGTAGGCACCGTAGGCCATCAGCCCCAGCAGCGCGCCCAGCACGGCGGCGCGCTGCCACTGCTGCGCCTCCAGACCCGGCAGGATGGCGAACACGATGATGCCCACGACGTAGCAGAGGTAGAACAGCGCGGCCGGCACGATGCGCGGACTCTCCAGCATCAGCGGGCCGATCTGCGCCTTGTAGGTCGAGCCCATGAGCAGGCCGAGCCAGATGCCGTCAAGCACGAGGAAGACGACGAGGGTGCTCAGGTAGGCGACGAGATAGCGGCTCATGGCGGGGTGTCCGGTTGGCAAGGGTTGGGGCCCTTCATGCTCGGCCCGGCGCGCGCGGCGGTCGGTGCGCCGGGTCACGCAGGCTGCATGATCATACCGGCCGTGCCGGAGGACGCAGGGGTCGCTCACCCAGGCAGGGACGGGTGCGGGGCGATTCCCGGTGTCGGGGTGG
>JBGAIH010000023.1:44465-81054 GCA_044225675.1 Burkholderiaceae bacterium
GGCCGGGGTTGAAGGGGCCGGGGTTGAAGGCGCCGTGGCGAGGGTCGGGCCCGCAGCGTTCGTGCGCGCCGGAATCCATCGCATCAGCGCCGCCAGCAGATCGTCAGGGTCCACCGGCTTGCCGATGAAATCGTTCATGCCCGCGTCCAGGCAGCGGTCCCGGTCCTGGGGCATGGCGTTGGCGGTGAGCGCCAGGATGGGCAGGGCCTGGCGCTGCGGCATGCGGCGGATCTCGCGCGTGGCGGCCACGCCGTCCATCACGGGCATCTGCATGTCCATGAGCACCACGTCATAGTGCCCATGGCGCACCTTGTCGCAGGCGACGCGGCCGTTGGCGGCGACGTCCACGCTGAAGCCCGCCTCGGTCAGCACGATGGTGCCCAGCTCCCGGTTGAGCTCGTTGTCTTCCACCAGCAGGATCCGCGCGCCCTGGCGTTCGGCCAGCCCCGGCAGGCGCTGGCGCTGCGCGTCGGTCGGTGCGGGCAGGCCGGACGGATACAGGCGGTGGGTGATGCTGCGGCCGATGCCCAGGATGCCCAGCAGCCTGCCCTCGGGGTCGTGGAACGGGGCCTTCACGGTGTCGAAGAGTTCGCGCCGGCCGTCCTTGTACTCGCGCCATTCCTCGCGCCGGCTCGGCGCCAGCGTGGTGAGGATTTCGCGGTCCACCGCCTCGACCGACTCGGCCCAGGGCCGCGCGATCAGCTCGCGGTCGACCCGACCCACGATGTGCTCGGAAGGCAGGCCCAGCAGCTCGGCGAAGGCCTGGTTGCAGCCGCGGTAGATGCCATCGGGGCTCTTGAAGAAGATCGGGTCCGGGATCGCGTCGAGCAGCGAGCGCAGCGTGGCCTGCTCGCGGCGCTTTTCCTCGGCTGCGCGAAGCTGCGCCGTCACGTCCTTGTAGGTGACGACCACGCCCACGGTGCGGCCGCGCAGGCGCTTGGGATGCACCCGCCGCTCGAACACGCGCCCGTCACGGAGTTCCACCAGGTCCAGGGCCTGTTCCTCCGGCGCGATGCGGCGCCGGTCGATCAGCCCGCGCAGCCGGTCCGGGTCGCGCACCTGGGCCAGCTGCAGCCGCGCCAGCGCCTGCTCATCGAGAACTTCGAGGCAGTCCTCGGGAATGCCCCACATCTCGATGAAGGCAATGTTGTAGTGCACCGCACCGTCGGCAAAGCGGATCGCCACGATGCCGTCGCTGGTGGCGTCCAGGGTCGCGAGCAGCAGCCATTGCGCGCTGCGGGCCCGGGCCAGCTCGCGCGTGCGCTCCCGCAGGGCCGCGCGCGTGCGGGCCAGCTCCTGCTCGAGCGACGAGACCTGCAGTCCGCGACGCGGGTCATCCGGATCGCAGTCCAGTCCGTCTTCTTCGCGGACCGGCAGCGGGGAAAGGGCGCTGATCATGGCAAGCTCCTGGGTTGGCGGGGCTTTCCATGGGTGCAGCGCGCCCGGATGGCGCAAGGTGTCGGTGTGCATGGCATGCCCTTGGCGTGATGTCTCGTTGTGAACTCCCTCGCAGGACCTCCATCAGACCACCGCAGCCCGCGCGCCGCCTAGGCATGCGGGCAGGCCGCGCTAGGTATTTTTCTCAAGGGGCTTGCCCCAGCGGCGACAATCCAGCCTGGATTTTTCTTTTGCAGCACCACCCTTCATGACCGGATACCAAGTTCGCCCCGCCACCGCCCGCGATGTACGCGCCGTGGCTGAAATTCACGTCGCCGCCTGGAAGGCAGCCTATGCCGACCTGATTCCCGCCGACCAGATCGACGCCCAGACCCTCGACAAGCGCCTGGCCCTGTGGCGCGACGCCATCGAGTTCGGCGAGCCGCAGGTGCTGGTGGCGACCACGGGCGACACCGTCGTCGGCTTCAGCGGCTTCGACCGCTCTCGCGACAAGGGCACCCCGGCAACCACCGGCGAGATCTGGGCCTTCTACGCCCATCCGGACCATTGGGGACAGGGCGCGGGCCTGGCCCTGTGGGACGCCACGCGCGAAGCATGCGTGGAAGAAGGCTTCGAGCGCCTCACCCTGTGGGTGCTGCTGCGCAACGAACGGGCGCTGCGCTTCTATGAGCTGGCCGGCTTCAAGCGGGACATGCCGTCTCTGCGCACCGTGCCTGCAGGCAGCGTCCGGCTGGAGGAGATCCGGCTCAAGCGCCCGCTCGACTGACCCTGAACCCTGACGGAGAGACGCCATGGCATCCAGCCTGATCGCCCTGATCGACGACATCGCCACCATCCTCGACGACGTCTCGGTTCTCACCAAGGTCGCGGCCAAGAAGACGGCCGGCGTGCTTGGCGACGACCTGGCACTCAACGCGCAGCAGGTCTCGGGCGTCAAGGCCGACCGCGAGCTGCCCGTGGTCTGGGCCGTGGCCAAGGGATCGTTCATCAACAAGGCGATCCTCGTGCCCTCGGCGCTGGCGATCAGCGCGTTCGCGCCCTGGGCCGTCACGCCCCTGCTCATGGTGGGCGGCGCCTTTCTGTGTTTCGAGGGCTTCGAGAAAATCGCGCACAGGCTGCTGCACAGCCGCGCCGAGGATGAGGCCCACCGCGAGGAACTCGCCCAGGCGTTGGCCAATCCGGCCGTCGACCTCGTGGCGGTCGAGAAGGACAAGATCAAGGGCGCGGTCCGCACCGACTTCATCCTGTCGGCCGAAATCATCGCGATCACGCTCGGCACCGTCACGGCCCAGCCCTTTGGCACGCAGTTTGCCGTGCTGGCCGGCATCGCCCTCGTGATGACGGTGGGCGTCTATGGCCTGGTGGCGGGCATCGTCAAGCTCGACGACCTCGGCCTGCATCTGAGCCGCGCCGCCAGTGGCGCCGCCCGCGCGGTCGGCGGCGGCATCCTGGCGGCGGCGCCGTGGCTCATGAAGGCGCTCTCCATCGCCGGCACGGCGGCCATGTTCCTCGTGGGGGGAGGCATCCTGACGCACGGCATTCCCCCGCTGCACCACTGGATCGAAGGCGTCGCCAGCAGCGCCGGACCGGCGCTCGGCGCGGTGCTGCCGACGCTGCTTGACGGCGTGGCGGGCGTCATCGCAGGTGGCATCGTGCTGGCGGGCTGGACGCTGGTGCGGCGCCTGTTCAAGCGGTCATGAGCTTCGAGACGCAGCGTCATGGGCAGGCACCGTTGGCGGGCATCGTGGCCAGGCATCATGGGTGACCCGCGTGGATGAGCCATTCGTCGTCCGCTGGACCGAGGCCGGCGCGCCGCGCAGCGCGCGCTGGCGCTCCGAAGCTGGCGTCGCCGCGCCCAAGCGCATCGTGCTGGCCGATGACACACTGAGCGCCGACGACGCCTGGCGCCTGGCGAGCGAAGGCTCGGCCCTGCTGTGGCGGGGCGACTTCCACAATGCGCGCCAGTTGCTGCAGGCGCTGGGGCGGCGAGCCGACCGCAGGGCGGCACGCCCGGCACGTGGCGCGGGCGCGCGCAAGCCGGGCTCTGGCGCTGCAGAGGCTGCACCCGACAGCCCGGCCCAGGCCTTTCACCGGCACCGGCAGGTGCTCGCGCAGCGGGCCCGCATCCTCGGCGCGGTGCTGATCGAGCTGGAGCCGGGCTACCGCATCGCGTTGCGGCGCGCGCCCGACCTGGCCGACGCGGTCACTGCGGCCTGGGGGCCTTCGGACGGCAGCCAGCAGATCGTGTCGCTGCGCGAACTGCAGGGGCTGGTGGGCGCGCACGAGTGGCGCAAAAAAGGCGTGGAGATCGCCGCGCTCGGGCCGGCTGCAGGTCGCACGCCGGCCGCCGCTTCGCACCCGCCCTACAGCCGCATCCATGCTCACTACGGCGTCTTCTCTCCGCTGCGGGGCGAGTACCTGGAGCTGGTGGCCCGCGCGCCGCTGCCCGCCGCCCTGGCGCAGGACAGCCTGGCCTTCGACGTGGGCACGGGCACCGGCGTGATCGCCGCCATCCTGGCACGTCGCGGCGTGGCCCGCGTGTTGGCGACCGATACCGATGCGCGCGCAGTGGCCTGCGCGCGCGAGAACCTGGCGCGGCTGGATGTGACGCGGCAGGTCGAGGTGCTGGAGGCTGACCTGTTCCCGCCGGGCCGCGCGCCCCTGGTCGTCTGCAATCCGCCCTGGGTGCCGGCGCGTCCGACCTCGCCCATCGAGCGCGCGGTGTACGACGAAGGCAGCCGCATGCTGCGCGGCTTTCTGGCCGGGTTGGCGCAGCATCTGTCGCCCGGCGGCGAGGGCTGGCTCATCCTGTCGGATCTGGCCGAACACCTGGGCCTGCGCACCCGCGACGAGCTGCTGGGCTGGATCGCGGATGCCGGCCTCGCGGTTGCGGGCCGCGCCGACATCCGGCCGCAGCATCCCAAGGCACAGGACGCGGGCGACCCGCTGCATGCGGCCCGGGCCGCCGAGGTCACCTCGCTGTGGCGCCTGCGCGCGGAGGCCGCATGAGCGGCGCACCGGCGGCGCACAGACCGGGCTCACCCACGCCGGCACGGCATGCACCGGCGCCCCACGCACCGGCCCGCATCCTGCTTGCGCCCATGGAGGGCCTGCTCGACTACACCCTGCGTGATGTCCTGACGCGGGTGGGCGGCATCGATCGCTGTGTGTCGGAGTTCATCCGCGTGACCGGCACGCTCCTGCCCGACAAGGTGTTCCGCCGCATCCTGCCCGAGCTGGCCCACGGCAGCCGCACGCCCGCCGGCGTGCCCGTGCGGGCCCAGCTGCTGGGCTCCGACCCGGTGTGCCTGGCCGAGAACGCGGCCCGTCTCGCGCAGCTCGGCCCCGAGGGCATCGATCTGAACTTTGGCTGCCCGGCCAAGACCGTCAACCGGCATCGCGGCGGCGCCGTGCTGCTCGACGAGCCCGAGCTGGTCGGCCGCATCGTCGCCGCCGTGCGGCGCGCCGTTCCCGCGCACCTGCCGGTGTCGGCCAAGATGCGCCTGGGCTACAACGACCGTCTGCACGCGGTGGAGTGTGCGCAGGCGATCGAGGCCGCTGGCGCGAGCGAGCTCGTCGTGCATGCGCGAACCAAGGCCGACGGCTACCGCCCGCCCGCCTACTGGGAGCAGATCGCGGTGATCCGCGAAGCCGTGCACCTGCCGCTCGTGGCCAATGGCGAGATCTGGACGGTGGCCGATGCGCTGCGCTGCCGCGAGGTGTCGGGCTGCGATCGCCTCATGATCGGCCGCGGTGCGGTGTCGGACCCGGGGCTGGCACTCGCGATAATCGCGGCCGATGCGGGCGCAGGCCCGGCCGCGCAACCGCTGCCGTGGGCACAGCTGCAGCCCTTGATCGCCGGCTTCTGGACGCTGCTGAATGAGGGACTCGACGCGCGCTTTCGCGGGGGCCGGCTCAAGCAGTGGCTCAACTACCTGCGGCGCAGCCATCCGCAGGCGCAGGCGCTCTATGCGCAGGTGCGCGCGGTCAACGATCTGGCGCAGCTCGAACGGCTCGTGTTCGCGGCGGACTCGCCCACCGACACACCGTCCAGCGAACCGCGCGCCGCCGCACCTGACCACCCCACGCCGCCCCATGCAAGCGCAACTTATCTGGTTACGCAACTTGCACCGCTGCGGTAGGTTGTAAGCGCCACGCTGCCTACCATCAGGGCTCTTTCAACAAGGAGCTTTCCTCATGGCAATGCAGACCCCGTTCTTCGGCAAGCGCGAGCCCGACGCGATCAACCAGCGCTACCCCGGCTCGCACGCAGGCACCGCTCAGGGCCACGCCCATGCGGGCGCTGCGTCCGGCGCTCATGCAGGGGCCCACGCGGGTGCGCACACGGGGTCCGGCGCGCATGCAGCCGGCGGTGCGGCGCATGCCCAGCAGGCGGCCAACCAGCCGGTGGCACCGGCCGCCGCTGGCCCCAAGGAGGGCGGCAGCAAGCTGACCGTCGGGCCCAACATCAAGCTCAAGGGGCTGGAGATCACGGACTGCGACACGCTGGTGGTCGAGGGCATGGTCGAGGCGACGATGGACTCGCGGGTGATCCAGATCGCCGAGCATGGCGCATTCAAGGGCTCGGCCGAGATCGACATCGCGGAGATCCATGGTGAGTTCGAAGGCAATCTCACGGTGCGCCAGAAGCTCATGATCCATTCGACCGGCAAGGTCACCGGCAAGATCCGCTACGGCAAGCTCGTGATCGAGGAGGGCGGCCAGCTCTCCGGCGAGATCCAGTTTGGCGCGCTTGCCGTCGCCGCCTCGCGGCCCGGCCTGCAGGCGGCGTGAGAAACCGGTCGCGCAGGCTTGCCACGCAGGCCTGTTCGCGACCGGATGTGTCGAACTGAAAGCGTTTGCATTTCGGCCGGCATGCGTCCTACATCAGCATGCGAGAAGGACCGATCCCCCTGAGGGTGACCCCCGTCTACAGTGAACTCAGCCGGTAATTCTGTCGGCGTCTCACCAGACCACCATCAAGGAGTTATGAAATGAACGCATTCAGCAAGATGCCCAAGGGCCTGACCGCACTCGCCACCGCTGCCGCCCTCGTGGCGGGCGCCAGCCTCGCCTACGCCCAGACCAACGATCCGGTCCAGCCGGCTCCCAACACGACGGGTCAGCCGGGCAATGCGCTGGGCAACCAGCAGGCACCTGCTGCCGACTCCGGCACCATGATGAACAACAACAGCTCCACCGGCACGACGATGGACAGCGGCTCGACCGTGAACCAGAACGACGTCGTCACGCCCGAGCCGCGCGCTGACCGCAACTAAGCGTTGAGCCGTCCACGCGAGGGGGTCGCCGCAAGGCCCCCCTCCCGTGTGACTGAGCCCCTTCAGCTGCAACGGCGCGATGCCGCCCGACGCGGCACCTCTGCGTTCTTCTACCCCCATTCTTCTGCCCTTCCTCTTTTCGATCTGAGTCCCATCATGGCCAACGAATCGGAACCGTCTCAACTGGATGCGATGCTCAAGGGTCTGGGCATGGGCTGCGCCATCCTGGCGCTCATCATGCCGGGCCAGGTCACGTCCAAGCCGTCGGGCCAGAAGCAGGCCTTGCGCGGCGCGCAGGTGCAGGCAGCGATGCAGCCCGTGCGGCTTGCCGAGCCGGACTTCGGCGGACGCGAAGTTTCAGGCGACGCGCGGCACGTGGCCCGATGGGCCGCCTATTCGGGCGATACGCGCGGCATGCCCTTCGTCATCGTCGACAAGAAGAACGTGACCGTCCACGTCTTCGGCGCCGACGGCCGCCTGCGCGGCTCCACGCCCGTGCTGCTGGGCTCGGCCATCGGAGACGACTCGGTTCACGGCATCGGCGAGCGTGAGATCTCCGACATCCTCCCGCACGAGCGCACCACGCCGGCCGGTCGTTTCGTCAGCACCCCTGGCCGCAATTCGGAAGGGGAGGACATCGTCTGGGTGGACTACGACGTCGCCATTTCCATGCATCGCGTGCGTCCCAAGGTCGCGGCCGAGCGGCGCCTGCAGCGTCTGGCCTCGCCCACGCCGGACGACAACCGGATCTCCTTCGGCTGCATCAACATGCCGGTGAAGTTCTACAACGAAGTGGTTCATCCGCTGCTGGGCAGCGCGCGCGGGGTGGTCTACATCCTCCCCGAAAGCCGGACGCCGAGTGAGGTATTTGGCTCCTACGACGTGCCTGATGGCGCATGGCCCGCGCCGCGTGAGGCAGTGGCGGCGCAAAGCCGTTAACATTCCGTCGTGGCTGCGAGTCAAGCGTCTTTCGACGCACTCGTAACTTCTTCTTACAACACAGGCATTTCCAGTTGTTGCCGGCGCATGGCAGCTTCGTATGATGGCCTGACAGCCCTGGACGTCCGACCTCACCGAACCCGATGGCCTCGCAACCCTACATCCTCCAGAAGTGCTTCAAGGATGCCGCGCTGGCGTCCGGGCCCGCGCTGGAGCGGTGCGTGGACCACGCCATCGCCGTGCTGCAGCAGGCCGAGTCCATGAGCATGAAGGCCCGCGAGCGCGATGAGCTCGCGATGGCCTGGCGGGAACTCCAGAAGGTCAAGCCGGCCTGGCTGGCCGCGTTTCCTCGCGACCTGCTCGCCGGCTTCACTGCGCCACCGGAGGCCTCGCGCTCGGGCGGCGCGGCCCTGTCGCCCTCACCATCGTCCGGTGGCGGACTTGACAAGCTCTCATTGGTGGACGACTCCAAGGTCGTGCAGGACATCGAGTCCTCGCGCCTCCTGCAGCGCGTGCTGCCGGTGGTCGACCAGGTGCTGGCCGAACTGGACGGGCTCATGAGCACCGCCCAGGGCCTGCCCAACGTCTCGCCCGAGCTCAATCCGGTGCGCCCCGAAGTGTTCGCCCAGGTGCTGCGCCAGCTGATCGACGATGCGCCGGTGGAGCCGGACACGCGCAGCCTCTATTCGCGACATATCGGCGAGAAGTTCGGCAAGGAACTCAAGGCGATCTACCAGACGCTGGTGGAGGCGCTGCAGGCGGCCAACGTGCAGTCGGCCAGCTACCGGGTGCTGCAGACGCCGGCGAGCGTGATCGCTGCGCGCGTGGCCGCGCGGGCCGGCCTGCCGCCGGGTCAGGGGGGCAGCGCGGGTGCCGCAGCCGGAGCGGGCATGGGTGCCGGTGCTGCCGAGCCGCTGTTCGAGCTGCCCGACCCCGAGCAGTACGTCGATCTGTCCAACTACGAAATCGAGGACGCCCTGTTCCAGGACTTCCTCTACCACGGCGGCTCCAACGAGCAGCAGGGCCTGGCGCCCTCGTACTACGCGTCGATCGACGAAGAGCTGGAGGCGCTGCGCGCCGCACCCGACAGCGGCCCGGCGCCGTGGGAAGCGCCCGCACCCATTCCGCAGGACTACCTGGACATGCCGGCGGTGGACCGGCCCAAGCGCTTCGTCGACGTGCTCAGCCCGCTCAGCTCGCAGGTGTGGGGCTCGTATGGCCGGGCCCGCGAGCGCAACATCCTGCGCACGCAGCTGCGCCGCGACGCCAAGCGCGTCGGGCAGGTGCTGGGCCTGGAGGTCGTGCGCAAGCTGGTGAACCAGGTGGCGCAGGATCCGCGTCTGCTGGTGCCGGTTCGCGAGTCCATCGTCGCGCTCGAGCCCTCGCTGATGCGGCTGGCGATGATCGATCCGCGCTTCTTCAGCGAGGAGCGCCACCCCGGCCGCCGGCTGATGGAGCGCGTCGCCGAACGCAGCTTCAAGTACAACGACGAGTTCAGCCCGGAGTTCCAGGCCTTCTTCGCGCCGGTGGCGCAGGCCTTCGTCGCGCTCAACGAGCGCTCCGCGTTCGAGGACGCCTCGCCTTTCGAATCGGCCCTGCAGGCGCTTGAGGCGCAGTGGCACGAGCAGGATCTGGCCGAGGGCAGCCGCCAGCACGAGGTGCTGCAGGCGATGCAGTTCGCCGAGGAGCGGCAGGCCAAGGCCGACCAGATCGCCTGGGACATGAGCGCGCGCCCCGACCTCGACGGCGTGCCGGGCGTGGTGCTCGACTTCCTCTACGGCCCCTGGGCCCTCGCCATGGCGCACGCGCGCATGACCGACAAGACCGGCGCGATCGACCCGTTGGGCTTCGGCTCGGTCGTGACGGACCTGCTGTGGAGCGTCAAGCGCGACTTCACGTTGCGCCAGCCGGCCAAGCTGGTCGAAATGATCCCGCCGCTGCTGCGCGACCTGCATGCCGGGCTCGAACTCATCGGCCGCGACCAGCGCGAGGACGAGCCCTTCTTCGAGGCGCTGCTCAAGCTGCACCGGCCCGCGCTCAAGCTGCGCCGCGAGAAGTCGCGGCGCGACCAGATGGGCTCCGGCGTGGCCACGGCCGACGACGCCGACATCGCACCGGCCACGCCCGAGCAGCGGCGCGCCAAGGCGGCCGCGATGCCCTGGCTGCCGCGCGAGCAGCTCGATGCGGCGGGCTTCGACGACACACTGCCTTCGGGCGCGGGCGAACTCACCGAGACGCCCGACGATGTCGCGTCCCAGGACGCGGCCCCGGGCGTCGAGATGGCCGAGCCGGTGCCGCTCGATGCCGCGCAGATCGCCGGCGCGTTTCGCTCGGATGCCGACTCGTCGTCGGCACCTCTGGCGGCGGCGGGCGACCTGCTGCATGACGCGGGAAATCAGTCGGCCGGGGTGGAGGGCGCGGCGCAGGTTGGGCCGACGCCGGCCGACATCCTCGCGACCATGACCACCGGCAGCTGGGCGGATCTCTATTCCAAGGAACGCTGGCTCCGTGCCCAGCTGATCTGGGCCAGTGCCAAGGGCACGCTGTTCATGTTCGTGAGCCACGGCGGCCAGCCGCACTCGATGACCAAGCGCACCTGCGAGCGGCTCATCCGTGGCAACCTGCTGCGCCCCGTCGACAAGCACGGGGTGGTGTCGCATGCACTCGAAGCCGTGCGCGACGAAGCCAGCGCCGCGCGCTCGGCCGGTGTTTCGCGTGACGGGCTCACACCCTCAGGCCATGCGCCATTGCAGGGCCCGGGCCGGCGCAGCCGCAACCACGCGCCGCGACGGCCGGCCGACATGGCACAGGCAGCGGCCTGAAGGCACGCCGGCGAGGCCCGTCGGGGGCACGCCGGGAGGGCCCGTCGGGAGGACACGCTGGCAGGGGCTGCCGGGGTCTTCGGCCGCTGCGGCTTTCAGACCCTCAGACCGTGCGCCCCTTGATCTGCCCCACGACACAACCCGTGATGCGCCAGGCGCCGTCCTTCTGACGGTCGAGCGAATAGGTCGCGAGCCAGGCGACGCCTTCCGCGTCCACCAGGCGAACGTCCTGGAAGATCTCCCCCGATGCCTGACGCGCGGGCTTCTGGAACTGGACCGACGCGGGGCGGTACACCATCGGGTAGGCCGAGCGCACCATCGCGAGAAAGTTGTCGGCCGTGCCATACATGTCGCGGATGGCCGGCGCCGCGTAGCCGAACGCGGCGCGCGCATCGTCGGCGGCCATGGCCTTGAGCTGGGCCTGAACCACCGCCCGCACCGCGCGGGCCTCCGCATCGCTGACGGGCGCAGGCGCGGCCCGTGCGGGGGCCAGTGCGGAAGAGGCGGATGAGGAAGCGGTCGCACCGAGGGCCGCGAATGGGGCGCAGAGGGCCGCGATCAAGACCGCCGCCACGACAGCGGTGGCGGCACTAGATGAGCGTTCCGGAAGATCGACGAGGGCCATGGTGTGCTCGCGGGAGGAGTGGGCCATGACGGCATCATGCACGCTTTCGTGTCATGGCTTTTCGTGCGCCCAAAGACCCCACGCGCGTCCCAGCGTTGTTACAAACCGTTGTATTGCGTGTCATCGGTCGCTAGCATCGACATCGCAGTCCGCGCCGGTGGGGCGTGGTTCAGACGAAGAATTCCGGTGGAGTGGTGAGCACTAGCAAGAAGTTCACGGGGCGCAGGCCCCTGGGTCGGTGGGCCTTGGCTGCCATGGCCGCGCTGGCACTGTGCGCGGGCGCCGCGCAGGCCGTCGAGGTCCGGGCCGCCGACGTCCAGACCGGCATGGCGCAGGCGAGCATGGCGCAGGCGAGCCCCGTGCAGGTGAGTCCCGTGCAGGCGGTGCGCGTCGATTTTTCCGGCGCGCGTGCCCCGGTCTCGGCCGATGCGCGCTACATCGCCGACTGGATCGGCGCCACGCAGGATACGCGCGGCCTGCCCTTCGTGATCGTCGACAAGAAGTCCGCGCAGATCATGGTCTTCAATGCGGAGGGGCGCCTCGTTGGGCAGTCCGCCGCGCTGCTCGGCCTCGCCTATGGCGACGAGGGTGTCCCCGGCATCGGCCAGCGGAAGCTCGCCGACATCCGGCCCCACGAGCGCACCACGCCAGCCGGCCGGTTCATGTCGGTGCCGGGCCGCAATCTGCAGGGCGAGTCGGTGGTGTGGGTGGACTACGGCGCGGGGATCGCCATCCACCGGGTTCGCACCAGCAACCCGCAGGAGCGCCGGCCGCAGCGTCTTGCCTCGCCGGGCGTGGACGACAACCGGATCTCTCTGGGCTGCGTCGTGGTGTCCCTGCCGTTCTTCGAGAATGTCGTGGAGGCCACGATGGGCCACTCGCGCGGTGTGGTGTACGTGCTGCCCGAGACGCGGCCGGTCGAGGCGATGTTTCCATCCCACTGAGCGCCGGTTCCTGGCGCCCGATCGTCCCGTCCCCGAACGCATCACGGGCCGGAAGCCACTGGACAATGTCGCGGCGTTTCGCTGGCGGCGTAACCCTTCAGACCTGTCTTTCAAAGCGCGGCTTCCGGCCCGCTTGAGTCGCAGTATGCGCGCAGGTCGTCGCGGCGGGTGCGGGACGGGTGGCACGGACGGTGTAGGTTTTTTCTTGCGTCCCGCTTCTGGCCGGGGCCGGTCCTTCCCGTGGCAAACCCTCTGATCCGCTGCCACGCCCCCGCGCGATAATCGGCATCAATGACCGAGCTTCTTCTCATCCGCCACGGCGAAACGGACTGGAACCGTGAACTGCGCTTCCAGGGCCAGGTGGACGTGCCGCTCAATGCCACAGGCCATGAGCAGGCGCGCCGGCTCGCCCGGCGGCTGGCCGGTGAAAGCGTGCACCATCTCTACGTCAGCGACCTGCTGCGCACGCAGCAGACGGCGCAGCCCGTCTCCTCCGAACTGCGCCTGGCCGGCTCGCTCGACGCCGCGCTGCGCGAGCAGAACTTCGGCCTCGTCGACGGCATGCGGGTGGACGACATCAAGTCGCAGCACCCCGAGGCCTGGGACCAGTGGACCCGCTTCGACGCCGACTGGTCCTTTGGCGGCGGCGCCGAAAGCACCCGGCAGTTCCATGGCCGCGTCATGGGCGCGGTGCGCCGTCTGGTGGACGCCCATCCGGGGCAGACGCTGCTGGTGGTCACCCACGGCGGCGTGCTCGACATGATCTACCGCACGGTGCGCGGGCTCGACCTGCACGGCCCGCGGCAGAGCGACATTCCCAATGCCGGCCTGTCGCGGGTTCGCTTCACCGCCGATGCGATGGACATTCTCGACTGGGCCGACGTGCGGCACCTGGCCGATCTGCCCGCGCAGCCAGTCTACGATCAGTCCAGGCTCGCCAGGCCGCTTCCGAGTCCGAGCGCCGCATAGACCTGCTGCGCCTGGCGGCGCAGGCGCACCGACTGCGGACTTGCGCGCAACTGCTGCTGCAGCACGTGCTGGGCGCCGGTGAGGCGTCCGCTGCGGATCAGCGCGTCCAGATGGATCTGGGCGAACAGGTCGCGCTGGGCATGGCTGCCGCCGATCTCCACGAGGCGGGGCAGGGCCTGGCCCAGGGCTTCGACTGCCGCAGCGTGGTTGCCGCGCGCGTGGGCCAGCAGGCCCTCACTGGCGGGCAGGCAGACCCGCTCCCAGGCCTCGCGCTGCGCCGCAGGGGCTCCATCGCGCGCGTGGCGCCGCATGTTCGCCAGCAGGGTGTCGGCCTCGGGCCGGCCGGCGCGGGCCAGGCCGTAGAGGTACTGCATGTCGAGGAAGGGCAGCACCTGGTCGGCGAGTCGCTGTGCGGCCAGCCGGTCGGCCACGTCCTGCCAGCGGTCGCCCACGTCCACCCCGGCGAGTTCGAGCCGCGCGAGCAGGGAGATGGCGCCGATCTGGTCCTGCGTGTAGTCCTTCACCACGCCCCAGACCTGCGTGTCGTAGAGCCGCAGGACTTCGTCGTGCCGGTCCTGCTCCAGCGCGAACAGCGCCATGTGCCACCAGTTGTGCGTGACCATGAAGGAGTTGAGCCCGGTCCAGGTGTCGCTCACCTCGCGGGTGAAGTCCAGGCCCTCGTCGATCCGTCCCTGCGTGAGCATCACGTGCGCCAGCGCGTGGTGGGCCCAGGGCTCCTTGCGCAGCATGCCGATGGCCCGGCGTGCCGCAGCCTCGGCCTGGCGCAGGAAGTGGCACTGCTCCCACGCGAAGGCGGCCATGCCATGCAGGTAGGGCACGTCGCCCGCTGCCGGCAGCGCCGCCAGAGCCATGCGCAGCATGCCGGGCGAGTCACCCAGGTTGAACAGGTGGTAGTGCCCGAGCTTGAGCGAGGCGAGGTCGCGCGGATGCTCGCGCGCCTGCTCCTCATGCAGCACAATCGCGCGCCGCAGGTCGCCGTCGACCCAGGCCGCGACGGCCTGCACGAAGCGCATCTCGCGCGGCGTCGCGGCCACGGGCGAGGCGAGGGCCCGGTCGATGAAGGGGCGGGCGTTGGCCGGGCCCTCGCGCGACTCGGCGAACATGTGCAGGGCGGCGACGCAGGCCTGCACGATCGGGCTCGGGTCGGTGTCGGCGACGCCGAGGATGTTGACCGCGCGCGCCTCGCTGGCAATGAAGCCGCCCACGAAGTCGCGCACCGCCGGCAGGCTTGCCGGGTCGGCCAGCGTGACCGGGTTGCCGAGGCCGTCGTCGGGGGTCGTCATGGTCGCCGGAGGATCAAGTGACGGAGGATGGGGCGCAGGAGGTCGAGGAGGCCAGGCGCCGCGTCAGGAAAAAAGGCCAGGAACGGGCCCCGGCCTTTTCGATGCGCAGCGCAGCCGCTTACCAGGACATGGTGGACAGGTCGTTCACGAAGATCGGCATGTCCTTCCACAGACCCTTGACGTTCTTGTTGGCCACCACGATCCACTGCGGCTGGTAGAGGAACGCGTGCACGCAGTCCTCGGCGAGCAGGCGCTGCGCGTCGCCCAGCAGCTTGGCCCGGTCGGCGGTGCGCGGCGTGTTCTTGATCTTGGTGTAGATGTCGTTGAACTTGGCCGACTGGTAGCCCCAGTAGTAGTCCGGCTTGGTGAAGTTGCCCAGATCGAAGGGCTCCACGTGGGAGATGATGGTCAGGTCGTAGTTCTTGTTGCCGTAGGTGCCCGACAGCCACTGCGCCCATTCGACGTTCTGCAGCTTGACGTTGATGCCGACCTTGGCGAGCTGCGCCGCGATCACCTCGCCGCCCTGGCGGGCATAGGGCGGGGGCGGCAGCGTCATGGTGAGCTCGAGCGGCGTCGTGATGCCGGCCTCCTTGAGCAGGGCCTTGGCCTTCTCGGGATTGAAGGGGTTGACGCCGGTGGTGTCCACATAGCCGAGCGCACCCGGAACGTAGTGGCTGCCGATGGGGGCGCCAAAGCCGTCGCCCGCGCCCTGGATCACGGCCTTGCGGTCCACGGCCGCGGCGATGGCGCGGCGCACGCGCACGTCGTTCAGCGGCTTCTTGGCATTGTTGATGGCCAGGATGGTCTTGGCGCGCGAGCCGGCGACCAGCACCTGGTAGCGCGGGTTGTTCTTGAACTGGGGCACACTGCGCGGCGTGACGCGCTGGAACACGTCGACGTCGCCCGACAGCAGCGAGGCGACCTGCGCGGCCGGATCGGAGATGAAGCGGAAGGTGGCGCGGCGGATCTTGATGGCGGCCGCATTGCGGTAGCCGTCCCACTTGGCGAGCGTCACCGACGAACCCTTGACCCAGTTGTCGAGCTTGTAGGGACCGGTGCCCACGGGGGCGGTGACGTTGGTCGCGGCGCTCTTGGGCTCCACGATGATCGAGGTGGCCTGGCCCATCAGGAACAGGAAGTCGGGGTCGAGTTCCTTGTTGACGATCACCACCGTGTGCTCATCCACCGCCTGCACCGTCTCCATGGCGGCGAAGGTGCGCTTGTCCTTGTTGGTGCTCTTGTCGGCGCCGGCGCGCTCGAACGAGAACTTCACGGCCTGGGCATTCAAGGGCTCGCCGTTCTGGAACTTCACGCCCTTGCGCAGCCGGAAGGTGTAGGTGCGCAGGTCGGGCGAGACCTCCCAGCTTTCGGCCAGCAGCGGCGTCACGGTGCCGTCGCTGTTGATCTTGGTGAGCGTCTCGAACACGTTGTAGAGCACGATCTCGGCAATCGCCGATGCCGCGTTGGCCGTGGGATCGAGCACCGTCGGCTCCAGGGCCATGGCCAGGACAAGCGCGTCCTTGCGGCCCTGGGCCAGGGCCGGCAGGGCCAGCGGTGCGCCGGCCAGGACGGCGGCGGAGGTGATGACGGAACGACGTTTGATCATGGTTTCTCCAGGGACGTGAAACGTTGGCGGGATTATTCCCGGCGCCAGTGCGAGTTGTACATCATCTGCAGGCCGTGCGGGAATCGCTCATGGCGCCCCAGGTGCTGAGTCAGGTGCTGACTCAGGCTCGGCGCGGGCGCGCCCGGCCGACAGCTCCCGTGCGAAATGGCAGGCGCTGGCATGGCCGGGCATCAGTTCGGCCAGGACCGGGCGCGTCTCGCGGCAGATCGCCTGCGCATGCGGGCAGCGCGGGGCGTAGGCACAACCTGAGTCCGCTGAGCCTGCGTGCGCCAAAGCGGCTGCGGGCATGACCGGCACGACACGCCGGGCCGGGGCTCGCCGCACGCCGGGCTCGGGCCGCGGCACGGCATCGAGCAGGGCCTGGGTGTAGGGGTGGGCCGCCGCGTGGAACAGCCGCTCGGGCGGTCCCTGCTCGACGATGCGCCCGAGGTAGATCACCGCGACGTCCGAGCACAGGTGGTCGACCACGGCCAGGTCGTGGCTGATGAGCAGGTAGGTGATGCCGAACTGCGATTGCAGGTCCTGCATGAGATTGAGCACCTGGGCCTGGACCGAGACGTCGAGCGCGCTGACCGGCTCGTCCGCCACGATCAGCCGCGGGCGCGTGATGAGCGCGCGCGCGATGGCGATGCGCTGGCGCTGGCCGCCCGAGAATTCATGCGGATACTTGTCGAGGTCGGCGGCACGCAGGCCCACCGATGCGAGCACCGCGCCGGCCTGCTCGCGCATCTCGGCCGGCGAGGCGAGTCCGAGCGCCGCCAGCGGTTCGGCGACGATGCGCGCGACCTTCTGGCGCGGATCGAGCGATCCGTAGGGGTCCTGGAACACCATCTGGAAGTCCTTGCGCGCCTCGCGCAGCCGGGCCGCCGGCAGCACCCCCAGGTCGCGGCCGAGCATCTCGACCGTACCGCGGGTCGGTGGCTCGAGCGCCATGGCGATGCGCGCCAGCGTGGACTTGCCGGAGCCGGACTCGCCGACGACGCCCAGGCTGCGTCCGCTGTGCAGCGTCAGGCTCACGCCGCGCAGCGCCTGGACGCGCGGGACCGGGCCCCAGGGCTTGTCGCGCGGCAGGAGGTAGTCGCGCGTGACGTCCTGGATGCGCAGCAGCGGGGCGTTCATGCGGCTGTCTCCGAGGGGGCCGCGCCGGGCGGCATGCCGCCCGCGGTGGGGGTTGCACCTGCGGTGGGCGATGCGCCTGCGGCTGGCGATGCGCTTGCAGCAGGAGATACGCCTGCGGCAGGGAGATCGGCGCCGTCGCGCACGGCGTCGAGCCGGATGCAGCGGGCCAGGTGCGTGCCTTCGAGTGCAACGGCGGGCGGCGGCGACTGCAGGCAGGCGTCCACGGTCCAGTCGCAGCGGCCGGCGAAGGGGCAGCCCGCCGGCAGGTCGACGAGTTCGGGCACGGTACCCCGGATCGTCGACAGGCGCGCGCCTCGCGCCGCGCCCAGGCGCGGTCGTGCGGCGAACAGGCCGCGCGTGTAGGGGTGCGCCATCGAGGCGAACACCTCCGGCGTGGCGCCGCTTTCGACCACGCTGCCGCCGTACATCACGAGCATGCGCGCCACGTTCTGTGCGATCACGCCGAGGTCGTGCGAGATCAGCATCAGCGCCATGCCGCGCTCCTCGACCAGTTCGCCGATGAGGTCGAGGATCTGGCGCTGGATCGTGACGTCGAGCGCCGTGGTGGGCTCGTCGGCGATCAGCAGATCGGGTCCGCAGGCCAGCGCCATGGCAATGGTGACGCGCTGGCGCTGCCCGCCGGAGAACTGGTGCGGGTAGGCGTCGATGCGCCTGGCCGCGTCGGGGATGCCGACGCGGTCGAGCAGCGCAATGGCTTCGCGCCGGGCGTCGGCGGCCGACAGGCCCTTGTGCACCCGCAGCGGCTCGGCCACCTGGCGCCCGATGCTGTGCACCGGGTTGAGCGCGGTCATCGGCTCCTGGAAGATCATGCCGATCCGGTTGCCGCGCAGCCGGCACAGCGCGGCATCGCTCGCCCCGACCAGCTCCTGGCCGTCGAAGCGGATGCTGCCCGAGACCCGCGCGCTGTCGGGCAGCAGGCCCATGAGCGCCAGCACGGTGATCGACTTGCCGCAGCCCGATTCGCCGATCAGGCCCAGCGTCTGGCCTTTCTCCAGCGCGAAGCTCACGCCGCGCACGGCATCGGCCGGGCCGCGATGGGTTTGCAGGCGAACGCGCAGGTCCTGGACTTCAAGCAGCGGCATGGTCACCTCTTGCGCGCCAGGCGCGGGTCCATGAGATCGCGCAGGCCGTCGCCGAGCAGGTTCAGACCCAGCACGGCCAGGGCGATGGCCAGGCCCGGCCACACGGCCAGCAGCGGCGCCTCGAACATCAGTGTCTGGGCCTCGCTGAGCATGCGGCCCCAGGAGGGCTGCGGTGGCTGCGTGCCCAGCCCCAGGTACGACAGCGCCGCCTCGGCCAGGATGGCGATGGCGAAACGGATGGTCGCCTGCACGATCAGCACCGACAGGATGTTGGGCAGCACGTGCTCCAGCGTGATGCTCAGAGCCCCCTTGCCGCAGGCGCGCGCCGCCAGCACGAACTCGCGGGCCCAGACGGCGTTGGCCGAGGCGCGCGTGATGCGCGCGAAGGTCGGGATGTTGTAGATGCCGATGGCGATGATCGCATTGACGATGCCGGCGCCGAACACGGCCGTGAGCATGATGGCCGAGAGAATGGCCGGGAACGCGAAGCTGAAGTCCGACAGGCGCATGATGGCTTCCTCGACCCAGCCGCGCCGGGCCGAGGCCAGCAGCCCGAGCGCCGTGCCCACCACGAGCCCGATGCCCACCGCGATCACGCCGACGATGATCGAGGCCCGCGCGCCGACGAGCAGCAGCGAGGCCACGTCGCGACCGAAGGCGTCCGTGCCGAGCCAGTGGACGGCGTCCGGCCCCTGCAGCTTGTTGGGGATGTTCATCTCGTAGGGCGAGTGGGGTGTCCACACGAGCGAGAGCGCGGCCGCCGCCAGCAGCAGCAGGGTCAGCACGCCGCCGATGACGAAGGCCGGGTGGCGCAGCGCCCGCGCGCGAAAGCCGGCGGCGGGGGCTGCGCCGGCCGGGGAGGGGGACAGGCCAGCCGGGGTGCTCATCGCGGGGCCTTCACGGGAAGAGGCGTCATATGTCGCTGGCCTTCACGCGCGGGTCGATCGCCGCATACAGCAGATCGACGACGAAGTTGACGACGACGACCATGGTCGCCAGCAGCATCACGCAGTTGCGCACGACGATCAGGTCGCGGTTGGAGATGGACTGGAAAATCAGCCGGCCAAGGCCGGGCAGGTAGAACACGTTCTCGACCACGATGGTGCCGGCCAGCAGTTCGGCAAACTGCAGCCCCATCACGGTGATGACCGGGATCATGGCATTGCGCAGCACATGGCCCCAGAGGGTGGCGCGCTGCGACAGGCCCTTGGCGCGCGCGGTGCGCACGAAGTCCTCGCGCAGCACCTCCAGCACCGCCGAGCGCGTGATGCGCGAGAGGATGGCTGCCTGCACCACCGCCAGCGACACGGCCGGCAGCATCAGCGACTTGAAGGCTTCGAGCGGGTCGTCGTCCCAGCCGGGAAAGCCGCCGGCCGAAAACCATTTGAGGTGCACCGAAAACAGCAGGATCAGCAGGATGGCGAACCAGAAGTTGGGGATGGCGATGCCGGCCTGCGCCAGCGCCATGGGGCCGATGTCGCCCAGGCGGTTGTGGCGCGATGCCGCGAAGATGCCGACGGACAGGGCGATGACGGTGGTCAGCACCATGGCCATCAGCGCGAGCGGCACGGTCAGGGTCAGCCGCTCCAGCACGATCTCGCTGACGGGCGTGCTGTAGGCGTAGCTCAGGCCCAGGTCGCCCTGCAGCATGCCGCTGACCCAGTGCCAGTAGCGCTCGAAGGCGGGTTGGTTGAGGCCGAGCTTGAGCGCCAGTGCCTCCACCGCTTCGGGCGAGGCGTCGGGCCCCATGAGGATCTGCGCTGCGTTCCCCGGCAGGATTTCAAGCACCAGGAACACGACGACGGATGTACCCACCAGGGTGGCGATCAGCGTGATGAATCGCTTGAGCAGGAAAAGACTCATGAGGGCACGGGTCGCGGGTCGCCTTGTTCGAGCCCCATTATCAGCGCACATTTGCAGGATGCGCGTGGGGTGTTTCCGCCATCATGCCCTGCGCCGCGATAATCGGCAGCATGGCTGACTGTATTTTCGCTGACGGCTGCGTGGCCTGGCCTCCTGCACGGGAGCCGGGCCCGCGCATTCGGCCGTCGGTCGCCTGGCGACCGGCCGAGGCTCGACGTGCGCAGGTGCGGCCGCCTTCGTGGAGCGCAACATGGCCTTGATGATCACCGACGAGTGCATCAACTGCGACGTCTGCGAGCCCGAGTGCCCGAACCAGGCGATCTATCTGGGCGTCGAGATCTACGAGATCGATCCCGACAAGTGCACCGAATGTGTGGGCCACTTCGACGAGCCCCAGTGCGTGCAGGTGTGTCCCGTCGCCTGCATTCCGGTCGATCCACGCCGGGTCGAGGACAAGGATTCGCTCTGGCGCAAGTACCAGCGGCTGCAGATGCTTGCCGCCAAGACGCCACCGGCAGCTGGCTGAAGCGGTCCGGCAGAGCAGGGGCCGTTCGGCAGAGGCTGTTGCGATCAGCCGCTGCCCCTGTCCGGCTGCGCTCGACTCCGCAGGGGCCTCGCGACAGTTCGCTCAGGCCGCCGTGCGACTGCCAGAAGGCTTCTTGCGGGCGGTGCCTTTGGCGGCTTTGCTCTTCTTCGAGCCTTTGGCCTTCTGGGTTCCCTGCGTCTTGCCGCGGGACTTCTTCTTGCCAGCCTTCGCCTTCTTCTTGCCGTCGGTCGCAACGAACGGCTCGCCGGACTTGCCGGCCTTCTTCGCTGAGCTCTTGGCGCCCGACTTCTTGCTGGCAGCCTTGCCTGTTCCGGGGCTTTGGGCCGACGCGGTCTTGCTGGACGACTTGACCTGCTTGACACCCGCCGCAGGCACGGCTGCGGCATCGCGCTGCAGCCGCTCCTTTTCGAGGGCGTCCGCCATGCGGGCGTCGCGCTGCGTGGCCGCATCGGCCTGACGCTTTTGCTCGGCGGTGCGCGGGTCGGACACCTGCATGGGCGCGGCGTCGGGCGCGCAGGGTGACTGGCTGTAGCCGTTGGCGCAGCGATAGACGTTCTGGCCCGAGGCCATCGACGGCGCCAGCAACGCGGACACGAGGGAAGCAAGAACTGCAGCGGTGGGGAGTCTGGTTTTCATGGTTTTCTCCTGATGGGTAAAGGCCCTCGGCCCGAAACTGCAGCCGGGAAGAAGTGCCGCCAGCCTGGACGGGCTGGCAGCGCGGTCACGCCAGCCCTTCCGGTCTTGGCGGTTTGGGACGCGGGGGTTTGCTGGTGTGGACGATGGCCGTGGCCTTGTCCATTTCGCCGGCCAGCAGCGCGGGCACGGCCTTGAGCGTGCGCGCAATGCATTCTTCGATGGCCGTGCGCTGTTCAGGCGCCGGCTTCTTCAGAACCCAGTGGATGACCTCGGACTTCACACCGGGATGCCCGATGCCGATGCGCAGGCGCCAGTAGTCGGCCGAACCCAGCTGCGCATGGATGTCGCGCAGGCCGTTGTGGCCGGCGTGGCTGCCGCCCAGTTTGAGCTTGGCCTGGCCGGGCACCACGTCGAGTTCATCATGCACGACGAGGATTTCCTGCGGCTGGATCTTGAAGAAGCGCGCGAGCGCTGCTACCGATTTGCCCGACAGGTTCATGAAGGTCTGCGGCTCCAGCAGCCAGACGGTCTGGCCGCCGACGTTGGTGCGTGCCATGAGGCCGTGGTAGCTGCGGTCGGGCACGAGGCTCACCTTGAGCTCGCGCGCGAACTCGTCGATCCACCAGAAGCCGGCGTTGTGTCGGGTCCCTTCGTATTCGGTGCCGGGGTTGCCCAGGCCGACAAACAGTTTGATCATGGGGAGGAATTATGAAGTGGCGCGGACGAAAAAAAACGGCCCCGCGAGGGGCCGTTTTCTGCAAAAGTCGCGAAAGCGCGATTACTTCTTGGCCGGATCCTTGGCAGCGGGGGCGGCAGCGGCCTTGCCACCGGCGACAGGCTTGGCGCCAGCGGCCGGAGCGGCAGCGGGGGCTGCTGCGGCGGCCGGGTCCGGCGCCTCTTCCACCGTGGCGGTGACGGACACCAGCACAGGATTTTCCTTGCCGCGGGTGACGGGGGTCACGCCCTTGGGCAGCGTGATGTCGTTGAGGTGGACGGACACGCCCTTCTTGATCTCGGACAGGTCGACGGAGATGAACTCGGGCAGGTCGGCCGGCAGGCAGCTGACGAGCAGTTCGGTCACGATGTGGTTGACGAGGCAGTTCTCGAACTTCACCGCGTGCGAGTTCTCTTCGCCGCTGTAGTGGACCGGCACCTTCATGGTGAGCTTGGTGTTGGCATCGACGCGCTGGAAGTCGATGTGCTGCACCAGCTGCTTGTACGGGTGCATGTTCACGTCACGCAGCAGAACCTTGCTGACCTTGCCGCCCAGTTCCATCTCGAGGATGGAAGAGTGGAAGGCTTCCTTCTTGAGGGCATGCCACAGCGCGTTGTGATCGAGTTCGATCAGTTGCGGCTTGGCATCGCCACCATAGACGATACCGGGCGTCTTGCCCGAGATGCGCAGACGGCGGCTCGCACCCGTACCCTGCTTTGTGCGCTCAAAAGCGACGAATTTCATAATTGACTCCATTGGGAGCCCACCGCGACCAGTGTGGCTCCATGCTGACGAAATGGCCTGCGATTCCGCCTCAGCGGGGCAGGCCGGCGACGCTGCCCTCAGAACAGGTTTTCCTGGTCGGAGAACAAACTCATCACCGACTCGCCCTTGGCAATGCGCTGGATCGTCTCGGCGATCAGCGGTGCCACGGTGAGCTGGCGGATTTTCTGGCAACCGAGCGCGGCAGCGCTCAGGGGGATGGTGTTGGTGACGACGACTTCGTCGAGGGCCGTGCCCTTGGCGATGCGCTCGATGGCCGGGCCCGAGAAGATCGGGTGCGTGCAGTAGGCATAGACCTTCTTGGCGCCGCGCTCCTTGAGCACTTCGGCCGCCTTCACGAGCGTGCCGGCGGTGTCGATCATGTCGTCCATGATCACGCAGTTGCGGCCTTCGATTTCGCCGATCACGTGCATGACCTCGCTCACGTTGGCGCGCGGACGGCGCTTGTCGATGATGGCGAGGTCGGTGTTGAGCTGCTTGGCCAGCGCCCGGGCGCGGACCACGCCGCCGACGTCGGGCGAGACCACGATCAGGTCTTCGTAATTCTTGGAGCGCACGTCGCCGAGCAGGACGGGCGAGGCATAGATGTTGTCGACCGGAATGTCGAAGAAGCCCTGGATCTGGTCGGCATGCAGGTCCATGGTGAGCACGCGGTCCACGCCGACGGCCTGCAGCATGTTGGCCACCACCTTGGCCGAGATCGGCACGCGCGTCGAGCGCGGACGGCGGTCCTGGCGGGCGTAGCCGAAGTAGGGGATCACCGCACAGATGCGCTCGGCCGAGGCGCGCTTGAGCGCGTCGACCATGATGAGCAGTTCCATGAGGTTTTCATTGGTCGGTGCGCAGGTGGACTGGACGACGAAGACGTCGCGGGCCCGGACGTTCTGGTTGATCTCGACGGTGACTTCGCCGTCCGAGAAGCGACCCACGTGCGCGGCACCCAGGGCAATGCCCAAATACTGGGCAATCTCGGCCGCCATGCCAGGATTGGCATTGCCCGTGAAGACCATGAAATCAGGGTGTTGACCTTGCATGAATGCACCAGCGAACCAAAAAAATGCCACTACGCTTGACGTATTTGGCAGGGGAGGAAGGACTCGAACCCTCGCATGTCGGAATCAAAATCCGATGCCTTGACCAACTTGGCGACTCCCCTACGCAGGTCGGCGGCAGATGCCGTCAACCGATCAATCGTCGCTGGGCGCCCATCCCAGGAGAGGATGGACATCCAAATTATTGCACTCCCGGACCGTCCAGTCGCCAGGGGCGTCTTTCAGATCGGCTTCATGCAACATTTGTGCAAACACCGCACTTCCTGAACCGGTCATCCGTCCTTGCAGACCGTGCAACGCAAGCCAATCGATGGCCTGGGTCACGCCGGGGCAAAGCCTTTGGGCAACCGGCTGCAGGTCGTTGCGCCCATAAAGCCCGCCAGGGGCCTTCTGGTTGACAAGCCCGTCAAACGAGCCGTCTTGCGCGCTGCTTGCAGCAAAGCCCGAGAGTATAGCAGTTTCGGTGTCGCGTTTGAGATCGGGCGCCGAGAAAATGCTGCGCGTGTCGAGCCCCTGGGCGGGCTTGACCACGGCAAAGCGCCGCCGGGGCAGGCGGATCGGCGTGAGGCGCTCGCCGATGCCCTCGACCCAGGCGTTGTGTCCTCCGAGAAAGAACGGCACGTCGGCGCCCAGCTGCAGGCCGATCTGCTGCAGCCGTGCCAGCGGCAGGCGCAGGTCCCAGAGCCGGTTGAGCGCCAGCAGGCAGGAGGCCGCGTCGGAAGAGCCGCCGCCCATGCCGGCCTGGGCGGGCAGGCGCTTTTCGATGCCGATGTGGGCTCCCAGATCCCCGGGCGATCCTGCTGCAGCCTGCAGGGCGCGCGCAGCACGCAGCACGAGGTCGTCGGCCGGCAGCGGCGCCAGCAGGTCTTCGCGGGTGATCCGGCCGTCGTCGCGCCGCTCGAAATGCAGCGTGTCGCACCAGTCGATGAGCATGAAGGCCGACTGCAGCAAGTGGTAGCCGTCCGCCCGCCGCCCCGTGACGTGCAGGAACAGATTGAGCTTGGCGGGCGCCGCGACGTCGTACAAGGCCTTCATGGAAACGATTATCGGCGGCGGCTGCGCCGAGGCGGCCAGCAGCCATGCGCGTGCGCCCGCAAGGGACTTGGACACGCCGCTCCCCTCCGCAAGCGCCGTCCGCGAGGTCGCGCTGGCCGCGAGCGCCTTCAGCGTTCCAGCACGACGCGCAGTTGCACCGGCGGCGCCGGTTCGGTCCGCCGGGCGGCGATGCGGCCACTGGACAGCTGCGACAGGTCGGGCTGCCAGCCGGGCACGGCGGTCGGGCGACCCTGCAGCCAGTCGAACAGCGCCGCCACCGGAACGGCGGTGCCGGTGGCCTGGGTCACGAGCGCGTCGAGCGACGCAAAGTTGCTCGTCTGGTTGCTGCTGTCGAGCAGGGTGGCGCTGCCCGGCGCCCACGCCAGCATCGCCAGCGTGCCGCCCAGGGGCGTGAAGAGGCTCAGCTCGCCGCGTTCGGGCCCGCCGCGCAGCTCAAAGGCAGCAGAGGAGTACTGGGGGGGCTCTGCCTCGACCTGCAGCGCAAGCCGGCCGCTCCAGAACGCGGAGCCTGGCTCGGGCGGTGGCGACTTGGGCGGCTGGGCGCAGCCGGCCACCAGCGCCAGCCATCCCGCAGCGAGGCCGCAGCGCAGCGCTTGCCAGACGCTTCGCAGGCCGATCACGGCTTCACGCGCAGGCGCTTGAGCGTCTCCTGCAGGGTCTCGTTCTCGGCATTGAGCAGCAGGCCCTCCTTCCAGATGGCCGTCGCCCGCTCCTTCTGCCCCAGGCTCCACAGGACTTCGCCCAGGTGGGCGGCGATCTCGGCGTCGGGCCGGGCCTTGTACGCGATGTCGAGGATGCGCAGCGCCTCGGTCTTGTTGCCCATCCGGAATTCCACCCAGGCGAGGCTGTCGGAGATGAAGGGGTCGCCCGGCGCGAATTCGAGCGCCTTCTGGATCAGCTGCTTGGCCTCGGGCAGCCGCACATTGCGATCGGCGAGCGAATAGCCCAGCGCGTTGTAGGCGTGGTGGTAGTCGGGCCGGGCGGCGATGACGGCCCGCAGCAGGCGCTCCATCTCGGCCAGGTTGCCGAGCTTCTCGGCCATCATGGCCTGGTCATAGAGAAGGTCGGTGTCTTTCGGGTCCTTGGCCGCAGCGGCGGCGAGCAGGTCGTAGGCGGCCTGGTACTGCTTGTTGTCGCGCAGCAGCTGGACTTCGGCCGACAGCTTCATCCGGGCGTCGGTCGGGTTGCGCTCCGGCAGCGCCCGGATCAGCGCGCGGCCTTCTTCCAGCTTGCCCTGGCGCGCGAGGATCGAGGCGCGCCGGTTCTGCGCCGACACCAGGTCCTGCGAGTTGTCGATGCGGTCGAGCCAGGCGCCCGCCGCCTGGAAGTCGCGCCGCTTCTCGGCAATCTGCGACAGCGACAGATAGGCCTGCGCCAGCCCGCGGCGACGCTCCTCGGTGGCAGGCTGCGACTGCGCCAGCTCGATGTATTTGCGCAGCGACGCCTCGGCCGCTGTGTTCTGGTTGTCCTGCACCTGCAGCGTGCCCTGGACCCGCCAGGCTTCGGCGTAGTTGGGCCGCTCGGCCGTCACCCGCTTGATCTGCTCGGCCGCCTCGGCATAGCGCTGCATGTCCAGCAGCGCGCGGGCATAGCCCATGCGCAGCTCGGGCAGCGGCTTGCCTTCGAGGTACTTGCGCACGATCTGCTCGGCCGCCGGCAGCTTCGGGTCCATCAGTTCGAGGGCCAGCAACGCCGGTCCGTCGGCGGTGATGTCCATGGCCTGGGCGCGGCTGGCCGCCTCCAGCGTGCCGGGCAGGTCGCCCGCAGCCATGCGCAGGCGGCCGACGGTGGTCCAGGCCGCAGCAGCCTGGGCCGGATTGCCGGCATCGCGCAGGTAGTCGCCCAGCGCGGTCTCGACGATGGTGGCGGCCTGCTTCTTGTCGCTGACACGCGCATAGTTGCGGGCGATACCTGTGATCACGGCCACCCGCTCCGGCGCGGGCGCCAGCGCGACCTCATTGCGCAGCGGCTCCATCGACTCGGGCACGCGGTTGAGCGCGACCAGGATCTGCAGCACGTACCGGTTGGCTTCGCGCGAGGTCGGCATGGCCTGACGCCAGGCCCGCGCGGCCTGCAGGGCCGGCTCGCCCGAGCGGGCCTGCAGCGCGATGTCCGCAGCGCGCTGGTAGAGCTTGGCGTCGTTGGTCTTGCGGGCGGCGTCGAGAATGAGCGAGAAGCCCGCTCCCGGCTCGCCGCCGCGTGCGTTCAGCTCGCCCAGCAACAGCTGGTAGAAGAGCTCGCCGTCGAGGGCCGAGGCCTGGGGCGGCGCGTCGTCGGCCGGTGCGGCAGACGCCTGCGGTGCGGAGGGAGCCTGGGCCTGCGCCCAGAGGGCGGCAAACAGGAGGCCCAGCGGGGCCAGACGGTGGGAGCGCTTCATCAAACCATAATAATCCAAGCCCGTTAACCGTATTTGTCCATGCCCGAACTGCCGGAAGTCGAGGTCACGCGCCTCAGTTTTGCCGACCGCATCGCCGGTGCCACCATCCTGTCCGCTCGCCTGGGCAAGCCGCTGCGCTGGGCGCTCGGGCTCGATCCGGCGGAACTGGCTGGCCGGGTGGTGCGCCAGGTGCGCCGGCGCGGCAAGTACCTGCTGCTGGAGCTGGACCGGGGCGTGCTGCTGCTGCACCTGGGCATGTCGGGCAGCGTGAACTTTGCACCCGCGCATCCCGCGCCGGGCGCCCATGACCACTTCGACCTCGAGACCAGCCGCGGCGTGCTGCGCCTGAACGATCCGCGCCGCTTCGGCGCCGTGGTCTACGCCGCGTCGCAGGACGCCCCCGAAGCCGTCAAGCTGCTCGGGCGCCTGGGCATGGAGCCGCTGTCGGAAGATTTCGACCTGCAGGCCTTCCACCGGGGCCTGCGGGCGCGTCATGCCGCCATCAAGCAGGTGCTGCTGGCGGGCGATGTAGTCGTTGGTGTGGGCAACATCTATGCTTCCGAGGCGCTGTTTCTGGCGGGCATCCGGCCGACCTTGCGGGCCTCCCGCCTGAGCCGTCCGCGCGCGGCCCGGCTGCGCGAGGCCATCCGCGACGTGCTGGTCCGGGCGGTGGAAAAAGGCGGCAGCACCCTGCGGGACTTTTCCAACGCCCAGGGCGAATCGGGCTACTTCCAGCTCGAGGCCATGGTGTACGACCGCGCGGGCCAGCCGTGCAGGGTATGCGCAACGCCGGTCAGAATCATCCGTCAGGGGCAGCGGGCGACGTATTTTTGCCCCACCTGCCAGAAAACCTGAAGACCCGGCGGGTGCCTCGGTGCTATATTGGGCGGCTCCGGGAGACTCTGTGGCCACATCCTTCAACGAACAGTTCGATCAGCATGGCGCATGGCGGCGAGAATTCGCCCTGCGCCTGAAGCTGCTGGGCGAATGGATGAAAGATCACGAGCTGCTCGACTCCGCCGTCGAGGAGCGGCTTCGCCGCCTGGAAACCCAGATGCGCTCCGACAAGGTCATGGTGGCCTTCGTCGCCGAGTTCTCCCGCGGCAAGTCCGAGCTCATCAACGCCATTTTCTTTGCCGGCTACGGCCGCCGCATCATGCCCGCCAGCGCCGGCCGCACCACGATGTGCCCGACCGAGCTTGGCTACGACAGCGACGTGCCGCCCTGCCTGCGCCTGCTGTCAATCGAGACGCGGCTCCAGCCCCAGGCGCTGATGGAATGGCGGATGGTCCCCGAGAAGTGGACCCGCATCGACCTCGACGTCAACGATCCGGCCCAGCTGGCCCAGGCGCTCGAGAAGGTGGCCGAGACCCTGCGCGTCACCAAGGACCAGGCCCGCGCCCTCGGTTTCTGGCACGACGACGCGCCGGAAGACAACCCGATGGTCGACGCCGACGGCATGGTCGAGGTGCCCAAGTGGCGCCATGCGCTCATCAACATCGCCCACCCGCTGCTCAAGCAGGGTCTGGTGATCCTCGACACCCCCGGCCTCAACGCGATCGGCGCCGAGCCCGAGCTGACGGTCAACCTGATTCCGCAGGCGCATGCCGTCGTCTTCATCCTGGCCGCCGACACGGGCGTGACCAAGTCCGACCTCGCCATCTGGCGCGAGCACCTGATCACCGAGGAGGGCGGCGCCGACTCCCGTCTCGTCGTGCTCAACAAGATCGACACGATGTGGGACTCGCTGAGCACGCCGGCCCAGATCCAGGCCCAGATCGACCGGCAGCGCGCCACCTCGGCCGAGATCCTCGGCCTGCCGCGCGAGCAGGTGATCCCGGTGTCGGCCCAGAAGGGCCTGGTCGCCAAGGTCAACAACGACGCCAACCTTCTGCGGGGCAGCAACCTGCCGATGCTGGAGGAGGCGCTGGGCAAGGGCATGATGGGCCAGCGCCAGAAGATCCTGCGCGGCGCCGTCACGTCCGGCATCGCCGACCTGCGGGCCGAGGCCGGGCGGGTGATCAACATCCGCCGCCGCGATCTGGCCGAGCAGATGCTGGAGCTCAAGGGGCTGCGCGGCAAGAACGTGTCGGTCATCAAACACATGCGCTCGCGGATCGAGCAGGAGCATGGCGAGTTCGACGCCAGCGGCTCCAAGATCCATGCCGTGCGCTCGGTCCACCTCAAGCTGCTGCGCGAGGTGTTCCACCTGCTGGGCAACAACACGCTCAAGGCCGAGATGACGCAGCTCAACGAGGCGCTGCGCCAGCCCGGCATCAAGCTGGGCGTGCGACGCGCCTACAGCCAGACCTTCGACCGCCTGCGCCATGGCCTGAACAAGGCCGAAGCGCTCAATGGCGAGATCCAGTCGATGCTGGGCGCCACCTTCCGCCAGCTCAATGCCGATTTCGGTTTCTCGCTGCAGACGCCCAAGGAACCCGACATGGCGCGCTTCGTGCGCGACCTCGACCTCGTCGAGCGCAGCCACAACCAGTACATGGGCGTGGGCAATGCGCTCAAGCTCGCGCAACCCGAGTTTGCCGACCGGCTGGTGCGGGCGCTCGCGACGCGCTTGCGGGTGGTCTATGAGACGGCGCTGGGTGAGGTCGAGCTGTGGAACAAATCGGCCGCCGCCCAGCTCGACGCCCAGCTGCGCGAGCGTCGCCGCAACTTCAGCCGCCGCATCGAGGCGATCGAGCGGATCCAGCAGGCGGCCAGCGGTCTGGATGACCGCATCGGCGAAATCGAGACCCAGGAAGCCGCGCTCGACGAACTGGACGCCAAGCTCATGGAGCTGACCGCCCACCTCATGTCCGCGCCCCAGTCCGCTGCTGCCGATGCGGACGCTGCGCCTGCGGAGCCGGTGCAGGCCGCCGAGCCCGAACTCAAGTCCGCCTGATCCCGCATGAGCGACGCGGGGCAGGACTTCGCCGCGCGGGTCGTGCGCTGGCAGCAGACGCACGGACGCAACGCGCTTCCCTGGCAGAACACGCGCGATCCCTACCGCGTCTGGCTGTCCGAGATCATGCTGCAGCAGACGCAGGTCAGCACCGTGCTGGACTACTACCAGCGCTTCCTCGCGCGATTCCCCGACGTGGCAGCCCTGGCCGCCGCGCCGCAGGACGACGTGATGGCGCTGTGGAGCGGCCTGGGCTACTACAGCCGGGCGCGCAACATGCACCGCTGCGCGCAGCAGGTCGTCAGCGAGCACGGCGGCCGCTTTCCGCAGAGTGCCGAGGCCTTGCAGACGCTGCCCGGCATCGGCCGTTCGACGGCGGCGGCGATCGCGTCGTTCTGCTTCGGCGAGCGGGTGGCGATTCTCGACGGCAACGTCAAGCGTGTGCTGACCCGCGTGCTGGGCTTTGGCGAGGACCTGGCCGTGGCCCGCAACGAGCGCGCTCTGTGGGATACCGCCACGGCCATGCTCCCCAAGCGCCGCCTGGCCGACACCATGCCGCGCTACACCCAGGGCGTGATGGACATCGGCGCCACGATCTGCCTGCCCCGCCGTCCCGCCTGCCTGCTCTGTCCGGTGGCGGACATCTGCGTGGCGGCGCGGCAGGGCGAGCCCGAGCGCTTTCCCGTCAAGTCGCGCAAGCTGCGGCGCAGCTCGCTGTCGCTGTGGCTGCTGTGGGCGCAGACGCCCGACGGTGCCGTCTGGCTGGCACGGCGGCCGGTGCCGGGCGTCTGGGCCGGCCTGTACTGCCTGCCAGTGTTCGAAAGCGATGCGGCCCTTCGTGCGGCGGTGCCGGCGGCCCAGCGGGAGCGTCTGGCGGACCTGCCGGCCTTCCTGCATGTGCTCACGCACAAGGACCTGCATCTGCATCCCGTGCGGATCGAACTGCCGCGCAAGGCCCTGGCGCGCGCCGAAGGCCTGGCCGGTGGCGCGTGGGTCGAGGCGGATGCGTGGCCGAAGCTCGGACTGCCGGCGCCGGTTCGCAAGCTGCTGGATTCGGCCTGAACGCGGCCTGAGGCGGGCCTGAGCAAAGCTGGAACGGAGCGGCGCCAGACCGAAACGCAGGACTGGGGTCATGCGACCGGCCACAACGCGCCCGGCCGCCCACCGCGTCAGCGATGGTCCAGCTCGCGATGCCGCGCCAGCGTGACCCAGTTGCGTCCCTGCGCAGCGGTAAAGGCCTTCGCCAGTTTCTCGACGAGGAAGACCGAACGGTGCTGGCCACCGGTGCAGCCGATGGCGACCGTGACGTAGCTGCGATGGTTGCGCGCAAGCGCCTCCAGCCAGTGCTGCAGGAACTGCTCGATGTGGCTGTACATCAGGCTGACCTCTTGCTGCTGGGCGAGGAAGTCCATCACGGGCTTGTCCTGGCCGGTGAGTGGCCGCAGCTCCGGTTCGTAATGCGGGTTGGGCAGCATGCGCACGTCGAACACATAGTCGGCGTCCAGCGGAATGCCGCGCTTGAAGGCGAACGACTCGAACACCAGCGTGAGCTGGCCGGCCGGCGCGGCCAGCAGCGACTTGACGTAGCCCTGCAGCTGGGCCGCGCGCATGATGCTGGTGTCGATCACATGCGCCTGCGCCCGCATGTCGGTGAGCAGTTCGCGTTCGATCTCGATCGCTTCGGTCAGGGCGCGCTGCTGGTCCACCACGTCGCTGCGCGACAGCGGGTGCTTGCGCCGCGTCTCGGAGTAGCGCCGCACCAGCGTCTCGGTGCTGGCGTCGAGGAACAGCGCCTTGAGCGTCACGTTGCGCTGTCGCAGCTCGGCGAGCTGGCGCGGCACCAGGGGCAGCGAGGTGGCGCTGCGCACGTCCACCGCAATGGCCACGCGCGTGGCCTGGTGCTGCTGCTCCACCTCCACGAGCGACAGCAGCAGCTCCGGAGGCAGGTTGTCCACGCAGTAGTAGCCTGCGTCTTCCAGGGCGTGCAGGGCCACCGATTTGCCGGAGCCCGACATGCCGCTGATGAGGATGATCTCCATCGCCATGCGTTCAGCCGCCCGATGCCAGCATTTCCTTGGCGTGTGCCAGCGTCGTGCCCGACAGGCGCTCGCCGCCGAGCATGCGTGCCACTTCGGCCACCCGCTGCTCGCCATGGACAGGCACCACGGTGCTCACGGTGCGGGCGCCGTCGGCCTGCTTGGAGACGACCAGATGGTGGTCCGCGCAGGCGGCCACCTGCGGCAGGTGGGTCACGGCCAGGACCTGCCGCTCGCGGCCGAGCTGCTTCATGAGCCGGCCCACGGTTTCGGCTACCGCGCCGCCCACGCCCGAGTCCACCTCGTCGAAGATCAGTGTCTGCGCGGTGCCGAGCTGGCTCGTCGTCACGGCAATCGCCAGAGCGATGCGCGACAGCTCGCCGCCAGAGGCCACCTTGCCGACCGGCCGGGGCGTGCTGCCCGCGTGCCCGGCGACGAGGAAGGCGATCTCTTCCAATCCGCTGGCGGTCGGTTCGGCCGCGCGGGCCAGCGCCACCTGGAACTCGCCCCCTTGCATGCCCAGGCCCTGCATCGCCTGCGTGATCGCCTTGGCCAGCTTCGGCGCCGCCTTGGCACGTTCCCGCGAGAGCTTTTGGGCCTCGCCGGTGTAGGCAGCGCGGGCCTGGGCTTCAGCGGCTTCGAGCGCCGCCAGATCGGCAGCTGCATCGAGCCGGCCCAGCTCGTCCTTCCAGGACGCCAGCAGGCCGGGCAGCTCGGCCGGCGTGCGCTTGTAGCGGCGCGCGAGCGACACCCACAGCGACATGCGCGCGTCCAGCTCGGCCAGCCGATCGGGATCCAGCTCGGCCCGGCGCAGCCAGGCGTGCAGCGAGTGCGCTGCGTCCTCGGCCTGGGCCAGGCTGGAGGCCAGCACCTCGGCGATCGCGCGGAACTCCGGCTCCACATGCTCTTGTCCCTGCACTGCCGCCTGCGCACGCGACAGGCCGCCGAGCGCGCCCTGGTCGTCGTCCTCCAGCGCGGCCAGGGCCGCCTGCGCTGCGTCCAGCAGCGCCTGGGCGTTGGACAGCCGCGTATGGGCCGTGTTGAGTTCGTCCCATTCGTCGGCGCCGGGGGCGAGCTTGTCGACCTCACCGATCTGCCAGGCCAGCCGCTCGCGTTCGCGCTGCAGCGAGTCCTGCGCCGCGCGGGCATCCGCCAGCGTCTTCTGGGCGCCACGCCAGGCCTGCCAGAGCTTGCCCAGGGTCTGCAGGCTCACGCCGGCGTAGGCGTCGAGCAGGCCGCGCACGGACTCGGGGCGGGTGAGGCTTTGCCAGGCATGCTGGCCGTGGATGTCGACGAGCTTCTCGCCGATCTCCTTGAGCTGCGCGGCCGTGGCCGGGCTGCCGTTGACCCAGGCGCGGCTCTTGCCCTGCGCGTCCACCGTGCGACGCACCAGCAGGCTGTCGGCCGCATCGAAGCCGGCCTCGTCGAGCCAGGCCGCGAGCGAGGGCGGTGAGTCGAACTCGGCGCTCACGTCGGCGCGCGCCGCGCCTTCGCGCACGGCCGAGGCGTCGGCCCGCGCGCCGAGCGCCAACTGCAGCGCGTCGATCAGGATGGACTTGCCGGCGCCGGTCTCGCCGGTCAGCACGCTGAACCCGGAGGCCAGGTCCAGCTCGAGTTCACGCACGATCACGAAATCGCGTAGGGTGATGCGTTTGAGGCTCATGAAAGGGACTCTCTTGCGGTCAGGCCACGCCTTCGTTCCAGTGCAGCTTGGCACGAAGCGTGTCAAAGTAACTCCAGCCCCGCGGATGCAGGAACCGGGCCGTGTACTGCGAGCGCTTGACGATGATGCGGTCGCCCTGCAGGAGCGAGGCGAGCGACTGCATGTCGAAATTGGCGCTGGCGTCGCGTCCCGAGACGACCTCGATGGCGATCTCGGAATGGTCGGCCAGCACGATGGGGCGGTTGGACAGCATGTGCGGCGCGATCGGCACCAGCACCCAGCCCGGGATCGACGGGTGCAGCAGCGGGCCGCCGGCCGACAGCGCGTAGGCGGTCGAGCCGGTCGGCGAGGCGATGATCAGGCCGTCGGCGCGCTGGCTGGCCACGAAGTGCCCGTCAACCTCCACCCGCAGTTCCACCATGCCGGCGGTGGCCGCGCGGTTGACCACCACGTCGTTGAGCGCGAGCGCGTCGAACACGCTGTGGCCGTCGCGCAGCACGCGCGCATGCATCATGCTGCGGCGGTCTTCCTCGTACTCGCCGCGCAGCATGGACGTCAGCGCTTCGGCGTAGCGGTCCAGCGGGATGTCGGTGATGAAGCCCAGCCGGCCCTGGTTGATGCCGATCAGCGGCACGCCATAGCGCGCCAGGCGCCGCCCGATGCCCAGCATCGTGCCGTCGCCGCCCACCACCAGGCCCAGGTCGCACTGGGCGCCGATGGCCGGCACGTCGAGCGCCGGATAGCCCGTGATGCCCGACTGCTCGGCCGTGTCTTTTTCCAGCGCCACGTCCAGCCCCTGCGCCGTGACGAAGGCGGCGATGTCCTCCAGCACCTGGCGGGAGGAGCTGGTGTTGGGCGCCTGATACTTTCCGATCAGGGCCACATGGCGGAAACGGGATTTCATCGGCAAATTACATCATTAAAATGATCCGATGCTCGATGACCGTGCCAAGTTGTTGCTCAAAGCGCTGGTGGAGCGGTACATCGCCGACGGGCAACCCGTGGGCTCGCGCACCTTGTCGCGCGCTTCGGGGCTGGAGCTGTCGCCGGCGACCATCCGCAACGTCATGGCCGACCTGGAAGAACTGGGGCTGATCGCCAGCCCGCACACCTCAGCCGGCCGCATTCCGACCGCCCGCGGCTACCGCCTCTTCGTCGACACCATGCTGACCGCCCAGCGCGAGCAGCTGTCGCCGCCGCGTCTGGCGCCCGACCAGCCGCAGAAGGTCATTGCCAACGCGGCGCAACTGCTGTCGAACCTGTCGCAGTTCGTGGGCGTGGTCATCGCGCCGCGCCGCACCTCCGTGTTCCGCCACATCGAATTCCTGCGCCTGTCGGAAAAACGCTTTCTCGTCATCATCGTCTCGCCCGAGGGCGACGTGCAGAACCGCGTCATCTTCACCGACGTCGACTACACCCAGGCGCAGCTCATCGAGGCGGCCAACTACATCAACGCCAACTACGCGGGCCTGGCGATCGAGCAGGTGCGCGAGCGGCTCAAGGCCGAGGTCGAGAGCCTGCGCGGCGAGATCGCCTCGCTCATGCAGGCGGCGGTGGCGGTGAGTTCCGAGGCGCTGAACCAGCCCGAGGACGAGATGGTCATCTCCGGCGAGCGCAACCTGCTGGCCGTGAGTGACTTCTCGAGCGACATGAGCCAGCTGCGGCGCGCGTTCGAGCTGTTCGAGCAGAAGACCCAGCTCATGCGCCTGCTCGACGTGTCGAGCAAGGCCGAGGGCGTGCGCATCTACATCGGCGGCGAGAGCCAGGTCGTGCCGTTCGAGGAGCTGTCCGTGGTCAGCGCCAGCTACGAGATCGACGGCCAGATCGTCGGCAAGCTCGGCGTCATCGGTCCCACACGCATGCCCTACGACCGCATGATCCAGATCGTGGACATCACGGCCAAGCTCGTGAGCAACGCGCTCAGCCACAAGTAGATGCACCATTGGGCGCACCAGTAGCCAGCGTTGCTGGCGGCCCCTGAAAGCGGCAAGGCCCCCGGCCGGAGCAATCCGGGCCGCAGGGCCTTGGGCTTGGAGGCTCGATTCAGAGGGCGCAGGGCGCCCCCTTCATCAGACTTCGCCGAACGTCAGGTAGGACGCAGTGGCCTGGCGCGCTTCGGCGCGCACCGTGCCGACGTCACGCGTCGCGCCGGCGTCAGACTGCACGGCCACCGGGCCGACTTCGCCCGTCTGGGGCAGCATGCCGCTCGTGCGGGCTTGCGTGAAATCAGCCTGCACTGCGGCGCGGGTGGCGACGCTGCCCGTGCTGGTCGGGTCATAGCTGGCGGGCTCGGCGGCCATGGCGGCGCTGGCGGCGAGGACGAGGGAAACGATGGCGATCTTCTTCATGATGGACTCCTTGAATACGATTTGTTGGTGGGTCGGAGGGTTGGCGCAGTCGCGACTTGCCTGAGCTTTACGCGCGCGCCACCTTCACTGGATGGGGTTGATACAAACCTTTACGTTCCGGGCGCTGCGGCTCAGACTTCGCCGAAGGTCAGGTGAGCGGCCGTGGCCTGGCGGGCTTCGGCGCGCACGTCGGCGCGGTCGCGGCCGGCGGTGCTGCGGGCTTCGACGGCGAACTGGCCGACTTCACCGGTCTGCGGCAGGGTGTCGTTCTTCACGGCTTGCACGACTTCGGCCTGCACTTGCGCGCGGCTGAAGGTGCCGGGGGTGTACTGGGGGTCGAAGCTGGCGGGTTCGGCGGCCATGGCGGCACCGGCGGCGAGCACGAGGGACAGGAGGGCGATCTTCTTCATGATGGTCTTCTTTCTTTCAGTATCAGGTTGCTAAGGGTTGAACAGGTTGTTTGCCTTGTTATCGGCGGCTGTCTG
>JBGAIH010000024.1:0-80079 GCA_044225675.1 Burkholderiaceae bacterium
CCAAAAGAGGCCTTCGGGCCTCTTTTTTTATGTCCAGACACCCCATTTGGGGGGTCAGGGGCAGGGGAACCCTCTTGCAAAAATGCAGCCTATCTGGTTCATAATGGCCGAGCGTGGCCATGATCAGCCCCGCATGGTTCGCGGTGAAAAGTTCGCTTCGCTTCCTACGCAGGTCTTGTTGAACGCGTTTTCGGGACTCATCGCTTCGTCATTGTTTTTTTAGGAGTCCCTTCATGGGCAACAAACTGTACGTCGGCAACCTGCCGTATTCGGTGCGCGACGGCGATCTTGAGCAGGCCTTCAGCCAGTTCGGCTCTGTCACCAGCGCCAAGGTCATGATGGAGCGTGATACCGGCCGATCCAAGGGTTTCGGCTTCGTTGAAATGGGCAGCGACGCAGAAGCGCAAGCCGCCATCAACGGCATGAACGGTCAGCCTCTGGGCGGCCGCAGCGTCGTCGTCAACGAAGCCCGCCCGATGGAAGCGCGCCCCCCGCGCAGCGGCGGTTTCGGCGGCGGTGGTGGTGGCGGCTATGGCGGTGGTGGTGGCGGCGGCGGCCGTCGTGAAGGCGGCGGTTACGGTGGCGGCGGTGGTGGCCGCAGCGGTGGCGGCGATGGCGGCTTCCGCAGCCCCTACGGTCCCGGCCCGCGTGGCGGCGGTGGCGGAGGCGGTGGTCGCGGCGGCTACGGCGGTGGCGGCAACAGCTACTGAGTCTCCATCCTCAGCAAAAAAAGGCTCCTGTCACGGAGCCTTTTTTGATGGTTCTTCCATCGTGCGAACTCACTGACGGCCTATCCGCCTGGGCGTTCGCTCCTGCGATGCTTGCGGGGCCGACCGGCCAACACCCGGTCGAATACCGGATCAGGCAGCAGCCTCAGCAGCTTCGCCACCCAACCCATCTGCCACGGGATCACGCGATAGCTCGCACCCGCGCGGACCGCACGAAAGGCGCTGTCGGCAAAGTCCTCCGGCTGCATGAGAAACGGCATCGAGTAGCGGTTCTCGCGCGTGAGCGGTGTATCAACATAGCCCGGGCAGATCGTCACCACCTTCACGCCCGAGGGCCGAAGTTCGCCGCGCAGGCTTTCGCAATAGCTGATCACCGCCGCCTTGCTGGCGCAGTAGGCGCCATGCCCCGGCAGGCCGCGAATCCCCGCCACGCTGCCAATGCCCACCAAGGTGCCGGACCCCCGAGCCGTCATGGCTGATACGAACGGATGGAAGGTGGCGGCCATGCCGACGTTGTTGGTGGCAAACGTCTGGGCGATCACGTCCACATCCTCCCGCACGGCCGTGTCCACGCCGACACTGATGCCGGCGTTGGCAATCACCACGTCGGGCACTCCCTGGCGTGCGATGCATGACTGCCCCGCAGCCACGATGCTGGCCGTCTCGGCCACGTCGGCGCTGTAGATGCCAAGACGCGCCGTGTCCACGCCCTGGCGCGCGGCCCAGGCTTCGATCTCGCCCGTGCGCCGGGCGACCAGAGCCAGCGAATACCCCGCCTGGTAGAAGCGCCAGGCCAACGCCTGGCCGATGCCGCTCGAGGCGCCAGTGATGAATGCGAGGGGGGGAGCCATGAAGCGATATCTCCAGTATCGGGAGCCAATTGGAACGGGATTCAGGGCCTGGCCCGTGGAGCGAGAAAGCCTTTGACGCGCCCTTTCATGTTGATGACGCGGTCCAGGTTGTCATAGTCCATCGAATCGGCAGTGAACTCGTCCCGCCCCCGGGTCATGACCACGGGCAGATGCGACTTCACGCGTTCGGTGTTGAGGAACGCATGCAGGAACTCGCCTCGCACTTCGAACTGCGGGATCAGTTTGCCAGCGGCGTCCACAGACTCGTTGCGCACGACGACGGCGTCACCGAACAGCTGCACCTCGGAGCCGTCTCCGTTGGACAGTGCGCGCTTGGCCGTTGCGACCGTCAGGCGCCCGTCCTCGCCAAATGACCGGATGCGCGCGTTGTCGATCTCCAGGGTGTCCGTGTCGGGATAGTGTCGCGCCTCGGCACCAGAGACCTCGCTCTTGAGCCGACCCCGCGCGTCGAAGGTCCGAACCTCGAAACGTCGCATGAAATAGTCCGGCTCGTGGCGGGCCGGCTGCTGCGCACCGGGGACGCTGAAGATGGGCGTGTTGCTCGCAAGCCAGTAGGTGCCGAGCGCCAGCAGGCCCATGAGGATCACCGGAAGGTAGATCGTCACGCGCTCCCATGCGGCACGCAGGCGGGCCTTCACCGCCGGTACTCCGCCAGCAAGGCCGCGTATTGACCGGACGCCACCAGAAGCAGATCGCAGAACTCGCGCGCCGCGCCCTCCCCGCCCTGCGCCTGGGTGACGTAGGCGACGGCCGCCCGGACCTCGGCATGCGCATTGCGCGGCGCGCAGGCGAAGGCGCAGCGCTCCAGGACCGGCAGGTCGGGCCAGTCGTCGCCGATGGCGGCGGCCTCGTTCCAGCTCAGGCCCAGTGCCTTGAGGCTGGCTTCAGCGGCTGGCCGCTTGTCTTCGGTGCCGTAGTGGACATGCCTGATGCCCAGCGCGTCGAGGCGCGCGCGCAGCGCCGGTGAGTCCCGCCCGGTAATGACGACCACCTCGATGCCGGCACGCGCGAGAAGCTTCAGGCCCAGTCCATCGAGGATATTGAAGCGCTTGAGCGTCTCGCCGTCCTGCGACATGTAGAGTCCGCCATCGGTCAGGACGCCGTCCACGTCGAAGAAGGCCACCCGCACGTCCTGGGCCCTGAGCAGCAGTTCCGGTGGAAATTGCAGGGCGGGCGCAGCCATGGTGTCAGATGACCTTGGCCCGCAGCAGATCGTTGGTGTTGAGCGCACCCACGAGCACGCCCTCGGCATCGACCACCAGCACGCTCGTGATGCGGTGCTGCTCCATCATCTCCGCCGCCTCGACGGCCAGCGCGTCCCGCCCGATCGTGCGCGGCGAGGCATGCATGACCTGCTGCGCCGTCATGCCCCGCAGATCCGCGCCCTTCTCGATCAGGCGACGCAGGTCTCCGTCGGTGAAGATGCCAAGCGGTCGGCCCTGCGCATCGACCACGGCCGAAGCCCCGAGTCCCTTGGCGCTCATCTCGCGCATGAGGTCGCTGAAACTCGCCTCGGGATTCACGCGCGGCACGGCGTCTCCGGTACGCATGACGTCAGCCAGGTGGGTCAGGAGCTTGCGCCCCAGCGCGCCGCCAGGGTGGGAGCGGGCGAAGTCCTCCTCTCTGAATCCGCGCGCGTCCAGCAGCGCGACAGCCAGCGCATCGCCCAGAGCCAGCTGCGCCGTGGTGCTCGCCGTCGGCGCGAGGTTGAGCGGACATGCTTCCTTGGACACGCTCGTGTCCAGCGTCTCGTCAGCGTGGCGCGCCAGCGTCGACCGCAAGCCGCCCGTCATGGCGATCAAGGGAACACCCTGGCGCTTGAGCACCGGAAGGATCGAGGTCAGCTCCTCGCTCTCGCCGCTGTTGGAGATGGCCAGCACCAGGTCGATCGCCTTGATCATCCCGAGATCGCCATGGCTGGCTTCGGCCGGGTGGACGAACATGGCCGGTGTGCCGGTCGACGACAGCGTGGCCGCGATCTTGCGTCCGATGTGGCCGCTCTTGCCCATGCCCATCACCACGACACGCCCTCGCACGCCCAGCATCATCGCGACACTGCGTGCGAACGCCTCACCGGTGCGGGCCTTCAAGCCGAGCACGGCGGCCGCCTCGATGTCGAATGTCTCCTGGGCCAGGCGGATAGCCTGCGCAGCGTCGAAAGTCATCCGGGCATTCTATCGGCGCCCTCCATGGCCGCGCGTGCTTCGGGGGCGCCTGCCGCAGCCATTTCCGGGCCGGGGCATGCCGCTTGCTAGCATCGGGGGATGACTTCGCTGGAACTCACGCTTTTCTATCTGCTAGCCGCAGTTCTGGGCGTGGTTGTCTGCCGATCGTTCCGACTGCCGCCGATGCTCGGGTATCTGGCGGTCGGCGTCGTGATCGGGCCCAACGCACTGGCGCTCGCAGAGAACTCGGAAGGCATCAAGCATCTGGGCGAGTTCGGCGTCGTGTTCCTCATGTTCGTCATCGGCCTGGAATTCAACCTGCCCAAGCTCCGTGCCATGCGCCGGCACGTGTTCGGTCTGGGCCTGCTGCAGGTCGTGCTGACCATGCTGGTGGTCACGGCCGGCTCACTCATGTTCGCGGCCATGGCGCCGGGCCTGTGGTCGCTCGACTGGCGGACCTCGCTGGCCTTGAGCGGCGTGCTCACCATGAGCAGCACCGCCATCGTCGTCAAGCTGATGTCAGAACGTCTGGAGCTGGAATCGGAGCACGGCAAGCGCGTCATGGGTGTGCTGCTGTTCCAGGACTTGGCGGTGGTGCCCCTGCTTGTCATCATTCCTGCGCTCGGAACCTCGGGCGAAAAACTCTTCATGGCCATGGCGCTTGCCGGCCTCAAGGCCACCTTGCTCATCACCGTTTTGCTGGTCGGCGGGCAGCGGGTGATGCGCTGGTGGCTCACGCTGGTAGCGCGGCGCAAGAGCGACGAGCTGTTCGTCCTCAACCTCCTGCTCCTCACCCTGGGCCTGGCCTGGCTGACTGAGCTGGCCGGCCTGAGCCTCGCGCTCGGCGCCTTCATCGCGGGAATGCTCATCTCCGAGACCGAGTACAAGCATCAGGTGGAGACCGACATCCGCCCTTTCCACGACGTGCTGCTCGGGCTGTTCTTCATCACCATCGGCATGCTGCTGGACTGGCGTCTGGTGCTCGATCGCTGGCCGCTGGTGCTGCTCCTGGTCACGGCACCGGTGCTCTTCAAGCTGGTGCTGATCGCCGCGCTGGCCAAGGGCCTGGGCGCAACGGCGGGCGTCTCGCTTCGCACGGGCCTCTATCTCGCCCAGGCGGGCGAGTTCGGCTTCGTGCTGCTGACGCTGGCCAGCGAGAACTCGCTCGTGCCACCGGAGCTGCTCAACCCCGTGCTGGCGAGCATGGTGCTGTCCATGCTGGCAACGCCGTTCATGGTGATGTACAGCAATCGCATCGTGATGAAACTGGTGGCGACCGAGTGGCTTCAGCAATCGCTGCAGATGACCACGATCGCCCGAAAGTCGATCAATGCGAACAAGCACGTGATCATCTGCGGCTATGGCCGATGCGGGCAGAACATGGCACGCGTGCTCGACGCCGAAGGCATCCCCTATATGGCGCTCGACCTCGATCCGGACCGGGTGCGCAAGGCCGCCGCAGCGGGCGACTCGGTGGTGTTTGGCGATGCCGCGCGTCTGCAGGCCCTGATCGCTGCCGGCCTTGCCCGCGCGAGCGCGGTGGTCGTCACCTACCTCGACGTGCCCGGCGCACTCAAGGTGCTTGCCAATACGCGCTCGCATGCGCCTCAGGTGCCCGTGATCGTGCGCACGCAGGACGACCATGATCTCGAGCGTCTTCGCGAGGCGGGTGCCACCGAAGTCGTGCCGGAGGCGATCGAAGGCTCGCTGATGCTCGCCAGTCACGCCCTGGCCCTCGTCGGCGTGCCCATGCGGCGCGTGATCCGCCTGGTGCAGGACCAGCGCGACGCGCGCTACAACCTTCTTCGAGGCTACTTCCATGGCGCCGACGACGACTCGGTCGATGAGCTGGACAACGAGCGCCTGTCCACCGTCGCCTTGCCTTTCGGAGCGAAGTCGATCGGCAAGCCCCTGGCCCATCTCGCGCTGCATGCCGTGGGGGTTCGGGTGGTCAGCCTGCGCCGGGCCAATGGCAAGGCCGTTGCGCTGGACGGCGAAGCCCTGCTGGAGGATGGAGACACGCTCGTGCTGTCTGGCAAGTCGACGACGCTCGCGCTGGCTGAAGAAAAGCTGCTCAAGGGCTGAGTCCAGGATCAGGCGCCGTCATCGCCAGAGGGCTCATGCGCGCCCGCGTGCACAATGGAGTCCGCCCGGACGGCGGGCGGACCAGCCCCAACGCCATGCAGAACCTCAGCGTCAACCAGTACCTCAAGAACCATATCCGCACCGTTGCGGACTGGCCCGCCCCGGGTGTGCAGTTTCGCGACATCACGCCCTTGCTCCAGGATCCGAAGGTGTTTCGCGTGCTCATCGACGCCTTCGTGCATCGCTACATGGACGCGCACCTGCGGCCAGACGTTGTCGCGGGGCTGGATGCGCGGGGCTTCATCCTGGGCGCCGTTGTGGCCTATGAACTCAATGTGGGATTCGTTCCGATCCGCAAGAAGGGCAAGCTGCCTTTCACGACGGTCGAAGAGACCTATGAGCTCGAGTACGGCAGCGCGACGGTGGAACTGCATACCGACGCCGTCAAGTCGGGCGACCGCGTCCTGCTCATCGACGACCTGATCGCCACAGGCGGCACCATGATGGCTGGCAAGAAGCTGCTGGAGAAACTGGGCGCCACCGTGATGGAAGGCGCGGCGATCGTCGACCTTCCCGAGCTGGGCGGCTCCCGGCGTCTCAAGGAAGGCGGCCTGCCCCTGTTCACTCTGGTCGATTTCGACGGACACTGATCGGCGCGGGCAAGCCCCGGGAGCAGACGCCGCCGAGACGCGCGCTCAGGTGAACTGGCCCACGAGGATCGCCTCGCGCATTCGGATGGCCAGCACCGCGGCGAGGCCCTTGGTCAGGTCGAGCGCGAGTCGCGGCTGCTTGGCCGACATAGCTTCGAAACGCTCCCAGCTCAGCGTCCAGGCCACTCCCGGACGGGAAGCCACCACGGTGGCGCTGCGCGCGCAGCCTGAGAAGAACGCACCCTCACCCACCACCGAGCCAGGCCCCTGCGTGGCAATGACAGTTCCCTGAATGAGCACCTGCAGTTCACCTTCGGCCAGGATGTAGAGCTCGCGCTCGTTGTCTCCCTCGCTGATCAGGGAGTCACCCGGCTTGAGGAATCGGATGCTCAGATAGGGGGCCAGCTTTTTCCACTCCTCCAAGGTCAGCTTGCAGGGAAGCGCGTCGGTGGTGTCGAGTTGCGCGATGGCCGACATCAGCTGTTGTACGTTCATGTCCGATTCTCCCGCTCTTGTCGGCGCGCGGCAAACGGGCATTTCGCGCACGCAGGCGCGTGCGCCGGCAAGACGAGACCCTTCAATTGAGATCGCCGTACTGCGTGGCGCTCAGGGCAGGGGAGCGCACGTCCGGATCGGGCATCTCGGTGTCTTCATAGCCCGTCAGCAGCGTGTAGCTGCGTGGCCCGTGCGCCTTGTCTGCAGGCGCTTTCCCGGCGGCCGCAGCAGCCACGGACGACGGAACCCCCGCCGCAAGAGCCCGCTTGAAAGCTGCAACTTCCTCTGCCTGTATGGGCTCGTACCTCGGTGCGTGTGCGGGTGTAGCTGCGGAACCGCGGGTCGCTGCGGGCGCAGCGGCCGCCTCCAGCGAAGCGGGCGCCGGAACACGGCTCGACGGAACGCCGACCGCCACGTACTCGTTGATGCGCCAATAGACAGCCGTGACGAGGATTTCGTAGCGGGCCTTGGCACTTTGCGCAATCATGGCCTCGATCTCGGCCAGGCGATGTGTCTCGCCGCCAAATTCACTGGCCAGATCCATCATGACGAGGAACTGCCTGCCTCGCTGATCCAGCGACAACACCTTGAATTTGTAGCTCTGGGACAACACGCCAGCGCGAACCATCGACTCACGAACCACGCTGTACAAAAGCTCGCGACGAGCCATGCGCTCACTTTTGCGATTTCCCGCATGCTCGGAACCTGATGCCGGGGGCTTTCCTGGAAGCTGCTTGGCGTTGACGGGGCGAGTGGCCTCCTGGCGCGAAAGGCCCGACGACATTCCGGTACTTTCCGGCAACAACGCTTTTGCGGGCTTCTTGGACGAAAACCAGCTGAGCAGTGACATGGTTCAGGTACTTTCGGTGTGTTCGCGCCGCGACATCCGACGCCAGACGCTGTTCGATCCAGTGTATAAGCCGCTCGCAAAAATTCCACTCTCCGTCTGGCGGAATTTCGCACCCTCCAGCGCCAGTCATCGCTCAAATCGTGACTTATTTACGCTTTCAAGCCGACAGGAATGCTGCGCCGCAGCAACAGCATCAGGTCACGGCGACCCGTTTGGGTTTGTTGACCAGCCGCCGGGACAGCACGTTGCCGAGGGCCATGGTCAACTCAAGTGCCAGAACCGGCTGGCGATTCGCCAGTTCAGTGAAGCGCAAAGGGGTAAGGCACCACACCTTGGCATTGCTGGCGGCCTGGACCGTGGCCGTCCGCGGCAAATGCGAGAAAAAGCTGCCCTCCCCGACGACGGAGCCGGGCGTGACGATGGCGAGGCGAACGCGCCCCTTGTCGTCCTCGTAATGCACGCTCAAGGTACCGCTTTCAAGCAGGTACAGCGTCCGGTCCATCGCGCGCTGCTCGATCAGGACCTGCCCTTGCGCGAGGGCAAACGGTTGAAGATAGCTGGCCACGATGTCCCACTGCACGGGCGTGAGCAGGGGACCGAACCGGTCGATCGAGTGATTGTGAGCCAAGGCCTGAACCAGGCCCTGAATATCAAACCGCACGCTGGCTGGAAGAGGGGCATTCATGGTGAATGCGAAGGTATCCGCCTCCTCCCCACCACACAATAGGGCGCTAACGTCCGCTTACCATTGATACAGCGAAAGCCAGGGCTTCACAATTGATGCTGAATGGACCGCAGCTCCGGGGATGGGAGTGGCCCGGACGCTTCTGCCAGGCCCAGGCTTCGCAGCGCCATGACCGCCTGCGTGCGATTGACAACACCCAATGCGCGAAACACGGCGGAAAGATGTGTCTTGACCGTGATCTCCGCAAGGCCCAATCGAAGTCCGATCTCCTTGTTCGACAGGCCACGGCTGACCAGCGCCACGATTTCTGCCTGGCGAGTCGTCAAGCGAAGTCCGGCCTTTGCGTCGAATGTACGGGCCGCCAGCGGCGTGATCCATTTGCGGTCCGGGAGCAGATTGCCCAGCAGGGCCTGCAGGACGATCTCGCGCAGCGCATCCATGTCGACACCTTTGGAGACCATCGCATTGGCGCCTGCACGCGCGGCGGCCGCTGCTTCCTGACGCTGTTCGGTTGCAGACACGATCACGATCACTGCGGAAGGCTCGGACCGACGGAACTCTCGAACGGCCTCTGCCCCATTGATGCCAGGCAGCCCCAGATCCAGGAGGATCAGGGCCGGATGGGCGCCTTCGCGGATCAGCCTCAAGCCCTCTTCGGCACTGAAGGCTGAAAGCACCTCTCCTGCCACACCCGTATCCTTCACCAGCATGGCCAGAGCCTTCTGGTAGAGCGGATGGTCGTCAATGACAAGAACGAGTGGATTCATGATGCCTGCCGAGATGCACGGGCGATGACCCCAAGGCCCAGAAGTGACGTGACCGCGGGCCCAATGGCCGAAGCGGCCTGAAGACGGTCGATCACCATGAGACCGAGTTCCTGTTCCCGGCAATCTTCGGCGACGCTGACCTCATGGCTGCGAATGAGCAAGGCGGGAATATCCATGTTGAACTCCTTTCGAACCGCTTCAATGGCCTGGACCCCGCTTTGCCCATCCGGCAATCGGTCGGTGCAGACGATCGCATCCGGCGCGCGGGATCGCGCTTGCAGATGCTCGAGTACGTCGGCGCTGCTCAAGCCGCTGACGACGCTGAATCCGGATTGCCTGAGCGACGAGATAGCGGGCTCAAGCGCGGCAGGTTCGTGATGCACCACCACCACCTCCGACAAATGCGGCGCGACACAGGGCGCCGGAAGAACGTTTGGGAAATCCACATAGAAGCAAGAGCCGCGACCAGGCCGCGACCGCATGCCGATCGAGGCCCCGACGGTGGAGGCCAAGCGCCGCGCCACGGTCAGACCCAGACCCAGTCCGGTCACGCCCGCGCGCGGCTCATGCGCAGATCCTGCGCGGTAGAACTCTTCGAAGATAGCGCTCGTTTGCGACTCCTCGATCCCGGGACCGGTGTCGTAGACCTCGACGCGCAGCATCTTCTGGCGTTTGCGACATGCGACCAGCACGCCTCCGCGCATGCTGTATCGGATGGCATTGCTCACGAGGTTCGAGACAATCTGCCCTGCGATCACCGGATCCGTACGCACAACCGCCTGGGACGCCCGGCTTCGGAAGGACAGCGACTTGGCATGGGCCAACGGCTCGTACTCCGCCTTGACGATCTCCAGAATCGTGTCTATCGGGGTGTCAGCGTACTGGGGCTCGACCTTCTGCATGTCCAGACGAGACAGATGCAGCAAGTCGCGGAACATCTCACTCATGTGCTGCACGCAATCCCTCGCGTCACTCACGACAGCATGTGCCTCGGCTGGAAGCGCCTTCTGCGCCAAAGTTCCAAGGTACAGGGACAACGCATGAATGGGCTGCCCCAGGTCATGGCTTGCGGCGCGCACGAAACGTGACTTCATCGCGGAATCCACACCTTCGGAACATGCATGGGACAAGGCTGACAGGCGGGCCAATGCGTCGCGCCGTGCGTCCTCGACAAATTGCCGCCAGTTGAGATACATGAAGCCCGCTCCGATCAGTTCAACGAAACACATCAGCACGAGAACAGCGCCGGAAAACGGCGACGCCGGCATCAATGCGTGCATCGACCACATCGCCGCGCCAAAGACAGGCAACGCGAATCCGAGACAGCCCAGCGGGAGAAAGGCAAAGCCCGTCAATGCGTAGACGCTCATTGCCAGAAGGCCTGCGGCCGCGCACAGGCCCAGCGCGAGCGGAAGAAAAGGCAGGCTCATGATGCCGAACACCGCCCAGGCCAGTCCCAGGACCAGAGAGTAAAGATTGAGACTTCGGATGCGCCTTGCAGATACGTGGGCCGGTGGATTCAGGCGACGCAGCTTCACCCAACTCATCCACAAAGGCGCCAGCAGCAGCATGAAGGCGACGACGAATACCGGCAGATACCGGGGCAACGGATGCGCGCGGGCCGCCATCGCCACGAAGGCGAGGACGCTCACCCCGTTGCACACGACAACCGCAGGCAGATGCCGCACCAATGCGGTCGACTGCGCGATACGCAACTCGTCAGGTGGTGCGCACGCAATCCGGAAATAGATCGCTCTCTGGAAGTACATCGAGTCGCCTTCTTGATTTCACCACTTCTCATCCCATCACGGTGTTTCCCGCTCTCGAGGTTCATTTTGAGCGCGCCAAGTAGCGCCAGCAATACGAGTTCACACGCCCCATCCGTGTGGCTGATGCAGTCCACCGGCCCTGCACGAGTCAATTCAAGGCCGTTTCAGGTCAGAAACCGGCCAAAAGACCTGTCCACGCCCGGAAAGAGGGCAGGACCGATACCTGCGTATAGCCTCCTTCTCCAGTGTGCTTCATACGATATCGGCTCAAGCAGAGTTATCAGACAGCAGAAAGGATCGATGCCGTGGCCGTTGCCAATTTCACCCAGCTTTGCGAGGCGTTCTGCGAGATCGCCGGAGTGGCGCCGCCCGCGCTCGAGCCCGATGAGCACGGCGTCACCGCCTTCACCGCGAGCCTGAACGACGTGGCCGTGTCCGTCGCTCACGCGCCTGAGTCCAACCGCGACTGTGCCTTCGTCCTGGTCGAGTTTGGGCCCGCACCTGCCGACCGGGAACAGGAAGCGATGACCGCGCTCATGGAGGCGAACTTCCTGATGCTTGGGGAGTATTCCCCCGCTTTCAGCCGAAACCCGGCCAATGGCGACGTCGTTCTTCAGTACGCCTACCCGTTCGCCAACGCAACTGCGTTGCAGCTCTATCAGAGCGTGGTGGAAATGACGGACCTGGCCTTGCGGTGGCGTTCCGATCACTTCCTCGACGGCGCGCCCGAGCCGGCCACGTCGACAGCGAGCCCGCTGTCGGCAGCAGACTTTGCCTGAAGACCTGCGGGTCTGAAAGTCGGGGCGCGCTGGGGTCTTGACCGGGCGCATGAAGCGCCCGGAGGTCAATTCCTAGGCGCCCTCGGGCCGACGGGTCACCCCGACCACGTACGACAGCAGTACGACGTCGGCCCAGCGGCCATTCATGAGAATGAAGTCGCGAGCATAGCCTTCAACCACAAATCCCAGCTTGCGCAGCAGGCGCGCGCATCTGAGATTCTGCGGAAGGTGAGTGGCCATGATGCGGTGCAGGCCGTGGAGCCGGATCATCTGGCGAATTGCAGGCTCCAGGGCTGCGTACATCAACCCGCGCCCTTCCAGGGCGCTGTCAAGTTTGAACCCGACCGAGCACGCCTGAAAGTCGTCATGAACGATGCCACCGAAGCTCAGCGTGCACGCGATACCCATCTCGGGCGCCGCCTTCGCAAAGCCCACCAGGTGGACGGCCGAACCGGCGGCCATGGCCTCCTGCTGGGATCGGAGCACCGGCCGCCAGAACTCGGCGGAGTTCATGGCGGGCTCCAGGGTCATCGCCATCGCAAAGTTCAGTCCGTTGCGTGCATGCAGGCGAGCCAGCGATGCAGCATGGCCCTCGAGCGCCGGAACGAAGACCCAATCCGGCGTTTCAAGCCAGATGGATGACGACAGTCTGGCAACAGGAGGCGCATCGGTCGCGGTGGTCATCGTGCTTTCCTCGCAGATTGACTGGACTTGCTTGCGTCGCCCAGCAAGCGCAACCGCCGCCAGAGCGGCACGTTCACGTCGACGAACCGGTGAGCCCATCTTGCAAACTCCTCGTAACCCGTGGGATCACTTTTGCGCATCTCGGCTGCGCCCGCGCCAGCGTATTTTTCCCACGCACCGTCGCACAATTCGGCCGCAGTTCGGCAACCCTGCTGCCACGCCAGCCAGAGCAGACGCTCGAAGCGATTGGCTTCGATGCCGCCGCCAGCCACAGGAGAGGCGAGATACCGTAGCGTGTTACCGTGCCGCGCGCGATCGGCGATGACCCGATTGAGCGCCTGAGCGCGGGAGGGTTGAATGCTCGCCACGTCATCGGCGAACACGGGGCAGACATCACGCCTGGCCACCAGCGTGGCCAAGGTCTGCACGAGAGATTCGACGTCCGTCGCGCGCAGTTGCTCGATGCCCCGCAGCTGAGCAAGAGTCACGGGCGCGGTCGAAACGGCAAGTGCCTGCAGCAGGGGTGTTGTCACCCCCTCATCCAGTGCGATCTTCCCGTAAGGCGTCGTCACGAAAGGTGACACCGCATCCACCGGGCGAATGAGCGTGAAGGCCACATCGTGCAGTCGCTCCAGCCGCTCCGATGATGACATTCGCAGCGATCCTTTGAGGAAAAGGTCGCGTCGAAACCGGCGATTCAGCAGGAAGTCGTGCGCCGTCTCGCGCAAAGCGGCGCCCACGCCCGCATCCAGGCCGGCTCCTGCGGCCCGTTGGCGTACCTCGCCCGCCAGGTCCGACAAGTGCAGGGACATGGCGAACTCAAGCCCGGCCGGCTCAAGGGAGCGTGCTACCTCGGAGAAGTACGTCGTCCACCAGGATCGATTGAAATACTCGTGAGCGAGCTGGTGACGGTCCTCACGGAGCATCTCGTCAAGCAGTTGGCTCGCGCGTGCGTTCTCGCTGAAATAAGCCGCACCCTGTCCACGCAGATGATTCGCAAACTGCAGGGCGCCTTCGATCCGGTCGGCCGTCGGCGCGTCTGGCGCGCCGGCGTGCTCCGTATGAAGCCACAACAGGTCCCGCAACGGACGCTCCGACGCCCAACCCGGCTGGATGTTGTAGCTGATGAAAACCGCGCCCCCGACCTTGAGCTTGCGCCGCAGAAATTCCACGACCGCGTGCTGGGCGGACGCACTGATCCATGACCACACGCCGTGCAGCACGATGAAGTCAAACTGCGGCGTGTCCATTTCAAGGAACTGCTCAAAGCCCACACCCAGCCAGTGCGCCTGTGTGCCGGCTTCTCGAGCCAGTCCACCGGCGAACAAGGCGTGATCGGGATTGAAATCCGTTCCCCAGAACTCCCCGCGCGAGCTGGCCGCCGCATGGATGTTCGCTGACAAGCCTTGGCCGTAGCCCAGCTCGCAGTAGGTGTAAGCCTGTCCGTCCGAAGGGCAGGCATGGCCATTCACCAGCAGAAAGAACCGGATGAACGATGGCGACAGCTCATGGTAGTAGCCATGCGAATAGGTCACGTCGGAAACGTAACCATCTGCCCAGTCGCGCTTCATGGCGTCAGCCGGCCTTTTGCACGATGCCCTTGAGCGTCTCGGCGAATTCCTTGACGATCGTGGTCTGCAGCTGAATGTGCACGCCGTACTTCTGGATGCCTTGCTGCATGGAAAGCAGGTCAGCGGTCGAAGGGTTCGCGCCGAGGGAGGCGATTCTCGTCGCGAGATCGCTCTCGTTGGATTGAATGTTCGGCTTGATGCTGGTCTCGATATAGTCGAAGCTCAGTGTGGTCATGATGAGTTCCTTGGTTGGAAGCGGTTGAGAAGAAGGCGTTTGAAAGGCCGCTCATTGCGGTCCTCGCAAACCTGGGAAGGTCCCTACAGGCCACGCCTGAAGAACCTGATACGCGGCAAGCGCCGCCGCTGCGGCGGCGCTTTGCCTTTCATAAGCCGCAGGAGGCATGGGGATTGATAGCGGTCCCCGCAGGGTCTTTTCCAGCTCAGCCAGACGGCTCAGCAGCTTCTGCCGTATCGCTGCACCTTCAGGAGATGCAAGCTGCTCATGGAGTATGGTCAGATACATGTGCGCCCATCCTTTTCAGCGCGGCAGTGTCGCCCGCTGGTTGCCGTTGTCGAAAATCAGGTTCTGAGGGTCCAGGCCGACGAAGCGCCAACCCATGTGGGTGCCGCCCTGAAGCAATCTGTGGCCACCGTCCAGGACGACCAAGGGCGGCTCGCTGGCCACGACGCTGCGGACCTGGAACGGCGGCCGGCCGCTCGGTGGCAACGACAGGCGCGCGGCAACCACAGTGGCTGACGCATCGGTCGCCACCATCGCCTTGATGGGAACCGAATGCCGATTCACGGCTTGGGTCAGATCGCGCTCCCACGCCGGCACCTGTGCTGGCTGAAGTCGCACCCGCATGGTGAAGACAGCGTCCTGCCACTCGCCCCCGACGTCCCAGCCAGCCGAAAGAAGCTCCTCCAGCAAACGCTGGGCCTCCTCCTCCGCGCTTGCCAGCTGCAGATCCCACTCCACCCCGGGGAATTCCTTGCCGAGCGCCATGAGAAGCTCGTCCCGATCGGCTGCAGAACGTGGCCGTCCATTCAACCGGAATCGGCGGTCTGCCAATCGCTGCGCCGTCACCACGAACGCCTTCTCCTCGCCCCAGCGCCTCAACATGTCGGAGAGGTCCTGCGAAAGATCCTGAGCCAGCGTGATGCGAACGCGAGGTCTGAGCGGCAGGCGAGTCAACGCCGCAGACAGGCGCTCCGCCGTGAGGTCATCCAGATAGTGGCCTCGCACCCGCCACGCTCCGTCGAAAGCTTCGACGGTCACGACCTTCGACAAACCCAGCTCCTGAATGATCTTCTCGATGGCCTGCCTGCTCTCGGCCGAAGGCGCCACCGCAGCCGATGCGACCGTCGCAGCACTTCGACCGGCGGCAGAAGCCGAAATGTCCGGTGCGCCGACCGGCGGCGGCGTACGTGATGCCACCACGCCCACAGCGATCAGCAGCAGCATCGCCGCGCCTCCGCCCAACGTCACCGTCCATCGCACGATACGTCGCGCACGTCCATTGTTCTTTGCTTCACCGGCAGGCGACGACGCATCGACCGGATCCGCAGCCGTTGCGGCCTGCACATCGTCTGGCTCCGTCTTTGGCGGCGGCTCGGACACCCCCGCAGCGGACTGCACAAGCACCAGTTGCTCCAGCGTCGGCCAGGGAGCATCGGGCTGGTCGACCGCGACGATCACCGGACCCATGGCCACCGCGAGCCCCGGCTCCAGGCCGACAGGGGCTGGCGGCGGCGCATCGCTGGACTCGTCTGCCAACCAATGCAGCAGCCAAAGTCCGGGACCGCGCTCAAGACGGGCATGAGCGGCCATCAGGCCGTCGTCGGCCAGCACGATGTCACAAGCTTCGCCGGACCCGATCAGGTATTCGAGCCGATCCAGATTGCAGCGAGCGCCGGCATGCATCCCGGTGAGGATGCGCAGCTGGAGCGCGGGGATTTCGGCGGGATTCAAAGGTCGTACTCCAATCGCGCAAGAGCGTCGTCGACGGTCGAGGCCGCATCGAAAAGTGACAGGAACCCGCTGATCTCGAACACGTCTCTGACCATTTCGCGCAAGCCTGCCAATGCCAGCCGCCCTTCCTGCGCACGCAATTGCCTCCCGGTCGACAGAATCACCCGCATGCCGGCGGCGCTGACGTAGTCCATGTCCGACAGGTCGAAGATCAGGCGCCGTACACCGGCTTCGAGCTGCTCGGTCAACATGCGCTCGAGGTCGGACGAGCTGGCGCTGTCGAGCCGACCGACGGGCCTTGCAATCAGAACGTCACCCCGCGTCTCGTGTTCGACCATCATGACGCGCGCACTCCTGTGACTCGCGGACATTGCGGGATCTGGCTCATAGCTCGATCCTCGCCAGAGGTTGAATATTGATCTCCTGCGTCATTTCCTGATAACTGAGAACGGGCAGTTCGTAGAGGTCCTGTTCGATCATCTTCCTGAGATACCGGCGGATGTCCATCGAAGTCAGAAGTACCGGCTTCTGCGCACCGGCGTCAATGTCACCCACGGTTTTCTTGATGCTTTCGACGAGCCGCTTGCCAACGGCGGGCTCTAGCGCGAGATAGCTGCCGGCGCTGGTCTGCCGAATCGCGGACCGCATGGTGTCTTCCACGCCCGGCGCCAGCAGGTAGGCGGGCAGCACGTTCTGGCCGCTCGAATACTTGTAGCTGATGTGGCGCTTGAGGCTCGAGCGAACGTACTCGGTCAGAAGAATGGAGTCCTTTTCCTTCTGCCCCCACTCGATCAAGGCCTCCAGCACGGTGCGCAGGTTGCGGACGGAGATGTCTTCCGACACGAGGCGCTGCAGAATCTCCGCGATCTTCTGCATGGGCAGTACACGGGTGGCCTCCTTGACGAGATCGGGGAAGCGCGCCTCCATCGAAGACAGCAGGAACTTGGTCTCCTGAATTCCGATGAACTCTCCGGAGTACTTCTTGAGAACGAAGGCCAGGTGGTAGGTCAGAACCTGGCTCGAGTCCATCAACGGGATCCCGGCACGTGACAGCCCATCACGGTAGCTTTCGGCCACCCAGATCGTCGGGATATTGGGCAGGAACTTCTTGTCTGCTTCATAGGGAATCTGCAGCGACTCCAGGTTCTGGGGGTTCTCGCGCACCAGCAGATGCCCAGGCTTGAGCTTGCCTTGAGAAACCGGCACTTCCGAGAGCATGATCGAGTAGGACTCCGGCGGCAGGTTGTCATTGAAGCGCAGCTGGATGCCGGGAAAGGGCACGCCAAGGTCGAAGTACAGCGCACGCCGTATCTTCAGCAGCTCCTCGTTGAGCACGTCGGCGTTGAAGGCCTCCTTGAGATGCGACGCCACGTCCATGAGCAGCGGCACCGTCGGGGTGAACTCCTCGCCGGCATCCGACTTCGTCTTGGCAGGCGGCTCGCCGGCCGCCTGCATGGCCGGCACCTCCGTCACCTCACCCGTTTTCTGGTTCACCACCTTGCGGGTGCTGCGCTGCAGGACAAAGCCGATGCCGCCCAGCACCAGGGCCAGCGCCACGAAGGTGAGCGTGGGCATCCCGGGAATCACGCCCATGCCAAGTGCGACTGCAGCGGCAATGATGAGCGCCCGCGGCTGTGACAGCACCTGCGCGCCGATGTCCCGCCCGACGTTGGACGGCCCATCACCCGACTGCACCCGCGTGACGATCATGCCCGCGCAGATGGCGATGAACAGCGCCGGAATCTGGGCGATCAGCCCGTCGCCAATGGTCAGGATCGAGTACGTCTTGACGGCTTCTGCGGCCGTCATGCCGCGCTGCATCGTGCCGATCAGGATCCCGCCCAGCAGGTTGACGGCCACGATGATCAGGCCTGCAATCGCATCGCCCTTGACGAACTTCATCGCGCCATCCATGGCGCCGTAGAGCTGGCTCTCCTTCTCGACAATCCCGCGGCGGCGCTTGGCCTCATCCATGTCGATGCTGCTGGCGCGCATGTCCCCGTCGATCGACATCTGCTTGCCCGGCATGGCATCCAGCGAGAAGCGCGCGGCCACCTCGGCCACGCGCTCCGCTCCCTTCGTGATCACCACGAACTGGACGATGGTGAGGATCAGGAACACCACCAGGCCCACGATCAGGTTGCCACCCACCACGAAGTTGCCGAACGTGAAGATGATGTGCCCCGCATCGGCCTGCAGCAGGATGAGCCGCGTGGTCGCGATCGAAATGCCCAGCCGTAGCAGCGTCGTGACCAGCAGAACCGAAGGGAAGCTGGAGAACGCAAGCGGCGATGGCAGGTACATCGCCACCATCAGAAGCATGGCCGACACGGTCATGTTCACACCGATCAGCACGTCCACCAGCCAGGTCGGCATGGGCAGGATCATCATGAAGATGATCGAGACAAGAATCACCGCCAGCACGATGTCGTTGCGGCTGGTGAGCAGCATCACCAGCTTGTGCAGTCGTGACTGAAGGGCTTGCATGGTGTGCATCTCGGTGTGAGTCGGCGGCGTCGGAGGGTGCTTCAGTGAGCAGAAGCCTTGGCGGCGTCGCGCATCACCAGATAGGTCCGCATCGCTGCCGCCGCTTCGGTGCGGCGGGCCAGAAGTCCCAGCGCCTGGGCTCGAAGCAGATGAAAGGCGGCATCGATGCCACCCGACATGGCCAGCCGATCCAGCGTCTCCAGCGCGTGTTGCGGCTTGGCACTTCTCACCTGCGCCAGGGCCAGGGCCCGCAGGGTTCGCGCCTGTCCTGGCGCGACAGCGTCCAGTGCGCCGAGCAACACCGCCGCCTTGTCAGGCCGCGCGTTCTGGAGGTACACGTAGGCCAGCAGCTGCATGAAGTCGGATTCGGTGCGCGTCATGGCAGTCAACCCTTCAGGAGCGCGGCTCGGTACATGGCCAGCAGCTCCCGCAGATCGGCCTCTTCCGACAACAGACGAACGGCGCGGTCGAGTCGCCTGGCCACCTGCGGATCGGCGCTGCGCCGGCGCTCGGACGCTTGCCGAAGCGTCGTGAGGACGCGTTCCATGGCCTGCCGAAACGCACCCGGGAGGAACAGGTCCAGGTCATCGACGTCCGGAACCACCGCCTCCTCCAGAAGTGACTCCAGACTGCGCAGGGCCAGCAGCTGGTCCAGCATGGGCCGGCGAGCGTGCTCGCCCGGCGTCAGCTCGAACAGGTCGGGCAATCCCTCGACCACGTCGAGCGATCGGAAAGTGATCTTCTCGATCCCGCGATCGAAGAACTTGCCAGAGCCGATGCGAAAGTCAGACACGGCGCACCCCGTCGAACCAACGGTTGAGGTAGTCCACGGACTGCCCCAGGGCCGGCAGCGTGAACTCCCGTTGCGGCATCCGAACGGCCATGATCAACAGCGCCTCCGGCGACTCCCCGCGCATCGCCACCTGCACGGGCACCGCATGGGCCTGTGACACGTGAACCTGGACCAGGGCACGGCGCAGCAGTGCCGCACCGTCGAATCCCAGGGGGCGCCCGAGATACACCAGAATCTCGTCCAGATGGCCGCGGCGCACGGCCTCAACGCCCAGCACGCCGCCCGATTGCAGCTGCATGTGCATCACGCCTTGCGCGTCCAGAGCAAGACTGGGCACGCCGATCTGGCGGCCAAACTCGGCAACGGTTTCATGGATCCAGCTCATGACGACTCCTCACCCTGGCGCTCGTCTTCCTCGTCTTCTTCCTTCTTGATCGCCTCATCCAGGGCCGACTGCGCGGCATCGAGAACGCCCCGCCGGCTGTCCACGTCGGCAAAAACCTTGACCGGCATCTCGGCAAGAAGCTCGCGGGTGGCGGTGAAGAAGGCGATGCGCTCCACCGTCTCGTTGAGCCTGAAGCGCTGGGCCAGATCGATGAAGCGCATCACCGACAGCCAGCGCTCGCCCGTGAAACGCACCAGCTCCTTCATGTAGGCAACGGCATCCAGATCGCGAGCGCCATACCGCGCCTTCATGCGCTGCGCGAGCGCCTTGCAGCCGTCGAGCACGGTGGCGGTCACTTCGAGCTGGTACAGGTCCTGCACCAGGGCACGCAGGCGATTGGGCTCCGACGACGGGCGCAGCGCTGACAGGTCGGCGCCCAGGGCCTTGATCAGGCCTTGCAGGCCCTTCTGAAAGTCGTCGCCATCGGCACCGCCCAGGCGCTCCAGCACCAGCATGAGCGTGTCGGCCAATGTGGCATGGCCCAGAACCACGTCGCGGTAGGCTTCCTGAAAAACCGCCCGGCCCTCGGGCGTCGTCGCCATTTCGACAGCCACGCCCATCGTGTTGATGCTGGCGCGGATGCGTGGCCCCGACTCCATCTCGAGATCGGCCAGGGCGTCCTGCAGACGTTCGATGATTTCGCGCGGCTGTTCGCCTTCGCGTGCTTCATGCAAAGCCAGTTGCAGCAACACGTACTGCTGCGCCGGATCGCGCGACTGCTGCCGCACGAGCTCGCGCGGGTCGCCGCGCGACGTGAGGAGGTTTTTGACCAGCTGCTCGACCTTGGCCTGGTCGTCCAGCTTGCCTGCTGCGCGCAGATAGGCCTGAATCTCGCGGACACCCATGAGATCCATGGGCGATTCGATCTCGAACTTGCGATCACTGAAGACCTTGTTCTCCACCTTCTCGCTGTGAGCCATGCTGATCTCTTCAGCGGCGTCGGCAAGAACGGATGCCGTGTCCTTTGGTTTGACCAGTATCTGCTCGCCAAACAGATTGCCTACACGGCCCTGCAGCGCCGTGTAGGCCTGACCCACGTCAAAGCCACCACCTTGCGTGGTCGTTCCGATGTTGTGGACGTCGATACGGGACATGTACTGCGCGTTGGTTCCAGAAGCGTCGCGCCAGCATAGGACAGCGACTCGTCATCGCCCAGTGATTTCCGCACATAACGCCATCCCCGATACCTCTGTATAGGAGCACGGGGAGTCGGTCATGTTGGCAGCGATACAACCGTATAGGTGTCTTCGTTTCGCTGTACTGCCTAGCATAGGCACACACATGTTTTTCAAAAGAACCTCGCCATGACATCGCCAGACCGTCACGAAGCCATGCACCGGGAAGCTGAGCTTCTTTTGGCCCAGGCACGAGCCAGTCTGGTGAACATGCAGACGTTTTACCGGCGGGTTGGCGTCGAGCCTCTGAGGATGGAGCAACTCATGGAGGACATACGAACGGGCGCCCTGCGATCAAGACTGTTGGACGTGCTGGATACGTCTTCAGGCGCTGAACCTTCCACTGTCTCCGACGAATCCCGGCCACCCCTTCCATCCGTGTCGGCTGCATCTATCAAGTCACCCTCACCCCGTAAACGCAAGCTGCGTGTACGCGTGTGAGCTCAACGGAAATCTACCTGGACATATCAAATGGGAAATTCCCACATCGGCTCCACAGAAGGCAGAGCGTATCTGCAAAGCATAGGCCTGAGTCACATCTGGAACCAGGATGGAGAACTGAGTGCTCCTGCATTCGCAGCTATGGACAAACTGGCAAAGACTCTTGCCGCCCAAGCTGCCGCAGGTTCGAGCTTCGATCCATGGGGCAACGCCAACCGAATCGACAAGCTGGCGCTGGCTTTCGTACTTGACTGGGCTGACGACGACCCTCAGCCCGACATCGATGCTGTGGTGCTCCAGGTTCTCCAGCCCGTTCTCGCCAACATCGACGCCGGCGTGCTGCTCGACTCGGGCCTGATGCCGCTCCTGGAATGGCGGGCCTTCACTTCCGAAGCGGTCTACTCGAGCGCCATCAACAAGACAATGCAAAACTACATGAGGGCGGGGGCCGTGCCGGACGACGCCATCCTCAATGCGTACTTGAAGCAAACCGGCACAGACTTCGGAAGCTTTTTGCCGCAACTGATCGGCGCAGTCAAGACAGACTCCATCCAGATGCTGCGTCTGGTGAATGTGGTTGGCACCCGTCAACCCGGCTCCCTCCCCGACACCTTGAAAGCCCTGCTGAACGCCCAGATAGACCGTGGGCAGAACCTCGACTACGACGCTCTGAACATGCTGCTGGCTCACGATCCGCAGGCGTGGGCGACCGTGCTGACGCGACAGGCTCGATCCATGGTCATTCGCGGTGCTGATCTCGACAAAGAGGGCATGACGAATCTCACCCAGCCCGCTGGTACAAAGTGGGGCTTGACGGCTGAGCTTTCCAAGCTCAAGTCGAGCAACCCTGCGGCCTATCAGCAGTTCGTCGAATGGCAGCTCAACAGGGAGCTGTCCGCTACCGGCACCATTGACCCGACAAAGCAGGCGGCGTCGCTGAGCTACCTGAAAACCGTTGACCCGAGCAGCTACCGAAAGCTGCTCATGAATGCAGTCACATCCGCGTTGAACGCGGGCGAGGAGATCACCCCGGGCAACTGGATGCTGGACAGTCTCTTCACCAGCAATCCGGCAGAAGCGGCCACTTTCGTCCGATCCACCCTGGAAAAGCAGTTGAGTGACAGAGGCTACGTTGACAACGGACTTATCTACAAGCTCGCGGAGAAAGATATCAGCGGTGCGCAAGCCATTGCAAAGTTCGCGATGGCTCACGCGTTCCAGTCAGGATTTGTCGTGCCCACAACGGCGCCTTCGCCAACGCCGACATGGCCGTACTCGCGCGCCGAAAGTCTTTACTACACCTGGACGTTCCTGAACGATGCCAAGTCGCCCGCAGCCGCCGAGTGGAAGGCCTCATTTGACGCAATGCTGACAACGCCTCAAAGTGACATCACGCTGACCGTTGACCAGAAGCGTGCTGTGTCTTCTGTCAACTCGCTGATGCTCAAGTGGCGGACGGACGATCCGACGATCGATGAAGAAGCCCAACCCGGTGGACTTCAGGAGGTCGACCTTGAGACTTCGCTCATGACGGTATTCATGGGGCGTGCGACACAGATGGAAGCGCAACTGAAAAGTCAGATCAGTGCAGTCCAGGCCAAGAACGAGCAGATGGGACGAATGAACGAGGCGATGGGTCTGCTCAACAAGGTCTCCGAAATCGTAAAAAGCGATGCCAAATCCTCGGACTCGATCGGAGGCTCCTCAGATGGAAAGCTCACCGGCGACTTGGTCAGTCAGGTGGTGTCCGCTCTCAAATCCGCTGGCGTGACACCATTCGCCAAGCCATTCGACGGTAGCCTGACCAAGGGCGAACTGCTAGGCGGAATCCAGCAACTCAAGACGCAGATCGACTCGCTCGGCAACAACCAGCAAACCGAGATGATCCGGCTGCAGAGCTTGACCACCAAGCGCAATGAGTCATTCGAGATCATCAGTTCGTTCCTCGCGAAGATCGCTGGAGTCAACGAGAAGATCCTCGGCAACATGCGTTGACGCCCAGGCACCAGACGCCTTCAATGGAGAAATGCCATGGGTCAAGAAATGGATGAGGCCACGGTCGATGCGTTGAGTGACCGCGTTGCCAGGCTCCTGGAGAGCGGCGCCACGTTGAGCGACGTACTCGGTTACTCCAGAGATACGCTCGAGTCGGTGTACACCCTTGGTCACCGCTTCTATAAACAAGGTCGCTACGCGGAGGCGATGAAAGTGTTCGGCTTTCTGGTGATCCATGACCATCTCGAGCGCCGCTTTCTCAACGCCTTCGCGTCAAGCCTTCAGATGCTCCGGGACTACGAGTCCGCCATCCGGTACTACACCTTGGCCGCGACGCTGGACCTGACCGACCCGACGCCGCTTCTTCACGTGAGCGAGTGCCTCATTGCCCAAGGCCGCAAAGCGGATGCCTGCGACGTGCTGGACTTGGTCATGGACCAGAGTTCCGAAACAGAACACGCTGCCATCTGGCAGCGCGCAACGGCGCTGCTCAGCTTGCTGAACGGCGCCGATTCTTTAAGTGAAAGGAAAGCATCATGACAGACATTGTGGGCTCCGGCGCTGCACCGCCGCCCTATCGCGACTTGGGCAGAGCCCCGGAAGCCTCTCCGGCAGGAAAGACCCCGCCGAGCGCGCCCGTCGAGTTCGACTTCAGCCAGTACCTCAAGGACGTTGCCCAGTTGATGGGCGGCAAGGCCAATGGCTCCATTGGCACCGGAGGCCCCGCAGCCCCCGAAATCGGCCCGCCTCGGCACGACGAGGCCTATGAGGAGGACATTGCACAGCTGCTCAACGCTTCGATCACCAACAATGGCATCACTGCAAGCCTCAATAGCATCAAGGTGTCGAACACCAAGCTCGAAGAGCAGGCCGCCGCGTCCAAGAAGAAGCTCGACGACAGCATTCGTGCCTCAGAGAATGCAGAACGCCGCAAGGGCGGCTTTCTCAACAAGTTTCTGAAGGTCCTCACCAAGGTGGGAGCATTCGCCGGCGCCATTGCGGGTCTGGCCGTTGCGGGCTTCATGCTCGCCGGCACCGGCGGCCTTGCCGCAGGACCGGCAGCCCTGCTCGCGCTGGGGGCGGTAGGATCCCTGGTCTCCTTAGCCAGCCAGATCAGTCAGGAATGTGGCGGTCCGGCGCTGGACGCCGCGAGCCTCGCATCCGTCCTCAAGGATACAAAGGCGGGAGCCGCAGGCGGACACTTCATAGCCGGGCTGGCTGGTGTGATACTGCTGCAAGGAGATGGCATCGGGCAGATTGCCAGTGGCGCGGCTGTTGCGGGAGGCACGGGCGAGGAAAAGGCCGCGCTCGTCGCCAGCATCGGCACGGCCATCGGCGGCATCCTGCTTAGCTTGGCGACCGGAAAGGTGATCGGAAACGCCGTGAAGGCCGCCAAGCTCAAGGAGCTTGACAAGCTGGACGACGTCAGCAAGATCGCGGCCAGCGCGAGCAAAGGATCGAAAGGCGCCTCCGCCTCCGAAGAAGCCGCCAAAGCACTGACGATTTCCGAGAAGGCCAAGGCCGCCGCAGACTCAGCCACGGGACAAGCCGTCAAGAACATATTCAGGTTCACTGACGACGTCGCCACCATGACGGTGGGCACCTCGTCTGCCACAAAGGGCAGTCTCGACATCGAGACGGCAAACATCGAGCGGGACGCCGATAAGGCCAGGGCAGACAAGCAGCGCACCGATGCGAATATCCAGCGCATCCAGCACCAGCTGGAGGACGAGCGCGACATGATGAAGAAGTTCATCGAGATGTTCGAAGGCGTGACGAGCAGCATCATCGCGATCCTTTCGCAAGCCGCTGAAAGTCGCTCGCAAATCAACACCACCATGGCCAGACAGGCCGTCTGACAGCGTTTCATTTCACAGGACATTTCTCATGACTATTCAAAACACGGGGAACCTCCCCTTCGTGAGCCCCTATCCCCTGCAATCGCTCGGCGAAGCACCCGGTTCCGAGGGGATTTCCGGGAAGAGGTTATCGGCAACCAGTGAAGAGTTCGACCTGGACAGCGTTGCCAAGACGTCCGGCGGCAGCGAGGACACACCCTCCGCCAAGAGCGCCAGCGCCACCGACGAAACGGTCGATACACTCACTGCCGCCGAGCAGCAGATGCAGGCCGATCTCTACGCCTTCATGGCGGTGATGCACAAGCTGGCTCAAAGCATCAAGACATTTTCGAAGCTCCAGGCCGCCGACGATCTGAAAGCGCAGGTCGACGCATTAACTGCCGCTGCCGACGAGATGGACGAGGCCTCCACCAAACGGCTGAAGGCCTCGTACATCCAGAGCGCCATGCAGGTCGCCGGCGGTCTTACTCAGGGTGTCGCTGGCGCGATGGCAGCGGGTCAAACCCTCAAGAGCGCAGGCAATGAAACGAAGGGCCGGTCGCTGGTCGCCGAAGCGAACTCTCGGTCCCAGCAGCTGGAAGCTGACGCCGCTCTTCCGGACATGGTCGACGCGTCGGGCCAGCAGCAAGGCGCAAAGGTCGTCAACCCTGACAAGCTTTCGCCTATCCAACGACACATGGTCGAAGACCACGTGAACGTCTCGAAGAGAGACGGCGAAGCACTCCTTCAGTCCAGCCCTGCCGCCTCTGCAAAGTCTCAAGCGCTGCAGGCGGTCAGTGGCGGTGCGGGCAGCGGTCTGGGCGGAATGGGCACCGTGGCTTCGGCCGAGGAGACGAAGCTGGCGGACGAGGACGAGCAGCAGAAGCAGCTCAGGGAAGTGAACGCAAAGCAAAGCGAGGCTGAGCAATCCGTAAACCAGCAAATGGCCCAGGCCATGCAGGAGCTGATCGCCGACGTCAACCAGCTGGCACGCCAGCAGATGGAAGCTCAGGCCAACGTCAACAGCCAGATCCTGAGGGTCTAAGCCGTGAATCCAGCCGCCTCCCCGACGGACGCCTTGGCCGAGGCAGTCCATCAGTTCAAGGCCGACGCGGCCAACCTGCCGTCGGCGCGGCGGCTGGGTCCGGCAGATGCCGACGCTCTTTACGCCATGGGAAGCAATGCCATGCGCCTGGGTCACTACCAGGATGCATCACGCTGCTTTGGCTTCCTCGTCTATTCACATCCGGCCAACCCCTTGTACCTCAAGGGGCAGGCCCTGTGCCTCAAGAAACTCGGCCATCTGGTCGAAGCCACTTCGCTTTTTTCACTGCTGGCCCTGCTGGAGCCGGATCGTCCCGAACACCTCCTGGCCATCGCCGAGTGCCAGATTCTTCTTCACGACCTGGTCAAGGCGCGTGAAGGACTGTCCCTGGTGGTGCAGCTATGCACCCGGGAGCCGGGTCACGACAAGCTGCTCGCGCGCGCCCGAGGGCTTCTTGATCTTGTCCAGCCGAAGGAGATCTCCCATGGAATCTGAAGATGTGCGGCTGCTCACGGAGGTCGGCTTTCTGGCCGCTGTGGCCGGCGACGTGCGACGCGCCGAGGCGATCTTCCGGGCCTTGGAGCTGTACCGGCCGTCTGCCGCTTTTCCCCATGCAGGCCGTGCCGTTGCGCTGATGCATGCCGGAAAGACCGATCAGGCCGTCGAGGTTCTCGACGCCGGACTCGTTCAGTCCGACCCCGAAGGCCGTGTTGACCTGCATGCCTTGCGGGGACTGGCCCTGCACCTGGCGGGGCGTGCGTCCGAAAGCGAGCGCGCATTGCGTGCAGCGGGGAACCATCGCCTTGCTCACGCCATGCTGGGCGAAGGCGCCGTCTGAATCCGGTCACTCCGTCCCGCACCCCCAGATTCCGCCATCAGGAGCCTCCAATGGACATCCTTCTTGCCCAACTCGTGCCGCCGACCTCATTGGCGAACACCCCTTCAGCCGGCCTGTCTCCCAGTTCCATTGCCGCGCCGGCGGATCCGGTGGCCGTCCAGCGCTTCGGTGATTCCCTGGCGGCCGCCCCCGTGCCGGCAGGCAGCATACCTTCCGTCGGTGCGACGCCGGACTCCGGCGCCGTCCTGCGCACGCAGGACGCGCCGCGGATCCCCGGCACGCTGGGAGACAACATCCTCAAGGGCCTGCAGAACGTATCGGAAGACTTCCGCAAATCATGGTCGAACGTCAATGCCACGCTCGACGGCAAGGTCGACACGATCAGCGAACTGCTCAAGCTGCAGATGAGCATGGCGCAGATGTCGCTGCAGTTCGAGCTGGTCGGCAAGGGCGTCTCCCGTGCCACACAGAACATCGACCAGCTCGTCAAGCTGCAGTAGCCATGAGCACCGCATCCCTGAAGGGCCTGTTCACATGTCTGCTCGTGCTGGTGCTGGCCGCCTGCACGCAACGTGTGGAGCTGATGGCCGCCATGCCCGAGCCCGAAGCCAACGAAGTCCTCGCCGCGTTGCAGAACGCCGGCATCCAGGCCGCCAAGACGCCCGGCAAGGAGGGCATGGTTGGCGTATCGCTGGACGCTTCGCAGGTGGGCCGCGCGGTGGACCTGCTGCGCGCCAAGGGCCTGCCGCGCGAGCGCTTCGCCGGCATGGGTCAGGTGTTCAAGAAGGAAGGGCTCATCTCTTCGCCTCTGGAGGAACGGGCGCGTTACCTTTACGCGCTGTCTCAGGAGCTCGGGGCGACGCTGTCGCAGATCGACGGCGTGATCGTTGCCCGCGTCCATGTGGTTCTTCCAGAGCGCGGCAACGTCGGGGACCCGAGCCAGCCGTCTTCGGCGGCCGTGTTCATCAAGCACCAGGAGGGCTACGACATCGAAGGCGTCATGCCGCAGATCCGGCGCCTGGTGAACAACAGCATCCCGGGCCTGACGCCCGAGAAAATCTCGATCGTTCTTGTCGGTGCACACGCCCGGCCAGACCTGCCAGGCAACGCATCTTCTTCTGCTCAGGCCGACGCCCACAACGGCGGCGGTGCCACGGCATGGTGGATGGGCCTCGTTGTTGCGCTGGCACTGGCGGCCTCGGGCGGCGGTTTCTGGTTCTGGCGACGGCGCCAGCAGCAGGGTGCAGGACCTGCCAGCGCACCCAGCGCCGGAGAAGCACCATGAACAGGGCGTTGCCCGCTGCCGGCTGGTGGACCCACCCTCTGGCCTCGGCCCTCGCGCAGTTCAATCTGCTGCCGTCCATCGGGCTCCACGCCTCGCGCAGAAGCGCCAGGTCGGTCCCGGAGACCGACCTGCCAGGCGCGGTACATCGACGCGTCTCACAGGCTCTGTTGCAAGAGTACCGCCTTGAGGCCGTACTGAACTTCGACGAGCCGGCTCTGCCCCTGGCCCTGCTGCCACCCGAGCTGTTCGAGCAGCTCGCGTTGTACTGCGGCCTGGCGATGAACGCACGCAATATCCGTCGCGCGATCACCCGTGACGAGGTGAGCGTGCTGCAGGAACAACTGGGCGAACCGGCACTGGCCTTCGCCCGTGCCCGCCATGGTGGCGGTCTGGCTGGCCTGCCGCCCCCCGCAGACTGGGATCCGCAGCAGGCACGTGCATGTTGCGAGGCCTGGGGCCACGGTCTGCTCTCGCTCGCTTTCGGCAACGCGTCGGAGTCCCTGGCGCGACGCGTCTGGCTGCGCGGGCCCGACACGGCGACCAGCTTTCGACAGCAGCTTGAAAGCGCCGGCCTGTCGGCGGAGAGCGCGCTGGCGCTTGCCCGGGAGTTTCTGGACGTTCTGGAGCCAACATGGCTTTCATCCTTCCGCGTGACCCCCTGACGCCTGCGCGCCATCTGGCCGTCTCGCCAGCACCGGCCACGCAGGTGCTGCGCGCTCATGAACTTGCGGCGTACCGGCAGGCCGAGCAGATCGTCGCCGATGCGCAAGCCCAGGCGGATGCCATCGTGGCGGGCGCTCGCGCGGCCTTCGAGGCCGAGCGCGAGCGCGGCTACCAGGAAGGCCTGGAGCGGGCCCGCCTGCAGCAGGCCGAGCAGATGATCGAGAACGTGTCTCTCACGGTCGACTACTTCGGCAAGATTGAAGACCGCATGGTGTCGCTCGTGATGCAGGCGGTGAACAAGATCATGTCGGACTTCGACGACAAGGAGCGCGTCATCGCCACGGTACGCAACGTGCTGGCGGTGGTCCGCAACCAGAAGCAGATGACGCTGCGGCTGCATGACAGCGAGGTCGAGCTGGTGCGCGGTCGCATCAATGATCTTCTTTCGGCCTATCCGGCCACAGGCTACGTTGACGTGATCGCGGACAACCGGCTCAAACCCGGCTCCTGCATTCTGGAGAGCGACATCGGCCTCGTCGAGGCCAGCATGGAAGGCCAGCTGGCCGCGCTGCAGAACGCCTTCCAGCGCGTGCTGGGCAACCGGATGTGACCAGGACGCGCGGACATGAAAGGCTACGGATACATTGCCGACATGATGTCGCTGGCGCTGGAGGACACCCTCACGCTGCGCATCAAGGGCCGGGTCGTGCAGGTGATCGGCACGATCATCAAGGCCGTCGTGCCCACGGTGAAGGTCGGCGAGGTCTGCATCCTGCGCAACCCGGGTGAAGATTTCGAGATGCAGGCCGAAGTGGTCGGCTTCGTCAAGGATGCCGCCCTCCTGACGCCGGTCGGCGACATGCAGGGCATCAGCGGCGCCACCGAGGTGATTCCAACCGGCCGCACTCATATGGTGCCGGTTGGCATGGGCCTGCTCGGCCGGGTGCTCGACGGCATGGGTCGACCGCTCGACGAAGCCGAGCGCGGACCGCTGCAGGTGGACAAGTTCTACCCGGTCTATGCAGACGCGCCTGACCCGCTGACCCGCAGGCTCATCAGCAAGCCGCTGTCGCTGGGCATCCGGTCGCTCGACAGCGTGCTGACCTGCGGCGAGGGCCAGCGGATGGGCATTTTTGCGGCGGCCGGCGGCGGCAAGTCCACGCTGATGGGCATGATGGTGAAAGGGGCCGAGGTGGACGTCACGGTGATCGCGCTCATTGGCGAACGCGGTCGCGAGGTACGTGAATTCCTGGAACACGAGCTCGGCGAAGAAGGCCGCCGCAAGAGCGTCATCGTCTGCGCAACCTCCGACAAAAGCTCGATGGAGCGGGCCAAGGCTGCTTATGTCGCAACGGCGATTGCCGAGTACTTTCGCGACCGCGGCCGTCGCGTGCTGTTCCTGATGGACAGTGTGACCCGCTTTGCGCGCGCGCAGCGTGAAATCGGCCTGGCTGCGGGCGAACCGCCGACGCGTCGCGGCTTTCCGCCGAGCGTGTTCGCCACGCTGCCGCGACTGATGGAGCGCGTGGGCATGAACGACCGCGGCTCGATCACCGCCATGTACACGGTGCTCGTGGAAGGTGACGACATGACCGAGCCGATCGCCGACGAGACGCGGTCCATCCTGGACGGCCACATCGTGCTGTCGCGGAAACTGGGTTCGGCCAATCACTACCCGGCTGTGGACGTCCTGGCGTCGGCCAGCCGCGTGATGAATGCCGTCGTGACGCCCGCTCATCGGCAGGACGCAGGCCGGCTGCGCGAGCTGATGGCCAAATACGCGGAAGTGGAGCTGCTGGTGAAGATCGGCGAGTACCAGCGCGGCAACGACGCCACCACCGACGAGGCCATCGACAAGCAAGAGGCCATTCGCAACTTCCTGCGCCAACGCACGGATGAGCAGTCGTCCATGGACGCCACGCTCAAGGCGCTCAGCGCGCTGGTGCGAAGGTAGGTCGGCCATGAGCATGTTCAAGGATCTGGTGTCGATCAAGACCTTTCGCGAGAACAAGGCCGAGATCGTGGTCGGCAAGCAGCGCGTCGTCCTGGCGACGGCCGAAAAGCGCCGCGACGACCGGGAGCGCGCCCGTGACGAATACCGCGACTGGGCGGTGCGGCAGGAGAAAGCCCTGTACACGGGCCTGTGCGAACGCGTCGTCAGGCTGCGCGACATCGAGGACGTGCAACTGGAGATCGTGCAGTTCCGCACGGAAGAGGGCAAGCGCGACAAGCAGCTGACCGAAGCCGAAGCCGACCGCGAACGGCAAGCCCGCCAGCTCGATGCAGACCGCGAAGCACTGCGCCTGGCCAGCAGGATGAAGGAGAAGTTCGTCGAGCTTGCTCAGGTTCATTCGCTGGAGCTCAAGCAAGAGGCCGACCGCAAGGAAGAGGCGGAGCTCGAAGAAGTGGCCGAGACGCGCAGTGCCCGATTGGGTTCAAGCGCCGACGGGGTGGCGGCATGAGCAGCGACTTCCGAATCACGGCAGCCGCGTCCGCCGATCGCTCGGCGCAGGAGAAGGAGCGCAAACAGGAGGTCCGTCGCAAGCGCTGGGTCGACGCCCAGCAGCAAAAGCGGTTCGAGCAGGCGCTCACCCGAGGCGTCGCCGAAGAATCGATCAAGCCGGGAACGGCTTCTGCACAGGCTCAGGCGCTCGCGAACGGTCTGCAGCGCGAAGCCATGGCTGCGCAGTTCACAAGCAGCTTGGCTGCACCGCAGGCGCCCTCCCCCATCGAGCCTCCCACTGAGCCCCCTGCCCAGCCAGATTCGGCGCCGCCACCCACCAACAGCGAGTCAGGCGATCCGTCACGCGATGCCCGGCTCGCCCCGTCGTCGTTGCCGACTCCTGCGCGGGTGACGGCGCGCACGGAAAGCACCGCCACGCTGCCGGCACCGAGCCCGGCGCCGAAGCGGGACGACGCGTCGCATTCTGCAGCGCCGTCCCAGCGCGACATGACACACACCTCTTCGCCGCCTGTATTGCGCACCGCCCAGCCCTCGGCCGCCGCCATGCAAGAGGCGCACTTCGACGACACCCCGCCTCAGGCGACCCAGTTGCCGCGAGCCCAGGAGGCCGTCACCGCCCGTCAAACGCCCAGCGAGACCGGGCGGCCTGGCGAGTCGAGTCTCCGCAGGTCCGAGTCCGTACCCGATCAGCGGGCTGATCGTGACGCCCGTTTTGAAGGCCTCGACGCGCGGACTCCTGCAAGGCCAGGCGCTGCGGCCCCACCGCCCCTTGTGCCTTCTGCGCTCGTCACGGAATCTCGTTCTGCACCCGCACCTGCGGTTCTGAATGAATCGTTGAGCAACTTGTTCGCGGCGGCGTCCGAGACGCGCCCACCGCCGCACCCAGTTCCTGACGAATCTCAAGCCCGCGACAAGGCCGGCGCTTCTCACCGCATTGCCGCAGCAGCCGCACCGCCTCCTGCACCCATGCCTCCTGCATCGGCGCCCCTTGCACCAGCCGTTCCTGCGCCAGCCGTTCCTGCACCAGCGCCGGTGGCGCAAGCGATGCCTGGCATGCCCGCCGTCGCAGCATCCGCCGTACTTGCGGAACAGGCTCTGGCCTCGGAGCCGATGCGCGCCACGGCAGCGCCCCGGGAGCCGATCAGCGAAGACTCTGTGCGTGCGCCCGCAACCTCAGATCTCCCGGAGGACACACGCAGCACGTCGCCCCGCTCGGCCGATGGCCGGCCATCGCTGCCTCCTTCGTCTCCACCGGCAACCCGGTCGCGGATGCGCGATCTGGCTGGAGTGCTCCAACCCAGGCCGTGGCCAGAAGCTGCGCCGCCGTTGGGACTTGACGCACCCCCCCCTCCCGAGCCGTCCGAAGCGCCCGTCTTGATGGCAACCTATCCGCCCTCGCCTGATGGCCCTGTGTCGTTGCGGCCGCAGTCTGCGGGAGTCGACGAAAGAGTCGCCCCGCCCGAAGCGACCGATCCCCCCATCGGCACAAGCTCAGACGTCCCCGCCCGGCCTGCCGCGCCTTCTTCTGCAGCCCGACCTGGTCCACCTGACGAAGCCACAGCGAAGGCGCGTTCGCCTGATGCAAGGTCGCCTGCTCCAGACCCCATGCCGCAGGCGGTCCTGAAGGCTACCGTGTCTGCTGCCATGTCCGCTGCCGTGCCCCATTCCACTCGGGACGCGTTGGCCCAAGCCGCCGCACCCAGGCTGCCGACCGATATTCGCCCCGAAGTTCAAGAGGACGGCCTGGACCCGACCGACAGCGCCGACGACGGGGCCAGCGACCCTCCGCCCCCCAAGGACCCCGCCGCAACGCAAGCGCTGCCGCCCACGCCGGTCATTCCGCACGAGGCCGCCCGCTCCTCCGCCGACGCTCTGTGGCAGACAAGGAGCGAGTGGGTTGCAGCGCTGGCCCTTCCCACGGGCCGGCCCGACGGCATCGTGACAAGAAAGGATGCGCGGCCAGCCGCTGCGCGCAGCATCGACCCACACGATGGCGCGCGAGACGCCGATGGCGTCTTCTCCGCCGCCGGCCCTGCTGCGTTCGCCCGGACGGCGCGCCTGGATCCCGAAGACCAGGGCAGCAGCGGCGACCGCCGTGGGAACGACCATGATGCGCATCGCTTTGGACAGGCCCTGCGTGCAGCCGCCTCCTCCCGTGCAGACAGCGGGGCGCTCCCGTCGCCGTTCGAACTGCTGGGGGCGCCTGCGCGGCAAACCGCCCACACCACGTCAGAGGCCGCCGGCAACGCCCCGGTTGCACCCGCCCCCATCGATGCGCAGCTGTACCGGCGGATCGGGGATGTCGTCGAGCGGCTGATGGTAGGCGACGGCCGCAGCGGCAACAGGCAGGTGCGCATGGACGTGAAGGAAGACCTGCTGCCCGGCGTCACGATCACGGTGCAGGAGCTGGACGGTCGCCTCGAAGTCGACTTCACCTGCGTACGCGACGAGCCACGGCAGCGCCTCGCGGAGTCCGCGCCCGATCACGCGCAGATGCTGGCCACCCGCCTTGCCCGCGATGTTCTGGTCCGCGTGCAGGCCTCGGACGGGGCGGATCCGACACGCGTGGAATTCGCGGCCACGCCCTCAACCCTTCGAAGGACGCGCTCATGATGCGAACCCCTCCGGTCCAGGCCCGCACGCTCACCCCCCCCAGGCTGACCCGCAATGAAGCACAGGCCCGCAGCCTGCTCGCACAGCGAGCGCGCGACTGCGAGATCGTTCTTGGCGACCAGTACGCCCTGTTGAGCGTCGAACCTCTGGCCGTGCCCCGTGATGCGGACACAAGCTCAGTCACACCCGCTCGGCGGTCACCTCACTGGCGTGTCCGGGCAGAGTGGGCCGGTGCGCCGTTCGAGGTCCTCATGCCCGAAACCGCCTGTCGCCAATGGCTTGCCGGACAGTTCCCGGAACTCGTCATTCCTGAACTTACCGAGTCGCTGAGGGCGGCATTTCTCGAGGCCGCCTTGGCACAGACGCTGGACGCCGTTCACGCGTTGCAACGAGGCCCCATCCGGCTCGAAGGCGCGGCCACAGCGGATGACGACTTCCACGAGGTCGACGCCGAGCTGCGCCAGCGCTTTGCAGTGAAGATCGTGATGAACGGCCAACTGCTGCGCGTGCGGCTGCGCACCAATTCCCTGGGTCTCATGCTCATGGCCGGCCTGGCGTCCCAGCGCGAAGCTGCCGCCGGGCCGCTGGACGGTGAAAGCATCCCGATCATCCTGCGCGCCGCTGTAGGCACGACACGCCTGGCCGCATCACGCCTGGCGTCCCTCAGGCCAGGCGATGCCGTGTTGCTCGACCACAGCTGGACGCAACAGAGCGGCGAGCTCTGGCTCGGAATCGATCGCTGGGGTTTGCGCGTCCGCTTCGAGGGCGAACAACTCATCGTGACCCAACCCTTCAACCACACGGAAGCCATCATGGACACAGATCTCGACGACGAAGCTGCCGGCGACGGCGGCCACGCCCTGCCGCTCAATGACCTGCCAGTTCGACTGCAGTTCGATCTGGGCGAGCGCAGTCTGACCTTGGGCGAAGTCGTCGCCCTGCAGGTGGGCCAGGTGCTCGACCTCGCACGTCCCTTGTCACAGGCCGTGAACATCCGCGCCAACGGTGCACTGATCGGCACCGGCGAGCTGATGGAAATCGGAGGCCGGGTGGCCGTGGGCATCACGTCGCTGGGCCGCCGCGAGGAAGCGCACACCCTGCCCGCCACGGCCATGGACGACCTGCACGATGAGGACGACGAGACGCTGGACTCGATCCCGGCTGACGCGCCTGGGCATGAAGCCCATCCGTCCGCAGAAGCGAGCGCATCATGATCGGCAACATCGACCCGGTCTCGCTGGCACTGGGTCTGGCCGTTCTGGCGCTGATCCCGACCCTGGTCGTGTGCACGACCTGCTTCATGAAGATCGCCATCGTCATGTCCCTGGTGCGAAACGCACTGGGCGTGCAGCAGATCCCCCCCAACATCGCCCTCTACGGTCTGTCGCTGATTCTCACGGCCTACATCATGGCCCCCATCGGCTACCGGATGTACGACAGCGCAGCGCAGGTGCCGCCCAGCGCGCGAACGGTGGAAGCCGTGGTGTCGCAGATGCGCAAAGCCGCCGAGCCGATGCGCGGATTCCTCGCGCGCTACAGCAAGCCGGACCAGCGGGAGTTCTTCGCCCGCACCGCCAGGCAGCTGTGGGGCCCGGAACTGGCCGCCGACGTCAAGACAGACGACTTCCTCGTTCTGATGCCCGCCTTTCTGGTCAGCGAGATGACGGCAGCCTTCCAGATCGGGTTCCTGCTCTTCCTGCCCTTCATCGTGATCGACATCGTGATCTCCAACATCCTGCTGGCCATGGGGATGATGATGGTGTCGCCAGTCACGATCTCCCTGCCGCTCAAGCTCTTCCTGTTCGTGGCGGTGGACGGCTGGTCCAAGCTGATCCACGGGCTCGTGATGACCTACGTCTGATGCCATGGAATCCGCCGAACTTGTTTCCGTCCTGGGCAAGGCGCTCTACCTGACGCTGTGGCTGTCGCTGCCCCCGATCATCGTGGCGTCGGTGGTCGGCACGCTGTTCTCGCTGTTCCAGGCGCTCACGCAGATTCAGGAGCAGACGCTGTCATTCGCCGTCAAGCTGATCGCCGTCATGGCGACGCTTGCGCTCACGGCCCGATGGATCGGCGGCGAGCTGTACAACTACACGATGGTGGTGTTCACCATGATTCCGCAAGTGGCTCGTTAGAGCGGCCATGGACTCGGTCCTGTATTTCGAGGCCAAGGCCTTCCTGGGTGCGCTGATGTATACGCAGCCGCGCACCCTCGCCATGCTCGCGGTCCTGCCGATCTTCAACAGCCAGATCGTGCCGGGCATGCTGCGCCTGGCCGTTGGCGCCGGTGTGGGCGCCGTCGTCGCGCCCATGCTCATGCCGGCCATCGGCTACGCGCAGGACGTGAGCGCCGCCCAGCTCCTTCTGATGCTCGTCAAGGAAGCCATGGTCGGCTTCATGCTGGGCTACCTGATCGCGATCCCGTTCTGGGCGTTCGAAGCCATCGGCTTCTTCATCGACAACCAGCGCGGCGCGAGCATCGCTGCAACGCTCAACCCCTTGACCGGCAACGACTCGTCGCCACTGGGCCTGCTGTTCAACCAGGCCTTCATCGTGTTCTTCTTCGTGAGTGGCGGCTTCATCCTGATGCTGGGCATTCTGTACGACAGCTTCAGGCAGTGGCCGGTCTTCACCTTCATGCCGACCCTGCGACCCGACTCCATGCCATTGCTGCTCGGTCAGCTGGACCGGCTGGTGCAGATCGCCCTGCTGCTCAGCGCACCGGTGATCGTGGCCATGTTTCTCTCGGAACTCGGCCTGGCCCTCGTCAGCCGCTTCGTGCCTTCGCTTCAGGTGTTCTTCCTGGCCATGCCGATCAAGAGCGCGCTCGCCATCCTGGTGCTGATGCTGTACATGAGCACGCTGTTCGACTATGGCCTGGACTACATCAACGCGTTGCGGGGCGTCGTGCCCTTTCTGGACCAGCAGTGGCGCCCCGCGCCGGGAGGCGGGCGATGAGTGAGAAGACCGAACAGCCGACTCACCAGAAGATCCGCAAGGCCCGGGAGGAAGGGCAGGTCGCGCACAGCAAGGATTTCACCCAGACGGCGCTGATCCTCGCCTTGTTCGGGTGGATGATCGGCTCCGCGCCCGATCTGATCCACGCATTCGGCGAGATGATTCTCATGCCCGCCGGCATGCTCGGCATGGAGTTCGATGCGGCAGTCAACGCGATCGCGACCGAGCTGCTGTGGAAAAGCATCGAACTGCTTCTGCCCTACCTGCTGATCGTGATCGGTCTCGGCCTTTTCGTGGAGATGGCGCAGACCGGACTGCTCATTTCCTTCAAGGCCATGATGCCTTCGGGCAAGAAGCTCAATGTGGTGCAGAACGTCAAGAACATCTTCAGCCTGAAGAGCCTGGTGGAGTTCCTGAAGTCGAACGTCAAGATCGCCCTGCTGGCCGTGATCGTCTGGATGCTCATCAGCGATTCACTGCCGGTCCTGATGACCTTGCCCCGTGCCGGCCTGACGGGTGTCGGCGTGGCGGTGGGCATGCTGCTCAAGTCGCTGATCCTCGGCGTCGCGCTTGGCTACGCCATCATTGCCCTGGCCGACTTCGCCTGGCAGCGTCGCCAGTACATCAAGGGGCAGATGATGACCAAGGACGAAGTCAAGCAGGAATACAAGCAGGCTGAGGGCGATCCGCACATCAAGCATCAACGCAAGCACCTCCACCAGGAAATGCTGGAGGAGGGGGCCGTCAACAGCACGCGCAATGCGTCGGTCGTGGTCACCAACCCGACCCACCTGGCCATCGCCATCCTGTATGACAAGGACAAGACGCCATTGCCGGTCGTCCTGGCCAAGGGGGAGGGAAACCTGGCCTATCGCATGGTCGAAGCGGCCAAACAGGAGGGTATCCCTATCCTTCAGGATATTCCCCTGGCGCACGCTTTGATGAATTCTGCTGAGGTTGAACAGTACATCCCTTCCGAATTGATCGAACCGGTGGCACAGGTGCTGCGTCTGGTTCAAGAAATGACCCCGCCCGAAGAGGAGTCTTAAGCATGTCATCCACGCCAGACCTCGTTGCCCTGCTGCCGCCCGCCATCCGCGCATTCGCGCAGCGGCACGGCATCGGCCCGCAGTCGCTTCGCAGCGACGGCAGCCTGACGTTGACCGTGGATCGCCGCTACCGCGTCCGGATGCGTCCCGCGCCACACAACCGGGTCGCCCTGGTCGCGCAGCTGATTGCGCTGCCGACACCGCCTTCACGCGACGCCGACGCAATTCTGGAGCGGCTCACACGCGTGGGAGCGGGCATGCTGCAAAAGTATGGCAGCACCCTTTGCCTCGACGCGCGGCAGCAGGCCTTGCTGCTGCAGCAGTCCCTGCCGGCGGACGCGGATCTGCAGTCGGTCGAAGACACGATGGCGGACTTTTCCAACGCGCTCGCATTCTGGTCCAAGCTGAGCTGGTCGGAAGCGGAGTCTCTGCAACTGACCTCCCGGGAGTCATGACATGAAGCCGCTTCTGAGCCGTGCCCGACTCCCGCTGTGCGCCCTGGTGCTCGCCTGCGGCTCCTTCGTCTGCAGTCCGGCGGCAGCCTCGACGCCGCCGTGGCCCGACGCTCCCTATACGCACAATGCGAACAACCAGCGGCTGGACGCCGTGCTGGCAGAGTTCGCTTCCGTCTTCGGATTGGCCCTGTCGGTGACGCCCGACGTCGGCTCGGCCCTGGTGAACGGACGGTTCACCGTCAAGAATCCCACTGAATTCATGGCTCGCCTCGCGGGCGTGTATGGATTTGTCTGGTACACGCATGCCGGCACCCTGTTCGTCAGCCGAGCCAGCGACGTCACCACGCGCAGCGTGGCGGCGCCCGGCGGCGCGGTGGGTAGCGGCGGCTTACGCAAGGCCTTGACGGAACTCGGCGTCTTTGAGCAGCGCTTCGGCTGGGGCGAGCTGTCCGACCAGGGCGTCGCGCTGGTTTCCGGTCCCGCCAGCTATGTGAACCTCATCGAGTCCACCCTGCGCAGCCTGCCTGTGCGCACGCAGCACCTGGGCGTATTCCGACTGCAGCATGCTTCAGCCGAGGACCGCACGGTGATGTACCGCGACAAGGAGGTCACCACGCCGGGTCTGGCCAGTACCCTGCGGGACCTCCTTTCAGGCCAGGGCCGCAGTGGCGCGGGCAACGCCTCGCTGAGCGTGATGGCCGCGCCACTGCGCTCGGCACCGGCTTTGGGCGGCGAGGGTGGTTCAGCGGGCCTGACCCCGGGCAACAACCCCAGTGCCGCGACGCCGGCACCCGCCGGCCGTACGGCACCCACGGTATCGATCCAGTCCGACCCGCGGCTGAATGCCGTGATCGTGCAGGACAGTGCCGAGCGGATGCCGATCTATCAGAAGCTGATCGAGCAGCTTGACGTGCCCACCGCCCAGATCGAGATCGAGGCGATGATCATCGACATCAATACCGAGCGAGCGCGCGAGCTGGGTGTCAACTGGGCCGCCCGGTCGCCCCACGCCGCTGCCGGTTTCGGCACCATCGGCGGACCGGCGAACGGCACCTTGTCCATCTTCCGCGGCAATGGCGCCGATGCGACGTCCATGACGGTGCCGGTCGGCAACTATCTGCTTTCGCAGATTCGCCTGCTGGAGACGCAGGGAGATGCACAGATTCAAAGCCGCCCGTCGGTGCTGACCACGGAGAACCTGGGGGCGCTGCTCGATCTGTCCGAGACCTTCTACATCCGGACGATCGGGGAGAAGGTGGCCAACGTCACCCCGATCACGGCGGGAACCACGCTGCGCGTCACCCCTCGCACTCTGCGGGACGGCGACCGGCAGATGGTTGAACTGAAGATCGACATCGAGGACGGCCAGATCCAGGACCGGCAGATCGGCTCATTGCCGACCGTGCGGCGCAGCACGGTCAGCACGCAGGCCATGGTGCTGCAGGGCGAGGCGCTGCTCATCGCCGGCTACTCTTCCGACCAGAACATCGTCTCGGACCAGAAGATTCCCGTGCTTGGCGACATCCCGGGATTCGGGGCCCTGTTTTCCAACAAGACGCGCGTCAATCAGAAGCGGGAACGCATGTTCCTGATCCGGCCCAGGGTCGTGGCGTATTCCAGTGCGCAGCCCACTGCCATGGACAAGGCGCCCACCCCAGGAGCGGGCCGCTGACGCCGGCCTCTGCGCGGCGACGCCTTGCCCTTCCGGGAACCTCACACCCCTGCCACTCGTAATCCATGTCCCCCTCCAAGATACTGCCGACCTGTCTCGCGGCAGTTGCTCCCTCCAAGAAGTCAGAAACGGGCTGCATGACCACCGCAGACACGACGCGCAACGTCACGTCTGCGCCGGCAAAGGCGCCGCGTCAATCGCCCAACTTCGCTGCAAGGCCTGGTGCATTCAGGCGCCTCCAGGAGTGGGCCTGCAGTATCGGAAAACCGGGCCCCTCGATCGAAGAACGGATCGCCAAGAAATACCTGGCGTCGCTGTCCCCAGAAAAGTCCGCGCACCTTCTCAGCGCGTTTGCACTGCTGGACCGTGTGCATGGCAGGCCTGGGGATCTCAACGCCATGTCCATGGCCTTCAAGAAGGAGGGGTTGGCGCGCCTGGGCCCACTGGTCTCCAGCATGACGGATACGGTCAAGACCAAGCTGGCCAAGGCAGCGAGCGACGCGGACCACTCCGCAAGCAAGGTCGCCGATACGTACAAGCAAATGCTTCAGGACATAGCGAACTTTCTGAAGCAACAAACTGAGCTTGCTCATGACTCGAAGGCCAGCCGCATCCTGATGCACGGCATGTTCGACATGCTTCTCGAGCACGAAACGCTGGGGGTGGACGACATCAAGAACTGGCTGTTCAAGCTCGCACCTGATGAGAAGCGGGCCCTTCTGGAGGTCGAGAATGGCAAGACCAGCCGGATCGGCCGCCTTCTCCAGGAAGAGTCTCTCGAACTGGGTGGCCGGTTCGCTCATGCCGCCAACCAGGCCATGGAGCTGCTTGCACCCCGATCGGGTGCCGAAGCCAGCCTGGCGGCTGGCGCAGACGCCATCTGCGCCGCAGCATCGGAGCTTCAGAAGCTCGTTGAGGTCACCGGCCACCAGGACGCCCAAGCAGCTTGTGCGGCACTTTCGCCAGCACTCGAGCAGTTGCGTGGCGATCTCTGCGACAAGGTCAAGCTGTTCGTCCAGAAGCACAACCGTGCAGAGTTCCTTGCGGGCCTGGACACGGCGCGCACCCTCCGGTACGGCGAGGCCCTGCACCGGCTGGGCATCGACATCGAACCCGGCGGCAGCACGAACGGATTGCATCTGCGCCTGAGTGCAATCCAGGCCGACGCCACGAGAAATCGCGACGTCGCGATGGACAGCGCGATCTCCGCCGCCAAGGCAAAAGACTTCGAGACGATGCGCCAGCATCTGCACAGCGCGGCGCGGCAGAATGAAGTTGTGCGTTCAACAGGCAACCAATTGCCGGGGTCGCATCCGAAGAGTCAGGCTGAAGAAGACCTGGCCGTCCGTGACTGGGCGGCAACCCGGGTTGATGAAATGTTTGCAGGCCAGAGGCACCGGCCCGAGGACGTACAGCAGTTGGTGGCAGCGCTGCGTTCACCGGACGGCGAGAAGTTCATCACGACTCTGCTGAATGCGCCCGACGCGGCCAGTGTCTCGGACCCCGCCGCCAGCCGTGCGATGAACGCAGCCAGCGTCACATCCGGCACACCGCTCGGCGCCAACACGCTCACAGATCGGGAGAAGCGCTCTGTGATGCTCATCGCGCAAGCCATGCGCGACCACGCAGAAGCTTTGGCGGAAGGCACTTCGCCCACGTCGAACTAGCGCGGCATCAGGCAGCCTCATGCCCGATGCCCGCCAGCTAAAGCCCTTTTCTCTTTCTTCAAGGACGCTCCATGGATGCTCACCAATTACTCTCCGCTCTCGGTCTGGCCATGGGCCTGACCGATCTTGCCTTTGACGACAACGGCTGCGCCCGGCTGGTGTTCGACCAGAAGATCGCGGTGGACCTGGAACATGACGACGACGTGGGGTACATCCACATCTACAACGTCCTGGCGCCCGCACCGGCTCCTGGGGACGGTGAGACGGTCTATCGCAAGCTTCTGGAGGGCAACCTGTTCGGAGCACAGACCCAGGGCGCAGCTCTGGCCGTCGACGCTGCGGCACACGAGATCATGTTGTGCCGCAGCGTGAACGTCGCTGGGGCGAGCACCACGAGCTTTGCCGAGGACATCGAGAAGTTCCTTGCCGCCGTCGAACACTGGCAAGGCGAATTGCGTACGCTGGAGCAGTCGGCTCCGGCCGGCCTCGCCGACCGCGCTGGCAGCGGCGCTCCCTCCAGTTTACCCATGGAGATGATGCTCCGCGCTTGAAGCGGCGCCCGAGCAACGGGGCTCAGGGCTCCGCAGGTCGCTTGCCACGCCCTGGTTGCGACGCCTGAGCTGTACCCACGCCCTCCGGTCGACCCCATTGCCACAGCGGCTTTCGGAGCTTTCCGCTTGACTTGACGTGCCAGGTTCGGTTGCCAGCGTGAAGGAGCGCCGGGCCACCGCAGTCTTGCGCTGCCCCTGTCGCCTGCCATCCAGGCACCGGGACAGCACCCAGGTTGGCCCGCAAGGGGCACAACCGGCGACACCTGTCGCTGAAGTACCCGCAGTAACACTCAGTTCGAAAGGAAGTACATACGATGAGTGCATTGATCCATAGTTTCTCCCTCCGCATCCGGAGCGCTTTTGCGTCTCCTGATCGCTCTAAGCGGCCTCAGTCGCGCGGTGTCGAGCGCGGCACCCCCCAAGCACCGCGCCGCAATCTCATCAGGACGGGATGGGCCGCGCTGACGCAGAGGCTTGGGAGCGGCTCCGCAACGCCCGACATTCCGCGGAAAAAGCCGAGTCAAGGCTCGCTCGTGAACAAGCGCCTTCACCCGAAGCCGGTCTCCGCCATCGTGAAGCACCCGGACATGATCGCCCTTGCCGCAAGGCGCCACGCGACGGATAACACCGGGTTCCTTGACGCGGTCACCTCGTTCAAGAGCAATGCCAGCATTCCCGCAGCCCAGACCCTGGTGGCTGTGTACATTCATGAGGAGGGTGATCAAAGCATCAACATCAGCGGCCCTTTGCGAAACGAGGTGAAAAAGGCCCTGGCGGATCTCGTCAAGTCGCCTGCGGACCCGGCAGCGCGCAGATCCTTCATGGACGCTCTTGGTGCTGCGCAGAAAGAGATCGAGCGGGTGCTGACGGAGGATGTGCTGGTCCCGGCGAAGAGGCAGCAGGGCATGGCGGAAACGCAGAAGGTCTTCTATCAGCGACATCCCCATCGTCCGCCAGAGATACGCTGGGCGACCGAAACCTCACGCGAGGACGACCGTCCACCGAGCCGCGAGAGCAGCCGCACCGGCGATGCCAGCGAGACCTCCGTCAGCTTCATAGACCGCAAGGAGCGGAAGTCCGACAGCGGGACATATGTCTCCTCTCCGACGGAGGCATGGCGCGAATCGTCGGGGTCCGGCTCGGGATCTCGAGTGGAGGCTGTTGCCGTCGGGGGCCCTGCGGAGCGCCTTCGCGCCAGGTCCCTGAGTGAATTCAGCACGGAAGAGATGGGCCACGTCTACTGATCCGATGGCTTGCCTGAAGGCGCGCTGCGGGCAAAGCCGCAGCGCGCCTTTTCATTTTCCGATGCAGAAACTCGAGAAGATGACGCCCAGCAGGTCGTCCGGCGTGAACTCCCCCGTGATCTCATTGAGTGCGTTCTGGGCCAGGCGCAGCTCTTCCGCCAGCAGATCCAGCGCGCCGGCCTGCGCCGCCAGATGCAGGCCTGCATCGTCGAGATGGGTCTGGACACGCCGAAGCGCCTGCACGTGTCTTTCACGCGCCATGTAGACCCCCTCGGCAACGGATTGCCAGCCAGCCAGTTGCAGGAGCCGTTGGCGCAGTTCTTCAAGGCCCTCGCCCGTGCGTGCCGACAAAGCCACGGCCCCGGCCAGGCCTTCGCTGGGCGCATCGCGCCGCGCATCCAACTTGTTCCAGACGTCAAGCACGGGCACGGATGCGGGCAGCTGCGCCTGCAGTTCTGTACGGATTGCATCTTCGGCAGATTGCCACTCGCGTTCGCCCTGCCGCGTCAGGTCGTGCAGGAAGAGCACGGCATCGGCGCCAGCGATCTGGCTCCAGGCACGTGCGATCCCGATCTTCTCGACCTCGTCCTGGCTGTCCCGCAAGCCTGCCGTATCCACCACATGCAAGGGCACCCCCTGGATCTGGATGGTCTGCGTCACCACATCGCGCGTCGTGCCCGCGACTGGCGTCACGATCGCCAGCTCCGCGCCGGCCAGCGCATTGAGCAAGGACGACTTGCCCGCATTGGGCTGGCCTGCGATCACGACCTTGATGCCTTCGCGCAGCAGCGCGCCCTGCCGCGCGCGGCGCATCACGGCGGCCAGCATGGCGTGCAGCCGCTCCAGTTGGCCAGCCGCATCGGCCTTCTTCAGGAAGTCGATCTCCTCTTCCGGGAAGTCCAGCGTCGCCTCCACCAGCATCCGCAGGTGAATGAGCGCGTCACGCAAGGTATGGATCTCGGCGGAGAACTCCCCGGCCAGGGAGCGCGATGCGCTGCGCGCCGCTGCTTCGGTGCTGGCGTCGATCAGGTCGGCGATGGCCTCGGCCTGGGCCAGATCGATCTTGTCGTTGAGGAAGGCACGTTCGGTGAACTCACCGGGCCGGGCAAGGCGCATGCCAGGCAGGGCTTCAAGGCAGCGCGAGAGCAGCAGCTGAAGCACGACCGGGCCGCCATGGGCCTGCAGCTCCAGCACGTCTTCGCCAGTGTAGGAGTGCGGCGCCGGGAAGTGAATGGCCAGGCCGTGGTCGATGGCGCTGCCGTCCGCAGCCAGAAATGGCAGGTAGGTGGCAACGCGAGGTGCGAGCTGTTTGCCGCACACGGCCATGACGACAGCCGCGAGCTGGGTAGCGGACACGCGGACAATCCCGACGGCGCCGCGGCCGGGCGCTGTGGCGATTGCCGCAATGGGGTCATGCGTCGGCTGTTTCATGAGCGCCATGGTAAAGGGCCGCGTCAGCGGCCCTCGATTGGTATTTTTCCCGTGTTATCCACAGGAAATCAACGATTTGTTCAGACGTTGCCCACGGACCCATCCACCTGGGTCACGAGAACTTGGGCAGATTGAACTGCGGCGGCACGCCCATGCGGGTGTTGATGACCCACTGCTGCGCGATCGACAGCACGTTGTTCGTGATCCAGTAGAGCACCAGACCCGACGGGAAGAAGAAGAACATCACGCTGAAGGCCAGCGGCATGAACCACATCAGCTTGGCCTGCATCGGGTCGGGCGGCGCGGGGTTGAGCGCAGTCTGCAGCAGCGTGGTGAGCGTCATCACCACCGGCAGAATGAAGTACGGGTCCGGCGCCGACAGATCATGGATCCAGCCGATCCACGGCGCGTTGCGCATTTCCACGCTGGACAGCAGCACCCAATACAACGCGATGAACACCGGGATCTGGATCATGATCGGGAAGCAGCCTCCCATCGGGTTGACCTTCTCGTCCCGGTAGATCTTCATCATGGCCTGCTGCATCTCCTGCGGCTTGTCCTTCAGGCGCTCGCGCAGTTCCATGACCTTGGGATTGATCGCCTTCATCTTGGCCATGCTCGCGTAGGCCTTGGCATTGAGCCAGTAGAACGCGATCTTCAGCAGCAGCACCAGTGCCACGATGGCCCAGCCCCAGTTGTGCAGGAAGCCATGCAGCTTCTCGAGCAGCCAGTACAGCGGCTTGGCCAGAATCGTCAGCCAGCCGTAGTCCTTCACCAGATCGAGGCCCGGGGCGATGCTCTCCAGCAGCTTTTCTTCCTGCGGGCCGACGAAGAACTTCGCCTCCACCGCCTTGGTCGTGCCGGGCGCCACCGCGTCCAGCGGCGTGATCATGCCCACGGCATAGAGGTTGTTGTCGACCTTGCGCGCGAAGATGTCGCGCTTGATGCCATTGCCAAGGATCCAGGCCGTCGCGAAATAGTGCTGCACCATGGCGACGTAGCCGTTGGTGGACTGCTTCTCGTAGCTGGCCTTGTCCTTCTCGATGTCCTTGAACTCGACCTTCTGGTACTTCTTTTCCTCGGTATAGACCGCGGGGCCGGTGAAGGTCGAATAGAACGAGGACTCACCCGGGGGCGGATTGCCGTCGCGCACCAACTGCATGTAGAGCTGCGGCGACACGGGCGCGGAGCCCGTGTTGACCACCTCGTGCTTCACGGCGATCTCGTAGGAGCCGCGCTTGAGCGTCCAGGTCTTGACCAGCTTCACGCCGCCGACGTCCGGCGACTCGAAGCGCACGGTGAGCTCATTGGCGCCGTCCTTGAGCGTGCGGTCGCCGCTGACGCTCATCACCGTCTTGTGGGTGGGGAAGCTGCCGCCGATCAGGCCGGTCTGCGCCAGGTAGACGCGCTGGGCGCTTTCGTCCATGAGCACGAAGCTCGCCGTCTTGCCGTCGCTGTGCTTGACGAACTCGCTGCGGATGATGGAGCCGCCCTCGGTGTCGAAGGTCAGCCTGAGCACGTCCGTGGACACGACGATGCGCTCGCGTGCAGGCGCCGGCGTGCCGGGCGCGGGCAAGGTGGCCAGGGCTCCGGCTGGCGGCGTGCCGCCTGACGCGGCGGTGGCAGGAGGCAGGGCCGACGCGTTCCCGGTGGCAGGCACGCTCGAGGGCACGCTGGCGGCACCCGTTGCCGCCGACGTCGGGCCGGAGGCGCCTGCAGCGGGAGCACTCGCGGCGGCCTGGGGCCGGTGCGTGGGGAAGAAGGTGGCGGGCTTGCCGTTGAACTCCTGCCACTTGTCCCACAGCAGCACCATGGAAAAGCCGAATATCACCCACAGGATGGTGCGACGAATGTCGTTCATGAAGTCTTCTTTGGAGAGGGTTGTTGCTGCGCCGAAAACCGGGCAGAGGATGACAGCCTGCCGAATAGCCGTGGCTTTTCAAGGGGAACCGGGTCGTGCCCGCCGTCGCACCACGGATGGCAACGCACCAGGCGCGCCAGCGTGAGGTAGCTGCCGGCCGCCGCACCATGCTGCTCCAGCGCCTGCAGCGAATAGGCGGAACAGGTGGGCTCGAAGCGGCAGGCCGACCCGAGCCAGGGGCTCAGCAGCAGCCGGTAGCCCTTGACCAGCCCGATGAGCAGCGTGCGCATCATGCGAGGGCCTTGCCGAAGAGCTGCTCGAGTTCGCCGCGCACAGCCTCGCGCAGTGCGTCGGATGTGGCGCTCCTGAACTGCTGGCGGTCGAACCCTGCGCGCAACCGCACCACATGGGCGGCTGCGGGAAGGCGGCGCTCGTAGGACAGGCTCACGGTGTAGATCTGGCGTTTGATGGTGTTGCGCGTGACGGCGCGCTTGGCCCAGCGCTTGGGAACCAGTGCACCCATCCAGATGTCCTGAACGGCAAACAGGGCCTGCGGTCGCAAAGACTCAGGCCCTGTTGCGGGAGATTCTGGTGAGGCGTCGGCCTCCAGTTGCAGACGGTGCAGCACGAAATGCGCGGTTCTTGCCACTGAGCCCCCGGCCATGGCGGCCTGGAACTGGGCCCGCGTTTTCAGGCGCTGCACGTCAGGCGGCGCTGTTCCGGCGGCTTAGACGGCCAGACGCTTGCGGCCCTTGGCACGGCGCGCGTTGATGACGGCGCGGCCACCGCGGGTCTTCATGCGGACGAGGAAGCCGTGGGTGCGGGCGCGACGGATCTTGGAAGGCTGGTAGGTGCGTTTCATGATGAATCCTGGAAAGCTCGGTCGGGGTAGCCCCGGGGGTTGCCCCTGAACAATCAGGGAAACCCGCGATTATCGCCACATTTCTGAATACCGGCAAGGCTTTGCGGCCATTTGCGCGGGTAAAGTCAGAGGTTGGCCGGCAAACGCCTACACCAAATCCCGCGGTTGTGGATAAGATTTTGATAATCTAGAATCGCGGGCCACAAGAGCCACCATCTATCCACAGAAGACGACAAGAATGACAGAGGGACACGACGCAGGACAAAGCCTGTGGCAGGCTTGCCTGGAGCAGCTTGCGCAGGATGTGCCCGAGCAGCAATACAACACCTGGATCAAGCCGCTGGCCGCCGACATCCCCGACGACCTGTCGCACTGCACCATCTACGTGGCAAACCGCTTCAAGCTCGACTGGGTGCGGGCGCAGTACGCCAGCCGCATCGCCAGCCTTCTTGAAAAGCTTTACGGTCAGCCCATTCCTCTTGAGTTAGCGATTACTCCTCGGGAAGCCCCCGTGCGCACGTTTGCAGCACGGACGGCGGTTGAAATGGGCGCCCCCCCGGAACCAGCCGGCCTGGGCGACGACGCCAGCGCGGGCGGCTTCAAGAACCGGCTCAACACGGCGCTCACCTTCGACACTCTGGTCGAAGGCACGGCCAACCGCATGGCGCGGGCTGCGGCGATGCACGTGGCCGGCACGCCGGGCCAGCTGTACAACCCGCTGTTCATCTACGGCGGCGTCGGCCTGGGCAAGACCCACCTGATGCATGCTGTGGGCAACTACCTGCTCGCCAGCCGCCCGGACGCCAAAGTTCTCTACATCCATGCCGAGCAATTCGTCTCCGATGTGGTTAAGGCCTACCAGCGCAAGACCTTCGACGACTTCAAGGAGCGCTACCACTCGCTGGACCTACTGCTGATCGACGACGTGCAGTTCTTCGCCAACAAGGACCGCACCCAGGAAGAGTTCTTCAATGCCTTCGAGGCGCTGCTGGCCAAGAAGTCGCACATCGTGATGACCAGCGACACCTATCCCAAGGGCCTGACCGACATCCACGAACGACTGATCTCGCGCTTCGACTCGGGCCTCACGGTGGCGCTCGAGCCGCCCGAGCTGGAAATGCGGGTGGCCATCCTCATCAAGAAGGCCGCCATCGAGGGCACCGAGATGCCGGAGGAGGTCGCCTTCTTCGTCGCCAAGAACGTCCGCTCCAATGTGCGCGAGCTCGAAGGCGCGCTGCGCAAGATCCTGGCCTACTCACGCTTCAACCAGAAGGAAATCTCCATCCAGCTGGCCCGCGAAGCCCTGCGCGACCTGCTGTCCATTCAGAACCGGCAGATCAGCGTCGAGAACATCCAGAAGACGGTGGCCGACTACTACAAGATCAAGGTCGCCGACATGTACTCCAAGAAGCGGCCCGCCTCGATCGCCCGGCCGCGCCAGATCGCCATGTACCTGGCCAAGGAACTCACCCAGAAGAGCCTGCCCGAGATCGGCGAGCTCTTCGGCGGCCGCGACCACACCACCGTGCTGCACGCCGTGCGCAAGATCGGCGGCGAGCGCCAGCAGATGACCGAGCTCAACCAGCAGCTGCACGTGCTCGAACAGACGCTCAAGGGCTGAACCATGAACCTGATCCCTCTGCGCTCAGCCCCCTGTTCAGCCCTGCACAGCCGCCTGGCCGTGCGCCTCGCCAGACCCCGGCCGCCCCGGGCCCGGACAACCCTGGGGATAGTTCTGGCACAACCCGATGGTTATCCACAAGCCGGCGCCTGCCGCCCGAGTTGTCCCTGTTCGCGAAGCAGCGCGCGCACCCGGCTGCACACAGCATTCAAAAGCAGCCAAGTGCTTGATAAAAAAGGGGAAAATGCAGGTGTCCACAGGACGCTGCGTTCCTTATCTACTACTACTAATTTGAATTAAAGAAATCAAAGAGAAGAGGTTGACATGATCGTCCTGAAGGCAACACAAGACAAAGTCCTGTCGGTCCTGCAATCGGTGGCAGGCATCGTCGAGCGTCGGCACACGCTGCCGATCCTGGCCAACGTGCTGATCCGCAAGACCGGCAGCTCGGTGCAGCTCACCACGAGCGACCTCGAGATCCAGATCCGCACCACGGCGGAGCTTGGCGGCGACAGCGGCAACTTCACCACCACCGTGGGCGCGCGCAAGCTCATCGACATCCTGCGCACCATGCCGGCCGACCAGACGGTCAGCCTCGAATCGAGCGCCAGCAAGCTCATCCTCAAGGGCGGCAAGAGCAAGTTCACGCTGCAGACCCTGGCGGCCGAGGACTTCCCGCTGGTGCAGGAGGCCGCGAGCTTCGGGCCGGTGTTCAGCGTGCCGCAGAAAACGCTCAAGGACCTGCTCAACCAGGTGAGCTTTGCGATGGCCGTCCACGACATCCGCTACTACCTCAACGGCATCCTCTTCGTCGCCGAAGGCCAGCAGCTCAGCCTCGTGGCCACAGACGGCCACCGCCTGGCCTTTGCGTCGGCCACGCTCGACGTCGAAGTGCCGCGCCAGGAAGTCATCCTGCCGCGCAAGACCGTGCTCGAAATGCAGCGCCTGCTGTCGGACGCCGAAGGCGCAATCGAGATGCAGTTCGCCAGCAACCAGGCCAAGTTCAGCTTCGGCGGCATGGAGTTCGTCACCAAGCTCGTCGAGGGCAAGTTCCCCGACTACAACCGCGTCATCCCCAAGAACCACAAGAACAACGTCACGCTCGGCCGCGTCGCGCTGCTGGCCAGCCTGCAGCGCACGGCCATCCTCACCAGCGAGAAGTTCAAGGGCGTGCGCCTGAACATCGAGCCCGGCACGCTGCGCGTCGCCTCCAACAACGCCGAGCAGGAAGAGGCCGTCGACGAACTCGACATCGACTACGGTGGCGACAGCATCGAGATCGGCTTCAACGTCACCTACCTGATCGACGCGCTCAGCAACATGTCGCAGGACATGGTCAAGGTCGAGCTGGCCGACGCCAACAGCTCCGCGCTGCTGACCATTCCCGACAACGCGACCTTCAAATACGTGGTCATGCCCATGAGGATCTGAGCGGCGCAGCGCGCCACCGCACGAAACACCAACCCGCCGTCAGAAGCGGGTTTGGTCATTCAAGAGCACAGAGAAACCGCAGGTTTCGAGGAAATTCGAGTACGACATGAGTGAAGAAAACACGCAGAACCCGGCGCCGGGCGAGTCCAGCAGCGGTGGCACGGGTGCGGAGGGAAGCAGCAACTACCAGCCCCAGATCGACCCCAACCAGGCCGGCGCCAGCGCGGCCTACGGCGAAGGCTCGATCCAGATCCTCGAAGGCCTGGAAGCCGTGCGCAAACGCCCCGGCATGTACATCGGCGACACCTCCGACGGCACCGGCCTGCATCACCTGGTCTTCGAGGTCGTCGACAACTCGATCGACGAGGCCCTGGCCGGCCACTGCGACGACATCGTCGTCACCATCCACTCCGACAACTCCATCAGCGTCGTCGACAACGGCCGCGGCATTCCCACCGGCATCAAGTGGGACGACAAGCACGAGCCCAAGCGCTCGGCCGCCGAAATCGCGCTCACCGAGCTGCACGCGGGCGGCAAGTTCAACCAGAACAGCTACAAGGTCTCGGGCGGCCTGCACGGCGTGGGCGTGAGCTGCGTCAACGCGCTGTCCAAGATGCTGCGCCTCACCGTGCGGCGCGAAGGCAAGGTCCATGTGCTCGAATTCAGCAAGGGCTTCGTGCAGAACCGCATCATTGAAGACAAGCCCGGCCCGGACGGCACGCCCACGCAGATCTCGCCCATGCAGGTTCTGGGCGACACCGAAAAGCGCGGCACCGAGGTGCACTTCCTGCCCGACACCGAAATCTTCCGCGAGAACAACGACTTTCACTATGAAATCCTCAGCAAGCGCCTGCGCGAGCTGAGCTTCCTCAACAACGGCGTGCGCATCCGCCTCGTCGACGAGCGCACCGGCAAGGAAGACGACTTCGCAGGCGCTGGCGGCGTGCGCGGCTTCGTTGAATTCATCAACAAGGGCAAGACCGTCCTGCACCCCAACATCTTCCACGCGCTGGGCGACCGCCAGAGCGACCAGGGCACCAACATCGGAGTTGAAGTCGCGATGCAGTGGAACAGCGGCTACAACGAGCAGGTGCTCTGCTTCACCAACAACATCCCGCAGCGGGACGGCGGCACCCACCTCACCGGCCTGCGCGCCGCGATGACCCGCGTCATCAACAAGTACATCGAAGAGACCGAAGTCGCCAAGAAGGCCAAGGTCGAGGTCACCGGCGACGACATGCGCGAAGGCCTGTGCTGCGTCCTCAGCGTCAAGGTGCCCGAGCCCAAGTTCTCCAGCCAGACCAAGGACAAGCTCGTCTCCAGCGAAGTGCGCGGCCCGGTGGAAGACATCGTCAGCAAGCTGCTCACCGACTACCTGCAGGAGCGGCCCAACGATGCCAAGATCATCGTCGGCAAGATCGTCGAGGCGGCACGGGCCCGCGAGGCCGCGCGCAAGGCACGCGAAATGACGCGGCGCAAGGGCGTGCTCGACGGCATGGGCCTGCCCGGCAAGCTCGCCGACTGCCAGGAGAAAGACCCGGCGCTCTGCGAAATCTACATCGTCGAGGGCGACTCCGCCGGCGGCTCGGCCAAGCAGGGCCGCGACCGGAAGTTCCAGGCCATCCTGCCGCTGCGCGGCAAGATCCTCAACGTCGAGAAGGCCCGCTACGAAAAGCTCCTCACGAGCAATGAAATCCTCACGCTCATCACCGCGTTGGGCACCGGCATCGGCAAGGCCACCGGCGCGGGCGGCACGGCCGGCACCGACGACTTCAACGTTGCCAAGCTACGCTACCACCGCATCATCATCATGACCGATGCCGACGTGGACGGCGCGCACATCCGCACGCTGCTGCTCACCTTCTTCTACCGGCAGATGCCCGAGCTGGTCGAGCGCGGCCACATCTATATCGCGCAGCCGCCGCTCTACAAGGTCAAGTCGGGCAAGGAAGAGCTCTACCTGAAGGACGGCTCGGAGCTCGACACCTACCTCACCCGCATCGCCCTCAAGGACGCCAGCGTCCACACGGGCGGCGAGGCCGGCACCGTCATCAGCGGCGACACCCTGGCCGAGCTGGCGCGCAAGCACCAGGTGGCGGAGGCCGTCATCGGCCGCCTCTCGGCCTTCATGGACGCCGAAGCGCTGCGTGCCATTGCCGACGGCGTGCGCCTGAACCTCGACACCGTGGCCGATGCCGAAGCCTCAGCCGTCGCGCTGCAGGCCAAGCTGCAGGAAATCGACAAGGCCAGCAGCGCCAGCCCCGCCGAAGTGGCCGGCGAGTTCGACGCCCGCACCGACAAGCCCGTGCTGCGCATCAGCCGCCGGCACCACGGCAACATCAAGAGCAGCATCATCACGCAGGACTTCGTCCACGGCGCCGACTACGCTGCGCTGGCCGAAGCCGCCAACACCTTCCGCGGCCTGCTGCACGAAGGCGCCAAGGCCATGCGCGGCGAAGGCGAGAAGCAGAAGGAAGAGCGCGTGGGCGACTTCCGCCAGGCCATGCACTGGCTCATCAGCGAAGCCGAACGCGCCACCAGCCGCCAGCGCTACAAGGGCCTGGGCGAAATGAACCCCGAGCAGCTGTGGGAAACCACCATGGACCCGCAGGTGCGCCGCCTGCTGCGCGTGCAGATCGACGACGCGATCGAAGCCGACCGCGTCTTCACCATGCTGATGGGCGACGAGGTCGAGCCGCGCAGGGATTTCATCGAGACGAATGCGTTGCGGGCGGCGAATATTGACGTGTGAGGCGGCCTCTGGAGTGAAGTCGTTCCTGAGCTCCTAAGAATGAAAGACCTAGAAGGTCATGGGTCCTCAGGCAGGGCGATGGTTCCGGTGAGGAGTTCAGATCAGCAATGAGTAGATCAGTTTGTACTGTCCGGCGTAGTTTTCGTCATCCCCGCTCGACCTTCGTAAGCTAGCAGGATCAACGATTTCACAGCGTCGAGATCCGCCTGTGAAGCCAATGCCAACTCAATGTCGCCGGTCCCCCAATGTCCTTGCTGCCGCATATCCCGACCGTTCGGTGGAAGCGGCTGCACCTGATCCGGGTTGATGTGCAGGTAAAGAAGCAACCGAGCCTTTTGCGGAACCACCGTTGCAAAGTTCTTTATTCGCTTGAAGGCGACGTAAAGCTTCAGTTCCTTGCGCTGTACATCGTCGCCTAGCGAAAGCACGTAGCCTTCAAGTGAAGACAATAGCTCGGTCAAATGAGGTGGCAGTAGTGGAAGCCATTCTGCAAACGACCTATCGCCGGCGCCGGACTTCGGTAGAGATTGATCCCCTAGAAGCGACCTAGTTGTTTTCGTTACCTTGGGTGTTGAAATAAGACCAGCATTCGCGGTGGCTGCGTTTGCTAGCTCCAATAGAAGCAACTCTTCTCCAAACCGGCGGTAGCGGATTAGCTCGATGTTCCTGGCGATTTGCTGTACGGCGTGTCCGTCATACTTTGTGAAGTCAGCAGCGATGCACACGAGGCGGGGCGCAGTCCAATCAATTACATTGGCGGCTTCCTTACCCAATGCGTCCATGACTAGAAGCTTAAATTCGGCTTGGTGATCCATCAACCAATCCAGATAGAACAAGCCTTGATTGATGACGTTTTCGCCTACCGAGCGTTTGTATTCAAGAATTACCGGGCAGTTGTTTTCGTCTAGGCCCAGCGAATCGATACGGCCGGAATGGGTCCTGCCGGTCGAGTACTCTGTTGCAAGGAATCGGATCCCGAGCAGGACCTCGAGATTTGCTTCAATGAGCGATTGCAGGGGCTTCTCAAGGTCCGAAGCGTCACCTTGAAGTTCAGCCGCCTTTCCAGCTTTCAATTGAAATAGCTTGATGTCACTCACTTTTCTCTACCTCACACGTTTACGTCGTTCAAAGGAAGTCTTTGAACCGCTTCCCTCTATCACAGCTAGCATTGCTGACCGGCCGGCATCAATTCCTGCCTTGATGACTTGAGAAATCAATGCGTAGCCGCGCTGGTCGCAGCCAATCCAGCCATCGCGAGCCAAGTCCACAAACTGTGAGTTGTTCAGGTATCTCGGGCAATTGTTGTATCCGACGCGGTACCCGCCATAGTTGCCCAGTGCCTCGGGCAAAGCTAGGAATCGCTTGAGGTAAGTGTGTCCCATTGTGATACCGGCAACCAACGCGTCATCGCGGGCATCAGGGCGCGTTGTCTCGCAGAACTTGAAGTAGAACGCCTCATCACTCAGACGCCAGTGCTTCATTCCACTCGCGCTCGGCAATGGCTGCGCCGCTATTGCAGCAGCAGCGCGGTCCATCGCATCGAGCTGATCGAACAGCTGTCGATCCACCAGGTACGACCAGGTCTTGCCTTCGTCGTCGCTCTTCGGCTCCATGGACTTGTATTGGAGCAGTAGGTACGACTCGTAGTCCGCCAGGAAGATCAGCAAGTCGATACCGAGAACCGTCTCCAGTGGCTTCTTGTCGTACACGTGAACACGTACCTCACGGCCGCCAGGTCCAGCAAAGCGGCCGCTTCGAGTGTCATCAGCTGTGAGTAGGCCTTTGAAAGCCCGCTGGTCGATTCGAACGAGGTCCTGCTCATGCAAGGCCACCCCGTCCAGCAAGTCCAGAACTGAGGACGCGGAGCCAACTCGGGAAAGATGTGCTTCTCTCAGAATGGACTTGCGATCCAATGATGCGATATCCAGCGTCAGGCCAAGGGCGTCGCGCTGCTCTGTCAGTCTCAGGATGCGCGTGTCGTTGCCGGACAGGCGACTCTGCTGCTCGCGCATCTCAACGAGCAAGGCTACACGTGCCGCCAAGTCCGGTCGTTGGCGTTTGATCGCATTTAGAAGAGTGGGCCACTCCTCGTGCGGAATGCGCCGGAAGGTTTCAGCAGTGCAAAGCCGCGCCGTGGCCGGAAAGACGTCCGCAATCTCTTCGGGCTGGATCGACTGCTCGATCATGATCGGCGACCACATCCGCAGCTTCAACTTGCCTGTACCGCCGCTTCCGTGCATGCGCTCCATGAGCACGACTGCGTCTATGCTCGCCTCGCTTGGTGTCAGTGACAGCAACGCGATCTCCCGGCGCTCGAAGGTCCAGTCCATCGCGGAGAAAGACTCGGACGCTTCACCAGGGTAGTACAGGCTTTCCGCAATCTTTGCCTTGCGACCAGGCTCAAACGTCAGGAAGTAGCCCGAATAGGGTGTCTTATCTGCTTTGTTCTTTCGCGCCAACAGATTGCTCCCTCAGTTTGCACAGCGCTCAGGCTGCCGCATCTTCTGGCTGGGCGCAAAACGCACCCGCTCCCATGGCGAACATCTTTGCACGTGCCGCTCGAGCGTAGGGAGCACTGGACGCGGTAGCCCTTAGCAATTGCGTCTGCAGTCGATCGACCGCTGCCATGTCATTGCCCGCACTCACGATGTCCATCAAGTTCTGGTGGTCGTCTGTCACCTCCCGCATTGCTCTCTTGCGAGCGGTGATCAAGTTGCCGAGGTTGAGCCCATAGATCTCGATGGACTTGGTCGCTCGAAGCTGCTTTATCGGACCAAGACATGTCAGGCTCGGCGTCGCGCGACCGTCGTCTGGATTGATGTCGATCAGTGCAACATCGCTTCTGACGGTAGGATCGAGCAGAAACGGGCTTCTCTTGGTCCAAGCGACGGTCATCCCATGTGGCGTATGGGCTCCCGTCCAACAGTGGGAACCAACGCCCCTTTCCGACCACCCGCTCGGTCTCCTCGTCCGTACTGAGGCGATTGGACCGACCCGCGGAGTATCGAAAATTCTCGATTGAGAAGGCTAGCCAGGGGTACCCATCATCTTCTAACGTGTCCGACCGCTTTGCCGCCTTCTTAGGCCGGAAGTGATCCACGTCGAAGAAGGACTGGGGGTCGTTACTCTCGGAGTACCAGCACTTCCCATAGGACATCATCGCCAGATGTCGAGCGAAGGCGCGCCAGATGTATGCCTTCTTCTCGATATATGCCTTGCGCTCTGCTGGGACTTTGGCTTCTAGCTCTCGCTGCGCCCGGGCAGCAACGTCAAGCAGCCGCTTGGGGACCAACGCAGGATCGCACTTCACGAAGATCATGACGCCTCCTTCTGCGCCATCAACTTCTTGATCAGCTGCTTCATCCCTTGGCGCCGATGCTCGATCTGCTCGGGCGTCAAGGGCGGGCGGTCGGCGTAGCGCACGTCGTGCCAAGCGCGAAGGAAGTCCTGATACAGGGGCTCGCGGTCCTCATAAAGGAACCCGCGGCGTGCAAGCTCGTCGTTCAGCTCTATCAAGCGCCGCTCGTCCTCATCGGACTTATTCGTGGCATGCGCCAAGGCGTTGCGTTCATCAACAAGGCGCTGGGTCTCGATGTCCAGGCTTGTTCGAAGTGAGAAGATCTCGGTCAATGTGGCGGTAAAGCCCATACCCTTCGGGTCGGCATATGGAGCCGAAGCCTTTAATCGGCCGTCGTCGGATGGTGTGATCACACGTACCTCGTTGCGTGAAAGCGCCGAGATCGTCAGTGGGTTGTGCGAGGTCAGCACGATGTGGCAGTGCTCCTTCTCGGAAGCGATGCCGGTCCAGTCTTCGATCAATTTCAGGTAGCTGTGCTGCCAATGCGGGTTGAGGTGCGTGTCGGGCTCGTCCAGCAGGAACAGCGCGCGCTTGCCGCGCGACACGCGGATCAGGCCCAGCACCATCAGCAGCTGCCGCTCGCCGTCGGACAGGTCGGCGAAGCCCACGTCGCCGCTGGCGTCGTTGCTACGCGTTACCCAGACCTGGATCTCGCGCACCAGGTCGGAGATGTCCATCGCCTCCAGGGCGTAGAACATCTCGCGCTCGTTCTTGAACTGCTGCGCCAGTTGCTGCAGCCGCGCCAGCGATGGCAGGAAGGCAGCGAACTGGGGCTCGACCTGCTTCTTGTCGCGGTAGTCATCGACCGCGTTGCCTTCCAGCGCAAACGGGTGAAAGGCCAGTTCCTTGAAGCGGCGTGCAGCGCGGCCAGCGGGTCCACCGGCGCGCCACAGCTCTTCGGAGCTGGTTTTGCGCCCCTTGGCGAACCAGGGTTCGCGGAACAGCGCCAGCAGCGAGTGAAAGCCCGTAATGCCCAGGCGGCCTGCGAGTTCAGCGGTGACCTTGGGGTCCGGGAACGCGAACAGCGCCATCAACGCCAGCACGCCGTGGATGGGCCGGCAGTAGAAGAGGCGCCGGGCTTCCTGTGCCTTGGCGACCTTCGCCTCGTTGTCTTCGAGCTTGATGTCGTCGTAGTAGCGCCGCTGGTGGCTGTCGAACAGCGCTTCCAGCCGGCGGCTGCCGCCGGAGTAATACCCGAACACCAAGTCTGGAAACCACTCGGCCTTGCGCTTCTCGAACTCGGTGCGCTTGACGTCCTGCCCGTTGACCTTTATCGCCGGCTCGTCAGGGAAGTTGCTCAGGCACACGCTCGGCGGGTTCGGAATCGCCGGGCCCTGCGGCTGGATGCGGTAGGTCACCCGGTAGCGAAAGCGCGGTTCGTTGCGCCGCAGGTCCACCCAGCGGAAGACCTGGGTGATGGCCTCGATGAGGTTGGACTTTCCGGCGCCGTTCTGGCCGATCAGCACCGTGGTGAGCTGGCGCTCATCGAAGTCCAGCTCCAGGCCGCGCAGGTTCTTGAACCCGTCGATGCTGACCTTATCCAGCCGCATGCCCTGGCTCCAGCGTGGTCTGGTTGTCCTTCACGTGGCCTTGATCTACCTCCCAGGCCAGTTGCTTGTAGAAGTCGGCCACGGGCAGCTCGGCCGCCTTGAACAGCGCTTCGGCAGTAACGGGAGTGCCGATGCGTCGCAGGTGTCCGGCCAAGTAGGGTTGGCCCATCACGTCGTCGTCCTGGCGGCTCTTGGTCATGGCGGCGATTTCCTTTGGGGCGCGGGGCGGGCGCCTGATGCGCGGCAACCGGGCCGGGATAGCCGCCACGGGTGCAATGCGCTCGGTAGCGATGCGTGCGAGCAGCACGCTGGCAGGCTCGTCGTTCGGGTCTTGAGCGACCAAGTCGCCTCGGAACGCCTTGGCGAGGGTGAGGGGCGCAAGGCGCTGGACTTCTACGGTTGCGCTGGCGCATCGAACTGCGATTCCGTCAGCAAGTGACAGCGTGGCCTCTAGGCGACGCACGATCTCGGCCTGTTCGCCCAATGGGGGAAGGTGGACTTCCAGCCTTCTGACTCGGTCGCAGTTCAACGCCTTCGGACCGGACCCGCTTCCTTGATTCCTGTTGGACTCATATTGACGTTGAAACCAATACCAGAGGTAGCGCGACGCTACCAACTCAGGCACGGGAACGACTCCCGCGACGTTCTGATTGATGCAGGCAGGGATAGCAAGCAATGCCGACTGACCTCGCGTCTTTCCTTCACCGATCATCGCCATCAGCACAGTGCCCGCCGGCAAAAGACGCACCGAAGAGTTCTCAAAGCCAGCCGAGGTGATGGATTCGCGCGTGGTGTTGATCGTCCGATTCGCTACTTCTCCAGAGCTGACCCAAGGAATGTCGCCACCCCAGTATTCCGGGACTCCTCGCGATGGTGTGCTGCCGTTGCTCACCGCGCCCACAACACCCACATGAGTCCGGAGCCAACCACTTGGCAGACCCGCACCAGGTTCCTGCGGTGGGTGTTCGAGCAGGAACTCTTCGAGCTTTCGCCGGGCTGCACCCTTCTCGTTGCCCAGTCGTGTGGCTATGACATCAGCAGCACTGAGTCCTTGTTGTCCGGGTGTGCGCCAATCGTTTGTCAATTCACCGGTCATCGCAGCATCCAACGCGGCCTGCCGAAACCGCTTGAGCACCGCCGGAATGGCCTCCAGGCGGTCCTGGCAGGCTTGGATGCGCGCCAGCAGGGTGTCGAGTTGGTCGGCGATGCGGGTTTGCTCAGCGGCGGGTGCAACTGGCACCTGTAGCCCACGAATGTCCTCAAGCCGGATACCTTTGACAGTCGTTCCAGTACCCATCGCCTGAATGCGAGCGGCATTTGCACGCCATGCGTACTCGATGTACGGCTTACTCACGCCCTGATGGAGAAAGAGGGCCTTTAGGTCTTGATTGATCGCTACGGCCCGAGTGGGCCTCGCGACTTTTCCGAGCGACATGCGACTGGCGATCACTAGTGTATCCGCCGGAATGACACGGCTGGCACTTGACGCGAGCGCCTCCTGCGAGATGTGGTCTTGCGTGTCGTCGATGAAACGCGAATGCATATCCTTCACGGTCATGAAGGGAATGTCACCACGAAAGTTCTCGGCCTTGGATTTGTCTGGAGTTCCTCCGCCCAGGACTTCTGTCAGCAAGTCGCCCAGCGGCGCAACTACCCAGTTCGATGGCAAGCTGCTCACTCGTGAACCTCAGCTGCGGCGACAGCGTCGAATCCGAAATCTTCGAGCGACTGGTCGGGGTCCTCGCCAAGTTCTTCAAGCAACGCGCGCAGTTCGAGCACGGCGGCATTCAGTTCGCTGAGCGCGAGGCGCGCCACCGTGGCCGGCTCGTCAAGCTGTTGCGCTACCGCTTCACCGCTGTCATCCTTCAGCCAAGCGATGTCCAGGTTGTCGCCACGCTGCGCGATCTGCTCGCGCGTGAAGCGGCGCCAGCGGCCCGTCTCGCCGCTGTCCTGACGTGCCGCCAGCGTAGCCGGCCCACCGCGCGGGTCGCTGCCGAATACGTCTTCAAACTTGTTGCGCGGCTGGCTGGCCGTTGCGTCGGGCGGCGTGCGGAAGTAGTCCCGCGTGAACGGCGTGCGCTTACCGAAGGCGGGCATGTTGGCCCGCATGTCGTACACCCACACTTCCTTCGTGTTGTCCTTGTCGACTACGCCGCGGGTGAAGAAGAGCACGTTGGTCTTGACGCCCTGGGCGTAGAAGATGCCGGTGGGCAGGCGCAGGATGGTGTGCAGGTTGCACTTGTCCATCAGGTCGCGCCGGATGTCGGTGCCGATGTTGCTCTCGAACAGCACGTTGTCGGGCAGCACCACGGCGGCCCGGCCACCGGGCTTCAGCGCGCGGTAGATGTGCTGTAGAAACGCGAACTGCTTGTTGCTGGTCTCGAAGGTGAGGTCACCTCGCGTCGGCAGGCCGCCGCCCTTCTTGGTGCCGAAGGGCGGGTTGCTGAGGATCAGCGTGGCCGGCGGCAGACCTTTGTGGTCGTCGCTCAGCGTGTCGCCATAGGTCACGCCGCCTTCGATGCCGTGCAGCAGCATGTTCATCAGCGCCAGGCGGTGTGTGTCCTGCACCAGCTCCATGCCGTGGAAAGTGTGGTGCCGGTACTTGCGCTGCGCCTCGTCGCTGAGGCTGTCGAAGTCGTTGTGCTGGCGCAGGTAGTTGTTGGCCGCGATCAGGAAGCCGCATGTGCCGGCGGCCGGGTCCTGGATCACGTCGCCCAGCTGGGGCTTCATCACGCTGACGATGCTGTCAATTAGATGGCGTGGGGTGAAGTACTGGCCGGCGCCGCTCTTCTTCTCGCCAGCGTTGCGTTCCAGCAGATCTTCGTACAGGTCGCCCAGGTCGTCGCGGTCGACGCTGTACCAGTCCAGGCTGTCGATGTCGGTCACCAGCTTGCTCAGCGTGGCCGGCTTGGTGATGAAGGTGTTGGCGTTGGCGTAAATCTCCTGCACGGCGCCACGGCCGTGCAAGCCGTAGTCCAGCAGCATTTCCTTGTAGGTGTCGAGCCGCTCGGGGGCCGAGGCGTTGAGCAGGTCGTCCCAGCGGGTGCCGGGTTGCTCGACGGGCGGTTCGGACTTCTTAGGCCGCTTCCATACCTTGAGTCGATCCTCCTGCCCTGTCTCCTTCATCATCTTCAGGAAGAGCAGGTAGGTCAGCTCGCTCAGGTACTGGTGGTAGGTGACGCCGTCATCGCGCAGCACGTGGCACAGCGACCAGAGCTTGGCGCCAATGTCGAGGGCGGCGGTGTGGTTGGACATGGGTTGTTGTTCGAGAGAGGTCAGCGGTTGGCAGATTCGGGCGGCAAGGCCCACAGCGCGTCGTTGAAGGCATCGAGCACGGGTTGGAGTTGGCCGTTGAAGACCTTGTCCAGCCGGTTGAAGCCTCCGCCCTCGCGCTTGAAGATCAAGTCGGGGTCGTCGATGGCCGAGCGGTCCACCAGCACGTTGGCCTTGGTCTGCGCGGCGATGCGCTTGAGCCAGTCGCGCTGTGGCGTGCTCCAGGGCTTGCCCGCCGGCGGATGTGCCAGCAGATGCTGCAAGGCCCGGTCGACGCGCTCGGCATAGGGTACCAACGCATCACCGATGGCCGCCTGGCGGATGTAGCCGACGATGCGGGCCGCGATGTCCTGGTTGGTGAGCTCTCGCCAGGCCGATGCGAGGTTGGTTTCAGTGAAGCCGGCCCGGTCCAGCGCAAGCACCAGTTCTCGCAGCTGTGCGCGGGTCAGCTCGCGCGGTCGCGTGAGCACGGTCACCAGCGCCGGGATCTGGTTGCCCTGGGTCTTAATGAATTCACTGAAGGCGCGGATGTAGTCGTCGGGCTTCTTGCCCTTGCCGTAGCCGCGCTCGGCGCGGTCGAAGGCATCGGCATGCTCGGACACGAACATCTCGCGTTCGGGGCCGTCGCTGCGGCGGTCGAGCAGTTCGCCCAGTTCCGGGTTCTGCACGAACCAGGCCGCGACATCGGCCAGGGGCATGGCCTTGAGCTTCTGAACGAAAGCCTGCACCGGCATGCCCGCCATGGCCTCGAAGTCCTGTCGGCCTTTGTCGGTCAGGTGGCGCTTCTTGGCCTGCAGCTTAGCCAGGAATTGATCGCGCGCCAGCTCGGTGGCGGACTCGTCCTTCAACGTGGCCAGTTCCTGCGCCAGTTGGGTGAAACTGATCTTCGGGTTCACGACCACGGGCTTCATGGCCGTCATGTCGCCAATGGCTTCGAAGATACGAACAGCGTCGAACACGCGGAACGAGTCCTTGACGTCGGTGCCGCCGAAGTCGCACAGCCGCGTGGCGCGGCCCAGCATCTGGTCGAACAGGATGCGGCTGTTCACCTGTCGCAGGAACACCAGGTTGCAGATCTCGGGCACGTCGACGCCGGTGGTCAGCAGATCGACGGTGACGGCCACATTGGGCAGTCGCTCGTTCTTGTAGCGGCGGATCAGCTGCAGCGGCTTGTCGGCTGCGCCGGTGATCTTGATGACCGCGTCGTCTTCGACGGTGCCGTATTGGGCGGCGAAGGCATTCTTCAGAAGATCCACCACCATGTCGGCGTGGCTGTCGCTGACGCAGAAAATCAGCGTCTTGCGGCGGGAAGCTGGGTCCAGTTCCTGCGCCAGGTAGGTGCAGACCACCTCGTTGAACGGCCGGGTGATGACCTTGCGATTGAAGTCATCGACCTTGAGCTTGATCTCGTCTGGCGTCTTGAACAGTTCGATCTGCTGGCGGCCGGTGTTGTAGACCTTGACCTCCTCGCCGGCCTTCCACGCGATGCCTTGGCCGGAGAGCAAGGTGTGCACCTGGATAGGCGGCTCGTAGTCCACCAGATAGCCATCGACCACCGCCTCGCGGTAGCCGTAGGTGAAGACCGGTGCACCGAAGATTTGGGTGGTGTGCAGCGCGGGTGTGGCGGTCAGGCCGACTTTCACAGCGTCGAAGTAGTCCAGCACGCGCCGGTACTTGGACACGTAGTCGTCGTAGCTGCGGAAACTGAGCTCCGTGTCGGACAGCTCCCGGTCCAGCAGGTAGCCGCGGTGGCACTCGTCGACGATGATGCAGTCGTATTGGTCGATGGGCGGCGGCGTGCTGTCATCACCCGGGTACAGCACGCGCTGCACCATCCCTTGCACGGTGGCCAGGTGTACCGCGGTGTCGTCGTCAGGCGCTTGGTCTTCCAGTTCCTTGATGCCGAAGATGTCGGCAAATGTCTGCAGACGCTCCATGCGCGTGTCCTTGAACGCGTTGGCAGCCTGCTCTCCCAGGGCCGAGCGGTCGACGAGGAACAGGATGCGCCGGAAGCGCTTGGCCTTGAGCAGGCGGTAGATCAGTGCGATGCAGGTTTTAGTCTTGCCGGTACCCGTCGCCATGGCCAGCAGAATGGCGCGCTGCCCCTCGCGGATGCTGGCCTCCGTGGCCTGAATGGCAAACTGCTGATAGGGGCGCAGCGGAAACCCGTAGTCGAACGGTGCGCTGGCCAGTTGAGCGTGCGCTTGATCGTCGTCGCGCTGTAGCAAAGCGCTCAAACCTTCGGGGGTGTACCAGCCGTCAAGAGCATGGGCTAGGTTCTCGGGCCGCCGCAGGTCGCAGAACCAGACCCCACTTTTCTCGGAAAGCTGTCGCAGGTAGGGGCGACCATTCGTCGAGAAAACGAAGGGGATTCGAAACTCGGCGTTTGAGCCGAAGTTGCCCGCTGGTAAATCGACTTCCGTTGAGGGCCTGAAACCCCGGCTGTAGCGCTTCGCCTGTTGCAGCGCGGCCGACACGTCGATGTTTTTGCGTTTGGCCTCCACGATGGCCACCGGTGTTAGACCGACAAAGAACACGTAGTCGGCGGGGCCTGTTTCGGTGGGCCACTCGGAGATGGCGAGGTTCTGGCCGCGTTGGGGTCGCGCGCCTTTTGCGAACGTGAGGTCAGCCGAGTCAACTGTCCAGCCGGCACCGGCGAGCTGCTCATCGATCAGTCTGCGCGTGTCGCTTTCGCTGATCTGCATGACGGCAGCAGCTGAGTTTGCGGCCGCCACGTACTGGGCGATAGCTTTGGGCGACTCCGCGGCGGCTTGTGACTGCATGGCCGCGAGGCGGGACATCAGTTCCGCCTTTGCCGACTCGGCTTCGGCGGCCATTGCTTCCCAGAACGCCCGATCGTTCTGGGCTTGTCTGACTTGTTCTTGAGCCTGATCGAAAGCCTGTTCAGCATCGATATGCGACTTGCGATACTGGAGCAGTTCCGTACGCAGCGCATCCAGCTCCTTCTTGAGCTCGGCGCTTTCGTTCGTGGGGGCTGGCGGAGGCTTGAATGGTCCTGACTTGAATGCAGGGTCAGAAAAAGTTCGATGAAACCACACCCCGAGCTGCCAGGTCAGCCGGAGGCAGAGAAGAGCGGAGCGATGGTTGCCTGCAAGGCGATGGTTTGCGTCGTTCCCTGCCCGTCGAACTTCAGTGAACAAGACGCCCACCTCGCGCGGAATGATGCCTTGATCCTGGAGACGCCTGACGAGGTCTACCTGCATCTCGTCAGGCGAAGCGAAGAGGCCGACTTTGGATGCGGCAAGCTGCGCAAGCAACTCAGCCAGCTGCCGAAGCTTCAATAGACAGGTGTTTGGATCTTCGGCGAAGTAGCGCTCAGCGAGCATCCCGAGGCGCACAAGCTGTATGTCGTGTCCCTTGAGATGTTCGAAGTTCGATGGCTTGTTGCCGAGCATTGATCAATTCAGAGGCAAGTCCAACGCTACTGGGGCCGTGATCTATTTATTGGAAGCCTCCAATGGTTATCAAGTTTAACCAGCTTGGCAAGGTGTCACCCCGGGAAAACCACCTGATGTCTTCGAAGCCAGGGAGGTCTAGCCCTCCACCCGCCCCTTCGCCGCCCTCAACCGCGCAAACATCGCCCCGTTCAAGATGCTCAGCATCGCGCTCATCTGCTCCCGGTCCAGCTCGAACAGCGCAGTGGCCTGGTTCATCATCGGGTCGAGGAAGGACTGCAGCAGGTCGTAGGCCTGCAGGACTTCATCCAGCGCATGGAGCTGGTCGTCCAGGTTGTCGAGGAAGGCCTGAGACAACTCTCGCGGGTTGGCGGCGGCGTGGGGGGTGGGGCCGGCATCGGCCTGGGTGCAGGTACGCGTCACGGAACTGTCCTTGTCGTTCGTGTCTGGTTGTTGATTGCCGCGCGTACTGCTTGAATTGGCGGCAGCCCGAATGGGTTGACAGACCGGACGCCCAACGGGAAACCGGCAGGTCCTTGCGGAGCCTCCCATCCGAGCCGCCAAAAAAAGCGGAGACGAATGAAAGAGGCCGCAGGTGAACCTAGCGGTCAAACCAACGGCCTCTGACCGTTGGGCGTTTTTCGGGCTGTCAAACCCGAGCCCACCTTTTTCGTGGGCGCATTCACTGTAGCAGAGCGCCGTCCTGCAGCAAAGCACCATCGGCGTTATCGTTGAGCCTTCTCGCGTGAATCCCGACTGCTGTCGGTGCGTCACGTTCCCTGCCGTTTCAACTTCCTTCGCTTCCGTGTCCCAGCCTTCTTCCGACGACTCCCTGTTCGGTGCCTTCGTGCCCTTGCTGCCTCTGATGCTGGCGGTGTTTGGCGGCTTTTTTGCCATGGGCATGGCCTTGCCGGTGGTGCCGCGCCACGTGCACGACACGCTGGGCATGAGCACGCTGGTGGTGGGCGTGGTGATGGGCAGCCAGTACCTCACGTCGATCCTGCTCGGGCGCGGCTGGGCGGGCGCGACGGTGGACACGCGGGGCCCGCGCCGCGCGATGATGACGGGGCTGCTGGGCACGTGCTGCGTGGGGCTGGTGTACCTGGTGTCGCTGGCCGCGCTGTCGTCGCCGTCGGCGTCGCTGGGCGTGCTGGTGGCGGGGCGCCTGCTCACGGGGCTGGCCGAGCCCTTCATCATCACGTCCGCGCTGGCCTGGGGCATTGCGCAGATGGGGCCGGCGCACGCCGGCAAGGTGATCGGCTGGGTCGGCATGGCGCTGTTTGCGGCCTACGGCTTTGGCGCGCCGGTGGGGGCCTGGGTGTACGCGCATGCGGGCTTTGCCGGGATCGCCGTCGCCACGGTGCTGGTGCCGCTGATGCCGCTCGCGCTGGTGGCGCGGCGCCCGGCGCTGGCGCCGCAGGCCGGCGGCGCGCCCCGTCCGCCGTTCTACAAGGTGCTGGGCATCGTGAAGCTGCCGGGTCTGGCGCTGACGCTGTCGTCGTTCGGCTATGCGGCGATCAACGCCTTCGTGGTGCTGCTGTTCGTGCAGCGCGGCTGGGGCAGCGCGGCGCTGGCGTTCACGAGCATGGGCGTGGGCTTCATCGTGGCGCGGCTGGTGGCGGGGCATCTGCCCGACAGGCTGGGCGGTGCGCAGGTGGGGCTGGTGTGCGTGGCGGTGGAGGCCGTGGGGCAGCTGCTGATCTGGGGCGCGTCGGGGCCGGTGCTGGCCTGCCTGGGCGCGGCACTGACCGGCGGCGGCTACGCGCTGGCGTTCCAGGGCTTCGGGGTGGAGTCGGTGCGCCGCGCACCGCCGCAAAGCCGCGGCTCGGCGATGGGCGGGTATGTGGTGTTCCAGGATCTGTCGATGGCCGCTGCCGGGCCGCTGGGCGGCTGGCTGGCGCTGCAGGCGGGTCTGGGCTCGGTGTTCGTGGCCGGCGCGGTGGCGTCGCTCGGCGCGGCTGCGCTGGCGCTTTGGATGATGCTGCGGCGCTCCTGACAGGCGCTTGCGTCGGGGGTGACTAAGCTCGTTGCGACGGCCTGCAAGGGCCGCGAGCAGCAGTTACACCCATTCCATAGGAGCTCACCATGGCCGATGCCCTTTCTCATGCCACCTCTCAAGCTGTTCCTCAGGCCGGTGCGCAGGCCGGGGAGCACCCCAACCCGCGTCCCGACCCCCGCCCTGGTTCCGCAGCGTTGCCCGACAGCGTGCTGTCGCACGTTTCGCTCGGCACCAACGATTACGCGCGCGCCAAGGCCTTCTACGACGAGGTGCTGGCCACGCTGCAGATCCGCTGCGTGATGGACTTTCCGGGCGGGGCGGGCTACGGCCGGAAGTTCCCGGAGTTCTGGATCCAGCATCCGCACGACGGCGGCGCGGCGGCCGTGGGCAACGGCACGCACGTGGCGTTTCTGGCCAGTTCGATGGACGAGGTGAAAGCGTTCCACGCCCGGGCGCTCGCGCTGGGCGCCACCGACGACGGCCCGCCGGGCCTGCGCCCCGACTACGATGCCGGCTACTACGCCGCCTTCGTGCGCGACCTCGACGGCCACAAGATCGAGGCGATGCTGATTCTGGAGACGGGGCAGGGCTGAGGCGCGTGCTCAGTGCCGGTCGATGGCGACGGGGTAGCGCATGGCTCGTGCGGGTCTGATATTCAGCGCTCGGGGGCGCCTTCCGTTTGCGCCTGCGCGTGCAGCGAATCGTCGGGCAGGCCATCGACCTTGACCACCGAGACGTAGCTCAGCACCATCTCGGGCCGCGTGAGCCGGCGCAGGCCCTTGCCGGGCAGGGGGTCGATGACGCTGCCGCCGGTGATGACGACGTCGCCGTCGGGCCGGCGCTCGTAGTCGGCTTCGACCAGCACCATGGCGTGGCCGCGGGTGCCGATGAGCAGGGGCCGGCCGCTGGCCAGCTCGTCGACGATCTGCGCGTTGCCCACTTCGTAGCGGTTGGCGGCGATGTCGCCCGTCTGCGATGACGCAACGAAGCCGCGCGCGTCGGGCGTGCGCCAGGGCCTGCGCAGGGCGCTGGTGATGGCCTCGCCCGAGGGCGCGTTGACGTCGGCGACGGAGCCGTGCACGTCCTGCACGATGGCCTCCTGCGGCAGGCGGTAGCCATGAAAGCCGAAGATCATCGCGATGCTGGCGGCCCAGCACCATTGCGAGCGTTCCTGGGTGAGCGCCATCGCGCGGGCCTGGGCCTCGCCCATGCCCGCGCTGCAGGCGACGTGGCCGCGCGCATCGGGCGCCGCGCAGCGCTCGGCGCCGTGGGACGCCGCTGCGGCGCAGGCGAGCACGCTGCCGAGCGCCAGCGCGCGCCAGAGGCTGCGTGCCACGATGCGTCGCAGCGGCGCGGGCGCGGCCACCCGCGCGGGTTCGGGCACGCTCGCACGCGCGCCCCATGGCCTATCCGTCGACCTCATGGTCTTCTCCACCTGTTTGCCCACCTTGCAGGCCTGTGGCCTGCATCCTGAAACGATAATCGCACGACCTGCCCCCCAACTCCAAGCAGAAAAGTGTTTCACGCCCCCTCCCTTGCACGCCGGTCCGGTTCATGAGTGCGATCGCTGTCATCGACTTCGAGACGACGGGCCTGTCGCCCACCCAGGGCGACCGCGCCACCGAAGTGGCCATCGTGCTGGTGCGGGACGACCGGGTGGTGGGGCGCTTCCAGAGCCTGATGAACGCCGGGGTGCGTGTGTCGGCTTTCATCGAGGCCTACACCGGCATCAGCAATGCGATGCTGGCCGATGCACCGCCCGCGCACGAGGTGATGGCCGAGGCGGCCCGCTTCGTGGGCGACGCGCCGATGGTGGCGCACAACGCCTCGTTCGACCGCCGCTTCTGGGAGGCGGAGCTGTCGCGCCTGGGCCTGCCCGCGCGTCAGCCGTTTGCCTGCACGATGCTGGTGTCGCGCCGGCTGTATCCGCAGGCGCCCAGCCACAAGCTGGGCACGCTGGTGGACTTTCACGGCTTGCCGCGCACCGGCCAGGCCCACCGGGCGCTGGCCGACGCCGAGATGGCGGCCGCGCTGCTGGGCCGCATCCGCCACGACCTGCGGGCGCGCTGGGGCGTGGCCACGCCGGGGCATGAGCTGCTGATGGCGGTGCAAAAGTGCGCGCGCCACGCGCTCGAGCCGCTGGTGCGCAGCCACGCGGGCCAGGCGGCCTGAGCGGTCTGAGCTGCCTGCCCGCGCATCCGCCGCCACCTCTCCTCCCGGGTCTTGTGGGCCGTGTTTCAGGCACCAGGGTCTCCCAAGCTTTTGGTTATGGCCGAGCGGCCCTGCCGGTTATGCCACCCATGCGGCATTTGATGCCTGCCGTCATGACCCCGCCATAAGCTGGCCCGGCGATCAGTGGCTGCCCTCGCAAAGGGCGTCCGCCGCTCGCCCATCGTTGGTGGGCGCATGACATGGGCCCATCCTGTGTGAGTGACCATTAGGAGAGAGACATGAGAACAAAACTTCTTCGCGGCCTGGCCTTCATGGCGCTGGGCATGGCCTTGGCGCAAGGCGCGCTGGCCTATCAGTTCATCCGTTACAGCAATCCGGCGCGCACGGTGGTCAACACCGACGGCGGCAGCTGGCGCGCCACCTTCACCGACGGCGCGGTCACGGTGCGGCACTGGGGGCCGAGCCGCACCTTCTCGGAGCCGGTGCAAAGCGGCGTGACGGGCGGCACGCAGACAGTGACGCACACCTCGTACGTGCGGGTGCTGCCCACGGCCTGGCCCGCAGGCGGCATCCCGACCGCCGCCGAGGTGGACGCGCTGCTGGCCCGCACCGACCCCGACGTGTTTGCCGTGGCCATGGAGTACGTGAGCGGTGCGCCCATCGTCAAGGTGCCGGACACGGCGGCGTACACCGGCTACCGCTGGATCTCCGGCGGCACGTCGTACGGCCCGGACATCGGCGCGGACTTCAACGACCACCTGGGCATCGACTGGGACTACGGCACCAATGACGGCGGCATGGACCTGAACGAGCTGGCCGAGTACGGCCGGCTCGACTGCTCGGGCTTCGTGCGCATGGTGTTCGGCTACCGGCTGGGCCTGCCTCTTGCCAAGAGCGGCTTCGAGCGCCCGAACGTGGCGCTGCCGCGCACCTCGGCCAAGCAGGCCAGCAGCGACGGCATGGGCGTGTGGATCGTGCCCTTCACGGGCAGCAAGCCCACGTCGTTCGGCAACCTGGCCTATGGCGATCTGGTGTTCTTCGACTCCGACGAGAACGACGGCGAGATCGACCACGTGGGCATCTACCTCGGCGTGGACAACCAGGGCAAGGACCGCGTGCTGAGCAGCCGCAACAGCCTGCTCGGGCCCACGATGAAGGACAGCGCCGCAGGCAACTCGCCCTCGATCCTGCAGGGCAGCGGCTGGATGGGTGGCGGCTTCCGTGCGGCGCGCAGGCTCTGATCGCGGGAACACCGGTTCTGCGGCGGGTCGGTCCGCGGCGCGGCCTTCGCGTCGGCCGGCCGCCTCCGCAGGGGTCGGGCCGGGGCCCTGGCGCGCCGCGCTGGGGCCGCTCGTCTTCTGCGGCCTGCTGGTGGCCGCCTTGCTGGCTGCGCTGTGGCCGGGGGGCCACCCGAGCCCGGAGCCGCCGCAGGCCCGCACACAGCAGGTTGCGAGGGCTGCACACACCGCCGATGCAGGGCGTGCGGCCGCAGGACGCGCGGACGCAGTCCACGCCCGCTTGCAGGATGAAGGCCGGCTTGCGGCGCCCGGGTCTGCCGGCGACGCGGCCGCACTGCAGCAGGAGCCGCGAGCGCCGCAGGAGCCTGCAGGCGCTGCGCACGCGAGTGGCGACGAGCCCGGCGTTCCCTACGTGCTGCGCGAGGAGGAGGGCACCCTGCGCCGCATCAGCGCCCAGGCCGGCGCCGACAAGGCGCCAGGCGGTGCCGCCACTCTGAGCCCGTTCGGCGCAGCGGCCCGCTGAGACAACGCAGGCCTGTGCAATGCGGGCCCGGTCGGGCTACCGGGCGTCCGGCAGCTCGATCTTCACTTCCAGCACTTCCAGGTTGTCCTGGCGTTCGAGCTGGACCTTGATGTCCTGCGGGTTGATCTTGATGTACTTGCTGATCACCGCGACCAGGTCGCGCTGCAGCGCGGGCAGGTAGTCGGGCTCGGCGGCGTTGCGGCCGCTGCGCTCGTGCGCGAGGATGATCTGCAGCCGCTCCTTGGCGACGCTGGCGGTCTTCTTCTTTTCGCCGAGCAGGAAGGACAGGAACGAGGCCATGGCTTACTTCCCCCCGAACAGACGCTTGAGAAAGCCCGCCTTCTGCGCGTCGATGAAGCGCATCGGCTTGTCCTCGCCGAGGAAGCGGTCGATCACGTCCTTGTAGGCCTCGGACACGTCCGTGCCCTTCATGTGGACGGCGGGCGTGCCCTGGTTGCTGGCCTGCAGCACCGTTTCGCTTTCGGGGATGACGCCGATCAGCTTGATGCGCAGGATGTCCTGGATGTCCTCCAGCGACAGCATCTGGCCCTGGTCGACGCGGCTCGGGTTGTAGCGCGTGATGAGCAGGTGCTCCTTGACGGGCTCCTTGCCCTCGATGGCGCGGCGCGTCTTGCTCGCCAGCATGCCCAGGATGCGGTCGGAGTCGCGCACGCTGGAGACCTCGGGGTTGGTGACGACCAGCGCTTCGTCGGCGAAGTGCATGGCCATGAGCGCACCCGTCTCGATGCCCGCGGGCGAGTCGCAGACGATGTACTCGAAGTCCATCGCGGCCAGGTCGTTGAGGACCTTCTCGACGCCTTCGCGCGAGAGGGCCTCCTTGTCGCGCGTCTGCGAGGCGGCCAGCACGAACAGGTTGTCGCACTGCTTGTCCTTGATGAGGGCCTGGTTCAGGTTGGCCTCGCCCTGGATGACGTTGATGAGGTCGTACACCACGCGGCGTTCGCAGCCCATGATGAGGTCGAGGTTGCGCAGGCCGACGTCGAAGTCGATCACGGCCGTCTTGTGGCCGCGCAGTGCCAGGCCCGTGGCAAAGCTGGCGCTGGTGGTGGTCTTGCCGACACCGCCCTTGCCGGAGGTCACGACGATGATTTTTGCCATGGTGAGGAAGTCCTTTGGTGGATCGGGTTGCGTAGGAGGAACGGCGGGCCGCTCAGAGGTTGAGCGGCTCGATGAAAAGCTTTTCGGCGCCCGGCTCGCCACCCAGGCGCACCTGCGCCGGCTTGCCATGCACCGCGTCGGGCAGCGGCGCCTCGCTGGTGCGGTAGATGCCCGCGATGGACAGCAGCTCGGGCTCCAGGCTGAGCGCGAAGATGCGGGCGTCGGCATTGCCGCGGGCACCCGCGATGGCCTTGCCGCGCAGCGGCGCGTAGACGTGGATGTGGCCGTCGGCGATGACTTCGGCGCCGGCGTTGACCATCGACAGCACGACGAGGTCGCGGCCGCGCGCATAGACCTGCTGGCCCGAGCGCAGCGGCTTGCTGATGACGAGCGCGCCGGGGGCTGGCCCGGGCGCAGCCGGGGCGGGGGCTGCGGCGGCAGGTGTTTCCACGGGCTCAGGCGCCGTCACCGGCTCGTCGGGCTCCGAAGGCTGCGAGGCGGCTGCGGACGGCAGGGCGCGTGCGTCCGGCGCGGCGGCCAGTCCGGCGGCCAAGGCCTGCGCCATCTGCGCCGCGCTGCCGCCGCGCGCGGCCACCGGAGCGACGCGGTAGCTGCGCAGCAGGGTGACGAGGGCGGGGAAGTCCACTTGCGCCTCGGCCGCGTCGTCGCCTTCGGCCGCAGCCTGCAGCGGCGTGAGGTCGATCACCAGCGGTTCGTTGTCGAAGAAGTCGGGAATGTCGCCGAAGCGGCTGGCCAGATCCTGCGCGAGCGCGGCCAGGTCGGCGGACTTGAGCAGCAGGGCCACGAGGGGGAGATTGGCGCTTTTGATCTCGAACGTGGCAGGAGCGCGGCCTGCGATGGAAACGGTCATTAGGGGGCGATTCGCGGTGGAACTGCGGCTGTCAGGGGGAAAGAAGGCGCGCGAATCTTAACAGCCGGTGACGACCCGGCTGTGTGCGTGTGAAACAGGCCTCAGCGGCCGGGCGCGCGGCGCGCCTCGGTGGCCAGGTAGGCGAGCAGCGCCAGGGCGAAGGGCGCAATGTAGTAGATCGCCCGGTAGGTGAGCAGTGCCGCCAGCAGCTGGCTGGCCGGCGCCTGATGCGACAGCAGCGCGACGAAGACGGCCTCCAGCACGCCCAGGCCCGCCGGCACGTGCGTGATGACGCCCGCCACCGCGGCGATGAGCATGACGGCCAGCACCGAGGGGTAGCTGATGCGGTCGGGCATGAGCAGGTAGACCACGCCCGAGATGAGCAGCCAGTTGGCGCACGACATGGCCAGCTGCAGCGCGGTCAGGCGCAGCGAGGGCAGCTGCAGGGTGTGGCCGCGGATGCTGAGTTCGCGCTGCGGCGAGAAGGCGCACAGCGCCACCCAGGCGATCGCTGCCAGGAGCAGGGCCGCGCCGCCGAGGCGCAGGTGGGTTGGCGTGACGCCCCAGCTCTCGGGCAGCGCGAGCGGCCAGAAGCTGAACGCCAGCCCTGCCAGCAGCAGGTAGCCCAGCCAGTTGGTCATCATGCTCAGCGTCAGCACGCGCGTGACGGTGCCGGCGTCCAGGCCCTGGCGCGAGTACAGCCGATAGCGCAGGGCAATGCCGCCCACGAGGGAGCCCAGGTTGAGGTTGAAGGCGTAGCTGATGAAGGTGATGCGCATGACCGCGCCCGTGCCGAGGCGGTGGCCGGTGGTGTGCCGGCCGATCAGGTCGTAGGTGCTGTACAGCGCATGGCTGCAGGCGGCCAGCGTCGCGGCCGCCATGAGGGTGGTCGCCGGGTAGGCGCGGATGGCCTGCAGCACTTCGCCCCAGCGGACGGTGGAGGCAAAGCGCCAGATGAGCCACGCGACCAGCAGGAAGAAGAGGCCGGTGAGCCAGGGCTTGAGGTGCGGCCAGGCTGCCCTGACGCGCTCGAACGCCGTGCCGCTGTGGCCGCCGCCGGCGCGCCGCAGCGGCGCGCCGGGTCCATGGCGCCGCCTTGCGCCGCGCGGACTGCCGGCCGGACTGCGTCCGGCCATGCGGGCGGGCGGCTTGCCCCCGGGCCGGGCGCGCGAGGTCAAGCGGCGTCCGTCGTGGGCATGGGGTCGCCGGCCCTCGGCGGGCAGGCGGCCGGATCCACCGGCGCAAGGCGCGGCGCATGGCGCGGCAGCCAGCCGGCCCAGGTGGGGTACAGGCGCACCAGGTGGAAGACGAAGAAGCCGCGCACGGCGGACCAGGGGCCGCTTTCACGCACGTCGTCGATCTCGACCCGCTTGCAGGCGTTCTGCATGAGGTGGTCGAGTCGCTCGCCGAGCGTGCGGTTGAAGTCGCGGTCGCGGATGACGACGTTGGCTTCCAGGTTGAGCGCCAGGCTCAGCGGGTCGAGGTTGCTCGACCCCACGGTGGCCCATTCGTCGTCCATGATCGCCACCTTGCCGTGCAGCGGGCGCTCGCAGTATTCATAGATGCGCACGCCGGCCTTGAGCAGATGGTGGTAGAGCAGGCCGGCGGCGACCTTGACGATGGGCATGTCGGGCATGCCCTGCAGGATCAGCGACACCTCGACGCCGCGCCGCGCCGCGCGGCGCATCTCGCGCAGCAGGCGCCAGCCCGGAAAGAAGTAGGCATTGGCGATGACGATGCGCTTGCGCGCCGAGCGGATCGCAATGCGGTAGTGGCGCTCGATGTCGTCGCGGTGGTCGCGGTTGTCGCGCACCACGAACAGGGCGTCGGCGCCGCCGGCCGCAGGCAGGGGCGTGCCCTGTTGCGGCTCGGCCTGGCGGTTGCGCCGCGGCAGCCAGCGCCGGCGCGGCCGGCCGCCGCCGATGGCATCGTGCACGAACTGGTGGATCTCGCGCACGAGCGGGCCGCGCAGCTCGACCGAGTAGTCCTGCTTGGCTTCGGGCCCGAAGTCGGCCAGATGGTCGGCCGAGTAGTTGATGCCGCCGACGAAGGCCAGCTCGCCGTCCACCACGACGATCTTGCGGTGCATGCGGCGGATCATGTTGGTGCGCCAGCCGAACAGGCGCGGGCCGGGGTCGAAGGCGCGGATGCGCACGCCAGCGTCGGTCAGCGAGGCGATGAACTCGCGCGACAGGTCCGGCGAGCCGAAGGCGTCGACCATGACGTCCACCCGCACGCCGCGCCGCGCTGCGGCATGCAGCGCCTGGCGCAGGCCTTCGCCGACCTTGTCCTCGAACAGGATGAAGGTCTCGAGGATGACCTCGTGCCGCGCAGCGGCAATGGCCTCGAAGACGCGGGGGAAGAACTCCTCGCCGTTTTCGAGCAGGCGGATGTCGTTGCCCGGTGTCCATTTGGCGGAGCGTTGGATGCGGTCCATGGGAAGACTCCAGGGTTCAGATCTCGATGACGGCGGCCAGCGGCGCGTGGTCCGACAGGTGCGACCAGGGCCGGCTGGGCATGACCACCGGCGCATGCGAGCTGGCATTGCGCACGTAGATGCGGTCGAGCGGCAGCAGTGGCATGCGAGCCGGAAAGGTCCGCGCCGGGCGCCCGTTGGCGCGCTCGAAGACCTCGTGCAGCGAGCAGGTGTCGAGCACCTTGTGCGCGCGGATGCGCCAGTCGTTGAAGTCGCCCGCCACCACCAGCGGCGCGTCGGCCGGCACCTCGCGCGAGGCCAGCTGGCACAGCAGGCGCAGCTGCTTTTGCCGGTGCGCCTCCTTGAGCCCGAGGTGGACGCAGATCACGTGCACGTCCTGCTGGCGGCCGGGCATCTGCAGCACGCAATGCAGCAGGCCGCGCCGCTCGGGCCCGGCAATGGAGACGTCATGGTTCTGGAAATGCCGGATCGGAAACTTCGACAGCACCGCGTTGCCATGCTCGCCATGCGGATAGACCGAGTTGCGGCCATAGGCGTACTGGGGCCAGAGCTGGTCGGCCAGGAATTCGTAGTGCGGCGTGCCGGGCCAGCCCTTGACGCGCGCCGCGTGGCGCGCATGCGAGCCGAGGACTTCCTGCAGGAACACCACGTCGGCCCCGACGGCGCGCACGGCGTCGCGCAGCTCATGCAGGATGAACTTGCGGTTGAAGAAGGTGAAGCCCTTGTGGGTGTTCACGGTCATGACCTTGAAGGAAAAAGGCGGTGCTTCGGCTTGCATGGGGTTCCGGCAAAAGTGGGCGCGGCCCGAAGGCCGGCGACGCTTACGTTTGTACGTGGCGGCCTGCGCCGGGCCTGTAGGACGCCGGCCCAAGCGGGCGTGCGCCGGGCGCGGAAAACCGCCGCGCGCGGGAGGGCGGCCGAGGCATGGCGGGTCGGGCATGCCTGAGGCGCGAGGGCTTGCCGCCTTCGGGAGCCCGGCCGGGGCTTTCTGCGAACCGGGCGCGGGAGGCAGGGGGTCGCACGGCGCCTGAGTGTGCGCCGCGCCACAGCCGCTGTAGGAGGAACGTTCGCTTTGCCTGCTGCCAGCCCTCGCGCGGCGTGACATCCGTCCGGCTTTGGTGGAAACTTTGTGCAAATCAACGCAACAGAAAGTACCAGCCGTGTCCCACTCCCCCGTGTTTTCCAGGCCCTCCCGTCTCCTGCGTCTGGCGCCGCTGGCTGCGCTGGCCGCAGCCCTGTGTGCGCCGGCTGTCCAGGCCGAGGGCTGGACGCCGTCGGCCGCGTTCGTGCAGCCGGCCATCGGCCCCAACAGCATCTACTCCCTGTCGGGCGGCGTGGTCTGGCCCTGGAGCTGGAAGAGCAGCAGCGGCGCCTGGACGGGCTACACCGAGCTGCTGGTGGGCGTCTGGAGCGCCGAGGCCGTGGCGGGCGGGCGCGACACCTTCAATCACGTGGCGGTGTCGCCGATCTTCCGCTACAACTTCGACGGCGGCCGCTCGCCCTGGTTCTTCGAGGGCGGCATCGGCATGTCCTACACCAGCCCGCTGTACGTCACCAAGAGCAAGACCTTCAGCACCAAGCTGAACTTTGCCGACACGATCGGCATCGGCCGCACCTTCGGCGAAGGCGGTCGCCAGGCCGTCACGCTGCGGCTGCAGCATCTGTCGAACGCGAGCATCAAGAAGCCCAATCCGGGCGAAGAGTTCCTGCAGCTTCGCTACACCTGGTCGTTCTGAGTTCCGGGCGCTGAGTCTCGCGGACCGGGCCCTTCGGGTCCGGCCTCGCCGCGCCGGGGGCGCCTTTCCCGGTTCTCCACGTTCTCCGCGTCCTCCGCTTCCTGACCGCCGTGACACGGGAATGTCACGGCCCTGTCACGGCGCTTTCATGCGCGCGGCCTACAACCTTCGGGTCCCCCTTCCAGGAATCCCGAAGTCATGAACACAAGCAGTTTTTCCCGCTGGCCGCGATTGGCGGCCGCGTTGGGTCTGAGCAGTCTGGCGCTGCTCGGTTGCGGTGGCGGCGACGATGCGCCCGCTGCCTCCACACCTTCCCCCGTGCCCGCAGCGCCGACCCTGGCGGTGCAGGGCGTGGCGGCCGTCGGCGCGCCCGTGGTGGGCGCGCAGGTGGTCTTCCAGTGCGCGGCCGGCACGCCTGCTGCCAGCGTCACCGGCGCTGATGGCAGCTTCAAGGTGCCGGCGGAGGGCGTGGGCTTCCCGTGCGCCGTCAAGGTGACGGGCGGCACTGTCGGCAGCGCGGCGGGCGTTGCCAACACGCAGGCCTATTACTCGGTGGCGATGGGCGCGGGCACCGCCAATGCCACGCCGCTGTCGACCCTGCTGGTGGCGCTGGCCACCGGCGGCGATCCGGCTCTGTGGTTCAGCAAGGCGCAGGCTGCACCCGGCTCGCTTGCCACGGTGACCTCGGGCACGCTCGCCACGGCCCTGACGCGACTGAAGTCGCTGCTGGCCGGCCTGCCCTCGCCGGTGACGCTGCCGGCAGGCTTCGACCCTGTCACGACGGCCTTTGCGGCCGTGACGACGGACAGCACCGACAAGCTGCTCGAGCAGTTCAAGACGGCGCTGGCCACCGGCGGCGCGAGCCTGGGCGAGGCCATCGATCAGGCCGTCGCCAATCTGCCCCTGGTGGAAGCGACGCCCGCTGGCCTGACGCTCGAGAAGATCGGCGGCTTCCAGCATGCGGGCGGCGCCAGCTCGGCCGAGATCACGGCCTATGACCCGCTGAGCAAGCGCCTGTTCGTGATCAACGGCGCGCTGGGCACGGCCGACGTGCTGAGCCTGGCCGACCCGACCGCGCCGGTGCAGGTGGGCACGGTCACGATGGCGTCCATCAGCGCGAGCCTGTGCAGCGACACGCCCAACTGCGGCGCCAACAGCGTGGCCGTGCACAACGGCGTGGTGGCGCTCGCAGTGCAGCGCGGCACCAAGACGCTGCCGGGCTTCGTGGCCTTCCTGCGTGCGACGGATCTGGCCGTGATCGGCACGGCCACGGCCGGCGCGCTGCCCGACATGCTGACCTTCTCGCCCGATGGCCGCTATCTGCTCGTGGCCAATGAAGGCGAGCCCAACAGCTATGGGCAGCCGGACTCGGTGGACCCGGAAGGCTCGATCACCGTGATCGAACTCGCCGGCCTGCGGCCCGACGCCACGTCCGTGCAGAAGACGGTGACGCAGGTCGGCTTCACCGCCTTCAATGACCAGATCGACACGCTGCGCGCAGCCGGTGTGCGCATCTACGGCCCGGGCGCCACGGTGGCGCAGGACCTGGAGCCCGAGTACATCACCGTCTCGGCCGACAGCCGCAAGGCCTGGGTGACGCTGCAGGAGAACAATGCGGTGGCGATCCTCGACCTGGTGACCAAGACGGTGACCGCCATCAAGCCCCTGGGCTGGAAGGACCACAGCCTGGCCGGCAACGGCATGGACGTGAGCGACGAGGACGGCGGCACCAACACCAACAGCGGCACCAAGACGATCAAGATCTCGCCCGTGCCGGTGCGCGGGCTGTACCTGCCCGACGCGATCGCCAGCTTCACGGTGGGCACCTCGGTCTACCTGATCACCGCCAATGAAGGCGACGCGCGCGAGTACACAGGCATCAATTCGGTGACGGCGGGCCGCGAGGACCCGCGCGTGAAGGACCACTGCGCCGCCGGCGTGTCGAGCGCGATTGCCACGGCCATGGGCCTGTCCAGCAGCGACGTGATCAAGGACTCGAACCTCGGTCGCCTGCGCGTGACGGCCTTCCCGTTTGGCGGCAGCTTCACCGGCAAGGACGGCTCGGGCGTGTGCACCGAGCTGTACTCGCTGGGCGGCCGCTCCTTCTCGATCTGGAACGCCGACGTGACGCAGGTGTTCGACTCGGGGGATCAGTTCGAGCGCAAGACGGCTGCGCTGCACCCGACGCAGACCTTCAATGCCAGCAACGACAACAACACCTTCGACGACCGCAGCCCGGCCAAGGGCCCGGAGCCCGAGGGGGTGACGGTCGGCAAGATCGGCACGCGCACCTTCGCCTTCATCGGCCTGGAGCGCGTGGGCGGGGTGATGGTCTACGACGTGAGCAACCCGGCGGCAGCCACGTATGTGACCTACATCAACACCCGCAGCGGCGCGACGGGCGATCTCGGACCCGAGGGCGTGACCTTCGTGAAGGCGAGCAAGTCGCCCAATGGCAAGCCGCTGCTGATCGTGGGCAACGAGGTGAGCGGCACGACGGCGATCTACCAGCTCAACCTGAGTTACGCCCTGAGCGACTGAGCCCGCGAGGGACGCGCGGCGCCGGTGGCGCCTCGCAGGTGATCTGCGCCTTGTCGCGCGGTGTCTGCCAAGAAGAAAGCCGCCCTCGGGCGGCTGTGTTTTTTGCGATGCCTGGCACCGCAGGGGGCTGCGGGTGGG
>JBGAIH010000052.1:0-10332 GCA_044225675.1 Burkholderiaceae bacterium
CGCGCAGCGCGTAGTGAGTTGTGCGATGCGATCCCCGCCTGAGCACCGCAGCGCAGCCTGCGCGAAGCGCAGGCCGCTCCAGCAGGAGCCCCCACCGGCCTGCCGCCCACCGCGAGACGCGAGGTGCTCCCTCGAAGACTTCAAGACCAAGACGCGAGGTGCAACCCCGAAATGAAACCACCCCCGCAGCAACAAACGAGCCCAACCGCAAGAAGCCGGCACCAGAACGTCATCGGTGTACGATCCCTCCACTTCAAGGACACCCCATGCACCCCAACGCGCAAACCCTGGCCAAGTTCTACAGCGCCTTCGCCCAGCTCGACTCCGACACCATGGCGACCTGCTATGCGGACGACGCCAGCTTCGAGGACGAAGTCTTCACGCTGCGCGGCAAGCGCGAAGTCATGGGCATGTGGCGCATGCTCTGCGAAGCGACGCGGGCCAACGGCCGCGACGACTGGAAGCTCGAGTGGAGCGGCGTCGACGCCACCGACACCGCCGGCCAGGCGCACTGGGACGCGAACTACCGCTTCAGCGCCACCGGCCGCATGGTCCTCAACCGTATCGACGCGCGCTTCACCTTCAACCCGCAAGGCCTCATCGCCACCCACCGCGACCGCTTCGACTTCTGGGCCTGGTCGCGCCAGGCGCTGGGCACGCCCGGCCTGCTTCTCGGCTGGACGCCGATGCTGCGCAACAAGGTCCGCGCCCGCGCCGACGGCAATCTGCGCAAGTTCCTCGCCTCTCATCCTGCAGCCTGAACGGTGACCCCATGACGCAGGCCACGCCCTGGTTCGACGGCTTCGAGACGCGGCGCTTCGAGCTGCCCGACGCCAGTATCTTCGCGCGCGTGGGCGGCCGGCGCGACGGACCCGCGCTGCTTCTGCTGCATGGCTTTCCGCAGACCCACGTGCTCTGGCGACGGGTCGCCGCGCAACTGGCCGAGACGTTCTTTCTCGTCATGCCGGACCTGCGCGGCTACGGCGACTCGTCGCATGCGCCCGGCCTGCCCGACCACAGCAACTACAGCAAGCGCGCCATGGCCAGCGACATGGTGCAGGTCATGGACGCGCTCGGTGTCGGCCGCTTCGGCCTGTGCGGCCACGACCGGGGCGGCCGCGTCGCGCATCGCCTCGCGCTGGATCATGCGGGCCGCGTCAGCCGCCTGTGCGTCATCGACATCGCGCCCACGCTCGACATGTATGCGGCCACCGACATGACTTTCGCGCGAGCCTACTACCACTGGTTCCACCTGATCCAGCCGGCGCCGCTGCCCGAGCGCATGATCGGCGCCGACGCGCGGTCCTACCTGCATGCCAAGCTGGGCGGCTGGGGTGCGGCCGGCACCGGCTACATCGAGCCGCAGGCCCTGGCCGAATACGAGCGCTGCTTCTGCCGCGCCGAGGCCATCCACACCGCCTGCGAAGACTACCGCGCCTCGGCCGGCATCGACCTGGAGCACGACCGCGCCAGCCGCGAGCGGGGCGACAAGGTCGCATGCGACCTGCTGGTGCTCTGGGGCGAGCGCGGCGTCGTCCACCGCCTGTTCAAGCCGCTCGCCCTGTGGCAGGCCCAGTGTGCGGAGCTGGTCAGCGGACACACCGTGCCGGCCGGCCACTTCATTCCCGAAGAGCAGCCCGAGCTCACGGCGCAGGCGCTGCGCGCCTTCTTCGGGCCGGGCTGAGCCCGACGGCCCTACGCACGGCCACCGCAGGCGGGCGGCCCCGTCCCCCCGAACGGGCGCCTCAGGCGCCGTGGCACTTCTTGTATTTGCGCCCGCTGCCGCAAGGGCAGGGGTCGTTGCGCCCCGGCGTATCGGCGCGGCGCAGCTGCTCCACGCGCGGGCCGATGCTGCGCCAGAGCTCGCGCAGGTCATACACCGCCCAGATGCCGTCGCCGAAATGGTTCAGGCGCCCCAGGCTCACGCTGGGCGGCCCGTCGTCGGACAGCGGCGAGATCGTGGCCTTGCCCTCGTCGTCTTCGGTCAGCGTCACGATGGCTTCCAGCGACGCGTCGAGCCACTCGGCCGCCTCCCTGTCGCGCGGCGGGGCCCATTCCTCGGGCCAGCTTTCGACGGCGAACATGAAGCCCAGGGCCCAGACCTGCGCGAACGAGGGCACGGGCTCGCCGCCCGTGGCGGCCTCGCGCTCGGACTCCGGCAAGGCGGCGATCGCGCCGCGCACGTCCATCACCTCGGGCTGGTAGCAGCGCTCGTCGTCCAGCGTCTCGACCTCGGTGTCAAGCGCCTGGGTGATCTCGGCCTCGCGCCGCGCCCACAGCGCCAGGAAGCGCCCGCGCTGCGCGTCGTCGGCAAAGCCGGCGCCCGGCTCCTCGCCCAGACCCAGCAGCACCGGCAGGAACTCGTCCGGCCCGATGCGGCGGCGGCAGCACACGAGCGCCGCGAGAAAGCCCTCGCAGAACTCCCACTGCGGCGTCTCGTCATGCCGGGTACGCAGGTCGTCCAGCAGGGTGTCGAGTTCGTCGAACTCGTCAGGTGTCATCAGCCCGGTTGATTCCATAATGGCCAGTGTAGCTGCGCGGCGTGGCGCACCACGCCGACCCCGCTCCCATCCATCGACCTACCTCATCGACCCCACCAACAGGAAGCCGCCCCGATGCTCGCCGAACTCGATGCCCGCTACCCGATCCGCTACACCGTGCTGGGCCTGTGCGCGCTGGCCGCAATGCTGTGCCTCTTCAGCCTGGTGGCCTTCGGCGTGGGCTGGCTGGCGCTGCTGCTGTTTGTCGTGCTGGTCGGTGTGGGCGTGTACGACCTGCGGCAGACGCGCAGCTCCATCCTGCGCAACTATCCGGTCATCGGCCACCTGCGCTTCATGCTGGAGTACATCCGGCCCGAGATGCGCCAGTACTTCATTGAAAGCGACAGCGAGGCCACGCCCTTCTCGCGGGCCCAGCGCTCGCTGGTCTACCAGCGCGCCAAGGGCGAGCCCGACAACCGGCCCTTCGGCACCCAGCAGGACGTGACGGCCGAGGGCTTCGAGTGGATCAACCATTCTGTGGCGCCGACCCGCCTCGCGTCGCACGACTTCCGCATCACCATCGGCGCAGGCCGCGCCCATCCCTACGAGGCCAGCATCTTCAACATCTCGGCCATGAGCTTTGGCTCGCTGTCGGCCAACGCCATCCTTGCGCTCAATGCCGGCGCCCGGCGCGGCAACTTTGCCCATGACACGGGCGAGGGCTCGATCTCGGTCCACCACCGCGCCCACGGCGGCGACCTGATCTGGGAGATCGGCTCGGGCTACTTCGGCTGCCGCGACGAAGGCGGCAACTTCAGCGAGGAGCGCTTCGTCGCCAATGCCAGCGCCGAGCAGGTGAAGATGATCGAGCTCAAGCTGAGCCAGGGCGCCAAGCCCGGGCACGGCGGCATCCTGCCCGCGCCCAAGGTCACGCCCGAGATCGCGGCGGCGCGCGGCGTGGCCGTGAACGTCGACTGCATCTCGCCCTCGTCGCACAGCGCGTTCTCCACGCCCGAGGAGATGATGCACTTCATCGAGCGGCTGCGCACACTCTCGGGCGGCAAGCCGACCGGCTTCAAGCTGTGCATCGGCCACCCGTGGGAATGGTTCGCCATGGTCAAGGCCATGCTGTCGACGGGCATCACGCCCGACTTCATCGTGGTCGACGGCGCCGAAGGCGGCACCGGCGCCGCGCCGCTGGAGTTCACCGACCACGTGGGCGCCCCGCTGCAGGAAGGGCTGCTGCTGGTGCACAACACGCTCAAGGGCACGGGTCTGCGCGAGCGCATTCGCATCGGCTGCGCGGGCAAGGTGATCAGCGCCTTCGACATCGCTCGCATGATGGCCCTGGGCGCCGACTGGTGCAACTCGGCGCGCGGCTTCATGTTCGCGCTCGGCTGCATCCAGGCGCAGAACTGCCACACCGGCAAATGCCCCACGGGCGTGACCACGCAGGACCCGCTGCGCCAGCAGGCGCTGGTGGTTCCCGACAAGGCCGCGCGCGTCTTCAACTACCACGAGAACACGCTGCACGCGCTCAAGGAACTGGTGCAGGCCGCCGGCCTCAACCACCCCGGCGAGATCACGGCCCACCATATCGTGCGCCGCGTCAACGAGAACGAAGTCAAGCTGCTGGCCAACCTCGTGCCCCAGCTCGCGCCGGGCGCGCTGCTGGACACCGACCTGAGCGGGCTGCACAACGTCTACCGCTACTGGTGGAGCAAGGCGCGGCCCGACAGCTTCCGGCTCTGACGCGCCGCACGGCCCGGCCGGCGAGCGGCGCCCGCTAGCAGCAAGCCGCAGCCCTCGCATCGGGCAATTGGACGGGGCCATACCGGCCGTCCTGCGCATCCCCCCGTCCGCGCTTCGCACGTACGCTCGACGCCTTGTTGTGCAATCCGAGCGGAAGGCGATCATTTCATGGGCGACAGCGCAGATTCCGGCCACGGCGCAGCTCCGGGCCACAGCGCAGCTTCGGGCCACACCCGACTCTCCCCCGAACGCGGGTCCGGGCCGGGACTCCCCGTTGACCCGCAGCCCCGCCGGCCGGACGGCGCTCTGGCCGCCCTGTGCGCCATCGCACGGATGCACCACGTGGCGGCCGATCCGGCCACGCTGGCGCACCAGCTCGGCCTGTCGCCGAGCGAAACGCCAACCCCCGACGACATCCTGCGCGCCGCGCGCCACCTGGGCCTGAAGGCCCGGCTCAGCCGCAGCAGCGCCGACCGGCTGGCCCTGGTGCCGCTGCCGGCCCTCGCACTCATTCACCCGCCTCCGGATGCCGAACCCGGCACTTCCGCCGACGCATCCTCCCCTGTCTCTTCCCCTGTCTCTTCCCCTGCCCCGGCTCCTTCCACCGCGCCGCCGCACCTCGTCGTCCTGGCCCAATGCGACGGCCAGCGCGTGCTGGTGCAGGACTTCGCCCAGCCCAGCCCGCGCCCCACCATCGAGCCGCTGGAGGCCTTCTGCGCGCAGTGGACGGGCGAGCTCATCCTCATCACCAGCCGCGCGTCGCTGGCCGGCGAACTCGCGCGCTTTGACTTCTCCTGGTTCATCCCCAGCCTCGTCAAGTACCGGCGCCTGCTCGGCGAAGTCCTGCTCGTGAGCTTCGTGCTGCAGCTCTTCGCGCTCGTCAGCCCGCTGTTCTTCCAGGTCGTCATGGACAAGGTTCTCGTCCACCGGGGCCTCACCACGCTGGACGTGCTCGTCATCGGCCTCGTGGTCGTCGTCGTCTTCGAGAGTCTGCTCATCGGCCTGCGCGCCTACGTCTTCAGCCACACCACCAGCCGCATCGACGTCGAGCTGGGCGCGCGGCTCTTTCGCCACCTCGTGCAACTGCCGCTGGCCTACTTCCAGGCCCGCCGCGTGGGCGACTCCGTGGCCCGCGTGCGCGAGCTGGAGAACATCCGCAGCTTCCTCACAGGCAACGCCCTCACCGTGGTGCTGGACGTCTTCTTCTCGGTCGTCTTCATCGCCGTCATGCTGTTCTACAGCGTGCCGCTGACCCTCATCGTGCTGGCCAGCCTGCCGCTGTACTTCGGCCTGAGCCTGGCCGTGGTGCCGGTGCTGCGCCGGCGGCTGGACGCCAAATTCGCGCGCGGCGCAGAGAACCAGGCCCTGCTGGTGGAGACCGTCACCGGCATCCAGACCGTCAAGGCCGGTGCGCTGGAGCCCAGCTTCGGCCGGCGCTGGGACGCGCAGCTGGCCGCCTACGTCTCGGCCAGCTTTCGCACGCAGAACCTGGCCACCTGGGCGCACGAGGGCGTCAACCTCATCGGCAAGCTCGTCAACGCCGCCACCCTCTGGTACGGTGCGCACCTGGTCATGGGCAACGAGCTGACCGTCGGGCAGTTCGTCGCCTTCAACATGTTCGCCCAGCGCGTGGCCCAGCCCATCATGCGCATGGCCCAACTGTGGACCGACTTCCAGCAGACCGGCATCTCCATGGCGCGGCTGGGCGACATCCTGAACACCCGCACCGAAGTGCCGCCCACCAGCGCGGCGCAACTGCCGCCCATCCAGGGCCGCGTCACGCTCGACGGCGTCACCTTCCGCTACCGGCCCGAGGCCGCGCCGGTGCTGCACGGCGTGAACCTGGACGTGCGGCCGGGCGAGGTCATCGGCATCGTCGGGCGCTCGGGCTCGGGCAAGAGCACGCTCACCAAGCTCGTGCAGCGGCTGTACACGCCGGAGTCGGGGCGGCTGCTGGTCGACGGCATCGACATCAGCCTGATCGACGCGGCGCAGCTGCGCCGGCAGGTGGGCGTGGTGCTGCAGGAGAACCTGCTGTTCAACCGCAGCGTGCGCGAGAACATTGCCATCACCGACCCGGCCGCGCCGCTGGAGGCGGTCATGCAGGTGGCGCGGCTGGCCGGCGCGCACGAGTTCATCAGCGAGTTGCCCGAGGGCTACGACACGATGGTAGGCGAGCAGGGCGGCAGCCTCTCGGGTGGGCAGCGCCAGCGCGTGGCCATCGCGCGGGCGCTGTTCACCCATCCGCGCATCCTGATCCTGGACGAGGCCACCAGCGCGCTGGACTACGAGAGCGAAGCCATCATCCAGCGCAACATGCAGCAGATCTGCCGGGGCCGCACGGTGCTCATCATCGCGCACCGGCTGTCGGCGGTGCGGCAGGCGCACAGGATCATCGTGATGGACAAGGGCAAGATCGTGGAAGCCGGCCCGCACGAGGCGCTGCTGAAGAACCCGCGCGGTATCTATGCGCAGCTGTGGCGCATGCAGGAGGCCACGCCATGAGCGCGCCCGCCCCCCGCCACCCGGTGGCCGAACTGCTCGGCCGTTACCGCGCCGTGCTGCAGGCGGCCTGGGCTCAGCGCGACGAGCTGGCCGGCCCCAAGCGTCTGGCGGACGAGGCGGCGTTTCTGCCGGCCGCGCTCAGCCTGCAGGACACGCCGCCGCATCCGGCACCACGGCGGTTCATCTGGGCCATCCTCGTGCTGTTCACGACAGCGCTGCTGTGGGCCTGCCTGGGCAAGGTGGACATCGTCGCCGTGGCGCCGGGGCGGGTGGTTGTGAGCGAGCGCACGAAGCTCGTGCAGCCGCTGGAGCGCAGCGTGGTCCAGCGCATCCTCGTCAAGGACGGCGACCGCGTGCAGGCGGGCCAGCCGCTGGTGGAGCTGGACCCGACCATCGCGTCGGCCGACAGGACCAATGTCGCGGAACTGCGCAAGGCCAGCGAGTCGGAGCTGGCACGGGCGCGGGCCTTGATCCGGGCGCTGGGGCGACGCGACACGGCGGCAGGTGCGGGCCGAAGCCGCGCCCCGGACAGCGAAAGCGTCACCAGGGCGCCCCGCGCGCGCTACCCCGACGACTGGACCGACGCCGAACGGGACGCGGCCGACGCACAGCTCCAGGCCGAATGGAGCGACATCACCGCCAAGCTCGGCAAGTTCGCGGCCGAAGCGCAGCGGCGTGAGGCCGAGCTCACCACGATCCGCGCGATGGTGGCCAAGCTTGAAACCACGGTGCCGCTCGCGCGTCAGCGCGAAGATGACTTCCGCCAGCTCGCCAGCCAGGGCTTCGTGGCCAGCCACGCCGGCCAGGACCGCACGCGCGAGCGCATCGAGCTCGAACGCGACCTCGCGACGCTGAAGGCCCGCCTCGCCGAAGCCCAGGCGGCCGTGCACGAGAGTGCAAACTCCCGCCTCGCCTACCTGGCAGAAACCCGGCGAGCGCTGGCCGAGCGTGAATCGCAGGCCGACTTCAAGCGCGGGCAGGCGCAGCAGGAGCAGGCCAAGGCCGAACAGCGCGCACGCCTCACCACGCTCACCGCCCCGGTTGCGGGCACGGTGCAGCAGCTCGGGGCTCACACGACCGGCGGCGTCGTCACCGAAGCGCAGGCGCTGATGGTCATCGTGCCCGATGGCGCGCAGGTGACGGCCGAAGTGACGCTGGAGAACAAGGACATCGGCTTTGTCGCCCCAGGACAGGACGCAGAGATCAAACTGGAAACGTTTCCCTACACACGCTATGGGACGGTGCCGGCCAAAGTGCGCGTGGTCACCGCCGACGCGGTCAATGACGAGAAGCGCGGTGCGATCTTCCCGGTGACGTTGACCTTGGGGAAAGACGCGCTTGATGTGGATGGCAGGATGATTCGACTGAGTCCGGGCATGAACTTGACGGCGGAGATCAAGACGGGAAGGCGGCGGGTGATTGACTACCTGCTGAGTCCGGTGCAACGCGCAGGCCGGGAGAGCCTGCGAGAGCGATAAAGGAATTCCCACTTTCCAGGGTACCGATGCACAGGTGCTTCCCGGACACAAGATGGCAAAACGGCCTAGGCCCAAATTGGGCATCGCGCGGGGCGTCGGTCCTTTAACCTTGCGTACGCAAGATGCCATGAACGGCAGTTGCCAGAAACCCCTCGAGGAGCTCCCATGAATCGCGACAGCGAACTCGCCATGCTGGCAGCCGCAGGCCCCGGGCCTCGCCGAACGAGCGCCGCGCCGCTACCCGCGTCGGCCGGATGGCGGATCCTGGAGCTTGCGTCATCGCATGCCTGGCCTGCACGCGAAAGCCAGGCCGGAGCCGCGCGCGACCGCCGCGCCCGCTGGCACGACTGCTCGACCGGGTTCGACGCAGCCGCCTACGCAAAGGACGGCGACGTCGTGGTCGCATTCACCAGCACCGACCTTCCGAGCGACATGCTGCACGACGAACAAGGCGATGGCGGCCATGGCCTCGACATCGGTCAGGTCGCTCTTCAACTCAAGCAGGCGGCCGAATTCATCGCCCGGCTCAAGCAGGACCCTGCAACGTCCGGCCGGAGCATCACACTCACTGGCCAGGCCCAGGGTGGCGGCATCGCCTCGCTCATGGCCGTGATGTTCGACCTTCCGGCTGTGACGTTCGATCCGCCACCGTTCCGGTCTGCCGCCACCCAGGACAACGCCGGCGCCCTCAACGCGCATCTGCGCTCGATCGGACTGGGTCCGGACGCCAAGATCGCAAGCTTCACGGCCACGGGCCTGCTCCCGGTTCCCGCCGGCCTGGCCAAGCGCCTCCTCGGCCCTTGGGCCACAGCCGCAGGCAGCATGCTGGGTTCGCCGAGCGTCTTCTATGTTCCAACGACCATTGCGCGCGAACAGAACGTGCGTGCCATAGCCGCGCAAGAGCCGCATTCCAAGTAGACGGCGCTCTTCTGCGTACTGGCTCAATGCGGCCGGCCATAAGAACTAGGCATGAATGACGATGCTTTGCAGGCGCATCGCGTCTAGGCTTGCGCGCTGCTTAACCGAACCATCAAGAGCAGATTTCAGGAATTTGGATGATGCACAGAGCAAACGCCCGGGTTGCGTGCAGCAGCCGACCTTCAAACCCCCGCGCCGCACACCTGCTTTGGCAGATTCGCTTGGTGCTTGCCGTCTCACTGCTGATCCTCGCTGGCGCCGCCTGCTCCGAAAAATCGACTCCGCAGAACACCTTCGAGTGGAAGGAAGAGATTCTTCTGCATGACGGCAGAAAGATCATTGCCGAGCGAGTCGACGTGATGGGCGGCTGGGCCGAGCCGGGGCAGTCAGGCGCGCCGCAGGAGCGGCGCATCACCTTCCCCGACCCGGACAACCCGGCAAAGAAATACACGCATCGGATCACGGGGAGCAGCAACTACCTGCTGCTTGATTTTGACAAGGGAACGCCTTGGCTGATTGTGATTGTCGGACCTTTCAGCACCGACACGGATTGCCCGATCGGCTCATACGAGACATTCACTTGGTCAGACGAAGCTTGGCGCAGCGTCGTTTACTCAAGCCTTCCTCCGAAAGTGAGGAAGCCAAACATGACCGTCAGCTACGTTCTGGATTCGAACCGAGAGGGCGAACCGTTCGGTGAGATGCGGAAGCCCGGTCGTTTGTTGTCGGCCACCCATATTGCGATGGCCCTATCTGCTGCCCAGCGGCATCATGAAACAGAAGCCACATGGAGGTTGGTGCAAACCAACCATCACGGCAGACCTATTGATTGCCAAGCCTATCCGAAATCACTGAATAAGACCCTATCGCAATGAACCGCGACACAGAACTTGCCCTTCTCGCCGGCGACTACAAGGTCAAGTCGAGCCCCACTTCAGGCCGCTGCTGCATCCGTCGTCGTGATAACTCGCGGCAGTTGTCAGGCCGCATTCTCCTCAACGCGATCGGCCAAAAGAACTAGGCACGAATGACGATGCGTTGCAGGCGCGTAGCGTCTAGGGCTACGCTGATTTAGCCCTCGATTTCCGCAACGCTCGATGACCCCATTTCACATTGCGCGTCTTCATGCCCAAGAACGCGGACTTGGGCGTTGTCCTGCTGCTTTCGAAGGCCTTGCGGCCTCTCTTTGTCCCTTACGG
>JBGAIH010000025.1:0-75636 GCA_044225675.1 Burkholderiaceae bacterium
CCGTAAGGGACAAAGAGAGGCCGCAAGGCCTTCGAAAGCAGCAGGGAAACGCCAAAGTCCGCCGTCTTGGGCATGAACACGCGCAATGTGAAATGGGGTCATCGAGCGTTGCGGAAATCGAGGGCTAAATCAGCGTAGCCTTAAATTGGGCCTGACCCGGCAATTCGGACTGACTCAACTCCTGCAAGCAACTCGCCAGTCAATACCCACATGAGGTAGTGACTTGAACCACGGCCTCCCTAAAGCCCGGGACGATTCACAGGTGCTCAGCGACGTCGATACGTCCGCGACATAGATGGACGCCGCGGCGCATGGGCGAATTAAGGCTCAGCCGAGCGCCGTCACGCTTTAGGAGACCACGATGAAGATCATGCTGCTGTGCCGCCACTGCTTGAACTCAGAGAAAGATCCAGCGAAATGCCTGCACTACGTCGGCGTGAACGATACGGGGATATATGAACTTGAGTGCCCCGACGGTCACCATTCCCGTACGATCATGCAACAGCTCAAATTTGAGCTGCTTTTCCAACTCGCTATTAACGCGCTCACAGATGGGTATCAACGCGAAGCAGTCACTACGTTCGCCGCAACTCTGGAACGGTTCTATGAATTTTGCTTGCAGGTACACGCACGTCATAACGCCATTGAACATGTCTTCGAGGACGCATGGCGCGGCGTAGCGAACCAGTCCGAGCGTCAGCTCGGAGCTTTCATCTTCGTAAGTACCATGATTTTCGGTCGCGCACCTAAGTTGTTGTCGTCGAAAGAAACTGCGTTCAGAAATAGCGTTGTTCACAAAGGAGCGATCCCGACTTACGACCAAGCTATCGAGTTCGGAACAGCGGTCGGCCAGCTGGTCCGCGCCGAGATAGCGGACATGCAGGCAGCTGGATTAAGGGCAACGATTGACGCAGTCAGACAGCAATGCCTAGCTGACAGGCATGCTGCCGCACAGAAGCTCCCTCCCGCTCCACGCACCTGGAGCCACAGTCATCCCGGAACGTGTGACTTATTCGGGGAAGCTCCAATTGATCTAGCGTTCGACGTAACAGTCGTGCGAGGCCAGAATAGAGTGATGCGAGCCTTCGGGATCGGGACCTAACATCCAAAACTAGATATCGAGAAGCCAAAAAGCAGCCAAGGCCCTGCATGAACATGCAGGGCCTTTTGCTTTGTGCCGATCGGCTCTCGATGACAGCCGCAGCTACCTCGCCACGCGCCGCGCCTTCCCCGCCTGCACCGGCTCTTCAGAGCCGATCTGCCATTCACCGAAGGCGTTGACGTAGAAGTTCATCACGCGCACCCAGCCTTCTTCCAGTTCGGTGGCGGCGCGGTAGAGCGTCTTGACGGTGTAGCTGGCCTTGACGGGGTAGACGACGGTGTCGGTCTGGCCGTTGCCCGTGTCCTGGCGGTAGCTCCAGGGGCGCGGGTTGCCGATCTGCAGGGCCATGACTTCGACCTGCACCGCGCCCTCCTCGCCCGGGCCGACGGCCTTCTCGCCCTTCTTGCAGCGCACGAGCTTTCGGAAGAGTTCGGCGTCGGGCTTCGCGCCGTTCTTCACCGACTTCTGCGCCACGGGGCAGGCGAGGAAGTCGCCCGCCACCTGCGCAGCGGCCGGGCGTGCCGGTGCCGTGGACGCGGGAGCCTGCATCGCTGCCGCAGCAGGCCGCGCGGGGGCCGTCGTCGTGGTGGCGGCCGCGGCGCCCTGCAGCGGCCGCATGAAGTTCGGCTTGCACGGATACTCCACCCCATTGCTGTCGGCCTTGAAGCGGTACCAGCTGCCGTCGGGCGTCTGGCCTGCGGCGAAGTCGCCTTTCTGGAAAGCTTGGATCGTGCCGGGCCCCCACCATTTGCCCGAGCCCGTGGTGTCGCATTCGACACGCTGGCCGGGCTGGTAGGCGACTTGCGCGGCGGCAGGCCCGGCCGCAGCAAGAAGACAGGACGCGGCGGCCGACAGCAGAAGCTGCCGGCCCAGCATGCGGGCGTGGGGGTGGACGTGCAGGCCGACGTGCAGGCCGGCGTGGGGACGGACGTGCGAGGTGGTGGCGTTCATGCGAACCATCATGCCGCGAGCGCCGACGCCTGGCTATGCCGCAAACGCGGGGTGCCGGCGCCGCGCGTTCATGGCGTGCAGCTGCCGCCCTGCCCTTCCACCACGATCTCATCACCGCGCCGGTTGCGGCGGCGTTCGTTCTGGTTGTCGGAGAGGATCTCCAGCACCTGCGTGAAGAGCACCAGGTCCGACGACGGCGCGAGGCTTTCGGTGAGGATGGAGAGGTACTTGTCGCCTCCGAGCACGCCGACGTCCACGACGCCATTGCCCAGCGGCGGCGCGTTGAGCGAGACGCAGCCGTTGCACGAGGGCAGCGTGACCTTGCCGAAGTACGACACGACGACCGCGTCGGCATCGGCCTGCGTGCCGCCCACCAGCTGGATCGCGCTGCCCGTGACCGTCACGTCGCCTTCGGTCACGATGCCCGCATAGGCGCCAACCGCAGTGCCGCCGCGCAGGGTGATGTCCGCGGCAGCGATCTGCAGCGTCGACAGGGCTCCGGCCTCGACGTTGGCGTAGGCATCCCGCGCCGAGCCGCGCTGCCGCCGCGCAGGACGAAGTTGCCTCGCGCGTCGATGCGCACGCCGCTGCCTTCGGCGAACACCTCGGTGCTCGCGCCCGGCTGGCTGCCGCCGAGGATCGAGATGTTCTGCCCCGTGAGCGCGATCGAGTTCGCGGCAAAGACGCCGGCCGCAGTCGACCCGCCGCCGATGACGAGGTCGCCGGTGCCCGAGTCGAGGGTGGCCGAGCCGCCAAAGACGTCGGTCGCCACCTTCATGCCCTGGCCCGACAGAGCCAGCACGCCGTCGACCGAGACCTCGCCGACGACCTGCATGACGCCGGCCGACGAGACCACCGCATTGCCGCTGGCCGCCAGGCCTGCCAGCGTCAGGTCGCTGCTCGAGCGTGCGTGGACGTCGCCGGCAAAGGCATACAGCTGGGCCTGCGGCGTCGCGAGCTGGATCGGTTGGGCGTCCGTGCCGATGGACTGCGCCAGCAGCTCGGCCGAAGCACCCGACAGGGTGGAGCCCGCCAGGGCCGTGAGCGCGCCAGCCGACTGCACGCCCACCGCGCCGGAGGCCGTGAGGTTGCCCAGCACGAGCGCGGCGCCGTCGTCGATCACGCTGATCGCGCCGCCGCTGCCGGCCATGAGCGTGCCAAGCTGGTTGGCGCCCGTGAGCGAGATGTCGCCGCCCGCCACGAGGCTGGCCATGCCGGTGCTGAGCGTGCTGCCTGCCGCCTGCGTGATGCCGGCGGCCGAGACGCTGAGCGTGCCGCCCACCACGCCCGACAGGCCCAGCGTTCCCGCGTCCTGCACCGTGGCGTTGGCGGCGAACAGCGCGAGCTCGCCCAGATGGTTGCCGGGATTCGTCAGCTGCACCTGATGCCCGACCGCGACGAACTGGCTGCGCGAAGCCGAGATCGGGCCGCTCTGCGTGATGTCGCCGCCCGCGCCCGCCGTGACCGTGGCCGCCGTGATCTGCGGCAGGGCCAGCGCCACGTTCTTGAACTGCAGGTCGACCGTGTCGCTGGCCGCGAGGCTGTTGCCGATGGACGCGGCCGCGCTGGTGGTGGCGTTGCTGTACTGGATGGACTGGTAGCTGCCACCGCCAGAGGTCATGAAGCGGGCCGCGCCGCTGACGTCGGTGCCGAGCATGAACGCCGAGCCGGTGCCGGTGAGCGTGAGGTCCAGGCTGCCCGCCGTCAGAATGGCCGAGCTGACCTGCGAGCCGGCCGTGACCGCCAGCAGGCCGGTGACCGTGCCGTTGACCGCGACGCTGTCGAGCTCGCGCAGCGCCACGCTCGCAGCGTCGAAGCTGAAGCTGTCGAAGTTGTTGGTCGCGGTGCCGAAGTCCACCGCGTAGCCGCTGGCGTGGACGGTGGCCGACGTGGTCGAGATCGGCGCGGTCTGCGACACCGCGCCCACCGCCGTCAGCAGGAGCGAGCCGGCATGGTTGGAGGTGCCGGCGACCACGAGGGCTCCGGACGAGTTCAGCGTCACGCTGCCGGTGGCATCGAACGTCACGCCGCCGCTGTAGCTGCTCGGCGTGTCCAGCACGATCTGCGCTGCCGACAGGCTCGTGAGGCCCGTGACCGTGATGGCCGCACCCTGCGTGATCTGCCCGCTGGCCACCACGGTGAGCGGGCCGGTGACGTTCAGGCTGGCGAAGTGGACGTCCTGCGAATGCGCCTCCAGCGAAGCGGCGCTGCCCTCCAGGCTCAGGCCGCTGGTGTCGGTGATCTGCGCCGCGCCGACGCCGACCAGCGTCACCGTGCCGTCGAACTGATTGCCTCCGTTCATCAGGGTGAGGTCGGCGCCGCCGGTGGCGAGCGTGGCCGGCCCCATGACCTGCACCGCGCCGGTCTGGGTGATGGCCCCGGTGGCCGACAGCGTGATGCTGCCGAAGGGCACGGACAGCGCGGCGATTTCGAGCGCGCCGCTGTTGCGCAGATTCGCGGAGCCGGCGCTGCTCAGGCTGGCTTCGAGCACGGGTGTCTGCAGATCGAGGTCGATGCCGTTCGCGGCGCTGAGCTTGACCGCGCCACTGGCGACGTTGAGCCCGCTGCCGTTGAGGTCGGTGATGCTGCCGTTGGGCGCGGCAAGCGTGACGCTGCCGACGGCACCGAGGCTGGCGACGTCAAGGTTACCCGTCTGCTGCGTGATGCTGAGGTTGGCAAAGCCCGAGCCCAGCGTGCCGCCGGTCTGGCTGAAGCGCTGGGCCACGGTGAAGTCGCCACTGCCGGTGACGCTGCCGCCCGACAGGTCGAGCGCATAGGTCTGCACGCTGGCCGCGCTGGAGCTGAACGAACCGGCCGACACCTGCAGCGTGCCCACTGCGACGTCGCCGCCTGCCAGCACGGAGCCGCCGCTGACGAGCAAGGTGCCCAGGCCCGAGACCGAGGCCGCGGTGCCTGCGGAGGTCGTGAGCGTGCCGCCGGTCACCACCGCCAGCGCGCCGCCGCCATCGACGGCCAGCGTGCCGACCAGCGGCGTGCTGCCGTGAACGTTGGCGGCCGAGCCGGCGAGGTCGACCCGTGCGCCCGAAGCGACATGCAGCGTGCCCGGCAGCGCGAGACTGCCGGCAATGCGGTGCGTGCCGCTGGCGACGTCGAGCAGCGCCGTCGGGTCGACGAAGACACCGCCAGACGCAGCCAGCGTGACGGCCGCGCCGTCGAGGCGGAATGCGCCGCCATCCACGCTGATGCCGCCGCCGAAGGTTCCGCCGCCGGTGACGCTGACGGTGCCCGATGAGTCGAAGTTGCCGCTGCTTGCCTGCGACAGGCCTGTGCCCGCGAGCGTGACCTGCGAGGTCGAGAGCGCGCGCACCGTGCCGTCGAGGCGATTGCCCGCGCCGCTGAGCGTGGCCTGGCTGCCGGCGCCGAAGTCGAGCCAGCCGCCCGCGTCCTGCGCGAGCGTGCTGGCCACGGTGCTGCCGCCCCAGAGGCTGAGCGACCCGGTGCTGCCGATGGCCAGCGTGCCGGCGCCCGAGACGTGGGCATCGGTGAGTGCCAGATAGCTGCCAGCGCCGCCGTCGACCTGGAGGCGTCCATTGAGCACCAGGTCGGCTCCCGTGCGGCCCGCCAGGCCGGTGAACGTGCCGGAGCTGGTGTTGAGCGCCACGCCCGCATCGATCTGCGCGTAACCCGTGGTGGTCTCGGACGTGTCGATGGACAGCACGCCTGCCTGCAGCGTGCCCGTGCCGCCGATGCGTGCCACCGCGCTGCCGCCCGGAGCGATTGCCAGGGTGCCGGCCGAGAGGCCGGAGCCACCCAGCAGCAAGGCGCCCGCATTGATCGTGGCTTCGCTCACGCTGTGCAGGCCGGCGCCGCCGATGCTCAGCGTGCCGTTGTTGACGCCGAGCCGCGCCGTCGTCAGCTCGCCCAGAACGTAAGCGGTCGGGCCGTCGGAGAGCAGCGCGAACAGGCCCGCGCCGTCGATCACGCTGCCCGATGCGAAGCTGTGGGTGCCCGTGCCCGCCAGGCGCAGGTCGCTGCCGCTCGCGATGCTGAAGGTGCCGCCGTGCGTCGCGCCCTGGTACAGGTCGAGCTGGCCGCTGTTGACCCGCACCGTGCCGTCGTTGACGAGCGGCGCATGGACGGACACCGCAGCGGTGCCGCTGATGTCGAGCGTCGCGCCACTGGCGTTGAGCAACGTGCCCGTGCCGGTGATCGTGTCGGCCGGGTTGGCGATGTATGCCTCGATGGCGCCGCCCGCCTGGTTGAGCAGGTTGGCGTCGAGCTGCACCGCGCCGCCGGTCCAGGTGATCGTGCCGCCGTTGTTCCAGACCCGGCCGAGCGTGTGGGCCGCACCGCCCAGGCCACTGCTGCCGCTGGTGCCCAGCGTGCCGCTGCCCGCTAGGGTGCCGCCGTTCCAGCTGAATGCGCCTGCGATGTCGAGCGCGCCGGCGCCGTTGATCTCGCCGCCCGACAGCAGCAGCGCCGCTGCACTGCCCACGGTGGAGGCCTGGCCCAGCGTCAACGTGCCGCCGGTCATGAGCAGGACTTCGTCACCGACGAGCTGCAGCGAGCGCGGCGTGTTCGCGCCGGACGACAGCGTCACGGTCTGCGCGCCCGTGGGGTTGATGTAGGCGTCTTCGAGCGCATTGGGCGCATGGCCGCGCGTCCAGTTGCTGCCGAGGTTCCAGTCGCCGCTGACGCCGTCGGCCCAGCGGTTGACCACGTTCGCAGCCACCAGGCTCAGTTTGCCGGCGCCGGACGAGAGGGTCAGCGTGACGTCGGGCCCTGGGCCAGAGATCGCCGCAGCGCTCCCACTGAGCGTGCCGCCATAGGTGACCACGTCGTAGACGTCGCCGCCTGCGATGAACGGGGTCGTTTCGGTCACGCTGATCGTGCCGCCCTGCGTGAGGTTGCCGGTGACGTTGAGCCGGTCGTAGCTGCCCGTGCTCGCCAGCTCGGCAAACAGGGTGCCGCCAGACAGGTCGGCATTGCCCTGCACCGTGAGCGTGCCGATGCTGCCCGAGCCGCCCGGCTTGATGAAGCCGGTGCTGGTGAAGACACCCGAGGTCACGAGCCTGCCGCTGCCCGTCACCAGCCCGCTGCTGATGAGGTTGGTCGATGCCGTCAGCGTGCCGCCTGCCAGCGAGACGGTGCCCGCATTCGTCACCGTCTGGCCGACCGACGCCTTGCCGCTGCCGACGGCCAGGCTGCCGTTGATGAGGAGGTCGCCACCGGTCAGCGACGCGCTGGCCGAGGTGACCGAGCCGGTTGCGCCAGCCGCCAGGGTCAGCGCCGCGCCACCCGTGGCGGTCATGGCGCCGCTCCAGTTGAGCAGTGTGGTGACGGTGAAGTTGCGGTTGACCGTGAGGTTGCCGGTCGCCAGGCTCAGCGTGGCCCAGGACTGCGCGCCCGAGGTGTTCAGCTGCGTCGTTCCCTCGTTGTACAGCGACGTGCGGCCCGAGGTGGTGATCGTCGAAGCCGCATTCCAGGTGTTGTTGCCATAGAGCTGCAGCGTCGCAGTGCCGCTCGAGCCGATGAAGTTCCAGGTGCCCTGCAAGGCCTGCGGCGACGAGGCGTCGTTGAACATGTACAGCGCCGAGTCCGTGACGTTGATGAGGCCGGTCGCGCCATTGCGCAGCTGGTGGGCCTGGTTCAGGTAGTTGGACGGCGAGATGGCGAAGGTGCCACCGCCGGTCACGTCGATCTGCCCATCATTGTCGAAGTAGCCGACCGGCGAGAAGCCGTAGGCGCCGATGCGGTTGGACTGGCCACCGGTGGCGATGCTGAGCTTCGCGCCGGCCTGGTTGATGAAGCGGCCGCCGCCGATGATGTCGATCACGCCACCGGCTGCGTTACTGCCGCCGATCCAGCTGCTCGCGCCGCTGGCATTGCCGTGCGACAGCGTGCCGCTCAGCTCCTTGATGCTGGCATTGCCGATGGTCAGCACGCCCGGCACGTTCAGCGCTCCGGCCGTGATGGTGCCGCCGTTCCAGTTGAAGGCGCCGTACACGTCAAGAGGGCCTGCGCCGCCGAGCACGCCGCCCGTCAGAACGAGCGAGGCCGCATTGCCCACCGTGGAGCTCTGGCCCAGGCTGAGCGAGCCGCCCGAGATGAACAGGGTGTCGTCGCCCATCATCTGCAGGGAGCGCGGCGTCTGGGCGCCGGACGAGAGCGTCACGCCCTGCACGCCCGTGGGGTTGATGAAAGCGTCCTCCAGCGCATTGGGCACGTGGCCGCGCGACCAGTTGGCCGCCGTGGACCAGTTGCCCGATACGCCGTTGGCCCAGTTGTTGGTGACGGTCGCAGCCGCCAGGTTGAGCGCGCCGCCGCTGTCGAAGAGCGTGAAGCCGACGTCGGCCACGTTGTCCACCAGCGTCGGCGCCGTGCCGTCGAGCGTGCCGCCGTAGCTCACCAGTACGAAGCCGCTGCCGCCGCCGACGAAGGCCGTGTTCTCCGACACGCTGATCGTGCCGCCCTGGGTGAGCTTGCCGGTGGCCGTGAGCTTGTCGTAGACGGTGGGCCCGTTCAGGTCCACATTCAGCGTGCCGCCGGTCAGGTCGACGTGGCCGTCAACGGCGAGCGTGCCGGCAGCGCCGGAGCCGGCGACCGACAGGACCCCGGCGTTGAAGAAGGTGCCGCTCCCTCCCAGGTCCAGCAGGCCCTTGCCCGACATGGAGCCCGTGTTCGTCACGTCGCCTCCGCCGGTGGCAATGGTGGAGTCCCCCAGCGTCAGCAGACCGGCGTTGGCCACGCTGCCGCCGCCCGGGCCTGCGCCGATGCCCGCCGCACCCGCGTTGGCCACGTTCAGCGTGCCGCCCGGCAGGTTGTTCAGCAGCGCGCCCGAGCCGAGGCGCAGCATCGTGCCCGATCCGATGTGGATCGAGCCGCTGTTGTCCCAGACCGTGCCCATGAGATCGACGGTATTGCCCAGCGTGCTGGTGCCGCTGGTCGACAGCGTGCCCGACAGGTCCACGACGCCGCCGCCCCAGTTGAAGGCGTTGGTCATCGACACGTTGGCCGCGCCCATGAGCGTGCCGCCCGACAGGGTGTAGGGGCCGTCGACCGTCAGCGCCGCGCCAGCCAGCACGGAGCCGGCACTCTGCGAAACGATCAGACCCGAGGGCAGCGCAATCGGCGTGTTGACGCTCAGGTCCCAGCCATTGAGGTCGAGCGTGGCCGTGCCGCTGCTGACGTTGATCTGTGCGCCGCTGTCCAGGTGGAAGCTGACGGCCGGGCCGCCCAGCGTGCTGTAGCCCTTGACGCGCGTGCCGCCCGCCATGTTCAGCGTGCCGCTGAGCGCGATCGTGGTGCCGTCGGCCTGGCGGTCGAAGTCCATCTCGCCGTTGAGCAGGTTCACGGTGCCGGCCAGCAGCACGTTGCTCGCATAGAGGCTGTTCGAGCCGTTGACGGCATCGAGGTTGACGGTGGAGCCTGCCTGGGCGTCGAAGGTGCCGCTGCCCCAGAGGTCGGTGCCGATCGAATCCGCCACCTTCACGTCGAAGGTGCTGCCGGAGCCGATGGCCAGACTCGCGCCACTGCCGCGCAGCTCGATCGAGCCGCCCGTCCAGGTCGCCGTGCCGGACGACACCGTCCAGCTGCTGCCGTCGAGCACGTGCAGGCCGCCCGACAGACTGACGGTGCCGGTGGAGGTGAATCCGCCCGCAGCACTCAGGCTGCCGCCCGTCCAGACGAAACTGCCCGGCAGGCTGACGGAGCCGGTGCCGCCCAGGTTGCCGCCACTGACCGCCAGCGTGGAGATCGTCATGCTGCCATCGTTGACGAGCGAGCCGGCCGACAGCAGCACCGTACCCGCCGTCTGGCCCACGTTCGGATTGGTCAGCGTGCCGCCAGCGAGGCTGAGCGTGCCGGCGAGCGTGCTGACCGGCGGCAGCGTCAATGAGCTGCCGCTCTTGAACAGCAGCGTGTCGTCCAGGCTGCCGCTGCTGAGCGTGAAGCCCGTGAGCGAGGCAGATGCCGACGTGATGGTCACCGTGTAGGCGCCGCCGCTCGGGTCGATGACGACGACGTCGCCGTTGATCGGGGCATGGCCGAGCGACCAGTTCGCTGCGTCCTCCCAGTTGCCGTCGGTGCCGATCCAGACGTTGGCCGCGCCGCCACTCGCGCTGAGCGTGACGCCTGCGCCGCCGTAGAACGGGGTGAGCGTCACGCCGCCCGGCACGAACAGCACCGAGGCGAAGCTGCCCGACACCGTGGCAGCCGTGAGCGGCACATAGGTGTTGCCGTTGCCGACGGTATGGCCGAACTCGTCGACCGAGAGCGTGCCGTCCAGCGCGGCCGCGCCCGTCACGGCCAGCCGGTCGCTGCTCGTCGGGCCGCTGGCGCGCACGTACAGCTCGCCGGTGAAGCCCTGCGCGTAGTTGCCCGCTACGGTGAGCGTGCCGATGCTGGACGCGTCGCCCGGCGAGACGTTGCCGTTGTTGGTCAGCGTGCCGCCGCCCACCGACACGGTGCCGAAGCCCGAGATCACGCCGGTGCTGCTGTTGGTCAGGTCGCGGCCGCTCGTGGCAAAGGTCGAGAGCGCGTCGGTCAGGTGGATCAGGCCGGCATTGGCGGCCGTGGCCAGCGTGCCTGCCAGCGTCAGCCGGCCGGCGTCGATGTACAGCTCGGCGCCTGCATTGTTCTGCAGCGTGAGCAGCATCGACGACGCCTCGGACGGCGCGCCGGAGGCGTCGTAATGGATCACGCCGTCGTTGAGCAGCAGCGGCGCACCCGTCACCGACGTCATGACGGCCGAGCCGGTCGGCGCGATCGCCAGCGTGGCGCCCGCCGCATTGTGCAGGGTCCCCGCGCTGCCGAGCGTGAGCGAGCCCGAGCCGAAGATCGCGAGCGATGACTGGTTCTGCAGCGTCCGGTTGAGCGTGAGCTGCGCCGACAGGTCGATCGAGCCGCCGCCCGACAGCGTGGAGAGCACGGTGGCGCCCGAGCCGGCCATGGTGCCGCCGGACCAGATGAAGTCGCCCTGCACCTGCAGCGGCGCGCTGCCGTCGAGCAGGCCGCCCGCAGCGCTCATCGTGAAGCTTGCGACCGGGTTGGCGCCCGAGAGGTTGTCCAGCGTCAGCTGGGGCGCCCCTGAGCCCTGGATGTCAACCGACACGCCGTCGAGCGTGGAAGTGCCGGCCAGCGTGACGTGAGCGCCGTTGGACAGCAAGAAGAGGTTGCCCACCGCCGTGATGGACGTGTCGGTGAAACTGTAGCTGCCGCCTGCGAAGAACAGGCCCGAGCCCGACAGCGTGACCGATGAGTTCGTGATGCTGCCGCCGCCCCAGAGGTAGGCGCCCAGGCCGGACTCGGTGATCGTCGCGCCAGTGGCGTTGAACGTCGAGTCGATGCGGGCCGAGCCGCTCAGCGCCGCCGTGCCCGTGATGCCGACCGGCCCGCCGGCCAGCGTGCCGCCGGACATGACGAGGTGGCTGAGCGAGCCGCCGCTGGCGCCCAGCGACAGCTTGCTGGCTGCGCCCTCGATGACGAGCGATTCGTCACCCGCCACGTTCAGCGTGGCGGCCTGCGCTCCGGCCGAGCCGATGGTCACGGCCGCCGTGCCGAGCGGGCGGTCGATGACCGCGTTTTCCAGCGCATTGGGCGTGTGCTGGCGCGACCAGTTGCCGGCCGTGAACCAGGAGCCGCTGCTGTCCGTCGCCCAGCGGTTGGTCACCGAACCGGCATAGGCGCTGAGGGTGTTGCCCGATTGCAGCGTGGTGAAGCCGACGTCGGTGATGAGCGACTGCGCCGCCGGGTTGGTGCCGGTCTGGCCCAGCGTCCAGGTGATGAGGTCGAAGCTCTGGCCGCCGGCCACGAACACGCTGGCCTCCGACACCGCGAGCGTGCCGCCCTTGTTGATGCTGCCGGTGACCGCAATGCGGTCGTAGCTCACCGCGCTGGCCAGCTCGGCTTCCACGGTGCCCGTGCCCATGTCGAACAGCCCGGTGATGTTCAGGGTGCCGATGCTGCCCTGTCCGCCCGGCCGCACGGTGCCGTTGTTGAGCAGGCGCGTGCCCGAGACGTCGATCTTGCCGCTGCCCGAGAGCACGCCGCCGGCGTTGTTGACCAGCGTCACGCCCGGCCCCATGGCCAGCGTGGCGCCCGACGCCACGTTGATCGAGCCGTTCTGCGTGAGGCCGCCGGCAAGAATGGCCTGGCCGCCGATGACGTTGAAGGTCGCACCCGCCGCATTGACGAGGGCCGGCTCGATGCCGTTGAACTCGACCGCACTGTAGTTGTAGACGCCGCCCGTCAGGTTGGAGAGCGTCGCCGGCCCGGCGTCGCTGAACTGGTCCTGCAGCGTGGCCGTGCCGCTGTGGTTGAACACACCCGCGTTCTGCAGTTGCATGATGCCTTCGAGCATCAGCGTGCCGCCACTCAACGCCAGCGTGCCTTCGTTGCGCAGCGTGCGGTCGATCACGGTGAAGCCGCCCGCCGAGCTGGCAGTGGCGCCGCTGGCGATCTTGAAGACGCCGGTCCCGCCCAGGATCGCGCCGTCGAGCGAAGCCGTGCCCGACACGGTGATCGCGTCGCCGCCGCCGATGCTGCCGGACAGCGCGAGCGTGGGCAGCGTCACCGCGCCGCCCGTGTTGAAGGCCAGTGTGCTGCCGGCGCCCACGTCCACCATGCCCGAGCCGCTGTAGAAGCCGGCAACGTCCACGGTGCCGCCGGCTGTGAACAGCGTTCCACTGTTGATCAGTCGGGAGCCCGCGGCAAAGCCGTGGGCTCCCGACCCGCCGAGGGACACCGTTTTGCCCGACGCGATGTTCAGCGTACTCCCGTTGCCGTGGCCGACGTTGCCCTCGATGCTCAGGTTGCGGACGGGGTCGACGCCGTCGGCGCCGAACTCGATGGTTCCGTTGTTCTCGATCTGCGCCAGGTTGAAGGCCAGCCGGTCGCTCGCCGTCGCGGAGCGGAAGGAGTTGCGCACGGTGCCGTTGTTCACGAGCGTGCCGCTGCCGAGCAGGCTCCACAGCGCGCCATTGAAGTAGCTGCTCTGGAAGTCCAGCAGCGCCCCGCCTTCCACCGTCAGCGTCGAGCCGTCGAGATTCAGATAGCCGCCGGTGAGCTTGAGCGTGCCCTGCACCGTCCAGTCGCGGCCGATCAGGTTGCCGCCGGAGGACACCGCTGTGCCTGTTGTCGTGAGCGTGCCGGAGCCGCCGAGGTCTCCGCCGCTGCGTGTGAAGCTCACGGCGGCAATATCGGCCGCGCCCGTGATCGCGCCGGCGTCCTGGACCAGATGGCCGGTGCCGACGTAGGTGTCGATGCTCACCGCGCCAGTGCCGCCCACGCTCAGCGTGCCGGCAAGCGGCTCGGAGTAGGTCCCGGCAAAGCTCAGCGTCGTGCCGAACGAGGGCGCCAGGCGCACCGTGCCGCCGCCGTTCATCAGCGACGCGCTGGTGCCCGCGAAGCTGCCCTGCAGCGTGAGCGTGCGGCCCGTGTCGATGGAGATGAGGCCGGCCGTGCTCCCCTGCGTGAGCACCAGATCGGCTGCAGCCACCTGGATTTCGCCGACGTTGGAGATCGCCGCATTGACCACGGCGGCCGTGCCCGAACCGCTGCCGGCGGCCAGCGTGCCGCCGCTGTGGTTGGAGAGCGTCCCGGTGCCGGCAAAGACTTCGCCATTGGCGCGCAGAATCATCGTGCCGGTGTTGCTCAGCGTCACGCCGTCGAGATAGAGGCTCGACGCGGCGTCGAACGTGCCGTCGTTGTGGAAGGCGCGGCCCAGGGTCTGGCCGGTGCCGCTCTGGATCGTGGTGGAAGAGCCGCTGTGCGCCGAGACCATGCCCGTGCCCTGCATCTGTCCGCCCGACCACAGCAGCGTGGCACCACTGCCGAGATCGAGGTTGCCCGCGCCGAGCAGCGTCCCGCCGGTGAGCAGGAAGGCGCCGCCGCTGGCGACCGACATGCCACCCGAGCCCAGCTCCAGGGACGCCCCCGAAGCCAGCACCAGCCGCTCGGACAGGTCGAGGGAGCCCACCCCGTAGGCACCCCCCGAGACGGTGATGGTGGGGTTGTTCGCCACGTTGACCACGACCGTCTCGCCCAGTGTGGGCACGTGGGCGCGCGACCAGTTGCCGACCGCCGACCACAGCTCGGCCGCGTTGGTATTCTTGATCCACTGGTTGGTGATGGAGGCCGGACTGATCATCAGGTGGCCTGCAGTCCCTGCAGTGAAGACGCCGCCGAACACGATGTCGGGCGAGCGCGACTGGATCGCCGGCAGGCCGCCGATGACCGTCCCCTGGAAGTAGACCGCGCTGCCCTGGTCACTTGGCAGCAGGAAGGGCCCGCCGGCCTCGCCCACGCTCACCGTGCCGCCGCTGAAGAAATCGGCGGTGACGCTGATGTGATCGAGACCGGACGAGGTCCAGTCCAGGTACAGCACGCCGGAGCTGTTCTGCTGCAGGTAGCCGTCCACGGTGATCGTGCCCAGGCCGCCGTCGGTGCCGGGCATGACGGTGCCGCTGTTGACCAGCACGCCGGTGCCGCCCGCCAACGCCAGCGTGCCGGAGCCGGTCAACAGGCCCGTGTTGTGCACGCCGATGCCGATGCTCAGCGTGTTGCCGGTACCGAGGTCGATGGTGCCGTTCTGGGCACCGAAGGAGGCCGCCTGGACCGTCACGCCGCTGCCCGCGAATCCGAGCGTGGCGCCGCTTGCGACGCTGAGCGTGCCCACCTCGGAATACTGGCCGAAGCTGGTGAGGCCGGCGTTGATCGACCAGTTGCCCGACTGGATGACGCCCGTGCCGAAGTTGAAGCTCGACTCCGAGCTGACCGGGCCGACGAGCGTCAGGCTGTAGCCGGAGCCGTAGACCGTGCCACCGCCCGTGCGATTGAAGCTCGTGCCGCCGCCGGTCGAACCCAGGGTCATCCAGGTCCCGGCGACGATGTCGTCGTCGATCGTCAGCGTGCCGCCGCTGATCAGACTGATGGTGGCGCCCACGGGCACGGCGATGCTGAAGTGCGAGAAGGTCGCGTCGCCTTCGGTCAGCAGGTAGACGCCGCCCGCGCCGGTGCCGGCCGTCGTGGTCGAGGCCGGACTGACGAGGATGGGCGCGGTGGCCGAGCCGATGGCCTGGCCACTGAGGTTCAGGACGCCCGACGCCTTGATGGCAACGAGTTCGGGCGCCGTCGGGCCGGTGATGTTGGCGTCGGCGTCCAGCGTGACGGCCACGCCCTGGATGGACCCGGCACTGCCGAAGGTGATGTTGCCGCTCGCGCCCGTCGCCATCAGGTTCCAGTTGTCGTTGGTGACGCTGGTGCCCGCGACTTCGATGCCGCTGCCCGACAGGATGTCGATGGTGCTGGTGTTGCCGCCGTCGGTCACGAGGGTGCCGAGCCGCAGGACGGGGTCGGTGTCCAGACGCGGGCCTTCGATCCAGATGTCGCCCGTGCCGCCCGTGACCGACAGCACGCCGGCCGCCTCGACGAAGATGCGGCCTCCGGGCTCGCCGACGCCCTGGTCGGCGATCAGCGTCACATTGCCGAGGTTCGCCTGGACGAGATGCTCGTTGCCGCCGCTGTCGGCAGTGTTGCGGATCTTGCCGCCCACCGACTGCAGCTGGATGTCGCCTCCGATCGAGCGGACACCGTCGGCCGCGATCCACAGGTCGCCGACGTTGCGGAAGATGAAGTTGCCGCCCTCGGTCGTCGACACACCGGCAACGCCGCTGGCGATGGTGTTGTTGCCGCCGAGATTCACCGATTCGCCGCGGACGTAGAGCGAGTTCGCCTTGAGGCCGTAGAGGCCGACCGCACTCACCGCGCCGCCGGAGCCGATGTACAGGTGGGCCGCGCCGACGTCGAAATGACTGTCCACGGCGACATTGCCAAAGTTCTGGCCGTAGTCCTCGCTGCCCAGGTAGAGCGCGACGTAGTTCGTGAGCTGCGTGCGGGCACCCGTGCTGAAGTTGAAGAGGCCGTTGACCAGCGTGCCGCCGAGCTTGAGGTCCCGACCGTTGCTGTTCGGCGAGAACGCGATGCCGCCCCCGCGCGCGTCGATGGCGGCCGAGGCGTCGAAGTCGTCGGCGCGGATGATGATGCTGACGTCGCCCAGACGCTTGGCGGCCACCGGCGCGTCGATATAGACCACACCGCTGGCCGTGAGGTGCATCGCGGCGCCGTCGGCGCCGCCGCCCGCGTCGACCTGTGCCGTCACGGCGAGGTTGCCGTCGAGGGCGCGCAGCTCCACGCCCGTGCCGCCGCTCACACCCGCGGTACCGGCGACCGTGCCGACCAGCAGGCTGTAGGCACTCGTCACGCTGAACAGGCCTCCGGCCGCGCCGGCAATGGTGCCGATGTCGTTGCTGCTCTCGTTCAGCAGGACGGCGGCGTTGCTGAAGGCCGCGAGGCTGTCCAGGCTGACGCCCGTGAAGCTGCCCTGCGCCACGTCACCGTTGGCCGACACCACGAAGTTGCGCGGCGCGGCGCCGGTCGGGTTCACGTCGGTCACGAACTTGACGTACGAGGCCGTCTTGTTGATGTCGCCGATCTGCAGGGTGTGGGCCTGCATGCGGTCGATGTCCTCGACGAAGATGTTGGCCATGCCCAGTCCCAGCTCGGCCGACAGCGTCTGTACCTCGATCGCCTTGCCGGCGGTCTGCGTCAGCAGCGCGATGGTGCCGGCACTGCCCGCGTTCAGGGTGCCCGTAGCCAGAATGCGGAAGTCATCGGTGATGGCGACGACGCCCGGCCCCGTGCCGGTGTAGCCATTGGTCACCTCGCCGGTCACCCGGATGGCGTCGCCGCTGAACTGCATCCTGCCGCTGTTGCTGTGGATGAAGCCGCCAAGCTGGAGCGTGCCGCCTTGAGCCGACAGGGTCACGTCGCCTGTGTCGGAGAAGACGTAGCCGTTGACCTGAACCGGTCCGTTCAGAGAGGCCAGAACGACCTGCCCGCTGCCCGAGGCGCTGATGTCGGCGTTGGCGCCGACCGAGATCGTGCCATTCGAGGTGCCGAGGAACACGCCCACGTTGTCGCCCAGGTCCGAGCCGATGACGCCCGAGACGGCGGTTATCGAATCGTTCGAATGCAGGTGGATGTTGCCGGTGGCGCCCGTGGTGTAGGCGATCATCTCGCCGAGCGTGACGGGGCCGGTGACGTCGAGCCACAGGTCGGAGTCGACGTAGGCCTTGAGGTCGCCGTTGGCTGAGCCGGCCGTGAGATGCACGCGCAGCTTGTCGCTGCTGCTGCCGTAGTTGCCGTAGCTGCCGTAAATGCCCGACAGCTGGTAGTGGCCGAAACGCGCCACCCCGCCATCCAGATGAATGCCTGCATAGCCCGAAGCGCCCGAGACGGTGGGTGCATCGACCACCATGGTCGGCGCCTTGACGCTGGCCAGCACGATGCCGGTGTCCGATGACAGCGAGACGGTGTTGTCGTAGTAGCTATTCGTGACGACGATGGACGCGGCGGCATCCATGATGACCTGACCGCCTTCGGCCATGACGTAGGCGCCGTCGGTGGCGACGATGTCGGCCCCCGCGTCCAACTGCGCCGCACCTGCCTGTGCTTCGACGCCGACGTAGCGGGCCGACACCGTGGTGGTGTCCACCGTCACGCTGCTGCCCCTGACGTAGATGTTGCCAGCCATGCCGATGCCCGGCGAGAAGCTCGGGGTGTAGCCGTCACCGCCCGACAGGCCTGCGCCACCGCCGTTGTCCGCACCCGCCGCGCCGCCGGTGCCGCCCGCGCCGTGCACGCCATCGGAGCCGCCCAGAGAGCTGATCGTCGCACCCGAGACCAGCACCGAGCCGCCATTGGACGTGATCGAGATGGTCAGGCCATAGCCGCCCCCGCCCGCATAGCCTGCGTCGCCGCCCGCGCCACCGTTGCCACCGGGCAGTGAGCCGTCTCCCGCGCCGCCATCGCCGCCCGCGCCGCCGTTGCCGCCGTGGCCACCCATGCCGCCCTGGGACAGCAGCGTGGCATGGACTTCCACCGTGCTTTGGCCCGAGACGAGGATGCTCCCGGCGTCGCCGCCGTAGCCGCCGTGACCGCCCTGGCTCCCGTTGTCGCCATCGCTGTACGATCCACCGGAATTGCCCGGCATGCCGCTGGCGCCGTTGCCACCCGTGCCGCCGACGCTGGTCACCGACAGCGACGCCGGCAGCAGGAGCGGCGCGCTGATCGAGGTGATGGTGATGTTGCCGCCGTCGCCACCGCCGCCGCCATGCGTGCCGTCGCCGGACGTCGCCAGCCCGTTGCCGCCCGCGCCGCCCTGGCTCCTGACCGTCAGGCCGCTGCCGATGGACAGGGTCGCGCCCTGCAGAAGAATGTCGCCCCCGCGGCCACCGGCAAAGGCATATTCGCCGGCCTCCTGCCGGTCGGCGCCCGCACCGCCGGTCGAGGTGATGAACACGTTGTCGCCGATCTGCAGCGTGCCGCTCGCGCTCATCAGCGTGATGCTGCCGGCATTCTCGCCACCATCGCCGGGCTGGGAGGAGCCGTTGCTCTGGATCGAGACGAAGTTGGCTACGGCGAGGTGCCCGCCTCCATTCGCGCGCAGCACGATGTCGCCGTCGAGCGCCTGCACCGAGGCCGCGAAATCGAGATTGCCGTTGGCAATGACCGTGACGCCGCGACCCGACATCAGGCCGCCCGCGATGTTCAGCGTGCCGGCCGAGGTGACCGAGATGTCGCCGACGAAGCCACCGCCGAGCCCGGCGACGCCGTTCGTGCCCGCCTCGCCCGGCGGGCCGGGAACGGGGCCATCGATGCCGCCCGCACCGCCGAATCCGCCCGTGCCACCCAGGCCGCCCAGACCCGCTGCAGAGACGAGCACCGCATTGACCGTCCCGGCACCGGCCACGGTGACCGAGCCGCCGTTGGCGCCATTGCCGCCCGCGCCGCCCGCACCGCCGGTGCCGCCGTAGCCGGCAAGAATGTCCGGGTCGCCCGTCATTCCCGGGCCGCCCATGCCGCCCTGACCGCCCGCGCCACCGTCGCCGCCAGAGCCGCCGCGGCTGGTCAGCGTGCCCTGGATCGACAGGGTCTGGCCGGCCAGGTACACGGCACCGCCGAAGCCGCCATCGCCACCGTGGCCGCCTTCGTAGCCGTCATAGCCCGTTGCACCATAGGAGGACTGGGGGTCGCCCACTGCGCCAGCTGCGCCGCTGCCGCCGTGCCCACCGTACGAAGCAATGGTGGCGCCCGCGTCCACGATGAGCTGGCCCGTGGCGACCGACAGCGACACGGTGCCGCCGGCACCGCCTTCGCCACCGCTGGCGCCTTCGTAGTCCATCGAAATGCCGGAGCCGCCCTGTCCGCCCTGCGAGTAGATCCGGGTGTTCGGCCCGACCGACAGCGTCGTCTTGGCGGCGATCACCACCGGCCCGCCGTCACCGCCCGCGGTCGAATGGCCGCCGCTGGCGAACTCGTCGCTGCCGGCACCGCCCTGCGAGAAGATCTCGGCGTTGCTGCCGATCTGGACCTTGCCGAGCGAGCTGTCGATCAGGATCATGCCGCCGGTCTCGCCATTGGTTTCCATGCCGTCGCTGCCGACGCTGCTGATGCGCACGCCGTTGGACACGATGACGCTGTTCGTGCCCGACAGCGTGATGTTGCCGCCGCTGGCCGAGCCGAGCGTTCCGGACACGGTCAGGGACTGGCCGCTCGCGGTGATGCTGCCCTGGGTGCTGATCGCCCCGAGCTGCACCGCGCCACCGGTGACGTTCAGCGCGGCCAGCGCCTGGGCGCTTCCGAGCGTCGCGCCCGACAGGTTGATGGCGCCCGTCGAGCCGCCCTGGATGACGAGACTGCGGCCGTAGAAAGAGCTGTCGCTGTCGAGGAAGCGGCTGATCGTCACGTTCACCGGGCCGGAGCCCGAAGCACTGCCCAGCGTCAGGTCGGTGTTGAGCACCGCCGCACCCTGAATGCCGATGGTGCCGCTGTTGGCCACGAGGATGTCGCCCGACAGGTTGATGACGCCGTTGTCGCCAAACGCCACGCCACTCGAATCGAGCAGCACGCCGCCCGGCGCCGCACCCGTCGTCGCGCCGCTGGCGCTGATGCGGCCGTCGATCGTGATGTTGCCGCCGGTACGGCCGGAGAAGTTGTCGGAGGTGCTGGTGTCGATGCGGATCGTGGTGCCGGCCGAGGTATTGATGAAAGGCACCGTGATCGACACGCTGCCGCCCGCTCCGATGAACTCCTGCAGCGTGTCGATGGTCGTCGTGCCGCCCAGCTGGGTGAACTGCAGCTTGTCGGCGTCGATCACCAGCGCGGCTTCGGCGCCGGTGACCGGCGATCCCCGGTCGAGCCGGATGTCGCCCTGCAGCTTGATCGTGCCCTGGCTGTTGCCGTCAACCGTGGTCGCCAGCAGGCTCAGGGACTGCAGATAGCTGGCCGTGCCATTGCCATTGCCGACCGAGGTGTTGAGGGTGATGTCGCCTGCCGAACTGGCGCCCGTCGCGACCGGCGAGGTGTCGATGGTGAGCGACGCGCCCACCGCGCTGGCCGCGATCCCCAGCGTGCCGAGAGAGCTGATGAAGACGCTGCCGGCGGTGCTGACGGCGCCGCTGCCCGAGGTGCGCAGCGTGGTCGATGCGCCGTGCAGCATCAGGCCCTCATACGACTCGAGCGTGATGTTGCCGGTGGCCGAGCCGGTGCTCCAGCCGTCGGTCGTGATGTCGCCGTACAGGTGGATGCTGCCTTCCGAACCGAGGGCACTGGCCGTCAGCGCGCCCACATGGCTTGACGACGTGCCGAAGCTGGTGAAGGTGCCGAGCCGGATGGTGCCCCCCTTCCCTCCCACGCCAGCATTGGCGTTGAGTGTGAGCGCCCGGTGGTTGCCGTCGCTGGCCAGCGTGGCGGTTGACAGGTCGATCAGGCCGCCGTAACTGGCCAGGCTGGCGCCCGACATGTTGGTGTAGACGTTCGTGTCGGCCAGCAGGCGCACGAAGGCGTTGCCGATGTTCAGCGTGCCCTGGGTCGAGGCCGTGGTGCCCGACGCGGCCAGCGCGATCAAACCTCCACTCAGCGTGACGGTGCCGTTCGTGCCGCCCGAGCCGCCTTGCGCATCGATGCTGAGCGTGTTCAGGTAGTTGCCGCCGAAGCCGCCTGCGACGCCCAGGTCGACGTCACCGCCGTTGTAGCCCGCGCCGATGGCCGACGTGTCGATGAAGAGCTTGCGACCGCTGGCGGGTGCCGAGAGATCGCCCGTGATCGTCAGGCTGCCGCCGCTGCCCAGCGTGCCGCTTTGCGTGTCGAGGGTCACGACGCCCGTGCCCAGGACCACGTGATCCGTGTTCACCAGGATGTTGCCGCCGTGGGTCGCCAGGTTGGCGGCGAGGTTGATCGTCGCGCCGGCGATGTTGGTCTGCAGCGTGAGGTCGCCGCCCTTGGCCGTCGTGGTGGCGACCCCATCCACCGCCCCCAGCACGAAGGAGCCGGCGCTGCGGTAGTACAGCCCGCCCGAACTGGCCTCGCCCGCAAAGGTGGAGGCCAGGTTCTGTGACTGCAGGAAGATGTCGGCGCCGCGCACCACGAGCGAACCGGCCGTGATCGGCTTGAGCACGGCCTGCGTGATGTTGCCGCCCGTCGTCAGGGCCAGCGTGCCGCCGGGCGTGAGCATCGAGACCGGGGTGGAGATGCCGATGTTGCCGGTGAGGCTCTGGCTGCCGATACGCAGAATCGGCGTGGTGATACGCCCGAACTCGCCGGCCGACACGCCGAAGAAGCCGGTGTTGCTGGTGTCGTCGCCACCGATGTCGATGTCGCGGCCCAAGGCGTACGGCATCAGCGACACCTGGGCCGTGCCGGTGATCGAGCCGGCGCTAGTGTCGAGCCAGAACCGGTTGGCCGCGATGGAGATGCTGCTGCCCGTGATGGACAGACCGTAGTCCACCTGCGCGCGGCCGATGGTGCCGGTCGCCTCGATCTCGACGTCACCCGCCGACGCATTGATGTTGCCCGACGAGGCGCCCGACTGCATCAGCACCTCGGCGCCTTGCGCCTGCACGTTGCCACCGGACGTGATGATCGGGCCGTTGATGTACAGCGAGCCGCTGTCCTTGGCCTTGAGCGCGACGTCGCCGCCGACCGTCGAGATGGTGCCGCTGTACAGCGAACCGCTCGAACTCAGCGACACCGATCCCGCGCCGCCCACGGTGATGCCGCCGCCGTTCACGAGCGTCCCGGCGGCCGACACATGCACCGCTCCGCCATCGGTGACCAGCGACGACAGCGTGATTCCACCATTGGGCGACGCGCCGCTGGCGGTGAGCGTGATGCCCCCCGAACCGCTGGTGCGGATGACGAGGCCGGTACCGTGATTGCTCGTCGTGAGGTCGATGCCGTGGTTCGTGGACGACGCCGACGTCACCTCCAGCGTGAGGCTGTTGTTGTTGAGCAGCGCGATGTCGCCGCCGTTGAAGGTGCCGGTGACGAAAATCCGGCTCGCCGCCTGCAGCAGGATATTGGCGTTGGTGTTCTCGAGTTCGGACTCGTAGACGGTGAAGTTCGAAGGGAACGAGCCGATCGAGATCGTCCCCAGACCGCCGCTGTCCACCGTGAGCGAGCTGCCATCGGGCAGGTCGTTGCCGTCGGCCGTGCCGCCCAGGATGGCGATGGTGTCGGGATCGAGCAGCAGCGTGCCGGTGCGCCCGCGCGGTGCAGCCAGGTTGGCCCGACCACGGAAATAGAGATTCTGCTTGCCCGAGGTTTCGGCAAAGCCGCCGTTGCCGCCGAGCAGGCCGCCCTGCGCGCTGAGCGTGCCCGCGAAATGCGTGTCGTTGTCGGCCCAGACGATGACCTTGCCCCCGTCGCCTTCGACCCGGCCATCGGCCGTGAGGATGACGCCGGGCGCCACGTCGGTGTTCTTCGCGTTCGGCACCTCGGCGTTCTTGCCCTGGAAGTCGCCACCCACGAGGATCGTGCCGCCCCCGCCGTCGCCCGATACGTCAAGCTGCGCGCCGGCCTGCAGGCTCACCTGCGCGCCCAGCACCTCGACCTTGCCGCCCTTGGCGAGGCTGATGGGTTCGATCTGCGTGCTGGAGTCAGTGCGCACCGGCGACACGGCCGTGACCACCCCGGCCACGCGCGCCTCGCTGGCGCCGAACAGGCGCACCGAGCCGCCCGGGAATCCGTCGGCCGACACCTGCGTGCCCTGCTCGACCACGAGCCGCCCCGCGTCGGCCGAGATGCCGACCGCGCCGCCGGCCGCGCCGGCTCCGCCATTCGCGCTGATCGTGGCGCCGGTGCCGATCTTCACGTCGCCCGATGCCGAGCTGATGGAGATCTGCCCGCCGGGCTTGCCCGCTGCACCATCGGCGCGGATCACCGCTGCCGGGCCGGAGATCTCGACGTCCTTGATGGCGCGCAGCACCACCTTGCCACCTTCGAGCGTCGCGGTCTGGGCCGTGATGGAGCCGCTGTGCCGAAGCGTGCCGGCAAAGATGCCGACGGCGTTGCCTTCGATCCGGCCCAGATTGATGGCCTTGTTGTCGGCCGACTGGATCTCGAAGCGGATGCCTTCGAGGCCCCGGCCCGTGACCTCGACCTTCTGGCCGGCACCGATCACCACGTTGCCATTCTCGGCCTTGACCAGCGCGTCGGAGCCGACCGCCACGTTCGGCGCGAACAGCATCACGTCGCCATTGGACGAGCGGATCACGCCGTCGACCTTGACGTCGCCGCTCAGTGAATTGCCCTGGAAGCGCAGCTTGCCCTGCGCCCAGTCGGCGTCGGAAATGTTCAGGGTCGAGGCCGTGAAGCCGGCCGTGTCGACCGCAGCGCCCTTGCCCACGGTGATGCCGAAGGGATTGACCAGGACCACCTTGCCGTTGGAGGTGAGCCGTCCCATGATGTCGGACGGGTTGTTCTGCACCACGCGGTTGAGCACGGAACTGGCGGAATTGGCCTGCTGGAAGTGCGTGGTCTCGTTGGCCTTGATCGAGAAGCTCTGCCAGTTGATGGCGGCGCCGGGGGTGTTGGTGACCGTCAGCGTGTTGCCGTTGGTGTTGAAGGTGGCGCTGCCGCGGACCACCTGCTGCCCCTGCGGGTTGGCCCAGGCGAGCGTTGCCGGGAGAACGAAGCTGGCCACGCCGCCGGCAAAGGCCGAGTAAAGTGCCAGTGACAGCGTGAGGGGCGGAGTGCGCCGGTAACGCACTGTGCTGCCGCGCTTCGGAGGCAAGGCGGTGCGGGCCGAAATCCGCCGGACTGTTCGTGCCGCCGGCTTGGAAAGGGGTCTGGGCATTGTGTCCTCCGCGCCGGTGGCGCGATGAAGAAAATGCGCACAGCCGACCTTTAGATGTAACGTGGGCTTACACCTTATTCAAATATATCTGAATGGCCTCTTGAATCGAAGAAAAATGTCTGCTCCCCGGTCACTGCAGCTGCCAGACCCCGGCTGAATGTGGCGGTTTCGCCAACAATGTCACGTCCATGAAGTCACCCGCCTTTTCCCTGCCCTGGCTGGCGCCGGGCGAGCCCTTTCCGCCGCCGTCCCAGGCCTGGGGTCCGGACGATCCCGTGCCGGGCCTGCTCGCCGGTGGCGGGGTGCTGGATGTGCCGACGCTGCTGCAGGCTTACTCGTCGGCGATCTTCCCGTGGTTCAGCGACGACCAGCCCGTCCTCTGGTGGAGCCCGGACCCGCGCATGGTGCTGCACGTGAACGAGTTCCGGCTCCATCGTTCACTGCGCAAGACCCTGGCCCGGCTGCGCGCGGAAGGCCGCTGCGAGGTGCGCTTCGACTCCGCCTTCTCGCGGGTGATCCGGGCCTGCTCCAGCTCGCCGCGCCCGGGCCAGAGGGGCACCTGGATCGTGCCGCCGATGGTGCAGGCCTACGAGGCCTTCCACGCGGCGGGACGGGCCCACAGCGTCGAGACCTGGATCGACGGCGAACTCGCAGGCGGCCTGTACTGCGTGGGGCTGGGCAAGGCGGTGTTCGGCGAGTCCATGTTCACGCGGGTGCCCGACGCCTCCAAGATCGCGCTGGCCGCGCTGGTGGCCTTCTGCCGTTACCACGACATCCCGCTGATCGACTGCCAGCAGAACACGCGGCATCTGGCGTCCCTGGGCGCCCGCGAGATCGAACGCGCCCGCTTCGTGGAACAAGTCGCAGTCAACGCGGCCCGCAACGCTCCACTCTGGCGGTTCGACCCCGTATACTGGGACGAACTCGTCAAGCCAGGCCTCGCGTGACCCACCTCAAGGACCTTCCGCTTCAGACCCTGCAGTTCTATGCGACGGCGCCTTATCCGTGCAGCTATCTGCCGGAACGCCAGGCCCGCTCGCAGGTGGCCACGCCCAGTCACCTGATCCACAACGACACCTACTCCGACCTCGTCACCAGCGGCTTCCGGCGCAGCGGCATGTTCACCTACCGGCCCTACTGCGACGGCTGCCGCGCCTGCGTGCCCTTGCGCGTGCTGACCCGGTCCTTTGCCGCCGATCGCAGCCAGCGGCGCGCCTGGACGCAACATCAGACGCTGCAGGCGCGGATCCTCAAGCTGTGCTTCGTCCCCGAACACTACCACCTGTACCTGCGCTACCAGACCGGGCGCCATGCAGGCGGCGGCATGGACCATGACAGCATCGATCAGTACACCCAGTTCCTGCTGCAGAGCCGGGTCAACTCGCGCCTCGTCGAGTTTCGCGAGACCCTGCCCGATGGCTCGGCCGGCGCGCTGCGCATGGTGTCGATCCTCGACGTGCTGAACGATGGCCTGTCGGCCGTCTACACCTTCTACGAGCCCGATGCGCAGGCCAGCTACGGCACCTACAGCGTCCTGTGGCAGATCGAGCAGGCCCGCCAGCTCGACCTGCCCCACGTCTACCTCGGCTACTGGATCGCCGAGAGCCCGAAGATGAACTACAAGTCGCGCTTCAAGCCGTACGAGGTTCTTCTCGACGGCCACTGGGTTGCGCCCTGAGCAGCCCGATCCGGCGCTGGCGACGGCTTGTGCATGCTGCAACGCACAAGCAGCGTTTCACAAGATAAAATGACCGCTTCGCCACAGCAGTCTGTCCACCATGCGCAAATCCGATCCCGGCGTTCCGGCCACCCCCGCCATCCAGGTCCTTGAGCGCATGTTCGCGCTGATCGACGTGCTGGCATCCCGGGAGGAGGCCATCACGCTCAAGGAGATCAGCGAGAAGACAGGCCTGCATCCATCCACCACGCACCGCATCCTCAACGACCTGACGATCGGCCGCTTCGTCGACCGCCCCGAGGCCGGCAGCTACCGCCTCGGCATGCGCCTGCTGGAGCTGGGCAACCTCGTCAAGGGCCGGCTCAACGTCCGCGACGCTGCGCTGCTTCCCATGCGCGAGCTGCACAAGGCGATCCAGCAGCCGGTGAACCTGAGCATGCGGCAGGGCGACGAGATCGTCTACATCGAGCGGGCCTTCAGCGAACGCTCCGGCATGCAGGTGGTGCGGGCCATCGGCGGACGGGCACCGCTTCACCTCACCTCCACGGGCAAGCTGTTCCTGTCGGCAGACGACCCGCAACGCGTGCGCGCCTATGCCACGCGCACGGGGCTTGCCGGCCACACGCGCAACAGCATCACCCAGCTGCCGGTGCTCGAACGAGAGCTGTCGCGCACCCGCCAGCAGGGCATTGCGCGAGACAACGAGGAACTCGAACTCGGGGTGCGCTGCATGGCCGCCGGCATCTACGACGACCAGAGCAAGCTGGTCGCGGGCCTGTCGATCTCGGCGCCAGCGGACCGGCTCGACGAAAGCTGGCTCCCGCGCTTGCAGGCGACGGCTGCGGAGATCTCGGGCGCCCTGGGCTACCGCGGGCCCGGCGCCTGAAGCCCGCAAGGCGCAGCCCCCAAAGACAAGGCCCGCACGAAGCGGGCCTTCTTGCAGGGAGCGTTGTGTTGCGGGCGCTGTGCGGATCAGCCGCCGACGTGCCGCACGAGGGTCGCGTCGCCCTGCTGCGGATGGGCTTCCACCCAGCGGCGAACGCGTTCGGCGTCGCCCAGACGGCTCAGCTTGCCGGCTGAGTCGAGGAACACCATGATGAGCTTGCGGCCAGCGACCTTGGCCTGCATCACGAGGCACTGGCCGGCTTCGGAGATGTAGCCCGTCTTCTGCAGGCCGATGTCCCAGTCGGGATTCTTCACGAGCCGGTTGGTGTTGTTGTATTGCAGCGTGCGGTTGCCGACTTCGACCTGGTAGCCCGGCGAGGTCGACAGTTCACGCAGCGTCGGGTCGTTGTAGGCGATGTTCACGAGCGTGGCCAGGTCCTTCGCGCTGGACTGGTTGCGGCTGGACAGGCCGGTCGGCTCCACGTAACTCGTGTCGCGCATGCCCAGCGTCTTCGCCTTGTTGTTCATCAGACCGACGAAGGTCGTCATGCCGCCCGGGTAGGTGCGGCCGAGCGCATGGGCCGCGCGGTTTTCGCTGGACATCAGGGCCAGGTGCAAGAGTTCGCCGCGGGTGAGCGTGGTGCCGACCTTCAGGCGCGAGCGGCTGCCCTTTTCGGTGTCCACGTCGTCCTGCGTGATCGTGATGGTCTCGTCCATCGGCAGGCGTGCCTCGCTGATGAGCAGGCCGGTCATGAGCTTGGTGATCGAGGCGATCGGCAGCACGGCGGAGTCGTTCTTGCTCAGCAGGACTTCGCGCGTGTCCTGGTCCATCACGAGCGCAACGCTCGACTTCAGGTCGAGCTGATCGGTGGTGGAATGAAGGCCCGCGAGCTGGCCGAAGGACGGCCGGGTCGGAACCGCCGCAACACGCACGATCGACTTGCGCTTGGCAACAATGACGGTGGACTTGGACGACTTGCGCGCGACGGTGGCGGACTTGCGCTTGCCCGGCACGCTGGCACTCTGCTTCTTGAGCACGACGCGAACGCGTTCTGCGGCCTGCGCGGGCGGCGCGAACGCGCTCAGCAGCACGGCGCACCCGGCAGAGATGGCGATGGCTTTCAATGTGCGCTTGAACACAAAACTTACCTGTTCGATCACACGATGTGACATACGGTCATCTCCGGAAATGCGGCATGCGATGGGGGCAGTGTACTGAAATGAAAAAAGTCGCGCAAGATCAAAGACTTACGCGACCTTCCTCACCTGACGTGCAAATTATAGGCTCAAGGGGCGGCTTCGCAGCACCTGTCCCGCGAGATTTACTTTGTAACTCGTTGAGGAATCAGGCATTTGCCGGCGCCGGAGCCGAGGACGTCAGCCCGGTCAAACCGTTGCGCCAGCAACACAATCCGCGCTGCCGGCGCCCTTCCCGGCTTACTTGGCCGCGACCGCTTCCATGGATTCGACCTTGACGCCGGCACGCTGCAGGCCCGACACGATGGCCTTGAGCGAGGCGTTGACGATGTTGGCGTCCAGCCCCACGCCGTAGAGCGTGTTGCTCTCGTCGATGCGCAATTCGAGGTACGCGATCGCCTTGGCATTGGCGCCGGCGCCCACGGAATGCTCGTGGTAGCCGAGCACCCGGACGGTGTGGCCGGACGCAGCGTTCACGCCATTGACGAAAGCCTCGATGGGGCCGTTGCCCGAACCTTCGATGTGCACGGTGCGGCGGCCGATGACCACGTCGGCGCGCATGGTGGTGGACTGCGAGTCCTGCGACTCCTCAAGCACCTGATGCTGCGGCGCGGCGATGCTGGACAGACCGTACTCGCGGTCGAAGATGTTCCAGATGTCCTGCGCCGTGAGCTCCTTGCCTTCGGCGTCCATCACGCGCTGCACGGCCTGGCTGAACTCGATCTGCAGGCGGCGCGGCAGCTCGACGCCGTATTCGCTTTCGAGCAGGTACGAGATGCCGCCCTTGCCCGACTGGCTGTTGACGCGGATGACGGCCTCGTAGCTGCGGCCGAGATCCTTGGGATCGATCGGCAGGTAGGGCATGTCCCAGATGTCGCTTTCCTTGCGGGCGGCAAAGGCCTTCTTGATCGCGTCCTGGTGCGAGCCCGAGAACGAGGTGTAGACAAGGTCGCCGACGTAGGGGTGGCGCGGATGCACCGGCAGCTGGTTGCAGTACTCCACCACGCTGCGGATCTCGTCGATGTTGGAGAAATCGAGCCCGGGCGACACGCCCTGCGTGTAGAGGTTGAGCGCGATGTTCACGAGGTCGACGTTGCCGGTGCGCTCGCCGTTGCCGAAGAGGCAGCCCTCGACCCGGTCGGCGCCTGCCATGACGGCGAACTCGCCAGCGGCGGTGCCGGTGCCACGGTCATTGTGCGGGTGGACGGAGAGCACCACCGAATCGCGGCGGGCGATGTGGCGATGCATCCACTCGATCATGTCGGCAAAGATGTTCGGGGTCGAATGCTCCACCGTCGAAGGCAGGTTGATGATGCACTTGCGCTGGGGCGTGGGCTGCCAGACGTCGGTCACCGCGTCGACCACGCGGCGGGCGAACTCCAGCTCGGTGCCCGAGAACATTTCAGGCGAATACTGGAAGGTCCATTGCGTCTCGGGCTGTTTGGCCGCGAGGTCCATGATGAGGCGCGCATTGCTCGTGGCGAGGTTGACGATCTCGTCGTCGTTCATGCCGAGCACGACCTTGCGCATGACCGGCGCGGTGGCGTTGTAGAGGTGCACGATCGCCCGCTTGACGCCCTTGAGCGATTCGAACGTGCGCTCGATCAGGGGTTCGCGCGCCTGCGTCAGCACCTGAACCGTCACGTCGTCGGGGATGAGGTTCTCCTCGATGAGCTGGCGCATGAAGTCGAACTCGGTCTGCGAGGCCGAGGGAAAGCCGACCTCGATCTCCTTGAAGCCGATCTTCACCAGCGTGTTGAACATCCGCAGCTTGCGGGCGCCGTCCATCGGCTCGATCAGCGCCTGGTTGCCGTCCCGCAGGTCCACGCTGGCCCAGATCGGGGCCTTCGTCAGCACGGCGTCGGGCCAGGTGCGGTTGGACAACTTGACCGGCGCGAAGGCGCGGTACTTGGTGGCAGGCTGCTTCAACATGGTGACTCTTCCTTGAAAACTTGAGGACTACCAGCAACCCAAAACAAAACGGCCCGTTGCTGGTGCATACGGGCCGTTGTGAAGGATTGCGCGCGCGCTACCGTCTCCGCCCGTGGGGGATTAGCAGTAGCGCCAGCGAAACTTGTTTCATGACGGGCAATATAGCACAGAATTTCCGGACGGCATGCAAGGATTTTTGCGGGGGTGCCCGGCGCACGGCTCAGTCGGGCGCGCAAACACCGTCGCGCGCAAAGCCCGCGGCCGTCGCGCGCAAGGCCCGCGCCGCCCTCATTTGTGAAGGCCGCGCTCCTCGGGCTCGTCCGTCGACGTGCTGATCACACTCGTTTGCTGGCCCTTGGCCTTGCGCCAGCCATAGACCGCGTAGCCGCTCAGGCCGTAGATCACGAACAGTCCGAACAGGACCGTGGGCGGATGGATGTTGATCACCGCGATGACCAGCGCGATCAGCACGATCGTGGCGAACGGCACGCTGCGCTTCATGCTGATGTCCTTGAAGCTGTAGAACGGCACGTTGGTCACCATCGTGAGCCCCGCGTACAGGGCCAGCACGAACATGATCCACGGCACGCTCAGGCCCAGCAGCACGTCATTGCCGCGCACACCGCCCTCGGTGGCGATCCAGATGAAGCCGGCGACGAGAGCCGCCGCGGCCGGCGACGGCAGGCCCTGGAAGTACCGCTTGTCGACGACACCCGTGTTCACGTTGAAGCGTGCCAGCCGCAGCGCGGCGCAGGCGCAGTAGACGAAGGCGGCGATCCAGCCCCAGCGGCCCAGCCCCTTGAGAGCCCACTCGTAGGCGATCAGCGCGGGCGCGGCGCCGAAGGACACCATGTCGGACAGCGAATCCATCTGCTCGCCGAAGGCGCTCTGGGTGTTGGTCATGCGGGCCACGCGCCCGTCCAGGCTGTCGAGCACCATCGCGCAGAACACGCCGACCGCCGCCTGGTCGAACCGGCCGTTCATGGCCATGACGACCGCATAGAAGCCGCCGAACAGGGCGGCCAGCGTGAACAGGTTGGGCAGGATGTAGATGCCCTTGCGGCGCTTTCGCACGATGACGCCGTCGCCGCCGTCGGGATTCAACTCGTTGCCGTCATGCATGGGAAGGCCCATTGTTCATTTGCGCAGTATCTCGTGATGTGCGGGAAGGATGGCTTGGCATCGAAGTGCGTCAGTGTAAGGCAAGCCCCCCTGCGCAGGCGGTGCGGCGCCCCCTCAAAGAAAAAGGCCACCGCAGTGGCCTCGGGGTGCATGCCGTGCCGCCGGCCTTGCGGCCGGGCAGCGCGGGCATCAGTTGCGGGTCTGGTCGACCAGCTTGTTCTTCTTGATCCAGGGCATCATGGCGCGCAGCTGCTCGCCCACGACCTCGATCTGGTGCTCGGCGTTCAGGCGGCGACGGCTCAGCAGCGTCGGCGCATTGGCGCGGTTTTCCAGGATGAAGCTCTTGGCGTATTCGCCGGTCTGGATGTCCTTGAGGACCTGCTTCATGACCTTCTTGGTCTCTTCCGTGATGATGCGCGGGCCCGTCACGTACTCGCCGTACTCGGCGTTGTTGGAGATCGAGTAGTTCATGTTGGCGATGCCGCCTTCATAGATCAGGTCCACGATCAGCTTGAGCTCGTGCAGGCACTCGAAGTAGGCCATCTCGGGCGCGTAGCCGGCTTCCACCAGCGTCTCGAAGCCCGCCTTGATCAGCTCCACGGTACCGCCGCACAGCACGGCCTGCTCGCCGAACAGGTCGGTCTCGGTCTCTTCGCGGAAGTTGGTCTCGATGATGCCGGCCTTGCCGCCGCCGTTGGCCATGGCGTACGACAGGGCCAGATCACGGGCCTTGCCGGTCTTGTCCTGATGGACGGCCACGAGGTGGGGCACGCCGCCGCCCTGGGTGTAGGTGCTGCGCACCGTGTGGCCAGGCGCCTTGGGAGCGACCATCCACACGTCGAGGTCGGCGCGCGGCATGACCTGGCCGTAGTGGACGTTGAAGCCGTGGGCGAACGCGAGCGAGGCGCCCTGCTTGATGTTGGGCTCCACGTCGTTCTTGTAGACGGTGGCGATCTGCTCGTCGGGCAGCAGGATCATGACGACGTCGGCGGACTTCACGGCCTCGGCGACCTCGGCGACCTTCAGGCCGGCCTTCTCGACCTTGGGCCAGGAGGCGCCACCCTTGCGCAGGCCGACCACGACCTTCACGCCGCTGTCGTTGAGGTTCTGCGCGTGGGCGTGGCCCTGCGAACCGTAGCCGATGATCGCAACCGTCTTGCCCTTGATCAGGCTCAGATCACAGTCCTTGTCGTAATAAACCTTCATGGTCTTCCTTTCGTTGTATTGCTTGTCAAAAAAGCGCCGGGCCGCCCCAGCTTTTTTGGATTCGAACCCGATGGTGGCGCCCAGGGAGCGGATCGACCGGCGCCATCACCGAAAACTCATACGCGCAGGATTCTCTCACCCCGGCCGATCCCGCTGGCGCCGGTGCGCACCGTCTCCAGGATCGCGCTGCGGTCGATGGCTTCGAGAAAGGCGTCATTCTTGCCCTGGTCGCCGGTCAGCTCGATCGTGTAGCTCTTCTCGGTGACGTCGATGATGCGGCCGCGGAAGATGTCGGCCATGCGCTTCATCTCCTCGCGTTCCTTGCCGACGGCGCGGACCTTGACCATCATGAGTTCGCGCTCGGTGTAGGCGCCTTCGGTCAGGTCGACCACCTTGACGACCTCGATGAGCCGGTTCAGGTGCTTGGTGATCTGCTCGATGACGTCGTCGGAGCCGGTGGTCTGCACCGTCATGCGCGACAGGCTCGGGTCCTCGGTCGGCGCCACGGTGAGCGATTCGATGTTGTAGCCACGGGCCGAGAACAGGCCCACCACGCGGGACAGTGCGCCGGGTTCGTTTTCCAGCAGCACGGCAATGATATGTTTCATGAGATGTGATTCCTCTTTTCGCCGCCCTCCCCCTGCCGCGGTAACGGCAGGGCTTGGCGGGCAATAGATTCGTCTTCAGGGAAGCTGGCGGTGCCGCATCAGGCTGCAGCGTCGCCAGCGGTCGGTTGTGTCAGAGGTCCTCGCTGCCCAGCAGCATCTCGGTGATGCCCTTGCCGGCCTGGACCATCGGGAACACGTTCTCGGTCGGGTCGGTGCGGAAGTCCATGAACACGGTGCGGTCCTTGAGCTTGCGCGCCTCGCGCAGCGCGCCCTCGACGTCCTGCGGCCGCTCGATCAGCATGCCGACGTGGCCATAGGCCTCGGCCAGCTTCACGAAGTTGGGCAGCGCGTCCATGTAGCTGCTGCTGTAGCGGCCGGAGTACTCGAGCTCCTGCCACTGGCGCACCATGCCCAGGTAGCGGTTGTTGAGCGACACGATCTTGATCGGCGTGTTGTACTGCAGGCAGGTCGAGAGCTCCTGGATGCACATCTGCACCGAGCCTTCGCCGGTGATGCAGAACACCTCGCTCTGCGGCCGGGCCAGCTTGATGCCCATGGCATAGGGAATGCCCACGCCCATGGTGCCCAGGCCGCCGGAGTTGATCCAGCGGCGCGGCTCGTCGAAGCGGTAGTACTGCGCGGCCCACATCTGGTGCTGGCCGACGTCGGACGTGATGTAGGTGTCGCCGTCCTTGGTCATGTTCCACAGCGTCTCGATCACGTGCTGCGGCTTGATCACGTCGCCCGAGCCCATGCTGTACTTGAGGCAATCGCGCTTGCGCCAGCCTTCGATGGTCTCCCACCAGCCGCCCAGGGCGTTGGCGTCGGGCTTGAGGCCGGACTCCTTGATCATCGCGATCAGCTCGGTCAGCACGTCCTTGACGTCGCCGACGATCGGGATGTCGACCTTGACGCGCTTGGAGATGCTCGACGGGTCGATGTCGATGTGGATGATCTTGCGCTCGTTCTGCGCGAAGTGCTTCGGGTTGCCGATCACGCGGTCGTCGAAGCGCGCGCCGACGGCCAGCAGCACGTCGCAGTTCTGCATCGCGTTGTTGGCCTCGATCGTGCCGTGCATGCCGAGCATGCCCAGGAACTTGCGGTCGCTCGCCGGGTAGGCCCCGAGGCCCATCAGCGTGTTGGTGCAGGGATAGCCCAGCATGTCCACCAGCGTGCGCAGCTCGGCCGAGGCATTGCTCAGCAGCACGCCGCCGCCGGTGTAGATGTACGGTCGCTTGGCGTTCAGCAGCAACTGCAGCGCCTTGCGGATCTGGCCGCCATGGCCCTTGCGCACCGGGTTGTACGAGCGCATGGTGAGCGTCTCGGGGTAGCCGGAGAAGCTCGCCTTCTTGAACGACACGTCCTTGGGGATGTCCACCACCACCGGGCCGGGACGGCCGCTGCGCGCGATGTGGAAGGCCTTCTTCATGGTGTCGGCCAGGTCGCGCGGGTCCTTGACGAGGAAGTTGTGCTTGACGATCGGGCGGGTGATCCCGACGGTGTCGCACTCCTGGAAGGCGTCCAGGCCGATGGCGTGCGTCGGGACCTGGCCCGAGATGATCACCATCGGAATGCTGTCCATGTAGGCCGTCGCGATGCCGGTCACGGCATTGGTCAGCCCGGGGCCGGACGTGACGAGTGCCACGCCGACGTCGCCCGTCGCCCGGGCATAGCCGTCGGCCGCGTGCACGGCCGCCTGCTCATGGCGCACCAGCACGTGCTGGATGGTGTCCTGCTTGTAGAAGGCGTCGTAGATGTACAGGACCGCGCCGCCGGGGTAACCCCAGACGTGCTTGACGTTCTCGGCCTGCAGGCATTTGACGAGGATTTCGGCGCCCATGAGTTCCTGGGGCCCTGCGCTGTGACCGCCCGAGCTGGCGGCAGCGGCTGCCGAAGTGATTTCGGCCTTGGTAATTTCCATGATCAACCTTTGTGAATTTCTCTGACGAAAAACCTTGGGTGCCCCTTGGCGAACTCTTGTGAAGCCGCGTCGGGACTTTGGATCAAAGCCATGGGCGAGATGATTGCTGCGCCGGACCGTGACCCGTTTTGCCTTTTGACTTGCAGACCGGATTATCGCACTGCACAAGGCCGATCCGGCCGGCTGCGTGGCGGAAACGACGGCTTTTTGTGGTTCCGGATGCCATAATCCGCCGCGCAAAGCGCCAGATTCCGGGCCCGGCGCGTCAGCCTGACGCCGGGCCTTCCCAGCTCCCAGGCCGTTCGCGGCATCCACTTTGGCAACCGAAAAAGAACTCTCCGACTTCCTCAAGAGCGTCGAGAAACGGGCCTTCAAGCGCTCGAAATACCACGTTCGCGACGACGAGGCGGCACTGGACATCGTGCAGGACAGCATGATGAAGCTGGCCGAGCACTACGGCGACAAGCCGGCCGACGAGCTGCCGATGCTGTTCGCGCGCATCCTGTCGAACTGCACCCTGGACTGGTTTCGCCGCCAGAAGTCGCGCAACGCCCTGTTTTCGAACCTCAGCGACTTCGAATCCGGGTCGGACGACGGGGATTTCGATTTGCTGGAAACTTATGAGTCCGAAGACGACTCACAGCGTACGGAAAGCGCTGAAGCGGTCACCAGCCGGGCTCAGATCTTGCATGAGATCGAACAGGAGATCCAGGAATTGCCGGGACGTCAACGGGAGGCCTTCCTTCTGCGTTACTGGGAGGAGATGGACGTGGCCGAGACGGCGGCGGCCATGGGTTGCTCGGAAGGCAGCGTCAAGACGCACTGCTCCAGGGCAGTCCAGGCCCTCAGCAAAGCACTGAAGGCAAAGGGAATACAACTATGACGCACATTCACCCACAGCATCCGGACGCGGTCCGGGCCCACGCCGCAGCCGACCCGATGGACCGGTACGGCATGCGGCTGGCTGCGCGCCTGACCGAAAGCACGGCCGAGCTGCCTTACGACATTTCCGAGCGCCTGCGCGCCGCCCGCGTCCAGGCCCTGGCCCGGCGCAAGCCGGTCCCCCGCCGGGTTCCCGCCGTCATGGCCAGCGGCGGCGCCGCCGTCCTGTCGGGCGGCGACGACTCTCCGGGCCTGTGGGGCCGCCTGGCCTCCGCCCTGCCCCTGGTTGCCCTGGTGGTCGGCCTCGTCGCCATCAACGTGGTCCAGAACGAAGACCGTGCCCGCGAGCTGGCCGAAGTCGACACCGCACTGCTGACCGACGACCTGCCTCCGTCGGCCTACGCCGACCCGGGCTTCGTGCAGTTCCTGCGCGCCGGCACCGAGCGAACCAGCAATCCATAAGCCCGGCTGCGCAGCTGTATGACGCAGTCCCCTTCCGGTTTTCCCCCTGACCAGCACCCTGATGGCGGCTCGGCTCGCAGGCTGCCGCCGAGCCAGCGGTTCGCGGCGAGCCGTCGCTTCGGCCAGGCGCTGCTCGCCGCGACCGGCGTTTGGCTGATCGGCGCCGGCATGGCTTGGGCCCAGCAGCCCGCAGCGGGCGCTGCATCGTCCGCGCGTGCGCCCGCCGCCGTGACGGCCAGCAAGCCCGCCCCCCCATCCAAGTCGGCCGCCACGCGCACCAGCGCCTCGGGCTGGAGCTCCCTCACACCCGACCAGCAGCAGGCCCTCAAGCCGCTGCAGGCCAACTGGGGCAGCATGTCCGAAGCCCACCAGCGCAAGTGGATCGCCCTGTCCCGCACCTATCCGACGATGTCGCCGCCCGAGCAGGCCCGGCTTCACAGCCGCATGACCGAATGGGCGACGCTCAGCCCGCGACAGCGCGCCGACGCCCGGCTCAACTTCGCCGAAACCAAGCAGCATTCGCCGGACGAGAAAAAGGCCAAATGGCAGGCCTATCAGGCCCTGAGCCCCGAAGAAAAGCAGAAGCTCGCGGCCAACGCCAAGGGCAAGCCCCAGGGCGCCGCGCCCGCCGTCAAGCCTGTGCCGACCCAAAAGCTCGCCGTGGTACCCTCCGCACCGTCGTCGCAAAAGAAGCACCCGACCATCGCGGGCGCCTCCGGCAAGCTGGACCAGAACACCCTGCTGCCGCACCCTGCGCCGGCGCAGGCCGATGCCCCGACGCATCGCAACTGAAACCCACCCGTCTTTCGTCCGATGACCGCTGATCAGGCGCAGGCAGCGCCGCTCGACCACGCCCCCGCCTCTCTTGTCGCGCCCAGCCTGCGGCGCCGCATGGCCAGCTGGCTGTACGAAGGCATGCTGATGTTCGGGGTGGTCTTCATCGCCGGCTACCTCTTCGGCACGCTCAGCCAGACCCGCAATGCGCTGGACAACCGCCATGCGCTGCAGGCCTTCCTGTTCCTCGTCTTCGGCATCTACTTCACCTGGTTCTGGGCCAAGGGCCAGACCCTGGCCATGAAAACCTGGAACATCCGCGTCGTCGACCGCACGGGCCGCCCCATCACCCAGCGCCGCGCCCTGGTGCGCTATGTGCTGAGCTGGCTCTGGTTCCTGCCGGCGCTGGCCATCCTGGCACCCTTCAAGGTGTCGGGCGGCGAGACGGTCGTGGTCGTCGTCGGCTGGGTGCTGGTATGGGCCCTGCTCAGCCGCTTCCACCCGCAGCGCCAGTTCGTCCACGACGTGCTGGCAGGCACGCGCCTGGTGAGCTCGCCACCGCTCAGCCGCTGAGGCATCCTCTCGAAGGGCCGTCGCGAGCCTCCGGCCCCCCCGCCTCCTTCCGCACAACCGTCACTGCGCTCGGCGACAATCCGCGCCATGCCCCCTTCCGAATCCGCCCCTCCCGTCAATCCGCAAAAGGCCCGCGTCGGCCTGGACCGCATGATCCACGCCGCCGGCTACTCGATCGAGGGCCTGCGCGCCGGCTGGAAGGAAACCGCCTTCCGCCAGGAGGCGATCGCCGCCGTGGTGCTGGTGCCGCTGGCCTTCTGGCTCGGCCGCAGCTGGGTCGAGACGGCCTTGCTCGCCGGCACGGTCCTGCTGGTCATGATCGTCGAACTCCTCAACACCGGCATCGAGACCGCCATCGACCGCATCGGTCCCGAGTGGCACGACCTGTCCAAGCGCGCCAAGGACATGGGCTCGGCCGCCGTGCTGCTCAGCCTCGTCCTGTGCGCCGGCGTCTGGATCGCGGCCCTCGTCCAAAGAATTTCCGCCTGAGAAGATCCCCATGAAAGGCCGCATGACCGAATCGCCTGCATCGTCCTCGCCCACCCTCGCCGAGCCCGCGTTCTCGGTCTGCGTCTACTGCGGCTCGCGACCCGGCGTGTCTGCCGCCCCGATCGATGCCGCGCGGCAGGTCGGCCGGTGGATCGGCCGCCATGGCGGGCGCCTGGTCTACGGCGGCGGCAACAGCGGCCTCATGGGCGAAGTCGCCGACGCCACGCTGGCCGCCGGCGGCACGGTGGTCGGCATCATCCCGACGGCGCTGGTCGAAAAGGAATGGGCCAAGCGCGACTGCACCGAGCTGCACATCGTCGACACCATGCACGACCGCAAGCGCATGATGGCCGAGCGCGCCGACTGCTTCGTCGCCCTGCCCGGCGGCATCGGCACCCTGGAAGAGCTGTTCGAGGTCTGGACCTGGCGGCAACTCGGCTACCACGACAAGCCGGTCGGCCTGCTGAACGTCGACGGCTACTACGACCACCTCATCGGCTTCCTGCAGCAGTCGGTGCGTCAGGGCTTCATGAGCGACGCGCTCATGGACCTCGTGAAATTCGGCAATGAGCCCGAGGCGCTGCTCGAGGCGCTCGTCCAGTCGGCGGGGCTGGCGCCCGCGCCGCGGCTCGAAGCGATCTGACCGGCCGGCCGGCCGGCGCCGTCACACGGCGGTTTCGTCTTCCTCGCCGGTGCGAATGCGCACCACCCGCTCCACGCTGGTGACGAAAATCTTGCCGTCGCCGATCTTGCCGGTGCGCGCCGCGCGAACGATGGCATCGACGCAGCGGTCGACGTCGGAGGTCTTGACGACGACCTCGACCTTCACCTTGGGCAGGAAGTCCACCACGTATTCCGCGCCGCGGTACAGCTCGGTGTGGCCCTTCTGCCGGCCAAAGCCCTTGACCTCGGTCACCGTCAGGCCGGTGACGCCGCATTCGGCCAGGGCCTCGCGCACTTCCTCGAGCTTGAACGGTTTGACGATGGCGGTGATCTGTTTCATGGGTGAAGTCTCCTCGATGCCTGGATTCTGATGCTCATGCGTTGAACTTGCTGGTGACAGGGTATCGCCAATCCTTGCCGAAACTCCTGTGAGTTACCCGGATGCCGATCGGCGCCTGCCGGCGCTTGTACTCGTTGACCTTCACGAGCCAGGCCACGCGCCGCACGACGGCCGCGTCGAAGCCGGCCGCGATGATGTCCGCGATGCTCTGGTCGTTTTCCATGAAGCGCTCCAGGATCGCGTCCAGCACCTCGTAGGGCGGCAGGCTGTCCTGGTCCTTCTGGTCGGGCCGCAGCTCCGCGCTCGGCGGCCGCGTGATGATGCGCTCGGGAATCGGCTCGCGGCCGGTGCCGTAGGGGTCGTTGGCATTGCGCCAGCGGGCCAGCCGGAACACCGTGGTCTTCATCAGGTCCTTGATGACCGCAAAGCCACCCGCCATGTCGCCATAGAGCGTGCAGTAGCCGGTGGCCATCTCGCTCTTGTTGCCCGTCGTCAGCACGATGCTGCCGAACTTGTTGGACAGCGCCATCAGGATCACGCCGCGGATGCGGGCCTGGATGTTCTCCTCGGTCGTGTCTTCCTTCAGGCCCTCGAACTCCCGGGCCAGCGAGGCCTTGAACGCCTCGAACTGCGGCACGATGGAGATCTCGTCGTAGCGCACGCCGAGCCGGCCGGCCATGTCGCGCGCGTCGATCCACGAGATGTCGGCGGTGTACGGCGACGGCATCATCACCGCCCGGACCCTGTGCTTGCCCAGCGCGTCCACGGCGATCGCCAGCACGAGGGCGGAGTCGATGCCGCCCGACAGGCCCAGCAGCACCCCCGGAAACCCGTTCTTGCCGATGTAGTCGCGCACGCCCAGCACCAGCGCGTCCCACAGCAGCGCGTCGTCGTCGCGCGCGGGCGCGACCGGGCCCGCCAGCCGCACGCCGGAGCCTGCCGACCCGCCGGACGTGCCCGACCCGCCGGAGGCAGCGCCGCGGTCCAGGCTCAGCATGAACAGCTCCTCGCGGAAGCTCTGGGCGCAGGCCACGACCTCGCCTTCGGCCGACACCGCGAAGGAGCCGCCGTCGAACACCACCTCGTCCTGACCGCCCACCAGATGCGCATACACCAGCGGCAGACCGACGGCGCGCGCGCGCTCGGCCATGCGCGCCACGCGTTCACTGCCCTTGCCCACGTGGTAGGGCGAGGCGTTGATCACCATCAGGGCCTCGGCACCAGCCACGCGCGCCAGATGGGCCGGCTCGTCGAACCAGGCGTCCTCGCAGACCAGCACGCCCACGCGGACCTTGCTGTCGCCCTCGCCGAGCTGGACCACGCAGGTGCCCTGCCCCGGCGTGAAGTAACGGCGCTCGTCGAACACCTGGTAGTTGGGCAGTTCGCGCTTGGCGTAGGTGGCCACCACCTGGCCTTCGCTGATCACGCTGGCCGCGTTGTAGCGGCGCTGGACGGCAAGGCTCCTGGTGCGGGAGTCGCTGCCGCTCGGATGGCCGACCACCACCGTCAGGCCCTTTAACCCGGCCAGCTCACGGGCCACCGTTTTGACGGCATCATCGCAGGCAGCGATGAAGGCAGGGCGCAGGAACAGGTCTTCGGCCGCATAGCCGCAGATGGACAGTTCGGGGGTCAGCAGCAGGCAGGCGCCGCGGGCATGGGCCGTCCGGCCCGCGTCGATGATTTTTTGCGCATTGCCCGCCATGTCACCGACGACGAAGTTAAGCTGGGCGATGCAGATGTTGAGCGTCATGTACCGGGGTTGCGAGGGCCAGTGAAAAGCGTTTCGAACGATTATGTCATCCGGGTGCTGGACGCGCCCGCGCAGGTGGCTGCCGCCGACTGGAACGGCCTGCTCGCGCTGCAGCGCGAGACCAGCCCCTTCATGCGCCACGAATACCTGGCCGCCATGCACGACAGCCAGAGCGCCGTGCCCCGCACCGGCTGGACGCCCCGCTTTCTCACCCTGTGGCGGGGCCGGCAGCTCGAAGCGGCCTGCGCGCTCTACCGCAAGACCCACTCCTACGGCGAATACGTCTTCGACTGGGCCTGGGCCAACGCCTACGAGCAGCATGGCCTCGCCTACTACCCCACGGCACTGGTCGCGCCACCCTTCACGCCGGTGCCGGGCGCCCGGCTGCTCGCCCGCGACACGGCGGCGCGGCGCGCCCTGCTGCGCGCCCTCGTGGCCTGGTGCCGCGACGAGGACCTGTCCTCGCTGCACCTGCTCTTCCTGGCCGAGGACGACGTGGCCGCCTGCGCCGAGGCCGGGCTGATGCTGCGCCACACGGTGCAGTTCCACTGGCAGAACCCGACGCCAGGCTATGCCGACTTCGACGCCTTCCTGGCGTCGCTCAGCCAGGACAAGCGAAAGAAGATCCGGCAGGAGCGACGCAAGGTCGCCGACGCGGGCGTGGTGTTCCGCCACGCGCGGGGCGCGGACATCGCTGCGGCCGACTGGGACTTCTTCTACCGCTGCTACGAGCGGACCTACCTCGAGCACGGCAACGCGCCCTATCTCACGCGCGACTTCTTCCACCGCATGGCCGCGACGATGCCCGAGAACTGGCTGCTGTTCATCGCGGAGCGCGACGGCCGCCCGATCGCCTCCAGCCTGATCGGCCTGCAGTCCGGTGGCGACGGCGCAGGCGCCGAGATCGCCTTCGGCCGCTACTGGGGCGCGCTCGAACGGGTCGACTGCCTGCACTTCGAAGCCTGCTACTACCAGCCGCTGCAGTGGTGCATCGCGAACGGCGTGCGTCGATTCGAGGGCGGCGCGCAGGGCGAGCACAAGATGGCCCGCGCCCTGCTGCCGGTGCGCACCACCTCCGCCCACTGGCTCGCCCACCCCTCCTTTGCCGATGCGGTCGAGCGATTCCTCGAACGCGAGGGGCACGGCGTGGCCAGCTACCTGGAACACCTCGAGCAGCGCTCGCCGTTCCGCCAGGGCTGAATCCGCCGAGGCCGCGCCCGTGCGGCAAACCCTAGTGGCGCGACGCGTGGGGCCCGACTACGCTCCCGAGGAGGAGCCCTTCATGAAAACACTCAGCGGCCTGGACGCGACCTTTCTCTACCTGGAAACGCCCGACATGCCGATGCACGTCGGCTCCCTCAACCTCTATGAACTGCCTGCCGGCTTCAAGGGCAGCTTCCACAAGCTGCTGCAGGGCCACATTACGCGCCGCATGCACCTGGCCCCGGTCTTCACGCGCCAGCTGGCGCGGATGCCGCTCGACCTCGGCCATCCTTTGTGGGTCGAGGCCGACGAGGTCGACCTCGACTACCACGTGCGCAAGGTGCCGGGTGCGCGCCTGACCGTGCGCCAGGCCGAGGCGCAGGCCGCCCGCCTGCACGGCCAGCTGATCGACCGCAGCCGCCCGCTGTGGGAGTTCCATGTGTTCGACAGCATCCGCCTGCCGGACGGGCGCCAGTGCGCCGCGCTCTACTCCAAGATCCACCACGCCGCGCTCGACGGCAAGGGCGGCACGGTGCTGGCCAATGCCGTACTCGACGTCACGCCCGTTCCGCGCGAGGTCCCGCCCCCGGACCCCGCGCGCAAGGGCCGCACCCGCGCCGACCTGAAGATCGGCGAGATGATCGGCGCGGTGTTCTCGAACTCGCTCGCGCAGTACGCCAAGCTGGCGCGCTCGCTCCCCGCTGCGGCCACGTCGCTCGGCGGCACGGTGGCGCGGCGCACGTTCGGCGCGTCGGGTGGCCCGGGTGCATCGAGCGCCGCCGCCGGTGCAGGCGGTGCTGCCGGCGCGGTGGCCAGCCTCAAGCCCAAGCTGCCGGTCAGCCTGGCGCCGCGCACGCTGTTCAATGCGCCGATCACGCCGCGCCGCGCCTTCGCGACCGCCAGCCTGCCGTTCGCCGAATGCCGCGCCATGGCCAGGGCGGTCGGCGGCAGCTTCAACGACATCGTCCTGTGGATCTGCTCCACCGCCCTGCGCAGCTACCTGGCCGAACACGGCGGCGTGCCGCGCAAGACGCTCGTGGCCGCCATGCCCGTCAGCCTGCGCGAGGAGAACAACAAGGAACTCAACAACCAGGCCTCGATGAGCCTGGTGGAACTGGGCACGCAATACGCCCATCCCGTCAAGCGCATGAGCGCCATCCTGACGTCCACCGGCAAGGTCAAGGAAGCGCTGGTCAGCCTCAAGAGCGTGCTGCCCACCGACTACCCGGGCCTGCTGGCGCCGTGGATCGTCGGCGGCGTGGCCAAGGCGGCCTTCAAGACCTACAGCGCCACGGGCCTGGCCGAGCGCCTGCCGATGATGGCCAACCTCGCCATCAGCAACGTGCCGGGGCCGCAGGTGCCGCTGTACATGGCGGGCGCCCGCATGACCACGTTCCATCCGCTGTCCATCGTGACGCATGGCCTGGCGCTGAACATCACCATCCAGACCTACGCCGGCAGCGTGGACTTCGGCCTGATCGCCGACGCCCGCGCAGTGCCTGACGTCCAGCGCCTGGCCGATGCGATCGGCGACGCGTTCGACGAGGCCCGGCGTCTGTTCGCCAGCGCACCGCCGGCCCCGACTGCTGCGCCCGTTGCGCCGACCGCCGTCACCAAGGCGACGCGAACCCCGAGCACCGACTCTAAAGTCGCCGCAGCCGCCCGCAAGCCCCGGCCGAAAGCTGCTAAGGTGACGCCCAAGGCTGCTCCGCGCAGCCAAGCAAGAACCGCCCATGGCCCAGCAGAGACAAAAACGCCCCGCAAGTCACCCCAACGCACAGCTGCGCGCGCCCAGCCTCGCACTGCTCGCGCTTGAGTTCCGCGCCCCCTGGGAATTCGGCTCGGTGCTGCCGGCCTGGCCGGCGCTGTCGCGGGCGCCCGCGGGTGACGGCCACACCATCATCGTGTTCCCCGGCCTGAGCGCCAGCGACGCCACCACCGTGCCGCTGCGCCGCTACATCGCCTCGCTCGGCTACCGCGCCGAAGGCTGGAGCCAGGGCTTCAACTTCGGGCCCCGCGCAGGCGTGCTGGAGTCCGCCAAGCAGCAGCTCGCCGACGCGTTCGATGCCAGTGGCGGCAAGGTCAGCCTGATCGGATGGAGCCTGGGGGGTGTCTATGCGCGCGAACTCGCCAAGGAAATGCCCGACAAGGTCCGCAGCGTGATCACGCTGGGCACGCCCTTCTCGGGCCCGCCCAAGGCCACCAATGCCTGGCGCGTCTATGAACTCACCAGCGGCCGCAGCATCGAGACGGAAGTCGAGAACTACGACCTCCCCTCAGCGCCGCCCGTGCCGACCACGAGCATCTTCTCGCGCACCGACGGCATCGTGGCCTGGCAGGGCAGCATCCAGGCGCCCTGCGACCGCAATCCGCACACCGAGAACATCGAGGTCTTCGCGAGCCACCTGGGCCTCGGCCTCAATCCGAGCGTCTGGTGGGCGGTGGCCGACCGCCTCGCGCAGCCGCATGGGCAGTGGCGCCCGTTCCAGCGCCGCGACGGGCTGCTCAAGGGCCTGGTGTTTCCCGACCCGCACCGCTGAGCCCGAGCCGCAGGCACCGCCGACCCCATTGACCGCCGCCGACCCCGGCGGCGGCTGGCAGCTGCGGCAAGCCTGCCGCTTCCGTCGCCCGCCTTCGCCTTATTCGCCCGACTTCGCCTTGTAGTTGGCGATGCCGTCCAGGATTTCCTTCTTGGCCGCTTCCGGGCCTTCCCAGCCCAGGATCTTGACCCACTTGCCCTCTTCAAGGTCCTTGTAGTGCTCGAAGAAATGGGCGATGGTCTTCAGCCGCAGCGGGTTGAGGTCCTCGGGCTTCTGCCACTGGGTGTAGATCGACAGGATCTTGTCGGTCGGCACGGCCAGCAGCTTGCCGTCTTCGCCGGCCTCGTCCTGCATCTTGAGGATGCCGATCGGACGGCAGGTGACCACCACGCCCGGGATCAGCGGCACCGGCGTGATCACCAGCACGTCGACCGGGTCGCCGTCGTCGCTGATCGTCTTGGGCACGTAGCCGTAGTTCGTCGGGTAGTGCATCGACGTGCTCATGAAGCGGTCCACGAAGATCGCGCCCGACTCCTTGTCCACCTCGTACTTGACCGGGTCGGCGTTCATCGGGATCTCGATGATCACGTTGAACTCTTGCGGCGAACTTTCTTGCCCGGCGTGACGTTGTCGAGGGACATGACTTCTTCTTTCGTTGCAGATGGAAAGCCGGCTCGCACGCCCAGGAGAAACCCTGATTCTTACGTCGGTGGAGCCGCGTCGCCGGACCGCCATCACCGGGTGGTCCGCGTTTGCGCTTATAGTCCGCCCGTTGGCCAATCGCGCCACGGGGAGCGTCGGCCCAACGCGGCGGGGAGAGTCCCGAGACGCAACATCCCGTTGAACGCGGAAGGAGAATTCTCCATCTCAGGCAAATGGCGCTGAACATGGCGCTGGTCTGCGGCTGGTGGCCGTGGCATACGGCATTCATGCAACGCGGCTGGATCCTCTCGCAGGACGCGGGCAATGCCCGCATGCAGGAGATCGCCAGCGCGATCCAGCCGGGCGCCGCGGCCTACCTGGCGCGCCAGTACAGGACGATCGCCATCGTCGGCGTGGTGCTGGCGGTGCTGATCGCCGTCTTCCTGGACGGCAAGACGGCCATCGGCTTCGTGCTCGGCGCGGTGCTGTCCGGCGCCTGCGGCTTCATCGGCATGAACGTGTCGGTGCGCGCCAACGTGCGCACCGCGCAGGCGGCCACGCGCGGCATCGGCCCGGCGCTGGACATCGCCTTCAAGGGCGGCGCCATCACCGGCATGCTGGTGGTCGGCCTGGGCCTGCTGGGCGTGGGCGTTCTTCTGGTTCCTCGTCGGCAATGCGCCGGCCGCCCGCCAAGTTCTCAACGGTGCTCAACGCTGCTCGGCTTCGCCTTCGGTTCCTCGCTGATCTCGATCTTCGCGCCTGGGCGGCGGCATCTTCACCAAGGGCGCCGACGTCGGCGCCGACCTGGTGGGCAAGGTCGAAGCCGGCATCCCGGAAGACGATCCGCGCAACCCGGCGGTGATCGCCGACAACGTCGGCGACAACGTCGGCGACTGCGCCGGCATGGCGGCCGACCTGTTCGAGACCTATGCGGTGACGCTGATCGCCACCATGGCGCTGGGCGCGCTGATGGTGACCGGCGCGCCGACCGCCGCCGCGGTGTACCCGCTGCTGCTGGGCGGCGTGTCGATCATCGCCTCGATCATCGGCTGCAGCTTCGTCAAGGCCAGCCCCGGCATGAAGAACGTGATGCCGGCGCTGTACAAGGGCCTGATCGTCGCCGGCGTGATCTCGCTGATCGCCTTCTACGGCGTCACCACGATGGTGATGCCAACGCCATGACCGGCACCGGCAGCCAGATCATGCGCCTGTTCGGCGCCTGCGCCGTCGGCCTGCTGCTGACCGCAGGGATGGTGTGGATCACCGAGTACTACACCGGCACCGACTACAAGCCGGTGCAGCACGTCGCGCAAGCCTCCACCACCGGCCACGGCACCAACATCATCGCCGGCCTCGGCGTGTCGATGCGCTCCACCGCCTGGCCGGTGATCTTCGTCTGCGTCGCGATCATCGTCTCCTACTGCCTCGCCGGCCTGTACGGCATCGCCGTGGCCGCCACCTCGATGCTGAGCATGGCCGGCATCGTGGTCGCGCTCGACGCCTACGGCCCGATCACCGACAACGCCGGCGGCATCGCCGAGATGGCCGAGCTGCCGGACAGCGTGCGCGACATCACCGACCCGCTCGACGCGGTGGGCAACACCACCAAGGCGGTGACCAAGGGCCGCAATCGGCTCGGCCGGCCTGGCCGCGCTCGTGCTGTTCGCCGACTACACGCACTCGCTCGCCACGCGCGGCATCAGCGCCAGCTTCGATCTGAGCAACCCCAAGGTGATCATCGGCCTGTTCATCGGCGGCCTGATTCCGTATCTCTTCGGCGCGATGGCGATGGAGGCCGTCGGCCGCGCCGCGGGCTCGGTGGTCGAGGAAGTGCGCCGCCAGTTCCGCGACATCAAGGGCATCATGGAAGGCAAGCCCAATACGAGCCGTCGACATGCTCACCGCCGCGGCGATCAAGGAGATGATGATCCCGTCGCTGCTGCCGGTGGTGGTGCCGATCCTGGTGGGCCTGTTGCTCGGCGCCGAGGCGCTCGGCGGCCTGCTGATGGGCACTATCGTCACGGGCCTGTTCGTCGCCATCAGCATGTGCACCGGCGGCGGCGCGTGGGACAACGCCAAGAAGTACATCGAAGACGGCAACTTCGGCGGCAAGGGCAGCGACGCGCACAAGGCCGCCGTGACCGGCGACACCGTGGGCGACCCCTACAAGGACACCGCCGGCCCGGCGGTCAACCCGTTGATCAAGATCATCAACATCGTGGCCCTGCTGATCGTGCCGCTGCTGCCGGTGCCCGCGGGCTCGACGTCGGCCGCGCACGGCGCCACTGCGCCGGTGGTCGCACCGGCGGCGACGAGCCAAGCCATGCCGCCGGCCGAGCCGGCGTCGAAGTAGGACAGCGCTGCAGGTGCGCAAGGGCCGCGCGGCCCTTCGCGCCTGGAGGGCTAGAACTTCTCGGCGATGAACATGCCCGAGTGGTCGGGCGACTTGTGCGAGGTGTCGATCCGCCGCTTCGGCAGCTTGACCTTCTCGCGCTTCATCGCCTTGTAAGGCACGCGCGACAGCAGGTGACTGATGATGTTCAGCCGCGCACGGCGCTTGTCGTCGGAGCGCGCCAGATGCCACGGCGCGTAACCGGTATGGGTGGCGGCGAACATCTCGTCGCGCGCCTTGGTGTAGTCGTTCCAGGCCGTATAGGAGCGCAGATCCATCGGCGACAGCTTCCAGATCTTGCGCCCGTCGTTGATGCGGCCTTCGAGACGGCGCGTCTGCTCCTGCGGGCTGACCTCGAGCCAGTACTTCAGCAGCACGACGCCGGAATCGACGATCGCCTTCTCCACCAGGGGCACCGTCTGCAGGAAGCGCAGNATTTGGTTGTACAGATGGAAAGCCGGCCAGGTGCCGGGGATCAGGAGAAACCCTGATTTTACGGGTGGAGCTTTGCGTTTCCTGACCGCCATCAGAAGAAGCGCCGCCGTTTGCGCTTATAGTCCGCCCGTTGGCCAATCGTCTCCACGGGGAGCAACGAGGAAGCAACGCAGCGGGGGCCCCGCTTGCGGGGCTCCCTCCAAGCGAAACAACGTAGGAGAACAAACATGACAGGCAACTCGGCGCTGATTCTGGCGCTCGTCTGCGGGCTCGTGGCCGTGGCATACGGCATCTGGGCCCGCGGCTGGATCCTCTCGCAGGACGCCGGCAATCCCCGCATGCAGGAAATCGCCGCCGCGATCCAGACCGGCGCATCGGCCTACCTGGCCCGGCAGTACAAGACCATCACCATCGTCGGCATCGTCCTGGCGGTGCTGATTGCCGTCTTCCTGGACGGCAAGACGGCCGTCGGCTTCGTGATCGGCGCCGTCCTCTCGGGCGCCTGCGGCTTCATCGGCATGAACGTCTCGGTCCGCGCCAACGTGCGCACCGCCCAGGCGGCCACGCGCGGCATCGGCCCGGCGCTGGACGTCGCCTTCCGCGGCGGCGCCATCACCGGCATGCTGGTCGTCGGCCTGGGTCTGCTGGGCGTCACGGCGTTCTACTGGTTCCTCGTCGGCAATGGCAACCTCACGCCCGACAGGAAACTCAACGAACTGCTCAACCCGCTGATCGGCTTTGCCTTCGGCTCCTCGCTGATCTCGATCTTCGCGCGCCTGGGCGGCGGCATCTTCACCAAGGGCGCCGACGTCGGCGCCGACCTGGTGGGCAAGGTGGAAGCCGGCATCCCGGAAGACGACCCGCGCAACCCCGCCGTGATCGCCGACAACGTCGGTGACAACGTGGGCGACTGCGCCGGCATGGCCGCCGACCTGTTCGAGACCTATGCCGTCACGCTGATCGCCACCATGGTGCTTGGCGCCCTGCTGGTCACCGCCGCGCCCACCAGCGCCGCGCTGTACCCGCTGGCGCTCGGCGGCGTGTCGATCATCGCCTCGATCATCGGCTGCTTCTTCGTCAAGGCGTCGCCCGGCATGAAGAACGTCATGCCCGCGCTGTACAAGGGCCTGGCCATCGCCGGCGTGCTCTCGCTGATCGCCTTCTACGGCGTCACCGTCTGGATCATGCCCGACAACGCCATCACCGCCACCGGCAGCCAGATCAAGCTCTTCGGCGCCTGCGCCGTGGGCCTGATCCTCACGGCCGCGCTGGTCTGGATCACCGAGTACTACACCGGCACCCAGTACGCGCCCGTGCGCCACATCGCGCAGGCGTCCACCACCGGCCACGGCACCAACATCATCGCTGGCCTCGGCGTGTCGATGCGCTCGACCGCCTGGCCCGTGATCTTCGTCTGCCTGGCCATCATCGCGGCCTACTGGCTCGCGGGCCTCTACGGCATCGCCGTGGCCGCCACCTCCATGCTGAGCATGGCCGGGATCATCGTCGCGCTCGACGCCTACGGCCCGATCACCGACAACGCCGGCGGCATTGCCGAGATGTCCGAGCTGCCTTCGAGCGTGCGCGACATCACCGACCCGCTGGACGCCGTGGGCAACACCACCAAGGCCGTCACCAAGGGCTATGCCATCGGCTCGGCCGGCCTTGCCGCACTCGTGCTGTTCGCCGACTACACCCACAAGCTCGAGAGCTATGGCCGCGTCATCACGTTCGACCTGTCGGACCCGATGGTCATCGTGGGCCTGTTCATCGGCGGCCTGATTCCCTACCTCTTCGGCGCCATGGCGATGGAGGCCGTCGGCCGCGCCGCCGGCAGCGTGGTGGTGGAAGTGCGTCGCCAGTTCAGCACCATCAAGGGCATTATGGACGGCACCGGCAAGCCCGAGTACGACACCGCCGTCGACATGCTCACCACGGCCGCCATCAAGGAAATGATGATCCCGTCGCTGCTGCCGGTGGTCGTGCCGATCCTCGTCGGCCTCGTCCTCGGCCCCAAGGCGCTGGGCGGTCTGCTGATGGGCACCATCGTCACCGGCCTGTTCGTCGCCATCTCCATGTGCACCGGCGGCGGCGCCTGGGACAACGCCAAGAAGTACATCGAGGACGGCAACCACGGCGGCAAGGGCTCCGAAGCCCACAAGGCCGCCGTCACCGGCGACACGGTGGGCGACCCCTACAAGGACACCGCCGGCCCGGCCGTCAACCCGCTGATCAAGATCATCAACATCGTGGCCCTGCTGATCGTGCCGCTGGTGATGAAGGTCCACGCAGGGGACAAACCCGCCATGCCGGTGGCCGCACCGGCCGCCATGTCGGCGCCGGCTGCGATGCCGGCGCCTGCGGCAATGCCTGCACCTGCCCCCGCTCCGGCTGCGGCCCCCGCTGCCGCCATGCCCGCTCCTGCGGGATCGGACGCCAAGAAGTAAGCTTGCGCCGTGCCGCCGCGCGTCTTCAAGACGCCGGCTGTTCGCGGTGCCAGGGTCTGTCATTGCGGCAGGCCTGTGATACGAAGGCCTGCCTCGCGGCAGGCCTTTTCCATTGCGGGTCCGTCTTGCTTGCGGGCCCGCTCAGCGGCGTGCCGACCTGCCGGACGGCGCCGCGCCGGGCATCTCGGCCACGGCGCGGACCAGCAGGCTGGACGGGCCGACCAGCGCTTGCAGCTGACCGCCCTGCCCCTGCTCGATCGCCTGCAGCACCAGCTCGTTGATGCCGCCGACGATAGCCGTGGCCATGTCCTGCGACAGCCCGCCAGATGAGCGCCCCGCATTGATCACGCCGCGCATGAAGTCTGCGATCTCCTGATTCGCACGGCGCCGGGCCGCGAGCCCGGGCTCGCCCAGGGCCAGGATCTCCATGAACAGCGTGCGCAGCAGCACCGGGTTCTGCGCCAGGCAGCCGAGGTACGCCGTCATCGCCTGCTCGACCTGCGCCTGCCACTCGCGGTCTGGATCGATCGCCTCGCGCAGCACCTGCAGCGCGTTGTGGCTGGCCGCTTCATACAGGGCGATCAGGCAGTCGGCCTTGGTCTGGAAGTGTTCGTAGAAAGTGCGGCGCGACACCGCCGCCTCGCGCACGATGTCGGCGATGGTGGTGTCGGCGTAGCCTTTGGCAGCCACGGCGTGCGACATGCCCTCCAGCAGACGGTGGCGGTGTTCGCTGACTTCGACGGCCTCGGTGATCATGGTGGCGATTGTCCCTGCCTTGCGGGGAATGTCCTTGACCCGTATCTGGTACTTGACAGTACCAGATGATGCCCGCATAGTTCGAAACCCTGGTACACATTCGTACCAACTCCCGGAGTTTGCCATGACCGATCTCGTCGTGCGTCGCCTGCTGATCGACCTCGAAGCCTCGTTCGACCGCCACTGGTGTGGCGGCGACGCCTTCCGCACCGCGCTGTTCAACGCCCTGTCGATGAGCTTTCCGGTGGGTGAGCAGTTCTTCATCGACTCGGTGCGCAACGGCTTCAAGACGCTGCCGCCGGAGGCGCAGGAGGCGCTGAAGGACGAGGTCCAGGGCTTCATCGGCCAGGAGGCAACCCACCGCCGCATCCACGCCCTCTTCAACGGCCATCTGGAACGCCAGGGCCTGGTCAACGGCTGGGCGCCGCGTGTGCTCAAGCGCATGAAGCGCCTGGAAGGCCTCGACCCCCGACACCCGCTGGGCATCACCGCCGCCAACGAGCACTTCACCGCCATCCTGGCCGACTGGCTGCTGCGCAACCACGACCTCATGGGCACGAGCGAGCCGCGCCTGAAGACCCTGTGGCTGTGGCACAGCGCCGAAGAGTCCGAGCACAAGTCCACCGCCTTCGACCTGTACCAGGCCCTTGGCGGCAGCCATGAATGGCGCATCCGCTGGTTCCGCCGCGTGACCTTCTTCTTCCTGTTCGATGCCACGCGTCAGACGATCAGCAACCTTCATCACGACGGCACGCTGTGGAAGTGGAGCACCTGGAAGAGCGCCGCCAGCTACCTGTTCGGCCCGCGCGGCCTCGTCACCGAAACGCGCGCAGCATGGCGCGAGTACTTCCGCCGCGACTTCCACCCCATCCAGCAGGACAGCGAGCTGTCACGCCGCTGGCTCGCCGAGAACACCAGCCAGTACGTTCCGGTCGGCGCGGCCGCCTGATGGGCTGAAGGGAGCCAAGCCCTCGGGGCCTCAGGACGCCAGCGTCTCGCGCAGCCGCACCGGGCCGACACGCGCCTCGATCGCGGCCTGCACCTCGCGCCGCAGGCCGAAGGCAAAACCCGCTTCGGCCATCACGAACAGCGGCCCGATCAGCAGGCCGACCAGATCGTCGACGAACGCGGGCTTCCTGCCTTCGTAGTAGTGGCCGATGAACTGGATGATCCAGCCGACCACGAACAGGCCCACGCCTGCGCCGAGCCACACTGCGGTGGCCATGCCTGCGACCCACTGGCCTATGGCCAGGAACGCGGCCAGCTCGACTGCCATGGCCACGCCGTAGCGCGTGTCAAGCCGGAAGTAGAAGATGCAGGTCGCCACCGCCGCCAGCAGGGCCGGCGTCACCGGCATCGCGCCGGCCATCACCGACGGGCGCGACAGCAGCATCACCACCGCCAGCGTGATCATGGGCACGCCGATGAAGTGCGTCGTGATGTTGCGCGGGTCGCGGTGGTAGGCGCCGTACTGCGCGAGCTGGTCGATCAGGGTCTTCATGCGTGTCTCCTTCGGGGTCGGCCCGAGCCGTGCCGGGCGCTGCCGGAATGATGCCGCCTTCGCCGCCCGGATGTCCACAGGGGCATGTCGCCTGCACGACGCTGCAGCGCACTAAAGTACTCTCGCGCGCTGCCTCTGCCCGGCTTCGGCAGCGGCGCACGGGCCGCATTTCGCGGAGAATCTCCGCATGCAACTGAACTACATCGCCAACGCCTCGGTGCCGTCCGCCTCCGGCCGCACCATCCCCGTGATCGACCCGTCCGACGGCCAGACCTTCGACGAGCTGCAGCGCAGCAATGCGCAGGACATCGACACCGCCGTGCGTGCAGCCCGCCAGTGCTACGACGCCGTGTGGAGCAAGCTGAGCGGCGTGGAGCGCGGGCGCCTGATGATGCGCCTGTCGGCCAAGGTGACCGAGCACGCCGACGAACTCACCGCCATCGAGCAGCGCGACTGCGGAAAGCCCACCAAGCAGGCCCGCGCCGACGCGCTGGCGCTGGCGCGCTACTTCGAATACTACGCCGGTGCCTGCGACAAGTTCCACGGCGAGACCATCCCCTACCTCGACGGCTACAGCGTCCTCACCTGGCGCGAGCCCCATGGCGTGACCGGCCACATTATTCCGTGGAACTACCCGATGCAGATCTTCGGCCGCAGCGTCGCGGGCGCGCTGGCCGCCGGCAACGTCTGCGTCGTCAAGCCGGCCGAAGACGCCTGCCTCTCGCTCATCCGCGTGGCGCAGCTCGCGGCCGAAGCCGGCTTTCCCGCAGGCGCGATCAACATCGTGACCGGCTACGGCCACGAGGTCGGCGACGCGCTGGTCCGGCATGAGGGCATCGACCACATCAGCTTCACCGGCAGCCCCAAGGTCGGCACGCTGATCCAGCAGGTCGCGGCCGAGCGGCACTGCCCCGTCACGCTGGAGCTGGGCGGCAAGAGCCCGCAGATCGTGTTCGCCGATGCCGACCTCGACGCCGTCATTCCCGTGGTCATCAACGCCATCGTGCAGAACGCCGGCCAGACCTGCTCAGCGGGCTCGCGCCTGCTGGTCGAGCGCGCCATCTACGAGCCGCTGCTCGAACGCCTGGGCCAGGCCTTCGAGAACCTGCGCGTCGGCCCCGCCGCGATGGACTTGGACGTCGGCCCGCTGATCCGCGCCAGCCAGCAGCAGCGCGTGTGGGACTTTCTCTCGGACGCGCAGGTCGCGGGCATCCCCATGGTCGCGCAGGGCCGCGTCGTCGACGAAGCGCCCGACACCGGCTTCTACCAGGCCCCCACGCTGCTGCGCGACGTGCCGGTGAACCACCGCCTCGCGCAGGAAGAAGTCTTCGGCCCCGTGCTCTCGGCCATGAGCTTCACAGGGGAAGACGAAGCCGTGCATCTGGCCAACGCCACGCAGTTCGGCCTCGTGGCCGGCGTGTGGACGCGCGACGGCGCCCGCCAGTTCCGCATGGCCAGGCGCGTGAAGAGCGGCCAGGTCTTCATCAACAACTACGGCGCGGCCGGCGGTGTCGAACTGCCCTTCGGCGGCGTGAAGTCCTCGGGCTACGGCCGCGAAAAAGGCTTCGAGGCGCTGTACGGCTTCAGCACGCTCAAGACGGTGGCGATCCGGCACGGCTGAGCGGTGCCGCGGGACGCACGCGGCAGGCTGAGCGGGACTGCGGCGGCAACACCGCCCGCAGGGTCAAGCCCCCGGCCGGACTGCCTGCCCGCCCTCGCACACCGCACAATAGCGCCATGGCAGAACGCGTCATCCCTCTCGTCGACCAGCGCCTGGCCGCCCTCGCGGCCGCAGTGCCGAACACGCCGGTGGCGGCCACCGGCCTGCTGGCCGACGCGCTTGGCCGGCCGCTGCACGACCTGCGCATCAGCGTGACCGACCGCTGCAACTTCCGCTGCAGCTACTGCATGCCCAAGGAAGTCTTCGACAAGGACTACCCCTACCTGCCCCATTCGGCGCTGCTGAGCTTCGAAGAGATCACCCGGCTGGCGCGGCAGTTCGTCGCGCATGGCGTGCGCAAGATCCGCCTGACCGGCGGCGAGCCGCTGCTGCGCAAGAACCTGGAGGTGCTCATCGAGCAGCTCGCCGCGCTGCGCACGCCCGACGGCGCACCGCTGGACCTCACGCTCACCACCAATGGCTCGCTGCTGCAGCGCAAGGCCGCCGCGCTCAAGGCCGCCGGCCTGCGCCGCGTCACCGTGAGCCTCGACGGGCTGGACGACACCGTCTTCCGCCGCATGAACGACGTCGACTTTCCGGTCGCGCAGGTGCTCGCGGGCATCGACGCCGCGCGCGCGGCGGGCCTCGGGCCGATCAAGGTGAACATGGTCGTCAAGCGCGGCACCAACGAGCACGAGATCCTGCCCATGGCCCGCCACTTCCGCGGCACGGGCCACGTGCTGCGCTTCATCGAATACATGGACGTCGGCGCCACCAACGGCTGGCGCATGGACGAAGTCCTGCCTTCGGCCGAGGTGGTGCGCCGCATTTCGGCCGAGATGCCGCTGGTCGCGCTCGAGCCCTCGGCGCCCGGCGAGACGGCCGAGCGCTGGGCCTATGCCGACGGCGGCGGCGAGATCGGCGTCATCAGCAGCGTGACCCAGGCCTTCTGCGGCGACTGCAGCCGCGCGCGTCTGTCCACCGAGGGGCGGCTGTACCTGTGCCTGTTCGCCTCGCAGGGCCATGACCTGCGCGCGCTGCTGCGCGGCGGCGCGAGCGACGCCGACATCGCCTCGGCCATCGGCCACATCTGGCACCGCCGCGACGACCGTTATTCGGAGCTGCGCGGCAGCCTTGCGGCCGACACCGGCGGCGGCGCGCGGCGCGTCGAAATGAGTTACATCGGAGGCTGACAGCGTGCATCACGACGAGCCGGGCATCGACCCGCAGGACATCACCGGCATCGTGCTGGCCGGCGGGCGCGGCGCCCGCATGGGCGGCGCCGACAAGGGCCTGCAGAACTTCAACGGCCTGCCCCTGGCACTGCACACGCTCATGCGCCTTCAGCTGCAGGTCGGCGAGGTCATGATCAACGCCAACCGCAACCTTGCGGCCTACGAGTCGTTCGGCGTGCCGGTCTGGCCCGACAGCCTGGCCGACTACGCGGGCCCACTTGCGGGCTTCCTCACGGGCCTGGAGCGCTGCGAGACGCCCTTTCTCGTCACCGTGCCCTGCGACACGCCGCTGTTTCCCACGGACCTGGTGAAGCGGCTCGGGCGCGCCCTCGTGCGCGAGCATGCCGACATCGCCATGGCCAGCGCGCCGGAAGAAGACGGCCAGCTGCGCGCCCAGCCGGTGTTCTGCCTGCTGCGCGTCGAGCTGCTCGAAAGCCTGGTGCGCTTCACCCACGAAGGCGGCCGCAAGATCGACGCCTGGACGGGCCGCCACAAGACCGTGCTCGTGCCCTTCGAGCCGCCGGCCACCGAGCCGCGCGCCTTCTTCAACGCCAACACCCTGGCGGAGCTGCACGCGCTGGAGCGCTCATGAAGCCGCTGTCGCAGATCGCGGCCGAGCTGCAGGGCTATGACCCGCAGGCGCTGAGCGCCACGCAGGTCGGCGAGTTCCTGGCCCGGCTCGTCACGCCGCTGCGCGAGGCCGAGGACGTCGGCATCTTCGAGGCGCTCGGCCGCGTGCTGGCCCGCGACGTCGTCTCGCCGGTGAGCGTGCCGCCGCACGACAACTCGGCCATGGACGGCTATGCGTTCGACGGATCGCAGCTCGCCAGCGGCGCTGCACTCGTGCTCACGCCCGTGGGCACGGCCCTGGCGGGCAAGGCCTGGCAAGGCGGCGTGGGGCCGGGCGAATGCGTCAAGATCATGACGGGCGCCATCATGCCGGCGGGCCTGGACACCGTGGTGCCGCAGGAGTTCACCCAGCCCGAGCCCGGCGACGCCGCGGCAAGCGTCGGCCGCATCCGCATCCCGGCCGACGTGCTGCGGCGCGGCGACAACCGCAGGCTCGCGGGTGAAGACGTCATGCAGGGCCAGCCCGCGCTGCGCCAGGGCCAGCGCCTCGGGCCGGCGGCCCTCGGCCTGGCGGCGAGCCTGGGCATTGCCTCGGTGCCCGTCGTGCGGCGCGTGCGGGTGGCGTGCTTTTCCACCGGCGACGAGATCCTCAGCCTGGGCGAGCCGCCGCGCGAAGGCGCCGTCTACGACAGCAACCGCTACACCCTGTTCGGCCTGCTCACGCGGCTGGGCTGCGAGATCATCGACCTGGGTGTCGTGCCCGACGACCCGGCGCGGCTCGAAGCCGCCTTCACCGATGCGGCCGCGCGGGCCGACGCCATCATCACCAGTGGCGGCGTGAGCGTCGGCGAGGCCGACTACACCAAGGCCATGATGCGCAAGCTCGGCGACGTCGCGTTCTGGAAGATCGCCATGCGCCCTGGCCGCCCCATGGCCGTGGGCCGCATCGGGCAGGCGGCGCTGTTCGGCCTGCCGGGCAACCCGGTCGCCGTGATGGTGACCTTTCTGGCCTTCGTGCGGCCGGCGCTGCTGCGCCTCATGGGCGCCGACGCCGCGCCGCCGCCGCTGCTGAAGGCCCGCAGCACCGACGCCATCCGCAAGAAGCCCGGCCGCACCGAGTACCAGCGCGGCACCGTCAGCACCGCCGCCGACGGCGCGCTGGAAGTGCGCATCACCGGCAACCAGGGCTCGGGCGTGCTCAGCTCCATGGTCCAGGGCAACGGCCTGATCGTGCTGCACCACGGCCAGGGCAACGTCGCGCCCGGCGAGCTGGTGGATGTGATGATGTTCGACGGCGTGATCTGAGGGCGGCTCGCGGGCGGAGCGGAACCGGCGCCTGAGCCGGGCCGGAGCCCGACGCCCCCGCCGCCTACTTGGCGATCAGATCGCCATGGTGATGCGCCGCGTCGGGCTGCTCGCGCGCCTCCGCCCGGTTGGCGCCCGGCACCTTCTTGCGGGCCATCAGCATGTACATCGTCGGCACCACGAACACCGTGAGCAGCGTGCCCAGCGACATGCCGCCCACGATCACCCAGCCGATCTGCACGCGGCTTTCGGCACCCGCGCCATGGGCCAGCGCGAGCGGCACCGCGCCCAGCACCATCGCGCCGGTGGTCATCAGGATCGGTCGCAGCCGCTGCGACGCGGCCTTGACCAGCGCGTCGGTGATCTCCATCCCCTGCCCGCGCAGCTGGTTGGCGAACTCCACGATCAGGATGCCGTGCTTGGTGATCAGCCCCACCAGCGTGATCAGCCCGATCTGCGAATACACGTTGAGCGAGCCGCCCGACCACTTGAGCGCGAGCAGCGCGCCGATCATCGATAGCGGCACCGACACCATGATCACCAGCGGGTCCACGAAGCTTTCGAACTGTGCCGCCAGCACCAGGAAAATGAACACCAGCGCCAGCACGAACACGATGGCCAGCGCGCCCTGCGAATTGCGGAACTCGCGCGAGGTGCCGTTCAGGTCGGTGCTGTAGCCGGGCTTGAGCACCTTGGCCGCCGTCTCGTTCATGAACACCAGCGCCTGGCCCAGCGAGTAGTCGGGCGCGAGGCTCGCGGTGATCGACACCGAGCGGCGCTGGCCGAAGTGGTTCAGCTCGCGCGGTGACACGCTCTCGCGCACCTTCACCAGCGCCGACAGCGGGATCATCGTGTCGTTGCGGCCGCGCACGTAGATGTTGTCGATGTCCTCGGGCGTCGTGCGGCCGCTGGCCTGCGTCTGCACGATCACGTCGTACTGCTCGGCGTCGCGCTTGTAGCGCGTCACGTTGCGGCCGCCCAGCATGGTCTCCATCGCCTTGGCCACGACCTGCACGCTCACGCCCAGGTCGGCCGCCTTCTCGCGGTCGACCTCGATGCGCAGCTCGGGCTTGTTCAGCCGCAGGTCCACGTTGGGCGACTGGATGCCGGGGTTCTTGGCGATCTCGTCGAGCATCTGCCGCACCACGGCGTTGAGGTTCTGGTAGCTGTCGGACGTCTGGATCACGAAGTTCAGCGGCCGCTCGCGAAAGCCCTGACCCAGCGACGGCGGCGTGATCGGAAAGGCGTTGACGCCCGGCAGGCTGTTGAAGCGCGGCTGCATCTCGCGCGCCAGCTCCAGCGTCGTGCGCTTGCGGTCCTCCCAGTCCACGGTGCGGAACACCACGCTGGCCTGCGACACCGTCGGGTTGCCGACGTTGGCGAAGATGCGGTCGAACTCCTTGTACGGCTCGCCCATGCGCTCGATGGCGCGTGCATACCGGTTGGTGTAGTCGAGCGTGGCGCCGTCAGGCGCCTCGATGTTGGCCAGAATGGTGCCGCGGTCCTCCAGCGGCGACAGCTCGGACTTCATCGACGGGAACACCACCGCAATCGCTGCCGCCGACAGCAGCATCACGCCGATCACGATCCAGCGCGCCTGCAGGAAGAAGCTCATCACCCTGCCGCCCAGTCCGTCCGGGTTGCGCGGCTGCCAGCGCGTGGTCACGACCCAGCGCAGCACGATTGCGTAGCGGTCCGACAGCCAGGTCAGGCCCTTTTCCATGCTCCGGTCGAACCAGTTCGGCTTGGGGTTGTGCCGCAGCAGCTTGGAGCACAGCATCGGCGTGAGCGTCAGCGCCACGAAGCCCGACACCACCACCGCGCCGGCCAGCGCCAGCGCGAATTCCACGAACAGACGCCCGGTGCGCCCCGGCGTGAAGGCCAGCGGCGCATACACCGCCACCAGCGTGAGCGTCATGGTGATCACCGCAAAGCCGATCTCGCGGGCGCCCTTGATCGCCGCCGAGAACGGGTCGAGCCCCTCCTCGATGTGCCGGAAGATGTTCTCCAGCATCACGATCGCGTCGTCCACCACCAGGCCGATGGCCAGCACCAGCGCCAGCAGCGTGAGCGTGTTGATGGTGAAACCCGCCATGGCCATCAGCGCAAAGGTGCCGACCAGGCTCACCGGAATGGTGACGATGGGAATCAGCGACGCCCGCAGCGTGCGCAGGAAGACGAAGATCACCAGCGCCACCAGCACCACCGCCTCGATGATGGTGCGGTACACGTTCTTGATGGAGCGGTCGATGAACAGCGAGTTGTCGTTCGCGATCTCGATGGCCACGTCGGCCGGCAGGTCGGCCTTGAGCTTGGGGATCATGTCGCGCACGCCCTGGGCCAGCGTGAGCGGGTTGGCCGTGGCCTGGCGGATCACGCCGGCCGAGATCGCGGCCCGCCCGTTGAGCCGGGCCGCGCTGCGCTCGTCGGCCGCGCCTTCCTGCACCCGGGCCACGTCACGGATCTTCACCGGGAAGCCGTTGACGTTCTTGACCACGATGTCGGCAAACTGGCTCGGCCGCACCAGGTCGGTCTGCGAGGTCACGCTGAACTCGCGCTGCTGCGACTCGATGCGCCCGGCCGGCACTTCAAGGTTGCTGCGGGTGATCGCCTCCTCCACGTCCTGCGTGGTCAGGCGGTAGCCGGCGAGCTTGTCGGGGTCGAGCCAGACGCGCATCGCGTACTTGCGCTCGCCGTAGATGCGCACGTCGGCCACGCCCGTCACCGTCTGCAGGCGCGGCTTGACGATGCGGTTGACCAGGTCGTTGATCTGCAGCGGCGACAGCGTGTCGCTGGTGAAGGCCAGCCAGATCACCGGGAAGGCGTCGGCCTCCACCTTGGCGATCACCGGCTCCTCGATGGCCTGCGGCAGGCGGTTGCGCACGCGCGAGGTGCGGTCGCGCACCTCGGCGGCCGCCGCGTCGGCGTCCTTCTCGAGCCGGAAGCGCACCGAGATCTGCGTCTGGTCGGCTCGGCTGATCGAGGTCAGCACGTCCACCGCGTCGATGCCGGCGATCGAATCTTCGAGCGGCTTGGTGACCTGCGACTCCATCACCTCGGCCGACGCGCCGGGCCAGCGCACGCTGACCGTGACCACCGGCTCGTCGATCTTGGGGTACTCGCGCACCGCGAGACGCTGGAAGCTCACCGCGCCGATCAGCACGATGAGCAACGAGAGCACCGTGGCGAACACGGGCCGGCGAATCGAAACTTCAGCGAGTTGCATGGAGGTCGCTCCGGAGATTCGTCATGCGGGTTGGGCCGTTCGGGCCGTCATGCGGGGGATGTGACTCGGACGCTGTGACGCGGCCGCTCAGGCCGGGTTGCGGGTGGGCACGCCCTGGCGCGTGCCATTGTCAGTCGCCGGCGTGGGCGACTTGCCGCGCTGCGGCGCCGCCGCCGGCCCGGCCGGCCGGGCAACGTCGGCCATGCCCACGAGGCACGGATTCGGGCCGCCGGTCTGCGGCCTGGCACGGGCCGAGATCGCCGCCGCATCGGGCTTGCCGCCCGCAGCGGGCTGCGCCCCAGGCTGTCCTGCACCTGCCTGCGCTGCGGTCGCCGCCGACACGGCCGGTGCAGCGCCGGTAGTCGCCGCACCGCCAGCGGCACCGCCACCGCCTGCCGCGCCAGCCCCTGCGCGCTGGCCGCCGGCCGCTGCCACGTCCATCACACGCACGGCCGTGCCGTCGCGCTGCACGCGCTGCTGGCCCGCCGTCACCACGCGGTCGCCGGCCTGCAGGCCTTCGAGCACCTCGACGCGGCCCGGACGGCGGATGCCGACCTTCACCTCCACGCGCTGCGTGGTCACGCCGTCGGCGCCTTCCACGAGCTTGATCACGAACTGGCGATTGCCCTGCGGCACGATCGCCTCTTCGGGGATCACGAGCGCGTTCTCGCGCTCGCCGAACACCGCGTTGACGCGCGCGAACATGCCCGGGCGCAGTTGCATCTGGCGGTTGTCGATGCAGCCGCGCACGCCGACCGAGCGGCCGTTGGCGTCGATCAACGGGTCGACCGCCTGAATGTAGGCCACGAACTTGCGGCCCGGCAGCGCGTCGAGTTCCACCGAGGCCTGCTGGCCGCGGCGCACCTTGGTCTGGAAGCGCTCGGGCAGGCGGAAGTCCACGTACACCGCGTCGATGTCCTCGATGTTCACCACGTCGGCACCGTCCTTGAGGTAGTCGCCGATGTTCACCGTGCGGATGCCCGCGATGCCGTCGAACGGTGCCACCAGCTTCAGGCGCTGCGCCGTGGCGCGCGCCAGCGCGAGCTTGGCCTGTGCGACTTCGAGGTTGGCCGAGCTTTCGTCCACCGAACGCTGGCTGATGAAGCCCTGGCCCACCAGTTCCTGGTTGCGCTTGTGGTTGGCCTGCGCGATCGACAGCTCGGCCATGCTCTGCTGCACCTGGGCCAGCGGCAGCTGGTCGTCAAACTGCACCAGCAACTGGCCCTTGCGCACCCGGTCGCCGTCGCGGAAGTTGAGCTGCGTGATGCGCCCGCTGACCTCGGGCCGCAGCACCACGCTCTGGCGCGAGCGCAGGCTGCCCACCGCCTGCGTATCGTCCACGAGCCGCATCACCTGGACCTGCCCGGCCTCGACGGCAGGCTTGCCGCCCCCACCGGCGGTGGCTCCGCTCGCGCCTGGCGCCGCCGGCGATGCGGCAGAACCCGCCACCTCGCTGCCTGCCGGCTTGCCGGATTTGTTCTGGTACCACCAGGCGCCACCCGACAGCACGGCGATGCCAACGACGGCCACCACGGTATGAATTGCTTTCATTGCCATTGCGAAAAAGGACTCGAAAAGGATTCGTGTAACTACCTGAAACCAACCGGCCAATGTAGCAGGCTGGCACTATTTACGCATGCGCATCGTCCCTGTGAGTAGAAATAAGCAATCCTTGTGCAGCGCGTCTTTCCGGCCGGTGCTGCCTGCTTGCGCTGCTGCCGGCTCAACGCCGGCCGAGTGCCTTTTCCACGCCCATGTTCGCCAGCGCGTCCGCCCGTTCATTGCCGGGGTCACCGTCATGCCCCCTCACCCAGCGCCACTCGATCTGATGGCCGCTGCCGGCCACCAGGGCATCGAGCCGCTGCCACAGATCCACGTTCTTCACCGGCTGCTTGGTCGACGTGCGCCAGCCCTTGGCCTTCCAGCCCGCGATCCACTCGGTGATGCCCTTGAGCACGTACTGGCTGTCCACATGCAGGCGCACCGCGCAGGGCCGCTTCAGCGCAGTGAGAGCCTCGATCACGGCCAGCAGTTCCATCCGGTTGTTGGTGGTGCCCAGTTCGCCGCCGAAAAGCTCCTTCTCGGTCGTGCCGGACTTGAGCAGCACGCCCCAGCCTCCGGGGCCGGGATTGCCCTTGCAGGCGCCGTCGGTATAGATGTCAATGGTGTTCAATGTCGCTTTCCGTTGCGGGCACCGATGCGGTGCGCCTTGTTGGTCATGGGCACGGGCGCCGCAGCCCGCTGGGGTTGGGCCTTCCAGGCAGGGCCGAGCAGCTTCATGCCCCTCACCCGCTTGACGGCCACGATGAAATACACCGCCCCGAAGATCGGCCACCAGCGCTGGCCGGCGCGGTCCATCCATTCGAAGCGGTCGAGCCACTTGTCGGTGGCCACCGAAGGCCGCCAGCAGCCGAAGCGGCCCGACTCCACCTCGAAGCCAAGCAGCCGCAGCCAGTCGCGCATGCGCCAGTAATTGATGAACTCGCCCTCGGCCGGCAGAAACAGCGAACCGAAGCCCATGCGGCGGTACAGATGCGCGCGCCGCTGACGCAGGCCCCAGAGGCTGGCCGGGTTGAGACCGCAGATCACCACGCGGCCTTCGGGCACCAGCACGCGTTCGACCTCGCGCAGCGTGGCATGCGGCTCGGTGTTGAGTTCGAGCGTGTGCGGCAGCACCACCAGGTCCAGGCTCGCCTCGGGAAAGGGCAGTGCGCAGAAGTCGGTGATCAGGGCCGCACGGCCCGCAGGGCTGGCGCCGACCGGCTCGCCGGCCGCTTCGGCTGCATCACCCGCAGCAACCGGCTGCGCCTGGCCTTCACGCTCGCAGGCGAGCCAGCGGTGCGGCATGCGGTTGGCCTGCAGTGCGTCGAGGCCGGGCAGCCCGAGCTGCAGGGCGTGGTAGCCGAACACGTCGGCCACCGCTTCGTCGAAGCGCGCACGTTCCCAGTCCAGCAAATAGCGGCCGGGCGGTGTTTCGAACCATTCGTGCAAACCTATAATTTCGACGCTCATGAAGTTCCCACCGCTGCCCACCCGCTCCGGCTCCGGCCACGGCAACTGCGTGTTGCTGCCAGCGATTCTAGTCACGCCCGTGCAAGCCGCGCAGGTCCGTGACGCGGGAGGCAAATTTCCAATCCACCTGCATGGCACGCCCGGCAGCTCACAGCCTGGCGCATCCTGCCGCACCTGGAAGAAACCACGATGAAACTTCACCTGATCGCCTGTGCAGCCGCCCTGCTCGTTCTGGCGGGCTGCGCAAGCAACCCCGGCGCGCCCGGCGCCAGCTCTTCTTCCTCCTCCTCGCCCTCCACTGCGTCAACCGCCAGCGCCGCAGGTGCCGCAACCAAGGCAGCGCCCCACGTGGCCATCATCCCCGACGGCCCGCTGCGTCCCATCACGCCTGCCCAGGCCAGCAGCACGGGCGTTGCCGCCACCGCGCCGCCGGCCGAGCTGTGGGACCGCATCCGCAAGGGCTTTGCGATGCCCGACCTCGACAACGACCTCGTGCGCACGCAGGAGCAGTGGTACGCCTCGCGGCCCGACTACATCGCCCGCATGACGGACCGCTCGCGCAAGTACCTCTTTCACATCGTCGAGGAACTCGAGCGCCGCAACATGCCCACCGAGCTGGCGCTGCTGCCCTTCATCGAGTCGGCCTTCAACCCGCAGGCCGTCTCCAGCGCCAAGGCCGCCGGCATGTGGCAGTTCATGCCCGCCACCGGCAAGTACTTCGAGCTCAAGCAGAACGCCTTCCGCGACGACCGACGCGACGTGCTCGCATCGACCCGCGCGGCGCTCGACTACCTGCAGAAGCTCTACGGCATGTTCGGCGACTGGCACCTGGCCCTCGCCGCTTACAACTGGGGCGAAGGCAGCGTGGGCCGCGCGATCGCGCGCAACCAGCGCATGGGGCAGCCGGCCGGCTACACCGACCTCAACATGCCCAACGAGACGCGCAACTACGTGCCCAAGCTGCAGGCGGTCAAGAACATCGTTGCCAACCCGCAGGCCTTCCGCACCGAGCTGCCGCTGATCGAGAACCACCCCTACTTCCAGACCGTCACCATCACGCGTGACATCGACGTGCATCTGGCGGCGCGGCTGGCCGACGTCTCGCTGGAAGACTTCAAGGCGCTCAATCCGTCGGCGCACCGCCCGGTCATCCTGGCCGCCGGCATGCCGCAGATCCTGCTGCCCTGGGACAACGCCACCGTCTTCAAGCGCAACTTCGAGGCCTACAACGAAGGCCAGTACGCGAGCTGGACGGTCTGGACGGCGCCGTCCACCATGAACGTGGCCGAGGCCGCGCGCCGCGTCGGCATGAACGAGGCCGACTTCCGCGCCGTCAACAGCATCCCGCCGCGCATGCTCATCAAGACCGGCTCGGCCCTGCTCGCGCCGCGCAGCGCCAAGGTGGCGGAAGACGTCGCCCCGCAGATCGCCGACAACGGCCAGGTCTCGCTCACGCCCGAGATCGTCACGCGCCGCACCACCGTCAAGGCGCGCAAGGGCGAAACCGTCGCCAGCATCGCGCGCCGCTACCGGCTCAGCGCCGGCCAGGTGGCCGAATGGAACAAGGTCAGCGCGTCCTCGGCCTTCAAGCTCGGCGAACAGGTCGTGCTGTTCCTGCCTGTCAAGGCGTCCGGGCCCCGCGCCTCCACCTCGCGCTCCTCCGGCGCCAGCAAGAAGGCCGGCTCCTCGCGGCCCGTCAAGCGCGGCGGCTCGCCGGCCAGGAAGCGGCGCTGAGTCTTTCTCGGCACCTCCAGAACAAAAGCCCCCGGACCTTGCGGCCCGGGGGCTTTGTTCATGAGCAAAGCCGCTTACGGATTGGGCACCAGCGTGTTGCCCTCGACCCGCACCCGGTCGCCCACGCGCAGCGAAGGCGCGGTCGCGAAGGTGATGGTCTGCGTGCCGCCGCCTTCAAGGCGCGTCACCACCTCGTAGTGCGTCGTCTTCTTCATGTTCTTCTCGATCTGGTTGCCGGCGTAGGCGCCGCCTGCGGCACCCAGGATCTGCGCGGCCGTGCGGCCCGAGCCCTTGCCGATCTGGCTGCCCAGCACCGCGCCGGCCACGCCGCCGCCGAGCAGGCCGACGAAGCTGCCGTCACCCTTGACCTCAACAGCGTTGATCGCCTCGATCACGCCGCAGTTGGCGCAGATGCGTGCCGGCTGCTGCACGCCCACCGGACGCGGCGCCGCATTGGCCGCCACGAGCGGATCGCGCAGCTTGGCCATGGCATTGCGTGCGCCCACGCGCAGCTCGGCCGTCACGTCGGACTGCGCGTTGATGCGGTCGCGGTTGCGGATGGTGTAGCTGCCCTGGTAGCGGCCCGGCGTCGTCTCGTTCAGGAAGATCTTGCCCTGCACGCCGCGCATGCGCACGCTGGCGTCACCGCCCGGCGTCCCGTCGAGCGTGAAGTACAGCTCGGCACCCGGCTCGATGCGCGGAGCCGGCGCCACGGCAAAGGTCTGAATGCGCGGGGCCAGGCCGGTTGGCACGCTGCCCGGACGGGTGCGCCACGGCGCGCCTGCCACGAGCGACTCGTCGAGCACGGCCGACGCCACCTGGTTGCCCAGCCGCAGATTGGCCGTCACGTCGGTGGCAGCCGACAGGCGGTCCACCGTGCGCACCGTGTAGGAGCCCACGTACACGCCAGGCTCCACCTCGGGCAGCATGTACTGATTGGGAACACCGGCAATGCTGATGCGCGCGTCGGCGCCCGGCGTGCCGTACATCGTGAACACCAGCTCGGCACCCGGTGTGATCCGGCGGACCTGCTGCACGTCAAAACCGGTGATCTGCGGCGCCGCATAGACCGGCGTGGCCGGCGGCGTCTGGGCCGACGCGGGAACGAAGGCGAGCTGGCAGACGGCCAGCAGGCCGAACAACGCGCCGTGAAGAAGCTTTCGGAATGTCATGGGACGGTCCTTTCTTTCTGTGATGGAGTGAATGCTCCACAGCTTGATCGTGGGACCGCCATGTGTCTGTCTGCCATCACACACTGCAAACAGTGGTGACAAGCCTTGAAATGTGTTGCGGGATGGAACGGAACGCGTCGTGGAACTGCGGCAAGCGTCAGGTGGCACCGATCAGGTCCAGCGCAGTTCGTTGGGCTGCCAGGTGGCAGTGGCATGGCTGGAAGCTGCTGCAACCTGAGTCGGCGGCCACAGAAGCCTGTCGAGCAACGCGACCGTGTCGATCAACGCAGCGGCTTCGATGCGGTTCTTGCTCAGAAAGGCCTGCCACTGACGTTGCTTGGCGGCGTCTGCGCCGAATGAATCCGTCAGCGCCAAGGGGCGGTCCGAAGGCAATGCGGTTCCGCGCCGCTCAAAGGTGGCAGCAATCGCCAGGGCCAGCGTGGCGCCGTCCAACTGCGTACGCCGCGCGATCGTCGCGAGGTCGAAGAAGTCTTTCATGCGACTGTTGGCCTGTCCCAGCATCACCATGGCCTGGTACTTCTCGGCGATCACCGTATAGACCGGGTAGGCCCTCAGCGTCGATGCCCCAAAGCCATCCAACAAGGCTGGATACGTCAGCGTCTGCGGACCAGGCGTCACGGCATCTCCAAAGCCCACGTCGATCTGCACGAAGCACCGCGCCGAAGCGATGCGTGCCGTCAGCGAAATTCGAGTGCCGCCGTAGCTGTTGTCTTCGCGAATGGCTTGCGTTTTCAGGGATGCCGTGTCGAACACGATGCCGTCATTCAGATCTAGTCGTCGCCCCGCTGCTTGGCGAGCGCCAGCAGGCGCGCCAGGATGGAGGCCGGAACGTTGCCGGGCGAAGCGGGTGGGGCCCGCCCGCCAGCGGGGCCAAAGAACGGCGCGGAGCGCCCCGTCGAGTCACTCACGGCGTCAGCGCCTCCAGGTAGGGCTGCATGACCCGCTCCACGCGATTGATCCTGGCGAAGTGGCCCAGCTCGTCCATGGTGGCCCTGCGGCTGCGCCAGGCGTCTTTCAGCGCTTCGAGCGCGACGTCAAGGCCGATCCTGTTGCGGAACTTGAAGCAGTCCGTCACCGTCTTGGCGACGCCATACACGCGGATGGGTGCCCCATAGTCCGTCACGGTCTGGATGCCCTCGGTGTACGCCGCGCCGCGCAGCCGCGTGACGCGCAGGGTCGGGTAGCTCATCGCCGGCGTCTGCGTTCCTTCCGGCAGCGCTATCCAGACCTCACGCGGCAGCTGCGTGCCGACCTGGTGAAACTGCAAGGCGCTCAACAGGCACAGCACGGCCTTGGGCACACGCTGGCAGACCTCGATCAGGGTCTGATGCTCGGTGATCTCCGCGTCGGGCAGCGCGTACAGACCGCGGCCCACCCGCTGCAGCCTGCCCGCCTGCTGCAGCCGGATCAGCAGCTGAGGCGACCAGCCACGGTCGCGCACATCAGCCGCCCGCAGCACACGCTGGTGTCGGGCCAGTTCCAGGATATGGGACGACTGGTTCATGTTCGGAGTTTAATATCCTCATGACTTATCTACAAGTCATGAGAATTTCAAACCTCCCCACGCCCGGCCGCAGCCACCGCGCTCAGAGCTTTTCGGTCTCGCCGCTGCGCGGCTGCCACTTCATGAGGTGCTTTTCGACGCGGCCGACCAGGCCGTCGAGCACCAGGGCAAAGGCGGTGAGCACCGCGATGCCGGCGAACACGGTGTTCACGTCGAAGGTGCCTTCGGCCTGCAGAATGAGGTAGCCCACGCCGCGCGCCGATCCCAGGTACTCACCCACCACCGCACCCACGAAGGCCAGGCCCACGGAGGTATGCAGGCTGGAAAACACCCAGCTCGTGGCGCTGGGCAGGTACACCGTGCGCAGCAGCTGCTTGCGGTTGGCGCCCAGCATGCGTGCGTTGGCCAGCACCACGGGGCTAACCTCCTTGACGCCCTGGTACACGTTGAAGAACACGATGAAGAACACCAGCGTCACCGCCAGCGCCACCTTGCTCCAGATGCCCAGGCCGAACCACATGGCGAAGATCGGCGCGAGGATCACGCGCGGCATCGAGTTGGCGGCCTTGATGTACGGGTCGAGGATCGCGCTGGCCGTGGGCGCAAGCGCCAGCCACAGGCCGAAGCCCAGGCCCAGCACCGTGCCGATGCCGAAGGCCAGCACCGTCTCCAGCAGCGTGATGCCCAGGTGGACGTAGATATCGGCCCGCCCCGGCAGGCCCTCGGGGAACAGGCTGCTCTCGCCCAGGCTGAAGGGCATGAACCACGACCAGATCCGCCCCGCCACCTTGACCGGCTCGCCCAGGAAGAAAGCCATCTGCTGGTCGCGCGACACCAGCTGCCAGGCGCCGAGAAACAGAATCAGGACGCCCACCTGCCAGGCGCGCAGATTGCCCTGGCCGGGCCGCAGCTTGCCGATCATGCGGCCTTCCTCAGTTGCTGGGCATAGCCCTTGAGCACCTCGTCGCGCAGCACGTTCCAGATCTGCGTGTGCAGCTCGACGAAGCGCGGCTGGTTGCGCACCTCGGCCACGTCGCGCGGGCGCGGCAGGTCGATCTCGAACTCGCCGATCGGGTGGGTGGCCGGGCCGGCCGCCAGCACCACCACGCGGTCGCTCATCGCAATCGCCTCATCGAGGTCGTGGGTGATGAACAGCACCGCCTTCTTCTTGGCGGCCCAGAGGTCCAGCACCTCGTTTTCCATGAGCTGGCGGGTCTGGATGTCGAGCGCGCTGAACGGCTCGTCCATCAGGATGATGTCGGGGTCGAGCGCCAGCACCTGCGCCAGGGCCGTGCGCTTGCGCATGCCGCCCGACAGCTGGTGCGGATAGCGGTCGCCGAAGTCGCCCAGGCCCACCCGCTCCAGCCAGGCCTGCGCCTGACGGCGGGCCTCGTCGTCGGGCACGCCGCGGTACTGCAGGCCCACCATCACGTTGTCGATGGCGCTGCGCCAGGGCATCAGCGCTTCGGCCTGGAACATGTAGCCGGCCCGCGCGTTGATGCCCTGCAGCGGCTGGCCGAACACCTTGACCTCGCCCGACGACGCCTCCAGCAGCCCGGCGCCGATGTTCAGCAGCGTGGACTTGCCGCAGCCCGTGGGCCCGACCACCGACACGAACTCCCCCGCGCGCACGCGCAGCGTGGTGTCGCCCACGGCGGTATACGCCTGCGACGCATCGTCGCGGGCGCGGAAGGTCACCGTGATGTTGAGGAACTCGAGTGCGTAGTCGGACGACATGAACCGCTGGCGTCAGGCCTTGAACTTCTCTTTGGCCCGGCGGGCGAACTCGTTCGTGTAGGTCTTGCCCAGCTCGATCTTGTCGGCCTTGATGGCCGGATCGAAGCTTGCCAGCGCCTTGAGCGCCGTGCGCGTGCCCTCCTCGGGCATGATGCCGTCGAGCGAGATCGCCTCGCGCACCTTGTTGAACGACGCCAGGTACAGCGCGCGGTCGCCCAGCAGGTAGGCGTCGGGCACCGTCTTGATGATGTCCGACGGGCCGGCCGTCTGCAGCCACTTGAGGCCATGCACGATCGCGTTGGCCAGCGCCTGGCAGGTGTTGGGGTTCTTCTGCACGAACTCGGAATGCATGTACAGGCAGGCCGCGGGCATCGGGCCGCCGAAGACCTCCTGCGTGCCCTTGAGCGTGCGCGTGTCGGAGATGATCCGCACGTCGCCCTTTTGCTCCAGCATGGTCATCACCGGGTCGGTGTTGCTCATGGCGTCGATCTGGCCCGAGCGCAGCGCGGCCAGCGCGCCGGCCGAGGTGCCCACGCCCACGAAGCTCACGTCGCTGGCCTTGAGGCCCCCGCGCGAGAGCACCAGGTTGGCCACCATGTTGGTCGACGAGCCCGGCGCCGACACGCCGATCTTCTTGCCCTTGAGGTCGGCCAGCGTCTTGTAGTTGGGCATCGCCTTGGTCGACACGCCCAGCGCGATCTGCGGGGCGCGGCCCTGCAGCACGATCGACTGGATCATCTGGCCCTTGCTCTGCATGTTGATCGTGTGCTCGTAGGCACCCGACACCACGTCGGCCGAGCCGCCCACCAGCGCCTGCAGCGCGCGCGCGCCGCCGGCGAAGTCGGAGATCTCGACGTCCAGGCCCTCGGCCTTGAAGTAGCCGAGCTGCTCCGAGATGGTCAGCGGCAGGTAGTAGAACGCCGCCTTGCCGCCCACCGCGATGGCGAGCTTGGTCTTTTCGGGCCTGGCCTGCGCCCACAGGCTGGGCGCGGCCACGCTGGCGGCGGCGAAGGCGCCGGCCGACACGAAGGTGCGGCGCGACACGGCAATGGCGTTGCGGGACACGGACTTGGGCGAGTTGGGAGTTGTCATGACTGCTTCCTGCTTTTATTGGAGTTGGCGGCAAATTTAATGCAGCGCACAAATCGTCGCATCGGGATCATCCCGTGCGGGTTTCCACGTAAAACAGGAGGATCAGCGGAAGCCGGCGAAAAGTATCCAGATGTTCGTCAGCAGCGCCAGCGACCACACCGCCGACCGGATGGTCGGCAAACCGGCGACGTACATCATGATGTAGAGCATGCGCAGCACCACGAAGCACAGCGCCAGCACGTCGAGCGTGATCTGCGCGGCGCCCAGCTGGTGGCCGATGATCACCGCGCCGATGAAGAACGGCAGCGACTCGAAGCTGTTGGCCTGCGCCGCATTGGCGCGGGCGCGCCAGTCCTTCTGGCGCGACAGCCAGGCGCGCGGGTCGCCATTGTCGTAGCCGCCGTCCTTGCGCGGGGTGGACCACATGCCGGACTTGGCGATGAAGGCGCATGCATAGGGCAGCATCGCCGCCACGAAGACGCACCAGTAGGCGACCGTAAAGCGGACCGTGTTCATTTCATTCACCTTCTGTCGACGAGCGCATGCGCGATGGTTCCCAAGTCTACATACTCCAGCTCGCTGCCGGCCGGCACGCCGCGCGCCAGGCGCGTCACCTTGAGGCCCCGGGCCTTGAGCGCCTCGCCGATCACGTGGGCCGTGGCCTCGCCCTCGGCGGTGAAGTTGGTGGCCAGGATCACCTCCTGGACCACCCCGTCGGTCGCGCGCGCGAAGAGCTTCTGCAGCCCGATGTCGCGCGGGCCGATGCCGTCAAGCGGGCTGAGCTTGCCCATCAGCACGAAGTACAGGCCCTTGTAGGCGGCGGTGCGCTCCACGGCGGCCTGGTCGGCCGGCGTCTCGACCACGCAGAGCTTGCTGCGGTCACGCTGGGCGTCCAGGCAGGTGCGGCAGACCTCGGCCTCGGTGAAGGTGTGGCACTGCGTGCAGTGCCTGACGTTGTCGCTCGCCTCCTGCAGCGCCCGGGCCAGCGTGCGCGCGCCGTCGCGGTCGTGCTGCAGCAGGTGAAAGGCCATGCGCTGCGCGGACTTCACGCCCACGCCCGGCAGGCGCCGGAGCGACTGGACCAGAACGTCAAGGGAATTGGAATCGGCCAAAGGGGTGCCGCGACAAAAACGGGTACGAAAAACGGGTACTGCTGGCCCGGCGTCAGAACGGCATCTTCATGCCGGGGGGCAGGCCCGGCATGCCGGCCGTGAGCTTGCCCATCTTCTCCTGGCTGGTCTCTTCGGCCTTGCGCACGGCGGCGTTGAAGGCGGCGGCCACCAGGTCTTCGAGCATGTCCTTGTCGTCGGCGAGCAGGCTCGGGTCGATGGTCACGCGCTTGACATCGTGCTTGCAGGTCATGGTCACCTTGACCAGGCCGGCACCCGACTCGCCCGTGACTTCGATCAGCGCGAGCTCTTCCTGCGCCTTCTTGAGGTTGTCCTGCATCGCCTGGGCCTGCTTCATGAGCCCGGCGAGTTGGCCTTTGTTGAACATGGGGAACTTCCTTGTGTGAGGTCTGTGAAAGGGGTGGGTCGTGTCGTTCCGGGGCGTCCGGGCGGGCTGGCCTGCTCAGGGTGCGGGTCAGCCGCCGCGTGGCGCCGCTGGCAGCATTTTCGCCTGATGCGTGCGCATCATCTCCTGCACCCAGGGGTCGTTGCAAATCGCCTCTTCGGCGGCGCGCTGCTTCTCGGCCAGCGCGGCGGCGTTGCGGCGGGACGGGCTGTCGGACACGCGGCCCACCTCCACCGTCAGGCTCACCGCATGGCCGGCGGCGCGCAGCGCGTTCTGCAGCCGTTCGCGGCTGGTGGGCTGGTTGAGCGACTCGCGCTCCACCCGCAGCATCCACACGTCGGTGTCGCGCGCCACGAGCTGCGACTGCAGCGCCAGCTCGCGCACCAGCGCCGTCACCGCCTCGGCCGCCACCAGCTGCTGCACCGTGGCGTGCCAGAAATCGCCCTCTTCCGTGGGCTGCAGCACCGGCGCGGCCATGTCGCTGCGCGGCTCGGCACGAAAGCCCGGCTCCGGCTGCTGGCGCACCGGCACGGCCACCACGCCGCCCTCACCCGCTTCGGCCGGCTGGGGGCGGCGCGCGGCAGGCGCGGGCTCAACCACCGGGAGCATGTTGCCCGGGGGGCGGGCGGGCGGATGGGGGGCTGTGGGCTGCGCCTGTGCGAAAGGCTGCACCGATGCGGAAGGCTGCGCCGGCAGGGCCGACGGCCCCACGGGCGCGGGCCGGGCCGGCACCGTCTGCTGCGGCGGGCTCGGGGCCCGCAGCGCGGCGTGGGTCGAGGTGGGGGCAGAGAAACTGGGGGCGGCCTGCGGGGCGGCCTGGGACGTGTCCGGGTGGGCCGTGACCGAGTGAGCCGCCGGCTGGGCCGCCGCGGGAGCGTGCTGCGCGCCCGCTGCCGCGCCGGCGCCGTCACTCAGAGTTTTTTTTTCAGCCGCGGGGCCGGAGGCCGAGCCAGCGCCCTGCATCGCGCCCGGCTTGAAGGCCAGCAGCCGCAGCAGCACCATGGTCAGCGCCGCGTACTCGTCGGGCGCCAGGCCCAGCTCGGTGCGGCCGTGCAGGCACATGCTGTAGAGCAGCTGCGTCTCGTCGGGCGGCATCAGCTGCGCCAGGCGCGCCGTTTCCACCGACTCGGCGTCGGTCTCGTCCACCGACTGGGGCACGGCCTGCAGCACCGCCATGCGCTGCAGCAGCGTGGTCATCTCCTCCAGCGTGGAGCCGGCGCTCAGGCCGTGGGTGCGCAGCGCGTCGGACGTCTCGACCACCGTGCGGCCGTCGCCGCGCGCCAGCGCCTCGATCAGGCGCAGCACATAGGTGCGGTCCACACTGCCCAGCATGCGGCGCACCGTGGCTTCTTCGAGCTGGCCGCTGCCGAAGGCAATGGCCTGGTCCGTGAGCGACAGCGCGTCGCGCATGGATCCGCGCGCCGCGCGCGCCAGCAGACGCAGCGCCTGCGGCTCGGCCGGCACGCTCTCGGCCGCCAGCACGTGCGTCAGGTGCTCCAGCACCGTGTCGGGCGCCATGGGGCGCAGGTTGAACTGCAGGCAGCGCGACAGCACCGTCACCGGCACCTTCTGCGGATCGGTCGTGGCCAGCACGAACTTGAGGTACTCGGGCGGCTCCTCCAGCGTCTTGAGCATGGCGTTGAAGGCATGGCCCGTGAGCATGTGCACTTCGTCGATCATGAAGACCTTGAAGCGCCCCTGCACCGGCTTGTACACCGCCTGCTCCAGCAGGGCCTGCACCTCGTCCACCCCGCGGTTGGACGCGGCGTCCAGCTCGGTGTAGTCCACGAAGCGGCCGGCGTCGATGTCCACACAGGCCTGGCACACGCCGCAGGGCTCGGCCGTGATGCCGCCCTGCCCGTCCGGCCCCTGGCAGTTGAGCGACTTGGCCAGAATGCGCGACACCGTCGTCTTGCCCACGCCCCGCGTGCCGGTGAACAGGTAGGCATGGTGCAGCCGCTGCTGCGTCAGCGCATTGGTCAGCGCCTGCACCACATGCTCCTGCCCGACCATCTGCGAGAAGGTCTTGGGCCGGTACTTGCGGGCGAGCACGAGATAGGACATGCGGCCGATTCTACGGTGCACCCCGACGCCCGATGCGGGCATCGCCAGCGTCGTACAATGGTTGCTGACGGGCCTCCCCGCATGGTGAAGCGGCCAACCGGGTCAGGTGGGGAACCAAGCAGCCCTAACTGTGGAGCCAGTGCCGGGGGTAAGGCTCGTCAACTTTCACATTGCAGCGCGTTATGAATCAAGCACTTAGACCATTCTGAGGCTTGAGAAGCGCGGTCTGTATCACCTGCCTGTATCACCTTGGGTGTCACGTAACCACGTGGAGCACTCATGGCCGCACTTACAGGCCTCTTTCGTCGCGGCGCCAGCTCGCGGACGGCTGCGATTCCGCACGTTACTTCATTCACCGTTGGATGATTCATACTCGATCATTGCAATTTAATATGTCCCGTGCTAGTTAAGAACGATAGCACCATGGGGGTGGAGTTTGGCGGGGCACACTCTGAGGGACTTGAAGTGAAACGCGACACCGACGACGAGCGAAAAATAATCATTAAGCGCAGCGACAAGCGACCGTACGGCGCAAAGCTCGCTTTCTCCACCAAGCATGTCACCGACCTAGGCATCAACGAGGGGGTGTGCATCGGCTTCGAGTCGGGCGCCTACGTGACCATCCTTACCGAGGGAAAGCAATCATGGGAGGGTGGAGAAAAGTTCACGGCACAACTAGAGGGATTCCCAACTGCAACCTCGGCGGAGCAGTCAGCGCGCCGGCTTGTCCAGGCATTGTTATGGAATGCAGTTAGCACCGCTAAGTCGCTGAGCCTGCACTACACGACCTATGAGCCATCCAAAATCTATGATCGAACGGCCTCAGGTCGCTTTGTAGGCAACGCATTTGCGTTTGGCTCTTTCGAACCGACAAAGATGATGGGCGAAATCTATGACGCCTACAACACATTGCCGGCGCCTGACGAAACGCTCCTTCTGTCGATGGAGATTTTCTGCTCTGCCGGCCTTGAGTCAAGCCAACGCGCAACCTTCCTGCTCCTCGTATCAGCACTTGAACCACTCGCTGCCCCGGCATCGCTAAGGATGGTCTGAACAAGTCCACCGATCACGCCCTGATGCGTTGAACCTGCAAAGGAATTGCAGCGATGAGCCAGATCAGCTTCTCGGACGCAGAGTACGCGGGCAAGCGCAAGAAGACGCGGCGCGAGGTCTTCCTGGAAG
>JBGAIH010000053.1:0-10128 GCA_044225675.1 Burkholderiaceae bacterium
CGACGTCGCAGCGCCAGCGCACCTGAGGCCAGCGCACCTGAGGCCAGGGCCGGGCGGCCGCCCGGCGGCAGCGCCGCCGCGAGCGGCCCGGCGGGAGGCAGCGCCCGCTTCATGAGCCGGCCGCCAGCAGCGCCGCCAGCCGCGGCAAGGCGGCGCAGGCGTTGGCGGTGGTCGCCTCGCGCAGCGTCTGCAGGTCCAGGCCGCGCAGGGCCGCGAGCTCCGCCGCGATGCGGGGCAGCTCGGCCGGACTGTTGCGCCCCTGCGGCGCGCCGGCCTCGCGCTCGGCCGCCGTGCGGTACAGCCAGTGCGGCGGAATGTCGGGCGCGTCGGTCTCCAGCACGATGGCCTCCAGCGGCAGGCCGGCAGCCAGCCGGCGGATCTGCAGCGAGCGCTCATACGTGAGCGTGCCGCCGAAGCCGAGCCGCAAGCCCCGCCGCACGAACTCGCGGGCCTGCGCTTCGCTGCCATTGAAGGCATGGGCGATCCCGGTGACCGGATGGCGGCGCAGGCCCTTGAGCAGCAGGTCGGCCGACCGCCGCACGTGCAGGATCACCGGCAGGCCGTATCGGCGCGCCAGCTTGAGCTGCGCCTCATAGAAGTGCATCTGGCGCGGTCCGTCCAGGCCGGCCACGAAGAAGTCCAGCCCGATCTCGCCCACCGCCACGAGCCGCGGGTCGCCGGCATGGGCCGCGAGCGCCGCGTCCAGCAGCGCCAGATCGGCGTCCTGCGCCTGGCCGGTGCACAGCGGATGGATGCCCAGCGCATAGCTGTCGCCGTGCCGGTGGGCCAGCTCGCGCACCGCGTCGAAGTTCTGCGCCGACACGGCCGGAATCACGCAGTGGCCGACGCCGGCTGCGCGGGCCTGCGCGCGCACCGCGTCGGCGTCCGCCGCGAACTCCGGCGCGTCCAGGTGGCAATGGGTGTCGATCCAGGCAGTCAAGGCGGCGGCGGTCCGGCGAGCGTCATGCCGCGATGATGCCGCATGAGCCTGCGGGTCGGAAAAGGTTCCTTTTTCCGACCCGGGCCGAAGGGAATGCGCAAATGCAAAAAGCGTGATACCGTGATGTCGCAGTCACCGCAACGGCGCGGTGGCGCTTGTTCAATCCTTGCAGTCACAGGTGAACGGATGCGCAGGTCAGCCCTCTACAGTCGCTCCAGCCGGCCCGAGCCGGCGCCCGTGGCGCCCGCCGTCCCCCAGCCCGGTCGCCTGCGCAGCGCGCTCGGCCGCGTCTCCCCCACCAGCCCGCGCCTGCTCTGGTCGGCCATCGCCCTGCTCTCGCTGCTGCTCGCACTCACCCTCTCGCTCGCGCTGCGTCCCGGGGCCCGCAAGCTCACCCAGGAAGACATCGACAAGGCGGTGATGCACACCCTGCAGAACAATGTGCTGCCATCCGAAGCCGCGCGGGCCTACGAGAACATCCGCCCAGCCGTGGTGCGCGTGGTCGGCTACGGCAAGGGCAAGGACATGGCCGGCAAGGACACCCAGGAGAACGTCGAGCGCGGCGTCGGCACCGGCGTGGTGATCGTCGACAAGGGCATCATCCTGACCAACCTGCACGTCGTCTCCGGCGCCGAGACCATCAAGGTCACCTTCTTCGACGGCCTGGAGGCCGTGGCCACCATCAAGGGCGTGCAGCCCGAGAACGATCTGGCGGTGCTGCAGGCCCAGAAGATCCCCGACGACCTGATCGCGGCCACCATGCGCTCGACCGCCGAGCTGCGGCCCGGCGATCATGTGGTGGCGGTCGGCTTTCCGTTCGGCATCGGCCCGTCGGCGTCGGCTGGCGTGATCTCGGGCCTCAAGCGGTCCTTCCGCTCGCCCGAGGGCAAGCAGGAGATGAGCAACCTGATCCAGTTCGATGCGGCGGCCAATCCCGGCAATTCGGGCGGCCCGCTCGTCACGATGGACGGCGAGGTCGTCGGCATCGTCACCGCCATCCTCAACCCCACCTCGGCCCGCACCTTCATCGGCATCGGCTTTGCCGTCCCGATCGAGAACGCGGCGGCGGCGGCAGGCCTGCCGCCTTTCTGACGCCTGCCGCCTTCTTCAGCGCCCCCACTCCGTCCCTGACCCGCACAGCCCTTCCAGCCGCATCCTCCAGGAAAGACCCCAGCATGAGCCCCGAAGCCCACACGCCCCAGGACAGTGACACCGCCAAGCTGATGGAGCAGATCCTCTACGAGGTCAAACGCGTGGTGGTCGGGCAGGACCGCTTCCTTGAACGCGTGATGGTGGCGATGCTCGCCCAGGGCCATCTGCTGGTCGAGGGCGTGCCGGGCCTGGCCAAGACGCTGACCGTCAAGACGCTGGCCGACACCATCCAGGGCCGCTTCAAGCGCATCCAGTTCACGCCCGACCTCGTGCCCGCCGACCTGGTGGGCACGCGCGTGTACAACCAGAAGACCGGCGAGTTCAGCACCTCGCTCGGCCCGGTGTTCACCAACCTGCTGCTGGCCGACGAAATCAACCGCGCACCGGCCAAGGTGCAAAGCGCCCTGCTCGAAGTGATGCAGGAGCGCCAGGTCACCATCGCGGGCGAGACCCACAAGGTGCCCAGCCCCTTCCTCGTGATGGCCACGCAGAACCCGATCGAGACCGAGGGCACCTACCCGCTGCCCGAGGCGCAGGTCGACCGCTTCATGATGAAGGTGCTCGTGGACTACCCCACCGACGAGGAAGAGTTCGTGATCGTCGAGCGCGTGATCGGCCCGCCGGTGACCGTCAGCCGCGTCGCCACCACCGAGCAGCTGGCCGCGCTGCAGCGCGAATGCCGCAAGGTCTACGTCGACCCGTCGCTGGTGCAGTACGCGGTCAAGCTGGTGTCGGCCACGCGCACGCCGGACAAACATGGCCTCGAGGACCTGGCCAAGTACCTCACCTTCGGCGCCAGCCCGCGTGCCACCATCAACCTCACCGAAGGCGCGCGCGCCCTGGCCATGCTGCGCGGCCGCACCTATGCGCTGCCCGAGGACATGACCGAGCTGGTGCCCGACGTGCTGCGGCATCGGCTGGTCCTCTCTTACGAGGCCTTGTCCGAAGGTCTCACGGCCGATGCGATCACGGCAAAGATCATGGCCAAGGTGCCGCCGCCGGCCAAGCCGCTGCAGGCGGAAAAGCTCGCGGCCTGATCCGGGCGCCGCTGTCCTTGACGGCCTCCACCGATCCACCCCGACCCGCTGCGCCACCGAACCATGTTCCGCCGCAAAACAGCCCCCGCCGCGCCGCCGCCCGCCCCCGTGGCGGTGTCGGCCGAGCACGTGCTGCGCCGCCTGGAGTGGACGGTGATCCGCCGGCTCGATGGCCTGCTCCAGGGCGACTACCGCACGCTGCTGCGCGGCTCGGGCCTGGACCTGGCCGATCTGCGCGAATACCAGCACCATGACGACGTGCGCCACATCGACTGGAACGTCACGGCACGCATGAACCAGCCGCATGTGCGCGTGTTCACCGAAGACCGCGAGATGGCCGCCTGGTTCCTGCTGGATTTGAGCCCGTCCATCGACTTCGGCTCCGGCGAGCAGCGCAAGATGAACGTGTCGGCCGAATTCGTGGCCGTGCTGGCCCGCCTGCTCACGCGGCATGGCAACCGCGTCGGCGCGCTGCTCTACGGCGCGGGGGTCGAAGGCATGATCCCGGCCCGCAGCGGGCGCCGCCACGTGCTGCACCTGCTGCATTCGATCACCCAGCGGCCGGCCGCCGCGACCGGCGCCACGCGCCTGCATGAGCTGCTCAACTCCGCGGCCAACACCGTCCGTCGCCGCTCCACGGTGTTCGTGGTGTCCGACTTCATCAGCGAGCCGGGCTGGGAGCGTCCGCTCGCCCAGCTCGCCCAGCGCCACGAGGTGGTGGCCGTGCGCCTGCTCGACCCGCTGGAGCTGGAACTGCCCGACCTCGGCCTGCTGACCATCCGCGATGCCGAGACCGGCGAGCAGCTGCTCGTGGACACGCACGACCCGGGTTTCCGGCGGCGCTTCGCGCGGATCGCCGCGCAACGCGAGTCCGAACTGCGCCAGTCGCTCGCGCGGGCCGGCGTGGATGCACTGGAGCTGTCGACCGACGACGACCTCGCGCAGGCCATCCTGCGCTTCACCGACATGCGCAAGCGCCGCAGCCGCACTTCCGGCGCCGCGCTGCCCACCCACCTTCGGCAAGCCGCCTGAGGAGGACGCACCCCATGACATTCCTCTGGCCCCAACTCCTCTGGCTCCTGCTGCTCGTGCCGCTGCTCGTCGGCACCTATGTCTGGCTGCTGCGGCGCAAGAAAAAAATGGCGCTGCGCTACGCCAGCCTGTCGATCGTGCGCGAGGCGATGGGCACGGGCCAGAGCATTCGCCGGCACATCCCGCCCGCGCTGTTTCTGCTGTCGATCGCCTGCATGCTGGTGGCCGCATCGCGCCCGTTCGCGGTGGTGATGCTGCCCTCGCAGCAGGAAACCATCATCCTCGCGATGGACGTGTCGGGCAGCATGCGCGCCACCGACGTCAAGCCCAACCGCCTCGTCGCCGCGCAGAACGCCGCCAAGGCCTTTCTCGCCGACCTGCCGCGCCATGTGAAGGTCGGCATCGTCGCGTTCGCCGGCTCGGCCAATGTGGTCCAGCCGGCCACGGTGAACCGCGAGGACCTGGTCGCGGCCATCGACAAGTTCCAGATGCAGCGCGCCACCGCCATCGGCAGCGCGATCGTGGTGTCGCTGGCCGAGCTGTTCCCCGATGCGGGCATCGACCTGTCGGACCTTACCTATGGCCGGGGCAAGCAGTTCGGCGCCTCGCTCGACAAGCCGCCTGCAAAAGACAAGAAGGAGTTCACGCCCGTGCCGCCAGGCTCCTACGGCTCGGGCGCGATCATCCTGCTGACGGACGGCCAGCGCACCACCGGGGTCGACACGCTGGAGGCGGCCAAGATGGCGTCCGAGCGCGGCGTGCGCATCTACACCGTGGGCATCGGCACGGTGGACGGTGAGACCATCGGCTTCGAAGGCTGGTCGATGCGCGTGCGGCTCGACGAGGAGACGCTCAAGAACGTGGCTTCGCGCACCGGCGGCGAATACTTCTACGCCGGCACGGCGCAGGACCTGCAGAAGGTCTATGAAAAGCTCAGCTCGCGCCTGACCATGGAGAAGAAGGAAACCGAAATCTCCGGCCTGCTCGCGCTCGCGGCTGCGGCGCTGGCCCTGGTGTCGGCCGGGCTGTCGCTGCTCTGGTTCAACCGGATCCTCTGAAGCGCTGCCCGGCGAGGACCCCCCGCGCTCACTCGCCCGGCTGCAACACCCCTGCCACCAGCCGCAGCTGGCGGCCGCAGCGCGCGGCCAATGCCTGGTCATGCGTCACCATCACGAAGGCCGTGCCCTTGTCGCGAGCCAGTTGCAGCATGAGCTGGAACACGCCGTCGGCGGTGGAGCGGTCGAGGTTGCCCGTGGGCTCGTCGGCCAGCACGCAGGCCGGCTGTGTGACCAGGGCACGCGCGATCGCCACGCGCTGGCGCTCGCCGCCCGACAGCTCGGCCGGCCGGTGATGCAGCCGGCCGCCGAGTCCGACCGCCGTGAGCATGTCTTCGGCGGCACGGGCCGCCGTGGCTTCGGCCTCGCGGCGGATCCACAGCGGCATGGCGACGTTCTCCAGCGCGCTGAACTCGGGCAGCAGGTGATGGAACTGGTAGACGAATCCCAGGTGCAGGTTGCGCATCTCGCCCTGGCCCGCCGGATCGAGTTCAGCGAGGTTGCGCCCCTGCAGATGCACGCTGCCTTCGGTGGGCGCTTCCAGACCGCCCAGCAGGTGCAGCAAGGTGCTCTTGCCCGAGCCCGACGCACCAACGATGGCCAGCGTCTCGCCCGCGCGCACCTGCAGGTCCACGCCCTTGAGCACCGTCACGTCCAGGCGCCCTTCGGTGAAGCGCTTGGTCAGGCCCGCGCATTCGAGCACGGTCGGTGCGGCCGCGGTCACGACGTCATTCATAGCGCAGCGCCTCCGCAGGGTTGACGCGGCTGGCGCGCCAGCTCGGGTACAGGGTGGCCAGGAAGGCCAGGATCAGCGAAATGACCGCGATCGGCACGATGTCGGCCGCCTGCGGATCGCTGGGCATGCGGCTGATGAGGTAGATGTCCTTGGGCAGGAAGCTCGCGTTGAGCGCCCGTTCCAGCGCCGGCACGATCACGTCGATGTTCAGCGCGATGCCCAGGCCGAGCGCCAGCCCTGCGAGCGTGCCGATCACGCCGACCATCGCTCCCTGCACGACGAACACGCCCATGATGCTGCGCGGACTCGCGCCCAGCGTGCGCAGGATCGCGATGTCGGCGCGCTTGTCGGTCACCGTCATCACCAGCGTGCTCACCAGGTTGAAGGCCGCGACCGCGACGATCAGCGTGAGGATGATGAACATCATGCGCTTTTCCAGTTGCACCGCCGCGAACCAGGTGCGGTTCTGGCGCGTCCAGTCGCGGATCAGGAACTGCCCCGTCAGCGTGTTGCCGAGTTCGGCCGCGACCTCGCGCGCCTTGTGCAGGTCGCGCAGCTTCAGGCGGATGCCGGTCGGCCCCTCCAGGCGGAAGATGCGCGCGGCGTCGTCCTGGTGGATCAGCACGAGCGCCGAGTCGTATTCGAAGTGGCCGGAATCGAAGGTGCCGACCACCGTCATCTGCTTGAGGCGCGGCACCACGCCGGCCGGCGTGACCTGGCCGCTGGGCGACACCAGCGTGACCGCATCGCCCTCGCGCACGCCGAGGCTGCGCGCCAGCTCGCCCCCGAGCACGATGCCGAACTCGCCGGGCACGAGGCGGGCCAGCGCCGTGTTCCTGAGTTCCACAGCCAGGTCGGTGACCTCCCCCTCGTGCGCCGGGTCGATGCCGCGCACCAGGGTGCCCTTCATGTCCTCGCCCCGCGCCAGGAGCGCCTGCGCCGCGATGAAGGGTGCCGCGCCGATCACCTCCGGATTCTTGCGCGCCTGCGCCATCGTGAGGTTCACGTCGGGCAGCGACGCGCCGCCCGGCGCGAAGATCTCGATGTGCGACACCACGCTGAGCATGCGGTCGCGCACCTCCTTCTGAAAGCCGTTCATGACGCTCAGCACGATGATGAGCGCGGCCACGCCGAGCGCAATGCCCAGCATGGACACGCCCGAGATGAAGGAGATGAACCCGTTGCGCCTGGTGGACCGGCCGGCACGGGTGTAGCGCCAGCCCAGGCTCAGTTCGTAAGGTAATTGCATCGTGGGCGATTGTGGCATCCCGGACAATAGCCTTCATGTCAGACAACATCCACTGGGTGATCCCCGGCGCCGCCCTGGCTCCAGCCGACGAGGAGCCGGGCGCCCACCCGCCCGGGCCCCAGTCCGGCTGGTCACACGGCACGCCCCCCGCGAACACCACCCCGCAGCTTGCCGCCCTGCTGCGCCTGCTGGCCGCCGAAGGCCGCCTCGAAGCCGGCGACGACAGCCCCGCCATGCCGTACGAACTGCTGCTCGCCCGCCTGAACCGCTTGCCCGGCGATCCCGGGCAGGTGCCCTGGGCCGCCTTCGAGCACGGCCTGGTGGGCACGCCCTGCGCCGCACTCCACCTGTGCCACTGGCAGGTCGGCACCGATCACATCCTGCTGGGCTCGCCCGAGGCGCTTGCGGTGACGCCCGACGAAGCGGCCGGCCTGCTCGCCGCCATGGCCCCCTACTTTGCCGAAGACGGCATCACGCTGTCCATCACACCCGGCCTGCCCGGCACCTGGCTGGCGACCGGCGAGCCGCTGCGCCAGCTGCGCACCGTGTCGCTCGACCGGGTGGTGGGGCGGCGGCTCACGCGCGAGTTCTTCGAGGCCGACAGCCCCGGCGCCACCGTGGTGCGGCGTCTGCAGAACGAGATGCAGATGTTGCTGTACATCCACCCGCTGAATGCGGCGCGCGAGCAGCGCGGCCTGCGGCCGGTCAACTCCTTCTGGCTCACCGGGGCAGGCGTGCTGGAACAGCCTGTCGCGCCGGCCGCCGACGTGCGGGTGGAGACCCGTCTGCACCTGCCGGCCCGCGACCGCGACGCCGCCGCGCATGCGGCCGCCTGGCAGGCCGTGGATGCCGACCTGTGCGCACGGCTGCTGGCCGACGCACGGGCCGGCCGGCCGGTGCGGCTGAGCCTGTGCGGCGAACGCGCCGCGCAGACCTTCGGGCCGGCACCGGCTGGCCTGTGGCAACGCCTGGCGCGCACCCTGCGCCCAGCCCCCTCCCTTGAATCCTGGCTGAAGACGCTATGAAAATCCAGACGCGGGATGTCCCGCCCCGCGCCGCCTGGGCGCTCGAGCAGGCCGGCGTGCATCCGCTGCTGGCCCGCCTGTATGCCGCGCGCGGCGTGTCGGCGCGCGACGAACTCGACGACGGCCTGGCGCGCCTGCTGCCGCCAGCCGATCTGCTCGGCGTGCAGGCCGCCGCCGTCCTGCTGGCCGACGCCATCGCCGCGAACAGGCGCCTGTGCATCGTGGCCGACTACGACTGCGACGGCGCCACCGCCTGCGCGGTGGCCCTGCGCGGCCTGCGACTGCTGGGCGCGCGCGAGGTCGGCTATATCGTGCCGGACCGGGTGGTCGACGGCTACGGCCTGACCCCGCCGATCGCGCGCCGCGTGAAGGACAGCGGCGCCGACGTGCTCGTGACCGTGGACAACGGCATTGCCAGCGTCGACGGCGTGGCCACCGCACGCGCGCTGGGCCTTCAGGTGCTCGTGACCGACCATCACCTGCCCGGCCCGCAGTTGCCCGAGGCCGATGTGATCGTGAACCCGAACCAGCCGGGCTGCGGCTTCGCCAGCAAGAGTCTGGCCGGCGTGGGCGTGATGTTCTACGTGCTGCTGGCCCTGCGAGCCGAGCTGCGCGCGCGCGGCGTCTTCACGCCCGAAAACCAGCCGCGCATCGACAGCCTGCTGCCGCTGGTGGCGCTCGGCACGGTCGCCGACGTGGTGCGGCTGGACGCCAACAACCGCCGTCTTGTGGCGCAGGGCCTGCGCCGCATCCGCGCCGGCCATTTGCCGGCGGGGCTGGCCGCGCTGTTCAAGGCCGCTGGCCGCGACCCGGCGATGGCGACGAGCTTCGACTTTGCCTTCGCCCTTGGCCCGCGCATCAACGCCGCCGGCCGGCTGGCCGACATGACGCTGGGCATCGAATGCCTGCTGACCGACGACGCCGGCCGCGCCGACGAGCTGGCCCGCACACTTGACGGGATCAACCGCGAGCGGCGCGAGATCGAGTCGGGCATGCGCGAGCAGGCGATGGAGATCGCCGAGTCGCTGTTCGACGAGGACGACGCGCCGCCACCGGCGATCTGCGTGTTCGATCCCGACTTCCACGAGGGCGTGGTGGGGATCGTGGCCTCGCGTATCAAGGACAAGCTGCACCGCCCGACCTTCGTGTTCGCCGCGAGCCAGGCCGAGGGCAAGGAGCACGAGCTCAAGGGGTCGGGCCGCTCGATTCCGGGCTTTCATCTGCGCGACGCGCTCGACCTGGTGGCCAAGCGCCACCCGGGCGTGCTGTTGCGCTTCGGCGGCCACGCGATGGCGGCCGGCTGCACGATCGACGCCGACCAGCTCGACGTGTTCGAGCAGGCACTGAGCCAGGTCGCGCAGGAACGGCTCGACGCCGCCACGCTGACGCGCCGGCTGGAGACCGACGGCCCGCTGGCGGCCGAGTACCGGCGCATCGACCTGGTGGACACGCTGCACAAGGAGGTCTGGGGCCAGGGCTTCGCGGCGCCGGTGTTCAGCGAAGTGGTGGAGGTGGTGTCGCAGCGCCTCGTGGGCGAGAAACATCTGGCGCTCAAGCTCAAGCACCAGGGGCAGCCGGTGGACGGGATCTGGTTCGGACACACCGACCCCTTGCCGCCACGCGTGCTGCTGGCGTTCCGGCTCGATGCCGACGAGTGGCAGGGGGTGCGGCGATTGCGCTTTCTTGTCGAGGGGGCGGAGGTCTGATCGGGGGCATTTCCCTTTGGGGTGCACCTCGCGTCTCGCGGTGGGCGGCAGGCCGGCGGGGGCTCCTGCTGGAGCGGCCCTGTCGCTTCGCGCAGGGCTCCGCTGCGGTGCTCGGGCGGGGATCGCATCGCACAACTCACTACGCGCTGCGCGCTGCGTTCGGACAGGTGCGATGAGAATGACACGAAGCGCGCTC
>JBGAIH010000026.1:0-73962 GCA_044225675.1 Burkholderiaceae bacterium
TCGTGCGCGTGCCGCGCCTGCGCGCTGCCGGTGAACCCATCCTCGTCAGTCAAGGTGAGCGCGAAGCCGTCGGCCGTCTCGGCCCAGTCGAGCCAGACGCCGATGCGCCGGTCGCTCGACTTCTTCTCGAGCGTGCGGACCCAGTCCATGTCGCGGTTGCGGTTGATCTCGGTGCCCTTGCGCAGGTCCTTCATGCCGGCGATCGGGTCCTTGGGAAAGACGCGCCAGTGCCCGATGGCGCCTGCCGACACCGGCTCTGCGCGGTTGATGGCCACGCCCACCAGTTCCTTCTGCAGGTCGTAGTAGCACAGGCCGTCGCCGTTGTGCAGCACGGTGGCCGGGCTCGCGGTCTCCAGTTCGATGAAGTCCGGGCCCACGCGCGTGACCCAGCCAATCGCCTGGCCCGGGTTCTTGGGCGTGTCGAAGGCGCCAATGTCGTCCTGCCGGCCGTTGACGAAGTAGTCGGTGAACTCGCGGTTGAAGTTCTGGTTCGGGTCCGGCGTGAAGGTGAAGGTCGTGCGGCCGCTCGACGCACGCGCCAGCGGCGGCCGTGCGGGGGCGGCCCTGCCTGCACGCTGTTCGATCACTTCGTCGATCAGGCGCCGATAGTGGGCGGTGATGTTCTTCACGTAGCCCATGTCCTTGTAGCGGCCCTCGATCTTGAAGCTGCGCACGCCGGCGTCGATCAGCGCCGCCATGTTGGCGCTCTGGTTGTTGTCCTTCATCGACAGCACGTGCTTGTCGTGGGCGACGAAGCGTCCCTGGCTGTCCACCACCTGGTAGGGCAGGCGGCAGGCCTGCGAGCAGTCGCCGCGGTTGGCGCTGCGGCCGGTGTGGGCGTGGCTGATGTAGCACTGGCCGCTGTAGGCCACGCACAGCGCGCCATGGACGAAGAACTCCAGCTTGCAGCGCTCGGCGTCGAGCGCGCCGTGGATCTCGCGGATCTGCTCCAGCGTGAGTTCGCGCGCCAGCACGATCTGCGAGAAGCCCGCGTCCTGCAGGAAGCGCGCCTTGTCCGGCGTGCGAATGTCGGTCTGGGTGCTGGCGTGCAGCTGGATCGGCGGCAGGTCGATCTCGAGCAGGCCCATGTCCTGCACGATCAGCACGTCGGCGCCGGCGTTGTACACGTCCCAGGCCATGCGCCGGGCCGGCTCCAGTTCGTCGTCGCGCAGGATGGTGTTGAGGGTGATGAAGATGCGGCTGCCGAAGCGGTGGGCGTGTCGGCACAGCCTCTCGATGTCCTGGATGCTGTTGCCGGCCGAAGCGCGGGCGCCGAAACCCGGGCCGCCGATGTACACGGCGTCCGCGCCATGGTTGATCGCCTCGATGCCGATGTCGGCGTCGCGGGCGGGCGAAAGCAGTTCGAGCTGATGGTTCAGCAGTGACATGGCGTGGGGAGGACGGCGGGGCGCGCTGGGAGTCTGCGCGCGATTCTACCGGCGCGGCTAGTCCACCGCGCCCTTGAGCCGGTCGAGGTCCGCCACGACCTCGCCAGCACCGGCATAGCGCTCCTCCGGCCGCCGGGCCATGAGCCGGTCGATGACGGGCTGAAGCGCGGCGAAGCGATCGGGCAGGCGCGGGATCTCGGCGCGCATGTGCAGCGACAGCAGCGACAGCATGCTGTCGGCCGCGAAGGGGCGCTGGCCGGTGAGCATTTCATACAGCATCACCCCCAGGCTGTAGAGGTCGGACTGGGGGGTCACCGGCTTGCCCGCAATCTGCTCGCGGCTCATGTAGGACGGCGAGCCCAGCATCTCGCCGTCGACCGTGAGTTCGCGCTGGGGCGCACCGGCGCCGGTGGCCTTGGCGATTCCGAAGTCGACCAGCGCCACGCTGTCGTCGACGCGCAGCATGACGTTTTCGGGTTTGAGGTCGCGGTGCACGATGCCGCGCGCGTGCACCGCCTCCAGCGCCGATGCGACCTGCCGGGCCACGCTGAGCGCGCTGCGCGGGTTGAGCCCCGAGCTGATGCGCTTGCGCAGGTCGCCCCGCTCGAAGTACTCCATCGCGATGTAGGCGTGCGCGTCGCTAAAGCCCTGGCCGAAGATGCGCACCACGCCCGGGCTCTGGATCTGCGACAGCAGGGTGTATTCGCGCACGAAGCGGGCCATCGACTCCTGCGTCTGCCCTTCGGTGCGCAGCACCTTGAGCGCCACCGGGCTGCCGTCGTCGCGCTCGGCCAGATAGACGTCCGACATGCCGCCGGAGCCGATGCGGCGCACGAGCCGGTAGCCGGCCAGGCGCACCTTGTCCCCCTGGCGCGAGAACGAATGGTCGCGGAAGGCCGACAGCCGGGAGTCGAGCGCCCCCTTGGCCGCACGCACCGTCATGTCCACGTTGCGGCGCAGAGCCTCGCGGTTGATGCGGATCGTCGGCTGCACGTCGTCGGGCAGGAGCCGCTGGGTGCTGAGCGCCCAGTCCTGCAGGCCCACCACCTGCACCGACTCGACCGGCGGGCTGCCGTCCGGCGGCTGAACCCGGCGCGACCAGCCCGCACGCACGCCCGAACCCGCTTCGTCCAGCAGTGCCCGGCCTGCGGCCACGGCCCAGCCCGCGGCGCGCGCATCATGCTCCAGCGCGCCAGCGATGGCCAGGGCCTCGCCCGCGATGATGGGCTCCTCGTCGCTGGCGCCGACTCCCACCGACAGCGGCCCGGCGTGCAGGCCCACACCGACCGACAGCAGGTCCAGGCCCCGGTCCGGATAGCGCTCGGTGAGCCAGCGCGCCAGATCGGACGCCGCACGCTGCACCGCCATGGCGGCCTGCACGGCCTGTGCGGCAGGCGGCTCGGCAGCACCCGTCTCGCCGAAGACCGCGATCAGCGCGTTGCCCGCGAGCTTGAGGTGGGTCGCGCCGAAAGCCAGGACAGCTTCCGAGATGCGCTGGAAATACAGGCTCAGGAACTCGGTCATCTCGGCCGCCGTGAGCTTGCCCGCCAGGCCGATGAAGTCGCGCAGGTCGCTGTAGAGCACCGGTGCCCGCACCTGCGTGAGCGTCGCCTCGGCCGGCGGCGGGCTGGCCAGACCGCTTTGCAGGCCGCCGCCGTCGAGGTTGTTGCTGAAGATGCGGCGCAGATGGGCCTCGCGCTCGAGCAGCGCGCTGCGGACGGTTTCGGCCACGCGGCCCCGCTTGCGCAGCAGAGCCTCCAGCGCGTCCTGCAATTCCTCGCTGCTGAAGGGCTTGGTCAGGAAGTCGTCGGCGCCCAGCGTCATGCCCACGCGCATGGTCTCGCGCGAGGTCTCGGCCGTGAGCATGAGCACGAGCACCTGTGACAGGCTGGCATCTTCGCGCAGGGCCGCCAGCAGTTCGAAGCCGTCCATCTCGGGCATGACGAGATCGGTGATGACGACGTCCGGCCGTGACTCCCGCGCCATCCGCAGGCCCGCGCGCCCGTTGTCGGCGGTCAGCAGCCGGCAATCCGGTCGGGTGAGGGTGCGCACGATCTTGCTGCGGATCTCGTCGCTGTCCTCGATCACGAGGACGGTGAACTCGCGGGAGGGGACGGCATTGCTCATGCAGGCCTCGGAAGAGTGAAGTGGAACACCGCGCCTTCGCCGGGACGCGCCTCGGCCCAGACGCGCCCGCCATGGCGCTGGACGATCTGCTGCACGATGACCAGGCCCAGGCCCGTGCCTTCAAACTCGTCGCTGCGATGCAGCCGCTCGAAGGCCTCGAACAGCCGCTCTGCGTCCGCCATGTCGAAGCCCACGCCGTTGTCGCGAATGCTGTAGCGCACGGCGTCGCCTTCGACCGCGCCTTCGACATGGACCTGCGGTTCGGCGCTTTTGCTGCTGTACTTGACGGCATTGGACAGCAGGTTGACCCAGACCTGGCGCACCAGCGCGGCGTCCGCCTGAACCGGTGGCAGCGCCGCGATGCTGATCTGCGGTGCGGTCCGGCCTTCGGGCAGGAGCCCGATCTGCTCGTGGGCGACTTCGCGCGCGAGCGCGGCCATGTCCACCGGCACCAGCTCGATGGACTTGCGGGTCCAGCGCGAGAAGTTCAGCAGGTCGTCGATGAGCACGCTCATGCGACGGATGTTGGCGCGGATGGTCTGCACGAAGCCGATGCCGCGCGCATCCAGCACGCCTGCATAGTGCTTCTCGAGCATCCCGGCATAGGCGCCAATGAGCGCCAGGGGCGAGCGAAGGTCATGCGATGCGGTGGAGGCGAAGCTCTCAAGCCCCCGGTTGCTGGCCTCCAGGTGCAGCGCCCGCTGCTCCAGTTCCCGGTTCAGGCGCCGGATGGCCTGCTCCATCTCGGCCTGCGCCGTCACGTCCTCGGCGATGCACAGCAGGTGCGTGGGCTGCCCGTAGCCATCGGCGATCGGAACTTTCCTGACGTGCAGCAGCCGGCGGCCGAGCGTGGGGGACGTCAGCTCCTGGTTGGGAATGTCGCTGATCTCGCCGCGCTCGAGCACCCTGTTGTCGTCATCGGCCGTCAGCTGGGCGTAGTCGCCGGGAAACAGGTCGAAGTCGCTCTTGCGCAGCATCTCCTCGCGCGGGTAGCCCGTCAGCTTCTCGGTGGTCCGGTTGACCCGTGCGTAGCGCAGGTCGTCAGCGTTCTTGATGAAGATGGCGATCGGAATGTTCTCGACCACCGAGTCGAGGAACCGGTTGCCGGCCATGACTTCATCGGTCAGCCGCTCGAGCGCCTCCTTGCTTTCGGACAGCTCGCGGTTGCGCTGGATCGCGGCCTCGTAGGTGGACAGCAGCAGGTTCAGGATCTGCATCCGGTCGGCGGTGATGTAGTGGCGCTGACCGTTGAAGTGGATCTCCACCCCCATGCCCGCGCCGTTGAGGTGCCGGTACTCCCGATTGATCAGGGTGTACTGGATGCGGCCGATCAGGAACTGGTCGGTGTAGGGCTTGATGATGAAGCTGTCGGCCCCGCATTCCAGCCCGCGGATGACCTCCTGCGGGTCCGACATGGTGGTCACCAGGATGACCGGCAGGTCGGTGAGGCCCGGCTCGGCCTTGATGCTGCGCGTCAGCTCATAGCCGTTCATCCCCGGCATGTTGACGTCGCTGATCAGCAGGGCTGGCCGCAGTCGCCGGGCGGCCGCCAGCGCGGCCAGGCCATCGGGCTCCACATGCACCGCATAGCCATGCTGCTCCAGCATGTAACGCAGCCGCTGCGCCTGGGTGGCGCTGTCCTCGGCCACCAGGATGCGCGTGACCGCCGGCCCCTGAACGCTCATGAAGATCCTCCTTGTTGTTCCGTTCTGGCGCCCGCCGCAGCGGCTGCGAGCCGACCCAGCAGCGCCGCGATCTGCTCCAGCGGCACGACGTGGGTGGCGGCGCCCAGCGCGATCGCCTCGCCCGGCATGCCGTGTACCACCGAGCTGCCCCGGTCCTGCGCGATGGTGATGGCGCCGCAATCCTTCATCCGCTTGAGGCCTTCGGCGCCATCCTTGCCCATGCCGGTCAGCAGCACGCCGATGGCGCGCGGACCGCAGACGTCGGCCAGCGAATGGAACAGATGCGACACCGAGGGGCACAGCGCCGTCGGTGAGGGCTCGCGCGCCAGCAGGATGCGGCCGTCGCGCCCCAGACCCATCTGCAGGCCGTCCGGCGCGAGGTAGACATGGCCCGGCAGCGGCTCGGCGCCGTAGTGCGCAACGTGCACCGGCAGGCCGCAGGCGTCGCCGAGCCAGACCGCCATGCCCGGCAGGAAGCCGGCAGCAATGTGCTGGACCACGAGCAGCGGCAGCGGAAACGGCGTCGGCAGGCTGGCCAGGATGGTCCGCAGTGTGGCCGGTCCGCCGGTGGACGTTCCGATGCCCACGACGCAGGGCGCGCCCGGGCGCCGGCCGGGGCGGGGTGAGGGCGGGCGTGCGGGCGCGTCGTCGCGTTGCGCGGCCCAGCGCCGAACCACCTTGACCTCGGCCATGAGCCGCACCGTGTCGCGCAGGGCGGCTGCAGCATCCGCGTCCTGCGGTCCGGCGGGCGCCTCCACGCAGGCCACCGCGCCGGCTTTCAGCGCGCGAGGCCGCTCGCTGTCGGCGTGGACGGCGCTCACGACCACGGGCACGGGTCGCTGCGCCATGACGCTGCGTACCGCCTCCAGGTAGGCGCCGTCGGCGGTCGCGCGCAGCAGCAGCGTGTCGGGCTCGTGGGCGCGGACCAGCGCCACGGCGTCATCACCCAGGCTGCCGCGTGCGACGATGACGAGGCGCGGGTCGGTTGCCAGCAGGGGCGCGAGGGGCCCCTCGGGCGCATCTGGCGCGTCCAGCAGCATCACACGCACGACGCGCACGGCGGTCGGCGCCGTAGCCGCGGCCGAGCCCGTCGGATGCAGGTTCGGCAAAGAAGGCAGGGTGGGGGCTTTCATCGGTCAATTCCCCAGCAGCTGGCGCACGGTCCCGAGCAGGTCGCCCTGGTCGAAGCCACCCTTGACGATGTAGGCGTTGGCGCCCGCCTCGGCACCACGCGCGCGGTCCGCAGGGCTCGCCAGCGTGGTGACCAGCACCACGGGCAGTGCCGACAGCGCGGCATCGGCCCGTACCCGCTCGGTCAGACCGATGCCGTCTAGCTGCGGCATCTCGATGTCCGAGACGAGAAGATCGAAACGCGCAGCCTGCAGGCGGGCCCAGGCATCGGCGCCATCGACGGCCGTGGTCACCCGGTAGCCGGCCGACTCCAGGATCGCCTGCAGCAGCATGCGCGAGGTGATCGAGTCTTCGGCCACGAGGATGCGGGGCCGTGCCGGCTCCGGCCCCTTATCGTCGGGGCCGAACGATCGCGTGCCGGGCCGTCGGGCCGCCGAACGAAGGAGATCCTGGACGTTGAGCACCGGTGCGATGGCGCCCGAGGCCAGGATGGTGGCACCGGCGACGTTGCGCACCCGCACCAGCGGCTTGCGCAGGGGCTTGACCAGCACCTCCCGCTCGTCCGCGACCGCGTCCACCGTCAGCGCCATGCGCCGCTCGCCACCACCGATGACGATGTACGTCAAGCTGGCGGCCCCGCGGCTCGTCACGCCGCGCCTGGGCGGCAGGTCCAGCACATCGGCCAGGTGGCCCAGCGGGATCACGCGCCCATCCAGCGCCAGCGTGTCGCGGCCCTCGACCGGATGGATCTGGCCGGGCAGTGCGCGGCCGACGCGCTCGACCTGTGCGGTGGGCACGACGAGGGTCTGTCCCGCAGCTTCCACCAGAATGCCCCGGAAGGTGGCGCGCGTGACCGGCAGCAGCATGCGAAAGCGTGTGCCGGCGCCGGGCGCGCTGTCGACGGTGACCTCGCCGCCCAGCGCCTCGACCTTTTCCCGCACGATCGCCAGGCCCAGGCCGCGCCCCGACACCCGCGTCACGGCGCGGCTGGAAGTCACCGCCGAGCGGAACACGAGTGCTCGCTGCTGCGCCTCGTCCATGCCGCTGAGTTCGGCGGAGGTCACCAGCCCGTGGCGCAGGGCCGCCGCCGCGATGGCCGCGATGTCGACGCCGCCGCCATCGTCGGCCAGCGTGACGAGGACCTTGTTGCCGTCCACTCGCCGAACGGACAGCTCCAGCACGCCGGCGCGCGGCTTGCCTGCCGCGATGCGCCGGGCCGGCGGCTCCAGCCCGTGGTCCACGGCATTGCGCAACAGGTGGATGAGCGGGTCCTTGATCTCTTCGAGCACATGCTTCTCGAGCTTGACCTCCTCGCCCTGGATCCGAAGCTCGGCTTCCTTGCCCAGTTCACCGCACAGGTCGCGCACGAGCCGAGGGAAGGTCACGGACAGGGTCGAGAAGGGCAGCAGCAGCAAGGTCTTGGCATGGTCGAGCATGTCGTCCACGAGCTTGCCGACGGCATGGCCGTCCGCGCCTGCGGCAGCCACGGCCGCGTCCGCCTGCTCCTGCAGTTCGCGCAGTGCGTCGGTCATCGCCCCCTGCTGCTGCAGCCGCGCATCGAGCGGGGCGTCTGCCCAGCGGCGGCGCATCTGCCGCACGGCCTCGGCCAGGCTTGCCAGCTCGGCCGCACGCTGCCGAGCGGCGGCCTTGGCCGCCAGCAGCTCTTCGGCTTGCAGCAACTGGGCCTCCAATGCGGCCGTGGTGACACGCACCGAGGTTCGGCGTGGTGGCGCAGCGGGGGGCGAAGCGTGAGCCGCAGCGGCCTGCAGCGCGTCGGTCGCCGCCGTGGGCGTCGGCAGGGCGGACGGAGGGATCGTCGACGCCACTGCCGCAGACGCCGTGGTCGGGGTCTGCGACGATGGGGGGGACAAATGGGATGAAGAAGGGGATGAAGAAGGGGATGAAGAAGGCGATGAAGAGGCTGGTGCGGCCGTCGGCTGCGGTGACGCGGCTGCGGCATGGCGGATGCCCGTCCTCATCAGCTGCGCCAGCATCCGCCGGGCCGCCTGGGCCGACGCCAGCTCCGGTCCTGCAGGGACCGGCAGGCCGGCCAGCAGCCCGCCCATGGCATCGGCGGCGCGCTGCATCGCGCCGAGCGCTGCGCCGTCGGGCGGCGCGCCGGCCCGCCAGGCGGCCAGCACGTCCTCCATGGCCTCGCACAAGGCTTCGACATGGGCAAAGCCCACGGCCCGCGCGGCACCCTTGAGGCTGTGGGCGGCGCGGAAGATCCGCTCGACGACGGCCGCGGACTCACGCGCCGCCGGGTCGGGACCGCCCGCTTCCGAATTCGCACCCGGGCCAACCTTCGAGCCTGCGTTCGTCGCAGCGCCGTTGCGGGCCGCCGAGCGTTGCGCGAGCTGCGCCAGCCCTTCGGCCAGCGTCTGCAGATGCTCCGAAGCCTCGACCTGGAAGGTGGCGCGCAGCTGCGGCAGGAAGTCGTCGGTATCGGACATGCCGGTGCCTGAGGTTCAGACCTTGTACCGTGCCACGAGCTGCTGGATGCGCGCGCCGACCTCTCCGAGGCTGCGCGCGCCAGTTTCCAGCTGGCGTGCGCTGGCGACGTTCTGGTTGCCGCTTTCGCGGATGCTGTCCATCGCCGACACCACCTGGTCGACGCCAGCGAGCTGCTGCTGGCTGGAGGCGGCGATCTGGGTCATGGCCTGGGCCGCCTCGTGGATGTTGCCGGCCAGCGCGCGGATCGAGGCGCCCGCCAGTTCGGTCTGGCGCACGCCGGCATCGACGGCCTTGCCGCCTTCCTCGGTGGCCATCACGGCCGCGCTCGTCGCCTTCTGAACGTCACCCAGGATGGCACGCACCTGCGCCGTAGCCTGGCGGGACTGCTCTGCCAGGCTCCTGATTTCCTGCGCAACGACGGCAAAGCCCTTGCCCTGATCGCCGGCCTTGGCCGCCTCGATCGCGGCGTTGACCGCCAGCAGGTTGGACTGCGAGGCGATGTCCTCCACCGTGGCGATGATCTGCCCGATCGTCTGGCTCTGCTCCGACAGCCGGCCCATGCTCGCGGCAATGGCGTCCATCTGCTGGCGGATGCGGGCCATGCCCGCCGTCGCGTCGTCGGCCGAGCGGGTGCCACCGCGCGAGACTTCCACCATGCGCTGGGCTTCGTCGGAGACCTGGCGGGCTTTCTGGCTCGCCAGCTGCGCAGTCTGGCGCAACTCCTCGGCGGTGGTAGTGGTCTCGCTCATCGCTGTGGCGGCTTCGCTCGCGTTGCTGGTGAGCTGGATGGTGGCAGCCAGCGTCTCGTTGACGACGCTGCCCAGCACGGCCGAGGCTTCTGCCAGCGCACCGACCTGCTGGCGCAGGTCTTCGGACATGCGCGCGATCGACTGCCCCAGCACGTCGGCGTCCGACTGCGACTGCACAGCGGCCCGCAGGTCGCCCGACGCAATGAGACTGGCCGTGCGGCCGGTCGCGCGCAGCGACTGCACCATGCGTTCGAAGGCAACGGCGAGCAGGGCGATCTCGTCCCTGCGGGGCTGCGGCGGGACGTTGACGTCGAGGTCACCCTGGGCGATCCGTTCGGCCGCCTGCGTGAGTTCGCGCAAGGGGCGCGAGACGCTGCGCGCAATCAGCCACCCCGACAGGGCCGCCACCAGCAGCGCCGCAGCCGTGCCCCAGAGAATGCTCATTTGCGCCCGGTACGCCTGTTGCCGCGCTGAATCGGTGCGCGCCTTGAGCAGGCCTTCCTCCTCGCGCTGCACCTCCTGCATCACGCCCCGGATCGCATCGGCGAGCTGCCGGTTCATGTCGCCGCCCAAGGCCTGCGTTGCAGCCGGCAGGCCCTTGGCGGCACGTACACCGGCGATGTCACCGACAAGTACCGCGTACTCGCGCGTCAGCTCGGCCATGCGGTCGACCCGCCGCTGCTGCGCAGGGTTGTCCGTCACCAGTGTGCGCAGTTCGCCCAGCGTGCGGGTGGCGTCGCCCAGCGCAGTTTGCATCCGCTCGCGCTGGCGCTCGTCCCCGAGCAGCAGGTAGTTGCGCAAGGCGTTGGCCGCGTCCTTGAGAGAGCTGCTGACTTCGTCGCGCGTGGCGAGCACCTCATACGTATGGCGGTTGAGATCCTCCGCCTGGATCAGGCGGGTGGTGCTCTGGTGACTCACGTACCCGACCGCGATGAAGATCAGCGCCGCTGCGCCGAAGGCCGCGGCGATGCGCATGCCGACTGTCTGTCTCATGATGTTTCCTCCGTGTTCCCTGAATCGGGCATCTCGTCGACCAGCAGCCGCGGATCGGCCAGCAGGGCGGGCACGTCCAGCAAGGTCCGGCCTTCGGTCGTGACGCCGCGCACCCAGGCGGCCGCATGGGCGCTGTCGTCGTCGTGCTTGCCCGGCCGTGGTTGCAGCAGGGCAAGGTCCAGGGGCCGCACCGCCCCTGCGTCGTCGGCCGGGATGGCCAGCTCGACATCACCGGACTGCAGCAGCACGATGCTGGCGCCTGAGGCACCGGCATCACCGTCGGCCGCAGCAGCGTTCGTCAAGGTGGGCTCCGCACCGTGTCCGGCCTGCAGGCCCGGCAACGCGGCCAGCCGCAGCACGGGCACGATCCGGCCCCGCACGGTGACCAGGCCCAGCACGGCGGCGGGCACGCATGGCAGCGGCGTCAGGCCGCGAAGCGGGTGAATGCCCCGCACCCAGCGAGCTTCGACGGCCCACCGTGCGCCGTCGGCACTGAACTCGAGCACGTCGACCGAAGCGTGGGTCGCGGGCGCCGTGGGGCGTTCGGCCAGACGGCGCGCACGGGCCAGCAGCACGGCCTGCGTCCGGTCTTCGGATCCGGGCAGGCCGATAGCGACCGCCTCGGCTCCGGCAGTCGGGGCGTAGACGAGGGGGGCACTCATCGCGCCGTCTCCGGATGCTGTGGCGCCGCGTTCTGGAGAGCCGTGACCAGTTCCGCGACCTGGCTGGCGGCGAGACCGTCGGCCTCGGGTACCCGCGCATCGGCCTGCAGGCCGTCCAGCAGCCGGCGCACCGTGCCAAGGTGCCGGCGGGCTGCCAGTTCGTCACCTTCTGTGCGCGCCAGGCGCGCCAGCGCGAGCCAGGCCATGATGAAGCGATCGTCCAGGTAGAGTGCCCGACGCAGCGCCTCGCTCGCTCGCAGCGAATCGGCCTGCTCGATCAGAACGAGCGCCTGCACGTACGGTGCCACTGCCGACAGCGGCTCGGCCGTTACCCAGGCTTCGCAGCTCTGCAGGGCCTGTGTCCAATATCCCTGGTCGGCCAGCGCACGGGCCAGGACGCGGTGATCGGCCGACGGGTCTGGGCCGACAGCAGCCGGCAGGGCTTCGGACGGCTTATGGGTTGCAGTGGCAGCTGCGAGATCAGCGACAGGCTCAGCCCAAGGCCCTGTGACCGGCCTGATGGCAGCTCCTGTGGCAAGCGCGGCGACGGCGTGGGCCGGCGCGTGAGGCCAGGCCTGGGCAGGTGCTTCGACGAGTGAACGCACGGGCGCGTTGCCGGCCACAGGCTGCATTGCCAGCGCGTTCGGGGCGGCGTCAGCGCAGCGACGGTAAAAGCGCACGCCGTCGATCACCTCGGCCTCGAAACCGGGGTAGAGCGTATCGCTCGCCTCACCCGGACTCACCAGCAGCCAGCCCCCGGGTACCAGCCGGCGGCGAAAGCGCGCCACGGTCCGGGCCAGGGCTTCGGGCGACAGGTACATGAGCACGTTGCGGCAGACGATCAGGTCCTGCGGCGGCTCGGTGTCGGCGCGGGACACGCCTTCGCCAGCCAGGTTGTCGGCTTCGAACCGGACGCACGTGCGCAATGCGTCGCTGACGGCCCAGCCACCCGTCACGCGGCTGAGCCAGCGCCTCCGCAGGGCGAACGGGTCGCCGCGGAACGACCAGTCGCCGTAGACGCCGAGACGCGCACGGGCCAGGAAGGCCGGGTTGATGTCGGTGCCCAGGACTGTGGAGCCGGACAGCCGTGCCCGCTGCAGCAGGATCGCCAGCGTGTAGACCTCTTCGCCGGTGCAGCAGCCCGCGCTCCACAGGCGAAGCGCACGGGGCGTGGTGGCCTGCAACCGGGGCAGCACGTGATTGGCCAGTGCATGGATGGCCGGTGGGTCGCGAAAGAAGTAGGTCTCGCCGACGGTCAGGTGCTGCGCGAGCAGCGCGATGGTTTCGGCCTCGGGCTTCGCTGCCGTGAGTTGCGCGACATACTGGGCAACGCTCTGCGCCCCGGCACTTTCGCTCGCGGCGGCAACGCCGCGAGCGAACTGGCTCAGTCTGGACGAAGGGAAGGCCAGGCCGGTCCAGCGGGCCAGGTGTCCGGCCAACTGCTGCCATTGCGACGGCGGAACACCATGGTGCGGCAGGGCGGGCTCCGCACCGGGGCGAGGCGCTGCGGCGGGTACGACGTGGTGCGCGCGCGGGGGGGCGTCGGGGTGCGCCTCCGACACACTGGCGGCCATCACGGCGCCTCCGCGAGGGCGTCGTCGGGGAAGAGAAAGCGGGCCGCGTCGGTGACGAGTGCCAGACCGTCAGGCAGATGGACGACGCCATCGAACGGCACACCTTGCATCGCCTCGCCGTCGCAGGGCAGAAGGTCGTCGCTGCGGCACCAGGCCAGGCCCCGGGCCTCATCGACCACGACTGCGATCTGGCGCTCGCCGGCCTGCAGGATCACGAACTGGTCATCGAGGAGAAGGTCGCGCTCGGGCAAGCCGAGGCGATGCCGCGCGCTGACCACGGGCACCGCGCGGCCTGCGACGTCGAGCAATCCAATTACCCCCTGCGGCGCGTTAGGCAGCGGCATGGCGTGGGCTGCACGCACGATCCGCACCACCTGGCTGACCAGGAATGCGAGCCGGCATGGCCCAAGCGCGACCGTGACCAGCGCGATGGAGTCCGCAGTGACTTCCCCTTTCGGCAGCGTCATCTTTTTCCCCTGAACGGCCGATCATCGGCCGCATCCCCAGACCCTTGCTTTTAGTCGGCCATTGTGCGCCCGATCGCGTCAAAAGGAAACCGCATATACCCACAGGTAGCAGGCAATCAAAGGCTATAGCCAGCGCGCCTTGCGGAAGCGCCAGGCGACGAGCGAGCAGGCGGCCACGATGGTGCCGAGCGCCAGCGGGTAACCCCATTGCCACTCGAGCTCGGGCATGTTGCGGAAGTTCATGCCCCAGATGCCGGCCAGCGAGGTGGACACGCCGAAGATCGCGGCCCAGGCGGCCAGCCGCTTGGTGACTTCACCCTCCTCGATGGTCGTCATCGCCAGGTTGACCTGGATCGCGGTGCCGATCGTGTCGCGGATGTTGTCGATCAGCGCATTGATGCGCGTGAGGTGGTCGACCACGTCGCGGAAGTAGTCCTGCACGCCCATGCACATGAGCGGCACGCGCCCGCCGTGCAGGCGCGCCGCGCCTTCGAGCAAGGGCGCAACGGCATGCTTGAGCACCATGACGCGGCTCTTGAGTTCGTAGAGCCGCTCGATGTTCGCGCGTGCCGCGTTGCGGGTGAAGATGTCGCGCTCGATGGTCTCCAGCTCGGTCTCGAAGTCGTCGAGGATCGGGAAGTAGCGGTCGACCACCGCATCCATCAGCGCGTAGAGCACGAAGCCCGATCCGTGGCGCAGCAGCTCGGGTTCACGCTCGCAGCGCTCACGCACCCCGAGAAAGCCCTTGGTGCTGCGGTTGCGCACCGACAGCACGTAGTTGCGGCCGGTGAACACGCTGACTTCGCCGACGTTCAGGCCGCCGGGCGTCTCGACGCGTTCGACGGGGTCGCAGGGCGCGCCGGGCATCTGCTCGACGAGATGCAGCACGGCGAACAGGGAGTCGCCATATTCTTCGATCTTGGGCCGCTGATGGCCGTGCATGGCGTCTTCCACCGCCAGCTCGTGCAGGCCGAACTCATGCTGCATTTCCAGCAGTTCCGCCTGCGTTGCGTCCTGCAAGGCGACCCAGACGAAGGTGTCGGGCCGCGCGATGTACTCGCTGATCTCGCTCACCGGCACGTCGGCAAGGCGAGAGCCGTTCTGGTAGGCGACGCAATTGATCAGCATGGCAATGGATTTCCTGGTCAGGTGCTCGGTGGCCCATTCTGGCACCAAGCTTGGAGGACTTCACAGCGGCCATGCCTGTCCGCAGGACCTACACTTGGCAGCCATGCCTGCCAGCCGATTCGACGCCATCGACGCCCTGCGCGGCGTCGCCATCCTCTGGATGACGGCCTTCCATTTCTGCTTCGACCTGAACCACTACGGGTTCCTGCGGCAGAACTTCTACACCGACCCGTTGTGGACGGTGCAGCGCACACTGATCGTGAGCCTGTTTCTGTTCTGCGCCGGGCTGGGGCAGGCGGTGGCGGTGGCGCAGGGACAGAGCTGGCAGCGGTTCTGGCGGCGCTGGGTCCAGGTGGCCGGCTGCGCGCTCCTGGTGTCGGCCGGCTCGATGCTGATGTTCCCGGCGAGCTTCATCTACTTCGGGGTGCTGCACGGCATTGCGGTGATGCTCGTGGTCGTTCGGCTGACGGCGGGGTGGGGCAGGGGGCTCTGGCTTGCCGGCGCGGCAGCCCTGGCCCTGTGGTGGATCGGCGGTCTGCTGCTGCAACCCGGCGGCGCGCTGGCCGAGCTGGCGCCCGTGCTGGACAGCCGGGCGCTCAACTGGCTCGGCCTGATCAGCCGCAAACCCGTCACCGAAGACTATGTGCCGCTGCTGCCCTGGCTGGCCGTGATGTGGTGGGGCGTGGCCAGCGGGCAGTGGCTGCTGCGGCACCACCCGAGCCGCCTTGCGGCCGCGTTGCCCGCCGCCGCCCGACCTCTGGCCTGGCTCGGGCGCTGGAGCCTCAGCTGGTACATGCTGCACCAGCCGGTGCTGATCGGGCTCGTGGCCGGTGCGGCTGCGCTGAGGTAGTCGCGCGGTCCGCAGGATGGCGCTGAAGTCCCTCGCCAACCCGAGTCACCGCGCGCAGGGCAAAGAAAAACGCGGCCCGAAAGCCGCGTCTGGTGCTGGTGGCCCGCCTTGCGCAGAAGGCGATCACTCCACCTTGGCCTTGTCGCGCATGTCCTTCTGGAACGCGGCCAGGCGCTGCTGCGACAGCTGCTGGGCGATCTGGGGACGCACTTCCTCGATCTTGGGCAGCTGCGCTTCGCGGATGTCGTCGACGCGGATCACGTGGAAGCCGAACTGCGACTTGACGGGCGTCTCGGTGGTCTGGCCCTTGTTGAGCTTGACCATGGCGTCGGAGAACTCCTTGACGTAGCTGCCAGGGTTGGCCCAGTCGAGGTCGCCGCCGTTGGCGCCGGAGCCGGGGTCCTTGGATTCCTTCTTGGCGATGTCCTCGAACTTGCCACCCTTCTTGAGGCTGGCGATGATCTTCTTGGCGTCGTCTTCCTTCTCGACCAGGATGTGGCGGGCGCGGTATTCCTTGCCACCGTTGGCCGCCACGAACTTGTCGTACTCGGCCTTGATCTCGGCCTCGGTCACGGGGTTCTTCTTCTGGTAGTCGGCGAACAGTTCGCGGATCAGGATGGTCTGGCGTGCCAGTTCGAGCTGGGCCTTGTAGTCGTCGGTGGCGTCGAGGCCGCGCTTTTGCGCCTCCTGCATGAAGATCTCGCGGGCGATGACCTCGTCCTTGAGCTGGCCCTGCATCTCGGGCGTGACCGGCCGGCCGGCCTTGGCCACCTGCTGGGCGAGGGCTTCGACGCGGGCCATGGGCACGGGCTTGCCATTGACGATGGCGACGTTCTGCGCAGCGGCGGGCAGGGCGGCCGCGCCCAGGGCGGCGGCGACTGCAACGGCCAGAAGATGCTTGTTCATGCGGATTCCTCGGAAGAGAGAGAGTCTGTCAGGCAAAAAAAATGACCAGTCGGCTCATGCACGTGGTCAGAGGGTTTCAATGGCGATGGCGTGGACGCCCTGGTCAATGAAATCCTGGAGCGCATCATACACAAGGCGATGCCGTGCCACGCGTGTCCGACCTGTAAACAAAGGTGAAGCGATCCGGACGCGGAAATGGGTGCCGGAGCCGGTGCCGTCGGCACCCGCATGGCCCGCGTGGGCCGCGCTTTCGTCCAGGACTTCGAGCTGCGCGGGCGCCAGGCGCTCGCGCAGGCGTGACGCCAGGTGGTCTGCGGTGATCTGTCCCATGGGTGCCTCAGCGTGGGGGCGGTTCGTCGCCGTGGGTGGGCGGCTGGTCACCGGGGCCTGGCACCTCATCGCCCTTCAGGTAGCGGGCGATGTAGAAGCCCTGGGCCACGATGAACAGCACCGGGAAGGCATAGCCCCAGAGCTTGAAGTTCACCCAGGTCTCGGTGCTGTAGAACGCCGCCACATAGCCATTGATGGCCGCCATGAACGCGCAGTAGCCGATCCAGGCGGCGTTCAGCCGCATCCAGACCGGCTCGGGCAACTCCATCTGGCCGCCGAGCAGCAGCTTGAGGAAATTCTTCTTCATGCCCCAGGTGGCGACGGCCAGCGCCACCGCCATGGCCGCATACAGCACGGTCGGCTTCCATTTGATGAAGCGCTCGTCCTGCAGCACCAGCGTCAGCGTGCCGAAAATCAGGATCAGCGCCAGCGTGATCTTGTGCATGGTCTGCAGCTTGCGGTCCATCGTGTAGATCACCGCCATCTGGACCACCGTGGCGCCCATGAGCACCGCCGTGGCCACATAGATGTTGTAGAGCTTGAAGGCCCCGAAGAACAGCAGGATGGGAAGAAAGTCGAGAAGAAGTTTCATGCAGGGGCGGGCTTGGGCGGTCAGCAGGCGTCGAGCCGGAACGGGCCGGAGGGGCGAAGCAAGGTGAGGGCGGCAGCCTTCAGCTCGGCTTGAAGTCCAGCGAGGCGGAGTTCATGCAGTAGCGCAGGCCGGTGTCCGTCGGGCCGTCCGGGAACACATGGCCCAGGTGGGCGCCGCACTGCGCGCACACCGTCTCGGTGCGGATCATGCCATGGCTGCGGTCGACGATCTCCCGGATCGCGCCGGGAATCGCCAGCGAGAAGCTCGGCCAGCCGCAGCCGGCATCGAACTTGGTGTCGGAGTCGAACAGCTTGCCGCCGCAGCAGATGCAGTGGTAGCTGCCGTCGGCCCAGACCTGCTCGTACTTGCCGGTGTAGGGACGCTCGGTGGCGGCATGGCGGGTGACTTCGTAGGCGCCGCGCTCGGCGCCCTTGTCGGCCAGCAGGGCTTTCCATTCGGCGTCGGTTTTCTGGACGGGATAGGTCATGGGGCTCCTTTTCTTGAGGGTGAACGGGCTCAGGACGAGCAGCTGATCTCGATGGACGCCGCCCAGTCGGGCGGGAAGTCCGCCAGGTCATCGGCGCCGGGCTGGTCGTCGAACGGCGTGGCCAGGGTGCGCTGCAGCCGCTCGACGCCGGAGAAGTCCTTGTTCTGCGCCAGGCGGATGGCCTGTTCGCCCAGGTGGTTGCGAAGCACGTATCTGGGGTTGACGGCCCGCATCGCAAGGCCGGTGGCGGCCGGCTCGGCCTTGCCCAGACGCTCCCGGTGCCGGGCCAGCCAGGCATCGGCGCCTGCCCGGTCGATGAACAGGTCGCGCACGGCGGCGGTCTCGCCGGATATCACCCCGTCCGACAACCGGCGCCAGAAGATGGTGAAGTCCACCCGGTCGGCCGCCATGAGCTTGAGCACGTCTTCGATCAGCGCGCGATCGCCTTCCTGCGCGTCGGCCAGGCCGAGCTTGGCGCGCATGCGAGCTTCCAGAGCGGCCGGGAAGACGGTCTTGTAGGACTCCAGGGCGGCGATGGCCAGCTCCTGGTCGCCGATCAGGGGCAGCAGGGCCTGTCCGAGGCAGTACAGGTTCCAGTAGGCGACGTTGGGCTGCCGGTTGAAGGCATAGCGCCCGCGCTCGTCGCTGTGGTTGCAGATGTGGCCGGGATCGTAGGCGTCGAGGAACTGGAACGGGCCGTAGTCGATCGTCAGGCCCAGGATGCTCATGTTGTCGGTGTTCATGACCCCATGGCAGAAGCCCACGGACTGCCATTGCGCCAGCAGCGCGGCGGTGCGTTCGCTGACGGCCTCAAGCAGGTTGGCATAGGGATTGCCGGCCAGCCGTTCGCTGCTGCGGCAATCCGGGTAGTAACGGTCAATGACGTAGTCGGCCAGTTGCCGGAGTTCTTCATGCATCTCGCGGGCCGCGAAGTGCTCGAAATGGCCGAATCGGATGAAGCTGGGCGCCACCCGGGCGACGACGGCGGCGGTTTCGACGGTTTCGCGGCGCACGGGCGCATCCGAGCCGGTGACGCTCAGGGCGCGCGTGGTGGGGATGCCCAGGCCGTGCATGGCCTCCGACGCCAGAAACTCACGGATGCTCGATCGCAGCACGGCCCGTCCGTCGCCCATGCGCGAGTAGGGCGTCAGGCCGCTGCCCTTGAGCTGGATCTCGTGGCCGGAGGCCGTCTCGCCCAGCAGGATGGCGCGGCCGTCTCCGAGCTGGCCGGCCCAGACGCCGAACTGGTGGCCGCTGTAGACGCTCGCCACAGGTTGCGTGCCCGCAACAGGGATATTCCCGGTGAGCGCTTCGAGCGCTGCATCGGAGTCCAGCCAGGCGGGCGCCAGACCGAGCTCTCGCGCCACGGAATGGCTCACGCCGACCCAATAGGGCGCCGGCAGCGGCGTGGGCGAGAGCGTCGTGCGGAACGCCGGCCCCAGTGCGGCGAAGCGATTGATCCAGCGCAGGCCGCTGTCGGTGGCCAGTTCGGCATCCACAGGTTTGTTCATTCCCGCATTGTCCTGTTTCACGGTTCCGGGGCTGCTGCAGGGCCTATTCCATTCCGGCCGGGAAGGTAAACAAATGTGTGGTGAATTTCGCATTAAGCAATTTTCTTAGGTCCGGGGCCTTGCGCGCCGGTACATTGCCTGTACGAGTCGCCAGGGCCTTTTCATCCGGCACACAAGACCGCGAGCCTTGGCGCAGGTTTTCAGTTTTGCAGCTTCGAAAGGACGTCAATGAGCTCCCCCTACGCCCCGGCACTGCAGCCGGCCATGCAGCGCACCAACCCCGCCCATTTCCGGGGCATTCCCGACACCCATGGCGGCTTTGACCGCAGCCATGACGCAAGGCCTTCCGAAAGCCTGCGTTTCCGCCAGCTCTACACCCCGCGCGAGTTCTCGCGCGTGCTCCATCTGCGCGAGGAGATCAATCTGCCTGCCGAGATGCTGGCCGATCCGGCCTTCATTGCACGCGAAAAAAAAGAGACGAAATCGGTTTTGTAGGTGCTTTTGAGTACGAAGGTGAGTACATTGGCACCATCCGTCTCATTCCCATCGGAGAAGGTCTCGCCCCCTGCGAGTCGATTCTCGGCAGCCTGCCTGACATTTCCCCGCAGGTCTACGAAAATGGCTGGGAAGTAGGGCGCCTCGTTCTTGCCCCACAATACCGCGCACGTCCGGACATCCTCAAGAACTGTTTTGCCCTGACGCTCATGCGCTTCATCGAAATCACCCCCGAGGCGAACTTTCTCGCCACCTGCAACCCGCTGCTCAGCCGCCTGTACCGCCGGTTCGGCTTCTCGGTGCTGGTCAAGGACGCCTGCCAGCGTGACGGCGAGTCCTATTCCCTGATTCACGGCAACGTCACCACCGTGGGCCTGGCCGTATCGGCCGAAGCCGCCTCGCAAAGGCTGGCCCAATGAAGCAAGCCTGGCTGCGCCTGTACGCGCATTACCGCGACTACCACGCGTACGGGCCGCCCCGGCTCAAGTACATGGGCTGGCTGGGCATGCTGTCCCTGGTCGCCTTCTACTTCATCCGCTTCACGCGGCCCAATGCCGAACTGTTCGACGACATCGGCCTGCGCGGCTCCGCCATCATCCTTTTGTCGCTGCTGGCGCTGCGCGACCAGTGGCCCGAGAAGCTGCGCAGACACTACATCGCGTATTCCTACGTGGCAGTGCTGTACTGCCTGCCGTGTTTCACCGTGCTGGTGGCCTTGCAGCGCGGCGGCGGCATGCCGGCCATCTCCAACGCCTTCATCACGCTGTGTTTTCTGGTGCTGCTGACCGACTGGCGCAACACGCTGGTCATGCTGGCCACCGGCACAGCCATGGCGGTGGGCTTTTACGTGGCCACCACGCCCGCGCCGCGCATCCCGATGGATCTGGTCGCCCAGTTGCCTGCGTTCGCCCTCATCGTGATCGGCGGCAACCTGTTCAAGTTCTCGACCGAGCAGATCGACGCCGAACGCAAGCTGCGGGCGACGCAGGCGCTGGCCGGCTCGATCGCGCATGAAATGCGCACGCCGCTGGTCCAGCTCAAGCACAATCTGCTGGGCATGTCGCAGGCACTGCCTTCGCCCACCACCACGGCGCAGGCCCAGACCCTGGGGCCGCGCGACGTCAACTCGCTCTACCGCTTCCTTGCGCAAAGCGAAATCGCCGTCAAGCGCGGGCTGCAGGTGATCGAGATGACGCTCGACGAGGTCAGCGCCAAGCCCCTGGACACCGCCGGCTTTGCCTATCTTTCGGCCGCCGAGGCCACCGGCAAGGCCGTGCAGGAGTACGGCTACGAGACCGAGGAGGCCCGGGGCCGCGTCAGTCTGGAAATCAAGGAAGACTTCACCTTCCGCGGCGACGAGACGGCGTATCTGTTCGTGGTGTTCAACCTGCTCAAGAACGCGCTCTATTACCTGCCGTTCTATCCGCAGGCGCGGGTGACGATCACGGTGGACCGCCACGAGGTGCGGGTCCATGACAACGGTCCGGGGATCGCGCCCGACGTGCTGGCCCGGCTGTTCGAGCCCTTCCGCTCCGTCGGCAAGACCGGCGGCACCGGCCTCGGCCTGGCCTACTGCCAGCGTGTCATGCGGGCGTTCGGCGGTGACGTTTCCTGCGAGTCGGTCCTTGGCGAATACACACGGTTCACCATGAGCTTTCCGCCCATCAGCCAGGCGGACGGCGAGGCACACCGCCTGTCGGTCCTTGGGGCAGCGCAGGCGGCCTTCCGCGGCAAGCGGCTGCTCGTGGTGGACGACGATCCCACGCTGCGCCTGACGACACGGCACAAGCTGCAGCCTCTGGGCGCAGTGATCGACGAGGCGCCGGACGGCCAGCGCGCCATGCAGATGCTGGCCAGACAGCGCTACGACCTGGTCGTGCTCGACCTGAACATGCCGGTGCTTGACGGCTATGCGGTGACCGAGCGCATCCGCCAGGGCCTGGTGCCCGAGAACCGCGACGTCTGCATCGTGGCCTACACCAGCGAGCTGGCGCACGTGGCCAGCGTCAAGACCTACAAGGCGGGCATGGACGGCTTCGTGAGCAAGCCCTGTGCCCAGGTTCCCCTGGTCCAGGCGCTGCATCAGGCGCTGGAACACCCGCTGACGCGAGCGCGGTCCGAGGCGGCCGTGCTGGCGGGCCGCACCATGCTGCTGGCCGACGACAATCCCTACAACCGCAAGGCGGTCGCGGCCTATCTGCGGCATGCCGGCATCCGGGTGGTCGAGGCCGACCACGGCGAAGCGGCGCTGGAGCAGCTGCGACAGCACACGGGCTGGGACGCCATCCTCATGGACATCAACATGCCGGGCATGAACGGCATGGAGGCCACCCGCGCGATCCGCGCCAGCCACGGGCCGGAGAAACTCGTGCCCATCATTGCGCTGACCGCGCATTCCGACGATGCCACCATCGCGCAGGCACGCGCCGCCGGCATGAACGACTTCATCACCAAGCCGGTGGACGCTCCCGTGCTGTACGAAAAGCTGGGCACGCTGGTCAGGAGCAACGGCGCCGTGTCCAGCCCGCCGCCGCCGGCCGTCGCGCCAAGTCCCCAAGCGGGCAGTGCGGGCCCGACGCTGCTGGATCTGCCGCGGCTCGAAGGCTTTCGCCATATCGGCATGCTGGACGAGCTGCTGAGCGACTATCTTCCGGAAATCGCCCGCATGGTGGCAATCCTGGAGGACGCGGTGATCCGCGACGATCTGCCCGAGAGCACGGAAATCATGCATTCCTTGCTGGGCATGAGCGGCGAGGCCGGTGCCCTGGCGCTCTACCAACTGGTGCGCAGACTCTACGTCCCGATGGTCGAGGAGCACCGGTGGCCGGATCAGCAGGAGTGGCTGGCCCAGGTCAAGGCGCTGGCCGCGCAGACCAATGATGCGCTGCAGGCTTACGGCGAGGCCCAGGCGCGCAACAGCTCCACCTGAGCCATCGACTGACCTGAATGCAGCTTTCCGACCCGGCGCACGACGCGCGCGCCATCCTGTTCGTTGACGACGAGCCGACCTCCTGCAAACTGTTCGTCGGCATGTTCGGCGATGAATTCGAGATCGTCACCGCCTCGGGCGTGCGCGAGGCCCTGGAGGTGCTGCAGAACCGGGGCAACGAGTTTGCGGTGCTCGTGACCGACTACCGCATGCCGGAGCGCGACGGCGTCAAGCTGCTGCAGGCCGTGCAGCGCGACTTCCGGCATCTGGTGCGCCTGCTGGTGACCGCCTACGCCGGCAAGGAAGTCGCGATGGCAGCGATCAATCAGGGCAAGGTGCTGCGCATCCTGGAAAAGCCCCTGGACAACACGGTCACGCGCGAGGCACTGCGGGAAGCACTGGCCTTGCATCGCACCAAGGCCGTCGAGCGGGCCCTCAACGAAGGCCGCGTTGCGGCGCTGCGCGAAACCCTGGGTTTTCTTGCGCACGAACTCAATACCCCTCTGGCGACCGTGCGCGGCTACCTCAGTGCCGTGGCTAACCGTCATGAGCCTTCGCCGCCCGGCACGCCGACCAACGTCGTGCAGTTCGTCGAAGTCCATCCCGGCGAGGTGATGGCGGCACTGGCCAACGCCGAACGGCGCGCGCTGTACTGCCAGTCGCTGGTATCGACCTTCGTCCAGTCGGCGCGCGACGCCTACCCCGGCGCGCCGATGCAGACCTTCTCCGCCGCCAGCCTGGTCAGCGCCTTGCTGGACGAATTCCCGTTCGAGGGCAACGAGCGTTCGATCGTCACCAGCCATGTCGCCGAAGACTTCCGCCTGCCGGGCCGGCGCGACCTGCTGTACCTCGTGCTGTGCACGCTCGCCAAGAACGCGCTGCAGGCGATGCGCGACCGCAGCGGCTCGAGTCTTCGCATCGAGCTCGACCGCGAAGCCTTGCCCGGCGGGGGAGGGCGTGGCCGCATGCGCTTCGTCGACAACGGGCCGGGCATCGCGCCGGACCTGCTGACGCGCCTGACCCGCGAACCCGTGACGACGCGCGAGAGTGCCGGCGGCAACGGCATGGGACTGATGTTCTGCCGCCGTGTGATGCAGTCCATCGGCGGCAGCATCGAGATCGCGTCCGAGCCGGGGCAGGGCGCCACCGCCACGCTCTACTTCCAGCCACTGCCTGAAGGCGGGGGCTGAGCGTCAGGTTCGGACTCGGGTATCGGTTTCTCGGGGCAAACCCGCTTCACGCGCGGCGTCAAATGATTAGCATGGCAGCTTTGCCTGATCATTTTGTCCCGAGGAGTACCCATGCTGGGTTTGATGCAAAGCCAACCGCTGCTGATTTCGTCCCTGATCACCTTTGCCGACCGCCACCATGGCGACGGCGAAATCGTTTCCCGGCGCGTTGAAGGCGACATTCACCGCTACACCTGGAGCGACGTCGCACGCCGCTCCCGCAAGGTCGCCCATGCGCTCGACGCGCTCAAGCTTGGTTTCAGCGACCGCGTGGCCACGCTCGCCTGGAACGGCTACCGCCACCTGGAGCTGTACTTCGGCGTGAGCGGCTCGGGCCGCGTGCTTCATACCCTGAACCCGCGCCTGCACCCGGACCAGATCGTCTGGATCGCCAACCACGCCGAAGACCAGGTCCTGTGCTTCGACATGACCTTCCTGCCGCTGGTGCAGGCGATCCACGCCAAGTGCGCGACCATCAAGCACTGGGTGGCGATGTGCGACGCCGACAAGCTGCCCAAGGACAGCGGCATTCCCAACCTCGTGAGCTACGAGGCCTGGATCGCGCCGCAGCCGGACACCTACACCTGGCCCCAGTTCGACGAGAACTCGGCGTCGAGCATGTGCTACACGAGCGGCACCACCGGCAACCCCAAGGCCGCTCTCTACAGCCACCGATCCACCACGCTGCACGCCTACGCGGCCGCCTTGCCCGACGTGATGTGCCTGTCGGCGCGCGACTCGGTGCTGCCCGTGGTGCCGATGTTCCACGTCAATGCCTGGGGCATTCCGTACTCGGCTGCGCTCACCGGCTGCAAGCTGGTCTTCCCGGGCCCGGGTCTGGACGGCAAGTCGGTGTACGAGCTGATCGAAGCCGAGAAGGTCACCTACGCTGCCGGCGTGCCCACCGTGTGGCAGATGCTGCTCGGCCACATGAAGCCGGCCGGCCTGCGTTTTTCCACCCTCAAGCGCACCGTCATCGGCGGCTCGGCCTGCCCGCCGGCCATGATCAACGCCTTCCAGGACGACTATGGCGTCGAGGTTCTGCATGCCTGGGGCATGACCGAGATGAGTCCGCTGGGCACGCTGTGCACGCTCAAGAACAAGCACCTCGCGATGTCGGCCGACGACCGCATGAAGATCCGCCTGAAGCAGGGCCGTGCAATCTACGGCGTCGACCTCAAGATCGTCGACGGTGACGGCAAGGAGCTTCCGTGGGACGGCAAGGCCTACGGCGACCTGTACGTCAAGGGCCCATGGATCGTGCGGGAATACTTCAAGGGCGAGGGCGGCGATCCGTTGGTCGACGGCTGGTTCCCCACCGGCGACGTGGCCACCATCGACCCCGACGGCTACATGCAGATCACCGACCGCAGCAAGGACGTGATCAAGTCCGGCGGCGAGTGGATCAGCTCGATCGACATCGAGAACATCGCGGTGGCGCACCCTGCCGTCGCCATGGCCGCCTGCATCGGCGTGCCGCATCCGAAGTGGGACGAGCGACCGATCATCGCGGTCGTCAAGAAGCCCGGCGCCGAAGTGACGCGCGAGGACATCCTCAAGTTCTACGAAGGCCGCACGGTGGCCAAGTGGCAGGTGCCGGACGACGTGGTCTTCGTCGACGCGATCCCGCTCGGCGCCACCGGCAAGATGCTCAAGACCCGGCTGCGCGAGATGCTCAAGGACTACAAGCTGCCGGGCCTGTGAGCGGCCTGCCGCTGCGGCGGTGGGTTGCCCCGCAGCGGTGCATGCCGCAGCCTGTCACGCGTGCATGCCGGTGCCTGGCGGGACCGCCCCGCCGCAAGGCCTTTCGTCATGCCGGCGGCGGGCCGCTTGTCGCCTTCGCGATAGTGCGGGCCTTCGCTACGGGCAATCCCTGAGCGTTGCGCTGCACAAAAGCCGCTACGCTGCGCCCTGAGTTCACAACCCTAGGAGACCTTCATGAAATTCGCCCTCCAAGCCGTCGCGGCGTCCGTTCTTGTCCTGGCCGCCGGCGGTGCATTCGCCCAGAAGGGCGAGACCGTCAAGATGGTTCGCATCGACCCGCTGACCGGCCTGCTGGGCCCCGTGGGCGTGAGCCAGATGAAGGGCTACCAGTTCTTCGCCGAGAAGTTCAGCGGCGCCGGCAATCCGGCTGGCGTGAAGTTCGACATCACCTTCATCGACAACAAGCTGAGCCCGGCCGAAAGCCTGAACGCGCTGAAGGCCGCGATCGACCAGGGCGCCCGCTACATCGTTCAGGGCAACGGCTCCTCCGTCGCGCTGGCGCTGGCCGACGCGGTCCAGAAGCACAACGAGCGCAACCCCGGCAAGGAAGTCATCTACCTGAACGACTCGGCCGTGGACCCGGACCTCACTAACAGCAAGTGCAGCTACTGGCACTTCCGCTTTGACGCCGACACGTCCATGAAGATGGAAGCCATGTCGAGCTTCATGGTCGACCAGAAGGACATCAAGAACGTCTACATCCTCGGCCAGAACTACTCGCACGGCGTGCAGGTCGCCAAGTACACCAAGGAAACCCTGGCGCGCAAGCGCCCCGACGTGAAGATCGTCGGTGAAGACCTGCATCCGCTGGCGCAGGTCCGCGACTTCGCGCCCTACATCGCCAAGATCAAGGCCTCGGGCGCCGACACCGTGGTGACCGGCAACTGGGGCTCCGACCTGTCGCTGCTCATCAAGGCAGCGAATGAGGGCGGCTACAACGGCAAGTTCTTCACCTATTACGCCGGCGTGACCGGCACGCCGACGGCCCTGGGCCAGAACGGCGCCGGCCGCGTCTACCAGGTTGCGTACAACCACTACAACATGGGCGGCCAGATGGACAAGTGGATGGCCGAGTTCAAGACCAAGTACAACGACGACTTCTACACCGGCTCGACCATCCGCATCTTCGAGATGCTGGGCGCGGCGATGGCCAAGGCCAAGTCGACCGACCCGGTCAAGGTCGCTGCGGCGCTCGAAGGCCTGAAGGTCAAGAGCTTCAACGGTGAAGTCGAGATGCGCAAGACCGACCACCAGTTGCAGCAGCCGCTGTACGTCTCGGTCTGGCAGAAGGCCGACAAGAAGTATCCGTACAGCCCGGAGAACACCGGCATGACCCTGGCCCCGGTCAAGGAGTATCCGAACTACGTGTCCAGCACGCCGACCAGCTGCCAGATGAAGCGTCCCTGATCCTGCAGCCGCATCCAGGAGCCCGTACGGGTGTACCGTAGCGGGCTCCTTCATTTTCAAGGTGGAGAAAGTCGGTCGACATGGAGCAATTCATCATCTCGATGCTCAACGGGGTGAGCTATGGCCTGCTGCTGTTCATGCTCAGCTCGGGCCTGACGCTGATCTTCAGCATGATGGGCGTGCTGAACTTCGCGCATGCGAGCTTCTACATGGTCGGGGCCTACCTGGGCTACACGATCTCGCGCTTCGTCGGATTCTGGCCCGCGCTCGTGCTCGCGCCGCTGCTCGTCGGCATCCTGGGCGCGATGTTCGAGCGCTGGTGCCTGCGCAAGGTCCACAAGTACGGCCACGTGCCCGAACTGCTGATCACCTTCGGCCTGTCGTACGTGATCGTCGAGCTGGTGCAGCTCATCTGGGGCCGCATCGCGGTGGAGTTCCGCCCGCCGGAGTCGCTGCGCGGCCCGGCCTTCACACTCATCAACCATTCGGTCGAGGGTCTGAGCGTGCTGTGGGGCGCCGCCCCGCAGGGCCTGTGCGCCTCGGCGGACGCCGCCGTGCGTGTGGTGTGCTCGCCGTTTCCCGCCACGCGCGGCTTCATGATGCTGATCGCCATCGTCATGCTCGTGTCGGTCTGGATGCTGCTCACCCGCACCCGCATCGGCCTTGTGATCCAGGCAGCGCTCACGCACCCTGAGGCGGTCGAGTCGCTCGGCCACAACGTGCCGCGCGTCTTCATGCTGGTGTTCGGCGCGGGCACGGCGCTCGCCGGCCTGGCCGGCGTGATCGGCGGCAGCACCTTCCTGACCGAGCCGTCGATGGCGGCCACGGTCGGCTCGGTGATCTTCGTGGTGGTGGTGGTCGGCGGCATGGGCTCGCTGTCGGGCGCCTTCCTCGCATCGCTTCTGATCGGGGTGATCCAGACCTTCGCGGTCGCCTTCGACTACTCGCTGGGCTCGGTCGCTGCGGCGCTCGGCCTGCAACTCGGCGCTGCGGCCCAGGGCAACTCGCTGGTCAAGCTCACGCTGTCCCAGGTGGCGCCGATCCTGCCGTACCTGTTCCTGGTGCTGATCCTGATCTTCCGGCCGCGCGGCCTGCTCGGCACGCGGGAGGGCTGAGGCCATGGGCAACAAGCAATACTACGAATTCAAGCCGATCAACGTCGGCCGATGGGTGATCTGGAGCGCCTTCGCGCTGATCCTGCTGGTGGCGCCCCGGCTGTTCACCAGCGGCCTGTCGATCACCATGCTGTCGCAGATGGGCATCGCGATCATCGCCTGCCTGTCCTATAACATCCTGCTGGGCCAGGGCGGCATGCTGAGCTTCGGCCACGCGGTCTACACCGGGCTGGGCGCCTTCATCGCCATCCACGCGCTCAACAGCATCGGGGCCGGCACGCTGCCGCTGCCGGTGGTGACGATCCCGCTGATCGGCGGCGTGGCCGGCATGGGCTTTGCCGCGCTGCTGGGCTACGTGACCACGCGCAAGTCGGGCACCACCTTCGCCATGATCACGCTGGGCATCGGCGAGCTGGTGTTTGCCATGTCGCTGATGATTCCCGAGTTCTTCGGAGGCGAAGGCGGCATCAATGCCAACCGCGTCGTGGGCAAGGGCTTCATGGGCATCAACTTCGGCCCGCCGGTGCAGGTCTACTACCTCATCGCCGTCTACACCTTCGTCTGCGTGGCGGCCATGTTCGCCTTCACCCGCACGCCACTCGGACGCATCCTCAATGCGGTGCGCGACAACCCCGAGCGGGTCGAGTTCATCGGCTACAACACCCAGAAGGTGCGCTATCTGGCGTTCATCATCGCAGGCTTCTTCGCCGGCATTGCCGGCGGCCTGTCGGCACTGAACTTCGAGATCGTCACGGCCGAGGTGGTCGGCGCGGCCCGCTCCGGCGCCTACCTGCTGTTCACCTTCCTGGGTGGCGCGACCTTTTTCTTCGGCCCGATCCTCGGCGCCATCCTGATGGTGCTGGCCTTCATCCTGTTCAGCGAGTTCACCACGGCCTGGCTGCTCTACCTGGGCCTGATCTTCCTGTTCATGGTGATGTATGCGCCCGGCGGCATCGCCAGCCTGATCATGATGAACCTGCGCGTCGCCTCGTTCGGCAAGCTGCGCCAGCTGTGGGTCAGCTACCTGGCGCTCGGGGTCTGCGCGCTCGTCGCGCTGGCCGGCGCGGGCGCCATGATCGAGATGACCTATCACCTGCAGCTCAATGCCGCGCAGGGCTACAACGTGAAGTTCCTGGGCGCGACGCTCAATGCCGCAGGCCTCAACAGCTGGTTCGGCGCCGGCTTCGTGCTGCTGACGGGCGTGGGTCTGTTCGAGCTGGCCAGGCGCCAGTTCACGCGCGAGTGGGGCGAGATCCAGGAATACATCGAGAAGGAAATCAAGCGGAGGGAGACCCAGTGAGCACCCATGCGCTCGAATTGAAGGACCTGCGCAAGAGCTTCGGCAAGACGGAGATCATCCGCGGCGTCAACCTCGCTGTGACGGCCGGCGAGCGGGTCGCCATCATCGGCCCCAACGGCGCCGGCAAGTCCACGCTGTTCAACCTCATCAGCGGGCGCTTTGCGCCCACCAGCGGCCAGGTGCTGCTGCACGGTCAGCGCATCGACGGCCGCAAGCCCTTCGAGATCAACCGCGCCGGCCTGTCGCGCAGCTTCCAGATCACCAACATCTTCCCCAAGCTCAGCGTGTTCGAGAACCTGCGCTGCGGCGTGCTCTGGAGCCTGGGCTACCGGTACAGCTTCTGGAAGTTCCTGGCCGACCTGGATGATGCCAACGACCGGGCCGAGCAGCTCATGGAGATGATCAAGCTCGACCGCAAGCGCGACGTCCTCGCCACCAACCTGACCTATGCCGAGCAGCGCGCGCTGGAGATCGGCATCACCATCGCGGGCGGCGCGAGCGTGATCCTGCTGGACGAGCCGACCGCCGGCATGAGCAAGAGCGAGACCAGCCGCTTCATCAGCCTGATCAAGGAAGTCACCGTGGGCAAGACGCTGCTGACCGTGGAGCACGACATGGGCGTGGTGTTCGGTCTCGCCGACAAGATCGCAGTGGTGGTCTACGGCGAGGTGCTCGCGTACGACGAGCCCGCCGCGGTCCGGGCCAACCAGCGGGTGCAGGAAGCCTATCTGGGCTCGCACGTGGCCGATGCGCAGGGGGGAGGGCACTGACATGCTGAAGGTCGAGAACCTCCATGCCTACTACGGCAAGAGCCATGTGCTCCACGGCGTGAGCTTCGAGGTGCAGCCCGGCGAGATCGTCGCGCTGCTCGGACGCAACGGCTCCGGCCGCTCCACCACCGCCAAGGCCATCATGGGCCTGGTCGAATGCACGGGCGACATCCACTGGAAGGGCGCGCAGATCGTCGGCCGCAAGGCCTACGAGATCGCACACCTGGGCCTGGGCTACGTGCCCGAGAACCGCGACATCTTCCCCACGCTCACCGTTCACCAGAACCTGCTGCTCGGCCAGAAGGGCAAGGGAAAAGGTGCGCGCTGGACCTTCGACGACATGTACGAGATGTTCCCGCGCCTGCGCGAGCGCCAGCACACCGAGGCCGGCGTGCTGTCGGGCGGCGAGCAGCAGATGCTCACGCTCTGCCGCACCCTCATGGGGGACCCGGACCTCATCATCATCGACGAGCCGACCGAAGGCCTGGCGCCCAAGATCGTCGAACTCGTGGGTGAATACCTCAAGAGGCTCAAGGGCCGCGGCATCTCGGTGCTGCTGATCGAGCAGAAGCTCACGATCGCCATGTCCATTTCCGACCGGGCGCTCGTCATGGGCCACGGCAGCATCGTCTTTCAGGGCACGCCCGACACGCTGCGGGCCGACAGCTACATCCGCAAGGAGTGGCTGGAGGTCTGACGCGCCAGACCTTCGGCGCGCAAGGCTTTTCCCGCAGGTGGAGGCCCCGTGCAGTCCGTGCGTGCGGTGCGTGCGGTGCGTGCGGTGCGTGCGGGCGGTCCGTGCGGGCAGGCTGGGGCGAGGCTGCCGATGTCCCTCTTGAGACATACCCTCATTGCAGCGCAGCATAAGTTGTCTACAATGAAAAAAGAACGACCGTTCTAATTTGGCGTTTCGTTTCTCCTGTGCCTTTCTCCATTCCAACGAGGACAACAGCATGACGGCTGAATACAAAGTTCACGGCGACGTGGCCGTGATCACCATGAACAACCCGCCCGTCAACGGGTTGGGCCATGCCACCCGCGTGGGGCTGACCGATGGCCTGGCCCGGGCCAACGCCGATGCTGCGGTGAAGTCCATCGTCATCACCGGTGCCGGCAAGGCCTTCTCCGGCGGCGCCGACATCAAGGAGTTCGGCACGCCGCGCGCGCTGGCCGAGCCCAATCTGCTGAGCGTGATCCTCGCGGTCGAGAACTCTTCCAAGCCAGTCGTCGCGGCCGTCCACAGCGTGGCCATGGGCGGCGGGCTCGAACTGGCGCTGGGCTGCCACTACCGCATCGCGGCACCGGGCTGCAGCGTCGCGCTGCCCGAGGTCAAGCTCGGCCTGATCCCGGGTGCCGGCGGCACGCAGCGCCTGCCGCGTGTGCTGGGCGTGGAGACGGCCCTGAACATGATCGTCTCGGGCGAGCCGGTCAAGAGCGAACTGCTCGCCAGCCTGCCGGGCCAGAAGCTGTTCGACAGGATGGCGGCCTCGGCCGAATCGCTGGCGGAAGAAGCGCTGGCCTTCGCGAAGTCGGTGGCCAACGCGCGGCCCCTGCCGCTGGTGCGCAACCTGCCGTGCAAGCATCCGCAGGGCGATGCATACTTCCAGTTCGCCCGCAACATGGTCAAGGGCATGGCCAAGAACTTCCCGGCACCGGTCAAGTGCGTGGACATCGTCGAGATGGCCACGAAGAACCGCTTCGACGAGGGCATGCGTCTCGAACGCGAGATCTTCACCAACCTGATGCTCACGCCCGAGAGCCGCGCGCTGCGCCACATCTTCGTGGCCGAGCGGGCGGCCAGCAAGATCCCCGACGTGCCCGAAGACACGCCGCGCCGCGAGATCAAGTCGGTCGCCGTGATCGGCGCCGGCACCATGGGCGGCGGCATTTCCATGAACTTCCTCAACGCCGGGATTCCGGTGAAGATCCTCGAGATGAAGCAGGAGGCCCTCGACAAGGGCGTGGCGACCATTCGCAAGAACTACGAAGCGCAGGTCAAGAAGGGCAAGCTCAAGCAGGACAAGTACGAGCAGCGCATGGGCCTGCTGTCGACCACGCTCGACTATGCCGACCTGAAGGACGCCGACCTTGTGATCGAGGCCGTGTTCGAGGAGATGGGCGTCAAGCAGAAGGTCTTCGAGAAGCTCGACGAGGTCATGAAGCCTGGCGCGATCCTCGCGTCCAACACCTCGACGCTGGACGTCGACAGGATCGCCGCATTCACCAAGCGGCCGCAGGATGTGGTCGGCATGCATTTCTTCAGCCCGGCCAACGTGATGAAGCTGCTGGAAGTCGTGCGTGGCGCCAAGACCGCCAAGGACGTGCTGGCCACCGTGATGGGCGTGGCCAAGAAGATCAAGAAGACCGCCGTGGTATCGGGCGTGTGCGACGGATTCATCGGCAACCGCATGATCGAGCAGTACAGCCGCCAGGCGGGCTTCCTGCTCGACGAGGGCGCGACACCGGCGCAGGTGGACAAGGCCATCGAGCGCTTCGGCTTTGCCATGGGGCCGTTCCGTATGGGCGACCTGGCGGGCAACGACATCGGCTGGGCCATCCGCAAGCGCCGCGCCCAGGAGCGGCCGAACATGCTCTACAGCCGCACCGCCGACAAGCTGTGCGAGCTGGGCCGCTTCGGCCAGAAGACCGGCGCGGGCTGGTACGACTACCAGGCCGGCAAGCGCGACGCCATTCCATCGGAGCTGGTCAACAAGATGATCGAGGACCACCGCAAGGAACTGGGCATCACGCCGCGCAAGATCTCCGACGAGGAGATCGTGCAGCGCCTCGTGTACTCGCTGGTCAACGAAGCCGCGCACATCCTCGAAGAGGGCATTGCCTCCAAGGCCAGCGATATCGACATGGTCTACCTCACCGGCTATGGCTTCCCGATCCATCGCGGAGGCCCGATGCTCTACGCTGACCAGGTGGGTCTGTTCAACGTCGCCCAGGCGATGAAGCGCTTTCAGCAGAATCCGCGCGACGACGCCGCGTTCTGGGAGCCGGCGCCGCTGCTGGCGCGGCTCGTGGCCGAAGGCAGGAACTTCAACTGACGCCAGGCGCGTGCCGCAATGGTCAAGCGTCTTCTGATCCTGCTGGCGCTGCTGGTGCTGGCCTTGGCCATCGCCGTGGCGGCGGGCACCATGCGCGCGACCTCGCGCCAGATCGAGGTGACCCCGGTGCAACGGGTGGCCGTGGACGCCCAGGCGGCCGCGCTGCGGCTGTCGCCCGCCATCGCGTTTCGCACCATCTCGAGCGCGGAGGATGCCGAGCTCAATGGCGAGGAATTCGCCAAGCTCCATGCCTATCTCGAAAAGACCTTTCCCAAGGTCCACGCGACGCTGCAGCGCGAGGTGATCGGCGGCAGGAGCCTGCTCTACACCTGGAAGGGCACCGACCCCAAGGCCCGCCCGATCGCGCTGATGGCCCACCAGGACGTGGTGCCCATCGCGCCGGGCACCGAGACGCTGTGGAAGGCCGAGCCTTTCTCCGGCGAGATCAAGGACGGCTTCATCTGGGGGCGCGGCGCCTGGGACAACAAGGGCAACCTGTTCGCCCAGATGGAGGCGGTCGAGATGCTGCTCGCCTCCGGCTTCCAGCCTCGCCGCACGGTCTACCTCGTGATGGGGCATGACGAGGAAGTCAGCGGCCTGCGCGGTGCCCGTGCCATCGCCGACACGCTCAAGCAACGCGGCGTGCGGCTTGACTGGGTCATGGACGAAGGCCTGCTCGTCACCGAAGGAATTCTGGGCGGCCTGGACAAGAACGCGGCCCTGATCGGACTGGCCGAGAAGGGCTATGGCACCTTCTACCTGAGCCTGGACGCCGATCCCGGCCACTCGTCCATGCCGCCGCAGAAGACGACCATCGGCATGATGAGCGCGGCGCTCGCGCGCCTGGAGGACCGGCAACTGCCGGCCGCGATCCGCGGCGTGGCGGCCGAGATGTTCGACACCATCGCGCCCGAGATGAACGGCGTGAACCGGGTGCTGCTGTCCAACCTGTGGCTGTTCCGGCCGCTGGTGCAGATGCAGCTGGAGAAGGCCGCGAGCACCAACGCCATGCTGCGGACCACGACGGCCCTGACCATCGTGAACGCCGGCAACAAGGACAACGTGCTGCCGGGCCATGCCGAGGCGGCGGTCAACTTCCGCATCCTGCCGGGCGAGAGCCTCGCGAGCGTCGAGAAGCATGTGCGCGACACCGTGAAGAACGATGCCATCGCCATCAAGCCCTACAAGGGCAATTCGGAGCCCTCGCCGATCTCGCCGACCGAGGCCGCCGGCTACCGCGCCATCCACCGGACCATCCGCGAGACCTTCGACAACACCATCGTCGCGCCGGGTCTGATGGTCGCCGCCACCGACTCGCGCCACTTCGTCGACGTGGCCGACGCCGTCTACCGGTTCTCGCCGGTGCGCGCGCGTTCGGAGGACCTGCCGCGCTTTCACGGCACCAACGAGCGCGTGTCGATCGCCAACTACGCCGAGATGATCCAGTTCTATCACCAGCTGCTGCGCAACAGCACGTCGGCGCAGCCCTGACGCCTTGCGCAGCCTCTCATTTGACCGACCCCGAAAGGATGTTCCCATGACCAGCGCCGTTATCGTCTCCACCGCCCGCACCCCGCTTGCCAAGAGCTGGAAGGGCGCCTTCAACATGACGCACGGCGCGACGCTCGGCGGCCATGCGGTGCGCCACGCGCTCACGCGCGCGGGCGTGGACGGCGCGGAAGTCGAGGACGTCATCATGGGCTGCGCCAATCCCGAGGGCGCGACGGGCGCCAACATCGCACGCCAGATCGCACTGATGGCCGACCTGCCGGTGAGCGTGTCCGGCATGACGGTGAACCGCTTCTGCTCGTCGGGCCTGCAGACCATCGCGCTGGCGGCCCAGCGCGTGATCGCGGGCGAGGGCGAGGTCTACGTGGCCGGCGGGGTCGAGAGCATCTCCTGCGTGCAGCAGGAGATGAACCAGCACATGCTGCGCGACCTGGCGCTCGACAAGAAGAAGCCCGAGATCTACTGGTCCATGCTGCAGACGGCCGAGCAGGTGGCCAAGCGCTACAACATCGGCCGCGATGCGATGGATGAGTACGGCGCCGCCAGCCAGCAGAAGGCCTGCGCCGCCCAGGCCGCCGGCAAGTTCGACGACGAGATCGCGCCGATCACCGTGCTGGCCGGCGTGGCCGACCCGGTCATGGGCCTGCGCACCAAGGAAGTGACGGTCAGCAAGGACGAAGGCACGCGCGAAGGCACGACCAAGGAAGGCATCAGCGGCATCAAGCCCGCGCTGCCCGGCGGCGTGATCGCGGCCGGCAATGCCAGCCAGTTCTCCGACGGGGCAGGGGCCTGCGTCGTGGTGAGCGAAGACTATGCGAGCCGCCGCAACCTCAAGCCGCTGGGCCGCTTCCTCGGCTTCGCGGTCGCCGGCTGCGAGCCCGACGAGATGGGCATCGGCCCGGTCTATGCCGTGCCCAAGGTGCTCAAGAAGCTGGGCCTGAGCGTGAGCGACATCGACCTGTGGGAGTTGAATGAAGCCTTCGCGGTGCAGGTGATCTACTGCCGCGACAAGCTGGGCATTCCGGCCGACCGGCTCAACGTCAACGGCGGCGCCATTGCGGTCGGCCATCCCTACGGCGTCTCGGGCCAACGCCTCACCGGCCATGCGCTGATCGAAGGCAAGCGGCGCGGCGCGAAGAAGGTGCTGGTCACGATGTGCATCGGCGGCGGCATGGGTGCAGCCGGCGTGTTCGAAGTTCTCTGACCGCCGGACGCGAGCCATGGACAGCGCCGCCATCCTGGAACACGGGCGGCGCGTGCTGGCCGCCCAGCCCTTCAGCGTCCTGATCGACGCGCGGCTCGAAGCGTTTTCGCCAGGCCGGGTCGAACTGCACGTGCCGGTCACGGACAAGGTGCGGCAGCAGAACGGCTTCGTGCACGGCGGCGTCGTGAGCTATGCCGCAGACAACGCGCTGACCTATGCCGGCGGCTCGGTGCTCGCGCTGGCTGCGGTCACCTCCGAATTCAAGATCAACTATGTGCGGCCCGCGATCGGCGAGCTGCTGATCGCCCGCGCGGAAGTGGTCCATGCCGGACGCATGCAGGCGGTCTGCCGCTGCGACGTGTTCATCCGCCAGGACGGGCAGGACAAGCTCTGCGCCGTGGCGCAGGGCACGATCGCCCGCCTGTCCGAGCCCAAACCCGCGAAAGAAGACGCATGAGCCTTCGCCCGACCCTCGACTTCCTGCTCTACGACTGGCTGCGCGCCGAGACGCTGGGCACGCGCGAGCGCTACGCCGACCACACGCGCGAGACCTTCGACGCGGTGCTGGACACCTGCGAACGCATCGCGCGCGAGAAGTACGCACCGTTCAACCGCCTGGTGGACACCGAAGAGCCGCGCTTCGACGGCGAAAAGGTCATCCTGCCCCAGGCCACCTTCGAGGCCAACCGGGCCTATGCCGAGTCGGGCATGCTGAGCGCGGCGCAGGACTATGCCGATGGCGGCATGCAGCTGCCTTACACCATCGAGGCCGCGGCCAATGCCTTCTTCGCCATGGCGTCGGTCAGCATCGGATCGAGCCTGCTGACCAAGGGCAATGCCAACCTGCTGATGGTGCACGGCACCGCGATGCAGAAGGACGTCTTCGCGCGCAACGAGTTCGGCGGGCGCTTTGCCGGCACCATGTGCCTGAGCGAGCCGCAGGCCGGCTCGTCGCTGAGCGACATCACCACCCGCGCCGTGCCCGATGGCGAGGACTTCGAGTCCGACCCGCTGGGGCCGCGCTACCGGCTGCGCGGCAACAAGATGTGGATCTCGTCGGGCGAGCATGAGCTGACCGAGAACATCATCCACCTCGTGCTCGCCAAGATTCCGGGGCCGGACGGCAAGCCGATCGCCGGCACGCGCGGCATCTCGCTGTTCATCGTGCCCAAGAAGCTGGTGGGCACCGACGGCCAGCTCACCGGCGAGCGCAACGACGTCGCGCTCGCCGGACTCAACCACAAGCTCGGCTGGCGCGGCACCACCAACACGCTGCTGAATTTTGGCGAAGGCAAGTACCCGGTGCGCGGGCAGGCCGGCGCCATCGGCTACCTCGTCGGCCGGCCGCATGAAGGCCTGCGCTGCATGTTCCACATGATGAACGAGGCGCGCATCGGCGTCGGCACGGCGGCCGTGATGCTCGGCATGGCGGGCTACCACGCCTCGCTCGACTACGCGCGCAACCGGCCCCAGGGCCGGCTGCCGCTCGGCCCGCGCCAGGGCGATGGCGCGGGCGCCGTGGCCAAGGACGCGGCCAGCCCGCAGGTGCGCATCATCGAGCACGCCGACGTCAAGCGCATGCTGCTGGCGCAGAAGGCCTATTGCGAAGGCGCCCTGGCCCTGGAGCTTTACTGTGCCCTGCTGGTGGACGAGCAGCGCACCGGTGACGACGCCGCGGCCGGCGAAGCCCGACTGCTGCTGGAGGTGCTCACGCCGATCGCCAAGAGCTGGCCCAGCGAATGGTGCCTGGAGGCCAATTCGCTGGCCATCCAGATTCATGGCGGCTATGGCTACACGCGCGACTTTCCGGTGGAGCAGTACTGGCGTGACAACCGGCTGAACATGATCCACGAAGGCACACACGGCATCCAGGCGGCCGACCTGCTCGGGCGCAAGGTGGTCATGGAAGGCGGCGCGGGCCTGAAGCTTCTGGCCGCGCGCATCAACGGAACGATCGGGCGCGCCATCCAGGTGCCGGCACTCGCCGGGCATGCCAACGCGCTGGCGCAGGCGCTGCAGCAGGTCGGCTCGGCCACCAAGGCGGCCTGGGCGACCGGCGATGCACGCGAGGCGCTGCCCAATGCCGTGCCCTACATGCAGGCCTTCGGGCACATGGTGCTGGCGTGGATCTGGCTCGACGTGGCCCTGGCGGTCCCGGCCGACGGCTCGCCGGCGAGTGCCGGGCGCCTGGCGGCGACGCGCTATTTCTTCCACTATGAACTTCCCCGGATCGGCGCCTGGCTGCGGGTCGTCGAGACGCGCGACATGACCTGCGCCACGCTCGCCGAGGACGCGTTCTGAGGCCGCACGCCGGCCCGGGCGCGCGGTGTGGCGCCGCAGCCCGACTGGCCCTGGGTGCTGCAGGAGCGGGTGGTTCGCGACGAGCGATCGGCACAGGCCGCGCCTGCGGACTATGATGGATTTTTTGCGCTCGCTGGAGCTTTCCGCCCATGGCCTCTGCCCGAACCCTGTCCCGCATCGAAACCCTTGCCTGGGTGCTGATCTATGGCGGCATCCTGGTGGTCATCGGCAGCCTCGTCGCGGGGCAGGCCGGCCTGCAGCCGGGGCCACTGCCGATGCTGCTGGGTCTGGTGGCCGTGTTCGGCGGCGCCGTGGCCATCTGGATCCGTTCGCGTCTCAAGGACGACAGCGAGCCAGCGCCGCGCAACTGACAATTCCCGGCCAGGGCCGCCCGGCATGTCCGGTCGCGGCCCGGGCCTTCGCCCCCCAGCCCCTACAAGGAACCGATCGATGAGCAGAACCATCCAGCAACTTTTCGACCTCAAGGGCAAGACCGCCCTGGTGACCGGCGGCTCGCGTGGCCTGGGCCTGCAGATGGCCCATGCGCTGGGCGAGGCGGGCGCGCGCATCATGGTCAGCTCGCGCAAGGTCGGCGATCTGGAGGAGTCCGTCGCGGACCTGCAGGCTGCCGGCATCGACGCGCGCTGGATCGCCGCCGACTGCTCCCGCGAGGACGACATCCAGCGCCTTGCCGCCGAGACGGTCGAGCGCATGGGCCCGATCGACATCCTCGTCAACAACGCCGGCGCCTCCTGGGGCGCGCCGGCCGAAGACTATCCGGTCGACGGCTGGGACAAGGTCATGAACCTCAACATCCGCGGCTACTTCCTGCTGGCGCAGCAGGTCGCGCGCACCAGCATGATCCCGCGCAAGAGCGGCCGCATCATCAACCTGGCCTCGATCGCCGGCCTGGGCGGCAATCCGGCGGGCATGAACATGATCGCCTACAACACTTCCAAGGGCGCGGTCATCACCTTCACCCAGGCGCTGGCCGCCGAATGGGGCAAGTACAACATCACCGTCAATGCGCTGTGCCCGGGCTTCTTCCCGAGCAAGCTGACGGCCGGCACGCTCAAGGCATTCGGCGAGGACAAGATGGCATCGCACGCGCCGCTCAACCGGCTCGGCGACGACGAGGACCTCAAGGGCACGACACTGCTGTTCGCGTCCGATGCCGGCAAGCACATCACGGGCCAGTGGCTGGCCATCGACGGCGGCGTGAGCATTATCACCGGCGGCTGAGCATGTCGTCCGAATCCTTCGGCCTGCACATCCCGTTCGTGGCCCATCTGGGCTTCGAGCTGGTGGAGTTCGCGGGCGGCCTCTCGGCCGTCCGCTTCCCGACGCGGCCGGAGCATCTCAATACCTTTGGCGTGACGCACGGCGGCGCCGTCATGACGCTGATGGACGTCACCATGGCGGCGGCCGCGCGCAGCGTCCAGCCCGATCTCGGGGTGGTGACCATCGAGATGAAGACCCAGTTCATGCGCCCGGCCAAGGGCCCGCTGACCGGCAAGGGCCGCCTCATGCACCGCACGGCGACGCTGGCGTTCACCGAGGCGACCATCCTCGACGCTGCAGGTCAGGCCTGCGCCCATGCCACGGGCACCTTCAAGTACGTCAGGCGCCTGGCGACCGGGCCGCGAAGCGCGAGCGGCATGACGCCGATCTCGACCGACTGAGCACGCCACCAAGCCCCTTCAAAACCGCAACCCCTTCATCCGGCCGCATCGCGGCCCCTCATCCAGGAGACCTTCATGCCGCAGAACAAGCAGATCCATCTCGACAACCGCCCCCGTGGCGAAGCCAGCGCCTCGAACTTCAAGCTGGTCGTGGCCGAGACGCCGGCTCTGGCCGACGGCCAGGTGCTGGTGCGCCACCACTACCTGAGCCTGGACCCGTACATGCGGGGCCGCATGAACGACGCCAAGAGTTACGCCCAGCCGCAGCCCCTGGGCCAGACCATGGGGGGCGGCACGGTCGGCGAGGTGGTGGAGTCGCGCCATCCCAAGTTCGCGGCCGGTGACAAGGTCGTGGGCATGGGAGGCTGGCAGGAGTACTCGGTGGTGGACGCCGGCCAGCCCGGCAGCCTGCGCAAGGTGGACACCGCCCACGTGCCGCTGAGCGCCTACCTCGGCGCCGTGGGCATGCCCGGCGTCACGGCCTGGTACGGCCTGATGAAGATCTGCGAGCCCAAGGCGGGCGAGACGGTGCTCGTGAGCGCTGCCAGCGGCGCCGTCGGCAGCGTGGTCGGCCAGCTGGCCAAGGCACGCGGCTGCCGCGCGGTCGGGATCGCGGGCGGCAAGGAGAAATGCGACTACGTGGTGCGCGAGCTCGGCTTCGACGCCTCCATCGACTACAAGCAGCATGCCGATGCGAAGTCGCTGTACGCGGCGCTCAAGGAGGCCACGCCCGACGGCGTCGACGGCCTGTTCGAAAACGTTGGCGGCATCGGCATGGACGCGGCCCTGGCCCGCATGAATGCCTTTGGCCGGATCGCACTGTGCGGCATGATCGCCGGCTATGACGGCCAGCCCGTTCCGATCACCCAGCCGCAGTTGCTGCTGCAAAGCCGCCTCAGGCTCCAGGGCTTCATCGTGAGCGAGCACATGGAGCACTGGCCGGCGGCGCTGCAGGAACTCGGCACGCTCGTGGCAACGGGCAAGCTCAAGTTCCGCGAGTCGGTGGCCGAGGGCATCGAGTCGGCGCCTGAGGCCTTCCTGGGCCTGCTCAAGGGCCGCAACTTCGGCAAGCAGCTGGTCAAGCTGATCTGACGGTTGCACCCCGCGCAACGGAGGCACCATGAGTACCACGCATGAGGTCTTCAACCAGCCGCTGCCGCTGGTCGACTATGACCTGTTCGGCAGCAACCAGGCCCTGCGCGACGCGCTGCGCCTGCATGCGCCGGAGGCAGACCTGTCGCCGCTCGCCACTCTGGGCGCTGCGCTGGGCACCGAGGCGATGCAGACGCATGCGCGGCTCGCCAACGTGCACACGCCGCAGCTGCGCAGCCATGACCGCTTCGGCCGGCGGGTGGACCAGGTGGAGTTCCACCCGAGCTACCACGCGCTCATGGAAGCAGCGGTCGGCGCGGGACTCCATGGCACGCCCTGGCAGGCAGGCGCCAACGCGCACCTGCTGCGCGCGGCCGGCTTCATGCTGTTCACCGAGCTGGAGCCGTCCATCCTGTGCCCGATCTCGATGAGCTATGCGGTCACGCCGGCGCTGCAGGGCAACCCGGCCGTCGCGCGCGACTGGACGCCGCTGCTGGCCAGCCGTGCCTATGACCCGCGCATGGGCGTGTTCAGCGGCAAGGCGGGCGTGACCATGGGCATGGGCATGACCGAGAAGCAGGGCGGCTCCGACGTGCGGGCCAACACCACGCAGGCCGCGCCCGACGGCGAGGACGGCTGGGGCCGGCGTTTCCGGCTCACCGGCCACAAGTGGTTCTTCTCGGCGCCGATGTGCGACGCCTTTCTGGTGCTGGCCCAGGCGCCCGCCGGGCTGAGCTGCTTCTTCCTGCCCCGGGTGCTGCCGGACGGGACGGTCAACGGCCTGCAGATCCAGCGCCTCAAGGACAAGCTCGGCAACAAGGCCAATGCCAGCTCCGAAGTCGAGTTCCACGGCGCAGCCGCCTGGCTGGTGGGCGAGGAGGGGCGCGGCGTGCCGCAGATCCTCGAGATGGGCGTGATGACGCGCCTCGATTGCGCGCTCGGCACGAGCGGGCTGATGCGGCAGGCGCTGGCCCTGGCGCTCAACCATGCGGCGCAGCGCAGCGCCTTCGGCAAGCCGCTCATCAGCCAGCCGCTGATGCGCAACGTGCTGGCCGACCTCGCGCTGGAAAGCGAGGCCGCCACCGCGCTGGCGCTGCGCCTGGCCCATGCCTTCGACGATCCGGCGAGCGAGCATGAGGCGGTGATGCGACGGCTGCTCACGCCGGTGGCCAAGTACTGGATCTGCAAGCGCGGCAGCCATTTCGCACAGGAGGCGATGGAGTGCCTGGGCGGCAATGGCTACGTGGAAGAGGGCGGCGAAGGCATCATGGCCCGCGTCTACCGCGAGATGCCGCTCAACTCCATCTGGGAAGGCGCCGGCAACATCATGGCGCTCGACCTGCTGCGCGCACTGCGCAAGGCCGATGCGGCTGCCGCACTTGCGGATGAACTGGCACCGGCGCGCGGCGCCCACGCGGCACTCGACCGCCTGATCGCGGCGCTGCCCGCGCGCGTGGAAGAGATGGCCACCGAAGTGGAAGCCCGCCGCCTCGCGCAGGACGTGGCGCTGGCCGTGCAGGCCACGCTGCTGTTCCAGAGCGCGCCGACCGCCTCCTTCGCCGCCTTCTGCGACTCGCGCATCGCCGGCAACTGGGGACAGGCCTTCGGCACCCTGGGCGCCGCCACCGATTTCGACACCCTCATCGGGCGCGCCACGCCCACCCACGCCTGACAACGGAGACACCCATGGCAGACATCATCCTCCACCATTACCCCAACTCCCCGTTCTCCGAGAAGGTCCGCCTGATCCTCGGCCACAAGAAGCTGGCCTGGCAGTCGGTGATCATCCCGGCGATCATGCCCAAGCCCGACGTGGTGGCACTGACCGGCGGCTACCGGCGCACGCCCTTCATGCAGATCGGCGCCGACATCTTCTGCGACACCGCGCTGATCTGCGACGTGCTGGAGCATCTGCAGCCAGAGCCGCCGCTCTACCCCGAGCCCGGCAAGGGTCTGGCCCGCACGGTCGCGCAGTGGGCCGACGGCACGCTGTTCTGGGCCGCGATGGCCTACAGCCTGCAGCCCAAGGGCCTGGCGCAGATGTTCGCGGGCGCGCCGCCCGAGGCCGGCAAGGCCTTCGGCGAAGACCGCAAGGCCATGAGCGTGAACATGACGCGCCATCGCCCGGCCGACGCCACCCCGGCCTACAAGTCCTACCTGCGGCGCCTGTCGGACATGCTGGACAGCCATGACTTTCTGCTGGGCAGCGCGCCCTGCGTGGCCGACTTTGCCGCCTACCATCCGCTGTGGTTCACCCGCGTGCGCACCCCGGCGATGGCCGAGGTGCTCAACGCCACGCCCGCCGTGCTGGACTGGATGGACCGCATGGCCGCCATCGGCCATGGCAGCTTCGACAAGCTCAAGTCGGAGCAGGCCATCGAGATCGCGCGCTCTTCGCAGCCCGCCGCGCCGGGCCAGGGCCTGCTGACCGACAGCACCTTCCAGGACGAGCACGGCATCGCGCTGGGCACGCGCGTGACCATCGGCGCCGAGAGCTTCGGCCCCGAGCTGACCGAAGGCGAACTGGTCGCTGCAACGCGCACGCACTACACGCTGCGCCGGACCGACGATCGCGCAGGCACGCTGCATGTGCACTTCCCGCGCATCGGCTTTGCGCTGCGCAAGGCGGAAGGCGCCTGAGCCGCGCCACTGCACCTCTGGAACACGAAGGAACGAACGACATGATCACGGATTTCAAGGGCAAGACGGCCGTATTGACCGGTGCCGGTTCCGGCTTCGGCCTCGAATGCGCCCGCATCGGCGCGGCACGCGGCATGAACCTGGTGCTGGTGGACGTGCAGCAGGATGCACTCGACCGGGCTGAGGCCGAGATGAAGGCGACCGGCGCGCAGGTGCTGGCACGCCGGGTCGACGTCTCCAGCGCCAGCCAGATGGAAGCGCTGGCCGCTGCCGTCAAGGAACGCTTCGGCGCGCCGCACTTCGTCTTCAACAACGCGGGCGTCGGTGCCGGCGGCCTGATCTGGGAGAACTCGGTCAAGGACTGGGAATGGGTGCTGGGCGTCAACGTCTGGGGCGTGATCCACGGCGTGCGGCTGTTCGTGCCGATGATGCTGGAGGCTGCGGCGGCCGATCCGTCCTGGCGCGGCCACGTGGTCAACACGGCCAGCATGGCCGGTCTGCTGGCGCCGCCCAACATGGGCATCTACAACGTGAGCAAGCATGCCGTCGTGAGCCTCACCGAGACGCTGTATCAGGATCTCGTTCTCGTGAGCGACCAGGTCAGCGCCTCGGTGCTGTGCCCGTTCTTCGTGCCCACGGGCATCAGCCAGAGCCACCGCAACCGCCCGGCCGAGATGGCCGACGCGGGTGCCAGGCCGACGAAGAGCCAGCTGATCGGCCAGGCCATGAGCGACAAGGCCGTGGGTTCGGGCAAGATCACCGCCGCCGACGTGGCGACCAAGGTGTTCGACGCGATCCGCGACAACCAGTTCTACATCTACAGCCACCCCAAGGCCATTGGCTCGGTCCAGACCCGCCTGGAAGACGTGCTGCAGGCGCGCAACCCGACCGATCCGTTCAAGGACAAGCCCGAGATCGGCGCCCAGCTCAAGGCGGCGCTGCGGGCGGCCTGACCGCTCAAGGAACCATGACCGCTGAAGGCTTCGCGCTGTTCGAGACGGTGCTCGGGCACTGCGGCATCGCCTGGGGTGCCCGGCTCATCGTGGCCGTGCAGTTGCCCGAGGACGACGAGGCCGCAAGCCGAGCCCGCATGCAGCGGCGCCTGCCGGGCGTGCCCGAAGTGCCGGCGCCGGCGTGGGTCGCGGCCATCGCGCAGCGCATCCGCGCGCTGCTGGCAGGGGCCTCCGACGACCTGCTCGACGTGCCGCTGGACATGGCGTCGGTGCCGCCGTTCCATCAGCGCGTCTATGCCCTGGCCCGTCGCATCCCGCCCGGTCGCATGCGGACCTACGGAGAGCTCGCCGCCGAACTCGGCGAGCCCGGCGCTGCGCGCGCCGTGGGCCAGGCGCTGGGCCACAACCCGTTCGCGCCCATCGTGCCCTGCCATCGCATTCTGGCGGCCGGCGGCCGCACGGGCGGCTTCTCGGCCCATGGCGGCGCCGGCACCAAGATGAAGATGCTGGAGGCCGAGGGCGCATTCGCCCCCGAGTCGCTGGCCCTTTTCAGCAGCCCGGGCCGGGCTTGATCAGGCGGGGCGCAGCGCCGGCAGGGACGCCGCGCGGCCTGCGAGGCCTGCCGCACGGGACGACTCCATGCGCAGGACGGACGCCGTCGTGGCCGCCGGGCTCAGCCGCAGCGACGAGGCCTCCAGCGCATAGATGAGGGCACGCCGGTGATCAGTGGTCGAGAAGCTGTCGCCGGCGTCGAGGATGATGTCGCGCGGATCGTCGTCGAGCGTCAGCCACAGGCTGCCTTGCAGGCAGGCGATCTGGACATCGGCGGCATCGGGAAGGCTGAACAGGGCCTTGTGGGCCAGGCTCAGTTCCAGCTCGTTGGGGTTATTGCTCATGGGAAACCCTTTCGCATTCATGGTGCGGATGAATATACTGAGCCGCCCCAGAGGCATCAAACGGTGATTTGGAATACGTTGCATGCATCCACGGAATGCAAAATCGACTGCCGGCCGGGGCCGGCCGACGCGGGTGCAGGCTGATGTTCCGGCCGGCGCCGCATCAGGCCATGGCGCCGCGCTCGCCCCGGGGCGGCAGGCGATCAGCGCGTCTGACGCCGCGTCGCCCATGCCCGCTGCGCCCCCGGGCGGTTACCCCCGCGCCAGCCTGCCCCGTCTCGAATTGCTGCGCAGCTTCGAGGCGGCGGCGCGCACCCTGAGCTTCACCCAGGCGGCGGGCGAGCTGTTTCTCACGCAGTCGGCTGTCAGCCGGCAGATCCAGCAGCTCGAGGCCGACCTGGGCGTCGCGCTGTTCGAGCGGCGCCACCGCGCCCTGGCGCTGACCGACGCGGGCCGGATCATGCACCGGACCATCGGCGATTGCCTGGAGCGGCTGCGCGACGCCACGGCCAGCGTGCGGGCGATCGCGGCGCCGCAGCACGTGGCGATCACCACCACGCCCGGCTTCGCCTCGCTGTGGCTGATTCCCCGGCTCACGCGGTTCACCGCCGACCATCCGGAGGTCGACGTGCGGATCTCGGCCACGCTCGACGTGCTGGACATGGAGCGGCACGGGATCGACGTGTCGGTGCGGCTGCGGCTGATCGAGGGCGCGCAGGGCCGCCTGCTGTTCGAGGAGACCATTCTTCCTGTGTGCTCGCCGCAACTGCTCGCGCCACCGGCGCCGCCGCTGCGCACGCCCGGCGACCTGGTTCACCACACGCTGCTGACCACCGATACGCCGCCCGGCATGCCGCACGACACCTCGCTCACGATCGACTGGAAGCCCTGGTTCAAGGCGGGAGGCTTGCCCGACATGCGCATGAAGAACACGTTGCGCTTCTCCCAGTATTCGGATGCGGTTGCTGCCGCCGTGGCGGGGCAGGGCGTGGTGATCGGCCGGCTGCCGCTGGTGGACGAGCTTCTGCGTGAGGGCAGGCTGGTCGCGCCCTTTTCGGGTGCGGCGTCGCGCATGGGCTATTTCGTCAGACTCTCCGAGCGTGGCGCCGCCAATTCACACGCCCGGGCTTTCGTCGACTGGCTGCTGGACCAAGGCCGCCACGTACCGGCGGCGCCCATCGTGGTCGAGGTCACACCAGCGCATCGGCCGACCGGCGACCCAGCGCCGGCCAGCTGAAGATCAGACCACAGCATTCACCGCGAAGCGGTCGGTCCGCTCCACGCGGTCTTCCAGTTCGCCGATGGCGGCCGCCAGCGAATTGCCGGTCTGGTCGATCCGCAACTGCAGTTCCTGCTGGCTCTGGCGCATGCTTGCCGACAGGGTGCGGGCCAGGGCTTCTTCGCGCAGGCGGGCTTCTTCGGCCTGGGTCGCCAGCAGGGTTCGCAGCTCGGTGAAGCGTGAAGCCTCGGCCTTGTCGGCCAGCTCGCGCTGGGCTGCGATCTCGCGGCTGTAGTGACGGGCGGCCAGCAGGTTCTCGGTCTCGAGCGTGGCGGCGCTGATCAGGAAGCCGAGCACGGCGACGGTGAGCATCGCCAGCATCACGAGGCCCAGAGGCGCCTCGACGATCCCGAAGCCCAGACTGAGCTGGTTGGGGCGCAGGAACTCGGCCCAGTTCAGGGCGACGAATCCGGCAACCAGCAGGATCGGGAGCAGCAGAAAGTACATTCGGGCGCGCATCGGAGACCTCCGTTCGTGGAATTGAAAAGCTCGTTTCATTGTGAAACGCTGCGGGCCCGGCGTCTGTCAGCGAAGGCGCCGCATGACTGTCCGCCACCGTGCGGAAACGGCCGCGCCATGTGGCACACTGCGCCCCTCACGCACTTCTCCCGCCAGGGCGCGGGCCACAGTTTTCAGCATGCAAAAAATCATCCGGCAACTGGCCGCAGAAATCAGGGTCGATACGAAACAGGTCGAGACCGCCGTCGAACTGCTCGACGGTGGCGCCACGGTGCCCTTCATTGCCCGCTATCGCAAGGAGGCTACCGGCGGTCTCGACGACATCCAGCTGCGCGAGATCGAGGCGCGTCTGGCCTATCTGCGCGAACTCGAGGAGCGCCGCGAGGCGGTGCTCAAGAGCATTGGCGAGCAGGGCAAGCTCACGCCCGAGCTGAGGGCGGCCATCGAGGCCGCGCCGACCAAGCAGGAGCTGGAAGACCTGTATCTGCCCTACAAGCCGCGCCGCCGCACCAAGGGACAGATCGCTCGCGAAGCGGGCCTTGAGCCGCTGGCCGACCGCCTGTTCGCCGATCCGACGCTTGACCCGCAGACCGAAGCCGCCCCGTTCGTGCTCAAGGACAAGACGGAGATGGGCGACGACTTCACCACCGTCGGCGCGGTGCTCGACGGCGTGCGCGACCTCCTGAGCGAACGCTGGGCGGAGGACGCCGGCCTCGTGCAGTCGCTGCGCGAATGGCTGTGGAACGAAGGTCTCCTGCGCAGCCGCCTGATGGACGGCAAGGACGAGAACAATGCCGACGTCGCCAAGTTTCGCGACTACTTCGACTACGAGGAGCCGATCGGCCGCGTGCCGTCGCACCGTGCGCTCGCGGTGTTCCGGGGCCGCACGCAGGAAATCCTCGATGCCAAGCTGGTGCTGCCCGAACCCGAGACCGCGCCGGGCACCCGGCCGGCCCCGAGTCTGGCCGAAGGGCGCATCGCGCTGCACCTGGGCTGGAGCCATGCCGGGCGCCCGGCCGACGACCTGCTGCGCAAGTGTGTGGCGTGGACCTGGCGCGTCAAGCTCAGCCTGTCGACGGAGCGCGACCTGTTCACCCGTCTGCGCGAGGAGGCCGAGAAGGTCGCGATCAAGGTGTTTGCCGACAACCTGCGCGACCTGCTGCTGGCCGCGCCCGCCGGGCCGCGCGTGGTCATGGGGCTGGACCCGGGCATCCGCACCGGCGTCAAGGTGGCCGTGGTGGACGCCACTGGCAAGCTGGTCGACACGGCCACGGTCTATCCGCATGAGCCGCGCCGCGACTGGGACGGCTCGCTGCACACCCTCGGCCGCCTGTGCGAGAAGCACGGCGTGAACCTGATCGCCATCGGCAACGGCACCGCCAGCCGCGAGACCGACAAGCTCGCGGGCGAGCTGATCAAGCTCATGGCGCGGCACGGCGCAGGGCAGGCGATCGAGAAGGTGGTGGTCAGCGAGGCCGGCGCCTCGGTGTATTCGGCCAGCGAGTTCGCCTCGCAGGAGATGCCCGACGTCGACGTGAGCCTGCGCGGTGCGGCGAGCATTGCGCGCCGCCTGCAGGACCCGCTGGCCGAACTGGTGAAGATCGATCCGAAGTCCATCGGCGTGGGCCAGTACCAGCACGACGTCAACCAGAGCGAGCTGGCCCGCACGCTGGACGCCGTGGTGGAAGACTGCGTGAACTCGGTGGGGGTCGACCTCAACACGGCCAGCGTGCCGCTGCTCTCGCGCGTGTCGGGCCTGTCGGCCAGCGTCGCGCGATCGGTCGTGCGCTGGCGGGAGACCCATGGCGCCTTCCGCAGCCGCCAGCAGCTCATGGAAGTGGCGGGGCTGGGTGCCAAGACCTTCGAGCAGAGCGCAGGCTTTCTGCGCATCCGCGGCGGCGACAACCCGCTGGACATGACCGGCGTGCATCCCGAGACCTATCCCGTGGTCGAGAAGATCATCGCCCACACGGCGCGGCCGGTGGGCGAGCTGATGGGCCGTGCCGACATGCTCAAGACGCTCAGGCCCGAGCTGTTCGCCAATGAGAAATTCGGCGTGATCACCGTGCGCGACATTCTTGGCGAGCTGGAAAAGCCCGGCCGCGACCCGCGCCCGGACTTCAAGGTCGCGCGCTTCAATGAAGGCGTGGAAGACATCAAGGATCTGCAGCCCGGCATGATCCTCGAAGGCACGGTGAGCAACGTCGCGGCCTTCGGCGCCTTCGTGGATCTGGGCGTGCATCAGGACGGCCTGGCGCATGTGAGCCAGCTGGCCCACAAGTTCGTGAACGATGCCCGCGAGATCGTCAAGACGGGCGAGATCGTCAAGGTCAAGGTGCTGGAGGTGGACGTGGCGCGCGGCCGCATCAGCCTGACGATGAAGCTTGGCGAATCGCCCGCGCGGCGCGACGGGCCGCGCGAGAACCGCTACGAGGGCGCCGGCCGCGGGCACAGCGCGCAGCGCTACCAGAACCAGGCGCCGGCCCCGGGCGGTGCCATGGCTTCGGCATTCGCCAAACTGCAGGGGCTGCGCAAGCCGTGACGCCCGCGCCCGGTACCGCCAGCCGCACGCCGGGTGATCCATCGCCAGACGGCGCGCCGCCCGGAGCAGCGGGCGAGGGGGCGGGCGAGGGGGTGGGCGCGGCGTCGGGCGAAGGATCCGGCCGGATCCTCGGCTGGGATTTCCTGCGGGGCCTGTGCGCTTTTTCGGTGGCGGTGTACCACCTGCTTTATTGGCACGAGCTGGCCTATCTGCACACCTTCGGCAGTTACGGCGTGCATCTGTTCTTCGTGCTGTCGGGCGCCAGCCTGGCCTACACGTATGCCGGTCGGTTCTTCGGCGGCCGGTTCTCCTACGCCGAATTCCTGTTCGTGCGGTGGTGGCGGCTTGCGCCGCTGTACATCGCCCTGATGCTGTTCGTGCTGCCGCAGCTGGGGCTCTGGCAGGGGCCGATCCAGCGGCTGGCGTATGTGGTGCTGCTCAACGCCAGCTTCCTGTTCGGCCTCGACCATGCGGCGCTGCTGGCCATCCTCACCGGCGGCTGGTCGCTCGGGATCGAGTTCCTGTTCTATCTGGCGTTTCCGCTGTTCATGCTGGCGCTGCGGTCCTGGCGGCTCGCCTTTGCAGTGTTCGCCGCGCTGGCCGCAGTTCAGTTCATCTGGGTGTCGCGCACGGTGGGCGCGGCCTTCCCGCCGGCAATCGGCCTGAACTATTACGGCGTGGCAGGTTTCGCGGCCTACTTCATGGGGGGCTGCATGCTCGGCTGGTGGCAGCGGCTCGGCCGGCCGGGCGAGCCCCGCTGGATGGCGGCGCTGTCCCGCCCCGGCGCGGGCCTGGGCCTCATCGCACTCGGCTTCGCGCTGATGCTGGCATTCAATCCCGCCCGCCAAGGAGAGGAACTGCTGGGGTGGCGTGGCGTCGTGCTCGCAAGCCTGTGCTTCGTCCTGGTCGCACTGGCAGGCGGGGTGGGTTTGCAAGGCCGCTGGTCGCGCGCCGCCCAGCAGCTGGGGGACGCCACCTACGGTGTCTACCTGATCCATCCGGTGCTGTACTTCTACGTGCTGCCGATGCTGGGGCTGCAGGCATTCAAGACCGGCACGACGGCCGAGCGCCTGACGCTCAGCATCGTGCTGCTGCTGGCCACCTTCGTGCTCGCGCTTCTGAGCGAGCGCTGTTTCGAGCATCCGCTGCGGCGCTGGAGCAAGGCGCGCTGGGCCGCCTGGAAAGGGCGCTCGGCCCGCGCCTGAGGCGGGCTACCTCCACCCCCAACCTGACCCCGACCCCGACCCCGACCGACGTGGCGTCCGATCCATCCGACAATCGCACCATGCCCGCCCCCCTGAAAGCCCTTCGCATCTATGCCGGCCCGGCTGCCCGCCGGCACATCGAGCGCAACGGTCTGCGCGCCTCGGATGTTCGGGTGGTGCCGGGCGCGGCCGGCGGCCCCAAGGGCCTGATCCTGGGGCCGCTCGACCGCTTCGTGTTCGGCCAGTGGCTCGCGGCCAGCACGCAGGAGATCCACCTGGTGGGCGCGTCCATCGGCGCCTGGCGCATGGCCACGGCCTGCCTGCGCGATCCGGTGCCGGCCTTCCAGCGCCTGGAGGACGACTACATCCGGCAGGACTACGAGCTGCTGCCGGGCCAGAAGCGGCCCACGGCGGCCCATGTGAGCGAGCGGTTCGGCCAGAGCCTGCAGGACTTCTATGGCGGCCGTGTGGCGGAGGCGCTGACGCATCCGCGCTGGCGGCTACACATCGTGACCTCGCGCGGACGCCATCTGCTGGGCCGCGAACACCGGGTGGCGACGCCGCTGGGCTATCTTGGCGCCTTCATGACCAATACCGTTCACCGCAAGGCGATGGGGGGCTGGCTGGAGCGGGTGGTTTTCTCGTCGCAACAGGCGGCGCTGCCATTCGCCACGGGCGACTATCGCACCCGGCAGGTGCCGCTGACCGAGGCCAATTTCAATCCCGCGCTGCAGGCGAGCTGCTCCATCCCGTTCGTGCTCCAGTCGGTCCACGACATTCCGGGCGCGCCGCGCGGCGCCTACTGGGACGGCGGCATCACCGACTACCACCTGCACCTGAACTACAGCGGCGCGCCCGCTGCATCGGGTCCGCAGGGGCAGGGGGCAGGTCTGGTGCTGTATCCGCACTTCCAGAAGGCGGTGGTGCCGGGCTGGCTCGACAAGGGCCTCAAATGGCGGCACGGTGCCACGCATTTCCTGGATACGACGGTGGTGCTGGCGCCGGACCCGCAGTGGGTGGCCGGCCTGCCTCACGGCAAGCTGCCTGATCGCACGGACTTCACGCGCTACGGCACGGACCTGCAGGCCCGGGTGAAAGCCTGGAGCACGGCCACGGCAGAAGCCCGGCGCCTGGCCGACGAGTTCGAGGCCTGGCTGGACGGCGTGACGCAGGGCGCGGCGCCGCTGGAGGCGCTTTGATGCGCGAAGCGAGGCGCACCTTGAGGCGGGCTTCGGGGCGCGCCTTGCGGCGTCCGCGACCGGCCTGAGGCCGCTACCGCGCGTTGGCTGCGCAAGCTCACATCGATTGCGCGAGAAGCTCCCGGTACTCCTCGGCGCTTGCGATGCGCGGATTGGTCTTGTGGCAGTGGTCGGCCAACGCGCCGGGAATGATCCGCTCGAACCAGTCCTCCTGCACGCCCATGTCGGCCAGCCCGCGCGGCAGGCCGAGCCGGGCGTTCATGTCGCGGATGGCGTCGGGAATGTCGCCGGCCGACGCAAGCCCCATCGCTTGGGCCATGCGTTCGAGCCGGCGATCGCGCCGCACCGACTCGGCCGACGCATTGAAGCGGACGACGGCCGGCAGGAACATCGCATTGAGCGTGCCATGGTGCAGGCGGGGATCGACGCCGCCGAGGCTGTGGCTGAGCGAATGCACGCAGCCCAGCCCCTTCTGGAAGGCCATCGCGCCCTGCATGGACGCACTCATGAGGTTGAAGCGCGCCTCGCGGTCGCTGCCGTCTTGGGTGGCGCGCTCGATGAAGGCCCAGCCTCGCTCCAGGCCGTCGAGCGCAATGCCGTCAGCCGGCGGATTGATGGCGGCCGACATGAAGGTTTCCATGCAATGGGCGATCGCGTCCATGCCGGTGGCTGCGGTCAGCCGGGCCGGCAGGCCCAGGGTCAGCTCCGGGTCGCAGATCGCGGCGCGCGGCACCAGATGCCAGGAGTGAAAGCCCAGTTTGCGATGGTCGTCGACGATGATGATGGCGCCACGCGCGACTTCGCTGCCGGTGCCGCTCGTCGTCGGGACGGCGATGAGCGGGGCGGCCCGCTCGGTGATGCGCGGGGAGCCGCCTTCGATGGTGGCATAGGTGGTGAGCGGCCCTTCGTGCGTGGCGGCGATGGCCACGCCCTTGGCGCAGTCGATGGCCGAGCCGCCGCCCACGGCGATCAGGCCGTCGCAGGCGTGCGCCTTGTACATCGCCACGGCGGCGCGGACGGCAGCCTCCGTCGGATTGGAGGGCGTCTGGTCGAACACGGCCACGGCCATGCCGGGCAGGGCGTCGAGCGCCTTCTGCAGCACGCCGGCCGCCTTGACCCCGGCGTCGGTGACGATGAGCGGACGGGTGATTCCCACCCGCTCGCATTCCTGCCGCAGCAGGCTGATGGCGCCGAAGTCGAACTGGATCTGGGTAACGTAGTTGATGAAGGCCATGGGTTCGCGCGGTACGATGGAAGGCCCGAAAGGTCGGGCGCTGATGGCGTCCACTTTAGCCGGGAGACCTGCCCATGACAGCACCGGAAACCCTCATGGATGTCGCCTCGGCTACACAGCCTTGCGCGCATGAGCAAGGCAGCCCGCCGAGACAGACCGCCTAAACAGCCCAACCAGACAGCCCAACCAGACAGCCCGCCGAGATTTCGCCCGACACGCCACGCCATGCACCGCCCCAAGCCATCGCAGCCGCACAGCCTCCCGCACGAGCCCACGCACAGCCCCCTGAGCGCCGATCCGCGCAAGCTGCTGACGCCCCAGATGCGCAGCGTGCTCGACCGCATGGCGCGGGCCGGCCGGCCGCCGCTGCACCATCTGTCGCCGCTGGAAGCCAAGTCCGCCTATGAGGCAGGGGCCGGTGTCCTCGAGGTGCCGGCGCCGCCGCTGGCCCGCGTGCAGGACCTGCAGATTCCCACGCGCGACGGCCACGCGCTGCATGCCCGGCTCTGCGCGCCGGTGGCCGATCAGGTGCTGCCGGTGCTGCTGTACTTTCACGGCGGCGGCTTCGTGGTCGGCAGCGTCGCCTCGCACGACGTGCTGTGCCGGACGCTGGCGGCGCGCGCCGGCTGCGCGGTCGTCTCGCTGGACTACCGGCTGGCGCCCGCACACCGGTTCCCGGTCGCGGTGAACGATGCCTGGGATGCCCTGCAATGGCTCGCGGCGAACGGCGCCAGCCTTCGGCTCGACGCCCGGGCCCTGGCCGTGGGAGGCGACAGTGCAGGCGGCACGCTGGCCGCCGTGTGCGCGATCCTGGCGCGCGACGCGGGCCTGCCGTTGGCGCTTCAACTGCTGATCTATCCGGGCACGGCGGCCTGGCTGGGTTCACCGTCACTGCGGCGCTTCGGTGAAGGCTTCGTGCTGGATGCGGCGCTGATCGAGTGGTTCTTCGGCCAGTACATCGACCCGGCCGACCGGGAAGACTGGCGGTTTGCGCCGCTCCACGCACCGGACGTGGATGGCGTGGCCCCGGCCTGGATCGGCCTGGCCGAATGCGATCCGATCGCCGACGACGGCGTGGCCTATGCCGATAAACTGCGGGCGGCGGGCGTGGCGGTGGACATCGAGATCTACCGCGGCGTGACCCATGAATTCATCAAGATGGGCCGGGCCGTGCCCGAAGCGCTCCAGGCCCATGCGGATGCTGCGCGGGCCCTGCGCGAGGCTTTTGACGCGAGACAGACACCATGAAACGACAGGATTTCCGCTTCTTTCACCGCCTGCGCGTGCGCTGGGCTGAAGTCGACATGCAGAAGATCGTGTTCAACGGTCACTACCTGATGTACTTCGACACCGCCATCGCCGAGTACTGGCGCGCCATGGGCCTGCCTTACGAGGAAGCCATGCACCAGCTCGATGGGGACCTGTACGTGAAGAAGGCGACCGTTGAATACCAGGCCTCGGCCCGCTACGACGACCAGCTCGATGTGGGTCTGCGCTGCGAACGCATCGGCAATTCGTCCATCGTGTTCACGGCGGCCGTGTTCCGCGGCGATGCGCACCTGATCGGTGGCGAGCTGATCTATGTGTTTGCCGATCCGGCGACGCAGACGTCCCGGCCGGTGCCGCCCGCGCTGCGCGAGATCCTCACGGGCTTCGAAGCCGGCGAGCCAATGATCCGGCTGCGCACCGGAAGCTGGGCCGAGCTGGGCGCCGATGCGGCCAAGGTGCGCACCGACGTGTTCGTGCACGAGCAGGGGATTCCCATGGCGATGGAGTGGGACGAGGCCGACACCACCGCCGTGCACGCCGTCGCCTACAACCGGCTCGGCCAGCCCGTGGCCACCGGACGGCTGCTGGCCCATGCACCGGGCGTGGCCAGGATCGGCCGCATGGCCGTGCACCGCGTGCTGCGCGGATCGCGCCTGGGCCGCGACATCCTGGGTGCGCTGGTCGAGGCTGCTGCCCGGCGCGGTGACCGCGAGGTCATGCTGCACGCGCAGCGCAGCGCCGAAGGTTTCTACGCCCGCCTGGGCTTTGCCATGCGGGGAGAGCCCTTCGACGAGGTCGACATCCCGCACATCGAGATGTTCCGCACACTCGCCTGAGTTCGCTGCTGTAAGAGGCCGGCCAAACCGGCGACAATACGAGGTTGTCCGGCCCCGGTGGGCCGAGCCTGATTTCCCGCAGACCCTTATGGCCAAGAAAAAGCGCAATCCGTCCGGCAAGCCCGGCAACGGCTCTCCTGTTCCCGCTGCTGCCGCGTCGGCAGGCGCCGTTCAGGCCGCCGCGCAAGCCGCGCCGCAGCCGACGCCCGCCGCATCGGTTCGCGGGCCGGCCAAGGCCGCTGCGTCAGCCGTTCGTCAGGCCATGACGCTTCCGCTGGAGATTTCCAAAGGCGACTGGACGGTACTCCTGCTGTCCCTCATGATCTTCTTCGCTCCCGCGCTGGGCGTGCCGCACGAAGAAATGCTGCAGGACACGCTCAAGTCCATCGTGGTGTCCTTTGCCACCGTGTCGGCGGCGCTGATCCTGTTCTGGAGGCAGCGCAATCGCCGCGATGCGCTGCGCTGGCACTTCCTCATGTGGCTGCCCCTGGCCCTGATGGCCTATGCGCTGGGCAGCATGGTCTGGTCGCATACCTATCTGGGAGGGGTGGAGGCCATCCGCTGGTTCATCTTCAGCCTGATTCTCTGGCTCGGACTCAACACCCTGTCGCGCGAGCGTCTGCCTTACCTGGCCTGGGGCATCCACTGGGGTGCCGTGATCGCATCGCTGTGGACCGTGCTGCAGTTCCTGTTCGACTTCAAGTATTTTCCGCAGGGACCGAATCCAGCGTCGACGTTCGTGAACCGCAACTTCTTCGCCGAGTTCGCCGTGTGCACGCTGCCGTTCACCGCGATCCTGCTGGCGCGAGCCCGGATGACGGCCCAGATCTTCCTGCTGGCCGCGACCCTGGGCTTCAACGTCGTTGCGATCATGATGACGGGTACGCGTTCAGCGCTCGTCGCGATGCTCCTGCTTGCCTTTGTGGTCCCGGTCATCCTGTTCATTTTTCGCTCGCAGTTCGCTTTCCGCCAGTGGGACAGCGGACGCCGGATCGTGGCGATCGGCGTGCTGCTGGCCACGGTGCTCGGACTCGGGATGATCCAGACGCAGAACCCGAAAATGATCGAGGAGCACAAAGTCGAGCAGCGCGGCCTGACCGCCCTGCAGCGCGGGTTCGCGCGGGTGCTGTCCATCACCCGCAAGGAGGAGTACACCGTCAATTCCTTCTCGGTGCGCCTTGTGATGTGGCGCGCGACGGCGCGCATCATCGAGACGCGGCCGCTGACCGGGGTCGGTGCGGGCGCCTGGGAGGTCGACCTGCCGCTCTACCAGAAAGAAGGCTCGCAGCTGGAGACCGACTACTACGTCCACAACGAGTTCCTGCAGCTGATGGCCGAGTACGGTCTGGTCGGCTGGCTGTTCCTCCTGCTTCTGATCGCCTATCTCCTGCGCGCAACCTGGCAGACCTGGCGACTGCGCAAGACCGACGCGGAAGCCGAGGGGCCGTGGCGCGCCATCGCACTGGCCAGCCTGCTCGCCTTCATGGTGGTCAGCAACGCGGGGTTCGCATGGCGCATGGCTTCGACAGGCACGCTGTTTGCCCTGACGCTGGCGATCCTGGCCGCCTCCGACGCAAGGCTCGGGCTGCGGGGCTGGTCGATGGCGACCCGCCTGCCCTGGAAGCCGCTTTATTCCCAGGTCATGGCCGTGGCCATGATGATCAGCCTGGTGCTCACCGCCTACATCTCGCAGCAGGCCGCCGAGTGCGAGGCCAAGATCGTGCGCGCGGTCAAGCTCGCGCTGTCGGTCTCGCAGTCGGGCGACCCCAACAATCCGCGCTGGGACAAGACCAAGGCGGAAATGCTCAAGCTGATCGCCGAAGGCGTGGCCATCAACCCGCATTACCGAAAGATCACGCCGATGGTGGCTGACGAGCTGGCCAAATGGGGCGACTGGAAGAACGCCATCTGGATCTGGGAGTCGGTGGTGACGTCGCGGCCCTACGTGGTGGCAATCATGTCGAACATCGCGCGTGGCTATGTCCAGTTGGGCGACAACAAGAAGGCGCTCGAGTTTCTCTACCGCGCCAAGAAACTGCAGCCCAACGCGCCGGCCGTGCGCTCGCTGGAGGTGATTCTGCTGAGCCGGACCGGCAACGAGGCCGAGGGCCTGCGTCTGGCGCGTGAATACATCAAGGACGACCTGTATGACTTCGACCTGCTGAACGCCGCCTACGTGCTGGCGGTGCGCGCCAAGGACTGGCCGATGGCCGTGCGCTCGATGGAGCTGCGCATCAAGAGCTTCCCGGCGCAGGCGGTGGACAGCTGGCTCAAGATCGGCGACATCTACGCCGCGAGCGACATCAAGGACGAAACCAAGGCGCTGGAGGCCTACAAGGCGGCGCTGGCGGCCGCGCCCGAGAAGGATCGCCTCGAGATGCGCACCAGGCGCATTCCGTCGATCTACCAGCCCAGGCTCTGAGCGGCGGCTGCGGCAACGCCGCAGCGCAGTCGCGAACGGGCTCTCGCATGACTCGCCTGAGCGCGTTCATACCTCGCCCGAGCCCGGTGTGTCCCGGTCTCACCCGGGTTTTTGGGCCCGGCCTGGCGACGCTCCTGCAGAGCTATCAGATGTCGTCGAGCAGCGCGTAGGGCAGGGCGCCCAGCGAGACGGCCGGGCCGTCGGCCGCGCCCAGACGCAGGTCCCCGGCCTGGGCGGCTGCAATCTGCAGCGAGATGATGGCGTCGAAGCCGCCTTCCGGCGCGGGCGCTGCCTGCGCCACGATGCCCACCGGCTGGTCGTCGCCGCCCGCCTGGAAGACCTCCTGTCCTGCGGACATGGCGACTTCGGCATGGGCCAGGAAGGCGCGCCGCTTGAGCGTGCCGCGGAACTGGCTGCGCGCGACCACCTCCTGGCCCGGATAGCAGCCCTTCTTGAAACTCACGCCGCCGACGGACTCATAGTTGAGCATCTGCGGCACGAAGGCTTCGACGATCGGCGCCGTGATCGTGGCAATGCCGCTTTGCACCTCGCTCCAGGTCCACAGCTGCGGCGACAGAGCGGGAACGTCGGGCGCGGGCTCGCCCGCAGGCGCCACCCACAGGGCGCGGGCCTGTCCGTCGGCCGGATAGAGGCGAACGATGTGCGCGGCGCCGCGCTGAACCTTGCTCCAGGCTGGCGCGTCGGGAGCGAAATGCGCCTGCGCCGCCGGACCGGCCAGTCCCAGCAGCACGAAATCGGCCGAGGCATCGGTCAGGCGCGCCTTGGCACGCAGCACGAACATGGACAGGCGCTTGAGCACGGGCGCCAGAATGTCGCGGCTGCACACGAGCAGCACTTCGGTGGGCGAGCGCCTGAATCCGACGAAGCTGGCCTGCATGCGGCCCTTGGCGGAACAGAACGCTGCCAGCCGCGCCTGGTCGTCGCGCAGCAGCGCGAAGTCCTGCGTGAGCTGGCCCTGGAGGAAGCTGACGGCATCATCGCCCTCGACGCGGATGACGCCCAGATGGGCCAACGGTGCGGCTCCGGACAATGGCTGGGTCATGCGGTGAATTATCATGCCCGCTCGATTCCAATCCACCGCGTAGGGGCAGTTCACAAGTGCGTCGATTCCTGGTCAGTGTCTTTCTCGTCGGCGCACTGGCCGCCATCGGCGCCGCCGCCTGGGCCTTCTGGTGGGTGCACCAGCCCATTGCGCTGCCGGCAGCGTCCGTCGACCTGTCGATCGAACCCGGCACCCTGCCGCGCGGCGTGGCGCAGGCGGTGGCCGACAGCGGCGCGCAGGTCGACGCCGACCTGCTCTATGCCTGGTTCCGGTTCTCCGGGCAGGCGCGGCAGATCAAGGCCGGAAGCTACGAGATGAGCGCCGGCATCACGCCGCGCAGCCTGCTGCTCAAGCTGGTGCGCGGCGACGAAGCGCTGGAGGCGGTGACGCTGGTCGAAGGCTGGAACTTCCGGCAGGTCCGCGACGCGCTGACCAAGGAAAAGTCGCTGCGGCCCGACACCGCCGCCATGGCCGATGCAGACATCATGAAGGCGCTGGACCGCGCAGGCCAGCATCCTGAAGGGCGCTTCTTTCCCGACACCTACACCTATTCCAGAGGGTCGAGCGACATGGCGGTGCTGCGCCGCGCATTGCGGGCCATGGACCGCAAGCTCGAAGCGGCCTGGGCGCAGCGCCAGCCAGGGCTTCCGCTGCGGACGGCCGACGAAGCACTGATCCTGGCCAGCATCGTGGAGAAGGAAACCGGGCGGCCCGCCGACCGCGCTGCGATCGCCGGCGTGTTCGTCAACCGGCTCCGGCTGGGCATGCCCCTGCAGACCGACCCGACGGTGATCTACGGACTCGGCGCAAGCTTCGACGGCAACCTGCGCAAGAAGGATCTGCAGACCGACACCCCCTGGAACACCTACACCCGCCAGGGCCTGCCACCGACACCCATCGCCATGCCGGGCAAGGCGGCGCTGCTGGCGGCGGTGCAGCCCGCGCCGGGCAAGGCGCTGTACTTCGTGGCCCGGGGTGACGGCAGCAGCCAGTTCAGCGAGAGCCTCGACGAGCACAATAGGGCGGTCAACAAGTACCAGCGCGGGCAATGAGCATGAGCAGGCCGGGGATCTTCATCACCTTCGAGGGCATCGACGGCGCGGGCAAGTCCACGCACATCGACGCGCTCGCCGCAGCCTTCAAGGTGCAGGGCAGGGCGGTCACGCTCACCCGCGAGCCGGGCGGCACGCCGCTGGCCGAAAAGCTGCGCGCACTGGTTCTCGGTGACGCGATGGACCCGCTGACGGAGGCGCTGCTGATCTTTGCCGCACGGCGCGACCATCTGCGCGAGGTGATCGAGCCGGCGCTGGCGCGGGGCGACGTCGTGCTGTGCGACCGGTTCACCGACGCCACCTTTGCCTACCAGGGCGCCGGCCGGGGGTTCGATCCGGCCGTGCTGGAGCAACTGGAGCAATGGGTGCAGCGGCCCCGACCCGAGGCCGAGCTTCGCCAGCCCGACATGACCCTGCTGTTCGAGCTGGCGCCCGAGGTGGCGGCCTCCCGCCTGGCGGGCGCGCGCGTGCCTGACCGGTTCGAGGCGCAGCCGGTGGAGTTCTTCCGCCGCGTGGCCGAAGGCTATGCGGCGCGTGCGGCAGCGGCGCCTGCGCGCTTCGTTCGCATCGACGCGGCCGTCGAGCGGCACAAGGTCTGGCAGCAGGTCACGAGTGCCTTCGTGCGTCGGGGCTGGCTCGCCATCATGGTGGCAGCCAACGGAGGGCCGCGATGAGTGCCACGCCGTCGAGCGGCTCCCCATTGACGACGGACAGCCCGCAAGCGGCAGCCACCGGTCCGGATCTGCGCGCGCCCTGGATCGACGCCCAGTTGCCCGGCCTCCTGGCCCAGCGGGGTCATGCCTGGCTGCTGCAAGGGCCTTCAGGGATGGGCCAGTATGAGCTGGCCCTGGGCCTGGCCAGCGCCTGGCTGTGCGACAACCCCGGCCCCTCGGGCGCCTGTGGCACCTGCGCCAGCTGCCATGCGATCCAGGTGCGGACCCATGCCGACCTTTGCGTGCTGATGCCCGAGACCCGCATGATGGAGCTGGGCTGGCCGCTCGATGAGAAGGCGCAGAAGGACATCGACGACAAGAAGCGCAAGCCCAGCCGCGAGATCCGGGTCGAGGCGATGCGTGATGCCGTGGAGTTCACCCAGCGCACGGATGCGCGGGGCCGCGGCAAGGTGGTGCTGGTCTATCCGGCGGAGCGGATGAACCACATCACGGCCAATGCGCTGCTCAAGACTCTCGAAGAGCCGCCAGGCGACGTCCGTTTCGTGCTGGCAAGCGAGGCTGCGCACCTCTTGCTTCCGACCATCCGCAGCCGCTGCATCACGCCGGTGACCACCTGGCCGACGCAGGAGGTCGCGGTGCGTTGGCTGCAGGAGCAGGGCGTTGCGCCCGGCGCCGCCCCCGCCTTGCTGCGGGCCGCTGGCGGCCGGCCGCGCGACGCGCTGGACGCCGCTCGGGCCGGCCTCGATCCGAAGGTCTGGGCCGCACTGCCCAAGGCCGTGGCGCGCGGCGACGTCCGCGCGCTGGCCGACTGGACGCCGGCACAGGCGGTCGATGCGCTACAAAAGGTGTGCCACGACATGATGGCCGTCGGCGCCGGCGCCGCCCCCCGCTTTTTCGAACGGGCCGACCTGCCTTCGGGCGCAGGGCTGTCCGCTCTGGCGGCCTGGTGGAAGGAACTTGCGCAGACGGCCCGGCGCGTCGAGCACCCGTTCAACTCCGGTCTCATGATCGAATCCCTTGTGAGCCAGGCCAGGAACGCCCTACACTCGGGCAACGCCTACCGCCCATGAGCAATCCGTCCCCGACCACCCCGCGCCCGAGCGTCATTCAGTTGGCCATCAAGGAAAAGGCAGCGCTGTACGCTGCCTATATCCCGCTGTTCACCGAAGGCGGCATCTTCATTCCCACGACGCGCGACTACAAGCTCGGAGACGATGTCTACGTGCTGCTGTCCCTGCCCGAAGACCCCCAGCGCTATCCGGTCGCGGGCAAGGTGGCCTGGGTGACGCCGCCCAAGGCTGCCGGCAACCGCACGCAGGGCGTCGGCATCCGGTTTCCGGCCGACGAGAAGTCACGCCTTCTCAAGCTCAAGATCGAGGAGGTGCTCGGCGGGCACCTGGCCTCCGAGCGCCCCACCCAGACCATCTGACCCTTTGGCCGACGGCGGCATGCGGCCCGGCTTGCCCGGGTTCGTGCCCGCCTGTGGCATCCTTGACCTTCCACACCATGTTTGTCGATTCGCACTGCCATCTGACCTTTCCCGAACTGGCCGCCCAGTTGCCCCAGATCCGCGAGGCCATGCGCGAAGCCCAGGTGGATCGCGCCTTGTGCATCTGCACCACGCTTGAAGAGTTCGACGGCGTTCATGCGCTGGCGCTGGCCCACGACAATTTCTGGGCCACCGTGGGCGTCCATCCGGACACGGAAGGCCTGACCGAGCCGACCCTTGACGACCTGCTGAGGCTCGCGTCGCGGCCGCGCGTCGTGGCCATTGGCGAAACCGGGCTCGACTACTACCGGCTCGGCGACCGCAGCGTGGCCGACATGGAATGGCAGCGGGAGCGCTTTCGCACGCACATCCGCGCCGCGCGGCAGACCGCCAAGCCGCTTGTGATCCACACCCGCAGCGCCTCCGCCGACACGCTGGCGATCCTGCGGGAGGAGGGCGAGGACGGATCTGCAGGTGCCGCCGGCGGCGTGTTCCACTGCTTCACGGAGACGGCCGAGGTCGCCCGGGCCGCGCTGGATCTGGGCTTTTACATCTCGTTTTCCGGCATCCTGACGTTCAAGACGGCCCAGGATCTGCGGGAGGTGGCGCGCTTCGTCCCGCTGGATCGGATGCTGATCGAGACCGACAGCCCCTACCTGGCACCGGTCCCGTACCGCGGCAAGACCAACACGCCGGCCTATGTGCCGCACGTCGCGCGGCAGATCGCGCAGATCCGCGAACTGCCCGTCGAGGCGATTGCAGAGCACACCAGCCGGAATTTCGAACGTCTTTTCGCTGGGGTTCAATCATGAGACATTGGATTAGGTTTCTCGTCTATTGCATTGTCCTGATTGGATTTTCTTTCGCCAAGGCTGGTTCCTACGAGGATTTTTTCATCGCCGTCAAGCGCGACGATGCGGCCACCGTCCAGAGCCTGCTGCGGCGTGGGTTCGACCCCAACACGCTGGACCCGAAGGGTCAGACCGGGCTGTATCTGGCCCTGGTGGAGCCTTCGCTGAAAGTGGCTCAGACGCTGGTCGAGTTTCCCCAGACCAAGGTGGAACTCCGGAACGCAGCCGACGAAAGCCCGTTGATGATGGCCGCACTCAAGGGGCATCTGGAACTGGCGCGGCGGCTTATCGCACGCGATGCGGACGTCAACAAGACCGGCTGGGCGCCGCTGCATTACGCGGCGACGAATGGCCATCTCGAGCTGATCCAGCTGTTGCTGGACCACCATGCCTACATAGACGCCGAGTCGCCGAATAAAACGACGCCGCTCATGATGGCGGCGATGTACGGAACGCCGGCGGCCGTGAAGCTGCTGCTCGACGCGGGCGCCGACGCTTCACTCAAGAACATCCAGGGTCTGTCGGCCATCGATTTTGCGCAGCGCGCGGGCCGCAAGGATGTGGCCGACCAGATTGCCGGCGCGGTCCGGAGCCTGCAGCCCAAGGGGCGCTGGTAGAGCCTGACGGCTCTGCGGCGCGGCACGGGAGCCGGTTCAGGCTGAAATGGTACGAGCCACGGCACTTCCGCCGCTTCTTTTATTTAATACGATGTGCAGCAATTCGAAACAAAATTGCTATCACATTGGGAGCGCGCGGCCTGCGCTGAGCCTGAGCCGCCCATAGCTCCCGCACCAACCACGGCCGCGAGCAAAATGCCCGCCGCCTTGCCGCCGAACTTGCGGGCCATCGCCTTCCATTCGTCCGCGTCATCCACCTTGGCGGCTTTCTCTGCGCGCTCTGCCTCGATGTCGGCGATAACGCCGGCCGGTTGCTCGCCGATCAACTCGGCAATCTTGAAGCACGCAAGAGGCCCCGGGAGCGTGCGTCCGGCCCGCCAATCGCTGATTTTCCCGGTGGTGGTCTTAAGCAATTTCGCAATGGCGTAGTCGCTTGTTTTCCCGTGTCGCGCCTTGATGGCGTCGAGGTAGTCGCTGGTCTTCATGGTCTGCATCCTGAGGCTCTGGTCGCTTAATTCTGCGGTCAGAGCGGCTCCGGTCGCAAGGCTCTGCTTGCATAGCCCTGAGATCAGAGCTATATTTCGCTCGCTCCCGGCCTGAAACCGTCTTTTCCGGACGCGGTCTGCATCAACCTCCTCCCAGGCCGGGAGCCCTTCGGGGGAGGGCTGGCGCAGCCGCATTGAGTGAGGACTCAACGATGCAGACCGAAGCCACGCAGCCCGGGCAGGCCCCGGCACACCCCCCAGAAACACCTGTCGTCGGCCTGTACACCGGCCGACGCCTCGCCTTTCCCGGCAGGGCGAAAGTCGTGTACATCGACGCTGGCGACGGCCAGGAACTTCACTCGTCCGAGATGGAATGGATGGCGTCGTTCCTGACGGGCTTCAGCGCGCGTGGGGAAAAGCCGATCACGCTTTGCGTCACCGGCTCGCACGCCACCGGTTTCGTGGTGGAGATCCTATGAGCACCGAAGTCGAGCGGCGCGAAGCCGCCTTGAGCCGCGCACAGCGCAAGATGGCCATCAAGGTCAATCTGGAGCAGCTCCTGCGCCGTCCGCCGGCCGACTGGTGCGGCTGGTCGGTTGCACGAGTCCACCAGTACCAGCAGCTCGCGCGCATGGTCCACAGCGCGGGGGAGGGAACACCCTTCGCGCAAATGGTCATGCTGGCCGAGCGGCTGGCCGAGCTGCACGGCGTGCCTGTCCTGTCGATCGACCCCGGCCACGGGAGCGCATCATGACTGCCACCGTCAGAATCAGCGATGCTGCAGCAATCGTGCTCGACCCGATTCAGGGCGACAGGTCAGGGCACATCACGCGCGGCGTTCTCCTGACGCTCCAAGGGCGCACGCACGGCGACACGCTCAATTGCGCAGTGATCCCGCTGGACAAGGTCCGCGCCGTGATCGCGTCTCTAGAGCTGGTGGCAAAGCAGGTGGCGTCATGACGGACTGGGTCCTACTCGTGATCGTCGCCGGCATCCTGGGCGGATTCGTGCAGGACGCCGCAGCGCAGCCGCCCGCGCCGGTGGCCGTGGAGGCGCGGCAATGAGGAGCGAGACGAAGCAGGCGCTTGCCCTGGCGGCGTTCCTGGGCGGGTTCCTGGCCCTTGCCGCGTGTTGCCCGGCGTTCCGGGAAGCCCTCAAAGCTCAAAGGCCCGACCAGTACCGTTCCCTTTTCGGCGGCTTCGACTTCGACGCGGGAGAGTTCACAGCACGGGAGCCCGCCCGCGCCGCCCGTCCACGCATGCGCCGGCTGCGTGATTGGTTTGGACGCCGCGACGGCGTCATCGTCGTTGAGCTGCGGGGCCTTCGATTCGTCGTCGAGGACACTCTCTTCTGGCGCCTTGTCTCGCGCCTTCGGTTCACACATGGCGTAGTCCTCCGCTGGCTGTATTGGGGGCTCAAGTGACCGAGCTGGCCCGCTACGCTGGCGGCAAGAACGGCGCCGGCATCTTCCAAAAAATCATCAACGTTATCCCGCCGCATCACACCTACGTCGAGGCCTTCGCGGGCTCGGCCGCGATCTACCGGCGCAAGGCTCCTGCAGCATCGTCAATCCTGATCGAGCTGGACCCGCAGCAGGCCAAGCGCCTGGAGGTGCTCGCCGGCCCGGCCTGCGACGTCGTCTGCACGGATGCCGTGGACTGGCTCGATGCCTTGGCGCAGCGCGAGCGTGAGCCCAACGCGCTAAGTGGCTGGTTCGTCTACCTGGACCCGCCGTACCTCCCGAGCACGCGAAACGACTTGAAACTGTATGGTGACTTCGAGCTGGACGAGGACGAACACGATTGGCTGCTAATAGCTCTAAACGTGCTGACGAAGCGCGGCGCGAAGTGGGCATTGAGCGGCTATCGGAGTGACATGTACGACCGGGCCGCCGAGAAACACGGCTGGCACCGCCTCGACTACACAGCGCAGACCCGGCGCGGCCCGGTGACTGAATCGCTCTGGACGAACTACAGCACGCAGGATCTCGTACCGTCGGAACTGACGTACCTGGGCGGCAACTTCCGGGAGCGTGAGCGGCTCAAGCGCAAGCGGGCGCGCTGGGTCGCGAAGCTCAAGGCGCTGCCCAGGCTTGAGCGGGAATTCCTCATGGAAGCCTTGGCCAGCATCGCCAAAGGCGACGAGGGCACCAGGCCCCCCGGCATGGCCGATCTGTTTGAGGACACCGCGTCCACCATCGGCGATGTTGACGATGAGCGCCGGCGCGAATCGCCAAAGCCGGCGGTGGCGGCCGCCGCGCCCCGCACCGGGAAGTGGGAGACAGACCACCACGGGAGGCCCGTGTACGTTGACCCGAACTGGCCCTTTCCAAAGAGGCCAGATTGAGCGCCCGCAACCCGAAGAAACCAGCGAAGGGCTTTGGCCCTGCCGCTGGCGCCTCTGGCGGCGCGCGGCCGATGCTCGCGGGCATCCACGTTCCCGAGTTCATCCGGCTTGAACGGCGTGAGCTGGAGGTGCTGCTGAACATCCTCCGCGACCCGCTGGCGGCTCAGGTGTATCTGCTGCTGCTGATGCAGGCGGACTTCGCGGAAGGCCACTTCCTGGGCACGTATGCGCGCCTGATGGACCTCTGCACCCCGCCGCAGCCGGAACGCGGCAAGCGCCGCCCAGGCCCGTCCATGTGGCAGCTACGCCGCGTCGTGGATGACCTGATCCGGCAGGGCGTCGTATGGCGCAAAGCAGAGCAAAACGAGGCCCAAGGGCAATTGCGATTGGACATCATGCCGCGCAAAGCAAAGCCGCGCCGCACGAAATAGCCCGCAGGAAATACCGCAGGGTCACAAGGCCCGGAACCCGCATCAATGCTGGGTTTCCGGGCCTTTTGCATTGGAAAGTCCGCAGGATATACAGCAGGGGTATCAGCCAGAAACTTCCTTTTTAAACGTGTCACCAACGGCGCGCGCGGGAGCGCACTTATCCACACCAGCGGCCTGACGGCCGAGGGCTGACGAGGGCTGGCGCCACGCCGCAGAGACGCGCGCGCTGACGCGCGCCGGCCGGCGGCGCGGCATGCGGGCGTCATGGTCGATCAGGGCGCGGGGGAGGGGCCTGCACGCTGAAACCGCCCCGCGTACAGCACCACGCGACGCAGGAGACGCGCAAACGCCGCGTGAAGGGGGAGGGCGCCAAAAGTGGAAAAACGCCTCAAATCGCGTATATTCCGCCCAGGTTGATGCGGGCCTCCGGCTTACTGGAGTTCCCCGTGAAAATCGTTCCCTCTCTCGCGGCCCTTGCCGCCGCCGTCTCCGACCGTCTGCCCGAGCTGCGCGAACGCGTCAGCGAAGCGACGTTTCTCAAGCTTCAATCCGCCCTCAACCAGATCGACGCCGACGTGGCCGAGATCGGCGTCAGCATCGATACGCTCGCCGCGGCGAACGCTGAAGCGGCGTTGTTTCAAGACGCGTACATCGCAGGCGCTGCGGCCGGCGCCGCTCCGCTGGACCTGGGCCAAGGCTTGGCCGGTGCAATGTCGCCCGAGGCGCAAGCCGAGTATGAGCAGCAGCGCGAGCTGAGCCGCGCCCAGGCCAAGCAATGGGCCGAGCTGCAGGCGAAGTTGCTGCAGGCCGCGCCGCGCCTGGTGGATGCCTTCGTCTCCGAGGCCGAGGCGAAGCCGCAGCGCGACGCCGAAGCCCTGGAGGTGCAAAAGCAGCTCCTGGCGGTGCTGCGCGGCCTCGCGGCGTTCTTCTCGGTCGAGCCCGAAGGCAAGTGAGCCATGGCTGAAACCGTCGCGTGGTCGAAGTGCCACAGCTGCGGGGGCTCGGTCGCTGTGAAGAAAAACCGGAGCGACCGGGCCTATTACCGCTGCGATCACTGCGGCATCAAGGTGGAACACACCTGGACGCGCAGCAGCGATAAGTACCTCACGGACATCGGCGGCAAAACGCCGGAATCCGCAGCACCGCAACCGGCGCCCGCGCCGGAAAAAAAGCCCGCAAAACGCAGCGATTCGCCACCGGCCCCGGCGCCGGCCGCGTCTCGCTCGACCTTTTTCTGAGGATCCGCCATGAGTGACGAACTATCATCGCTCGACCGGGCCATTGCCGAGGTTGACGGCATCGCCCAGGCGCCGGCCCGCGAAGCGGCCGAGCAGGAGCACGCCGACGCGGCCCAGGGATGGGCCGAGATTCCCCAGGCCGTGGGCATGCTCCTGGTGCAGTTCCTGCCCGAGCTGAAGTCCGTCTACTCGGACGAGCGATGCACGGACTGGGGGCGGCACATGGCGCGGCTGTCCGAGAAATACGGGTGGTCCACCGATGGCCTGCCGGTCGAAGTCACCGTGGGCATGTCCACGGCCGGCTTCATCCTGCCCACGATGCTGGCGATCAAGGCCCGCCGCGCAGCCGCGCAGCAGCCGCAACAGGGAGCCGCCCATGGTGACGCGCAGCACACGGCGTGAGGGCCCCATCGTCAAAGCTGGCGATGCAGGCCCGGCAAAGGGCACCGCCGCCGTCGACAAGAAGGCCGACATCCTGATTGCCATCGGCTCGACCGGCAGCGGCAAGAGCACGCGCTGCAAGATGGACATCGAGCAGCGCCGCATCCGCCGCCTGATGGTCTGGGACTGGATGCGGGAGTACGAAAAGATTCCCGAGGCCAAGACCCTGGGCCAGCTGCGAGACATTGCCCTGGCCGGCGGTGACTTCGCGGTGCGGTTCCTGCCGAGCTACGAGACGAAGACCCGCCTCAAGCAGTTCGACCTCTTCTGCGCCATCGGCATGGCCGCGCGCCGCTGCGCGCTGCTGTGTGAGGAGCTGTCCAAGGTTGTCAACTCGAACGGTGGGCCTGAGGGCTGGGAGCGGGCCATCACCGAAGGGCGCCATCGCGAGCTGAGCATCTACGGCACGAGCCAGCGGCCGGCGCTCATCGACAAGACCGCGCTGGGCATGGCGACGCGGCTCTATGTCGGCAACCTCGAACTGCCGGCCGACGTTGATGTCATGTCCACCATCCTGGGCGTGCAGGCTGACGAAGTGCGCGCGCTCAAGCCCTGGGACTACATCGAGCGGCACCGCGAGACGAAGGAGCTGCACCGGGGCAACCTCGCGCAAGGCACCGCGAAAGGGGGGCATCCGTGAGCAAAAAGCAACACACGAAGAAAAAACGTGTGCGGCCGGGAGTCGCGTATTGCCGTGAATTCCAGCGAATTGCGGCTTTCGCCAAGGCGGCGCGGGAATCGGAACCTGAGGGCTCCTCGTTCCCCAACCCTTTGGAGTTTTTCCATGAAAGCCTACATGAAGACCGCCGCCGTCGCCCTGGCCGCTTACGCCGTGGTGGCGATGATCCAGTCGCAGATGACCCTCCCGGTCGTCGGCAAGTTCCTGCCCAAAGCCAACGGTTGAGCCACTGGCAACGCCTGAAGCAACGCACCAAGGAACTGCTATGTTCAATCAACGCCTCCCCGCCTTCCTTCCTGTCACGCCTGGTCAGGAAGCGGTCTGCCGCATCCCCCGGTATGCGCTGACCCTCAACCGCCTTGTCCTGCGCCTGGGCGGCACGTCGCTGACGAAAGCCTTGATCCAAAAGATCGAGGTCCGCATCGGCACCCGCGTCGTCTGGGCCATCGACACCGTCGGCGCTGTCGCAGCCGGCACGATCCTGGACTTGATGAACAAGTACAAGGGCCTGTTCGATCAGGCCACGAACTTGACCATCGACTTCACCGAGCGCGACTTCCTCACCATCGCAGCGCGCGAGATCGGCGGCATCGACATGTCCAAGATCACGGACGATGTGTATGTCGCGGTCACGATCAACGCGGGCGCCGTCGCGCCGACGCTCACCGGCTACATGTTCCTCACGCCCCCGCAGGGCAAGGACATCGAGGACGGCCAGCTCATTCAAAAGCTGGTATCCGTGCCCTTGAGCTTCGCCAACGGCGGCGCGCAAAACGTGACCTTCGATCCCAAGGGCGCGCTCATCAAGCGCATCTTCACGACGTACACCGGCACGCCCGGCAGCGCGACGGTCGAATCCAATCTTCAAAACTTCATCGTCAAGAAGAACGGCTACATCGTCTATGACCTGTCGAGCACCGACAACAAGTTTGTGCAGCAGGAGTACCGCAAGGTGCCGCAGGCGCAGCTCCACGTGGTTGACTTCACGTTTGACAACAACCTGTCCGGCGCCCTGGTCACGGCTGATGCCAACGCGCTGGAGTTCATCCCGAACTACATCGCAGCCGACTCCGGCCGCATGTTCTTCGAGTGCCTGGACGCTCCCTACAACCTGTGATGCGGAGGCTGTATGGCCGTCATGACGTTTGACGATGGCTCGACCATCGACACCGAGACCCTGGCGGCGACGAACTCGCCGCCGGGTTACCTGCTGAGCGACTACTCGAACAACTTTGCGCCGAGCAACGCGAGCCCGGGCGCCAAGAGCTGGGCCGATGTGTTGGCGTATGGCTTCGGCCGGATCGTTGACTACAAGGTTGCCAGCATTCAGGCGCAGAACACGCCGCCCCAGTACGCGCAGCAGCGCAACCCGGCCACGCCGGGCGCGCCGGCCTCGGGCATGGGCCTGGGAACCGTGTTCATCATCGGCGCGGCTGTCGTGGCCGTCGTGCTGCTTGCGACCTCGAAGAGCTGAGCATGGCAGTCACCGGCACGCCGCTGGACTTCATCAACGCCGGTAGCGCGCTGCTTGGCGCGGTGGGCTCGCTCAATGCGCGCCCGGCCGTGCCCGGCATCGCCAGTTCCGGCGGGCCTCTCGCCAACAAGACCGATGTGGACTTCTCGGGGTTCACCGTCGCGACTGGCGGCAGCAGGGCAGAGGGCGCAACGATCAGCAAGAGCACCGCCGACGCCCTGGGCGCCGGAACGCCCTCGCCGGTCACGGCTGCGCTCTCTTCGGTGAATCCGACGACGGCCCTTGTCATCGGCGGTGCAGTGCTTGGCGTGGTGGTCCTATGGCGCATCTTGAAGAAGTAACGGAGGCGCAGGCATGCGAAGCTCTCTCCCGGTTCCGGCTCATCGACCCGCAGGGCAAAGCGACGGTGCAAAGCGCAGTCGCGGGCGCGCGGTGCCTGGCGGTGGTGACACCGCACGGCACCGTGACGTGCGCGGTCAGGCTCAACGGCCGGCGCGCCTGGATCAGCGCAGCGGCGGGCAAGACAACCGCGCCTGCAGCATCGCTGATTCTGGCGATGCTCGAGGCCTGGGCGATGGCGCACGGCGCGGCGCAGATCGGCTTCCAGACCGCACGGCCGGGCCTCGCCCGCATCGCGTCACGGTGCGGCTACCTCGTCGGTATGTTGTCACCGCCGTCTACCTCAACGGTGAGCGGCTTCACGGCCCGCAAGAGGCTGAACTCATCGAACGGTGGTCCCGATGCTGAAGCTGCTTAAGTGGCTCGCGCCCCTGGCGTTTCTGCGCCTCGCCTTCGGTGGCGATAGCAGCTCCACGCAGGCCAGCAACACGACGAACGTCAGCACGACGAACACGACCGACCGGCGCGCCGTGGCCGACGGCTCGGGCGTCATTGTTGGCGATGGTGGATCCGCCACCGTCAGCAACACCGTGACGGACCTCAACGCCATCAAGGCCGGCACCGACCTTGCACAAGCTGCCATCGTCGGTATCACGAAGCTGGCGACCGATGCCCAGGCCAAGGCCGGGCAGCTCGCCGTGTCTTCGCTCGACACCACGGGCAACGTCGTCGCCGAGCTGAAGGGCGCCTACAAGTCCGCCAACGAACAGGCCCAGGCCGTCGCCAGCGGCAATCGAACCCTTGCCATCGTTGGCATGATCGTCGCCGGCATTCTGGCCGTCGGCTACTTCCAGAAACGGTAAAGCCATGAAGACCAAAGCCTTTAACCTCGCCAGCGGCACCGATGTGTGGAATCAGCCGGGCCTCTGGAACGTCTTCAAGTACGAAAGCAGCACCGCCAGCGGCGACGTGCCTTCGATCCGCGTGCGCGACAACTCCGGCACCGTTGTGGACATCGAGTGCAAGACCAGCCGCTTTATCGAGCTGCCCGAGCCCGTCGAGGGCCTCATCATCGAGTCCCTCACCGGCGGTGCTGTCAGCGGCAAGATCAGCGTCGGGCGCGGCAAGGTGTCCGACTCCATCGTCACCGGTTCCGTAGCCGTCAGCAGCATGCCGGACGCGGGTTTCATCGGGTCGAGTGCTGGCGGCAGCTTCCTCGGTGTGCATACGCTGGTGCCGAGTGCCGCGAACTACGCCGTCCTGCAGCTCTGGAATGTCGGCGCGAGTGTCAGCCTTGCGATCAAGAAGATTCACGTGTGGGGCCAAGCCGACATGTTCGTTCAAGGCTACGCCGTCGCGGCGGCGCTCGCCAATAACGGCTCTGCGCCCAGGAACAAGAAGGCAGGTCAGGCCGACTCAGTCAATGCCCAGGTGCGCCACGTCACGAACGGCGTGGGCCTCGTGTCGTTCCCGGCTGGCGTCTCGACGCTGCGCCATCGCGCGCTCACGACCGAGAAAACCATCGACCTGACGCACCGGAACATCATCCTGCCGCCCGGCTATGGCTTCAACCTCTACGGCATGACGATCAACACCGAACTGTCAGCGGTTTGGGACTTTGACGAGGTCGCCCCGTGAAGCGTGCCGCCGCCGCCGTGCTGGCCCTGGGCGCGCTCATCGCGGGGTTGGTCACCCGCGCCCGCGCAGCCGCCTCCCAGGCCCCGCAGGACGCCCAGGACGCGCCCCAGGGCACGAGCTGGGCCGATGGGTGGGCCGATGCCCCGCTCGACCTCCTGCCGGCCCAGGACCTGGGCTCCTGGATCAGCAACGCCTTGCCCGACCTCACGCCGGTCGGCGCACCGCCCCAGGCCGTCAGCGCCGCCCAGGAGGACCGCAACGTATCGGCATTTCTGGCGATGATCCGCGCCGCCGAAGGCACCGCCGCGCCGGGCGGCTATGGCGCTCTCTTCGGCTGGCCCGCCGCCGGCCGCAGCTTCGATCCGCTCACCATCGGCGGGCACCCGAAGATTTATTTCAAGTACACCGACAAGGCCGGCAAAGAGATCAGCACGAGTGCGGCCGGCGCCTATCAGATCGTCTACAGCACGTGGTCATCCCGCCGCGTTCCGTTCCTGGCCTGGGCGGCTTTCAGCGGCCTGTCCACTGAGGGCTTTCTTCCGGCCACGCAAGACGCCTTCGCGATGTACCTGCTGAACGTGCGCGGCGCGCTCGATGACGTCAGGGCAGGGCGCTTTTACTCGGCCATCCAGAAGGCCCGCGCGGAGTGGGCCTCTTTGCCTGGGGCCGGAGCCAACCAGCCCGAGCGCACGGAAAGCTACGTCGTGTCGGCCTACCGCGCAGCCGGGGGAGTCATCGCATGAAGATCACCGGAACGCACGTCACCGTGGCCCTGGGCCTCGTGGGCCTGGGCGTCACGTACTACGTCGGCAAGAAGGCGCTGGACGCTGCGGGCAAGGTCGGCGCGGGTGTGGCTGATGCGGTCAGCTATGGCGTGCAGCAGATCACGCCATGGAATCCCGACAACGTGTTTGCCTCCGCCGTCAACAAGGCCGGTGCCGCCGTCGTGCCGCAGGATGGCCCGGGCCGCAACGCTGACGGCTCCTGGACCCTTGGCGGCTTTGTCTTCGACGTTCAAAACCTCGGAGGGCTCAACGGCTTTGCGCTTGTGAGCCCTCCATCTGCCGCCGCGCAGCTCACCGTCACCGGCATCAAGAAGCTGGGCGAGATGCTGCCCGGCGAACTCAAGACCACGGCGGCGGACTGGGCGCAACCGACCCAGTACGACGCTTTGGGCAATGTGATCCAGTAACCAAGGAGCAACCATGTTGAAGTACCTACTCGCCCGCCTTCGCGAACCCTCTACCGCCGCCGCCGTCTCGTGCCTGGCCGTGGCCTTCGGCCTGCCGCCGGGCACCGTGGACCTGGGCATTCAGGTCGTGATCGG
>JBGAIH010000027.1:0-72867 GCA_044225675.1 Burkholderiaceae bacterium
CGCCGCTGCGGGTGACGCGCATCGGGCGGCCGAGGGCGTCGCGCTCCCAGACGGTGGTGACGCCGCGTGCGTCGGTGCTGCGGACGAGGTCGCCGCGCGCGTCATGCTCGTGGCGCACGGTGCCGATGTCGGGGCTGGATTCGGCGGTGACGTCGCCAAAGGCGTTGCGGCTGTAGGCGGTGGTGACGCCCTTGGGGTCGGTGAGGGCGGTGAGATGGTCCAGGCCGTCCCAGGTGTAGAGCGCCTGCTGGCCGTCAGCAAATGCGGTCGCCTGCAGGCGGCCCAGCGGGTCGAGGATGCTGCGGGTGAGCTGGCCCAGCGGGTCGGTCTGGCCGATGAGGCTGCCGTTGGCGTCGCGGCTGAAGCGGCTGGCCGCGCCGAGTGCGCTGTGCACGGATTCGGTCTGACCCAGCGTGTCGAGGCTGCGGGCGGTGGCGGCGACGAGTTGCCCGGCCTCGTTGCGCAGTTCCTCGCGCAGGCGGTTGCCGGCTGCGTCGAGCGTGTAGTCCAGGCGGGCGCCGCGGTTGTCTTGTAGGGCGATGAGGCGCCGCGCGCTGTCGTAGGCCAGGCGCAGTTCGTAGCCATTGGGTAGCGTGAGTGCGGCCAGGCGGCTGTCGGGGGTGTAGGCGAGCGTGGTGACCTCCGGGGCCGGGGCGCCACCGGAGTTGCCCGCGCCTGCTGTGCCCGCTGCCCCAGCTGCGCCACCCGAGCGCTCGATGCGCACGACACGGCCGCGCGCGTCGCGCAGCCAGCGGGTGGTGACGCCGGCCGGGTCGGTGCGGCTCAGCAGGCGCCCTGCAGCGTCCCAGCTGCTGGTGGTGATGCGGCCGGCCGGGTCGCGCATCTGGGTGCGGTTGCCCTGCTCGTCGTAGGTGAAGGTCCAGCGTGCGCCGGCCGCGTCGGTCCAGCTCGTGGCCAGGCCCCGCGCGTCGTAGGTCCAGAGTTCCGTGCGGCTGGGTGCTCCAGCACCCGCGCCCGGGTCAGCGCCCAGGTCGGTCAGGGTCTGCGCGATCTTGTTGCCGGCCGCGTCCCAGTCGTAGTCGATGCGCAGGCGCCCGCGCGTGATGCGCACGGGAAGGCGCAGGCTCGGGTGCCACTCGGTGCGGGTGGTCTGGGCCTGAGGCAGGCCCGCCGCGCGGGTGACGCTGAGCGGCAGGCGCCGCGCCGGGTCCCAGGTCCATTCGACGGGGATGCCGAGCCGGTCGAGCTCGCGGGCGACCGAGCCGTCGCCGTTGTACGCGCGGCTGGCCGCATCGCCCCCGCCCAGGGTGACGGGCGCGCTGCGCACGGCCGCCATGAGCGGTGCGCTGGCCTCGGCAATGCCGGGCACGCCCTGCGGGCTCAAGGTCTGGCGCAGCGCAAGCGCGGTGCCCAGCGGGGTGCTGACGCGAAGGTCAGCAGCGCTCGAGCCGTCTGCCGCGACGACCGGTGTGCCGTAGTCGATGCTGTAGCGGCCCCGGCCCGCATGCTCGGAGCTGATGGCCCGGCCCTGGGCGTCGTAGCCGTAGGTGGCCACGCGCGTGCCGTATTCATTGACCAGGCCGGTGAGCAGGGCAGGATTGCGCGCGTCCTCGTAGAGGTACTGGCGCGAGGCGCCGTCAGCCAGGGTGACGCGCTGGAGCTGGCCGCTGCCACCGTGGCCATACTGGACGCTGGTGCCGTCGGGCAGGCGCACGCTCAGGAGCCGTCCGGCCGCGTCGTGGCTGAATTGCAGGCTGCGGCCGAAGTGGTTGGCAACGCGGGCCAGGCGCCCGGCGGCGTCGTAGTCCAGGCGCATGACCCAGCCGTTGCGCTCGACGATGCGCACGAGGTGCGAGGCGCTGTAGTGCCAGACGGCGTCGTCGGCCGCGCGGCGCCATTGCCAGGTGGCCGGGCTGCCTTCGCTGCGGGTGAGGCTGTCGGCGCTGTTGACCGGCGTGTAGCGGCCGTCCGCCTGGCGTGTGAAGGTGACGGCGCCGCCGCCTTCGGTGTCGAGCCAGACGGTGCTGCCCTGCTCGCGCAGGCCGAGCGCGTAGTTGTGCTGCCAGGCCTGCCCCAAGCCTGCGGCCGAGGCCGGGAAGGCGCCGGTGGCGCGCGCGCTGTCGTAGTGGCGCACGAGGCTCAAGGGGTGGCGGCCCGCGTCGAGGTAGTCGGTGGCGCGGGCGATCTTGGATTGCGTGGACAGGCGGATGGGGTTGCCCAGTTCACCGGAGTCGGGCGCTGAGGGCGCGGGGGGCTGGGCTTCGCACATCCCGCCGGGGTCGCCCGAGCCATTGGCGCCTCCATCGCTGCCGCTGCCGCTACTGCTGCCGCCCGGGTCGCCTCCGGAGCCGCTGCCATTGCCGTCGCCGCCCGCGCCGCCGAAGCCGTCACCACCGGCGCCGCTGCCGGCGCCGCCGGGGCCGGGGCTGCCGCCTGGGCCGGGCGGGGGTGGGGGTGGGGGAGGAGGTGGTGGGGGCGGTGGCGGCTCGACGATGGTGTTGATCTGCGTCGCGCCAAGCCAGCCGCTGTCTTCGAAACTGATTTCTCCTGTCCAGTACAGCTCGTGCACCTGCGAGGTGTAGCCGCAGTAGAAGCGACTTCCGGCCACCACCGGCATGGGCCGGACCTGGCAGTCCATCGGCGCGGCCAGCACCTTGGGACCATAGCCGTCACGCCAGAACGGCGGGTAGTCCGTGCTGGGCGTGGACCAGTTGGTGTTGGCGTAGTTGAACAACGCGTCCATCAGCGCCTGCGGGCTGGCGAAACATCCCCGGGCCACGGGCTCCGCGAACTGGAGCGAGCCCGAGGTCGCATCAAGCACCCAGCACTGTGGGCTACCGGAGCCGTTGGCCTGTGCCTGCGCCGCGCCGCTGGCCATCATGCCGAGCATCACCGCCAGCGCCATTGCCAGACGGATCGCTACGAAACGGGCCGCACGCCCGAGGAGCCCGCCCCCCAGGAGGCGACAGGGTCGGCACGAAAGACGATGAGGCATTGACAGCTTCCTTCTCTTGGCAGTGGGGCGCTCCAGCCGGCACAGGGCCGGCGGGTACTGCTTGAAAGGAACGCTTGTCCGTAAGTTGAACCAGAAATGTGTCCGCGAACGGACGCGCGCAGTCTAGGCGGCTTGCGCCCGATTCACGCGCAAATCAGCCTCGGATCAGCCATATTCAGGTCTTAAGGATGAGAGGGATGAGGCCGACGAGCCAGCCGCAGACTAGGCCATCCCGGGCGGCCGCGGCGAAGACATCGCAGCCTTTATCGTCCTGCAGGGCCACGACATGGGCATCCCCTGCCGCCTTGAGCTCGAGGTCGAGGCCTGCATCGGCACGCTGGTGCGCGACAGCGGCACCAGCCGGCTCATGCAGCATGGAGTGCGTCCTGCAGTCGCAGGAGCGGCGTGGTTCGCCGCAGGGCAAGGCCCCCGCCGTCAGCCGAGCCAGCGCGCGTCGGGCCAGCGGCCCTGCTCGAAGGTGGACTGCAGGCAATCCATCAGGACCCCGACCACGCAGCGCACGGGCGCAGTCGCCTGCCGGCTGCTCGGCGCAGCCAGCACAATGGTGCGGGCCAGGCCCGGCGCGGCCAGCGGCGCCGCGCTCAGCAGGCCGGCCTCAAGCTCGCGCTGCACGCCGACGGCAGGCAGGATGGTCCAGCCATGGCCCTGCATGACCAGCTCCTTCTGCACGTTCACCGAATTGGTTTCCGCCGCCACCTTCAGCTCCAGCCCGGCCTGCGCCACCGCATGCTCGATCAGCGCGCGCAGGCCGCGCGACGCCGCCGGCAGCACGAAGCGCTCGCGCGCGACGCGGGCCAGCGGCACCGGGCGCCGCCGTGTCAGCCGGGCCGCGCCGGGCGCCACCACCCACAGGTTTTCCTCGATCACCGCCTTGACGTGCAGGGCCGCGTTCTCCTTCTGCCCGTAGACCAGCGCGGCGTCGAGATCGCCCGCCTCCAGCCAGTCCTGCAGATGCCCGGCGTAGCCGATGGTCAGGCGCAGCCGGATGTCCGGATAGAGGCGGTGCACTTCAGCCACCAGCAGTGTCGCCAGCAGGTCCGACGTGCTGGCCAGCAGACCGATGCTCACGATGCCCGCCACCGGGCGGTCGGCCGGGCGGATCTCGGCCTTGGCCCGCGCGACCTCGTTGAGGATGCGGCGCGCGTAGTCGAGCAGGGTCTTGCCCGAAGGTGTGAGCTGCATGCCGTGCCGGCCGCGCTCGAACAGCTCGATCCCCACGTCTTCTTCGAGCAGGCGCAGCTGGCGCGAGACCGCCGGCTGCACGAGGTTCAGCAGCGTCGATGCCCGGGTGACGTTGCCGGTTTCTGCGACGGTGACGAAGGCGCGCAGCTGCTTGAGATCCATCGTGACACTCCGGCAATGTTGAAAACTGATTCTGTCATCAGGAAATTCTATTTTTTTGATTTTCCATCAAATACTATTATTGCTGGATCACCACCTTGCAGGCCGCCATGAGTTCACTTTCCGCCCCCGACGCGTACCAGGAAATCCGCGACGCCGTGCGCGCCCTGTGCGCCCAGTTTCCGGCCGAGTACCACCGCCAGATCGACGAGAAGCGGGGCTATCCGGAAGCCTTCGTCAACGCGCTGACCCAGGCGGGCTGGCTGGCGGCGCTGATCCCGCAGGAGTTCGGCGGGCCGGGCCTGTCGATGGCCGAGGCCTCGGTCATCATGGAAGAGATCAACCGCAGCGGCGGCAACTCAGGCGCCTGCCACGGGCAGATGTACGTGATGAACACCATCGTCTTCAGCGGCACGCAGGCGCAGAAGGAGCGCTACCTGCCGCGCATCGCGGCCGGTCAGCTGCGGGTGCAGTCGATGGGTGTGACCGAGCCGACCACAGGCAGCGACACGACCAAACTCAAGACGACGGCCGTGAAGAAGGACGGCCGCTGGGTCGTCAACGGCCAGAAGGTGTGGATCTCGCGCGTGCAGCACAGCGACCTGCTGATCCTGCTGGCCCGCACCACGCCGATCGAGCAGGTCCAGAAAAAGAGCGACGGCCTGTCGTGCTTCATCGTCGAGCTGGATCAGGCCATCGGCAAGGGGCTGACGGTGCGGCCCATTCTCAACATGGTCAACCATGAGACCAACGAGCTGTTCTTCGACAACCTGGAGCTGCCCGAGGACGCACTGCTCGGCGCCGAAGGCAAGGGTCTGAAGGTGATCTTCGAAGGGCTGAACGCCGAGCGTACGCTGATCGCGGCCGAGTGCATCGGCGACGGCTACTGGTTCATCGAGAAGGCCCGCGACTACGCCAACGAGCGCAAGGTGTTCGGCCGGCCGATCGGGCAGAACCAGGGCATCCAGTTCCCGCTGGCGGAATCGTTCATCGAGCTGGAGGCGGCCAACCTCATGCGCTGGCGCGCCTGCGAGAAGATCGACGCACGCCAGAACGCCGGCGTCGAAGCCAACATGGCCAAGTACCTCGCGGCCAAGGCGAGCTGGGAAGCCGCCAACGCCTGCCTGCAGACGCACGGCGGCTTCGGCTTCGCCTGCGAATACGACATCGAGCGCAAGTTCCGCGAAACCCGCCTCTACCAGGTCGCACCGATCTCCACCAACATGATCCTGGGGCACGTGGCCGAGCACGTGCTGCATCTGCCGCGCTCGTATTGAGTCTGCGAACGTATCAAACCTGGGGCAACTCGCCCGTCCACCCCAGCTGCGCCGACAGGTGGCGCGCGCCCTTCTTGATGGCGGCTTCGATGCGGGCGGCCTCGCGGGAGTTGACTTCACCGGACGGAATGCCCACGCCGAGCGAGGCCACCGGCACGTTGCTGGCGTTGAACACCGGCGCCGCGTAGCCGTCGACGCCGGCGATGGCCTCGCCGCGCGAATGGGCCACACCGCTCTTTCGGGCCTGCGCAAGCTCACCGGCGATGTCGAAGGCCTTGCCCTTGATCGACCGGGCGCCTGCCGCAGCCGCGGCCTGCAGCAGCACCGCCTCGACCTGCGCAGCGGGCATCCAGGCCAGGATGGCCTTGCCCAGCGCCGAGGTGTGCATCGGTCCGCGGCTGCCGACCTGCAGCGTGTGGCCGAACACCGAGGGTGTGCTCTCGGTGCAGACGATCACGTATTCGGCGCCGCTCGGGATGGCCAGGGTGCAGAACTGCCGTATCTGGGTGAACAGCTCGGCCACCACGGGCTGGCCGATCTTGACGAGATTGAGGTTGCGCAGGTAGGAGTTGGCCAACCACAGCACCTGCACTCCAATGGTGAAGAAGCCGGTGTCGGCGTTGCGCTGGAGGTAGCCCTTGGACTGCAGGTCCTGCAGCAAGGCGGTCAGGCTGCTCTTGGGAATGCCCAGGCCCTGGGCCACCGTGGTGTGGCTGCAGCCGCTCGGGTGGCCCGCGATGAACTCCATGATCTCGAGCACGCGCAATGCGGATTTGGACATCGACTCTCTTTTTCGGGAAGCTTCGGCAGGTGGCGCAAGAATAGCATTCCGCTCCGGACCTGCGCGGCCCGTGCCCCGGCGCCGACCCGGCCTGCGCGCCTTTCAGCGCGCGGCGCCCTGACCCGCCCGTCCCGGGCCCTCGGGCACCGGCCGCACGAAGGCGGGGCCGTGCCCGCGCCGGTACATGAGAACGGTGCGCGTGAAGCGGATCACGACCACGCCTTCCTGGGTGTAGCCCGTGGTCGCCACGCCGACCACGCCCACATTCGGGCGCGACGCCGACGCGCGCAGCGACACGATGGCCGACTCGCTGTAGATCGTGTCGCCCTCGAAGGCCGGCGCCGGCAGCCGCACCTCGCTCCAGCCGAGATTGGTCATCACATGCGGCGTCAGGTCGGCCACCGACTGGCCCGTCACCAGCGCCAGCGTGAGGGTGGAGTTGAGCGGGACCCGGTCGAAGCCGGCCTGCCGTGCGAACTGCACGTCCAGGTGCAGCGGCGCCGGGTTCTGCGTGAGCAGCGTGAACCAGGCGTTGTCGTGCGACGAGACGGTGCGGGCCTGGCGGTGCCGGCAGGTGTCGCCGACGCTGAAGTCCTCGAAGAAGCGGTCGCGCCAGGCGATGGTGGCCTCCCCCTCGGTCACGGCCTTCGCCAGCGGCGCGGAGGAAGCTGCCGCCGGTTGCGATGCAACGGATGCGGGACCGGCGTCCGCGCGCGCTGCGCCGCTCATCGCGCCATCACCACGGTGGTGACGGACGCGCCGTCGGTGCCGCTGACGGTGCCGCCCTTGCAGTAGGCGAGGCCGATGTTCGCGTCCTGCACCTGGCGCGCGCCCGCGCTGCCAGTGAGCTGCCAGTACAGCTCGCAGACCTGCGCCATGCCGGTGGCGCCCACCGGGTGGCCGCGCGACAGCAGGCCGCCGCTCGGGTTGACCGGCAGCCGGCCGCCCAGGGCGGTGAGGCCGTCCTGCGTCCAGCGGCCGCCCTGCCCGCGCGGCACCAGCCCCAGGCCCTCCAGCCGCACGATCTCGGCAATGGTGAAGCAGTCGTGCATCTCCACCAGGTCGACGTCCCCCGGCTCGATGCCGGCCAGCGCCCAGGCCTGTTCGCCGGCCCGGCGCGAGATGTCCTCCTCGTTGAGGTCGTACAGGCCCGTGCGCAGCGTGCCGCTGACGAGACCGATGCCGCGCACCTCGGGCCGGCGCCCGGCGATGCCCAGACGCGCCAGGCCTGCCGGGCTGCACACCACGGCGGCGGCCGCGCCGTCGCTGATCGGGCTGCAGTCCAGCACGCCCAGCGGATCGGCGACCCGCCGGGCCGCAAGCACCTGCTCCAGGCTCACCGGCTGCTGGTACTGCGCATAGGGGTTGTGGACCGAGTGCGCATGGTTCTTCACCGCCACGGCGGCGATCTGCTCGCGCGTGGCACCGTGGTCAGCCATGTAGCGGCGCGCGCTGAGCGCATGGCCGGCCGTCATGACGAAGCCCTGCTGGGCATCGAGGTCCGACGGGTCCGGCGCCACGCCGCCCTTGACGCGGTCGGTCATCTTCTCGGCACCGATGACCAGCACCACGTCGTACAGACCGGCCCGCACCGCCACCCAGGCTTCGCGCAGCGCGGTGGCGCCGCTGGCGCAGTAGTTCTCGTGGTTGCTCACCGGCAGGCCGCCGAGCCCGAGCTCGGTCGCCACGCGCTGGCCCGCGACCGGGCCGCCGAAAACGTGGCCGAGGTACACGGCCTCGATGTCGGCACGGCGCGCGCCGGCGTCCTTCAGGGCGGCCCGGGCCGCGCCGCAGGCGAGGTGCTCGAAGCTGACATCTTCCGGGAACTTGCCGAAGCGCACCATGCCGGCGCCGGCGACGTGAACGGTGGGATGGGTCATGCGTTCTCCTTCACGGTCGGGTTCAGTGCGTCGATGGCCGCGGACGCATCGGCCACGAAGGCATAGCCGAGCCGGGGCTCGCCAGGCGGTGGCACGGCATTGCGCAGCACCAGGCGCACGCGCTGGCCGATGGCCGCTTCCTGCCGGCCCTCGGCAGGCGGATCGAGCTGCGCCAGCACGCGCACGCCATCGTCGAGGTCCACATACGCGAGGGTATAGGGCACCGGCCGGTTGCCCGGCGCCTGGCGCACGGTGGTGAAGGAGAACACGCTGCCCTTGGGCGCCAGCGCCACGCGCTCGGGCGCGGCCTCGGTGTCGCAGGCCGGGCAGAATCCGCGCGCCGGGAACATGCGGGTGCCGCAGGCGCTGCAACGCGAGCCCAGCAGGCGCGGCGGGTCGAGTTGCAGCAGGCCTTCGCGCAGGGGCGGTGGAAGGATGGAGGAATCGATGGCGTCAGTCATGGGATGGCGTCGGGTATCGGGTATCAGGTGGCGGGTGTCGGAGGAAGAACTCAGGCGGCTGCGCCGGTACCGGATGCGGAGGCCGCCGCGTCCGCTGTGCGCACCAGCAGGTTGTCCGGGGCCAGCCGGTGCTCGGGCAGGCCGGCCACTGGCATGGGAATCGCGAGCAGGCTGCCGGCATGCGGCTCGGCCTCGAGCTGTTCGGGCGTGAGTCCGTAGCGCGCCGTCGTGACGAACAGGGTGCGCAGGTCGGGCCCGCCGAACATGCAGCTCGTGGGCCGCGACACCGGCAGTGCGATGCTGCGGTCGAGCCGGCCGTCGGGCCAGAAGCGGTCGATGCGGCCGGCGCCGAACACCACGCACCAGATGCCGCCTTCTGCATCGACCGTCAGTCCGTCCGGCTTGGGCTCGCCGCCCGCGTAGCCGACCAGCCGGCCGTCGGGCGTGATCGTGCCGACCGACGGATCGAAGCGGAAGCGGTGGACCTCGCGATCGAAGGATTCCGAGAAGTACATCTGTCGGCCGTCCGGGCTCCAGCCGATGCCGTTGGACAGCGCGAAGCCGCCGGCCATCACGTGCACCCGGTCAGCGTCGATCCGCCGCAGGCTGCCGATGCGCCGGGTAAGTTCGCGATCGATCGCGCCTATCCACAGCCGGCCGGCGGCGTCGACCTTGGCATCGTTGAAGCGCTCGTCGCCGAGCACAAGCTCCGGCACGTCGAGGTCGCGCACCGGTGCCCCCGGCTCCGCCGCCACCCCGAAGCGCGCCCGGAAGGCGACGAACAGCCGGCCGTCCTGCGCCAGCGCCAGCGCCGCAGGCGGCCGCGGCTGGGGCCACACCTCGGCACGGGCCGCGCCCCAGCGCCAGCGCAGGATGCGCGGCAGCGAGCCGTCGATCCAGATCAGCGACTGGCTGCGTTCGCACCACAGCGGCCCTTCGCCGAGCACGCAGTCGGCGGCAATGACGGTGTGATCCATGACGTCCACGGAGGGCTCCATCGCGACGCTCATGCCGGCGCTCCGAAGAACACCTGCGCCAGCCGGTTCTTCTGCACCTTGCCCGTGGTGGTGAGCGGCAGCGCGTCTTCGGTCGACAGGCAGATCAGCGACGGAATCTTGTACTGCGCCAGCAGGCGCCGGCAGTGGCTGCGCAGCTCCTCCTCGGTGGGCGTGCAGCCGGCGCGCGGGATGATGACCGCGCCCAGCACCTCGTCGCGCGTCGCGTCGGGCACGCCGGCGACCAGGGCGTACTCCACCGCCGGGTGGGTCATGAGAACGGCCTCGATCTCGGCCGGCGACACGTTGATGCCGCCGGTCTTCACCAGCTCCTTGAGCCGGCCGCGGAACTGCAGATTGCCGGCCTCGTCGACACAGCCGAGGTCGCCGGTGCGGAAGTAGCCGTCCGGGTCGAAGGCGGCGGCGGTCTGCTCCGGGTCGTCGAGATAGCCCGGCGTCACCCGGCCCTTGACACGGATCTCTCCGACTTCGCCCGGACCGAGCAGGCGCCCGGTGTCGGGGTCCACGATGCGCTGGCTCACGCCGTCGACCGGGCGGCCACTGGACCGCAGACGCAGCTCGATCGGGTCATCGCACGAGGTGGCGTGGCAGTTGCCGTAGATCTCCGTGAGGCCATAGACGTTGCAGATGCCGGGCGCGAGGCTCGCGGCACGCCGCAGCTGCTCGGGCGAGCCGAGCGTTGCGCCGGTGCGCAGGCTCGACAGGTCGCGCGAGCCGCGCTCGGGATGCTCCGCCAGCGCCTGGATCATGTTGGGCGTGCCATACAGGACGCTGCAGCGCTCGCGCTCGATCAGCGCGAGGGCCTGGCCCGCATCGAAGCTTTCCTGCAGGACGATGCAGCCGCCATGCGACAGGATCGCCGGCATCGCGTTGGAGCAGCCGAAGCCCCAGAACAGCGACACCGCCAGCCACAGGCGGTCCGCCGGGGTGAGCTTCTGCCGCTCGCCGATATGCCAGGTGTTGGCGATCAGGTCGCCGTGCAGCAGTTGCACGCCCTTGGGCGCGCTGGTGGAGCCCGAGGTGTAGAGGATGTAGGCCAGCCCCTCGGGCCGCGCATCCTGCGGCAGCTCGCCGGCGTCTGCGGCGCCCAGGAGCGCAGCCCACGAGACCCAGTCGGCCGGCAGATCGGAGCCGACGCCGACCACGGCCTGCAGGTGCGGCAGCCGGCCGGCGGCCCGCAGGTCCTCCACATCCTGCGCATAGTCGCGCCGGATGTAGCGTGCGCTGCACACGAGCAGCCGGGCGCGCGAGTGATTGAGCGCGTAGTCGATCTCGCGCGGCGCGCACCAGGTGTTGACGGCCACCACGGTGGCGCCGAGCGCCGCCACGGCAAGCGCCACCACGATCCATTCGGCGCGGTTGCCCATGAGCACGCCCACGCGGTCGCCCGGCCGCAGGCCCAGCAGGCGCAGACCCCGCGCCGCCCGCGCGGCCTGCGCCTGCAGCTGCGCATAGCTCAGGCGCACCTCGCCCGAGACCACGGCCTCGGCAGCGCCGTCGCGCCGGGCATGGTGGGCGATCAGACCCGGCAGGGTCAGGCTGGGCGGCACGCTCGGTGCAGGGGCGCGGGGCCGGGCGGCAGCGGCACCGGCCGTGTCACCGGCCGCGTCAGCAGGAGGGGAGCCGGCTGCCGGCGCCGCGCCCAGGGGGTTACCGGAATTGGCGTGCATGGAATCGATGTCTTCCTGATTGGGGTTTGTTCTGATGAAGTTTTTTGTTCTTGTAAATGAACCTAGTTCACATACAAGAACAAACGCAGTATAGTCCGCTCATCCGCCGCAAGCAACGGGCGGCCCCGGAATCCGCTATATTTTTTGGAGACATCCCATGCACCCACGTCCCGACCCACGCATCCACCCCCGCCCCAACCCGCGCCGCGCCGCCCTCGCGCTGGTCACCGCTCTGGCCGCCTGCCTGGCCACGGGGCCGCTGGCGGCGCAGGACTTCCCGACGCGGGAGGTGAAGATCGTCGTGCCCCTGGCGCCCGGCGGCGGCACCGACACCATCACGCGGCAGATCACCGAAAAGCTCGGGCGCCAGCTCGGCAAGCCGGTGATCATCGAGAACAAGGGCGGCGCGGGCACCACCATCGGCATGGCCGCGGTGGCCCAGGCCCCGGGTGACGGCCACACGCTCGTGGTCAACGGCGACACGGTGGCGATCTTCGAGTTCATCTTCGCGAACCTGAAGTTCGACGTGTTCAAGGACCTGGTGCCGGTGGCCTATTTCGCCTCCGCGCCGATCGTGCTCGCGGCCCATCCGTCCTTTCCCGCCAACAACATGAAGGAGCTGGTGGCCCTGGCGAAGAAGTCGCCCGGGAGCATTCCCTATGCCACGCCGGGCGTGGGCACGCCGCACGACCTGGCCGGCCTGCTGCTCATGCAGAAGGCCGGCATCAAGTTCAACGAGGTGTCGTACAAGGGCAATGGCCCCGCGCTCACCGACCTGATGGCCGGGCATGTGTCGCTGGGCATGTTCACCATCTCCAACGTGCTGCCCTATGTGCAGAGCGGCAAGCTCAAGGTGCTGGCGGTGGTGGGCGACAAGCGCACGCCGGTGGCGCCGAACCTGCCCTCCATGGGCGAGCAGGGCGTCGCGGGCGTGGACGTGAGCTCGCGCTACGTGATCCTCGCGCCGGCGGCAACGCCGCGCGCCGCGCTCATGCGGCTCAACGGCGCGATCCGCGACGTGGCCAAGGCGCCCGACACCGCACAGACCTTCCTGAACCTGGGCTACGAGCCGATGGTGACGAACCTCGAAGAGTCGGCCCAGCTGCTGCGCGCCGAGCGCGACCGCTGGAAGCCGATCCTCGCTGCGGCCAACGTGAAGCCGCAGTAAGGCAGCCCCGCGCCTCAGGCCCACCCGGGCCTCGTGCGGCCCGACACGCGGTTGCCCGCACCGGCACCCACCGGCCCCTTCCGGTGCGTGCGGCGGCGCATCGCCGGATCGGCGTCTTCTTCATCGCCCTCCTTCATCGCCCTTCTTCATCGTCCCTCCTTCATCCGTCACCGTTCCACTACTGGAGATCACCTCATGGTCCAACTCACCATCAATGGCCAGCCGCGCCGGATCACCGCGCCGGCCGACACGCCCCTGCTGTGGGTCCTGCGCGACGAACTGGGCCTGACCGGCACCAAGTTCGGCTGCGGCGCCGGACTGTGCGGCGCCTGCACCGTCCACCTCGACGGCCAGCCGGTGCGCTCGTGCAGCGTGCCCGTCGGCGGTCTGGCCGGCAAGAAGGTCCGCACGATCGAGGCGCTGTCGCCCGACCGCTCCCATCCGGTGCAGGCCGCGTGGATTGCCGAGCAGGTGCCGCAGTGCGGCTACTGCCAGTCGGGCATGATCATGGCGACCGTGGCGCTGCTGGAGCGCAACCCGCAGCCGACCGACGCCGACATCGACGCGGCGATCACCAACATCTGCCGCTGCGGCACCTATCACCGGGTGAAGAAGGCCATCCACCGCGCGGCTGGTCAGCGGCAGGCCCTCGCGCCCGAAGAGTCCGACGCGCCGAACGGTGCCGCCGTGCAGATGGCGCTGGCACCCGCGCAAGGAGCCCGGTCATGAAGCACGCTCCGCACGACCTCACCGGCGATGTCACGCACGCCCTCACCCACGATTGCACAGAGGGCCGCGCTCCCGGCCCGGCAGGCGCGACGCCGCCCGCCTCCACCTCCCGCCGCCAGTTCATGCGCGCCTGGGCTGCCGCAGGCGGCGGGCTGGTGCTCGGCATCGCCGTCGATGCCGACGCCGCCAGCGCACGGCCGGGCCGCGCCGGCCGCATGCCGCCGATCGAGAGCAATGTTCCGGTGCGCGCAGGCGAGACGCAGCCGCGCGGCAGCGCGTTCGGCGCCTACCTGTCGATCCGGCCCGACGGCTCGGTGCTGGTGACTTCGCCGGTGATCGAAATGGGCCAGGGCGCCCAGTCGTCGATCGCAGCCCTGCTGGCCGACGAACTCGACGCCGACTGGAGCCGCCTGGTGGTCGAGGAGGCGCCGGTGGGCACGCCCTACCAGCGTCCCGACGTCACCAAATACCAGCTCACCTCGGGCAGCTGGAGCCTGCGGCTGTGGTACGCGCCGATGCGCAACGCCGGTGCGGCCGCCCGCGAGATGCTGGTGGCGGCAGCCGCCCGCCAGTGGGGCGTCGAGCCGGCCACCTGCAGCACCGCCGACGGGCGCGTGCTGCACGCGGCCACGGGCCGCTCGCTCGGGTATGGGGAGCTGGCCTCGGCCGCCGCCCAGTTGCGCGTGCCCCAGAAGCCGGCGCTCAAGCCGCGCGAGCGGCTGCGGCTCGTCGGCCGGCCCGTGCCGCGCACCGACATTCCGCGCAAGGTGGATGGCAGCGGCATCTACGGCGTGGACGTGCGCGTGCCCGGCATGGCCTACGCGGTGCTGCGGCAGGCACCGGTCTATGGTGCCGAGGTCGCCTCGGTCGACAGCCGCGCGGCCCGGCGCCGGCCGGGCGTGATCGACGTGATCACCGTGCCCGGCGGCGTGGTGGTGGTGGCCGAGAGCTGGTGGCAGGCCCGCCAGGCGCTGGAGACGGTGAATGTCCGCTTCCAGTCCACCGCCTTCGATGCGGTCACGACGGACGGCCTCATGGCCGAGGAACGCGACAAGCTCGCGCAGAAGGCCGGCACCCGGTTCCGCAGCACGGGCGACATGGCCGCCGCAGCGGCCGGCGCGGCGCGCACGGTGACGGTGGACTACACCGTGCCCTTCCTGCATCACGCGCCGCTGGAGCCGATGAACTGCACGGCCAGCGTGACGCCCGGCCTGTGCGAGCTGTGGGTGCCGACGCAATGCCACACCACGGCGCTGGAAGCGGCGCGGCGCCTGACCGGCCTGCCCGAGGCCCAGGTCAAGGTCAATGCCACGCTGCTGGGCGGCGCCTTCGGCCGGCGCATCCACACCGACTTCATCGAGCCGGCCATCCTCGCCTCGCGCGCCATCGGCCGCCCGGTCAAGCTCATCTGGAGCCGCGAGGAGGACATGACCCACGGCTACCATCGCCCGGCCATGTCGGCGCGCATGACCGGCACGCTCGACGCGCAGGGACAGCTCACGAGCCTGGGCATGCGCATCGCCGGCCCCTCGGTGCACGAGAAGTTCTGGCCCGCCTTCTTCAAGGACGGACTGGACTATGCGGCGGTGATGGCGCTCACCACGAAGAACGCGGCCTCGGGCACGCACTACGGCGTCGCGAACCAGCATGTCGACTACGTGTACCAGCCCACCCATGTGCCGATCGGCTACTGGCGCTCGGTGGGCGCGTCGCACAACGGCTACTTCATGGAAGGCTTCATCGACGAGATGGCGCAGGCGGCCGGCGCGGACCCGGCGGCCTTCCGCCGCACGCTGCTCAAGGACAGCCCGCGCGGCCTGGCCGTGCTCGACAAGGCGGTGCAGGTGTCGGGATGGGCGCAGCGCGCCAGCCTGCCGGCCGGCCACGGCCTGGGCATTGCCTTCTTCGAGGCGGTCGACAGCGTGGTGGCGCAGGTGGCGCACGTGTCCGTCACCGGCCAGCGGCTCACGGTGCATCGCATCTGGGCCGTGATCGACTGCGGCCAGGTGATCAACCCCGACACCGTGCAGGCGCAGATGCAGGGCGGCATCCTCAACGCGCTGAGCGCGACGCTGGCCGAGCAGATCACGCTCAAGGACGGCCGGGCCGAGCAGACCAACTTCCACGACTATCCGATCCTGCGCATGGCGGGCGCGCCGCCGGTCGACGTGCACATCATCGAAAGCGGCGGGCCGCTGGGCGGCGTCGGCGAGGCGATGGTGCCGACCCTGGCCCCCGCCGTCTGCAACGCGATCTTTGCCGCCGGCGGACGGCGCATCCGCTCGCTGCCGCTCAAGGCGCACGGACTGGAGCTGGCATGAGCCGGATGCCTGTACCGACCGCAGCGCAGCGGCCCACGGACATCACGCGCAATCATGCGGCCACCGAAGAGCGGCAGGGCCAGCCCGTGATGCGGCGCGCCTGGCGCATCGACCGCTTCGGCGCGCAGCACCTGCAGTGCGTGGACGAGCCCATGCCCCCGCCGGGCCCGGGCCAGATCCTCGTGCGCGTGAGCGCGGTGTCGCTCAATCACCGCGACCTGCTGCTGCTGGACGACCGCTACGGCTGGACGCCGCCGCTGCCCTTCACACCCGGCTCGGACATGGCCGGTGAGGTGGTGGCCACGGGTGCGGGCGTGTCGCGCTTTGCGGCGGGCGACGCGGTGCTCGGCGCCTTCTTCGCGGGCTGGATCGACGGCCCCTGGCCGACCGAGGACGCGATGCAGCTCGGCGGCCCCGGCCCCGGCATGCTCGCGACCCACGTGCTGCTGCACGAGCAATGGGCCGTGCATGCGCCGGCCTCGCTCAGCCCGCAGCAGGCCTGCACCCTGCCCTGCGCCGCGCTCACCGCGTGGTACGGCCTGGTGGAGGAATGCGGGCTGCGCGCCGGCCAGACGGTGCTGGTGCATGGCACGGGCGGCGTCGCGCTGTTCGGGCTGCAGTTCGCGCGCATGCATGGCGCGCGGGCGATCGTGGTCACCGGCTCGGCCGACAAGCGGGACGCCGCCCTGGCGCTCGGTGCCAGCGACGTGCTGCTGCGCTCCAGCGACTGGCCGGCCGAGGTGAAGCGGCTGACCGCCGGACGCGGCGCCGATCATGTGCTGGAGATCGCGGGAGGCGCCAACCTGCAGCGCTCGCTCGATGCGCTGGCGCCCAACGGCACGGTCTCGATCATCGGGCTGCTCGAAGGCGGCTCGGCCGACGGCCTGGCGATGCAGGCCGTGCGCACGCGCGCGACGATCCGGGGCATCCGCATCGGCCACCGCCGCGCGCTCGAGGACATGCTGCGCGCCGTCGAGCTCAACCGCATGCAGCCGGTGATCGCAGGCGAGCATGGCTTCGACGCCGTGCCGCGCGCCTTCGAGCAGTTGGAGGCCGGGCCCTTCGGCAAGGTCGTGGTGACGTTTCCGGGTTAAGGTGTGGGGATGAAGGTCGACATCCTGGTGATCGGGGGCAACCCCGGCGGCTGCACCGCCGCCATCGCAGCGGCGCGGGCCGGCCATTCGGTGCTGCTGCTCGAAGCCTCGGCGCATCTCGGCGGCATGAACGCCAACGGCGCCATGGGCTTTGACTGCGCGACGCCCGAGGCGCTGTCGGGCATTGCCGAGGAAGTCGGCCAGCGCATCCGCGACCACTACGCCCGCACGGGTCTGGACGAGCCGCTGCACCGCAAGCGCGCCGACCTGGTGTGGGAGAGCCATGTCTGCGCCCGCGTCTGGACGCAGCTGGCGGCCGAGACGCCGAACCTCACGGTGCGCACGCGCGCCGTGCCCACGGCCGTGCGAATGGGGGGCGAGCGCGGGGCGGGCGAGCGCATCGAGGCGGTGGTGTGGCACCCGGCCAGCGACCGCATCGGCAACGTCGACGACAGCGGCCCCGGCCACATCGTGCAGCCCCGCATCGTGATCGACGCCAGCTACGAGGCCGACGTGGCAGCCTGGGCCGGCGTGCCCTTCAGGCTGGGCCGCGAGGCGCGGTCGGTGCTGGAGCCGCATGCGGGGAAGATCTTTTTCTCCAACCACGACGCCTCCCCGCAGGACGGCTACCTGGCCCACTCCATCCTGCCCGGCAGCACGGGCGAGGCCGACGACGCGATCATGGCCTTCGCGCTGCGCCTGCACTGCCGCATGTACGACGATGCCTCGCCCGGCGCGGCCCATCGCCTGAAGGCGCCGCCGCCCGGCTATGACCCGGCGCTCTACGACTTCGGGCCGGTGGGCACCGACGCGCAGGGCCGGCCGGTCTACTTCAACACGCTGTACGTGCTGGTCAACGGCAAGTTCCTGCTCAACCGCATGGTGCGCGGCAACAACCTCGTCGGGCCGAACCGTGCCTATGTGCTGGCGCATCCGCGCGAACGCGGGCCGATGCGCCAGCGCTTCATCGACCATGCGCTCGGCTACCTCTACTACGTGCAGAACGAGGGCGGCCTGCCGCAGCTGGGCCTGGCGCATGACGAGTTCGAGGACAACGGCAACCTGCCCTACCTCATCTACGTGCGCGAGGCGCGCCGCATCGAGGGCCTGGCCACCCTGACGGAAGCCGACGTCAACCCCTGGCTCACCGGCGACGGCCTGCGCCCGCCGCTCAAGGCCGACGCGGTGGCCATCGGCGACTGGACCTACGAGTCGCAGGGCTGCGCCGACGAGGTGCCGCCGGGCTACCACTATCCCGACGGCTACATCACCGGGCGCTTCACCCGCGCGCCCTACCAGATTCCCTACGGCTGTCTGCTGCCCCGGCAGGTCGACAACCTGCTGGTGTGCGGCGGCATCAGCGCCACCCACATCGCCGCCGGCGCGACCCGCTGCGAAGGCGCGCGCATCCAGATGGGCCTGGCGGCGGGCGTGGCCGCCGCGCTCGCGGTGGAGGCCGGCGCCGCGCCACGCGAGGTGCCGGTGGCCGCGCTGCAGCAGGCGCTGATCGCACGCGGCGCCAAGCTCACCTACTACAAGGACGTGGACAGCGCGCATCCCCACTTCGCGGCCATCCAGTGGGCCGCGCTGCGCGGCTTCGTGCCGGCCGACGAGCTGCTGTGCTTCCATCCGGACGACGCGATGCGCTGGGGCGACTTCGTCGCCGCGATCGTCAAGTGCCTGCGCATTCCGGTGAGCGTCACCAGCCTGCACTTCGAGAACCTGTCGCCGCGCGAGCCCTGCTTCCGCGACTGCGAGACGCTGTACGACCTGGGTACGCGCGCCGGCGTCGACCTGTTCGGCCTCGCGCAACTGGCCGACGAGGACCCGATGCAGGAGTTCCTGCGCATCTTCCCGAAGGCCAAGCTGCTGAAGTTCGAGCCGTCGCGCGCGGTGCAGCAGGAGGAGGCACGGCGCTTTCTGGAAGGCGTGGTCCGGTGCCTGGGTGTCGACCTGGCGGGGAGATTGCCGGGTTCCGAGGAGGCGGGCCGGCAGGCCCTGCGCCGGGGGCAGGCCTGCGACTGGCTCCTGCAGGCAGCGCGCGCGACCGCGCGCTGAGTACCCGGGCGGCGTGCCGCCTGTCCGCACCCCCCGTGGCGGGGGGTGCGGGCATCCTGGTTGCCGCCCTAGCATCGGGCGGCAACCAGGAGACAAAGCGATGACAACCCGCATGAGCGAGGCCACGGCGGCCTCGCTGGCCCGGCCTTTCCGCATGCTGATCGGCGACCGGTGGCTGGAAGCGGCCGACGCAGGCCGTGCCGACGTGATCAACCCCGCCGACGGCCAGGTGATCGCCAGCATCCCGATGGGCGGGCCCGAGGACATCGCGCGTGCCGTCCGGGTGGCCCGCCATGCCTTCGACCGGCGGGTCTGGACCTCGCTGCAGCCGCGCGTGCGGACCGCCATACTCTGGAAGGCAGCCGACCTGCTCGAGCAGCGCACGCTGGAGTTTGCCGAACTCGAAACGCTGGACAACGGCAAGCCGGTCAGCGCATCGCGCACGATCGACATCCCCGGCTGCATCGCCGCCCTGCGCTACTGGGCAGGCTGGTGCACCAAGCTCAATGGCGAGGTGCCAGCCCTTGACCTGCCGGGGGAGTTCACCGCCATGACGGTGCGCGAGCCGGTGGGCGTGGTGGGCATCATCATCCCCTGGAACTTTCCGCTCTCGCAGGCCGTGGGCAAGATCGCGCCCGCCCTGGCGGCCGGCTGCACCGTCGTGGTCAAACCGGCGGAGCAGACCTCGCTCACGCTGCTGCGTTTCGGCGAAATCCTGCTCGAAGCGGGCGTGCCCCCGGGCGTGGTGAACATCGTGCCGGGGCTGGGCCGCACGGCCGGCGCCGCGCTGGCCAGCCATCCCGACGTGGACAAGCTGTCATTCACCGGCTCGACTGCCGTCGGCAAGCAGTTGATCGCCGCGGCCGCCGGCAACCTCAAGCGCCTGACGCTGGAGCTGGGCGGCAAGTCCCCCGCCATCGTCTTCGCGGACGCCGACCTCGACAAGGCCATCGCCAGCGTGGCGGGCGGCATCTTCCGCAACGCTGGCCAGATGTGCGCCGCCGGCTCGCGCCTGTTCGTGGCGCGACGGGTGTTCGATGCGGTGGTCGAAGGCGTGGTCGCCCATGCCCGGGCCGTGCGGCTCGGACCGGGCCTGGAGCCGGCAACCACGATGGGCCCGCTGGTCTCGCAGGCGCAGCGCGAGCGCGTACTGGGCTACGTCGCATCGGCGCGTGCGCAAGGCGCGGGCATCGCGATCGGGGGCGAGGCCGGCGAGGGACCTGGCTATTTCATGCAACCGACGGTGATCGTGGGCGCAGGACGGGACGCCTCGGTTTCGCGCGAAGAGATCTTCGGCCCCGTGCTCGTGGCCTGCCCCTTCGACGACGCCGACGACGTGGCCGAGGCCGCCAATGCCACCGTCTACGGCCTGTCGGCCAACCTCTGGACGCGGGACATCAGCACCGCCTACCGTCTGGCCGCGCGCATCCGCGCGGGCACAGTGACCGTCAACAGTGGCATGCTGGTGGGCTCGAACCTGCCCTTTGGCGGCTTCAGGCAGTCCGGCTGGGGCCGCGAAGGCGGCGCCGAGGGCCTGTCGGCCTTCACCGAGACCAAGACCATCCTGACCGCCCTCTGAGGCGACGGACCATGCAAGCAAGTTACGACTACATCGTGGTGGGAGGCGGCTCCGCTGGCGCCGTCATCGCGGCCCGCCTGTCCGAGCAACCCGACACGACCGTGCTGCTGCTGGAGGCCGGCCCGCGCGACCGGCACCTGCTGCTGCGCATGCCGCTGGCGTTCCGGATCCTGCGCCAGAAGATGCTGTTCGACTGGGGTTATGACACGGAGCCTGAGCCGCATGCCGACGGACGCCGCCTGCCTGCGGCGCGGGGCAAGGTGCTGGGCGGCTCCTCGTCCATCAACGGCATGATGTACTCACGCGGGCACCCAGCGGACTACGACCGCTGGGCGGCACTGGGGGCCGACGGCTGGTCCTATGAGGAAGTCCTGCCCTTCTTCCGCAAGTCCGAGAACAGTCAGCGCGGCGCCAGCCGCTGGCACGGCGTGGGCGGGCCACTGCAGGTGGCCACGGACGGCCCTGCCGTGCTGGGCGACCCGCTGGTCGCCGCCCTGCAGGCGAGCGCGCGCGGCCTGGGCTACGGCGTCACCGACGATCTCGACGGCCCCGTGCCCGAAGGCTTCGGCGTGCCGGACCGAACAGTCGGCAATGGCCGGCGATCCAGCACGTCCACCGCTTTCCTCGACCCCGCACGGCACCGACCCAACCTGAAGATCATGACCGGCGCGCATGTCACGCGGATCCTGATGGCGGGTGACACCGCCACCGGCGTGGAAGTGCAGCTGGACGGCCGCCGCCAGACCGTACGGGCCGATGCCGAAGTCGTGCTGAGCGCGGGCACCTATGCCTCGCCGCAGCTGCTGATGCTCTCGGGCATCGGTCCGGCAGATGCACTGCGGCAGCACGGCATCCCCGTGGTGGCGGATCTGGCCGGCGTAGGCCGCGGCCTGAAAGAGCACCCGCTCGTGCCGATGGGTTTTCGCGGTCGCAAGCCGTTTCCTCTGCGTGCCAAGCTGCGCGCCGACCGCATCGCGCTCGAGGCGCTGCGCTGGCAGTTCACAGGCCGCGGCACCATCGCCTCCATGCCTGTCGCCTCCTACGCTTTCCACCGGTCGCACCCCGATCTTGCGCTGCCTGATCTTGAAAGCATCATCCTGCCCATCAGTCTGCAGGCGCGGGTGTGGTTTCCTGGCATCCGCGCGCCGCACGACGACGTGATGACCGTGCTCAATTGCGTGCTGCGGCCAGGCAGCGTCGGCTCCGTGACGCTGCGCTCCGCCGATCCACTCGACAAGCCGCAGATCCGGTTCAACCTGCTGTCCGATCCCGCAGACCTCGCACGGCTGCGCCACAGCATCGGATGGACGCGAAAGTTGATGCGGTCCGCGCCGGTCAACGAGTACATCGCCGACGAGATCTTTCCCGGCGCGGCAGTGGAGACGGACGCTGCGATGGATGCCTACATCCGCGCAAGCGTGGTGACGGCGCAGCACCCGACGAGCACCTGCCGCATGGGGCGAGGCGGTGACAGCGTCGTCGATCCGCAACTGCGGGTCCATGGCCTGCGAAACCTGCGCGTGGCAGACGCCTCGGTGATGCCGGAGCTGATCGGCGGCCACACCAACGCGCCATCCATCATGATCGGTGAACGTGCGGCCGACTTCATCCTGTCGGGCCGCTGACCTGCCGGATCACCCCCCACCGTGGGGGGTGGCTGCGGCACGCCGCTTGCCCACAATCGTTTCGCGCTCGACATATCACGGCGATGCATCCGCAATGGGGTGGATGCGCCCCGCCGCAAGAACTTCTGGAGACAAGACCATGCAATACAGCCTGACCCGCCGCCGCCTGAACGGCCTGTTCGCAGCCACCGCCGTGGCCGCTGCCTTCCCCGCATCGGCCGATGACTTTCCCTCGCGCGGGATCCGCATGGTCCTGCCCGTCGGGCCCGGCGGCGGCGACACGCTGGCGCGAGCCTACTCGGACCAGCTGGCCAGCCTCGTCAAGCAACCGGTCATCGTGGACAACAAGCCGGGCGCCGATGGCCTCATTGCCATGCAGGCGCTTCTGAACGCACCGGCGGACGGCTACACACTGCTGCTCATCGGCCCGCAGCCCATGGTGTTCAACCCGCTGCTGCGCGCCAACCTGCCGTACAAACCGACGGATCTCGTTCCGGTCATCGGCGTTGCTCGCTCCTGGACCGTCCTGGTCACGGGCGCCGGCTCCCGGTTCGCCAGGTTCAGCGATCTGGCCACGGCGATGCGCAAGGAACGCGATGCGGTGTCGATCGGAACGTCCGGCCTGTCCTTCCAGGTCGGAGCGACGCTGCTGGGCACGAAGATGGGCGGTCGTTTCCGCCACGTCAGCTACAAGAGCCATTCGCAGGTCGTGGCCGACCTGCTGGGCGGCGTACTGGACTGCGCGCTGGTCGCCACCACCGACGCCGAGTCGCTGACGCTCGCCGGCAAGCTGCGGGTCCTGGCCGTGGCCTCCAAGGAACGCGTGCCGAGCCTGGCGTCATCGCCGACGATCCGCGAACTGGGCGTCGACTTCGATTTCGCGCTCTGGACGGCCCTGGCCGTTCGCGCAGGCACGCCGCCGGAGGTGATCCGCAAGCTCGAATCCGAGCTGCGCAAGGTTCTGACCAGCCAGGCCATGCGGGACTTCGTTGCCAAGCAGGGAACGACCCTCTCGCCCGTCAGCGGCGCGGAGATCCTGGCCGAGGTCCAGTCGGGCCTGGCCCGCTTCAAGGCGCCGGTGGCCGAGATCGCAGCCGAGATGGGCATTGAAGGCGCCCGCTGAAACCCTTTGCCGTCGCGGCCACGAGGCCGGGCGCGCGGCATCCGGTGCCCCCTTTTCCGAGGAGAAGTCGATGAATCAGATGTGCAAGGACCGGGTGGTGATCATCACCGGCGCCGGTCGGGGGCTCGGACGCGAGTACGCCCTGGAGTTCGCGCGGCAGGGCGCACGCGTGGTCGTCAATGACCTGGGCGCCCGCACTGACGGCGTCGGCGCCGACGTCACGCCGGCTCAGCGCGTCGTGCAGGAGATCGAAGCGCTGGGAGGCCAGGCCGTGGCCAACGGCGACGACGTGGCCGACTGGGAAGGCGCGGCGCGCCTGGTCCAGCTGGCAATCGAGCGCTTCGGCGGGCTGGACGTGCTTGTCAACAATGCCGGCATCCTGCGCGACAAGAGCCTCGTCAACATGGAACCCGAGGACTGGGACGCGGTCATCCGCGTGCATCTGCGCGGCACCTTCTGCACCCTTCGGCACGCGGCGGTCTACTGGCGCAACGAGGCCAAGGCTGGCCGCCCGCGCATGGCGCGGGTGATCAACACCTCGTCGTCCTCCGGATTGTTCGGCATCATCGGACAGACCAACTACGGCGCAGCGAAGGCGGGCGTCGCCAACATGTCGATCGTCGCGGCGCGCGAGCTTGAACGCTATGGCGTGACCGTCAACGCCATCTACCCCACGGCCACCAGCCGCCTGACCGAAGACTATTTCAAGACGCGCGGCATGGTGGCTTCCGAGGGGGCGTTCGACCCCTACGATGCTGCCAATGTCGCCCCCCTGGTCGCCTGGCTGGGCAGCACGGAATCCGGTGCCATCAGCGGCCGCGTGTTTGGCGTGCGAGGCGGCGCAATCACGGTGGCCGAAGGCTGGCATGCCGGGCCGGGTATCTCGCGCGACGGGCGCTGGCAGGTGGCGGAGCTGGGCGAGCAGATACCGGCGCTCGTGGAGCGCGCCGCCCCCAACGCGCTGCTGTCGGGCGTGATTCCACAGCGGGCGGCTGCGTCGGTGCCAGCGCCGGCAGAAAATTCGTGACGGGCAGCTGCCCTGCGCCGCGCGACCCATGCTTTCGTCGGGCGGCCGTTCCAAGGATCCGAGTTCCATGAGTTTCCTCAGCGTTCCCGCCATGATCGAGGCGCAGTCCCTGCGGCACCCCGACGCCATCGCGCTGGTCTGCGGCGACGCCCGCCTGAGCTTCCGGGAACTGCAGAAGTGCTCGCTGCACTGGGCCGCGCAGCTTGCCCTCCACGGCCTGCGTGCAGGCGATGTGGCTGCCGTGTGCGCGACCTCCTCGATCGACTACGTCGCCCTGTTCCTCGCGGCCGTCAGCACGGGCATCGTTGTCGCCCCGCTGCCACCCACTGTCACGCCGGAGGCGCTGGCGGCCATGGTCGACAGCGCAGGGGCCGCAGCCGTGTTCGCCGACCGGTCCACCGCAGCCCTTCTGCGCAATGCCGGCCTGGCCGACCTGCTGGTCCTGCTCGACGGCCGGCCCGCTCCGATCGGGTCGGGGCAGCCGGACGAGCGACCGCCAAGGAGCCATGCGCCCGTCGAGCCGCATTGGCCTTTCAACATCATCTACTCCTCCGGCACCACCGGCGTGCCCAAGGGCATCGTGCAGACCCATGAACGTCGCGCAGCGCAGGCCGCCCGCCGCGAAACGCTGGGCTATGGCGAGGGTAAGGTCACGCTTCTGGCCACGCCGCTGTACTCGAACACCACGCTGGTCGCGCTGTTCCCCACTCTGGCGGCGGGTGGCACCGTGGTGCTCATGCGCAAGTTCGACGCGGCCGGATTTCTGGAACTGGCTGAGCGGGAGCGCGCAACCCACACCATGCTGGTGCCGATCCAGTATCAGCGCATCCTCGCGCATCCGGCGTTCGGGCGGACCGACCTTTCGGCATTTGAGTACAAGCTGTGCGCCGGTGCGCCGTTTGCACCGCAGCTCAAGCGCGAGGTGCTGGACCGATGGCCTGGCGGCCTCGTCGAGTTCTACGGAACGACGGAAGGCGGCGGCAGCTGTCTCCTGGAGGCGCACCTGTGGCCCGAAAAGCTGCACACCGTCGGCCGGCCTTCGGCCGGCAGCGAGTTCGTGGTCCTCGGCGAGGATGACCGGCCGCTGCCGCCCGGCCAGTCCGGTGAAATCGCCGGACGCTCGGCCGTGATGATGGACCGCTATCACGGACAGACCGAGGCCATGCGCGGGCATGAGTGGCGCGACGCGGCAGGACGCCGCTTTCTTCGCAGCGGCGACGTCGGCTACTTTGACGACGATGGCTTCCTGGTGCTGGTGGACCGCAAGAAGGACATGATCATCAGCGGCGGCTTCAACGTCTATCCAAGCGACCTGGAGGCTCAGCTGCGCCGCCATCCCGACGTGGAGGACGCGGCGGTGGTGGGCGTGCCGTCCGAGCGCTGGGGCGAGACCCCGTTCGGCTTCGTCGTGGCCCGCGCAGGGCGGGCGGTGGACGCGGACGATCTCCTGCTGTGGTGCAACGGCCGTCTGGGCAAGACGCAGCGCCTGGCCGGGCTGCAGCTCGTGGCGGAGCTGCCCAGAAATCCGCTGGGCAAGGTTCTCAAGCGCGAGCTGCGCGATGACTATCTCGCGCGCTGCGCAACGCCTGCCCACCCGGCAGGGGTGGCGACTTCGGGCTGAGAAAGGCGGACCATCACCTGCTGATCCGGCGGCGCGGTTGCCACCGGCACTCCCCTGGAAAAGTCCTGATTCATGAGCCAGAAGACCTTTGTTGCCGGCGTCGGCATGATCCCCTTCACCAAGCCCGGCGCGAGCCCCACCTATGTCGAGATGGGTTCCGAGGCCGTTCGCCTGGCGCTCGCCGACGCGGGCCTCGACTACGCCAAGGTGCAGGCGGCGTATGCGGGCTACGTGTACGGGGACTCGACCTGTGGTCAGACCGTTCTCTACGAAGTGGGCCGTACCGGCATCCCGATCTTCAATGTCAACAACAACTGCTCGACGGGCTCCAGCGCGCTGATGCTGGCACGCACCGCGGTGGAGCTGGGCCAGGTGGACTGCGCGCTGGCCGTCGGCTTCGAGCAGATGCAGTCGGGCGCCCTGCGATCCCACTGGGACGACCGACCCCAGACCCGCACGCGCTTTCACCATGTGTGGCAATCGCTGACGGCCGACGCCGGCCCCGAAGTGCCGCGGGCGATGCGCTGCTTCGCCGGGGCGGGGCGCGAGCACATGCGCAAGTGGGGCACGAAGCTGGAGACCTTTGCCGCCATCCGGGCAAAGGCCAGCCGCCATGCCGCACGCAATCCGCTGGCGATCTTCCGCAAGGAGCTCAGCGTCGAGGACGTGATGAACGACAAGCCCTTGTGGCCAGGCGTGGCGACTCGCCTGATGGCCTGCCCGCCCACCTGCGGCGCGGCTGCGGCCATCGTGGTGTCGGAGAGCTTCGCCCGCCGCCACGGCCTGCGCACCGACGTTCAGATCCTGGCGCAGAGCATGACGACTGACGTCGTGGAATCTTTCGATCCGCCTTCGCTGATCAACTACGTGGGCTACCAGATGTCACGCAATGCGGCCACCTCGGTATACGAGCGCGCCGGCGTCGACCCCGCCGACATACGGGTCTGCGAACTGCACGACTGCTTCGCGCACAACGAGCTGCTGACCTACGAGGCCATCGGGCTGTGCCCCGAAGGCGGCGCCGAACGCTTCGTGCTGGACGGCGACAACACCTACGGCGGCCGCTGCGTGACCAATCCATCGGGCGGCCTGCTGTCCAAGGGCCACCCGCTTGGCGCGACGGGCCTGGCGCAGTGCTTCGAGCTGACGCAGCAGCTGCGCGGAACGGCGGGTGACCGGCAGGTCGACGACGTTCAGCTTGCGCTGCAGCACAACCTCGGCCTGGGAGGCGCCTGCGTGATCACGCTGTACGGCCGCAGCGACTCCCTTTGAGCGCCACGGTGGTAGGGCAAGGCGCCCGCCGCGCGGGATGAGCCATTGCGTTCCCGCTCACAGGTGCAGGTCTCGGGCGCGCGCCACGGCGGCGTCGCGCGCCGTCACGCCGAGCTTCGTGTAGATGTTCTTCAGATGCCATTTGACGGTCTCGGGTGACAGACCGAGGATGCGCGCAATCTTCTTGTTGGGCAGCGCCTGGGCCAGCAAGCCCAGAATCTCCAGTTCGCGCTCCTTCAGCGGCTCCAGTTGGCCCGGCGGCGCGGCCACCGACGCAGCAGCTGCGGCCTGCTGGCGCTGGCGGGCCGCCACCGTCAGCAGGCGACGCGCGTAGAAATCGAGCACCGGATCGAGCGTCTGACCGTCGACCAGTTCCTTGAGCGCCGCAGGTACGCGGCGCGATGCATCGAGCAGGGTGCGCAGCAGGGCCAGCCGGTGCGCCTGGCGAAGCGCATCCACCAGCATGGGCATGCCGGCGGGCGTGTGGCCCATGGCGCGCTCGGCCAGCGCGAGCTGCGCCATGAGCGCCGCCGCCGGCCGCATGCGGCCGACTTCACGAAAACGCGCCAGCAGCCGGCGCAGTCCGACGGCCGCCGCTGCCAGCTCGCCCCGATGCAGGTGTACCGACACCTGCGCGCGTTCGGCAAGGCGGTGAATCTCCTGTGAAACCGAGTCCTCCATGCCGGATCGCCGCGCCGCGATATCGTCAAGCCGGCACAGCGCGTCCGACACGGCCAGCATCTCACCGCGCTGCTGCAGCAGGCGCACCCGCAGGCCCAGCGCGTGCGCCTGCAAGCGCGGCAGGCCATGCCGGGTCGAGAAGTCTTCCAGACGGTCGAGCTGCGCCAGCGCTTCGAGCCGCCGGCCGCACAGCCAATGCGCGCTGGTGAGCACCATGGCTGCGCGGAGGATGGCCTCGGGCATGCCCGCGTGTTCGATGAGATCCATGCGATGGTCCAGCAGCGAGCACACCGCCTCCAGCTCGTCGAGCTCGTAGAGCACGTCAGCAAGCAGCGCGGCGGCGAGGTTGGCCACCTGGACTCCACCCGCGCCGTGCGTCTCGGCCTCCTGCAGCACCTGACGATACAGGTGTTCGGCATCGACCATGCGCCCTTCCAGCGTATGCGACAGTCCCAGAAGGCACCAGCCCGTGAGCCGGGCGACCGGACTGTCCTGCGAATGATTCTGGTGGAGAACCTCCCGCGCACGCGCGTACTCGCCATTGGCCAGGTGCACCCAGGCCAGGAAGTTGGCGTGCATGGTCGCCAGCAGTGCATCGGCACCGGGAGGCAGCGCGGCGAAGGTCAGCGCCAGACGCGACGCGAGGTCGACATCGTCGCGGTGCAGCGCTGCGCCGCAGCGCAGCAGGTCGAGTTCGGCGCGCTGCAGCGGCGGCAGCTCGCCTGTATCCAGCGCGTCGATGTCGGCGTCGAGCGCCTGCAGATCGCGGGAGTTGAGCCGCACGTGCGCCCGGGCGAATCGCAAGGCGGCCCGGCGCTCGACCAGTCCCTCGGGCAGGCGCCCCAGCACGGCGGACATCTGCGCGAATTCCCCCCGCGCCAGCAGATCACGGGCGCCCGCCTCCACCGTCTGCGCTGCGGCGTCGTCCTCTCCGGCAAGCACGGCATGACGCACCGCTTCCCCTACGCTGCCACGGGCCGCGAACCATCGCCAGGCCCGGCGATGGAGTTCGCGTCGACTGTCTTCGGACATCGACACCATGCGCGCATTCAGCACCTCGCGCAGCAAGGGGTGCAGGCGCCACCAGACCTGCGGCGCCTTGTTGTCTTCCTGGGTGATGAACAGGCCCTTGCGGTCGAGCTCAAAGAGTTGTTGCTCGATGCGGGCCACGCTGTCGCCGCCTCCCATCATCGCGGCGCAGAGCTCGCCGCAGAAGCTCTGGCAGGCCGAGGCCTGCGTCAGCAGTCGAATCAGCTCAGGGGGCAGGTGCGCCAGTACATGGAGTTCAAAGTACCTGGCGAACCCGCCGGCGTCGTTCAGCGGCACCTCCGGGACGGCGACGGCCCTGGGCTGGTAGCCCAGGCTCAGCAGCTGCAGGCCGGCCACCCAGCCGTCGGTGCGCGCGTGCAGCAGCATGGCCTCCTCATGGGAGATGCTTCCGACGCGCTCGCGCAGGAACTGCTCGGACTCGTCGGGCGAGAATCGGAGGTCGGCCAGCGAGAACTCGGCCGCCGACTGACGCTGGCGCCACCGGGCAATGGCAGTGCCCAGCGGATGGTTTGGCGCCTCCCGGGAAGCGAACACGAGGTGGAAGGATGGGGGACTGTACTCCAGCAGCCATTGAAGAACCTGCAGAACACCGGGGTGCGTCAGAAGATGCAGGTCGTCGATGACGAGAACGAGGTCCCCCGTGCGCCGTGAAAGATCCTGCGCCAGGGCGATGGCGAAGTGCTCCATGGCCTGCGAGTCGCGCTGCCCGCTGCTGGCAAGCAGCGATGCATTGCGTGCCGACACTGCGTCAACTTCGGCAATGCTGGATGACAGGGCCTGCAGGAAGGCCGCAAGTTCGTTGTCCTCAGGCGCAAGCGACAGCCATGCCACTTCGAACCCATGGGTCAGCAAGGCTCGGCGAAAGGCCAGCAGCGTGGACGTCTTGCCGCTGCCCGGCGGCCCCTGGACAACGATGCACCGGCTCCTGCGTGCCGCCATCAGGCGATCCACCAGCGCGGTGCGCGGCACCAGTCCCATCGGAAAGCGCGGAGCGGCAAAGCGGGTGGCTCCCAGCGTGTCCGCCAGGCCTGGCCCGCGCGCTGCTGAGACGGCCACAGGCGGAGCATTCATCAGTTCATGATAACGGGAGGGGGCCGGCGCGGCCCCCGCCTGCCACCACCCGCTTCGGGGGGTGGCGGCATGGCTGCCGCTTCCTAGAATCCGGCCTGTGATGAAAGAAATGGACCGCACCCTCTACTGGGATGATCTGGCGCCCGGCCAACGCTGGTGCTCGCGGGGGCGAACGCTCACGGAGACCGATCTGGTCAACTTCGTCAACGCGAGCTGGCTCACCGAGGGCCTGTTCACGAGCATCGATACAAGGGAGCGGCGCGACAGCGCCATTGCCGGCCGGGTGGTTCCAGGGGCCATGGTCTACGCTTTTGCAGAAGGCATGGCCAAGCGGACGATGGAAGGCATCGGACTTGCTTTCCTCGAAGCAACCCTCACCGTGAAGGCGCCGAGCCGTGTGGGCGACACGATCCACGTGGAATGCGAGGTGCTCGAGCGCAAGATGACCTCGAAGCCAGGTCGCGCACTGATGCGCTCCTGCGTCGACGTCGTGAACCAGGATGGCGTGATCGTCCTGACCTATCAGGCCTTGCGCCTCGTGCGTGCGCCGGAGCCGGCGGCAGCCTGAACCGGGCGGCCGGATGTTGCCTGGCGACCCCGTCCGGGGCGCCCTATCCCGTCCAGGCGGAAGTTCTTCGGCCAGGCGCTTGCGCCACCGGAATCTGTCTTCGAGTCGATCAAAGTTCTTTTAGACGAATCGTGTTCTTGTTTATGAACCACCGGATATAGTCCACCGTTTTGCGGGCATGCCCTGGCAGCTTGCGAACAGTGCATTGGCTTCTGGAGAGGATCATGAACGAGAACTTGCCCACCGGCGCGCCGCCTCGCCAGCTTCCAGGCGCGCAGCCTGCCCTGCAAGGGAACGAAACCGATGGCGGCATGATCGCGCTGCGCGCGCTAGGAAGTTTTCACGTCGGCGGCAACATCCGGCACCTGCAGGGCTTGCCCGCCACCCGGCTGGTTCCGGTGCCGGGAGCACCGCCGATCGACATCGACCCCAACGGGGCCTATTCTGTGGGCCCCATGTATGTGCAGTACGCAAAGGTGGCAGTGCCGTGCTCGCCCTGGCCGCTGCTGCTCTGGCACGGCGGCGGCATGACGGGGGCCTGTTGGGAAACCACGCCGGACGGACGGCCTGGCTGGCAAAGCTTCTTTTTGCGCGCGGGCCTCGACGTCTATGTGAGCGACGCAGTGGAACGAGGTCGGTCGGGCTTCGCACGCTGGCCACAGTTCTTTGGCTCGGAACCTTTCTTCATGCCCCAGCACGCGGCCTGGGAAAACTACCGCATCGGTCCCGCTGGCGACTTCTCGACCGTGCCGGACCACCGACGCGCTTATGAAGGCAGCCGTTTTCCTGTCGACGCCTTCGATTCCTTCACCCGGCAAATGGTGCCGCGCTGGCAGGGAAACGAGCCGCTGATCCAGGATGCCTACGACGCGCTGCTGCAGCGCATGAATTGCGCCATCGTTCTGGCGCACAGCCAGGGCGCCGGCTTTGCACTCCAGTCCGCGATGCGCGCGCCGGAGCGTGTCGCCGCACTCGTGCTGGTCGAGCCAGGCGGACTGTCGGGCGTGGACCCTGCCGGCTTCGCATCGTGCTGCGGGTTTCCCCTGCTGGTCGTGTGGGGCGACCGCGTGGCCGAGGTGCCGTTCTGGGCGGTGGCCCGGCAGGCGGCGGATGCGCTGGTCGCGGCCGTCACCGCTGCCGGCGGCGACGCCAGCACCCTGGACCTGCCGGCCGCCGGCGTGCCCGGCAACTCTCATCTGCCGATGATGGACCGCAACAGCGACGACGTCGCGCAACGGGTGCTCGACTGGCTCATGCTGAAGAATCTTTGTTCTCTTACAAGAATCTAGTTCACATACAAGAACAACTGTGATATAGTCCGTTCCCGGAGACAGGAACAGATGCATATCGCCATGACGATCAACGGCCGACCCGCGTCCATCGACGTGGCGCCGGCCACCCTGCTGGTACACGCCATCCGGGACACCCTCGGCCTCACGGGCACGCACGTGGGTTGCGACACCGCGCAGTGCGGCGCCTGCACCGTCCATCTGAACGGGCAGGCGGTGAAGTCGTGCAACCTGCTGGCCGCGCAGGCTGACGGCGCCGAAGTCACCACCATCGAGGGCATCGGCGCGGCCGACGGCACGCCGCATCCGATGCAGGCGGCCTTCAAGGCCTGCCATGCCCTGCAGTGCGGCTATTGCACCCCCGGCATGGTGATGAGCGCCATCGACCTGTGCCGGCGCCACCCGGATGCCACCGAAGCCGAGGTTCGGGCGCTGCTCGACGGAAACATCTGCCGCTGCACCGGCTACGCCACCATCGTTCAGGCGGTGCGCGAGGCCGGCGCCGCGTCGCAGGGCTGAGGTCCGCCATGCACGCATTCACCTTCGAGCGCCCCGGCACGCTGGACGAAGCCACCGCCCTGCTGCGCGCCGGTGCGCGGCCGCTCGCAGGCGGCCAGACCCTGGTGGCATCGCTGAAGCTGCGCCTGGCCGCACCCGACGGCCTCGCAGACCTGTCCCGTGTCGCGGGGCTTTCCGGCGTCAGCGTGGAAGCCGGAGAACTGGTGGTCGGCGCCATGACGCGGCATGTGGAGGTCGCGACCCACCCGCTGGTGCGCGAGCTGTTCCCCGCACTGGCCAGCCTCGCCTCCCGCATCGGCGACCGGCAGGTCCGCGCCATGGGCACGATCGGCGGCTCCGTCGCCAACAACGATCCGGCCGCCTGCTACCCCAGCGCGTTGCTGGCCAGCGGCGCCATGGTGGACACCACGCGCAGGTCGATCGCGGCCGACGCGTTCTTCCAGGGCCTGTTCGCCACGGCGCTCGACGAGGACGAACTCATCACGCGCGTGCGGTTCACGCCGCCGCTGGCGGCGGCCTACTGCAAGCAGCGCCAGAGCGCGTCGCACTTCCCGCTGATCGGCGTGTTCGTTGCGAGGTACGCGCAAGGCGTGCGCGTGGCCGTCACGGGTGGCGGCGACGGCGTGTTTCGCGACAGGGCGCTTGAGCGCGCGCTGACGGCGGACTTCTCGGCCGCGGCGGTCGATGCAGCCGCGCCGGACGAAACCCGCCTGGGCGGCGACCTGCACGCCACGGCGGCCTATCGCGCCCAGCTTGTTCGCGTGCTGTGACGGCGCGCCGTCACGGAGGCCGCCTCATGCAGATGACGGGCCAGCGGCGGCTTGCCGCATCACGGCTGCAGGCCTGGCAGTGCCTGAACGACCCGCAGGTGCTGCGTGCCTGCCTGCCGGGCTGTGAGCGCTTCGAGCGGCACGACGCCACAGCGGCCCCCGAAGGTGCCGCGCCCGCTGGCGCCGGCCACGCGAAGGGCGAAGCCCTTGGTGCGGCGTCCGGCGATGCCAGCACGCCGATCGTCTACGACGTGGGCATGCGGGTCAAGGTCGGGCCGGTGTCGGCCCGCTTCACCGGCCGCGTCACGCTGTCGGACCTGCAGCCGCCGCAGAGCTACCGGCTCGCGTTCGAAGGCCAGGGCGGCAGCGCCGGTTTCGGGCGCGGCACCTCGCAGGTGCGGCTCAGCGAATGCGCGGACGGCTGCGAACTCGACTACGACGTGACGGCCTCGGTGGGCGGCAAGCTGGCCCAGGTCGGGCAGCGCCTGATCGACGCCGCCGCGCGTTCGATGGCCGACGACTTCTTCCGGCGCTTCGAAGCCGAGCTGCTGGCGCGCCACCCTGCGGCACCAGCCGCCATGCCAGACGCCCTGCCCGCTGCAGAGGCAACAGCCGACGGTCCGGAAGGGTCCACAAACACCACGGCTCGCCCGGCGCCGCCTCGCGATCGGCCGCCCACGGCCCCGCGCCCTGGCCCGCAGAGGGCCTGGCTCACCACCGGCCTCGCGGTCCTCGCGGGCGCCGCCGCCCTCGGTCTGGCCGTGGCCTTCCTGCGCTGGTTGTCCTGACCGCGGCGCCTTCCTCATCCTGACAACGACCCCCTGGAGACGGTTCACCCATGCAATACGTTCGCCTCGGCCGCACCGGCCTGACAGTGTCCCGGGCCTGCCTCGGATGCATGACCTACGGCAAGCCCGGCTGGGAAGTCCACCCGTGGACGATCGACCGCGACGCGGCGATGCCGTTCTTCCGGCGTGCCGCAGACGTCGGCATCAACTTCTTCGACACCGCCGACCACTACAGCTACGGTGCCAGCGAGGAGATCGTCGGCGACGCCATCCGCGCGCACTTCCGGCGCGAGGAAGTGGTCGTGGCCACCAAGGTGGGCCTGCCGATGGGCCCGGGGCCGAACATGGCGGGGCTGTCGCGCAAGCACATCGTCGAGTCGGTGAACCAGTCGCTGCGCCGGCTCCGCTTCGATCACATCGACCTGCTCTACACCCACCGTTTCGACACCGGCACGGAGCTGGAGGAAATGATCCTGGCGCTGGACCTGCTGGTGCGGCAGGGCAAGGTCCACTACCTGGGCGCCTGCTCCACCACGGCATGGCAGTTCGCCAAGGTGCGCGAGATGCAGAAGGCCATGGGCTGCGCCAGCTTCCAGGTGATGCAGAACTTCTACAACCTCGCCTACCGCGAGGAGGAGCGGGAGATGATCCCCTACTGTCGACACGAGGGCATCGCGCTGGTGCCGTGGTCGCCCATCGCGCGCGGCTTTCTGGCGGGGCTGCGCCCGCGCGACGTGCAAACGGCGAAGGGGCGGGCCGCGACCGACCGGGTGCTGCGGGACTACTTCGGATCGGAGGCCGACTACCGCGTGCTCGATGCGGTGCAGGCCGCCGCCGCCGAGCGCGGCGTGACGGCCGCGCAGATCGCCTACGCCTGGGTCTATGCCAAGCCCTGGGTCACCGCGCCCATCGTCGGCGCCGAAAGGATCGAGCACCTCGACCAGGCCGTGGCCGCCATGGAAATCGATCTCGACGAGGCGACGATCCAGTCCCTCGAAGCCGCCTACGAGGCACGCGAGCCGACCGGCCAGATCGTGGTCGGCGGACGCAGCCCGCTCTGAAGGAGCCGACCATGTTCGCTCAGCAACTGCTCAACGGGATCGTGGTCGGCGGCGTCTACGCCCTGTTCGCGATCGGCCTGACCCTCGTCTTCGGCGTGCACAAGATCCTCAACCTGGCGCATGGCGGCATCTTCATGCTCGGCGCCTTCGCCGCGCTCTACGCCGTCAAGGCGGGCGCGCCGCTGTGGCTGGCCTTCCTCCTGGCTGCCGCGGGCGGCGGCCTGCTGTCGGTGCTGGTGGAGCTCGTCTGCTTCCGGCCGCTGCGGCGCTCGGGCGAGGAGGAGTTCGGCGCCATCATCTCCTCCATCGGCGCCAACCTGATCTTCGTGACGCTGGCGCAGCGCATCTCGCAGACGCAGGTGATGCGCTTTCCGTTCGACACCTTTCCGGTCGAGACCTACGAGTTCGCGGGCCTGCGCGTGTCGGCGCTGCAGCTGTTCATGACGCTGTGCGCGGCGGTGCTGGTCACGCTGCTGACCTGGTACCTGCAGCGCACGGCGGCGGGGCGGCGCATCCGCACGGTGGCCGCCAACGAGCGGGCCGGCACGCTGGTGGGCATCAATCCCAACGTGGTGTACTTCCAGACCTTCTTCATGGCGGGCGCGCTGGCGGGCGCGGCCGGCGTGCTGGTGGGCCTGGCCTTCAACTCGATCCACTTCCTGATGGGCGAGTCCTTTCTGCTGCGCGGCTTCATCGTGCTCATCCTGGGCGGGCTGGGCAGCATTCCCGGCGCGCTCGTCGCCGGGCTGCTGTTCGGCGTGATCCAGACGTTCTCGTTCGCCTACCTTCCGACGCAGCTGAGCGACGTGATCATCTTCTCGTCGCTGTTCGCGCTGCTGATGCTTCGGCCCAACGGCCTGTTCGGTCGCGATGCGGCCGGCTCGATGAGGAGCGCACGATGATCGAATTCCTGCAGACCTGGCGGCCCCTGATCGAGTTTCTCGTGCTGCAGGCCGGCTATGCGCTGAGCCAGTACGTGGTGCTGCGCGCGGGCGTGTTCTCCATCGCTTCCGCGGGCTTCGCCGCCGTCGGCGCGTACGGCGCCGCCGTGCTCACGCTGCGGCTGGGCGTGCCGGCTCCGCTGGCCATCGCCTGCGCCTGCGCGACCGGCTGCGTGCTGGGCCTGGTGCTGGCGCTTCCGCTGGCGCGCCTGCGCGGCGTCTACCAGGCGATCGCGACGCTCGCCTTCGTGCAGATCGTGCTCTCGCTGAACCTGTATCTCGACGGCGTGACAGGCGGCGCCAACGGCCTCAACGGCATTCCAAAGGTGGTCGGACCGTGGACGCTCGGGCTCGCGCTGGCGGCCTGCATCTACCTCGTCACGCGGCTGAACGCCAGCCGCGCGGGCCGCGCCGCCAACATCGTGCGCGAGGACGAAGCCGTCGCCGCCAGCCTGGGCGTCTCGGTGGTGTTCCACCAGTCCGTCGCCTTCGCGCTGTCGGGCGCGATCGCAGGCCTGTTCGGCGCGCTGGAGGCCTTTCACGGCTACGCGCTCGACCCGAACCAGTTCGGCTTTGCGCTGGTGGTGGCGATCCTGTCGTACGTCGTTCTCGGCGGACGGCGCAGCGTTGCCGGACCGATCGCGGGCGCGGTGGTGCTCGGCATCCTGCCCGAGATCGCGCGGCCGCTGGCGGACTTCCGCATGCTGATCTACGGCGCGCTGCTGATCGGGGTGATCGCCTACCTGCCGCGCGGCGTGGTGGACACCGGGCTCCAATGGTGGCGGCTGCGGCGGCTGGCCGGCTCGCGTGCCGCGCCGGCAACCCGCCGCCCGGACGAGGACCCGCTCGGCCGCGCCGCCGGACCGACCCGCCCGGAGGTGACGCCATGAGCGCGCTCGAACTGCAGGGCCTGGGCAAGGCCTTCGGCGGCGTGGTGGCTGCCGAGAACGTGAACCTGCGCGCGCCGTCGGGCCAGGTCACCGGCATCATCGGCCCCAACGGCGCCGGCAAGACCACGATCGTCAACCTGATCACCGGCATGGTCGGCCTGTCGGCCGGACGCATCACGCTCGACGGCGCCGACCTGGGTCATCTGCCCGCGCACCGGATCGGGCAGGCCGGCGTGGCCCGCACCTTCCAGAACATCCGGCTGCAGGCCGACGCCTCGGTGCTGGACAACGTGATGATCGGCTTCCAGCGGCTGGAACGCTCGGGCGTGATCGCCGACCTGCTGGGGCTGCCTTCGTCGCGGCGCGAGACGGCGCAAACCCGCGACCGGGCCCGGGCCCTGCTCGCGACCTTCGGCATGGAGGAGTTCGCGGACCATCCGGCGGGCTCGCTGGCCTACGGCCACCAGCGCCGCGTCGAAATGATGCGTGCGTTCGCGTCCGAGCCGCGCGTTCTGCTGCTCGACGAGCCCGTGGCCGGCATGAACGACGTGGAGGCCGAAGCATTGGGCACGCTGTTCCGACAAAGGGCGGATGCGGGCGTTGCCGTGATCGTGATCGAACACAACATGCGTTTCATCTCGCGCATCGCCGACCGGCTGTATGTGCTGGACCGGGGCCGGATCATCGCCGAGGGCGAGCCCGCCGCCGTGCTGGCGAACCCGGCCGTCGTGGACGCCTACCTGGGGAGCTGAGCGATGCTCGAGATTCAAGGACTGCACACCTCCTACCGCGGCATCCGCGCCCTGCGCGGCGTGAGCCTGCACGTGGCCGCCGGCGAGATGGTGGCGCTGATCGGGGCCAACGGCGCCGGCAAGTCGACGCTGCTCAACTCCATCAGCGGCGTGGTGCGCAGCGAGCGCGGCGCCATCCGCTTCGATGGCCGCGACATCGCGGGCGACTCGCCCTGGAACACGGCCCGCGAAGGTCTGCTGCAGGTGCCCGAAGGCCGCCAGGTGATCGCCGACCTGAGCGTGCTGGAGAACCTCGAAGTCGGCCGCACCGCACTGGGCCGTCGGCCCGCCCGCTACACCCTGGGTGACATCCACGCGCTGTTCCCCGTGCTCAAGGAGCGCGAGTCGCAGCTGGCCGGCTCGCTGTCCGGCGGCCAGCAGCAGATGCTGGCCATCGGCCGCGCGCTCATGGGCTCGCCGCGCATGCTGCTGCTCGACGAGCCGAGCCTCGGGCTGGCACCGCTGGTGATCAACCAGGTGTTCGCCGCGCTGCGCAAGATCAACGAAGCCGGCCTGACGGTCCTGCTCGTCGAGCAGAACGCCCGCAAGGCGCTGGCCCTGACGGCCCGCGCCTACGTGCTCGACCAGGGCGAGATCGTGCACCAGGGCGCCAGCGCCGCGCTGGCGGCCGATCCGGCCATCTCGGCGCACTACCTCGGCGGTGCGGGCTGACGCCCGGCGCGGCCGGCAGCGAGTTTCCCACCCAGGTTTCTTTCAACCCCAGGAGCATTTCATGAACCGGAGACACACAGCATTCACCGCCCTGCGTCTGGCCACGGCCACGGCAGCCCTCGTCTGCGCGGGCGCGGCGCTCGCGGCGGAGCACAGGATCGTCGTCGTCATGGGGCTGACCGGCCCCAGCGCGTTCGTCGCCGTGCCCGCGACCAATGCGATGAAGATCGCCGAGGAGGACCTCAAGGCCGAAGGCTTCTTCGGCAAGGACACGCTCAAGGTGACCTACGAGGACAACCGCTCGGACAAGCAGGAGGCCATCACGCTGCTGAACAAGGTGGCGCAGGACAAGGCCAACCTGATGTTCATCGGCCCGGTGTCCTCGTCCGAGGCGCTGGCGGCCGCCCCGGCAGCGGTGTCGCTGAAGATTCCGCTCTTCACCACCGGCACCAACCCGGCCATCCTGGCCGCGGGCGAATGGGCGTTCAAGGCCTCGGAGAATGCCGAGGACTTCGTGCGGCCGATCGGCGACTACATCGGCAAGACCGTCAAGCCCAAGGCCTGCTACCTGACCTCGATCCGCGACAACGAGGCCTATCTCGTCTACGCCAAGGTGTTCAAGGACGCGGTGGTCGCCGCCGGCACGAAGATCGTGGGCGAGGACACCTTTCTGCAATCCGAGAGCAACTTCGCCGCACTCGCGACCAAGATCGTCGCCTCGGGCGCCGATTGCCTGTACGTCTCGACGCCGCCGGAAGTCGGCGCCAACCTCGTGGTGCAGGCGCGCCAGGCCGGCCTGCCGGCCAAGACCGTGATCGTGGGCAACCAGAACATGGCCAGCGACAAGTACACGGCCATCGGCGGCAAGGCCGTGGAAGGCACCTACCTCATGGCCGAGTTCTCGCCCTTTGCCGACAGCGCCGCCGCCAGGGACTTCGTGCGCAAGTACACGCTGCGCTACCGCAGCCTGCCCGACGCCTGGGCCGCGACCGGCTATTCGATGATGAAGGTGGCCGCCCATGCCATCAAGGCCGCAGGCCCCAACCCCACGCGCGAAGCCGTGCGCGCCGCGATGGCCGCCACGCGCGATGTGCCCGTGGTGGTCGGCGGCGGCAAGTTCTCGCTGGACAGGAACCGCGTGCCGCACTTCGGCTCGGTGATCCTGCAGATCAAGGACGGCAAGCTCGTCTCGCCGGCACGGTGACACCGCATGAGCGAGCTTGCAGTCACCCGGGAGCCTCAGGCGCAGGAGCGCCGCGACGGCATCGGATGCCCCGTCCCGCGCATCGAGGATGACCGTCTCGTGCGCGGCGCGGGCCGCTACACCGACGACATCCGCCTGCCCGGCCAGGCGCATCTGGTGCTGCTGCGCTCGCCGCATGCGGCGGCCCGGATCGTCTCGATCGACACCGAGGCCGCGCGGCAGGCGCCGGGCGTCGTCGCGGTGTTCACGGCGGCCGATTTCGCGCATCTGGGCCTGCCGGCGATCGGCTCCAAGGTGCCCCACGCGCGGCCGGACGGCAGCCCGCACGCCACGACGCCCTATGGCGTCCTGGCCGATGGCCTGGCCGCGCATGTGGGCGACGCGGTGGCCGCCGTCGTCGCGGAATCGGTCAACGAGGCCAAGGACGCCGCCGAGTTGATCGGCGTGGACTACGAGCCGCTGCCGGCCGTGACCGATGCGGTCCGGGCGCTCGAGCCGGGCGCGCCCAAGGTGTGGCCCCATACCGACGACAACCTGTGCATGGCCTACCGGCTCGGTGACGTGGCCGCCTGCGACGCCGCGTTCGCCGGCGCACACACCGTCGTGCGCGAGCGCTTCACGATCTCGCGCGTGGCCACCGCGTCGCTGGAGCCGCGCGCGGCCATCGGCAGCTTCGACGCGCGCGAGGGCCGCTACACGCTGCACGCCAGTCTGCAGATGCCGCACGAGGTGGGGCGCGACCTGGCCGCGCTGCTGGGCCTGTCGCCGTCGGACCTGCGCGTGGTGTCACCCGACGTGGGCGGCGGCTTCGGCATGAAGCTGCCCGTCTACCAGGAGTATTTGCTCGTGCTGCTGGCCAGCCGCATGACGGGCCGGCCGGTGCGCTGGATCGGCGAGCGCAGCGAAGCCTTCCAGTCCGACCAGCAGGCGCGCGACACCGTCAACGACGTCGAGCTGGCGCTGGACCGCACGGGGCGCTTTCTCGGACTGCGCGTTCGCACCATTGCCAACCTGGGCGCCTACATCGGGCAATGGAGCCTGCATGTGCCGACCGGCAATCTCGGCGGGCTCGCCGGCCCCTACCGCATCGGCAGCTTCGACGTCTCGGTGATCGGCGCCTTCACGCACACCGTGCCCGTGGGTGCGTACCGCGGCGCCGGTCGGCCCGAGGCCTCCTACTGCATCGAGCGCATCGTCGACCGCGCGGCGCTGGAGCTTGGCGTCGATCCCGCCGAACTGCGCCGCCGCAACATGGTCGACGCCGCGGACATGCCCTACGCGACCGGGCTCGTGTTCACCTATGACTGCGGCGACTTCAAGGGTCTGCTGGAGGCGACGCAGGCCGCCGCCGACTGGGCCGGCTTTCCCGCGCGCCAGCAGCAGTCGCAGGCGCGGGGCCGCCTGCGCGGCATCGGCATGGCCTACGTGGTGGAGAGTGCCGGCGGCCCGGCCGGCAAGTCCTTCGACGAGCATATCGAGATCCGCTTCGACTCGGGCGGCAAGGCCACGGTGCTGGCCGGCTCGCATTCGCACGGCCAGGGCCATGAAACCGCCTTCCGGCAGCTCGCGGCGCAGTACCTGGGACTGGCCTTCGACGCGGTGCACGTGGTCTGCGGCGACACCGACCGCGTGAGCCATGGCCGCGGCAGCTTCGGCTCGCGCACCATGATGGCGGCCGGCTCCGCCTTCAAGGCCGCGGCCGCGCGCATCGTCGACAAGGGTTCGGCCATCGCGGCGCATCTGCTGGAGTCGCATGTGGACGACATCGTCTTCGACGCCGGCCGGTTCTCGGTCAAGGGCACCGACCGCTCGCTGTCGCTGGCCGAGGTCGCGCGCGCCGCCTTCAATCCCTGGGGCCTGCCCGACAGCATCGACGTCGGACTGTCGGCCAGCGCCGCGAACTCGCACGGCGGCATCACCTTCCCCAACGGCTGCCATGTCTGCGAGGTGGAGGTCGACCCGGACACGGGCGTCGTCGAGATCGTGAGCTACCACGTGGGCGAAGACGTCGGCACGGTGATCAACCCGCTGCTGCTCAAGGGCCAGATTCAGGGCGGCGTGGTGCAGGGCATCGGGCAGGCGCTGATGGAGCGCATCGTCTACGCCGACGACAACGGCCAGCTCCTGACCGGATCGTTCATGGACTACGCCATGCCGCGCGCGGCCGACGTGGGGCCGATCCACACCTTCAGCCGCCCGGTGCCGACGGCCGTCAATCCGCTGGGCGTCAAGGGCGCCGGCGAAGCTGGCGCCGTCGGCGCGCTGCCGGCCGTGATGAACGCGGTGGGCCATGCCCTGTGGTCGCGCGGCGTCAGGCACATGGACATGCCGGCGACGCCGTGCCGGGTGTGGGAGGCGCTGCAGGCCGGCCGCCGGTAAGCGCCTGGCGGCGGCCGCGCCGCCTCACATCCGCTCGAAGATCGCGGCGATCCCCTGGCCGCCGCCGATGCACATGGTCACCAGCGCGTAGCGGCCCTGGACGCGCTGGAGTTCGTGCACGGCCTTGACGGTGATCACCGCGCCGGTGGCACCGATGGGGTGGCCCAGCGAGATGCCCGATCCGTTCGGGTTGACCTTGGCCGGGTCGAGGCCCAGGTCGCGCGTGACCGCGCAGGCCTGCGCGGCGAAGGCCTCGTTGGCCTCGATCACGTCGAGGTCGGCGACCGACAGGCCCGCCCGCCTGAGCGCCAGCTGCGTGGCCGGCACCGGGCCGATGCCCATGTACTGCGGGTCCACACCGGCATGGGCATAGGCGACGAGCCGCGCAAGCGGCCGGGCACCCCGCGCCCTGGCGGCGCCAGCCTCCATCAGGACCACGGCGGCCGCCGCATCGTTCAGGCCCGAGGCGTTGCCCGCCGTGACCGTGCCGTTCTCCTTGAGGAACACGGGCTTGAGCTTGGCAAAGTCCGCCGCGTCGGCGTCGCTGCGGAAATGCTCGTCGGCCGTGTAGGCGACTTCGCCTTTTCGGCTCTTGACCATCACGGGCACGATCTGGTCCCTGAAGTAGCCGGCCTCGGTCGCGCGCTGGGCGCGCCGGTGGCTCTCCAGCGCGATCGCGTCCTGCTCCTCGCGCGTGATGCCCCATTTCTTCGCGATGTTCTCGGCCGTCACGCCCATGTGCACGGTCTTGAACGGGTCGTGCAGCGCGCCGACCATCATGTCCACGAGCTGGGTGTCGCCCATGCGTGCGCCCCAGCGGCTGTTGAGGCTGGCATAGGGCGCGCGGCTCATGCTTTCGGCGCCGCCGCCGATGGCCACGTCGGTATCCCCGAGCAGGATGGACTGGCTGGCCGACACGATGGCCTGCAGGCCCGAGCCGCACAGGCGGTTGACGTTCATGGCCGGCGTGCCTTCAGGGCAGCCGCCCTCGAGCGCGGCGACGCGCGACAGATACATGTCGCGCGGCTCGGTGTTGACGACGTGGCCGAACACCACATGGCCCACGTCGGTGCCGTCGACCCCTGCGCGCGCCAGCGATTCGCGCAGCACGGTCGCCGCCAGCCGGGTGGGGGGAACGTCCTTCAGGCTTCCGCCAAAGGTACCAATACCGGTGCGCACACCGCTCACGACAACGACTTCACGGCTCATGAAAAACTCCTGGGTTGCATTCGAGGACGGGTCAGCCCTTGATGCTATCCGGGAACCGGGGGCAGCGACCGCTGCGGGGCCCGGAAAGATGCGGCGCAGCGGTTGGCCCAGAGCGCCAGGCCCGGCCGGCCCGGCGCTCAGGGCAGCGCCAGCGTCGCCGCCAGGTGGCCGTAGACGGTGGCGACGCGGCGCAGGTGCCGCGACTCGGGGTGGGTGAGCAGCCAGAGCTCGGTCTCGCCCTCGGCAAGCGGCTCCGAAATCTGCACCACGTCGCGGCGGCCCTGCCCCAGGAACAGCGGCACGATGCCCACCCCCAGGCCCTGCCCCACCAGCTCCAGCACGGACAGGATGCTGTGGACCCGGTAGCTCGGACGCACGCGCGGGAAGTGGCGCTTGCGCCAGAGCACCGAGGGATGGTCGGGCAGCGCGTCGTCCGGGGCGATCCAGTCGACCTGGCCAGCGTCGGCCATCGCGCGCCGGCGCAGGCTGCCCTGGCGTGGCGCGAACAGCGCGACCCGGATCGCACCGATCGAGCGGCCCACCAGATGCTGGGGCGGCCTTCGGGTGGCGCGCACCGCGATGTCGGCGTCGCGCCGCGTCAGGCTCGCCAGCTCGTTGCCGGTATGCAGGTCGAAGTCCAGCAGCGGATGGGTCGCGCGCAAGGGGCGCAGGGCTGGCGCAACCAGGCCATGCAGGATGGTGTCGGTCGTCGTGATGCGCACGGTGCCCGAGACCTGGGACGGCGTGGCTTGCACGGCCGAGAGCGCCAGCTCCAGGGCGGCCTCCATCTGCTCCGCATGGGCGGCGAGTTCCGCCCCCAGTTCGGTGGCGACGTAGCCGGTGCGCGTGCGCTCGAACAGCGAGCGCCCCAGGCCGCGTTCGATCCGCTGCAGCGAGCGGAACACGGTGGACGCATCCACCCCCAGGCGCGCGCCGGCGGCGGCCAGGCTGCGGCCGCGCGCCAGCGCCAGGGTCACCTCGAGATCGCCAGCCTGGAGCTTGTATTGCGTCTTTGCAATCATGGATTGATCTCCTGCCTATGGCTGTTTCGTGAATGCAATCATAGAGTGAGGCCATTTTCACGACGAAGGAGTGACTTCATGAACGCAGCCTGCCTGCCCGTCCCGGACCGCACGGGGACTGATGCAGCGCCCGCGCCGCTGGTGCTGGTCTCGCATGCCCTGTGCCCCTACGTGCAGCGCGCGGCCATCGTGCTGGCCGAAAAGGGCATCGCGTACGAGCGCCGGGAAATTGACCTGGCCGACAAGCCGGCCTGGTTCCTCGCCGTGTCGCCGCTGGGCAAGACGCCGGTGCTGCAGGTGGGGCACGAGGCGATCTTCGAGTCGGCCGTGATCTGCGAGTACCTGGACGAGACGACGTTGCCGCGCCTGCATCCGGCGGACGCACTGGAGCGGGCGCGCCACCGTGCCTGGATGGAGTTCGGCTCCGCACTGCTGAACGTGATCGCGGGCTTCTACAACGCGGTCGATGAAGCGGCGCTGGCGGCGCGCGCAGGCGAGATCCGCCGCCGCTTCGAGCAACTGGAAGCAGCACTCGAAACGACGCCTGGAACGGGCCCGTTCTTCGCCAGCGAGCGGTTTTGCATCGTCGACGCGGTGTTCGGTCCGGTGTTCCGCTACTTCGACGTCTTCGACCTCATTGCCGACTTCGGCTGGTGGCCGGCGCTGCCGCGCGTGACGCGGTGGCGCCAGGCCCTGCAAGCCCGGCCCTCGGTGGCGGCAGCGGTGCGGCCCGACTACCCTGCCCTGCTGCAGCGCTTTCTGCTGGCACGACGCAGCGCCCTGTCGGCGCGCATGACGGCGCCCGGTGCTCGATGACGCCGGGCGATCATGGACCGGCCGGCACGGCCTGCGCGCATCAGACGCTGCGCAAGGCCCCGGGCGTCACGCCGTACCGGGCCTTGAAGCGCCGGTAGAAGGTCGACGCGTCGCCAAAGCCGCTGGCCAGTCCGATCTCGACGGTGCTGAGCGAACTGCGCGCCGGATCGCGCAGAAGGCCATAGGCGCGCCTGAGGCGCACGCGGGTGAGATGCTCGTGAAAGCTGGTGTCCAGCCCACCAAAGAGCTGATGCAGCTTGCGCGGCGAGATCGCGAGGTCCTGCGCGAGCTTGCGCGGCGTCAGCTCGAAGTCGCCTGCGCACAGCTCGATCTGGCGCAACACGCGCTGCAGCTGCGCGTCGCGCCGGGCCTGCCGGCTGTCGGCCGGCAGCGGCCCGGCCCGGTCGATGATCTGCGCCGTCAGGGCGCACAGGGCACCGAAGGCCAGCTCCAGGTTTCCGGCCGACAGGCTCGTGCCGTTGTGCACCAGCGTGGCCAGCCAGGTCCGCAGCAGCACGCTCTCCCCCAGCCCATGGGCCAGCCGCACCATGCGCCTTTGCGCAGCACGACCGGCGAGACCGGACTCGATGCGCTGGCGCGGCACGCGCCACAGGCGCAGGCCGAACGCCGCCTCGGCACCCATTGCAAAGGGGAGGTCGGGGTCAAGCAGGAGGACGTCGCCTGCGCCCAGCTGCTCCACCTGGCCGTCCTGCTCGAACCAGACGCGGCCGGCCTCATGAAGGCAGACGAACCAGGCCCCGGCGCGCGCGGCATCGATCTCCTGCAGGCCGCGCCTGGCCACCTGGGCTTCGCAGCGCAGGTCCACGACGTCCGGCACGCCAGGCCCGGCGGGCTGCATCATGAGCGCGATGGCCGACTTCATGGCGCCACCGAGGCCCAGGCCGCGGTTTCGAGAATGGCGCGGGTCCTGGCGGGAATCTGCGGCCTGGCCTCCTTCGTCCAGTGGGCGGTCAGGGCCATCGCAGGCGAGAAGACCAGCGCCATCCAGAGCGTGAAGGGTATTCTGCGCATCTGCGCTGCATCCGTCTTGCCTTGCACCCAGGCCGCCAGCGCGCCGAAGCCGGCCGCATTCGCCGCGGCGGTTTCCTGGCCCTCGCCGAGCCCGGACGACTGCCGAAGCTCCGTGAGCAGCCGTGCCCGTTCAGGATGATCCGCCACCCACTGCACATAGGCACGCACCAGCCCTTTGACACCGCTTTGCGCCGAGGCGCGGCTCCCGACCGCACGCAGCAGCGTGGCATGGAAGGTGCGCAGCGTGGCGGCGTAGAGCGCGTCGGCGAGCAGGTTCTTGGTCGGGTAGTGGTGATAGAGGCTGCCGTTGCTCACGCCGGCTTCCTGGCGAACCATGTCCATGGACGCGGCCGCATACCCATGCCGGATGAACACGAGCGCAGCTGCATCGAGCAGACGCTCCTTGGTGGTGCGGGGATCCATGGACTGGAGTATCACTCTAGAGCCGAACTCCGTCAAGCGCGCTTTGGAGCGCGGCCCTGTACCCGCTTTGCAGCGCGGCCGTGGACGCTCCCGGCCAGGCGCGGACATGACCAATTTCATCTGGCCTGGCCACCAGCCTGCTCCTAGATTCGGTCGTTTTTGAACTCACGCCCGAAGCGGCAAGGAGCTTTTGATGACTTTTCCGTTGACGCGATCCTGGCGCACGCCCGGGCGCATGTGGCTGGCTGCGCTGCCGCTGGCTCTGCTCGCCGCCTGCGGCGGCGGCGATGACCCGGTGGCAGTCCCGGGTGGACCTCCACCCGGCAACCCCGGCAACCCCGCAGACCCTGGCGATCCGCCGGCGCCGCCCGCATTCGCCCTGGCGGCGCTGGAGCCGGCCGACGGCAGCACGCAGGCCAGCACCACGACGACGCTCGCCGTCCGCTACAACCGTGCGCTCGATTTCACCGATGTGGCCGCCGCCAGCCTGTCGCTCACCGACATCACCCGCTCGGGCACGGTCGCCCTGCGCAACTTCACGCGCGACGGCACGGCCGGCTTCAGCATCACGCCCTCGAACGAGCTGTCCCTGGCGACACGTTACCGCATCGACTTTCGCCCCATGCGCAGCGCCGATGGCCAGACGCTCCCCGCGACCTCCACCACCTTTGCGACGCGCGATGGCGCGTGGGAGCCACCCGTGACTGCGTCGGTGCGCGAGGACGGCCTTGCGGAGCTGCCCGTGTTCGCAGCCAGCCGCCCCGGCAGCGGCATCGTCCTGTACCAACGTCGGTCCAACGGCGGGTTCAGTTCGCTGCTTGCCAACCGACTCGACGGTGTCTCCAGGCAATGGAGCCCGACCGAGGCGATCCTGTTCGACGGCCCGTCGCAGCTCGTGCAGCATGCCCTTGCCGTCAGCGCGACAGGCTTTGCCGTGGCCATCTGGGTCCGCGACGTGCCCGGCCAGGACAGCCACCTGTTCGCCTCGACGCTCGACCTGCGGGCCGGCAACTCGACCTGGACCGCGCCCGTGCGGGTCGACACGGCCGTTGCCGCCGTCCGCACGCCCGCCACGGTCGCCATCGACGATCAAGGCAACGTGTTGGCCGCTTGGGTTCAGGAGGACCCCGGCGAGCTCCCGACCCTCCACACCCGCTACTACCAGCGGGAGACCGACTCCTGGGAGCCCGTGACGCGTCAGCCGAGTACCACGGGCGCCCATGGTGCTCCAACGCGCATCGCCTTCGACAACGCGGGCAAGGCCTATCTGCTGTGGGTCGAGTCGAACACCGTGCATTGGGCGCGGCGACAGGCCAGCGGCGACTGGGACGCGGCCGCCCCCGCCCTGGAGATCGCGGGTTGCGCCATGCGCTCGCCCGGCATCGCGCTCAACCCGCAGGGCAGCGGCGTCCTGTATGCCGAGTGCAGTTCGGGGCAGACGCTGCCGCAGGTCTGGGTCCGCGATGTGGTCGCCGGAGCCACCGTCGGTGCACCCATCAGCCTGGACGGCCCCAACGGCCAGGTCCATGGCGTCACTGCGGCCGTCAATGCCGGCGGACAGGCCGTGATGGCATGGCATCGCAGCGGACCCAACGGCGTCGACGTGGTGCAGTCCGTGCTGCGCGCCGGCCTGACCGGCACCTGGAGCCTGCCGCTTGTGCTGCTGCCCGACAATCCCCAGGCGGACGAACCCGTCGATGCGCCGTCCGCGGTGATCGACGAGCATGGCAATGCCATGGTGGCGTGGTCGCAGCGCGTGGGAGACGGCATCGCGTTCCGGGTGCGATACAACGCCCTGACCGGTGCGTGGTCGACCGCCGACCGCTTCCCCGGCATCGCCTTCTACCCCGTGCTGAGCGTCGATCAGCGGGGGAGAATCATCGCCCTGTGGGAAGACGTTTTCCCGACCGGCATCGTGGTGCGTTCAGCCGAGTTCAAGTAGCCGGCGCTCCAGTGACAACGCCCTGCGGCAGAGCTGCCGCAGGGCGTTGTCACTTGTTCCGGATGGCGGCGCCCTGAGGTGCCGCGCGCGCTCACTCCGTCAGATCGATCATGTTCAGCAGGAATGCGGCGCCCGGCCGGCCGGCCCGCGCCGCCTGCACCAGCAGGGAGCGTGCGCGTTCCGCGTCCGGACGCACCTGCCCTGCGAGGGCCCTGCCGCTGTCCATCAGCATGAAGCCCGCACGCTCGGCAGCCTCGGCATCGCCCTCGCTGGCCAGACGCTCGTACATCGCGAGCGAAAGCTGGTGCCTGCCCTCATAGTACGCGCGGTTGGCCTCCTCCAGCGCCTGGCTGGCGAAGGCGGGCGACGCCACGCCGGCGGCGAGAAGGCAGGCGCCGCAGCGGCGCGCCAGGGCAGGCATGAATGATCGGATGTCCATCGTTACTCCTTGAGATGGGGTGGGTGGGGTGCGGGCACGGGCAGCCCGCGGTCGATCCTGTCGATCAGCATGCGCGCCACCAGCCGGCCATGGCCAGCCGGCGCTTCCAGCAATGCGCGGGCACGCGTGTGGTCGCAGGGAATGGTCGGCCCGAACAGCGCCGGGCCGAAGAAAAGCATGTAGCCGGCCATCTCGCCGGCGCTGGCGTCGCCCAGGCCCGCCGCTTTCTCGTAGAGCGCGAGCGCCGCCGCGAAGCGGCCGGCCGCGTACTCGACGTCGGCGTCCATCATCACCGGGGACCCCATCAGGCAATGCACGCCGCGCGGCGGCGTCCGGGTGAACTGGGCATGGCTGCCGGCCTGCGCGTCAGTGCGCCCAGGCTGCGGGCACGGCTGCCGCGTAGGCCCGGGCCTCCAGGCTGGCGCGCTCGAGCGCAGCATCGATGTCGCTGAGGCAGGCGTCGGCGGCGCGCCAGCCCGCCTCGTAGAGGTCCGGCATGGCGGACGTGTCCCAAAGGCCGATGCGCCGGTCGAGGTCCAGGCGCAGGTCGATCACTTCCTGGCCCGCCGAGCGCGCGGCCGCCTTGCGCGCATGCATGAGGTTGTTGATGAGCGCGGTGCTGGTCTGAGCGACGAGGCGCGAAATCCGGTCGACCCGGCGCGGCATGTCGCCGTCGAAGCCGAGGGCGATGACCACGCGCGCATCCTGGGCTGCGGCCAGCGGCAGCGGATCGGACAGCACCCCGTCGACGAGCGCCCGCCCATCGACGACGACGCTCGGAAAGATGATCGGCACCGCCATGCTGGCGCGGACGGCGTCCGCGACCCGGCCGCGGGTGAGGACGACGGCCTCGCCCGTCATCGCGTCGGTCGCGCTCACGCGCAGGGGCACCTCGGTGCTCTCCAGGCGGGCATTGCCGAAGGCGCATTCCACCCGCTGCGCGATCAGCCGGTCGTCGCGCATGGCGAACCGGCCGTCAAAGCCCATCCAGCGCGGCGCCAGCAGTTCGGCATAGGCGCGCCAGCGCCGCTGCTGCGTCAGCTCGGGCGACCAGAGACTCGTGGCGACACGCAGGGCCTCCTCGCCCTCCATGCCCAGCGCGATCTGCGCGCCGAAGAGCGCGCCTGAACTGCAGCCGGCAACGAAGTCCGGACAGATGCCCTCGCGCGCGAGCCGTCCCGCGACGCCGAGCGCGGCGATGCTGCGCACGCCACCGCTGCCCAGCACGAAGGCCAGCCGATACGGCGCAGGAGATCTGCGGGTGTGATTCATGGCGCGCCTTTCAGCGTGAGATGAAGTCGACCACGCGACGGATGACGTCGACGTTGCGCACCACGAGATGGTGGCCGTAACCCGTGGTCGACTTGAATTCGATGTCCTTCATCGCGGCGGCGATGGCAAGACTGTGTTCGAACGGGATCTCCTCGTCGTCCTCGTCATGCACGATGAGGGCGGAGATCGGCGCCTGGCGCGCCATGTCGACCACCGACATGCGGCTCCAGTCGAGCCGGCCGCCATAGCGGCGCGCCTGGAGGTCCCGCACGCGGTTGACCACCTCGGGCGTCAGGCCGACGTGTTCGCCGAAAGCCTCGACGAACCAGTTGCAATGCTCGAACGAGCTGATGAGAACCATTCGGCGTGTATCGACCCCCCAGTCGCGCTGGGCCAGCAGCGCCATTGCCGCGCCGAAGGAATGCGCCACCACGCCGTGCAGCGGTCCGCAGCGCGAGGCCACGGCGGCAATCGCAGCGGGGAACTGCAGGATGTCGGTCGTGCGGCCGGACGACAGGCCGTGCGCCGGCGCGTCGAACGCGACCACGCGAAAGCCCGCATTGACCAGCGGCAGCACCATGCGGCCCATGTGCAATGCGTGCGATCCCCAGCCATGCACCATCAGCACCGTCGGGCCTTCGCCCCATTCGTAGGTGGCCAGCTCGCCGCGGCCGAAGGGAATGCGGCGCGCAGTGGCATGGCGGCGCAGCACCAGCTGCCATTCGCGCGGCACCGTGCGCGGCGGCTTGGCAAGCTGGTCGTAGGCCAGGCGCGCGGCCAGGCCCGGGGCCACGGCGCAGGCGATGCGATAGAAGCGCCGCAGGGCCTTGGCACCGGGCGTTTCGGCGAAGCGGCCGACGCGGCGCTTCTGGGGGAGCGTGCGGCCCAGCGAAGGCGGGCAGAACGTGTCGGGCGAAAACGGGTAGCTCATGTCATTCCTCGAACGTGCCGGGTGCGGCGATGGGACGGCAATGTACCGGCGCCCCCCTCGAGCGAATACATGAAATTGGTAATACCCGGGGCCGTCGCGCCCGGGGCGCGCGGCAAGAATCAAAGGCCGATGAGCGCGGCGCGCAGATCGGCGCCCGAGACGGGTTTGGTGAGCAGTGGAACGCCGTGCAGGTGAGCCGCTTCGCGCAGCGAGACGTCTGTCTCGCCGCTGATGAGCAGGACCTTCTTGCCGATCTCGCGCAGCGCGAGCGCGACGTCCAGGCCGGAAGCGCCGTGCGGCAGCCGCGCATCGCAGATCGCCACGTCGCCGTAGTCCGCCGCCGTCAGGGCCGCCGCTTCGGTCTCCACATGCAGCACCTCCAGCCCCCACGCGACGAGCAGCTGCCGCGTCGCAGCGGCGACGAGCGAGTCGTCTTCCACCAGCAGCACACGGCGCACCGCCAGATCGTGCGAGGGCGAGCCGTCCAGCGCTGCGAGCACCGCCGGCGTGGACTCGGGCGCCGTCTGCGGCGCACCTTGGGCATCGGGGGCAGGCGCCGGCTCCAGCAGCACCGTCATGCAACAGCCCTGGCCGAGCGCGGAGCGGACCTCGATATCGCCGTTCATCAGCAGCACGAAGCGGCGCGCAATCGCCAGGCCCAGTCCGAGGCCCCGGCGCCGGTCGCGCGCCTCGTTGTCGACCTGCACGAACTCCTCGAAGATGCGCTCCTGCGCGCTCTGCGCGATGCCCATGCCGCAGTCGCGCACCTGCAGCCGCCAGCCCCCGTCCCTGCGCGGCCGCAGCGCGATGGCCACCGTGCCGCCCTGGGGCGAGAACTTGACCGCGTTGTCCAGGAGATTCGACAGCACGCGCATCAGCATGAGGCCGTCGGCCATCGCGTAGGCGCCCGGCCGCACATAGGTCACGATCCGCACGCCTGCGGCTTCGGCGATGGCGCTGTGCTGCATCAGCAGGTTCTCGACGATGGGCGCGAGCTCCGTCGGCCGCAGGTCGGCCTGCACCGCGCCGGAGTCCATGCGTGTGAGGTCGAGCACCTGCGAGAGCAGGTCGTCGAGCGCACGCCACGACTGGTTGATGCCCTCCACCGCGCGCAGCGCCGCGCTGTCGTTGGCCTTCTGGCTGAGGATGGCCAGCGGAACGAGGTACAGGCCGATGGCGTGGACGGGTTGCCGCAGGTCGTGGCTGACGGCCGCGAAGAAGCGGGACTTCGCCAGGCCCATGGCCGCGACGGCATTGGCGGCGGACTCGGCGCGCCGGCGAAGTTCATACTGATGCCGCACGCTGCTTTCTTGCGCCCGCGACATGAAGATCATCGTGATGGTCATCAGCACGCCGCCGACGCCCATCAGGGTGAGCAGCTCGGGGCCCTCGGTCACCCCTTCGTGGATGAATCGCAGGGCGGTCGGCATCACCGCGAGGAACAGCGCGATGGTCGTGCGCACCGCGTCGCCCGTGAGCCGGACCGCCACGAGCGTCGCATTGCCCAGCAGATAGCTCATCAGCACGGCCTGGATCGGGATGTTGCCGGGCACGTAGAGCGTCCAGCAGGAGGAGCCGACGAACGCCATCAGCACCCACATGTGCAGGCGGTAGGCGCGCTGGCGCAGCGCCTTGGGCTGCGCCCGGAAGTGCGGGCGGTTGACGTGCCACCAGCGGAAGACGCCCAGCGCCGCGATGATGGCGAACCAGCCGAAGGCCCGCTGCCACGGCATGGCCGTCGCGAACATCAGTGCGCACAGAAGCTCGCAGGCGCGCAGCGCCCAGAGCGAGGCGATGGTGTGTGCGGAGTCTTCGGGGTCGGGCCGGTCTTCCCGGGCCACGGTCATAGCGTGTCGCCGTCCATCTGCGCCGCCTGCGTCCGATTGGACACGTTCAGCGCGCGGAAGATCTCGCTCATGTAGTTCTTGACGGTGCCTTCGCTGATGCCCAGCTTCGCGGCAATGGCCTTGTTGCTCATGCCCTGCCGCAGCAGCTGGCGGACTTCCTCCATCCGCGGCGTGAGGATCACCTCGGGCCGCCGCGTCTCGGACGGGCGCAGCGCAAACGGGATGCGCCGCCCTTCAAGGGCGGCCTGGATGGCCTCGGCGATCTGGTCCGAGGGCGAGCTCTTGGGAATGAAGGCGTGCACCGACCGCAGCTCCATCGTGCGGCGCACGACGTCGGGCGAGGTGAGCGCCGAGATCACGACCAGCGGAAGGTCGGGGCATTCCCGCGCGAGCTCGGCCAGACGAAAGCCGCGTTCCATCGCGGGCATGTTGAGATCGACCAGCGCCAGCTTGGCGCGGCACTGGGTTCTGCGCGCGGCGCGGAGGAGCTCGTCGCCGTCTTCCGCTTCGATGATGTGCACGTCGCCGATGAGGCTCGCGATGAGCGACCGAAGGCCGTCGCGTACGAGTGCGTGGTCGTCGGCCAGAAGGATGGAGGCCCTCGATTCTTCAGGGGAGAGGCAATCGGTTTCCATGATGAGGGGGAGGGAGAAAAACCAGACACGTGCCTGCATGCGGCCAGGCCGGTTGCCATGGTGGCAGCCATTGCCCGCCGAGTCTTGGCGATGCACGCACAGCAGATTGGCAAACTGCGCACGACCTTCTCCTGCCTGTGAAGCAGATCACGGGAACCGGGCTGCAAGCGCCGAACGCGGGTCGAACGTGGTTCGAACGCAGGTCGACCTTCGGCCCGGGCGCGCACGGTCGGGGCATGACTAATTTCATCTGACCTGCGGACGCTCGCGTCCGTAGATTCGCTTCCTTTCAGCGGGCCCGTCGCCCGCGTTCTGGAACGAAGCGATGCAAACACCATGTCCTCCCGCTCATGCCGTGCCCGCACGGCTGCTCGTCAGCGCCGCGCTGTTCACCGCCGTGCTCGCGGCCTGCGGCGGAGGCAGTGGCGGCTCGGCGCCAGCCGGGCCGCCACCGCCGCCGGCCGATGCGCCCGCGCCCCTGCCGGGCCCGTCCACCCCACCCGGGCAGCCGCCGCTTCCGCCGGATCCCGATCCGGGCGTTCCGCCACCGCCGCCTGGCGGCGTGCCCACGGCCGCGCTCCCTGTCCCTGCCGAACCGCCGGCCATTGGGCCCGCGCCGCTGCCGCCGGTTGCCACGCCGCAGATCGCGCCGCTGGGCTCGCCGCGCATCCTGGTGTCGCATGCGCAGACGCTCGCGCGCCTGCGGCAGCAGCTCGCCGCCGACGCGCCAGCGGCCCGTCGCTTCAAGGCGTCCGTCGATGCACAGCTCGCCAACGGCGGGCCCGATCTGCCGGCCTGGCAGGTGGCCCTGATGGGGCAGGTGACGAACGACGTGCGCTACTGCAACTACGCCGTGGCGAAGACGGAGGAATTCGTCGCGTCCGAGGAGGCGCGCATCGCCGCCATCACGGCGGCGGCGCACCCGTTCCGCCCGTTCCGGTGGCGGGAACGAACAGTTATCTCTACGTGGGTGAACTGATCGGCGGCATGGCCACCGTCTACGACTGGTGCCGCGCCCAGACCACGCCCGAGCAGCGCGCACGCTGGCGCGACTACGGCAACCAGGCGGTGTGGAACGTCTGGAACCACACCCAGGCCCGCTGGGGCAACAAGACCATTCCCTGGTCGGGCTGGAGCCACGACAACCCGGCGAACAACTACTACTACTCGTTCCTCGAAGCGACGATGCTGCTGGGCCTTGCCACGCACGGAGAAAACCCGATGGCGCAAGACTGGCTCGATCAGTTCCGCCGGCGCAAGCTGGAGGACGAGGCGTTTCCAGCCTTCACGGCGAACCACGCCGGCGGCGGCTCGCTGGAAGGCACGGGCTACGGCACCGCCATGAAGAACCTCTGGCGTCTCTACGACTGGTGGGAAAAGTCCACCGGCGAGAGGATCGCCTCGCGCTCCTGGCACACGCTGGAGAGCATTCCGTGGCTGATGCATACGATCGTGCCGACGCTTTCGCGGCTGGCCGCCACGGGCGACCACTCGCGCGACGAGACGGCCATGCTGTTCGACTACCACCGCGACTACCTGCAAGTGCTCATCCACCTGTTCCCGGACGAGGTGATCAGCGGGGTCGCGCGCACGCTCCTGGAGAACTCGTCGGTGCCCCAGATGACGACGCAGTTCATGCGCTACTCCGACTTTCTCTACGACCCGACGGTGACGCCAGCAGAACCGCTGGAAGAGATGTCTGCGGCCTACTACGGCGCCGGCACCGGCATGTTCGCGGTGCGCTCCGGCTGGGACCGGCAGGCCGCCTACGCCAACCTGCTGTGCGGCCCGCTGGTGGAAAGCCACGCCCACCGCGACAACTCCAGCTTCACGCTGTTCAAGAACGTCTGGTCGGTCTACGAGGCCAACATCGACGGGCATTCGGGCATCGAGCAGGACGAGGCGTATCACAACCTCGTGCGCTACACGCTCGCCAACGGCACTGCGGTCCCCCAGGCGTACGGCACGCGCTGCAACCTGCGCGCGATGGCGCACGCGCCGCAGTGGACCTACGCACTCGCCGATACCACGCCGATGTACGGCAGCGCGGTGACGCGGTCCGAGCGCGAGTTCGTGTTCATTCCGCCCGCGGCCTTCGTCGTCTACGACCGCGCGCAGACCGCTGCTGCGGGCACGAAGCGGACCTGGACGATGAACTTCCCGAAGCCGCCCACGCTCACCGAGTCCACGATGAGCCTGGACCTGGGCAGCGGCAACAGCGTGCTCGTCAGACGCCTGCTGCCGCAGGCGCCCCTGGTCAGCACGGTGAGCTGGGCCACGGCGAATCCGGCCAACTACGCCGGCAAGACGGCCACGCGCGTCGACGTGACCGACACCGCCGCAGGCAACAGCTCGGAGTTTCTCCACGTGATCGGTCTCAACGGCGCGGTGACGGCCAGCTTTCGCGACGACGCGGACGGCCAGACCGGCGTGACCTTCACGCTCGCCGACGGCCGCACCGTCACCACGCGCTTCAACAAGGCATCGCGCGGCGGCACGCTGGAGATCAGCCGCAACGCCACGACCGAACTGAGCGGCACGCTGCCCACGCGCGTGCACCGCATCCCCCTCATTGCCAACTGAAGCCGCCCCGCCGGCCGAACAACCATGACCTCTGCAGACACCTCCCCTCTCCTGCCGGCGCAGCAGCGCCTGCCGCGCCGCACGTTTCTTGCGGCCGCGATCTCTTCCCTCCTGAGCGCCTGCGGCGGCGGCACGGTCGATGGCGACGGCGGCCTTCCGGACGGGCCTTCGGGGCCGCGCCTGACCGTCGCGTCGATGACGCCGGAAGACGGCGCGCAGAACGTCGAGCCGGATATCGAGCCCTTGATCCGCTTCTCGGCGCCGCTGGCCAGCCTGCCCGCGGACGAGGATCTGATCACGCTGAACGACCGCGCGCTGAAGCTTCCCTTGGCGGCCTTTCCCGCGCTGGAGGATCCCGCCACGGTGCGCCTGCGGCCACAGCTGCAGCTGTCTCTGGCGTCGCGCTACGACATCCGGTTCGACGCGCGGCTGCGGGGCACCGGCGGAGAACGCTTCGCGGGCTCGAATGCCAGCTTCACGACACGCGACGGCCTCTGGTCCGATGCGATCGCCAGTCTGGCCATTCCCGCCCAGGTGGGCCCGAAGCTGCTGCTGGACGGCGATGTCTGGGGCCGGACCGTGGCGGTGTTCTCCGAGCCTGCCGTCGGCATCCATGCGGCGGACTACACCGCCGCCGGCGGCTGGTCGAACCCGCAGCAGCTCTGCGTCGACATACCGGGCGACTTTGCCATGGGGGTCGCGAGTCTGGCAGGAACGGTCGTCACGATCTGGCGCTCCGGCAACGCCCAGACGGCCGGCCAGCTGCACGCCTGTCTGAAGGTCCAGGGCGACTGGACCACGCCCCAGCGGATCGATGCAGAAGAGATGCCGATCTACGAGCCCAGGCTCGCCGTGTCGCGGGACGGGCGTGCCATCGCCACATGGATCCAGGTGCGGTCTGCCGACGGCAACCGCAGAAGCGTCCATGTGTCGGTGCTGGACCCCGCCACGCTGCAATGGAGCGCGCCGAAGTTCTACGGCACGGGAGACGACCCGACGTTCTCGCCCCGCATCGCGATCGACAGCCAGGGGCGGGCCGTGCTGGCCTGGGCCCGCGGCAGGGACGTGTTCGCCGCACGCTACAGCCCGCAGAAGGGCTGGTCTTCCACCATCACGGTTTTCACAGGCGCCGCGACGACCGAAGTGAATGGCATGGACGTCTTCGTCAGCGACAACGGCGATGCGCTGGTGCTGGTGGCAACCCGTGAGAACAACGGGGCACCCCTGCTGGGGAGCTGGCGCCTGCGCGCCGAGGCGGCGTCCTTCGAGCCGCGACAGGAGGTGAACGACGACGATGAAGGCATCTACTACTGGTCCTGCGTTGCCGACGCTGCGGGCCGCTTCGTCATCGTCTGGTCCACGGCCGACGCCATCGGCAGCGCGGCCTTCGACGCCGCTGCCGGCAGCTGGTCGCCGCTGCCCGGACTGAAGGACGGCCTGGCGCCCCAGCGCTACCGACGGGATCCGAGAGTTCGCCAGGACCTGCACGGACACCTGATCGTTTCGTGGACCGAATACGACGCCGGCACGCAGGCGCGCGAAGCCTGGGCGTGCCGACGGCTCGCCGGTGCGACCACCTGGGGAACTCCGCGCCGCCTCAGCGAGAGCGGCGAGTACGTGGACACCACCTTCCTCCACACGTCGATCCTCTCCGGCGAATCGATCGTCGCCTGGATGCGCAACAACCCCAGCCGCGCGATCGCTTCGCGCCTGTTCTCCTGAACCTCCCACCGATCTGACATGACACCCTTCTCATCCGACTTTTCCCCGCAGCACGCGCCCCTGGCACGCCTGCTCACCTGCGCTGTCCTGGCCACTCTGCTGGCTGCGTGCGGCGGCGGCGGCACACCGCTGTCCGGCGATCCCGGTGACCCCGCCGGTCCCGGCAACCCTGCAGGCCGGTCCTTCACCCTCGCTTCGCTCACGCCGGCCGACGGCGCCACGGGCGTCGCGCTCGATGCACTGGTGGCGGCCACGTTCAGCAAGGCGGTCGATCCCGCGACGGTCGGCACGGCCACGGTCCGGCTCGGCCCGGTCGACCACGCCACGGACGCACCGGCGAGCCTGTCGCTGCAGGGGACGTCGACGGTGCACATGACGCCGCAGCAGCCGCTGGCGCTCGCGACGGAGTACGCCGTGGACATACGTGAAGGGCTGCGCGCCAGCGACGGAACCGCCTACGGCACGCGCACCAGCGCCCGCTTCACCACCGTCGACGGCGATTGGCGCTTTTCCAACCAGCCGCTGCCCGTGGTGCAGTCGACCGAGGAAGCGACGCAGCCGCAGGTGGGCGTCGACGAGCGCGGTGGCGGCTACGCCCTGTTCCTGCGCGATGCGGCGGCGACGCGGCGTCTCGTGGTCAATCCGTTCGACGGCGGGCTGGCCCAGCCCGACTGGCGCAACCACCCCGGTGTCGAGCTCGGCGTGCTGGGGTCGTCCTCCGCCAGCCCCTCCTTCCGGCTCGCCGTCGCGGCCACGGGCAGGACGATCGTGGCCTGGACCCGGGACGCGGCGCCGAACAATGTGGCGCAGGAGCTGTGGACCCTCATCGGCGACACGCAGAACCCGGCCCAATGGTCCGTGCCTGTGCGCCTGTCCCAGCAGGCCGGCAGCGTGTCCAACGTGCAGTTGCGCATGGACGCGGCCGGCAACGGCCTGGCCGTGTGGCAGCAGCCCGACAGCACCAACCAGAACCGGCAGACCGTTTTCGCGGCGCGCTACGACGCCGCCAGCAACAGCTGGACCGCTCCGCTGCGCGTCGCCGGCGCGGCGACCGCGCAGCTCAGCCCGGCGCTTTCCATGAACGCACAAGGCAACGCGGTCGTCACCTGGTCGCAGGACGGTGGCATCCAGCTGGCGCGCCATCTGGGTGGCAACGAGTGGACCAACCCGGTCACGGCCTACCTGCCGCCGGCAGGCGCTTCCGCCAACGAGCCGAAGGTGGCGATGAACGACTTCGGCGAGGCCGTGATCGCGTTCAGCGTCTACACCCTCGCGACCCAGCGCTCCGACATCCTCGCGACCCGCATGCGGCCGGACGGCTCGCTGCGCACGCCAGAGGCCGTGGCACCGGCCATCCTGGTCTCGCGCGACAACCACAGCGTGGCGATCGGCGGCAACGGCCGGGCGGTCGTGAGCTGGGTGCAGCAGGACGCGTTCGAGGATCTGCATTCGGCCGCCATGACCCGCGAGGAAACCGGCTGGGTGCGGGCCCAGCCGGTCAGCGCCAGCGTGCGGGCGCCCGTTCTGGCCAGCGACGCCTCAGGCAATGTCTTCGCGCTGTGGTCGCAACAGGCAGGGGCCGAGCCACGCCGCATCATGAGCGCGCGCCTGCCCCGCGGCCGTGCGGCCTGGTCCGAGCCGGTGGCGCTGGGCCTGGTGGGCAACGACGCGAACGCCCCGCAGATCGCCATCGACCGGCTGGGCCGGGCGCTCGCCGTCTGGCAGCAGGACACGGTGGCCAACGGCCAGCGCCGCATCCTGTCCAACCGCTTCCGCTGATCTGCTGCGCAGGACCCGCTCATGCCCTCTTTTCTTCAGACCCGCCGACTCGGCTGCGCCGCAGCGGCCACGTTCTGGCTCGCGTCCTGCGGCGGCGACGCCATCGCGCCCGGGGAGCCGGTGCCGCCTTTGCAGACTGCACCGCCCGCGTGGCGCGAGCAGCCGGCCTCCCTGGCCAGCGCGGCACTGGCCGCCGAGCAGAAGGTGCGTCTGGCGATGGACGCGCAAGGCCGTGCCATCGTCATCTTCATCTCGCGTGCCGCAGCAGGCGCCATCACGCGGGCGTACTACAACCGCTACGACGCCGCGACGGGTCAGTGGGGAACGCCCGCTTCGCTCGGCGGCGACAGCGTCGACGACGTCGACCTGCGGCTGTCCGTCAACCCGTCCGGCCAGGGAGTGGCCACCTGGACGGAGTACGACGCCGCCGGCCGGCCCACGCTCTGGATGCGCCCCCTCCCCACCGGCAGCGCGGCCCCGCCCCCGGCCGAGAGCATCGTGCAGGGCGCAGCGCAGACGCCGATCAACCCGGACGGCGTGATCGACGCTGCCGGCCACATGACGTTCGCATGGAACCAGGCGGACGGTGGCGGCGCCACGCGCCACTATGTGCGCCATCGCTCCGCCGCGGGCCAGTGGTTTGCGGCCGTCGAGCTGGGACAGGGATCGTCGGCGCTCGGCGCACCGCGGCTTGCCACCAACGGCCGCGACAGAACCCTGATCGGATGGGCTCACGCCGCCGCGTCGGGCACGGAGTTCGGTACTTTCGTGAGCCGCTACGCGCCGCCTGCGAGCGTGCAGGTCGATGCCCTGCAGGTCGGCTCCGCACTGTCGCTGCCGCCCGAGCTGGTGATCGCGCCGGACGGCCACGCGGTCGCGGTCTGGGCGCAGTCGCCTTCGCCCGTCGACATGCGCAACCAGCTTTACCGCGCCCGGTTCGATCCCGTGACGCAGAAATGGAGTGCGGCCGCGCCGATGGAGCAGCCGCCGCCCGACGCGCAGTCGGGCGCGCAGGGCCTGTCGGTCGACGCACAGGGCAACGTGTACGCGGCATGGACGCGGCTGACCGAAGGCAACTACCAGCTCGTGAACTTCGTCAGCCGCATGGACGCGTCCACCGGCCAGTGGGAGCCGCCACGGCAGCTCGGTGAACCCGCGCCGGTCGCGTCGTTCGGCTTCGCCTCGATCGCCGCCGCCGGACGCGGCGCGATGGTCGTGTGGTACGGACCCACGGTCGCGGGCGGGCCCTCCCACCTGCTGTCGATGAAGTACGAATCCGGCACCGGCTGGTCGGCGGCGTCGCCGGTCGACCCCACCGGCTCGGCCCGTCGAGGGCGCCCGCATGCCCCTGCTCGCGGCAAACGCAGCCGGCTCCGCCCTGGCCCTGTGGGAATCGGCCACACGGCTCGTCGCGAATGTCTTGAAGTAAACCTTTGAAGGAAGAAAGCATGAACACAGAAAACCATCAGCGCGCCCGGCGGACCTGGGCGTCGATGGCCGCGATCATTCTCGCCACCGCGTTGGCCGCCTGCGGCGGCGGCAGCGGCGGCCCGGGCGCTCCGGGCGACGGAGGAGGAGGTGGTGGTGGTGGTGGTGGAGCCGGCGGCGGCGGCGGTGGCGGCGGTGGCGGCGGAGGGGGCGGTGACAGGGTGCCGGCCAGCCTGACCGTCGTGTCCACGATACCGGGCGCGGGCAGCGCCGGCTTCGGCGTCACCGACACCGTCTTCGTGGACTTCAGCCAGAGGCCGGCGCCTGACAGCTTCGGCACCGACACGCTGACACTGACGAATGCGGCGACGGGCGCGCGGATTGCAGGCTCGAGCCTGCTCAACAACTTTTTTGCGGCCTTCACGCCGGAACGTCCGGGCATGCCCCTGTCGTCCCGCATCGACCTGCGCGTCGCCCCGACGGTCCGCGGCCCGGCTGGCGAGCCGTTCGCAGGCTACTCCATGACCTTCGTGACCGCTGACGGCCGGTGGGACGACTCCGTGCCCGCGCGCGCGCTGCGGCCCGCAGATCCCGAAGCGATCCCGTCGACGGCGCAGGCGACGCTCAGCCGCGACGGCCAAGGCTTCTTCCTGTTCGTGCGCGAGCGGCAGGTGGGTGCCTGGTCGGTCCGGCACCCTCAGGTGGCCAGCATCGACACGCGGGCCGCCCAGCAGCGCGTGGCGGACGTCGAAGAGCTCTCGGCATGGGACGCCGTCGACGCCAAGATCGTCGCGGCGCCCAACGGCCGCACGCTCGTCGTGTGGACGGAAAAACGCAATACGGTGGACCCGCAACTCGACGTCTACGCCCGCACCACCGTCGCAGGCCAGTTCAACGGTGGAGGCCGGCACAGCTGGACGACGCGCTACAAGCTGGGCACGTCCACCGTGGCCGACGTCACCAACCTTGACGTCGTGATGAACGAGCAGGGCGATGCCATCGCCGTCTGGCGCGAGACGGGCAATGGCGACGGCGGCGAGCCGTCGATCCAGGCGGCCCTGTTCCGCTCCACCCCCTCCTCCTTTGGCTGGGAACAGCCCGTCAGCCTGCGCCGCGGCGCAGCGGGCATCCAGACCCTGCCCAAGGCAGCCGTGGATGGCGCGGGCGGCTTCCTCGTGGTCTGGAACGAGGGGCAGCGCATCGCCGGGGCACGTGTCAACATGGCGACGAGCACGTGGAGCGACAGGTTCGTCGTGCTCGAAGGGCAAGCCGATGAAACCATGGGCATGCTGGCAGCGGCAGGCAACGCGGCCGGACACGCGGTCGTCGTCGCGCAGGCGACCCGGGCCACGGGCGAGAACCGGCTGTGGTCGGTCCGCGCCACGCCGGGTGTCGCTTTCAGCGCGCGCCAGCCCATCAAGAGCGAGACGATGGAGCGCGAGTTCAGCCTGCAGCTGGCAATGGACGCGCGGGGCAACGCGGTGGCGGCATGGACGCTGAACCGGCTCAACGGCGAGAACGACCTCATCTACGTCAACCACCTCACGGCCGGCGCCAACTGGGCCACCGAGCTGCAGGCGAGCCCGTCGAGCACGGCCGGCACCCCTGTGGGCGACGCGAGCGCGCCGCGCCTGGTGATGGACCACAGCGGCAACGCCATGCTGTCGTGGACCGAGGAGTGGGCGACGGAGCCGGGCCGCTTCGCGAACTGGACGTCCCGCTTCCAGCGCGGCCTCGCCTCCTCGGCGTGGCTCGACACGCGGATTCGCCCCAATGCGGGTGCGAACACCGGCCTGCAGGCCCTGGCCGTCGACGAGCACGGCAGGGTGCTGCGCGTGTGGGCAGAGCGTGACGGCGATTGGTGGCGGCACGCCTGGGACTTCTTCCACTGACCCGCGCGACGGCACACGGGCACCGGACGCGCGGCATGACCGATGTCATCCGTGCGCGCGTCTGACCCTTCCCTGGATTCACCCCATTTCCGTTCTCAAGGCATGACATGAACTTCTGGCACCGTGCGGCCGCCTGCGCCGCCACACTTCTTCTCTCGACCACTGCCTTCGCGGGCCCCTACGCCATCTCCGGCGACGGCAGCGAAGTCACCGACACCCGCACCGGCCTGATCTGGCGCCGCTGCGCCGAAGGCATGCGCCTGCAGGGCGCCCGTTGCGCGGGCACGCCGCAGGGCATGAGCCACGCCGCGGCCGTGAAGCATGCGGCCAAAGGCGCTGCGGCCGGATGGCGCCTGCCGAACTCCCAGGAGCTGCTGTCCATTGCCGACGAGAGCCGGTTCAAGATGGCGATCGACACCGAGGCGTTTCCCAACACGCCGCCGGATCATTTCTGGACGTCGGACCTGGCCATGACCGACTACCCGTATGCCGTGAATTTCTACAACGGCTTTCGCTACGAGCGCTACCACACGCATCCGCATTTCGTGCGCCTCGTGCGCGGCGGCAAGTAGGCGCGGCGCCGCCCGGACGCGGCGCCCCACAACAACATCTTCCGGAGGATTTCCATGTCGACCCCTCTGCCGCGCATCGCGCGCGGCCTGCGGCTGCGCGCCTTCATGGGCGCGGCTCTTGCGCTCGCCAGCCTGGCTGCGCACGCGCAGACCGTGAGCGGCACGGCCTACGATTCGCGCGTGCGATCGGTCGTGCCGGGCACCACCGTCACCTTTGCGCTGGACGGCCCGTGCGAAGCCTATGACCCGGCCGTCAACGTCGAGAACTACGCGGCCTACGGCAGCTACGACGCCGAAGGCAACCCCCGCATGCGGGTGGATGCGACCGGCGCGTACCGCTTCCGGTTGCTGAACCTGCCATCGGGCGCTTCGAGCTGCGCGTTCCGGCTCGACCTGGCTGCGCCGCCGGGCTACCTGGCGCCCTCGGCGGCGCTGCCTGCGGCGGGCCTGCTGGCCACGCCGCCGGGCGCGAACTACGCCGTGCAGCCCCAGGCCTCGCCGCCTTCCGCCGGCCAGGCCACCACCTACCACCTGCGCCTCCTGCTCGGACCGGGCCGCGCCAACGTTCTGAACAACCATCTGCCGGTCGACCCGGCCTTCGCGCTACCGGAGCCGCCACCGCCTCCGGTCGGCGCGACGGGCCTTCGCATCACGAAGACCGCCTCGCAGCAATCCGCCGAGATCGGTGACGCCGTCGAATATCGCATCGCCGTGACGGCGGCCGGCTCCGCGCTCACCGCTTTGCATGTCAGGGACACGTTGCCGGCGGGCTTTCGCTTCATTCCGGGAACGTTCCGCGTGGCCGGTGTGCGCCAGCCCAATCCGGCCGGCTCGCCCGGACCCGTGCTGGACTTTCGCCTGCCGGCCCCTGCAGGCGGCGGCACGGTGAACTTCACCTACCGCCTGCGGGTGGGCGCCGGCGCCCAGGAAGGCAACGGCACGAACCGGGCGCGCGCCTTCGCGGACAGCGCCGCCGGACCGCTGGCCTCCGATGAGGCACGCTACACGATCCGCGTGGAAGGCGGCGTGTTCACCACCGACGGCTGCGTGGCCGGGCGGATCTTCGTCGACTGCAACGGCAACGCGCTGCAGGACCCTGGCGAGCCAGGCATCCCCGGGGTGCGCCTGTATTTCGACGACGGCTTTTTCCTGGTCTCCGACGTCGCCGGCAGATATGCCGTGTGCGACCGCGAATCGCGCACGCATGTGCTCAAGGTCGACCCGTCCACCCTGCCCGAAGGCGCGGCGCTGGCCGTGACCGGCAGCCGCAATGCGGGCGATCCCGGCTCGCTGTTCGTCGACATCCGCGGCGGAAACCTGCAGCGCGCCGACTTTGCCGAAGCGACCTGCAGCCGGGCCGTCCTGGACGCCGTGAAGGCCCGGCGCGAAGCGGCCCACCTGCGTGGTTCCGCCATGCCCGCCGCACGGCCCGGATCTTCCAGCGAAGGGAGCGCACGATGAGCCCGCACGACACGACCCGCCGCTCCACCCGGATGCGGCGCACCAGCCTGTCGCTCGCCGCCAGCGCCTTGGTCACTGCACTCTTGAGCACCGGCGCCAGCGCAGGCAGCGAGCCGCCTGCGGACAGCGCAGCGCACGCGCCCACGGCGGAGCAGAGCGACTGGATCGCCGCGGGCATCATCGACGGCGTCATCCAGTTGAACCGCAGGGCCGGCCAGTCGCTCCTGCAGGCGCGCGCCGAGGATGGCTTCGAGCGCGAGATGCACCACTGGCAGCGCAGCTTCTCGAGCGGACGCGGCAGCTCGGCGCTGCACAGCTCCTTCTTCCTCAAGGGAAAGATCCGTGGCGACGTGCTGCTCACCGCCGCCTACGACTCCGACAAGGTGACGCGCGAACGCGTCTCCGCATGGGTCCGTCCCGAGGCGTTCTATCCGGTCTACGGCGACGCCGCCCTGCGCGGCAGCGAGGCGCCATCGGCATCGAAGCTCTATGTGCGCATCGACAAGGACCGCAGCTTCCTGCTCTGGGGCGACTTCTCCACCGCCGAGGACGAGCCGAAGCAGCCGGCGGATGCGGCCGCAGGCCTGCGCCTGCGCGACCTCGGCGCCTACCAGCGCAGGCTCACCGGCCTGAAGCTCCACAGCGAAGGCGCCGCGCACGGCCTCAACGTCCATGCGACGCGCGACAGCACCAAGCAGGTCACCGAAGAATTTCCGGCATTGGGTGTGTCGGGCCCCTATGCGCTCGCCAACACCGGCGCCCTGCTCGGCAGCGAACGCGTCGAGATCGTCGTGCGGGATCGCAACCAGCGCAGCCGGATCCTGTCGTCGACGCCCCTGGCCGCCATCGAGGACTACAGCTGGGAACCCTTCTCCGGCCGCCTGCTGCTGCGCCAGCCCGTTTCCTCGCTCGACGAACGTCTCAACCCGGTTTTCATCCGCGTGACCTACGAGCTGGAGCAGGCGGGCGAGAGCTTCTGGGTCTGGGGCGCGGACGGCCAGATGCAGGTGAGCGACAAGCTGCAGATCGGCGGCTCGGTCGCGAAGGACGCGAACCCGCTATCGGGCTATGCGCTGCGTAGCGCCCACGCCGGTCTGCGGCTTGGCCCCCGCAGCACGGCCGTCGCGGAATTCGCCGTGTCGCGCACGCAGCTCAACACCGGCCTGTACGACCCGCTCGACACCCCTGCCCTCGCCGGGCGGACGGGCGAGGTCCAGGGCCGCGCCTTCCGCCTGGAAGTGCGGCACGAAGGCGACGGCTGGGAAGCTCGCGCCTATGCCGGGGTGAGCGAGCCGGAGTTCCACAATCCCCAGGCAAGCCTGCAGGGTGGCCGCGCCGAAGCCGGCATCGTGTCCCGGATGCGGCTCGATGGATCGACGCAGCTGGTCGTGCAGGGTCTGCGCAGCGAGGACCGCTACACGGGCGGCGAACGGCGGGCGGCCGACGTCGCCGTTGTGCATCAGCTCACGCCGCAATGGCAGGTGGAGGCGGGCCTGCGCACGGTGCGCGAGGAGGGCAACTCCTCGGCGACACCGCCCTGGCCTTTCGGCTCGATCTCGGCCGGCGGCCCCGGAGGCGGCGGCTTTCGCGGCATCGGCGACTCCAACTTCACCTCGCCCTGGGGTGGCAACCCGGTGCGCAACGGCGGCTTCAGCGAAGGCCCGGGGGCTGCCCCCGTGGACGCCGAGACCGCTCGCGTCGGCCTGCGCTACACGCAGCAGGACCGCTGGTCCCTCGCGGCCGAGGTCGAGCATGGGCTGGGCAGCAGCCGCGCCCACCGGCTCGCGCTGGGCGCCGACTATCGCCTCACGGATCGCACGCGGCTGTATGGCCGCTTCGAGAACCAGAACGCGCTCGCGTCCGTGTTCTCGGCCAACCCGGCCGACCGCAGCCGCGCCATCGCGGCCGGCGTCTCCAGCAGCTTCCTCACGGGCGGCGAGGTCTATACCGAGTACCGCCTGCGCGACGCGCTCGACAGCCAGACGGCAGCCCGCAGCGACCTGCAGCTGGCCTCGGGCGTGCAGAACGTCTTCGAGGCCGCGCCGGGCCTGCGCTGGCGCGCCGGGGCCGAGCACCTGCGGGTTCTGTCGGGTGGCGGGCGCGAAGGCTTTGCGCTGACCGGTGCGCTCGAATGGACGGCCCATGCGTACTGGAAGGCGTCCGGCCGGCTCGAATACCGGCGCATCGGCGACGACGCGGCAACGGCGGTCCGCGACACGCAGGACAGCTGGCTGTCCACGGTGTCGATCGCACGCAGCATCAATGCCGACTGGACGGCACTCGTGCGCAACTACGCGCTCTACAGCAACGAGCGCGCCCTGCCGGGCCATGCGCTGCAGAACCGCTTCCAGCTCGGTGCCGCCTACCGACCGGCCGCGCACAACCGCACCGATGCCTTCATGAAGCTCGAGCATCGCTTCGAGTACGACGGCGAGCGCGTCGCGGGCGCCGACAAGTCGCGCGCGACGATTGCCAGCCTGCACGTCAATCACCATCCCGCACGGGACTACGTGCTGGCAGGCCGGCTGGCGGCCAAGCGCACGCATGACCGCTACGGCGGCTACACCGCGTACCTGGCCGGCGGGCGCGTGACCTGGGACCTCGCCCCCCGCTGGGACGCATCGCTGCTGGCCTCCGCCCGCTGGAGCCCCGAGGGCCGCACGCGCCAGTGGGCCCAGGGTGCGGAAGTCGGCTACGCGCTGCACCGCAACCTGTGGCTGTCGGCCGGGATGAACTGGACGGGCTTCTCGGACCGCGATCTCACCGGCGGCGAGTACACCAACCGCGGCGTCTACCTGCGGCTTCGCTTCAAGTTCGACGAAAGGAGTTTGCCGCTCTAGGACCTCCACACCGGATGGAGCGGCAGGGGGAGTCTCACGGAGGAGCCTCCTCTTTCGGGAACCGCAGCGATGCGGTTCCCTTTTTTTCACCTGCTGCGGACCAGACGCAGATGCAGCGGCAGCATCCGCACGTCATGCTCGCGCACGCCCGTGCCGAAGAACACGAAGTACGCCCGGTGAGGCTCCTTGGGATTGACCTCGGACGTCCAGAACTGGATGGCGGGCGTGTCGGGGAACGCCTTGTGATCGATCGTGGGCGCGGGCTGGCTGCGGTCGACGATGCCCAGCAGCTCGTTCAGCGCGGGAAGGCGCCAGGCCTTGCCGGACGACGAGGCCTGCTCCTTCGCGTGGAACAGCGCCTTCTCGTGCGACATCATGAGACCCGCGCCTTCGCAGCTGCTGCCGTTCCACTTCATGCCTTCGGTGCAGCGGCGCCAGATGAGGCCGGAGGCCCTGTCGGTGACTTCCTGGCCATCGGCCGAAATCTCGAAGGGTGCGGCATGGGCCGACGCGGCAAGCGCCAGCAGCGCGGCGGCGAGAAAAGACTTTCGCATGGTTGGGTTTCCCGGGAGTTGAAGAGACGGGCACTGTAGGAGGCCCGTGCGCGGAAACCCAGATGAAATTGGTCATGGCGCCCGGTGCGGACGCGGCGCTGGCGCCCCTCAGGCGTAGACCATGGCTTCATTCGAGGACGGAACGGACCGGGCGATGGCCCGGGTCCGGTGGACGATCACGGCCAGCGCGATCCATGCGAAGGCGGCAAGAAGATAGGACATGGCAGGCTCCTGAAGATGGACGGGAGCCGTCATTCTTCTGCGCCGCGCCGATGCGTCACAGGTGAAATTCGTCATGTGGCGCAGACCACGGCCCGTGGGCGCGGCATCCGGCGCGCGGGGTGGGGTCGCCTCACGCCAGACGCCTGGGCAGCGCGTCGGCCAGGAATCCGTAGACGGCGCGGATCCGCGGACTGCTGCGGATCTCGCGATGGACCACCAGCCACATCGGAATCGGCGGGATCCTGAGCGCCGGCAGCAGCACCTGGATCTGAGGCTGCGAGCGCACCAGGTATTCGGCCGCGACGCCCACGCCCAGGCCCGCGCAGACGGCCTGCCATGCCGCGATGAGGTCGTCGGTGCGCAGCGCGAACTGCGCCTCGGTCACCGGGATGCCCTGGGCCTGCAGCCCCTGCAGCATCGGGTTGCTGCGGTCGCCACCGACCAGCTCATGGCGCAGCAGGTCCATCGGCTCGCGGGGCTCACCCCGGCGGCGCAGATAGTCCTGATGCGCGCAGGCGGCCAGCCGCACGCTGCCCACGCGCCGCGCGATCAGCGACGCCTGCCGGGGCGACACCATGCGCAGCGCAATGTCCGCCTCCCGCCGCAGCAGGTTGCTGACCTCATTGGAGACCACCAGCTCGACCTGGATCTCGGGCCAGGTGTTGCGCATCTGTACCAGCAGTGGCGGCAGCAGGTGGCAGGCGATGGGCTGGCTGGCCGAGATGCGAACTGCGCCGGCGAGCGAGCTCTCGGCGCCGGCGACCTGCCGTGTGAGCTGCTGCGCGCCGGCCTCCATGGCCCGCGCCGCCTCGGCCAGACGCAAGGCCATGGCCGTGGGCGCGAGGCCGCGGCCGGTCCGCTCGAACAGCGCCACGCCCAGCTGCCGCTCCAGCTCGGCAATGTGCCGTCCGATCGTCGGCTGGCTGGCGTGCAGATGCCGGGCCGCGCCGAGCAGGCTGCCGTGGGTCAGCGCGGCCAGGAAGGAACGGACCAGCGACCAGTCGAACTGAGTATTCATTTGTGCATACCTGATCCTGAAAGATCGCCAATTGTGTCGACAAGCAGGCGTCCACACAATGCCAGCATCACTTCAATCAAGGAGAGTCGTCATGGACCGTCGAACATTCATCCGCCTCGCAGGAGGTGGCACCGTGATGGCCGCTGCCGCACCGTCACTGACAGGCTGCCTGCCGGGCAGCGCCTACCCGGCACAGGCCTTGGAGGCCTGGCGGGGCCCGGGGCCCGAAGCGGAGCCGCGCCGCTGGGCGCTGGCCCATGCGATCACGGCGCCCAATCCGCACAACCTGCAGCCCTGGCTCGCCGACCTGCGCACGCCCGGGGTCATCACCGTCCGCACCGATCCGCAGCGGGTGCTGCCGCATACCGATCCGTTCGGCCGGCAGATCCTGATCGGTCACGGCGCGTTCATCGAGCTGCTGGTCATCGCCCTGGCCGAGAAGGGGTTCGCATCGGAGGTCACGCTCTGGCCGGACGGTGAGCTGGGCACCGACCTGGGCGGCTGGGATCGCCGGCCGGTCGCCCGCATCGAGCTGCGGCCGGGCGGCCAGGCCGATCCCCTGTTTGCACAGATCCTGCGGCGGCACACCCCCAAGAGCGACTTCGACCCGCAGCGCCCGGTGGCGCCCGGCACCCTGGAGCCACTGCTGGCCGCCGCGGCCGCGCCGGCCCATGGCCTGATCGCGCAAGGCACGGTCGACGCGGCACGGGTGCAGGCGCTGCGCACGCTGTGCTGGCAGTCGGCGCAGGTCGAGCTGCTGACGCCGCGCACCGTGATGGAAAGCATCCACCTCACCCGGGTCGGGCCGGCGGAGATTCTGGCGCACCGCGACGGCATCTCCCTCAACGGCCTGATGATCCGCGCGGTCGATGCCCTGGGCCTGTTCGACCGCAAGGCGCCGCCGGCTCCGGGCAGCGAGGCCTACAAGACGATGATGGCTCGCTTCGAAGGCCACAGCCGCACCGCCATGGGCTTTGTCTGGCTGGCCGGCGGCAACCGCCGCAGCGACCAGATCGCGGCCGGCCGCAGCTATGTGCGGCTCCAGCTCCAGGCCACCGCGCTGGGCCTGGGCGTCCACCCCATGAGCCAGGCCCTGCAGGAGTTTCCCGAGATGGCGCCGCACTACGCCAGCGCCCACCAGCTCATGCTCGGCCGGCCGGCACCCCGCGGCCCCGCCGACCCCACGCTGCAGATGTTCTGCCGCGTCGGCTACCCGCTCACCGCGCCGGCGGCCACGCCGCGCCGCCCCTTGGGCGCGATGCTGGTGACGTGACGCGCACGCGGCGGCAAGGTCGCGTTGCAGCCGGCACGGTACATGCCCCGTCACGAGGGACGGCGGAAAGACTCAGGTCCCGGCTCGAAGAATTTCGCCCAGTGCATCGACCAAGGCCCCACACTGCTCAGGTGTGCCCACGGTGATGCGCAGGAACTCGTCGATCCGAGCTGATTTGAAGTGGCGCACGATGATGGCGCGTTCGCGCAGGCTGCTGGCCAGTGCGGCGCCGCTTCGCGCGGGGTGGCGTGCGAATACGAAGTTGGCCGCAGAGGGCAAGACCGCAAAGCCCAATCCTTGCAGGTCTGCGACGAGCTGTTCGCGGGTTGCCATGACTCGGGCGCAGCCGTCGCGGAAGTAGGCATCGTCCTCCACGGAGGCGATGGCTCCCGCCAGCGCCAGGCGGTCGAGCGGGTAGGAGTTGAAGCTGTTCTTCACCCGCTCCAGGCCTTCGATCAACGCCGCAGCGCCCATGGCGTAGCCCACACGCAAACCTGCGAGCGCGCGGCTCTTGGAGAAGGTGTGGCACACCAGCAGGTTGGGGTAGCGGCCCACCAGGGCCACGGCGCTGTCGGCGCCGAAATCCACATAGGCCTCGTCGATCAGGACCACGGCCTGCGGGTTGCCGGCCACGATGCGCTCCACGTCGGCCAGCGGCATCGGGCATCCCGTCGGCGCATTGGGATTGGGAAAAATGATGGCGCCTGCGGCATGGCCGTCGCGGGGCAGGTAGTCGTCGGCGCGGATGCTGAAGTCATCCGCCAGCGGAATGGTCCGGTAGTCGATGCCATACAGCTGGCAGTACACGGGATAGAAGCTGTAGGTGATGTCGGGGAACCACAGACCGCCCGGGTGCTTGAGCAGCGCCATGAAGGCATGGGCCAGCACTTCGTCGGAGCCATTGCCCACAAACACCTGGCTGGCCTGCACGCCATGGTGACGGGCCAGCACGGCCTTGAGCGCATCCGCGTTGGCATCAGGGTACAGACGCAGCGTGTCGTCGGTGGCCGCCCGAATGGCCTCAAGCGCGCGAGGTGACGGCCCCCAGGGATGCTCATTGGTGTTGAGCTTGATGAGGTGGCTGATTCGAGGTTGTTCGCCCGGAACATAGGGCGTCAGGCCGTGGACGACGGCGCTCCAATAGGGGCTCATCGGGGTTTTGTCGATCTGCGGCAAGGGCCGAGGCGATTGATGTTTGGAAGGTGGGCTGGGGTCTGGGACGATGGTAGCAGGGGTGGGCTGTGGAGGTCTGACTTGAGCCAATGGGGCTCCAGGATTCTCGGGGCGGTCCGGCACATGCATTCCTTTCCAGCCAGAGCATTGCTCGGGATTCTCGGGGCGGTTCACGCCACTTGTAGAAGGTCGCTTCGCTGAAGCCGCACTTGCGGCACAACTCCTTGACAGGCAGGCCTGCGGCAGCCTGCTTGATAATCTGCTCTTCGGTGAACCCGCTCTTTTTCTTGTCCGTCATTCTCCTGGGTTGACGGACTTTCTCTACTTCTGCTTGGCACGACTGGAGGGGGCCGGTCAACTTTTGATTCCACGCACTTCTAATGTTTAGATTGTTCGAACAAGACGACTGGCGACAAGTTGCCATGCACCTCGAGCACACAGCAACGCAGCAAGTGGCAATAGGCAGTTGTAACCGATGGCCCAAAGATAGTTGAAGACTGTATTGGCGATGAATTCGAAGAAGGAACCCTGCGGTTGGAGCGCGCTAAGCAATAGGCCAAGTAGCGGAGCGGCTAGGACAACCTTAATGGCGGATGAGGTAGCTTGCTTGGTTGATTTGGATGTGACTACCGAAGGAGTCAGGCAAGCCAGAGCAACATACATTGGCGCATTGATTGGTGTGGGCAAGAGTTCAGCCCAAGGGGGGAGGTGAACCCACTTTGAGAAGAAGAACAGTTCTGGCCACAATGCGACTGCTAGCGAGAGCAGCAAGAAACTGAGCAAGCTGGAAATGTGGTGTGAGTCTTTTCTCATTTGCGGTTGTGCGCTATTGAGGGCCTAACGTTCGAGGTGAGGCGGGACCGACGGCGAGGTAGCCCGCCCGCAGGAAGGATGATAGACCACGCCTGGAAGCGGGCGGGCTGCCTTGCCGTTGGGCCTCGCCTCGACTGATGGGATGGAGTCCCCCGCTTGTTTGCGCGAAATTCGCGCTCTGGTCTTCATTGGCGTGTGGATCAGGTCTTCATCAAACGAAAGGAGTCCGGCATGAATGCTACAACCGTTGCTGTTGATCTTGCAAAGTCTGTCTT
>JBGAIH010000028.1:0-71372 GCA_044225675.1 Burkholderiaceae bacterium
GCCCGTGCTGTCATCGCCAATCCGGACATCGACATCGTCATCGAGCTCATCGGCGGCTACGGCATCGCGCGCCAGCTCGTCATGGAGGCGATCGAGGCGGGCAAGCATGTGGTCACGGCCAACAAGGCGCTGCTCGCCGTGCATGGCACCGAGATCTTCGCGGCCGCGCACCGCAAGGGCGTGATGGTTGCCTTCGAAGCGGCGGTGGCCGGCGGCATTCCGATCATCAAGGCGCTGCGCGAAGGGCTGACCGCCAACCGCATCCAGTGGATCGCCGGCATCATCAATGGCACGACCAACTTCATCCTGTCGGAGATGCGGGACAAGGGCCTGGACTTCGAGGTCGTGCTCAAGGAGGCCCAGCGCCTGGGTTACGCCGAAGCCGATCCGACCTTCGACATCGAGGGTGTCGATGCCGCCCACAAGGCGACGATCATGTCGGCCATCGCCTTCGGCATTCCGGTGCAGTTCGACAAGGCCTACGTCGAAGGCATCACCCGCCTGGGCGCGCAGGACATCCGTTATGCCGAGCAGCTGGGCTATCGCATCAAGCTTCTGGGCATCACCAAGCGCGTGGCCAAGGGCATCGAGCTGCGCGTGCATCCGAGCCTGGTGCCGGCGAAGCGGCTGATCGCCAACGTCGAAGGTGCGATGAACGCGGTGGTGGTGCAGGGCGATGCCGTGGGCACGACGCTCTACTACGGCAAGGGCGCAGGCAGCGAGCCGACCGCCAGCGCCGTGATTGCCGACCTGGTCGACATCACGCGGCTGCACACGGCCGACGCAGCCCAGCGCGTGCCGCATCTGGCCTTTCAGCCGGACGCCATGAGCGATGCGCCGGTGCTGCCGATGAGCGAGGTGGTCACGAGCTACTACCTGCGCCTGCGCGTGGCCGACGAGGCCGGCGTGCTGGCGCGCGTCACGGGCATTCTCGCGGCGGCCGGCATCAGCATCGATGCGGTGATCCAGCGCGAGGCCGACGAAGTCGGCGGTGCAGAGGCCAACCAGACCGACCTCATCATCCTCACGCACGACACGCGCGAAGGCACGATGGACGACGCGATCATGCAGATGCAGGCGCTGCCCACCGTGCTGGCGCCGATCGTGCGCATCCGCAAGGAAGAGCTGGCGTGAGGTACCTGAGCACGCGCGGCCACGCAGACCGCCGCCGCTTCTGCGAGATCCTGCTCGAAGGCCTTGCGCCCGACGGCGGGCTGTACATGCCCGAGCGCTATCCGCAGGTCGACGCCGCGACGCTCGAGCGCTGGCGCGGGCTGGCCTATGCCGACCTGGCGTTCGAGATCCTGAGCCTCTACATCGACGACATCCCCGCTGCCGACCTCAAGGCCCTGTGCCACAGGACCTACACCGCCGAAGTCTTCGGTTCGCCGCAGATCGTGCCGCTGCGCCCCTTGGGCGAAGGGCTGTTCATCGAGGCGCTGTCCAATGGCCCGACACTGGCCTTCAAGGACATGGCCATGCAACTGCTGGGCAACCTGTTCGAGTACGAACTGGCGCGCCGTGGCGAGGAACTCAACATCCTGGGTGCGACCTCGGGCGACACGGGCAGCGCGGCCGAATACGCCATGCGCGGCAAGAAGGGCGTGCGGGTCTTCATGCTGAGTCCGCACGGCCGCATGAGCCCGTTCCAGCAGGCGCAGATGTTCAGCCTGATGGATCCGAACATCCACAATCTGGCCGTCGAAGGCGTGTTCGACGACTGCCAGGACATCGTCAAGGCCGTCTCGTCCGATCTCGACTTCAAGCGGCGCTACCGTATCGGCACTGTCAATTCGATCAACTGGGCGCGCCTGCTCGCGCAGGTCGTCTACTACTTCGCCGGCTGGCTGCAGGCCACGCAGGGCGGGGCCGGGGCGCAGGGGCAGGGCGGGCTGCCCAAGGTCAGCTTTGCGGTGCCGTCGGGCAACTTCGGCAACATCTGCGCCGGCCATGTGGCGCGCATGATGGGGCTGCCGATCGAGCGCCTGGTGCTGGCGACCAACGAGAACGACGTGCTCGACGAGTTCTTCCGCACCGGTGTCTACCGGGTGCGCGGCAGCGCCGACACGCACGAGACGTCCAGCCCGTCGATGGACATCTCCAAGGCATCGAACTTCGAGCGTTTCGTCTTTGACCTGCTGGGGCGCGACGGCGCGCGCGTCAAGTCGCTGTTCGGCGATGCGCTCTCGGCCGAGGGCCGGTTCGACCTGGGCGCCGATCCGGCCTTCCAGGGGGCGTCCACCCGCTACGGATTCGTCAGCGGCAAGAGCATCCATGCCGATCGTCTGGCCACCATCCGCGACACCTGGGCGCGTCATGGCGACATGGTCGACACCCACACGGCGGACGGCCTCAAGGTGGCACGCAGCCATCTGCAGCCCGGCGTGCCGATGATCGTGCTCGAAACGGCGCTGCCGGTGAAGTTCGCCAGCACCATCGTCGAAGCCCTGGGACGTGAGCCGGCGCGTCCTGCCCGGTTCGACGGCATGGAAAGCCTGCCGCGCCGCGTCAAGGTCGTGCCGGCCGACGCCGGCCTGGTCAAGGCCTACATCGCCGAACATTGCGAATGATCCTGCGCACCTCGCGCAGCACGCGCGCCCAGGTGCCATTGCAACCCTGATGGAGTGCCCCAGAGGGCCACGGAGACGCTTGATGAAGGTCGTGGGTTTCGCCGGCTATTCCGGCTCCGGCAAGACGACGCTGGTGGAGGGGCTGATTCCGGCGCTCAAGGCGCTGGGCCAGCGCGTCTCGGTGATCAAGCATGCTCATCACTCCTTTGACATCGACCAGCCGGGCAAGGACACCTGGCGCCACCGCGAGGCGGGCGCCTTCGAGGTGCTGGTCTCGTCCAGCCGGCGCCTGGCGCTGATGCGCGAGTTCGAGGTCGAGGCCGCGCCTTCGGTCCACCACCTCATTGCCGAGCTGTACGAGGGGGTGGACTGGGTGCTCGTGGAGGGCTTCAAGAGCAGTGACCTGCTCAAGGTCGAAGTCTGGCGGGCCGCCTCCGGCCAGCCGGCGCGCTATCCGGACGACGATTTCATCGTTGCCATTGCCACCGACTCGCCGGCGGAACTGCCGCAGTCCACCCTGCGCCCGGTGCTGCCTTTGAACGACCACGCGGCGATGGCGCAGTGGCTGGTTGAAAATGCCCCACGCTTCGACTACCGTGCCGAGCTGTACCAATGAACGCCCCCCGCCCGCCGCTCAAGTCTCTCGATGACGCGCTGCGCGAACTGCTCGCGCAGGCACTGCCGCTGGCAGGCGTCCAGAGCGTGTCCACGTTCGACGCCGACGGCCGCGTGCTGGCGCAGGACTGCGTCTCGGCGCTGCAGGTGCCGCCTCAGGACAACAGCTCCATGGACGGCTACGCGGTGCGCTGCGCCGACGTACAGGCCGCCGGTGTCCGGCTGCAGGTGACGCAGCGCATTCCCGCAGGCAGTGCCGGATCGCACGTGGCACCGGGCACGGTCGCACGCATCTTCACCGGCGCGCCGGTGCCGCCGGGCGCAGACGCGATCGTCATGCAGGAAGACTGCGAGCCCGTTGCCGGCCAGGACGGCTGGGTCCAGGTCCAGGCCGTGCCGCAGCCCGGCCAGTGGATCCGCCGCAGCGGCGAAGACGTGACGCGTGGCGCCGTGGTGCTCGCGCGCGGCACGCGGCTCGGGCCTGCGGCGCTCGGCCTGGCCGCGAGCATCGGGCTGGACCGTCTCGACGTGGCGCCCCGGCCGCGCGTTGCGCTGTTCTCCACCGGCGACGAACTCGTCATGCCCGGCGCGGTGGCTCCGGCCGACATGGCGCCTGGCGCCATCTACAACTCCAACCGCTTCTTTCTGCGCGCGCTGCTGCAGCGGCTCGGCTGCGAGGTGCGTGACTTCGGCATCGTGCCTGATCGGCGCGATGCGACCCTGGACGCGCTGCGCGCGGCCGCCGACGAGGCCGACCTGATCCTCACGAGCGGCGGCGTCTCCGTGGGCGAGGAAGACCACATCAAGCCTGCCGTGCAGGCGCTCGGCGAGCTGGCGCTGTGGCAGATCGCGATGAAGCCGGGCAAGCCCTTTGCCTACGGCTCGATCGCCCGCACCTCGTCGGGCCGCTGCCACTTCATCGGGCTGCCCGGCAACCCCGTCTCCAGTTTCGTGACCTTTCTCGTTCTGGTGCGTCCCTTTTTGCTGCGGCTTCAGGGCGCCACGCAGCACGAGGCCGCACCGCTGCTGCTGCCGGCGCACTTCGACTGGCCCCGGGCCGACAAGCGCCGCGAGTTCCTGCGCGCTCGCCGCAATGCGCAGGGCGGGCTCGATCTGTTTCCCAACCAGAGTTCGGGCGTCCTCACCTCGGCCGTCTGGGGTGACGGCCTCATCGACAACCCGGCCGGCCAGACCATCGCGCACGGGGACCTCGTGCGCTTCATTCCGTTTGCCGAGGTCCTGGCATGAAAGTCCACGTCAAGTACTTCGCTTCGATCCGTGAGGCCATCGGCCTGGGCGGCGAGACGGTGGAGTCGGCCGCTGCCACGATCGGCGCCCTGCGCGACGAACTCATCGCGCGGGGCGGGGCGCATGCGCAGGCGCTCGCGCGCGGCCGGTCGGTACGCGCCGCGCTCGACCAGGTCATGCGCGACGAGTCCGCTGCGCTGTCTGAAGGCTCCGAAGTGGCCTTCTTTCCGCCGGTCACCGGAGGCTGAACCTCGTGACGCCGCGCGTGTCGATCCAGACGGCCGACTTCGACCTGAGCCGCGAGGTCGCTGAGCTGCGTCGGGGCAACAAGGGCACCGGTGCCGTGTGCAGCTTCATCGGCACGGTGCGTGACCGCAACGACGGCAGCAGCGTCCGCACCCTGGAGCTCGAACACTACCCCGGCATGACCGAGAAGGCGATCGAGGCCATGATCGATGACGCCCATCGGCGCTTCGACATCCATGCCGTCCGCGTCATCCATCGGGTGGGCCTGCTGCAGCCGCTGGACCAGATCGTGCTGGTGGCGGTCAGCTCCGCTCACCGGGGCGAGAGCTTCCAGGCCTGCGAATTCCTCATGGACTATCTCAAGACCCAGGCGCCTTTCTGGAAGAAGGAAGACACCCCGGAGGGCGCGCGCTGGGTCGATGCAAGGGTGAGCGACGACGCCGCCCTGGCGCGCTGGGGCATTGCAGGCAGCAACGCCTGAGCGGCGGCTTACCCTGCGTCGTTCGGGTCCGGGGGGACGAAGGACGCCCGCGCGCTGCTTTCGAGACTCGACGTCAGCCGTTGCAGCAGGTCCAGCAGCTGCGTGCGCTGCGCCTCGTCCAGCGGCTCCATCAGGCGGTGATAGGCCTGCTCGGCAGGCTTTTGTGCGTCGTCCAGCAGCTTCTCACCGGCGGCCGACAGCGAAATCGACAGATGCCGCCGGCTCGACGGCGAGGGCTCGCGCTGCACGAGGCCCCGCCCCTCGAGCCCGCGCAGGACGCGCAGCACCGTGACCTTGTCAAAGCCCAGCGCCCGCGCAAGGCTCGATTGGTCGAGGCCCGGGCTCGCGCGCAGGACCGTGAGCACGCCGAACTGGGCCGGCGTCAGTCCCACGCTGCGGCACTCGTCCTCGAAGACGGCGGCCGAGATCTGGTGGGCCCGACGCAGCAGGAAGCCGGGTCGTGCGTAGAGTCGGTTCAGGCTGTTGGCAGGCACGGGCGTGGGTGGGTTCGGGAAGGTACGGATTGTGCCTGTTTGCGGTCGCCTCATACTCGTTTGCATGCAAACTCTACTGCGCGGGAGACAGTCCATGCCTTCAATTCATTGCAAGCCGAGTGTCCTGCGCCTTGCCGCGCGCGGCGCCCTGGCGGTTCTCGGCACTGTGCTCGCAGGCAGCCTGGTCTGGGCGCAGACGCCCGCGTCTCCTGCGGCGGCAGGGCCGGCGCCGCTGCGCCTCATCGTGCCGTTCACACCCGGCACCGGCATCGACCTGATCGCGCGGACGGTCGGCCCCCGACTGGCCGAGCGGCTCGGGCGCCCCGTGGTGGTCGACAACCGGGCCGGTGCCTCCGGCAACATCGGTACCGAGGCGGTCGTGCGGTCCGCGCCCAACGGGCAGACGCTGCTCGTGAGCGTGAACACACTCGTGATGAACGCCAGCCTCTATCCGAAGCTGCCCTTCGATCCGGTCAAGGATCTCGTGCCCGTGGCCTTGACCAGCTGGGGCCAGCTGATCCTGGTTGCCGGCCCGCAGACGGGCTTTCGCACGGCCGGCGATCTGGTGGCCGCCGCGCGCAAGGCGCCCGGGCGCATCAACTACGCGTCGCCGGGCGTCGGCACGCCGCATCATCTGTCGATGGAGCTGTTCAAGAAGACGGCCGGCGTGTACCTCACCCACATCCCCTACCGGGGCACGGCACCGGCCGTGACGGACCTGCTCGGCGGCCAGGTCGACGTCGGCTTCCTTCCGATCCACGTGGCGCTGCAGCACGTCAAGTCGGGCCGGCTGGTGGCGCTTGGCATCGGCAGCGACAAGCGGCATGCGCTGCTGCCCGACGTGCCCACGCTGGCCGAAGCCCGCACCGGCAACGTCAATGTGGACATGTGGTACGGCATCTTCGCTCCGCCGGGGACGCCGGCTGACATGGTGGCGCTGCTCAACCGCGAACTCAGGGACATTCTGGCCGGCGACGAGGTGCGCCGCGCCTTCCAGACGCAGGGCATGGACCCGGCCTCGAGCACGCCCGACGAATTCCGCCGCCTGGTCGAGAAGGACGCGGTGCGCTGGGCCGAGCTGGTGAAGTCGCAGAAGATCACGGCGGAATGAGCGCCATGACCGCGCCGCTGCGGATCGCCGTCGTCGGTGGGGGCATCGGTGGCCTTGCGCTCGCGCTCGCTCTGGAGCGCCGGGGCCTGGCCTGCGATGTGTTCGAGGCCGTGCCCGAAGTCCGCGAACTGGGCGTCGGCATCACGCTGCTGCCCCATGCCATGCGCGAGCTGGCCGCGCTCGGGGTGCAGGCCGAACTGGAGGCCGAGGGCATCGAGAACGCCGAGAGCGTGTTCTTCAACCGATGGGGCCAGTTCATCTACCGCGAGCCGCGCGGCCGCCACGCCGGCTACGAGCTGCCGGAGCTGGGCATGCACCGCGGCAAGCTGCACCGCATCCTGTATGAGGCGGCGCTGCGCCGCCTGGGGCCGCATCGCATCCACGTCGGCCACCGCTGCGTGCGCATCGACCAGGGCGAGGGCGGAGCCACGGTGCACTTCAGCGCTGCGGCGGCCGGAGGCTCGATGGCCTCGATCGCGGCCGACGTGATCATCGCCTGCGACGGCGTGAACTCTGCCGTGCGCCGCCAGTTCTATCCACAGGAGCAGGTCGCCTTCGCCGGCATCAACACCTGGCGCGGCGTGACGGTGCGGCCGCCGATCCTCACCGGCCGCAGCTACATGCGCATCGGCTCGATCGAGACGGGCAAGATGGTGGTCTATCCGATCGTCGACAACGTCGACGGGCAGGGCAATCAGCTGATCAACTGGGTCGCCGAGATCCAGCGTCCCGACGCGGCGATGAACGACTGGAACCGCACCGGCCGCAGCGCCGACTTCGCCCACATCTTCCGCGGCTGGCGCTTCGACTGGCTCGACGTGCCGGCGCTGATCGAAGGCGCCAGCCAGATCCTCGAATACCCGATGGTGGACCGCGACCCGGTTGCGCAGTGGACCTTTGGCCGCGTGACCCTGCTGGGCGACGCCGCGCACCCGATGTACCCGCGTGGCTCGAATGGTTCGGCGCAGGCGCTGATCGATGCGCGGACGCTGGCGGACGAACTGGCCGCAGCTGCGGCGCGCGGCGCGGACCCGCGCGAGGCCTTGCGCGCCTACGAGTCGCTGCGCCTGTCGCCCACGGCTGCCATCGTGCGTGCCAACCGCTCGGTGCCACCGGACTTCATCATCATGAAGGCGGATGAACTCAGCGGCGGCCAGCCGTTCCGCCACATCGACGACCTGATCTCGCAGGACGAGCTGCGGCGCATCTCGGAAAACTACCAGCAGATCGCCGGCTTCTCGCTGGCTTCGCTCAAAGGTTCCTGAAGTCCGGGGTGCCCGGGCCTTCGGTTCAGTTCAGATAGCGCGGCTTGTCGCCTGCCGGAGGCTCGGCCGGCGAGGGCGCCTCGGCCACCGCCACGGCGGGAGCGCCGTTCCACTGCGAGGTGACGAGGGCGCGCTCGAGCAGATGCACCAGGCCGTGCGTCATCTGCGACTCCAGGGCCATCTGGAAGCCGCGCGGGTTCTGCACGCCCTGCAGCTTCTCGGCAAAGCTCAGTTGCAGCTGGCCTGTGGGCAGTGGCGTCACGTTGATCTCGGTCACCAGCAGCGGCTCGGCGCCCAGCGGCAGGGCGGCCGGCTGTTCGCGGTACGGCGTCTTGAAGTCGGCCTTCTGCAGATCCTCCTCCTTCTTGAACTCCGCGACCATCTTGCGCGTCTCCTCGTCGGCGGCGATCACCGGCGACAGGCCCGGCGACTTCGCGGCCTCCTGCTGCACGGTCTGGTCCGCGACGATCTTCGTGAGCACCGGCCACAGGCCGAGCGTCAGGCGCCGGGTGAGCCACAGGCGCAGTTCCTCGCCGTCGGAGGAGTTGATCCGCAGGAGGATGCGGTCCTGTTCCTGGATGTAGGTGACGGACAGCTGGTGAATGTTCATGCGCTTGATTCTAGTCAAGCGGCCTGGCGTCGCCGTGCAGCGCCGGGCCTTGAAAAGCTGTGGATAAGCCGCATGTCCCCTTCAGTCTGGAGATCAAATAGATGCGAATCGACAAACTCACCACGAAGTTTCAGGAAGCACTGGGCGAAGCCCAGAGCCTTGCTCTTGGCGCCGACAACGCCTACATCGCGCCGGCCCACGTGCTGGTGGCCATGCTGCGCCAGGACGACGGGCCTCGCGCGCTGCTGCAGCGCGCCGGCGTGAACGTCCAGGGCCTGCTGACTGCAGCGGAAGCCGCCGTCAAGCGCCTGCCGCAGGTACAGGGCCAGGAACAGGTCACGCTGGACCGCGACATGGGCGTGCTGCTGCAGGGCGCCGAGAAGGAATCCATCAAGCGCGGCGACCAGTTCATCGCGAGTGAGCTGTTCCTGCTGGCGCTGGCCGACCACAAGGGCGACGCTGGCAAGCTCGCGCGCGACCATGGCCTGACCCGCAAGTCGCTCGAATCGGCCATCGACGCTGTGCGCGGCGGCCAGAACGTCAACAGCGCCGACGCCGAAGGCCAGCGCGAAGCCCTCAAGAAATACTGTCTCGACCTCACCGAGCGGGCCCGGTTGGGCAAGCTCGACCCGGTGATCGGCCGCGACGACGAGATCCGCCGCGCGATCCAGGTCCTGCAGCGCCGCACCAAGAACAATCCCGTGCTGATCGGCGAGCCCGGCGTGGGCAAGACCGCGATCGTCGAGGGCCTGGCCCAGCGTATCGTCGCGGGCGAAGTCCCCGATTCGCTCAAGGGCAAGCGGGTGCTGTCGCTCGACATGGCGGCGCTGCTGGCCGGCGCCAAGTTCCGCGGCGAGTTCGAAGAGCGCCTCAAGACCGTCTTGAGCGAACTGGCCAAGGACGAGGGCCAGACCATCGTCTTCATCGACGAGCTGCACACCATGGTCGGTGCCGGCAAGGCCGAAGGCGCCATGGACGCCGGCAACATGCTCAAGCCGGCTCTGGCGCGCGGCGAGCTGCACTGCGTGGGTGCGACCACGCTCGACGAATACCGCAAGTACATCGAGAAAGATGCCGCGCTGGAGCGGCGCTTCCAGAAGATCCTGGTGGGCGAGCCGAGCGTCGAGGCGACCATCGCCATCCTGCGCGGCCTGCAGGAAAAGTACGAGGTGCACCATGGCGTGCAGATCACCGACCCGGCCATCGTGGCCGCTGCCGAGCTGAGCCACCGCTACATCACCGACCGCTTCCTGCCCGACAAGGCCATCGACCTGATCGACGAGGCCGCGTCCAAGATCAAGATCGAGATGGACTCCAAGCCCGAGGTCATGGACAAGCTCGACCGCCGGCTGATCCAGCTGCAGATCGAGCGCGAGGCCGTCAAGCGCGAGAAGGACGAGGCCTCGAAAAAGCGGCTTGGCCTGATCGAAGAGGAGATCGGCAAGCTCCAGAAGGAGATCAACGACTTCGAGGAAATCTGGAAGGCCGAGAAGGCCCAGGCCCAGGGCTCCGCCGCCATCATGGAGGAGATCGACCGCCTGCGCTTCCAGATCGAGGAGTTCACCCGCAAGGGCGACTTCAACAAGGTCGCCGAGCTGCAGTACGGCAAGCTGCCCGAGCTGGAAAAGCAGCTGCGTGAGGCCCAGGCGTCCGAGGAGCGCAAGGGCGCGTCCGATGCGCCGCGCCTGCTGCGCACCCAGGTCGGTGCGGAGGAGATCGCCGAAGTCGTGGCACGCGCCACCGGCATTCCGGTGGCCAAGCTGATGCAGGGCGAGCGCGACAAGCTGCTGCTCATGGAAGACAAGCTGCACGAGCGCGTGGTCGGCCAGGACGAGGCGATCTCGGCCGTGGCCAACGCGATCCGTCGTTCGCGCTCGGGCCTGTCGGACCCGAACCGGCCGACCGGCTCCTTCCTGTTCCTCGGGCCCACGGGCGTGGGCAAGACCGAGCTGTGCAAGGCGCTGGCGGGCTTCCTGTTCGACAGCGAGGACCACCTCATCCGTGTCGACATGAGCGAGTTCATGGAAAAGCACTCGGTCGCCCGCCTGATCGGCGCGCCGCCCGGCTACGTGGGCTACGAGGAAGGCGGCTACCTGACCGAGGCCGTGCGCCGCAAGCCCTACAGCGTGCTGCTGCTCGACGAGGTCGAAAAGGCCCACCCCGACGTGTTCAACGTGCTGCTGCAGGTGCTCGACGACGGGCGCCTGACCGACGGCCAGGGCCGCACGGTGGACTTCAAGAACACCGTGATCGTGATGACCAGCAACATCGGCTCGCCGATCATCCAGGCGATGACCGGGCGCGACCAGCTGGAGATCAAGGACGCGGTGTGGGACGAGCTCAAGAGCCACTTCCGGCCCGAGTTCCTCAACCGGATCGACGAGACGGTGGTGTTCCACGGCCTCGATGCCAAGAACATCGAGTCGATCGCCCGGATCCAGCTGCGCATCCTGGAGCAGCGCCTGGCGAAGATGGACCTGGAGCTGCAGGTGTCGGACGCGGCCATTGCCGAGCTGGCCAAGGTCGGCTTCGACCCCGTGTTCGGTGCCCGGCCGCTCAAGCGCGCGATCCAGCAGCGCATCGAGAACCCGCTGTCCCGGCTGATCCTCGAAGGGCGCTTCCCGCCCAAGAGCGTGATTCCGGTCAATGTGGATCCCGTACGCGAGCCGGGGGTGTTCCGGTTCCAGAACACGGTGCATTGAGGACAATGGCGCCTGTTTCGAAAGCCGTGCATTGAACGACCTCATCGCGGGCCTGGCCCGATTCGTCCTGAAGCTGATCCTGCTGGTGGCTGGCCTGGTGCTGGCTGCCAGCCTGCTGGTGGCGGTGCTGGTGCTGCTTGCCTTCTGGCTGCTGCGCGCGGGTTGGGCGCGTCTGACCGGGCGCCCGGTTTCGCCCTTCGTCATGCGCTTCGATCCGCGCGGCGGCTTCGACCGCATGTACCGGCATGCCGGCCCCTCGGCAGGCCGGACCGCACCTCAGCGCCCGGGCCCTGCGCGCGAGATCGCCGACGTGACCGACGTGGAGCCCAAGGAGCCCCGCTGAGCGGGCGCTGTCGCGGGGTCGACGGCCGGCGGGGCGGAATCGCCTTAGCATCGCAGGCATGACTTCAAGCGCTTCCCAGCCAGACGCCGCGCCGGACGTTCCGGAAGGCTTTCGTGTCGCCCGCGTCGGCGGCGGCTTTATCCGGGCCAACGGCCCGCTCTACGCGCGCTTGCATGAAGGCCGGTTCCAGCTGGCCTTCCGCGTTGAAGAGCGGCACTGCAATCCCATGAAGAACTGCCACGGCGGCATGCTCGCAAGCTTTGCCGACATGCTGATGCCCTTCGCCGCGCTCTACCAGGATGCAGAGGGCAAGGAACGGCGTTTCCTGCCGACGGTCAGTCTTCAGATCGACTACCTGGCCGGCGCGCCGCTGGGATGCTGGGTCCAGGGCGAGGCGCAGGTGCTGCGCGAGACGCGCAATCTCATGTTCGCACAGGGGCTGGTGTATGCCGATGATGCGCTGGCCATGCGCATCAGCGGCGTGTTCAAGCAGGGGCCGGTCCTGGGCGATGGCAAGGACCTCGACCCTTACCGCCTGCGCGACTGAGGGGCGTGCCTGCTCACGGCCTGCGGTCGCACTGCATCCGCTGGCGGCTCAGTGCGCCGTCGGCGCGGCGCCCTGTGACGCCTGTGCATCCACCCGCAGAAAGAGCCAGCCCAGCACCGCCGCGAACAGTGCAAACGCGGCGCCGACCGCGAACGCCGCCTGGTAGCCACCGTTGAGCGCCTGCGCTGCCGGCAGGCCCTCGGCGTGCAGGGCGGCCGTGCGCATGGCCGCGAGGCTGGCGAGGACTGCCAGGCCCAGTGCGCCGCCCATCATGAACGAGGTGTTCACCACGCCGGAGGCCAGGCCCGAATCGGCAGGCGACACCTCGCTCATGGCCGCGAGCAGGACCGGATTGAAGGCGACGCCCGCTCCGAGGCCCAGCAGCAGCATGCCAGGCAGCACGTGCACGGCGAAGCGGCCGTCCACCGGCGCCTGGGAAAACAGGCCGAGGCCGAGCGCCGCCAGGCCCAGGCCGAAGGCCAGCGGTCCGCGGATGCCGAAGCGCATCACGATGCGCGCGGACAGGCCCAGCGAGAACGCCGCCATGATCAGGTTGGCCGGCAGGAAGGCCAGGCCCACCTGCATGGCCGAGTAGCCCAGCACGAGCTGCAGGTACAGCGCCGAGATGAAGAACCAGGCGAACATGGCGGCCGACCACAGCACACCGATCACGTTGGCCGTCGCGAGGCTGCGCAGGCGGAACAGGCCGAGCGGCACCAGCGGCTGGCGCACGCGCGATTCGATCACCAGGAAACTGGCGAACAGAACGCCCGCGGCCGCAAGCAGGCCAAGCGTCTGCAGCGAACCCCAGCCGGCCTCATTGCCATTGACGATGCCATAGACCGCCAGCATCAGCGCCAGCGTGACCGTGACCGCGCCGCCCACGTCCAGCGGCGCCGCCTGCGCCTGTCCGGTTCCGCCAGCGATCAGTTTCAGGCACAGCCAGTACACCCCCACGCCGATCGGCAGGTTCACCAGGAAGATCCAGTGCCAGCTGAAGGTGCTGGTCAGCACGCCGCCCAGCAGCACGCCGATGCTGCCGCCGCCGGCGCAGACGAAGCCGTACACGCCCATGGCCTTGGCGCGCTCGCCGGGCTCGGTGAACAGGTTCATGATCAGAGACAGCGCCACCGCCGAGACCACCGCACCCCCCAGGCCCTGCACCGCGCGCGCGGCGACGAGCAGGGCCTGCGAGCCCGCCACGCCGCAGGCCAGGGACGCGAGCGTGAACAGCACGATGCCCGCCAGGAACACCCGCCGGTGGCCGTACAGGTCGCCGAGCCGGCCGCCGAGCAGCAGAAAGCCGCCGAAGGTCAGCATGTAGGCGTTGACCACCCACACGAGCGAGGTCTCCGAGAAATGCAGGTCTTCGCGGATCGAAGGCAGTGCCACGTTCACGATGGTCGTGTCGAGCACGATCATGAGCACGCCCAGGCACAGCACCAGCAGGGCCAGCCAGCGCTGGCGGGCAGGGGAGGATTCAGTCATTCAAGGCCTTTCTCAGGGGGCCGGCGGGGTGGAAACGAGCACCATCCACTGCACGCCGAAGCGGTCGGTCAGCATGCCGAAGCTCGGCGAGAAGAAGGTGCGCGACAGCGGCATCGTCACCTGGCCGCCGTCGGACAGGCCGCCGAACACCTGCTGGGCCTGCGCCTCGTCGGCCACCGAGATCGCCAGCATGATGCCCTTGAAGCCGCTCTGGCCGCTGCAGTGGCCGTCGCTGGCCATCAGCACCGTGTCGCCGATGGTGAACTCGCTGTGCAGGATCTTGTCGCCGTTGGGCATCGGCACGCCGCCGGGCGGCTCAGGGTTGTCGCGAAAGCGCATGACCATGCCGATCTTGGCGCCAGCGGCGCGGGCGTAGAACTGCAGGGCTTCTTCGGCGCGGCCGTCGAAATCGAGGTAGGACTGGACTTTCATGGTCTTGCTCCGTTCTTTTGAAACGATGAATTACATCTGCACGATGCTCTTGAAGCCGCCCCAGATCATGCGCTGGGCGTCGAAGGGCAGCGTCTTGGGGTCCATGCCGGCCAGCTGCGGATCGGCCATGGCCTTCTTGTTGACGCTGTCCCGGTGCCGGCGCGACTTGAACATGATCCACGAGAACACCACGACTTCGTCGCTCCTGAGCTTGACGGCCTGGGGAAAGGACGTCACCTTGCCAGGCTGGACGTCGTCGGCCAGAGCTTCCACGTAGGCGAGCGCGCCGTGCTCCTTCCACACCTTGCCAGCCTTGCGCGCCAGTCGCCGGTAGGCGTCGAGATTCTTCCGGGGCACGGCCACGATGAAGCCGTCGACGTAAACAGACATGCGAAACCTCCTGGGTTGGGTGGACACTGCCTGCACGACGAACGGCGATGTCCCGGATCGACAGGAAGGCGCAAAAAAAGCGTCCGGCCGGGCCGATCGCCCCATGCTCAGCGAGCCGGCAGGCTCACGCCGGGCGGCAGCGCCACAGCCGTCACTGCGTTCTGGGGCGAGCCCTCGATCACCCGGTCGGAGTAGGTCAGGTACACGAGCGTGTTGCGCTGGCGGTCGAGCATGCGGATCACGCGCAGTTTCTTGAAGACCAGCGAGATTCGTTCGTTGAACATTTCCTCCTGCTTGTCCATCCGGTCCGACTTGAAACTGATCGGACCGGTCTGCCGGCAGGCGATCGAAGCCTCTGCCTTGTCCTCGGCCAGACCGAAGGCGCCCTTGATGCCGCCCGTCTTGGCGCGCGATACGTAGCAGGTCACGCCGGCAACCTTGGGGTCGTCATAGGCTTCGACCACGATCTTGTGATTGGCGCCGAACAGGATGAAGACGGTGTCGACTTCGCCGATCTGCTCGCTGCGGGCGCCGCAGGCCAGCAGCAGCGCGGCCGCCGCCGCGGCAGTTACCGCGATGTATTTGCTCTTGAGGGAGATCATGGGGGTCCTTGTTCCAGGGGAGATGAATGCCATGAGAGGGTGTCGAACTTCAGGTGGTGCATGAGCTCGCGCAGGATGAGCAGGCTGGCGGCGAAGCCGCTGTCCTGCGGCAGTCCGGCACTCGCGACAGGCTGGCCGGTCGCCACGTCGGCCAGGCGGTTGAACACGCGCTCCACGTCGTCGACGCCGAGGGCGACCCACCGGTCCGCCTCGGGGCGGGTGCCGCGTGCCAGCGCGAACAATGTGGAGAACAGTGCCGCATCGTCCGACGCGAGGCGCGAGCCCGGTGTCATCCTCGGGTGCAGCGGCATGACGATGTCCTCAACCGCTTCGATCGCAGCTTCCAGGTCGGCCGCCGACGGCGGCGCGGACCGGAAATGAGCGCGCGCGGTCCGGGCCGAGCCCAGGGGCAGCGTGAAGCGCTCCGGGCCGCCGGTGCGGGCCAACGTGGTGGCTTCTTCCCCGATATGCAGACGCCAGTTCATCGGGGCGTTCCGAACATCTGCACCCAGTAGATGCCGGCCTCGCTCGCGGGCTGGACGGCGAAGGCAATGCCCATTTCTGTGTACTGCGGGCCCATCAGGTTGGCGCAGTGCGGCGGGCTGCGCAGCCAGCCGTCCACGGCGGCGTCGGGCGCCTGCTGCCCGGCGGCGATGTTCTCGCCCACGGCGCGCCAGACGTAGCCTCCACGGGTGGCCCGCTCGCTTGGCGAGCTTCCATCACGCCCCTGATGCGCGAAGTAGCTGTGCGCCGCCATGTCCGCCGCATGGCCCTGGGCCACGGCCGACAGCCTGTCGTTGAGGACCACGGGGCCTGCCGCCGCGAAGCTGCGGTCGCCGCACTGGCGTGCCTGGGCCCTTGCGGCGTTCACGCGCTGCAGCACGCGGGCCGCCACGTCGCCTGCCTGCGCCGGGGCGACGGGCGCGAACGGCGCGGCCAGCAGGATCCACGTGTCGCGGCCCCGCTGGTGGATGCCCATCTGGCTCAAGGCCGGGTCGGTCAGTGCCGCGCAGTTGTTGGTCGCGACGGCGTCGGTGATCGCGCGGGCGCCTTGGGGCCCGCCGAGCCAGAGCTGGCTCGCGCGCGTGGCGCGGTAGCCCGCGCGACTCAAGGCCTCCTGAAGATTCAGGCCGTCAGCCAGTTGCCGGGCGGCTTCGCTCAGCCGGGGCTCGACGGCCAGGGCTTGCGCGACGCCGGGCCGGCCCCCGCAGCCGAGGGTGCGGGCGGCATTGAGTGCGGGCCCGATCTCGGCGGCCGGTTGCGAATGTGCGGTACTGATCGCCAGCATCGCGAGGCCCGCCGTCAGCGTTTTCACGGCGCGGCGCACCCAGGGTGGGGCAAGCGGGTTCATGCAGTTCGATTCTGGAAATGGCGCGGCGGCTGGCCCATCGCGCTCTTGAACATGGCGGTGAAAGCGCTGTCGCTGGCATAGCCGCTCGCGGCGGCCACCTGGCTCACCGGCGTGCCGCGTGCCAGCAGCGGCAGCGCGTGGGCGAGCACCGCCTGCTGGCGCCATTGCTGGTAGCTCAGCCCCAGTTCCTCGCGGAACAGCCGCGCCACCGTGCGCTCGCTCGCGCCGATGTCGGCGGCCCATTCGCCCAGCGTCGCACGCTCCGAAGGCGCGCGCAGCACCGCTTCGCACAGCGCGCGCAGGCGCTTGTCGCCGTTGTGCGGATGGGGCAGCGGAACGCCGAGCGCCTGGACGTCGGCGCATGCCAGCTCGTCGAGGACCAGCGCCGCAAGCAGGGCCTCGCGCCGCGCCGGCAGGGGCGTGTCGAGCGCCTGCACCAGTTCGCGCAGCAGCGGCGACACCACCAGCATGCGGCAGCCGTCCCAGCCCGCCGGCGTGGCGCTCGCGTGGATGTACAGCGTGCGGAACTCCGCTGCCTCGAGCACATGGATCGCATGGCGTGCGCCGGGCGCAATCCACACGGCGCGCGACGGCGGCACGATGTAGGTGACCTCGTCCGGCGTGGCCGCCGTCACCTGCACGATGCCCGTGGCGCAGTACGCCACCTGTGACCAGGCGTGGCTGTGTGGCTCGAAATGCGTGTCGGCCGGCATGGAGCGCGCACGCACCCGGACCGGCCGCTGCCGGCTCGGACGAAAGGGGTCGGTGTCGCCGACGGGCGTGAGCCGGATGCGGGTCTGTCGGGGCATGGCGAAACAGGAGGCAGTTGAAGGAAGGGGTTGAAGGAAGGGGAGGCAGCGGATGGTGCAATGCAGCATCCTGCGCCTCTTTGCGGGCAGATTCCTGTTTGTCCGGAATTCGCTGAAAGCTGGCGTTATGTCGCATTTCAGCATCCGTGCACGATACTACGATACGCGCCATGAGTTCGACAAGCACCCTCCACCCCATGCCGGCGCCCGTGAGTCTGCGGCAGGACGCCACCGTCATCGGCCTCGTGGGTCTGGCGCACGGCATCAGCCACTACAGCCAGCTGCTTCTGGCGCCGCTGTTCCCGTGGCTCAAGGACGCATTCAGCGTCGGCTATGCGGAGCTGGGCTTCATCATGACGGTGTTCTTCGTGGTGTCCTGCGCGACGCAGGCGCTGTCGGGTTTCGTGGTCGACCGTTTCGGGCCCCGTCCCGTGCTGTTCGGCGGGCTCGGCTTGCTGGGCCTTGCCGCCTTCGGCTTTGCCGCGAGCACCGGCTACTGGATGATGGTGGCCTTTGCCGCCCTCGCGGGCGTGGGCAATGGCGTGTTCCATCCCGTCGACTACACGCTGCTCAACCGCAAGGTCAGCCAGCCCCGGCTGGGCCATGCCTACAGCGTTCATGGCATCACCGGCAGCCTCGGCTGGGGCCTGGCACCGGCCATGCTGGTGCCGATCGCGATTGCCTCGTCATGGCGCGTGGCGCTGGCGAGCGCGGGCGCGCTGATCTTCGCCGTGCTGCTGCTGCTGTGGGTGCGCCGTGATGCGCTGGCGCTGCCCGCAGCCGCTGCGGCGCCGGCTGCGCGACCGGGTGCAAGCTCGGCCGCCGTCGAGGGCAGCTTCGACTTTCTTCGCATCCCTGCGGTGTGGATGTGCTTCGCGTTCTTCTTTTTCTACGCGATCGTGATCAGCGTCGTCCAGGCGTTCGCACCCGAGGCCGCGCGCCAGTTGCATGGCGTGCCGCTGGCCATGGCAGCCCTGTGCCTGACGATCTACATGGTCGGAAGCGCAGGTGGCATGGTGCTGGGCGGCTTTCTGGCGGCCGATCCGTCGCGTTGCGAGCGCATCGTGGCGGTGGGCTTCGGCATTGCGGCGGTGTTCGCGCTGACGCTGGGCCTGGCCGGCGTGCCCTCGGTGCTCGTGCCCATCGTCTTCGGCGTGATGGGCTTCGCCTCGGGCGTGGCCGGCCCCTCGCGCGACATGCTGGTCAAGAAGTCCACGCCCGACAACGCCACCGGCCGTGTCTATGGCGTGGTCTACGCGGGGCTCGACATCGGGCAGGCGGCCGCGCCGCTGGTGTTCGGCACGCTGATGGACCACCACCAGTATGCCGGCGTCTTCATCGGACTGGCCATCACTCAGGCGGTGCTGATCGCCAGCGCCTTCCGCGTGCGCCGGACGCGCCGCACGGCGCTGGTGCCCGCCTGAGCCACGGGCGGCGACTCTCGTGGCGTTGGAGGCACCGCGCCTCAGACGCCGCTGGCGCCGCCGCAGCCCTCAGACCGCGCTGCGGTGGCGTGCAATGCAGGTGTCGAGTGTCTCAGCGGCATCCTTGCGCCACCAGTTGCCGGTGGAGAAGATCTCGACCTCGCTGTAGCCGGCGAAGCCCTGCGCTTCGACCCAGCCCCGGATCTTCGGGATGTCGATCACGCCGTCGCCCATCATGCCCCGGTCGTTGAGCAGGTCGGTGGTCGGCGTGAGCCAGTCGCAGACGTGGAAGGCCAGCAGGCGGTCTTGCCCGGCGCGGGCGATCTGCTGCTCCAGCTTCGGGTCCCACCAGGTGTGATAGACGTCGAGCGCCACGCCCAGTGCGCCCGTGCGCGAGGGATCGAGCGCGTCGCACAGGTCGAGTGCCTGCTCCATCGTGTTCACGCAGGCGCGGTCGGCGGCATACATCGGGTGCAGCGGCTCGATGGCCAGCGGCATGCGGCTGGCGCGCGCGTGATCGAGCAGCTGGCCGATGCCGTCACGGACCTGCGAGCGCGACAGGGCGATGTCCTTGTGCGCGGCCTGGCCGGCCAGCGCGCCCGGCAGGCCGCCGACCACCAGCACGAGGCAGGTGGCGCCGAGTTCGCAGGCCTCGTCCACCGCGCGGCGATTGTCGTCGTGCGCGGCCTGCAGGCCGGCGGCGTCGGTGGCCGGGAACATGCCGCCGCGGCAGTAGCCCGACAGCGCCAGACCATGCTCCCTGACCAGCCGCGAGACGGCCGGCAGGCCCACGGCGGCGACCTGGTCGCGCCAGGGCGAGATGGCACGGATCCCGCGCTCGACGCAGGCACCGATGATCCGGTCGAGCGGCAGGTCCACACCCTGGCTCTTGCGCACGGTGGCGGTGTTGATGGAGAGCCAGCGGTGGTCCTGGGAGAAATCACGGGTCATGACGGAGCAGTCCTGGAAAAGTGGTGGACGGGGCAAGAGGGCGATGGCCGGAAGGAAGGGCGGCGGCAGGGCAGGGTGGCAGCAGGCAGGGTCAGGTGCCGAGCGATGCGCCGCCGCAGATCTGGATGTCCTGTCCGGTGATCGCTGCTGCGGCCGGAGACAGCAGATAGCCGACGAGGCTGGCGATCTCCTCCGGCTGGATCAGGCGCCCGAGCGGCGGCAGCCTGGGGCTGGCCGCCTGACGGGCCGGGTCGTCGAGCATGGCAGTCTGCGTCGCGGCAGGCGAGACCACATTGACGGTCACGCCCTGGCTCACCACCTCGGCTGCCCAGGAGCGCGCCAGCGCCACCAGCGCGGCCTTGCTGGCTGCGTACTGGCTGCGCCCGGCCATGCCGCGCGCGACGCGGCTGCCGACGATCACCACGCGGCCGTGGCCGGCTTGCGCCATGGCAGGCACGAGCACGTCGGCCAGGCGGCTGAGGGCTGCCACGTGCAGCTGCCACATGAGCTGACCATCGGCGGGCACCAGCGCGCCGAGCCGGCCGACGCGCAGCACGCCGGCAGCGTGAACCAGCGCGTCCACCGGGCCGGCGGCGCGCGCAGCGGCCTCGGTCGCCACGCCGTCACACAGGTCCACCGTCACCGCTGCAAAGGCCGCATGGCGCAGGCGCGCGGGCGCCACGTCCAGGCCGCTGACGCGCCAGCCGGCGTCCAGCAGCGACGTGGCGATGGCCATCCCGATCCCCGAGCTGGTGCCCGTCACGAGAGCATGGGCGACGGCAGGGCGCGCAGCGGTCATGGCAGGCCCGCTCACTCGACGCGGATGTTGCCTTCGGTGATGATCTTCTGCGAGCGGACCATGTCGGCACTCTGGAACTTCGCAAAGTCCTCCGGAGAGCCGGGGGTGATCACCAGGCCCTGCTGCACCAGCTTGTCGCGCATCTCGCCGGCCAGCGCCTTGTTGGTCTCGGCATTGAGCCGTGTGGTGATGTCGGCGGGCAGCTTGGCGGGCGCCCACAGGCCATACCAGCTGTAGAACTCATAGCCCGGGATGGTCTCGGCCACGGTCGGCACGTCGGGCAGGTTGGGGGCGCGCTTGTCGCCGGTGACGGCCACCACGCGCAGCATGCCGCTCTTGTGGTACTGGAGCGAGCCGAGGATCGGGTCGATGAAGCCGTCGATCTGCCCGCCGATCAGGTCCTGGAAGGCCGGCGCCGTGCCCTTGTAGGGGACGATGGTGTACTCGATGTTGCTCGAACGCTTGAGCAGTTCGGTGGCCATGTGGCCGCCCGAGCCGACCGAGCCCACGGCAAAGGTCATCTTGCCGGGGTTGGCCTTGGCATAGGCGATCAGCGACTTGATGTCGGTGACAGGAAGGTTCTTGTTGATGGCGACCGACAGCGGCGCCTTGGCCACGAGCGCGATCGGCGTGAAGTCCTTGACCACGCCATAGGGCGTGGACTTCATCGTCATCGGCGCGGAGGTGAAGGTCGAGGCGTTGAACAGCAGCGTGTAGCCGTCGGCCGGCGACTTGGCCACCACGTCGGCGCCGATGATGCCGTTGCCGCCCGCACGGTTCTCCACCACGAAGGGCTGGCCCAGCTGCTCGCTGAGCTTCTGCGCAAGCTGCCGGCCCACGGCGTCGAGCGTGCCGCCCGGCGGGAACGGGATGATCACCCGCACGGGACGGGCCGGCCAGGCCTGGGCCATGGCGCCGATCGAGAGGGCAGCGAGGCCGGCGGCGACACAGGCCTTGAGGAAGAAGCGGGTGTTCATGCGATGTCTCCTGGTGGATGGGCTTTGGGACGGAATCAAACGGGCGCTCACTCGACGCCGTGCAGCGCGAGCAGCGTCTTCATGCGCCGCACGGCCAGCTCGGGCTGCTCGAGCAGGTTGGCCGCATCGGCCAGCCGGAACAGCTCGGCCAGGTGCTGCAGCGAACGCGTGCTCTGCTGGCCGCCGACCATGCTGAAGTGCTTCTGGTGGCCGTTGAGCCAGGCCATGAAGACCACGCCGGTCTTGTAGAAGCGCGTCGGCGCCGCGAAGATATGGCGCGACAGCGGGACCGTGGGGCCGAGGATGGCGTGGAACTTCTCGGTGTTGCCCTGGGCGAGTTCGCCCAGCGCGGCGCTGGCCGCAGGCGCGATGGCGTCGAAGATGCCCAGCAGCGCGTCGCTCTTGCCGTGCGTGGGTTCACTGCCCGCGCCGTCGCCGGCGATCAGTTCGGCGTAGTTGAAGTCGTCGCCCGTGTACATGCGAACGCCGGCCGGCAGCCGACGGCGCATGGCGATTTCCTTGTCCTTGTCGAGCAGCGAGATCTTGATGCCGTCGACCTTGCCGGCATGCGCCGCAATGATGCCCAGTGCCGTGTCCATGGCGGCGTCGGCGTCGGCGCTGCCCCAGTAGCCCTTGAGTGCCGGGTCGAACATGTCGCCGAGCCAGTGCAGCACCACCGGCTGGCGCGCCTGGCTCAGGATGCGGTCGTACACCCGTTCGTAGTCGGCCGGGCTCGCGGCCACGCGGGCCAGCGCACGGCTGGCCATCACGATGAGCTTGCCGCCGAGCTTCTCGATGGCTTCCATCTGTTCTTCGTAGCCACGGATGACTTCGTCCACCGTGCGCACCGCGTCCAGTGCGAGATGGTCGGTGCCGCAGCCCGAGGCGAGGAAGGCGCCCGGCACGTCGCGCGAGGCGTCGATGGAGCGGTGGATGAGTTCCAGCGAGGTCGGCCAGTCCAGGCCCATGCCGCGCTGCGCCGTGTCCATGGCCTCGGCCACGCCCAGGCCGAGCGACCACAGGTGGCGGCGGTAGGCGATGGTGGCGTCCCAGTCGACGGCGCAGTCGAGCCAGGGGTCGATCCGGGCCAGCGGGTCGGCCACGACATGGGCCGCCGAGTAGGCGATGCGGTTGAACCTGACGCCGGCGGCCGGCTTCACGGGGGTGGTGCCGCGCAGGGTGTAGGCGGCCAGGCGGCCCGAGGCGTCGGGCAGTTGGAGCGAGAGCGTCATGTGGAGCGTCCGGAGGAAGAAGGGGTGGAGGAGGCGGCTGGCTGTGCCAGCCCGGGCACGGCAGAGGAGGGTGCCGCTGAAGACGATGCGCCGGAGGAGGGCGCGCCGGCCCGTGGCAGGATGGCGTCGATCACGGCGACGTTGTCGAGGTCGCCCAGGCCGAGTTCGATGGCGCGGTCGAGCAGCGCCGCGTGGGCGCGCGTGAGGCTGAGGTCCAGCCCCGCCTGCTCGCCCTGCCCGATGATGAGGGTCAGGTCCTTGCGGTGCTGGCGGATGCGCGAGGCTGGGGTGAAGTCGCGTGCCACCATGCGGGTGCCCGCCACGTCCACCGCACGCGAGTAGGCCGGCGACTCCCGCAGCAGGTCGAGGAACTGCGCGCCGTCAAGGCCCAGGCCCGTCGCGAGCGCCAGGCCTTCGGCAAGTGCGGCGCGGTTGAGTCCGAGCACGAGGTTGCAGGCCAGCTTGGCGCGCACGCCATGGCCCTCGCCACCCACATGGCGGTGGCGCGGGCACAGGTCCAGCAGCAGGCTGCCCCAGCGCTCGCGCACGCGCTCGCCTGCGCCCAGCAGGCCGAGCGCCTCGCCCTGTGCGATCTGGCGGCTGGAGCCCAAGAGCGGCATGTCGGCAAAGGCGACGCCACGGCGGTGCAGCCGGGCGGCGGCGTCGGCCGTGGCCTGCACACTCGCCGTCACGCAACTGACGACCACTTCCAGCGCACCGGAGCCGCTGGCCAGCGCGGCTGCGCAATCCAGCAGCATGGCATCGTCGAGCACGCAGACCACCACGGCCTGGCATTGCGCGGCCAGCGCTGCGGCATCGTCCACGAGCTGCACGCCAAGCACCTGGGCGGCCGCCCGCGCGGCGGGCGCCGGATCGGCTCCTGCCACCGTATGGCCGCAGGCTTTCAGCCGCGCGGCCAGCGCCTGGCCGACCAGGCCGAGGCCGAGAATGCCGATCGTGGCCGGTGGTGGGTTCATGGCTCGGTCGGGTTGAGGCGAGGTGTGACGAAGGGGGCAGGCCGTCCGGCTCAGATCGTGAGCGCGGGCACGTCGACCCAGCGGCGCTGCTTCCAGCTGTCGAGCGCGGCTTCGACCAGCTGCACGCCCTTGGCGCCTTCGGGCAGCGTCCACTTGTACGGCGCGTCTTCCACCACGTGGCGGATGAAATGCTCCCACTGGATCTTGAAGCCGTTGTCGTAGACCTGCGTGTCCGGCACTTCCTGCCATTGGTCGAAGAAGTTCATCATCTGCTTCTGGTCGGGGTTCCACACCGGGCGGGGCGTGGCGACGCGGCTTTGCGCGCGGCAGTCCGACAGGCCGGCGACGGCCGAGCCGTGCGTGCCGTCGACGTGGAAGGTCACCAGATCGTCGCGCCGCACGCGGGTGGCCCACGACATGTTCAGTTGGGCAATCACCGGCTCGCCGCCATGGCCGATCAGTTCGGCCGTGGCATAGGCGGCGTCGTCGGCCGTGCATTCGTAGGGTTTGCCGGCTTCGTCCCAGCGCTGCGGGATGTGGGTGGTGCCGATGCAGGTGACCGACTTGACCTCGCCGAACAGGTTGTCGAGCACGTAGCGCCAGTGGCACATCATGTCGAGGATCATGCCGCCGCCGTCTTCCTTGCGGTAGTTCCAGCTCGGGCGCTGGATGGGCTGCAGGTCGCCCTCGAACACCCAGTAGCCGAACTCCAGGCGCACGCTGAGCATGCGGCCGAAGAAGCCGGCGCGCCTCAGCATGTCGAGCTTGCGCAGGCCGGGCAGGAACAGCTTGTCCTGCACCGCGCCGTGCTTGATGCCGCTCTTCTTCGACGCTTCCTCGGCCAGGCGCGCGATCTCTACCGCCTCGTTGAGGTTGGTGGCAATGGGCTTCTCGCAGTAGACGTGCTTGCCGGCGCGGATCGCCTTGGCCAGCAGCGTCGGCCGCATCTGGGTGGTGCCGGCGTCGAAGAAGACCGTGTCGTCGGGATTGGCCAGGGCCGCGTCCAGGTCGGTGCCCCAGCGCGCCACGCCATGCGCCTTGGCCAGCGCCTCCATCTTCTCGGCGTTGCGCCCGATCAGGATCGGGTCGGGCATGACCTTGTCGCCATTGGAGAGCGTCACGCCGCCCTGGCTGCGGATGGCCAGGATGGAGCGGATCAGGTGCTGGTTCATGCCCATGCGTCCGGTGACGCCGTGCATGATGATTCCAAGTCGTTGGGTGGACATCGTCGGTTCTTCCTGTGGTTACTTCTGCACTTCCAGGCCGGCGGCCTTGACCAGCGCGGCGTTGCTCTTGGTCTCGTCGCGGATGTAGGCGTCGAACTGCTCGGGCTTGAGCGTCCAGGCGTCGGCGCCCAGCGTGGCGAAACGTTCCTTGACTTCCGGCGTGGCCAGGGCCTTGATCACTTCGTCATGCAGCCGGTTGACGATGTCGCGCGGCGTCTTGGCCGGCGCCATCATGCCGATCCAGAAGTTGAACTCGGAGCCGGGCACACCGGCTTCGGCAGTGGTCGGCACATTGGGCAGCGCACTGGCGCGGCGCGGCGAGCCCACCGCCAGCGGCAGCAGCTGGCCGTTGCGGATCTGGCCGATGACCGGCGCGATCGGCGAGAAATAGTAGTCGACGCGGCCCGACATCACCTCGGTCACGGCCTCGGCCGAGCCCTTGAACGGCACGTTGGTCGCGTCGATCTTCGCCGCGAGCTTGAACTTCTCGGCATTGAGGTGGGTGGCGCTGCCCTGGCCGGCGGAGGCGAAATTCATGCTGCCCGGCTTGGCGCGCGCGGCGGCCAGCAGCTCCTGCAGGGTCTTGAGGTTCTTGGACGGCGAGATCACCAGCACGTTGGGCGTGGTGGAGATCGGCGTCACGCCGGCGAAGTCCTTCTCGGTGTCGAACGGCAGCTTGGCAAAGGTCGAGGGGCTGACGGTGTGCGACGAGGAGTGGATCATGATCGTGTAGCCGTCGGGAGCGGCGGCCGCCACGGCGGCCTGGCCGATGGTGCCGCTGGCGCCGCCGCGGTTGTCGATCACCAGGGTCTGGCCCAGGCTCTGGCCCATCTTGTCGGCGATGGCCCGGGCAATGATGTCGGTTGTGCTGCCGGCGGCAAAGGGCACGATCACGCGGATCGGCTTGCTGGGCCAGGCGCCCTGCGCTGCGGCGGTGAAGGGGAGGGTTGCGGCCAGACAGGCGGCAGCGGCCAGCGTGACGCGGCGAGAGAAAGCCATGAAATTGTCTCCAGATACAGGTAGTGGACTGGCGCGGCCACGAAGCACGCGGTCACGCGCAGGACTGTTGTCGGGCTGTTATCAATTAACTATTGAGTGAATTATGGCCGCTCGTTGGCCGAATTGCAATCGCCCGCAGCCGCGTCCTGCGGCTCAGCTTCTCAGGACATACCCGAGGATGACGTCCGTCATGTGCGAAAGCCGCTCGTTGAGGGCCTTGGGCAGCATCAGGTCGCGGCCGAAGATGGCCGACAGCGTGTGGTTGTTGGACAGGTAGAAATAGGCCAGGCCCGCGATCGAGATGTACAGCTGCACCGGGTCGATGCCGCCCCGGAAGATGCCCTCGGCCTGGCCGCGCGCGAGGATCTCGCCGAGCGTCTGGATCAGCGGCGAGTTCATCTCGCGCACCCGCTCGGACTTGTTCAGATGCCGCGCCTGGTGCAGGTTGGCGCTGTTGAGCAGGGTGATGAACTCGGGGTGGTCGATGTAGTAGTTCCAGGTGAACTCGGTGAGCCGGCGCACGCCTTCGACCGGCGTCAGGTCGGTCAGGTGCAGGCGCTTTTCGGCGTCGCGGATGTCCGCGTAGGTGTTCTCCAGCACGGCAAGGAACAGGTCGTCCTTGCTGCCGAAGTAGTAGTAGATGAGCCGCTTGTTGACGTCGGCGCGCTCGGCGATCCGGTCCACGCGCGCGCCGCCCAGGCCATGCTGCGCAAACTCGTCGCGCGCCGCCACGAGGATGGCCAGCTGCGACCGGTCGGCATCGCGGGAGCGGGGTTCGGCAGAAGGGGATTTGGCGGTGGGCATGGAGTTTTACTAACCGTATGGTGAATTAAAGCCTGTTTCCTCTCCATTGTCACCGGGTCTTCCCTGGGGAGGGTGCGAGCGCCTGCCAGCGCGAGGCACGCTGGCAGGCGCTCGCGCCGATAATCCGGTCATTGCAGGCGCGGCTGCGGACGCAGATCGCTGCAGTCGGATTTCAGAGATCGCTGGAAGCAGACGCAAGCGGGGCCGCCCTCTTCACAAGGACACGGACACAGCATGACCAAGCAGGCAGCCGGGCACCTCCTCGTCGAGTGCCTCATCGCACAGGGAGTGGAACAGGCATTCGGGGTGCCCGGCGAGAGCTATCTCGCGGTGCTCGACGGCTTTCATGCCTACCGGGACCGCATCCGCTTCATCATCAATCGGCAGGAGGGTGGCGCGGCCTTCATGGCCGAGGCCGTGGGCAAGCTGAGCGGCCGGCCGGGAATCTGCTTCGTGACGCGCGGCCCCGGAGCGACCAATGCCTCCATCGGCGTGCACACGGCGTTCCAGGACTCGACGCCGATGATCCTGTTCGTCGGCGACGTGGCCTCCGACATGCGCGACCGCGAGGCCTTTCAGGAGGTCGACTACTTCAGCTTCTTCGGCCCCCTGGCCAAGCGCGTGGAGCGCATCGACGATGCACGGCGCGTTCCCGAGTACGTGGCGCGGGCCTTTGCCACCGCGCTGAACGGGCGGCCCGGCCCGGTCGTGCTGGTGCTGCCGGAGGACATGCTGGTGCAGGAGGTCGACGTCGCGCCGCTTGCGCGGGTGGAGCCGGTCGAGGCCTGGAGCGATCCGGGCTCGCTGCGGCGGCTGCGCGAGATGCTGCTGGCGTCAGCGCGGCCGATCGTGATTGCCGGCGGCGGCGGCTGGACCCCGCAGTCGGCGCAGGCCCTCGAGCGGTTCGCCGAGAACTGGAAGCTGCCGGTGACCAATGCGTTCCGCTTCCAGGACACCTTTGACAACCATCACCCGCTGTACGCCGGCGACGTGGGCATCGGCATCAATCCCCGGCTCGCGGCGCGCGTGAAGGACAGCGACCTGATCATCGCCATCGGGCCGCGCCTGGGCGAGATGACGACGGGCGGCTACACGCTGCTGGAAGCGCCGCGTCCTCGCCAGAAGCTGGTGCACATCCACGCGGGCGCGGAAGAGCTCCATCGCGTCTACCAGGCGGACCTGGCCATCAACGCCACCATGAACGCGGCCGCCCGATCGCTGGAGGTGCTGACGGCACCGGTGTCGGTGCCCTGGGAGAGCTGGACGCGCGACTGCCATGCGGACTATCTGGCGAATCTGGAGCCGCAGACGCTGCCTGGCGACGTCGACATGCCGGCCATCGTGGGGCTGCTGCAGAAGCACCTGCCGGCCGACGCAGTGCTGACGAACGGCGCAGGCAACTTCGCGAGCTGGGTGCACCGCTTCTATCGGCACTACGGGCTTTCGCGCGGCCTCAAGACGCAGGCGGCGCCAACGGTCGGTGCAATGGGCTACGGCGTGCCGGCGGGGATCGGTGCGGCCATCGCGACGGGGCGGCTGGCCTTCACCATCGCCGGCGACGGCGACTTCCTCATGAACGGGCAGGAACTCGCCACAGCGGTTCAGCATGGCGCGCGCACGATCATCGTGCTGCTCAACAACGGCATGTTCGGAACCATCCGCATGCACCAGGAGCGCGAGTACCCGACGCATGTCAGTGGCTCGGGCCTGGCCAACCCCGACTTCGCGGCCCTGGCGCGCGCCTACGGCTATGCAGGCGTGCGCATCACGGCCACGGCGCAGTTCGAGCCCGAGCTGCTGGCCGCGCTGGCGCGGCCGCAGGGCACGCTGATCGAGATCATGCTGGACCCTGAGGTGATCACCACGCGTGGCACCCTCGGCGCGATCACGCAGGCGGCGCTGGCGCGCAAGGTCTGAGAACAAAAAAGGGCCACTTGGGTGGCCCTCGGCGAAAAGAAATAGGGCCACTTGCGTGGCCCTTGCGCCCACAAAAAAGGGCCACTTGCGTGGCCCTTGTGGCGTCAGTCAGGCAGAGCTTACTTGACGTGCTTGCCGATCAGGCCGGCCATTTCGAACATGGAGACCTGGGCCTTGCCGAAGATTTCCTTCAGCTTGGCGTCGGCGTTGACCATGCGCTTGTTGACCTTGTCCTGCAGGCCGTTCTTCTTGATGTACGTCCACAGCTTGCTGACGACTTCAGTGCGGGGCAGGGGGTTGGAGCCCACGACGGCGGCCAGGGCGGCGCTGGGGGTCAGGGCCTTCATGAACGCGGCGTTCGGGGTGCGCTTCTTGGCGGGGGCCTTCTTGGCAGGGGCCTTCTTCGCCGGAGCGGCCTTCTTGGCCGGAGCTGCCTTCTTCGCCGGAGCGGCCTTCTTGGCCGGAGCCTTCTTCGCCGGTGCAGCCTTCTTGGCGGGGGCCTTCTTTGCCGGTGCAGCCTTCTTCGCGGGGGCCTTTTTGGCCGGAGCTTTTTTCGCAGTTGCCATGGTTGATTTTCCTTCTAGAAGTTGATGGACTACCACTGGAGAACTGCTTCTCCACTGGCACTGCGGATGCTACTGGAGAAAAAACGCGTTTCCAAGCGAAAAAGCACTTTTTTCATTGGGGCGTGTTGTTTTTTTCGAGGGAGCGACACACGGTTTTCCCTCTGAAAACCCGAAGCGAGGCATCAGGGTGCCGACTCGCGTGCCCGCCGCGAGCCCGCCAGCAGGATCTGCGCGACCCCCGCAAGGATCACCGCGCACGCGATCCACTCGCCTGGCGTGACGGTTTCGCCAGCGAGCGCGACGCCCAGAATCAGTGCAATCAGCGGGTTCACGAAGGCATAGCTCGTGGCCAGCGCCGGCGTGGCGTGGGCCAGCAGGTACAGGTAGGCGCTGAAGGCGATCAGCGATCCGAACACCACGAGGTAGAGCCACGCGGCGACGGCCTCGCGCTGCAGGGGCCACGCCGCCTGCTCACCCACTGCGAGAGAAATCAGCATCAACACCGCGCCACCACACAACATTTCGCTTGCGAAGCCGGCCGCCCCCGAGGCCAGCGGCAGACGGTGCGTCGACAGGGTCGAGCCGAGCGACCAGCACAGCGTCGCTCCCAGCACGCAGGCGATGCCCACGGGCGCTGCCGAGAAACTGGCGCCGCGCGACAGCAGCGCGACCCCCGCGAGGCCGAGCGCCATGCCGGCCACCTCGCGCCGGCTGGTGCGCTGGCCGAACAGCCAGCTCCAGCCGCACATCATCATCGGCATGACGGCGATGAAGGTGGCGATCAGGCCCGAGCCGATGTGCTGCGAGGCAACGGCCACCAGCCCCATGCCGCCGGCCAGCATCAGCGTGCCGACCACCAGCGCATGGCGCCACTGGACGGCTGTCGGCAGGGGCTGGCGACGCAGCACGACCCAGGCCAGCAGCAGTGCGCCCGCCGTGAGGAAGCGCGTGCCCATCTGGAAGAAGGGCGGAAAGCTCGCAAGCGCCAGCCGGATCGCCAGATAGGTCGAGCCCCAGACCAGGTAGCAGGCCAGCAGGGCAGGCACCAGAAGGCGGGCCGTGCGACGTGCGGACGAGGCGGAGGGCGGGTTTGCGGTGGAGTCGAGGGGCTGCATGGGATTCGATCGTAGATTGCCGAGAGCGATGATTCCATGCATGATTCAAGGACATGTCAGCATGCTGCCTTGAATTTGAAGGGAAAATCTGCAGATGGCCGAAGTTTCCGAATTCGACGCCTGGGATGGCCGTATCCTCGAAGAGCTTCAGAAGGATGCGCGTGTCACCATGGCCGAGCTGGGCCGGCGGGTGCATCTGAGCCAGCCGGCCGTGACGGAGCGGGTGCGCAAGCTGGAGCTCAGCGGCGTGATCAAGGGTTACCGGGCCGAGGTCGACCATGCGCGCCTGGGCTACGGGATCCGGGCCATCGTGCGGGTGGGCCGCGCCGAGTACCAGCGGGTCGTGCGGTTGATCGAGCAGACACCCGAGGTCATCAATGCCTGGAACGTCACCGGCGAGGACAGCTGGGTGATGGAGATCGCGGTGATCGATGTTCCGCATCTGGACGCCGTGGTCACGAAGTTCTGTATCCTCACGGAAACCTCCACCTGCATCGTGCTCAACGCGCCGCGCGAGAACGCGGCCGTGCTGCCCGCACGCCGCGAGAACATCAAGCCAGCCATCAGAAAGGTCACCGGCAAATGACGACGAACTTTGTCACCTGCGACATCTGCGACACCTACAAGAGCGACGCGAGCGGCGCCTTCCGCGTGCTTCCACCCGTCTTCCGCGACTTCGGCGCGGTCCGCAAGTTCAGCGGGCAGGTCGCCACGGTCCGGTGCTTCGAGGACAACTCGCTGGTCAAGGAAGCGGTCGATTCGCCGGGCGAGGGCCGGGTGCTGGTCGTCGACGGTGGCGGCTCGCTGCGGCGCGCCCTGCTGGGTGGCAACTTGGGCAAGGCCGCGTCGAAGAACGGCTGGGCGGGCGTGGTGATCGACGGCTGCGTGCGTGACGTTGGCGAACTGCAGACCCAGTCGGTCGGCATTCTTGCGCTCGCCTCCATGCCGCTGCCCTGCGTCAAGCGCAATGTGGGCGAGCGCGACGTGCCGGTGCAGGTGCAGGGCGTCTGGGTGCGCCCCGGCGACTGGCTCTACGCCGACGAGGACGGCGTGGTGGTCAGCGACCGTCCGCTGGCCTGAGGTCCTGCCGCCCGGGCAGCGTTGCCAGCAGCACGCCGGCCAGCGCGATCGCGAAGGCCAGCAGCTGGAGGCCGCCCAGGCTCTCACCGAGCACGAGCACGCCCACCAGCGCCGCCGACACCGGCAGCATCACGGTGAACACGCCGCCCTGTGAAGCCGGAATGGTCTTCAGGCCCGTCATCCAGAGCCAGACGGTCCAGACGCTGGCCGCCAGTGCATAGAAGGCGAGGAGCACCCAGATGCCGGGCGGGACGGTGCCGAAGTCGAACTGCCAGGCCTGGTACAGGCCCATGGGCGTCACCAGCACGAAGCCCCACAGATTGATCAGCGAGGTGATGCGCCGCGGCCCCAGTGCGCCCGTGAGCTTCTTGCCGATCACGGCATACGAGGCCTCGCACAGGACGGCGCCGAACACCAGCAGGTTGCCCCAGAGGGCGGTGCCAGCACGGGTGGCGGAAGCCGTGCCCGGGTGGCCCGGCTGCGCCAGCGCCAGCAGGCCGATGCCGGCGGCTGCACAGGCCACGGCGCCCCAGGTTCGCACCGCGATGCGCTCGCGCAGGAAAGCCCAGCTCAGGACCGCCACGACGGCAGGGATCGACGCCATGATGACGCCGGCCGAGACCGCGCTGGTCATGCTCACGCCATAGAGCATGCAGACCGAAAACAGGAAGTTGCCGAGGAAGGATTCGAGGAACACCAGACGCCGCGTCTGGGCGGTCATGGGCGCCTCATCGGGCGGCTTGCGCAGCCAGTGCACCATGGCCAGGCCCCCGATGCCAAAGCGCAGCCAGGCCAGCAGAAAGACGGGCAGCACCGCCACCAGCGGCTTGGACAGGGCCACATAGCTGCCCACCAGCGCCATGCTCAGTGCAAGGCAGGCACAGGCCATGAAGCGCGAGGGCGCGGGCAACGGGGACATGGGCGAAGGGGACGCGGGGGAGGGAGTCACTAGACTAGGGCATTCAGATCCGATTCGACGCCACGCATCATGCCCGATCCTTCCGCACCGCACGTCTTCGTCTACGGCACCTTGCGCCTGGGCGAACGCAATGACATCACGCGGCTTGCGCCTGCGCCGCGCTTCGTGGGCATGGGGCGGGTGGCCGGCGTCCTCTACGAAGTGAGCTGGTATCCGGGCCTGCGGCTCGGCGCTGGCCATGACGGCAGGGTGTCTGGCGAGGTGGTCGGTGAGGTCTATGCCATCACGCCCCAACTGGAGCGCCGGCTCGACGAGATCGAGGAAGTCTGGCCCGTGCCCACCGGGGAATATGCCAAGCGCGTGCTGCCGGTGCAGGTGGATGGCGTGCCCATCGACTGCATCGTGTACGAGATCGATGCGTCACGTACCGTGGGCCGGCCCGTGATCACATCGGGCGACTGGGTGCAACGGCGCTGATTTCAGATACGACACGAGTGTTTTGCATTGTGGGATACATGCATGCTGCACCGCAAGATTTTTTCTCAATACGAGAGATGAAATTTTGCATTGAGGAATGAGTCTGATAAGTTGTTGAATCGAAAAGAAAAAATTTATCTCTTATATAAGACATAAGATCTTTGCAAAGTCTTGTAGAAGACTTAAAGTTCATTCCAAGGCAGACGGACCGCACACGCAGCCAGCCACCGATCAACCAACCTTGGAGTGAACCATGACGACACTGACCCGCGAACAGCAAATTGCCGCCCTCGAGAAGGACTGGGCCGAGAACCCGCGCTGGAAAGGCATCAAGCGCGGCTACACCGCCGCCGACGTCGTGCGCCTGCGCGGCTCGGTCCAGATCGAGCACACCCTGGCCAAGCGCGGCTCCGAGAAGCTGTGGACCCTGCTGAACACCGAGCCCTTCGTGAACACCCTGGGCGCGCTGACGGGCAACCAGGCCATGCAGCAGGTCAAGGCCGGTCTCAAAGCCATCTATCTGTCGGGCTGGCAGGTCGCAGGTGACGCCAACAGCAACGGCGAGATGTACCCCGACCAGTCGCTGTACTCGGTGGATTCGGTGCCGAAGGTCGTCAAGCGCATCAACGCAACCTTCCAGCGCGCCGACCAGATCCAGTGGAGCGAAGGCAAGAACGACATCGACTACTTCGCGCCGATCGTGGCCGATGCCGAAGCCGGCTTCGGTGGCGTGCTCAATGCGTTCGAGCTCATGAAGGCGATGATCGACGCCGGCGCCTCCGGCGTGCACTTCGAAGATCAGCTGGCCAGCGTGAAGAAGTGCGGTCACATGGGCGGCAAGGTGCTGGTGCCGACTCGTGAGGCCTGCGAGAAGCTCAATGCCGCGCGCCTTGCAGCCGACGTGATGGGCACGCCCACCCTGGTGATCGCCCGCACCGACGCCGAAGCCGCCGACCTGCTGACCAGCGACATCGATGACAACGACAAGCCTTTCTGCACCGGTGAGCGCACCATGGAGGGCTTCTTCCGCGTGCGCAACGGCCTGGAACAGTCCATCAGCCGTGCCATTGCCTATGCCGAGTATGCCGACCTGGTGTGGTGTGAAACCGGCAAGCCCGACCTGGCCTTTGCCAAGAAGTTCGCCGAAGCCGTGCATGCCAAGCATCCGGGCAAGATGCTGGCCTACAACTGCTCGCCGAGCTTCAACTGGAAGAAGAACCTGGACGACTCCACGATCGCCAAGTTCCAGAAGGAACTCGGCGCGATGGGCTACAAGTTCCAGTTCATCACGCTGGCCGGCTTCCACAGCCTGAACTACTCGATGTTCAACCTGGCCTACGGCTATGCGCGCAACAACATGAGCGCCTTCGTGGAACTGCAGGAGGCCGAGTTCGCCGCCGCCGAGAAGGGCTTCACCGCCGTGAAGCATCAGCGCGAGGTCGGCACCGGCTACTTCGACGCCGTGACCCAGACCATCCAGGGCGGCCAGTCGTCGACCACCGCACTGCACGGCTCCACCGAGGACGAGCAGTTCTTCGACGGCAAGAAGGCGGCCTGATCCCCGGGCCACTGTGGTCAAAAAGCCCGTCGGCTCGGCCGGCGGGCTTTTTTGTTGGCCGGATTCGTCGTAGAGTTCGGGGGTGGCCTGCATTTCCGGCAGTACCGAAGGAGACGCCATGAGCGAGGGAACCGTAGCTTTCAGCCGCCAGCCATGCCCGGACTGTCAGGGGACAGGCGAGCTGCGCATCGAAAGCGAGAACATCAACGAGAACTTCGAGGTCGAGAAACAGACCGTCATCACCCAGTGCCCGCGCTGCAATGGCCTGGGTTTCCTCATGGGCGCGCAGGGTGGGGCAAACGGCTAGAATCGATGGCTTACCGAATCACAAGAGCGAGAAAGGCATCCTGGTTATGACACCGCGAACTACACCGGCAGGTTTCCGCCGCCCCTTGGGGCGCTAGTTCGCGCATGCCAGAAGCGCCGGAGTCCCCGGTGCCTTCTCCCCCGAAAAGCGCGGCCTGATCCGCGCTTTTTTCATGTCTCATCCCGATTCATCCTCATGATCCAGATCACGCTTCCCGACGGTTCCCAACGCGAGTATCCCGGCCCCATCACGGTGGCCGAGGTGGCTGCCTCCATTGGCTCGGGCCTGGCCAAGGCGGCGCTTGCCGGCAAGGTCAACGGCAAGGTTGTCGACACCTCGTTCACCATTGCCGAGAACAGCCCGGTGTCGATCATCACGGCCAAGGACGCCGACGGCCTGGAGGTGATCCGGCACTCCACCGCCCACTTGCTCGCCTACGCCGTGAAGGAGCTGTTCCCCGAGGCGCAGGTCACGATCGGCCCGGTCATCGAGAACGGCTTCTACTACGACTTCGCCTACAAGCGGCCGTTCACGCCCGAAGACCTCGTGGCCATCGAAAGGCGCATGACGGAACTGGCGGCCAAGGACGAGCCCGTGACGCGGCGCGTGCTGCCGCGTGACGAGGCCGTGGCCTATTTCAAGAGCATCGGCGAGCACTACAAGGCCGAGATCATCGCGAGCATTCCGTCGAACGAAGAGGTTTCGCTGTACCGCGAAGGCGGCTTCGAGGACCTGTGCCGCGGCCCCCACGTGCCCAGCACGGGCAAGCTGAAGTTCTTCAAGCTCATGAAGGTGGCGGGCGCCTACTGGCGCGGCGACCACCGCAACGAGATGCTGCAGCGCGTCTATGGCACGGCCTGGGCGACGAAGGACGAGTTGCAGCAGTACCTCACCATGCTGGAGGAGGCGGAAAAGCGCGACCACCGCAAGCTGGGCCGGGAGCTGGACCTGTACCACATCGACGACGTGGCGCCGGGCGTCGTGTTCTGGCATCCCAAGGGCTGGGCGATGTGGCAGGTGATCGAGCAGTACATGCGGGCCGTCTATCGCGACACGGGCTATCAGGAGGTCAAGGGCCCGCAGATTCTCGACAAGAGCCTCTGGGAGAAGACCGGGCACTGGCAGAACTATCGCGAGAACATGTTCACCACTGAGAGCGAAAAGCGCGAATACGCGCTCAAGCCGATGAACTGCCCGGGCCACGTGCTGATCTTCAAGTCGGCGCTGCGCAGCTACCGCGACCTGCCGCTGCGCTACGGTGAGTTCGGCCAGTGCCATCGCAACGAGCCGAGCGGCGCGCTGCACGGCATCATGCGCGTGCGCGGCTTCACGCAGGACGACGGGCACATCTTCTGCACCGAAGACCAGATCCTGGAGGAATGCGTCAATTACACGGCGCAGCTGCAGAAGGTCTACAAGGACTTCGGCTTCAACGACATCCTGTACAAGGTGGCCACGCGGCCCGAGAACCGGGTTGGCTCCGACGCCTTGTGGGACAAGGCAGAGCACGCGGTCATGGAAGCGCTGCGGCGTTCGGGCGTGGACTTCGTGGTGGCGCCGGGCGATGGCGCCTTCTACGGCCCCAAGATCGAATATACGCTCAAGGACGCCCTGGGCCGCCAGTGGCAGTGCGGCACGATGCAGGTGGACTTCAACACGGCCGAGCGGCTCGGTGGCGAATATGTAACCGAAACGAGCGGCCGAGCTCACCCGGTGATGCTCCATCGCGCCATCGTCGGCAGCCTCGAGCGCTTCATCGGCATGCTGATCGAAAACCACGCTGGCGCCATGCCCGCCTGGCTGGCGCCGGTGCAGGTGGCGGTGCTCAATATCACCGACGCGCAGGCCGATTACGCCCGGGAAGTGGCCAAAACGCTGCAAAATCAAGGGCTTAGGGTGGATCTCGACCTGCGCAACGAGAAAATTACGTATAAAATACGCGAGCATTCGATGCAAAAGCTGCCTTTCATCCTTGTCGTCGGCGACAAAGAGCGGGCTGCAGGCGCTGTCGCAGTGCGCGCCCGGGGCAACCAGGACCTCGGTGTGATGTCCCTCGATGACTTCTCCAGGAGGATCGCCGGGGACATTGCTGACAAGCGTTGATTTGCCAGGCAACTTCCGGTTCGCCAAAGCAAGAAGCGGCTCGCAAGGGCCGGCGCTTGGGATCTGTGCGCAATGCGGAGCTATCGCCACCCGTGTGGCACCATTTGAGAAGGATTTGAGCCATCGCTACTGAATTTCGTGATCGTCGCCAACGCGAAGAACGCAAACACCGCCTCAACCGGGAAATCATGGCCCCGGAAGTCCGACTGTCCGGCCCTGACAACGAGCCTCTCGGTGTCGTGAGCCTCGCCGAAGCCTTGCGCATGGCGGGTGAGCTGGATGTGGATCTGGTTGAAATCGCCGCCACGGCCAACCCTCCGGTTTGCCGACTCATGGACTACGGCAAGTTCAAGTACCAGGAGCAGAAGAAGGCGGCTGAAGCCAAAGCCAAGCAGACGGTCATCGAAATCAAGGAAATCAAGTTCCGGCCCGGTACCGACGATGGCGACTACAACATCAAGATGCGCAACATCCGCCGCTTTCTGGCGGAGGGCGACAAGTGCAAGATCACGCTGCGCTTCCGTGGACGGGAAATCACCCACCAGGAAATCGGCATGGCCCTGCTGCAGCGCATCCGGGACGACCTCGGCGACACCATCATCGTCGAGCAGTTTCCCAAGCTGGAAGGGCGTCAGATGATCATGATGATCGCGCCCAGCCGCAAGAAGCCGGCGGCAGCCGGTGCCAAGGCGGCCGATGCGGGGCAACCCGCTGCGGCAGCCTGATGGCGACAGAGTGAATTGACGAGTTGAGTAGCGGGCAGGTTTGGTCACCTGCCGGCGAAAAAAAGTGGCTCGGGGCCAACAAGGCTGCAGCAGTTTGCAGACGCCTCACGAGCACAAACCATAAGGAGCATTCACATGCCCAAAATGAAGACCAAGAGCGGTGCGAAAAAGCGCTTCCGCGTTCGTCCCGGTGGTACCGTCAAGCGCGGTCAGGCCTTCAAGCGTCACATCCTGACCAAGAAGACCACCAAGAACAAGCGCCACCTGCGTGGTGCCGTCACGGTGCATGAGACCAACATGGGTCACATGTCCCAGATGCTGCCCGGCCAGGGCATTTGATTTAACGACGAACAAGGAGTACTCATATGCCTCGCGTCAAACGTGGTGTAACGGCTCGCGCCCGCCACAAGAAGGTTCTCGCCCTTGCCAAGGGCTTCCGCGGCCGCCGCGGCAACGTCTTCCGCATCGCCAAAGAGGCGGTGATGAAGGCCGGGCAATACGCCTACCGTGATCGCCGTACCAAGAAGCGCGTCTTCCGCCAGCTGTGGATCGCCCGTATCAACGCCGCAGCGCGTGAATGCGGCCTGACCTACAGCCAGTTCGCCAACGGCCTGAAGAAGGCTGGCATCGAAGTCGACCGCAAGGTCCTGGCCGACATCGCCGTGCACGACAAGGCGGCGTTTGGCAGCATCGTGGAACAAGTCAAGGCCAAGCTGGCTGCTTGATTGTCGCGATGCCCCGCCGTCTCTTCCGGGAGCGGCGGGTGATCCAAGCAAACAGAAGGGCTGAGGCTTGAGAAAGCTTCAGCCCTTTCATTTTTCGACGGAACACATGAACGAGCTCGATTCCCTGGTCGACAGCGCCAAAGCCGCCTTCGCGCAGGCCGGCGCCCCCGCCGATCTTGAAAACGCCAAGGCGCAGTACCTGGGCAAGGCCGGACGCATCACCGAACTGATGAAGGGTCTGGGCGGCCTCAGCGTGGACGAGAAGAAGTCGCGCGGCGCTGCGATCAATCTGGCCAAGCAGGCTATCGAATCCGCCCTGGCTGCACGGCGCCAGGCGCTTGCGGACGCCGAGCTCGAGATCCAGCTCAAGGCCGAGGCCCTCGACGTGAGCCTGCCCGGCCGCCGCCGCGGCGCAGGCGGGCTCCATCCGGTGTCGCTGACGCTGGAGCGCATCGAGGGCATCTTCGGATCGATGGGATTCGAAGTCGCCGAAGGCCCCGAGATCGAGACCGACTGGTTCAACTTCACCGCGCTGAACACGCCCGAGGACCATCCGGCCCGCTCGATGCACGATACCTTCTACGTCGAAGGCGGGCACCTGCTGCGCACCCACACCAGCCCGATGCAGATCCGTCACGCGGTGCAGCACGTCAAGCGGCACCGTGCGCTGATCGACGCGGGCGGCTCGATGCCCGAGATCCGCGTCATCGCGCCGGGGCGGACCTACCGCGTGGACAGCGACGCCACCCATTCGCCCATGTTCCACCAGTGCGAAGGCCTGTGGATCGGCGAGAACGTGAGCTTCAAGGACCTCAAGGTCGTTTTCACCGACTTCTGCCGCACCTTCTTCGAGTCCGACGATCTGGTTCTGCGCTTTCGCCCGAGCTTCTTCCCGTTCACCGAGCCGAGCGCCGAGATCGACATCCAGTTCCAGAAGGGACCGCTCGCCGGCCGCTGGCTGGAAGTGGCGGGCTCGGGCCAGGTGCATCCGAACGTGGTTCGCAACATGGGGCTCGACCCCGAGAAATTCATCGGCTTTGCATTCGGCATGGGACCGGACCGCCTCACCATGCTGCGCTATGACGTGAACGACCTTCGCCTCTTCTTCGACGGCGACATCCGCTTCCTCAGCCAGTTCCAGTAACCTGCGACGAGACACCCCATGCAATTCCCGGAATCCTGGTTGCGCGAGTTCTGCAACCCCCCGATCAGCACGCAGGCGCTGGCCGACACGCTCACCATGGCAGGGCTGGAAGTCGAAGAACTTCGGCCGGTCGCTCCCCCCTTCAGCAAGGTCGTCGTCGGCGAGATCGTCGAGGCCGTGCAGCACCCCAACGCCGACCGGCTGCGCGTCTGCCAGGTCGATGCAGGGCAGGGCGCCCTGCTCAACATCGTCTGCGGCGCACCCAATGCGCGCGTGGGCATCAAGGTGCCTTGCGCCCTGGTCGGCGCCGTGCTGGCGCCCGGCGAGGACGGCAAGCCCTTCGAGATCCGGCTGGGCAAGCTGCGTGGCGTGGAGAGTCAGGGCATGCTGTGTTCGGCCCGCGAGCTCAAGCTCTCGGAAGACCATGGCGGCCTGCTGGAACTGCCGGCCGATGCCGCCGTCGGGCGCGACATCCGCGAGCAGCTCCAGCTCGACGACACGCTCTTCACGCTCAAGCTCACGCCCAACCTCGCGCACTGCCTGAGCGTCTACGGCATCGCGCGCGAAGTATCTGCGTTGACGGGCGCGCCGCTGTCTTCACCGGCACTCCCACCCGTGAAACCGGTCCACGCCGACAAACTCCGCGTCAAGGTGAGCGCGCCGGATCTGTGCGGCCGTTTTTCCGGACGCGTGGTGCGCAACGTCGACACGAAGGCCGCTACGCCGCAATGGATGATCGACCGGCTGGCGCGCTGCGGACAGCGCAGCGTCACGGCGCTCGTGGACATATCCAACTACGTGATGTTCGAGTACGGCCGGCCGTCGCACATCTTCGACCTGGACAAGATTCATGGCGGCCTGGACGTGCGCTGGGCACGCGCAGGCGAGCAGCTCAAGCTGCTCAACGGCAACACGGTCGACCTCGACGGCACGGTGGGCGTCATCGCCGACGATCAGGCGGTGGAGTCACTGGCCGGCATCATGGGCGGCGACTCGACCGCCGTGTCCGACGACACGCGCCACGTCTACGTCGAGGCCGCGTTCTGGTGGCCCAAGGCGGTCGCCGGCCGTTCGCGCCGCTTCAACTTTTCCACCGACGCCGGCCATCGCTTCGAACGCGGCGTGGACCCGTCGCTCACGGTGGAGCATATCGAGCACATCACGCAGCTCATCATCGACATCTGCGGCGGCGAGCCGGGGCCGATCGACGATCACGTCGTCAACCTGCCGGCGCCGCGCGAGGTGACGCTTCGCGTGGCTCGCGCGGCCAAGGTCATCGGCATGCCTGTGACGCAGGCCGACTGCGCGGGTGCGCTGCATCGCCTGGGCCTGCCGGTGACGCAAGGCCAAGGGACCGTGACCGTCACGCCGCCGGCCTACCGGTTCGACCTGCAGATCGAAGAAGACCTCATCGAGGAGGTCGTCCGCATGGTGGGCTACAACAACCTGCCCACCACGCCGCCGCTGGCCCCGATCACGCCGCGCCTGCGCGCGGAGGCGCGGCGCAGCCCGTTCGCGGTGCGCCGCGCGCTGGCCGCACTGGGCTACCAGGAGACCATCAACTTCAGCTTCGTGGAAGAGCGTTGGGAGCGCGAACTGGCCGGCAACGCCGATCCGGTGCGCCTGCTCAATCCGATCGCCAGTCAGATGAGCGTGATGCGCTCATCGCTGATCGGCTCGCTGCTGCAGGTCGTGAAGTTCAACATCGACCGCAAGGCGGCCCGGGTACGGGTGTTCGAACTCGGCCGCGTGTTCACCAAGGACGCGTCGGTCCCGGGTACCGACACGACCGTGCAGGGCTTTCACCAGCCGATGCGCGTGGCCGGCATGGCGTTCGGGCCGGCCGACAGGCTGCAATGGAGCGGCAAGGACCAGTCGGCCGACTTCTTCGACATCAAGGGCGACGTCGAGGCGCTTCTGGCGCCGCTCGAGGCGACCTTCGAGCCGTGCGGTGATCACCCTGCCATGCATCCGGGCCGCTGCGCGCGCGTCCTGCTGGACGGTCGCGTCGCAGGCTACGTGGGCGAACTGCACCCGCGCTGGCGCCAGGCCTACGATCTGCCGAACGCGCCGGTGATGTTCGAGCTGGAGCTCGATGCGGTGCTGGCGCGACCGGTGCCGTCCTTCCACCCGGTGCCGCGCTTCCAGGCGGTCGAGCGGGACATCGCGGTGATCGTGCCCGATGCGATCGGTCATGCTGCGCTCATGCAGGCCGTGCACGAGGCGCCCACGGGCGGCCTGCTGCGCGATGCGGTGCTGTTCGACGTCTACCGGCCCAAGGCCGACGCGTCGGGTGCGTCGTCCATCGCCGCCGGTGAAAAGAGCCTGGCCGTGCGCTTGACGCTCAATGCCGACAGCGCCACACTGACCGAAGAGCAGATCGAGACAGCGGTGCAGGCCGTGGTGAGCCATCTGGCCAGCCGGCTGGGCGCCCGTCTGCGTGCCTGAACAGAACAACAAGCCAAGAGGACACCATGGAAATTGCCGTCGAAAGCCTGGAGACGCCCGCTCTGACCAAGGCGCAGCTTGCAGAACTGCTGTTCGAGCAGATCGGCCTCAACAAGCGCGAATCCAAGGACATGATCGACGCTTTCTTCGATCTGATCGCCGACAGCCTGGTCGACGGTCAGGACGTCAAGATTTCCGGCTTCGGCAATTTCCAGATCCGCACCAAGGCGCCGCGCCCGGGCCGCAATCCGCGCACCGGCGAGGCGATTCCCATCCAGGCGCGCCGGGTGGTGACCTTCCATGCCAGCCACAAGCTCAAGGAGCAGATCCAGGGCGTGGGCGCTGCGGCGGAACCGACTGATCTGTGACTTGAAACAACACCCGCCTGCTTTTGCGGGCAGGGTGCCCGGCAGGCTTTGCGCCGCGCAGTAACTTAGAGTAACCTAGAAGCTTTCTCTCCTACCGCATTGATTTCAATGGAGAAAGCCCTCCCATCCATTCCCGCCAAGCGCTACTTCACCATTGGTGAGGTCAGCGACCTGTGTGGCGTCAAGCCGCACGTGCTACGGTATTGGGAGCAGGAGTTCACCCAGCTGCGGCCCATGAAGCGCCGCGGCAACCGCCGCTACTACCAGCACCACGAGGTGCTGATGATCCGCCGCATCCGGGACCTGCTGTACGACCAGGGCTTCACCATCAGCGGCGCGCGCAACAAGCTGCAGGAGATCGTCCAGAACGAGCGCGACAAGCGCAAGGCCGGCGAGGTCATGCTCGAAGGCGTCGAGGTGCTGGAGGTCGACTCCGGTTTCGAGGACTTCGAAGACAGCACGCCCGACGAAGAGGACGCCAGTGCGGTCTCGCAGAAGTTGCTGCTGGTGCGGCGCGAATTGTTCGAGATTCGCGATCTGCTGTCCGCGACGCACTGAGGCCGGGTTATAATGCGAGGCTTCGGCGTGTAGCGCAGCCTGGTAGCGCACTTGCATGGGGTGCAAGGGGTCGCGAGTTCGAATCCCGCCACGCCGACCATCCAGACAAGGGTCAGCAGATTTTTCTGCTGACCCTTTTTCTTTTGGCGCATGCGGGCGCGCCGGCCCACCGCAGTCCGATGCATCAGGCATAGAATCAGACGGCAGTGCCCGACCGGGCACAGGTTCAACTCCCTCCAGCCCCAGCACGTGACCACTGTCGTTTTCGCAGATCTCGTTGGCAGCACCGGCATCTTCGAGCGCCTGGGTGACAAGACTGCCTCGCATTTCGTCACGCAGCTCACCGGCGAACTCAGCCGCGTGTTCGAGCAGAACAACGGACGCGTGGTCAAGCTGCTCGGCGACGGACTGTTCGTCGTGTTTCCGCAGGAGGGCGATGCTCTTTCGGCCTGCGTCACCATCCAGAAGCGGCTGCTCGAAGACCCGGTGCGAGCGGGCGGCAGCGGCCCGCCCGTGCAGATGCAGATCGGCATTGAGTCGGGCGAAGTCGTCGAGATCGAAGGCGACTGCTTCGGGGATGCCGTCAACAGCGCGGCGCGGCTGGCCGACCTCGCTGGAGCCGAGCAGATCCTCACCACGCAGCGTGTGCGCGATGCGCTCGCGCCGCCGTTGCGCGGTCCGCTGCGCAGCCTCGGCCCCATGTACCTGCGGGGCAAGTCGGAAGTGACCGAGGTGTTCCGCGTCGAGTGGCAGACGGGGCGCGACGCCGACGCCACCATCATGGGTGTCTCGATGATGGCCAAGCCGCGGCAGGACGCGCTGGAGCTGACCGGTGCCGGCCAGACCGTGCGCGTGGAGCCCCGGGCGGAGAAGATCACCATCGGCCGGGCGACCACGGCCACCCTGTCGGTCAACGATTCGCGCGTCTCGCGCGTGCACGCCACGCTCGAATGGCGCGGCGGCCATTTCGTCCTCAATGACGTCTCGAGCTTCGGCACCTGGATCTACATGGGCAACCAGAGCGAGCCCGTGGTGCTGCGGCGCACCGAGACCTACCTGGTCGGCAGCGGCGAGATCACGCTGGGCTGCGAGCGCGACGCCGACAGCGTTCCGCTGCTGCGCTTCCTGGTCAAGTCCTGAGCGGGGCCTGCGGGTTGCCCATGATCTATGAAGTCCTGATCGCCGGCCCGGGTCTGGAGACGACCCGTGGCATTGCCGAGGGGCAATCGGTGCTGATCGGGCGCGACACGGACTGCGACCTGTGCCTGCCCGACCCCGAGCGGACCGTGTCGCGCCATCATCTGGTGCTGTGGGTCGAAGGCGGCCAGCTCAGCATGCGGGTGCTGTCATCGATCAATGGTGTGGACCTGCCTTCCGGAGAACTGCCGCCCGGCGGTGTGGCGCCCTTGGCCGACGGAACGATCGTGATGGTCGGCGACTACGACCTCACCGTACGGCAGATCGCCCGCGCCGAAGCGGGCGCGCCTGGCAGCACCCCAGTGGCCCACGACGACGATCCGTTCGACGAGTGGGGCTTCGACGCCACCATCGTCCAGCACTTCACGCCGCAAGCCAGTTACGGCAGCACGCGCGCCGACGGATCGGGCGGTGATTCACGGGTGCCCGATCCGTCGTTGCTGCAGACCCGGACCGTGCCGCGGCACGACCCCGGCATCGAACTGGCCGCCGCCGCTTTCTGCCGAGGTCTGGGACTCGATCCGGCGATGGCCAACGCGATCGGCACGGCCGAAATGGAGGCCACCGGCCGGCGCCTTCGCATCGCGGTGCAGGCCCTGAGCGAGCTGTATGCGGCCAAGCTCGACCTCAACCGCGGCATGGGTGCGGACGAGCGCACCATGGTGGCCACGCGCGAGAACAATCCGCTGAAGACCGAATGGCCGCTGGAGACCAAGCTCGAGTACCTGGTGGGCGCGAAGTCGGCAGGCACCGCCTTCGTGCGTCCTGAGATCGCTCTGGCCGACCTCGTGGCCGACCTGCGCGTGCATGATCTCGCGGTCACGGCTGCGTCGCGCGCGGTCGTCGAGGGGGCGCTGCGGGAGCTGGAGCCCGAGAAGGTGGAGGCGCGCATCGCGGCCGACAGTTCGAGCGGCGGGTTTCTTGCCCGGTTGCGGCCCTGGGACGCCTACGTGCGCCATTACGCCAGCGAGAGCAGCCGGATGGCGCAGTGGGTCGAGCGTCTGTTCACGCGCTACTTCTTCGGCGCCTACCTCCGCGAGTCGACGCGCATTCGCAACGAGGCCGGGCGCGGCGACTGATCTCCCGGGCGGCTGCAACGGGTTGTAAGGCTAGAATCCGTTTTCCTCCCCACCCGGCGAATTGCATTCGTGAGCATCAAGAAGCTTGGCCGTTACGACCTGATCCGCGTCCTGGGCAAAGGCGCGATGGGCATCGTCTATGAGGGAAGAGATCCCAATCTCGACCGGCGCGTGGCCATCAAGACGGTCAAGGTCGAGAACATGTCGGAGGAGGCCGCAGCCGAGTACGAGGCGCGTTTCCGGACCGAGGCGCGGTCGGCGGCCCGTCTGCAGCACCCGAACATCGTCAGCGTCTACGACTCCGACCGTGACGGCGACATCGCCTTCCTCGTCATGGAGTTCATCCAGGGCGATGACCTCAAGCACCACATCGACAAAGGCGAGCGCTACACGCTGGACCAGTCGCTCAAGATGATCCGCGACCTGCTGGCGGCGCTTGACTATGCGCACAAGCAGGGCATCGTGCACCGCGACATCAAGCCGGCGAACCTGCTCATCGAGCCGGGCGGGCGCATCAAGCTCACGGACTTCGGCGTCGCCCGCATCCAGGACTCGGGCGAGGCCACGCGCACGCAGGGTGCGATGGTGGGCACGCTCAAGTACATGTCGCCCGAGCAGGTCCAGGGCCAGCCTGTCGACTCCCGCGCCGACCTGTTTTCGGTGGGCATCGTGCTCTACCAGCTGCTGACCGACAAGCGACCGTTCGATGGCGAGAACGACTTCTCGATCATCCATCAGATCATCGGCCACAACCCGACGCCGCCAAGCGTGATCAATCCGCAACTGCCTGATGCGATCGACGCGGTGGTGGCGCGCGCCCTGGCCAAGAAGCGCGATGACCGCTTCGCCACGGCCAAGGACTTTGCCGTGGCCCTGCAGGCCGCCATCCGGCGGGCCTCCGACCAGACCGTGGTGCCGCCGGCCAACCCGGGCCGGCTGAGTTCGGCCGCCGACACGCGAGGCTCGGGCGTCACGATGGGCTCGGCCACCTCCGGCACGTCGGCCACCTCGGCGACCTCCGTCACCGGCGCGACGAGCACCAACACCAGCACCGTGACGCAGGAGCTGGAACTGGTCTACTGGAAAGACATCAAGGACTCGATGGAGCCGGAGGAGATCGAAGGCTTTCTCGCCAAGTTTCCCACCGGCATCTATGCCGACCTCGCGCGCCGCCGGCTCAGAAAGCTGGCCAATGGCGCGGGCGGTGACGCCACGCTCGGCAGCTACGGAACATCGCCTTCGCTCGCGCAGGACACCGACGCCACACGCATGCGCAGCGAGCCGCCGCGCATCTCGGCGCAGGACCCGAGCCAGTCCGGCACGCGGGGATCCGACGCCACCCGCACGCTCGTCCAGCCGCGCGAGCCTGCGCCCAACGCGGTCTCCGAGCCCAGCCCGGTGCCCGTGCCTGTTCCGGAGGCTGGCGCTGCGCTCGATCCTCGCGACGCACCGACCATTCCGCCGGTGCCGCGCAAGACGGCCGCTGCAGGTGCCGCAGCTTCAGGCGGCACGTCATCGAGCGGCGCAGCGAGCTCGCCCGAGGCCGCCGCCCCTTCGGACGCGCCCTCTGGCGCGGGAGGCGCGGCAGCCGGTGCAGCAGGTGGCGCTGCCCCGGCCGGCAAGTCATCCGCTGTCAAGTTCGCGCTGATCGGCGTGGTCCTGGCCGCCGTGGCGGGCGTCGCGCTCAAGATGACGATGGGCGCAGGGCAGGCCCCCGCAGCAGCCGGTGCGGCATCGGCGGCTTCCTCGGCAGCAACCCCGGCGGATGCGGCTTCCGTGGCCGCGACGCCGGCTTCGGCCGCTGCAACTGCCGCATCGGCCGCCCGGCCCGCCGCTTCCGCCGCATCGGGTGCTGCGGGCGCCGCCAGTGCGCCCCGTCTCACGGCGAGCCAGCTTGCTGCGCGCGCCAAGCCCAAGGCGTCTGCGGCCTCCACACAGGTTGCCGCGCCGGCTCCGGCGCCTGCAGCGCCTGTGACTGCACCGCCGCCCGCCGCACTGGCCCGTACGGAGTCACGACCCGCGTCGGCGGCCGCACCATCCGCTGCAGGAAGTCCTGCCGACGCCTGCGAGGGGCGCATGCTCATCGGCTACCAGATCTGCATGTCGGAGCAATGCGCCAAGCCGGCGTTCCAGAGCCACCCGATCTGCGTGGAACGCCGCGAGATGGACCGGCGCCGCCGCGAACAGCAGCAGCGCATCAACTGACATCGCAGCGGGCGCGCCGCAACGCGGGCGCAGTGCGCGGCGGTCATGGGTCGCAGGGTGGACAGAGCGGAGGCGGCAACGCCGCCGCTCTCAGACGATGTCGATGTGGTGGATGCCGAAGTGGCCCGCGCGGCGGTCCTCGAAGAAGCGCTCCAGCGTTTCCTTGACGGTCCGGAAGGCGATCTCGTCCCACGGGATCTCGGCCTCGTCGAACAACCGGGCCTCGATCGTCTCATGGCCCGGATCGAATACGCCGGACAGCAGCCGGGCGCGGTAGAACAGGTGGACCTGACCCACGCGCGGCACGTTCATCACGCTGAACAGGCCTTCGAGCTCGAACTGCGCGCCGGCCTCTTCATCGGTCTCGCGTGCGGCGCCCTGCGCGGTGGTCTCGCCCAGTTCCATGAAGCCCGCGGGCAGCGTCCATTTTCCCCAGCGCGGCTCGATGTTGCGCTTGCACAGCAGGATCTTGTCTCCGAGAACAGGGACCGTGCCGACCACGTTGAGCGGGTTTTCGTAGTGGATGGTGTTGCAGGCGGGGCAGACGGCGCGTTCCCGGGTGTCGCCGTCGTCGGGAACTCGGTAGACAACGGCCGTGCCGCAGTTCCTGCAATGCTTGATCGGGCTTCGGAGCATGAATGCCAGTGTAGGGCCAAAAACAAGGGGCTTCCCATGGAAGCCCCGGAGTCTGCAAGGCCGCCGGCCCCAGGGGCCGTGCGGTGCGCGGTGTCTCAGGCCTTGCCGTGCTTGTCGATCAGTGCCTTGGCGGTCTCCAGCAGCTTCTTGCCGTCGAAGCCCTTCTTGGTCATGTCCGCCACCCACTCCTCGTCGACGTGGCTCGACAGCTTGGCAAACTCCGCTGCATCGGCTGCCGTGATCGAGTAGATCGTGTTGCCGCGATCCGAGGCCGTCTTGCGCCCGGCCGGGTCGTTGCTTTGCTGGGTCTTGCCGAGCCAGGCCGACGTGGCCAGGCCGGAGTTGTTGTCGATGATCTTCTTGAGGTCGGGCGCCAGGCCTTCGTACTTGGCCTTGTTCATGGCCATCACGAAGGTCGTGGTGTAGAGCGCGCGGCTCGCGCCGGTGAACTCGCTGTGGTACTTGGTCAGCTCGTTGACCTTGATCGAGGGCACGACCTCCCAGGGGATCACGCAGGCGTCGATCGTGCCCTTGGACAGCGAGTCGGTGATCGCCGGCAGCGGCATGCCCACGGGCGTGGCGCCGAGCGAGGCCAGCAGCTTGGTCACGGTGCGCGTGGGGCCGCGCACCTTCATGCCCTTGAGGTCGGCCGCGTTCTTGATCAGCTTGTCGCGTGAATGGAACATGCCCGGGCCGTGCACATGCAGCGCCAGCACCTTGGTGTCCTTGAACTCGTCGGGCGCCATGGTCTGCACGTATTCCCAATAGGCCTTGGACGTGGCCTCGGCATTGTTCATGATGAACGGCAGCTCGAACACCTCCACGCGCGGAAAGCGTCCGGCCGTGTTGCCGGGCAGCGTCCAGACGATGTCCACCACGCCGTCCTTGGCCTGGTCGTACAGCTGCACGGGCGTGCCACCGAGCTGCATCGCGGGATAGCCCTCGAACTTGATGCGGCCGCCGGACTCCTTCTCGACCTTGTCCATCCAGGGCTTGTGCATGGTGAGCCACACGTTGGACATCGGCGCCATGAAGGTATGGAACTTCAGGGTGACCGACTGCTGGGCCAGGCCCGAAAGGGCCGGGGCTCCGAGCGCGACGGCGGCGGCGGAAGACTTGAGCAGGGTACGACGCTGGATCATGGAAGGCTCCTGGAAAGAGGACAGTAACTTAACGCAGTGGGAGAGGGCACGGCTTCGGGGCTTACCCTCAGCCGACGTACTTCACGAGCCACAGCGAGATCGACGGGAACAGCAGCAGGAGCGTGGTGCGGATCACGTCGCTCACGAGAAAGGGCATCACGCCGCGGTAGCTTTCGGCGATCGGCACGTCCTTGGCCATGCCGTTGACCACGTAGACGTTCAGCCCCACGGGCGGCGCGAGCAGGCCGAAGCCCACGGTCATCAGCACCATGATGCCGAACCAGATCGCGACCGACTCCTTGGGCATGCCGAAGTCCAGGCCCATCACCATCGGAAAGAAGATCGGGATGGTCAGCAGGATCATCGACAGCTCGTCCATCACGGCGCCCAGCACCACGTAGAACAGCATGATGGCCGTCACGACCATGATCGGCGACAGGCCCCAGCCCGACACGACGCTGGCGAGCTGGGCTGGCACCTGGGTCAGGGCCAGCGCCGAGTTCATCAGGTCGGCGCCGATGAAGATCAGGAAGATCATGGCCGAGCTCTCGGCCGTGGCGTAGAAGCAGTGGCGCAGCTTGGCCCAGGTCAGCTCGCGCTTGAACAGCGCGGCGATGAAGGTGGCTGCGGCGCCCACGGCCGCGCCTTCGGTCGGCGTGAACAGCCCGCCATAGATGCCGCCGAAGACGATGGTGAAGACGATGGCGATCGGCGCGATGCCCATGAAGGCGTGCAGCGTCATCTTCTGCGGCTGGGCGTCGTGCTCGGGCGCGTGGCCCGGCACGAGGCGCACGTAGACCGCGATCGCGATCATGTAGCCCACCATCGCGATGATGCCAGGCACCATCGCGGCCGCGAACAGCTTGGCGATGTTCTGCTCGGCCAGGATGGCGTAGATCACCAGCGGCACCGACGGCGGGATCAGGATCCCCAGCGTGCCGCCTGCGGCCAGGGTGCCGGTGGACAGGCGCCCCGAATAGCCGTGGCGCTTCATCTCGGGCAGCGCGACCGAGGTGATCGTCGCGGCGGTGGCCACCGACGAGCCGCAGATCGCGCCGAAGGCCGCGCTCGCCAGCACCGCTGCCATGGCCAGGCCGCCGCGAAAGCGCGACATGACCGCACTTGCAAACTCGAACAGCGCCTTGGAGATGCCCCCCTGCGTGGCGAAGTGCCCCATCAGGATGAACAGCGGGATCACCGACAGGTCGTAGCTGGCAAAGCGCGCGAAGGCCTGGGTATTGAGGAAGGCCGCCAGCGGCAGCCAGCCGGCCTTGAGCACGTAGCCGGCGCAGCCCGCCACGAACATCGCCACCGCGATGGGCACGCGCACCGCCATCAGCAGCAGCATGATGGCGAAGATCAGCACCGTGAGGGTGAGCGCGCTCATTCGGCCACCTCCGCAAAGCCGGCCAGTGCCTGCCAGCCTGCGATCACGGCCGTGAGCACGAGCGGCGGAACCATGAACGCGTAGACGATCCACTCGGGAAAGCCAAGGATCATCGTGCCGGACTGGTTGCCCCAGGCGGCCAGTCCGCCGACGCCGGTGCGCCAGGCCAGCAGCAGCATGACCAGCGCCAGCAGCAGCGCGCCCATGCGGTCAAGCCGCGCATTGTTGGCGTCGCTGACCTTCGCGGTGAAGAAGTCCACGATGATGTTGCCGCGGCGGATCTGGCACCAGGGCATGAACAGCGCCACGGCGGCGCCGGCGGCCACGCCCGTCAGCTCGAAGTCGCCTGCGAGCGTCACGCCCAGGAAGTTGCGGCCGATCAGGCTGGCGCAGGTCATGAGGGTCACGCCGGTGAGGACCACGCCGGCGAGGATGGCGCACAGTTTCGCCAGGGCTTCCAGATGCTTCAAATCGGTTCCTTTTCGCGGCGGCGGGCGCCACGGTTGTTTGGCGACGATGTTAAGCACTTCGGTGGACAGCGCGGGAGCGGGTTCCCCCTGAGCCACAAGCTGACCTTGCGCGATCATCGCATGCCGTGCGCGATGATCGCGCGTCGTGCACAGAGGTCCATGCGCAGGGGCCCACTCCATAGGTCGAATCCGTCTGGCTTGGGCGGTCAGACCTAGGCAGTCAAGCCTAGGCAGTCGAACCGGCGCACCGAAGCCGGTTCAACGAAGCCGGCTCGGAAGATACCCGCTCAGGCGATCTTCACCGTGAGCGTGCCCAGCCCACCGACGCCGCCCAGCATCGTGTCGCCCGACACCACGGCATTCACGCCTTCCGGCGTGCCCGAGTAGATCAGGTCGCCCGGCTGCAGCTCCCACGCGGCCGACAGGTGCTCGATGGTCTCGGCCACGTTCCAGATCAGCTTGGACACGTTGCTGCGCTGGCGGTCCTGGCCGTTGACCTGCAGCCAGATGTCGGCGTTGTTCACGTCGCCGGCCTGAGCGGCGGGTGTGATCGGGCCGATCGGCGCCGACTGGTCGTAGCCCTTGCCGATGCACCAGGGGCGGCCCTGCTTCTTCATCTCGCCCTGCAGGTCGCGCCGCGTCATGTCCAGTCCCACGGCGTAGCCGAAGATGTGCTTGTGCGCATCGGCGGCGCGGATGTTCTTGCCGCCGGTGCCGATGGCCACCACGAGTTCGATCTCATGGTGCAGGTTCTTGGTGAGGCTCGGGTAGGGGATGGAGCCGGTTTCGCTGGCGGGCACCACCACCACCGCATCGGCCGGTTTCAGGAAGAAGAAAGGCGGCTCGCGGCCGGTGAAGCCCATCTCCTTGGCATGCTCTTCGTAGTTGCGCCCCACGCAGTACACGCGATGGACCGGAAAGCGCTCGGCCGTGCCGAGGACGGGCACCGACACGGTCGGCGGGGGCGGGAACACATAGCTCATGGCAGCCTTTCTTCTTTGTGGATGCCCAGTGCCTGATGCACCGGGCGGTCGGAGTAACTGAACAGCACGCAGCCTGCGGCGGACTGCAGACGGGCAGTGTGCCACGAGGGCACGACGAAGTGGTCGCGCGGACCGAAGGCCAGGCGCACGGGCGTGCCGCCGCCGGGCGCTTCGATGTCGACCGTGCCTTCGCCCTCGACCACGCTGTAGACCGCGCCATCGGTCTGGCGCCAGGGCCGTCCGGCAAAGCCGCCGGGAAGGCGCTGCATGAAGGTCGCCATGGTCGGCATCGGCGAGCCGCCGGTCTGGGGATTGATGTAGCGCAGCTTGACGCCGTCCCATTCGTCGAGGGGCGCGTGCCGCTCCAGGTCGTCCAGCGCCTGGCGGCTGCGCTCGTAGGGGTAGCTGAAGATCGGCGACGTGGCGCCGAAGGGGCGCTCGTCGCGCACCGGCGCCATGTTGTGGCCATAGCGCGCGAAGCTCGTGCCCTCGGCCCGCGTCACCGACTGCACCGCGGCGCTGCCGTTTTCCGCGAAGCCTGCGTCGAAGAACGCGATCGTGGGGATGTCCAGCCCGTCGAGCCAGACGACCGGCTCGCCCGCATCGCTGCCATGGTCGTGCCAGGTCCAGCTCGGTGTGATGATGAAGTCGCCCGGCCGCATGGTGGTGCGTTCGCCATCGACCGCGGTGTAGGCGCCGCTTCCCTCCACGATGAAGCGCAGCGCGCTCTGGGTGTGGCGATGGGCCGGCGCCACTTCGCCGGGCAGGATCAGCTGCAGCCCGGCGTAGAGCGACTGGGTGATGCACGAGCGCCCGCGCAGCGCAGGGTTCTCGAGGATCAGCACGCGGCGCACCGCCTCCTCGGCCGTAATGGCTTCGCCGGCCCGCATCAGAAAGGGCCGCACATCGGCGTACTTCCACAGCGCGGGCACGCAGGGCGTGGCCGGCCGTGGCGGCACCAGCGCGTGCAGCACCTCCCACAGCGGCGTCAGGTTGCTGGGGGCCATGTCGGCATAGAGCTGGCGTCGCACGTCAGCCGCGCCCAGGCGGGCATCGGATTCGGGAGCGTTCATGCGGTCTCCTTGAAAAGCTGAGCCGGGTCGATGCCGTCGTACATCCACTTGAGGCCGGCGAATCCGGCCGACTCCCGCCCGCTCTGGAACATCTGGTTGCGCAGCTCGCGCTGCACGCCGGCCGCATGGTAGATGTCGCCGTAGAAGCGCGCGGTGAGCTGCACGCGGCCAGTGCGCAGATAGCGCGCCTGCTGGTACCGGACAAAGGCCTCGGCCACCTGCCCCTGCGTGTGGCGCAGCGCCTCGCGCAGGACGACGGCGTCCTCGATGGCCTGGCCCGCACCCTGCGCGAGGTATTGCAGCATCGGATGCGCGGCGTCGCCCAGCAGCGTGACGCGCCCGTCGCTCCAGTTCTTCACCGGCTCGCGGTCGCACAGCACCCACATCTTCCAGGTCTCGATCTTGCTGAGCAGCTCCTGCACCTGCGGGCAGGCATCGGCGAAACGCTCCGACAGCTCGGCCGTGTCGCCGAATGTGTTCCAGCCTTCGTCATAACGGTTGCTGTGGAACACCGCGACCAGGTTGAACAGTTCACCCCGGCGCAGCGGGTAGTGCACGAGGTGGGTCTTCTCGCCGCCCCACAGCACCACGTCATTGCTCCACAGGTGGGCCGGCACCTCCTCGCGCCGCAGCACGGCGCGGTAGGCGATGTGGCCCGACACGCGCGGCTTGCCGTCACCCACGATGGATTCGCGCACCCGGCTCCACAGGCCGTCGGCGCCGATCAGCGCCGAGGCCTGGAGCGTCTCGCCGCCGTCGAGCGTCACGCGCACGCCGCCTGCGGTCTGCGTGAAGCTGCTGACGCGGGCGCTGGTGCGCAGCGTGACGCCAGGCTGGGCGCGGCAGCTGGCCAGGAACACGTCGTGCAGGTCGGCGCGGTAGATCACGCCATAGGGAAAGCCGTAGGCCGCGCGCGCCGTGTCGCCCAGCGGGACGCGGACCACCTTCTCGCCCGTGCGGACGTCGTTCATGCCCAGGCCCTCCGGGAAGAAGGCGACCCGGGTGACCGCTTCGGTCAGGCCCAGGTAGTCGAACATGCGGAAGATGTTGGGCCCGAGCTGGATGCCGGCGCCGATCTCGCCGAAGGCCGCTGCCTGCTCCAGCACCGTCACGCGGTGGCCGTCCTGCGCCAGCAGCGACGCGGCAGCCAGGCCGCCGATGCCGCCGCCGGCCACGATGAAATCAAGTGCCTGGGTCATTCTGTCTCCTGCCTCGGGTGGATGCACGGGCGCCGCGCTCGGCCACCCAGGGGGCCGTCGGGGACCGCCATTTAATAAGTATACATATTGTTTGCCACGGATCAAGGGCCAGAGATCAAGGGCAGGGTCTGGCATCGTGCGAACCCGCCAGCGGCATGGCTGGGCAGGCCCATGCGCTGGGTAAACTGCAAGCATGGCCAAGAGCTTCGATTTCCAGCATGCCCCCGGACACCTGATCCGCCGCGCCCATCAGCTGGCGGTGGCCATCTTCATGGAGGAGACGGCCGACTTCGACGTCACGCCCGTGCAGTTCGCCATCCTCAACGCGCTGATCGACACGCCGGGTGAAGACCAGGTCACGTTGGCGGGCCGCGTCGCGTTCGACGCCGCGACCTCCGGCTCGGTGATCGGCCGGCTCGAATCCAAGGGTTGGGTCCGGCGCGAGCCCGATCCGCAGGACAAGCGCCGCAAACTGCTGTGGGTCACGCCCGAAGGCGCGCAGGCGGCCCAGCGCATGAAGCGCGCCGTCAGCCGCGCTCAGGCGCGCATCGTCGGCACGCTCGATCCGGCGGAGTCGGAGGAATTGCTGCGGCTTCTGGGCAAGCTGATCGCGGGACGCGACGCGGGCTGAGCCGCCCGCAGGGCGCGTTGCGCCCCGATCAGGACTTGCCCACCAGCGTGAAGTGTTCCACCAGCGGCGGACCCGCGAAGAACGGGCCGATGATGGCGCGCCACTGCGCAAACAGCGGGCCCTGACGGAAGTCCACCGTGTGATTCTCCAGCGTCTCCCACAGGATCTGCAGCACGAAGCGCTCGGGGGTTTCAATGCACTTGTGCACGGCATGGCCCTTGTAGCCCTTGGCCTGGGGCAGCACGGTGGCGATGGCGTGGCGGATGGCCTTGTCGAAGGCCTCGGCCTGGCCGGCTTGCACGCGGATGTCGGCGATTTCGAGAATCATGGAGGGGGTTCCTGTGAAGTGGATGAAGGCGCAAGAGGAAGCGGGAGGGAATGAGGGGGAGTGAGAGGCAGTGAGTGGGCGGGCAGGGCAGGCAGGGCGGGCGCACCGGCGGGATGCGTCAGAACCGGCTGAAGTACTCCCGGCGCTGGAAGTCGGTCTTGTCTTCGGCCTGCGCGAAACGGTCGCGCTCTGACGCCTTGACCTGCGTGAAGTAGTTGCAGAAGTCCTCGCCGAAGGCGGCGACCAGTGCGGCGTCGCTGCGCAGGGCCTCCAGTGCTTCGGCCAGGCTGGCGGGAATGCGTTCGGCGCCATCGCCATAGGGCGCGTCGGTCGCACGGGGCGGCGCCAGTCGCCTTGCGATACCGTCGAGCCCTGCGTGGATCTGCGCGGCCATGTAGAGGTAGGGGTTGGCGGCCGGCTCGCCGATGCGGTTCTCGATGCGCGTGGCGCCGTCGCCCGCGCCACCGATCACGCGCAGCATGGCGCCGCGGTTGTCGCGGCCCCACAGCACCGACTGGGGCGCGAGTGCATTCGGGCGAAAGCGGCCGAAGCCGTTGGCCGTGGGCGTGCAGAACACCGTCATCCCGCGTGCGTGGTCCAGCAGGCCGGCGAGGTACTGCTGGCCCAGCTCCGACAGCGTGTGGGCGGCGTCGTCGGGCGTGCTGCCCGCAGCGGGCGCCTCGCGCATGAACGCATTGGCGCCGGTTCGCGCATCGACGAGCGACTGGTGCAGGTGCCAGCCGCTGGACATGATGGCGTCGAACGGCGGCCGGCACATGAAGGTCGTGTGGTAGCCCGCCCGGTGCAGGGCCTGGCGGACCGCGCTGCGAAACAGCACCATGTTGTCGGCGGCGGTGAGCGCGTCGGTCGCGTCGAACACGGCCTCCACCTGGCTCGGGCCCAGTTCGATCTCAAGCGACAGCAGCGGCAGGCCCAGCGCCTGCGCCGTGCGCTGCACGATGCGCAGCGGCTCCTCCGCCCGGTCGAACCAGGACTCGGTGAGCAGGTTGTAGCCGGGATGGATCAGCGCCACATCGGGCGGCAGGCCGGGCCAGGCGGCGCGGTTCGGGTCGAGGTCCGGCGGCAACGCGCCTTCCCGCAAGCCCGGCTGCCCTCTCTCCACGATCCGGTAAATGTGGAACTCCACCTCCAGGCCGCACTTCATGCCCAAGCCCGCGGCTGACAGGCGCGCGAGCGCCCGCTGCAGCACGCGGCGCGTGTCCAGCTCCACCGGCGTGCCATCCTGGAACCAGGGCTGCGCCTGCAGCCAGCCCGTGCCCTGGGTCCACGGCAACTGCCGGAAGCTGTCGGGATCGCCCAGCAGAAGCAGGTTGTTGGCAAAGCCGAAGCCCGGCAGTTGCGCCGTGCCGCCCGGCTCGAACACCTTGAACGCGGTGCGGTCGGAGGTGTCCTTGAGCATGAGCGTGCTGACCATGCCAACGCCTTCGTTCAGGGCGCGCTCGGCCGCAGCGGCCACCAGGGTCTTGCCCCGCGTCACGCCGTGCAGATCGCACCAGGCAAAGCGCACGAGTTCGAGCCCGGACGCAGCCACGAGGCGGCCGACCCGGCCGACGGCTTCCCGACGGGTCGCGTCCTGGACGCCGCAGCGCTCGGCGAAGCTCGTCATTCGGCCGGGGCCGTCTCGGCCTGCGCGGCGGGCGCGGCGTTCCACGGCGCGGCAGCGCGCTTGGCCTGCACCTGGGCCTGCCACCAGGTCGGCCACTCGCCTGCGGGCGCGATGCCGTCCACCGTGTCGGGGCCATGCATCGCGGCGATCTGGCCGGCATCGGCCAGGCCCGGCGCGACGCCCCCGGCGCGGACGGTCTCGATGGCCTTGATCAACATGCGGCGGTTGGCCATGATCACCTTGTCGCTCGTGCCCAGATGCTCGCGCGTGCGGTCGGCGATCGCACCCATGCTCTCGACGGCCCACTGGTCGTGCACGTTGATGTAGTCCTCACCCATGCCCAGGTAGGTCTGCGTGAGCTGCTCTGTCGGGTTGAAGCCCCACTGGTTGTGCCGGCCCGACACCGGCAGGTAGTCGGGCAGCGGGTTGGCGCGCAGGCGCTGATCGCGCATCTGCGTCTTGTTTACCGGCTCGGTGAAGCTCGTGAAGATCGAATACCAGTAGGTGTGGGTGTCGTCCACCGGCACGTGCATCTGCGTGATGGTCATGTGCTCGGACAGTGGGATCACGAAGGTATGCGGAAAGATCGCGTTGGTGATGCGCACGTGGGTGAGCCGCTCGTTCATGCGGCGCAGCGCCGTGAGTCGAAAGCCCCAGGGCACGGGCTCGTAGCTGATGTCGGGCTGGTTGAACTCGCGCATGATGCGCGTCATGGGCCAGCGCTCCCCGTCGGCGTCGCCGGCGCTCGCGCCGCGAAACTGGCGGCCATAGGCGCCGTCGAGCGCTTCGTCCTCGAAGAACACGTGCAGGTACGAGGGGTGCGCAGGGTCGATCCCGACTTCGAAGGCCTGCAGCCAGTTGCAGTTCCACAGGCCCTTGAAGGCGAAGGTGTGCGTGCCCGGCGCCTTGAAGCAGTCGAAGTCGGGAAAGGGCGGGGGCGTCGAGCCCTCCGGACCCATCCAGGCGAACAGCACGCCGCTTTTCTCCACCACAGGGTAGCTGCGCTGGCGCACGCGGTCGCACAGGCGGCTGCCCGCGGGCTCGGCTGGCGTCTCGAGGCAGCGGCCGGTCGTGTCGAACTTCCAGCCGTGGAAGGGGCAGCGCAGGCCGTCGCCTTCGGCCCGGCCGAACGACAGGTCGGCGCCGCGATGCGGGCAGTCCCGGTCGAGCAGACCCCAGGCGCCCTGGGCGTCGCGAAACAGCACGAGGTCCTGGCCCAGCAGGCGCACCGCCTTCACCGGCCGGCGCTCCATGCGAGGGTCGAGCACCGGGTCGAACTCGTCGACCAGTGCGGCCGGCTGCCAGTAGCTGCGCATCAGCGCGCCACAGGCGGTGCCGGGGCCGATGCGGGTGATCAGCTCGTTCTGTTCTGCATTCATGGGGTGGGATGCGGGCAGGCGTTGAGGAAGGTGAAAACCAGTTTACACAGGCCGTCTGCAGCGCTCAATCAGGGCAAGCGCGCAGTTCGCGGCCTGGGGCCGGCGCGCGGCCTGCATCTGGGTACGGGTCTCCTGCACACTGCCATTTCACACGGCCACCGGACGGGGCGTTACAGTTTCCGGCAGGCGCCCGACGGCGCACACCACCAGGAGAGGTTTTTTGGATACCCGCTTCACCGCCGCCGGGGTGCGCCGCGGCTTCATCATGGGCCAGCCGCTGGCGCCCGGCGTGCTGCTCTACGGCATCGTGTTCGGCGTGCTGGCCAGCCAGGGCGGCCTGTCGGCCCTGCAGGCCGTGATCATGAGCGCGGCGCTTTACTCGGGCTCGGCGCAGATGGCCGTGCTCGAAGGCTGGAGCCGCTCGGCCCTCATCCTGCCGCTGGTCATCACCATCCTCGTCATGAACGCGCGCTACGTGCTCTACAGCGCGGCGCTGCATCCCTGGCTTGGCAAGGTGCGGCCGGCGCAGGCCTACAGCTCGCTGTTCTTCCTCGGCGATGGCAACTGGGCCATGGCCATGCGCGAGTACGACCAGGGCTACCGCGACGCCGGCTTTGTGCTGGGCTCGGGCCTGGCCACCTTCGCACCCTGGGTGCTGGGCACGCTTGCGGGCTTCCTGCTGTCGCGCAGTGTGCCGGACCCGGCCCGCTTCGGCATGGACTTCATGCTGGTGGCCTTTGCCGCCGCCATCGGCGCGACCCTGTGGCGCGGCCGTGCGGCGCTGTGGCCCGCTGCGGCGGCCGCGCTGACGGCCTGGCTGCTGCACCGCTGGCTGCCGGGCGGCTGGTACATCGTGGGCGCGGGCCTGGCCGGCGGCATCGTGGGGGCCCTGCGCCATGGGCGTTGACAACACCTTCCTGCTGGCGGTCGCCTGCATGGCCGCCGCATCCTTTGCCTGCCGCACCGTGGGCTTCATCCTGATGGGCTGGGTGCCGATCACGCCGCGCGTGGAGGCCGCGCTGCGTGCCATGCCGCTGGCGGTGATGGTGGGCATCGTCACGCCGGCGGTCACGGCCGGCCGCTTGCCCGAGATCGTCGCGGTGGCCGTGGTGGTGCTGGTGGTGCGCCTGACCGGCCGCGACGTGGCTGCTGCCGTCGCGGGTGCGGCCACGGTCGGGCGCATGCGCTGGCTGGTCGCGGCCGCAGGCTGAGTCGCAGACGCTTCGGCGGCGGACCACCGGGGCCTGCAGCGGCAGGTCGCCCGGCCCTGTGTCGGCGCGCCGCCCGAGCCTGCGCGGGCCGTGGCTGCGCTATCCTTGCCCCCATGAAGCTCTACAACTACTTCCGCTCGTCCGCTTCGTTCCGTGTGCGCATCGCTCTGGAACTCAAAGGGCTGGCCTACGAGTACGTGCCGGTGCACATCGCCCGCGGCGACCACAAGAAGGAGGGCTATGCGGCCATCTCGGCCGACACGCTCGTGCCCATGCTGGAGACCGACGACGGCCTGCGGCTGTCGCAGTCGATGGCGATCATCGAATGGCTCGACGAGACCTACCCCGACGTGCCGCTGCTGCCGCGCGACACGGCCGGGCGCGCGCGCGCGCGGGCCCTGGCCCAGAGCATTGCCTGCGAGATTCACCCGCTCAACAACCTGCGCGTGCTCAAGTACCTGGTGCGTGAACTCAAGGTCGAGGAAGAGGCGAAGAACACCTGGTACCGCCACTGGGTCCGCGAAGGGCTGGAAGCCTTCGAACGCCAGCTCGCGCAGCAGCCGGCCTCCACCTACTGCTTCGGCGAGACGCCCACGCTGGCCGACTGCTGCCTCGTGCCGCAGATCTTCAATGGCAGGCGGTTCAACTGCGACTTCTCCGGCCTGCCGCGCACCATGGCGGCCTTCGACGCCTGCATGAAGCTGGAGGCCTTCCAGAAGGCCCAGCCTTCGGCCTGCCCCGACAACGAGCCCTGAGCTTGCGGGGCATGAGTACGCGGGCGATGAGTACTCGGGCGATGAGCGCTACCGCAACGGCCTGGGCGAGCGGCGACTGGCTCGTGCCCGACTGGCCCGCGCCACCGGGCGTGCGCGCCGTGTGTACCACGCGCACGGGCGGCGTGTCCCGCCCGCCCTACGACAGCTTCAACCTGGGCGACCATGTCGGCGATGCGCCCGACGCGGTCGCCGCCAACCGGCGTGCGCTGGCCCGGGCGCTCGGCGCGCGGCCCGTGTTTCTGCAGCAGGTACATGGCACGGCCGCGGTGGCGCTCGACGCGCTCACCCCCGACGGCACGGTCGCCGATGCCTGCTGGACCACGGACGCCGGCGTGGCCTGCACGATCATGGTGGCCGACTGCCTGCCGGTCCTGCTGGCCTCAGCCGACGGCCATGCCGTTGCGGCCGCGCATGCCGGCTGGCGCGGACTGGCGGGCGGCGTGATCGAGGGCGCGCTCGCCGCGCTGGCCCATGCGTCCGGTACGTCGGCCGGAACCGCGCGCGTGTGGCTTGGACCCTGCATCGGCCCCCAGGCCTTCGAGGTGGGCGACGAGGTGCGGGAAGTCTTCGTCGCGCACGACCCGGCCGCCGCCGCGATGTTCATGCCCCGCACGCCGGGCAAGTGGCTGGCCGATCTGGCCGGTCTGGCCCGCCAGCGTCTGGCCCATGCAGGCGTCAGCGTCGTCCACGGCAACGACGGCACGCCGCCGTGGTGCACCGTGGGCGAGGCCTCAAGGTTCTTTTCTCACCGGCGCGATCGCGTGAGCGGGCGCCTCGCGGCCTGCATCTGGCGCACCGCCTGACGCGGCCGCGTCGTGTGCAGCGTCCGCCGCGCGGCGCGCCGCCAGTTCCTCGGCCTCCTGGCGGCGCAGCGCCTTGCGGCGCATCGGCGTGCCCATGAGATAAACCACGAGCGCCACCGGCACCACGCCATAGAGCAAAAAGGTCACAATGGCACCGAGCAGGCTGCCGTTCGGGCTCGTGGCTTCGGCCACGGCCATCATGAGCACGACATAGATCCAGGCGATGACGACGAGGTACATGGAAATCCGTTCGGTAAACAGACAGGACGCAGGACAATCAGCCAAAGCTTGCGCGCGATCAAATTCAGCGCAGGCGCAACAATGGATTGTTGCAGTGCAGCATAAATTCCGGGATACTGGGGTTTCCCCTTAGGATCCGCAGAATCGAGGAGACAAGATGAATTCTGAACCAGAGTGGGCCCGTGCCGCCCAGCAGTTCCAGTCCGCCTTCACCGACAGCTGGTCCAAGGCGCTCAAGTCCTTCCAGACGATGGACCTGTCGGCACTGGGCGCAGGTGCGCCCGCCATGCCCCAGCTGTCCATGTCGCCGCAGAAGCTGCAGGAGATCCAGCAGCAGTATGTGAAGGAGGCGTCCGAGCTCTGGAACGCCAGCCTGCATGCCAACCCCGTGGTCGCCGACCGGCGCTTCGCCGACAACGCCTGGAGCCACAACCCGGTGGCCGCGTTCTCCGCAGCCGCCTATCTGCTCAATGCCCGCACGCTGATGGGCCTGGCCGACGCGGTCGAGGGTGACGAGAAAACCCGGGCGCGGGTGCGCTTCGCGGTCGAGCAGTGGATGGCGGCCTCGGCCCCCAGCAACTTCCTCGCCTTCAATGCCGAAGCCCAGCAGAAGGCGGTCGAAACGCAGGGCGAGAGCATTGCCAAGGGCATGGCCAACCTGCTGCACGACATGCGCCAGGGCCATGTCTCGATGACCGACGAGAGCGTGTTCGAGGTGGGCCGCAACGTCGCCACCACCGAAGGCGCCGTGGTGTTCGAAAACGAGATGTTCCAGCTCATCGAGTACAAGCCGCTCACGCCCAAGGTCCATGAGCGGCCCTTCCTGCTCGTGCCGCCCTGCATCAACAAGTTCTACATCCTCGACCTGCAGCCCGACAACTCGCTGATCCGCTACGCGGTCGAGCAGGGTCACCGCACCTTCGTGGTGAGCTGGCGCAACCCGGACGAATCGCTGGCCCGCTGCACCTGGGACGACTACATCGAGAAGGCCGCGATCGAAGCCATCCGCGTGGTGCGCGAGATCACCGGCCAGAACCGCAAGGGCGGCCAGATCAACGCGCTGGGCTTCTGCGTGGGCGGCACGATCCTCGGCACCGCGCTGGCCGTGCTGGCGGCGCGCGGCGAAAAGCCCGTGGCCTCGGCCACCTTTCTCACCGCGCTGCTCGACTTCACCGACACCGGCGTGCTCGACGTGTTCATCGACGAGGCCTTCGTCAAGTTCCGCGAGATGCAGATGGGCGAGGGCGGTCTGCTCAAGGGCCAGGAGCTGGCCTCGACCTTCAGCTTCCTGCGGCCCAACGACCTGGTGTGGAACTACGTCGTGGGCAACTACCTCAAGGGCGAGACGCCGCCGCCGTTCGACCTGCTGTACTGGAACAGCGACTCCACCAACCTGCCGGGGCCGATGTACGCCTGGTACCTGCGCAACATGTACCTCGAGAACAATCTCGTCAAACCGGGCCGGCTGACCGTCTGCGGCGAAAAGGTGGACCTGCGCAAGCTCGACATGCCGACCTACATCTATGGCTCGCGCGAGGACCACATCGTGCCCATCGGCGGCGCCTACGCCTCGACCCAGCACCTGCCCGGCAAGAAGCGCTTCGTCATGGGCGCCTCGGGCCACATCGCCGGCGTGATCAATCCGCCGGCCAAGAAAAAGCGCAGCTACTGGACCGGCCCTGAAGGCAAGTTCCCGCCGACGCAGGCGGCCTGGCTGAAGACCGCCACCGAACACCCGGGCAGCTGGTGGACCGACTGGGCCGCCTGGCTCAAGCCGCATGCCGGCAAGCTCGTGCCAGCGCCCAAGGGCTATGGCAAGGGCGCGACCTACAAGGCCATCGAACCGGCCCCGGGCCGCTACGTCAAGGCCAAGGCCTGAGCCTGCCGGGACGCCAACACCTTTCGCGGGCGCGCCGCCGTTTCCCGAACCCCGACGCCGCACCCTGACCGCTTTTTCGATCATCAGGAGCTTTTCATGGAAGACATCGTCATCGTTTCCGCCGCCCGCACCGCCGTCGGCAAGTTCGGCGGCTCGCTCGCCAAGACCGCCGCGCCTGAACTGGGCGCCACCGTCATCGCCGAGTTGCTGCGCCGCACCGGCGTGGCCGCAGACCAGATCGGCGAAGTGATCCTCGGCCAGGTGCTGGCCGCCGGCTCGGGCCAGAATCCGGCCCGCCAGGCACTGCTCAAGAGCGGCATCGCCAAGGAGACGCCGGCCCTCACCATCAACGCCGTCTGCGGCTCGGGGCTCAAGGCCGTGATGCTCGCGGCCCAGTCCATCGCCTGGGGCGACAGCGACATCGTCATCGCCGGCGGCCAGGAGAACATGAGCGCTGCGCCGCACGTGCTGCCGAACTCGCGCGACGGCCAGCGCATGGGTGACTGGAAGCTGGTCGACACCATGATCGTCGACGGCCTGTGGGACGTCTACAACCAGTACCACATGGGCATCACCGCCGAGAACGTGGCCAAGAAGTACGGCATCAGCCGCGAGGCGCAGGATGCCTTCGCGCTGGCCAGCCAGCAAAAGGCTGCCGCCGCGCAGGACGCCGGCAGGTTCAAGGACGAGATCGTGCCCGTCACCATTCCGCAGAAGAAGGGTGACCCGCTCGTCTTCGCGGCCGACGAGTTCATCAACAAGAAGACCAGCGCCGAAGCGCTGGCCGGCCTGCGTCCTGCCTTCGACAAGGCTGGCGGCGTGACCGCAGGCAATGCCTCGGGCATCAATGACGGCGCCGCCGCAGTCATGGTCATGTCGGCCAAGAAGGCCGCTGCACTGGGTCTCACGCCGCTCGGCCGCATCGCCAGCTTCGCGACGACGGGGCTCGACCCGGCCTACATGGGCATGGGCCCGGTGCCGGCCTCCACCAAGGCGCTCCAGCGCGCCGGCTGGAAGGCTGCCGACCTGGACCTGCTGGAGATCAACGAAGCCTTTGCCGCCCAGGCCTGCGCCGTCAACAACGAGATGGGCTGGGACACCAGCAAGGTGAACGTCAATGGCGGCGCCATCGCGATCGGTCACCCGATTGGTGCATCGGGCTGCCGCATTCTGGTGACCCTGCTGCACGAGATGGGCCGCCGCAACGCGAAGAAGGGCATCGCCAGCCTCTGCATCGGCGGCGGCATGGGTGTTGCTCTGACCATCGAACGCTGACACCCTGCGCCGCCATCCGGGCGGCACGGCGCGCGGCAAATTCCGCGTGCTGTGGCGTTAACCCGTAGGTCCGCGGGCTCGCGCGTGGACCAGAATGGCAGCGTGACTTCATTTCAATCGAGGAGAAAACAATGAGCAAGAAGATCGCCTACGTCACCGGTGGCATGGGTGGCATCGGAACCGCCATCTGCCAGCGGCTGCACAAGGAAGGCTTCACCGTCATCGCCGGCTGCGGCCCGACCCGCGACTTCAACAAGTGGCTGAACGAGCAGAAGGCGCTGGGCTACACCTTCCACGCGTCCGTCGGCAACGTCGGTTCCTGGGACTCGACCGTCGAGGCCTTCACCAAGGCCAAGGCCGAGCACGGCACCATCGACGTGCTGGTCAACAACGCCGGCATCACGCGCGACCGCATGTTCCTCAAGATGTCCCGCGAAGACTGGGACGCCGTCATCGAGACCAACCTCAACAGCATGTTCAACGTCACCAAGCAGGTGGTGGGCGACATGGTCGAAAAGGGCTGGGGCCGCATCATCAACATCAGCTCGGTCAATGGCGAGAAGGGCCAGGCCGGCCAGACCAACTACTCGGCCGCCAAGGCCGGCATGCACGGCTTCACCATGGCGCTGGCGCAGGAGCTGGCCAACAAGGGCGTCACCGTCAACACCGTGAGCCCGGGCTACATCGGCACCGACATGGTCAAGGCGATTCGCCAGGACGTGCTCGACAAGATCGTCGCGACCATTCCCGTCAAGCGCCTCGGCCAGCCCGAGGAGATCGCCTCGATCATCGCCTGGCTCGCGTCCGACGAAGGCGGCTACTCCACCGGCGCCGACTTCTCGGTCAACGGCGGCCTGCACATGGGCTGATCCGGCGTCCGCCGGTTCGCGCAAGGCCTCCCCGACGGGAGGCCTTTTTCATTCAGCACGCGCTGCGGCCTGCGGCGGCGCGCCGCTGTTTTCCCCCACCGGCTGTCCGTGTACCGCCCGAGCCTGCACAATGCCCCCATGCATCACAGTGTTTCCCTGATCAGCACGATTGCCGCAGGCCTGGGTCTGGCGCTCATCCTCGGCTTTCTGGCCGCGCGGCTCAAGCTGCCGGCCCTGGTCGGCTATCTGCTGGCGGGCGTCATCATCGGGCCGTTCACGCCCGGCTTCGTGGCCGACGCCTCCATCGCCAGCCAGCTCGCGGAAATCGGCGTGATGCTCTTGATGTTCGGCGTCGGCCTTCACTTTTCGCTCGACGACCTGCTGGCCGTGCGCAGGATCGCCTTGCCCGGCGCCATCGTGCAGGTGGCGGTGGCCACCGCCATGGGCATGGGCCTGGCCTTCTGGTGGGGCTGGGGCCTGGGCGGCGCGCTGGTCTTCGGCCTGTCGCTGTCGGTGGCCAGCACGGTGGTGCTGCTGCGCGCACTGGAAAGCCGGGGCGTGCTCGACTCCTTCAATGGCCGCATCGCGGTCGGCTGGCTCGTGGTGGAAGACCTGCTGATGGTCCTCGTGCTGGTGCTGCTGCCGCCGCTGGCCGGCATGCTGGGCGGCAAGGTCGAGCCCGGCGCCGACGCCGACGGCCTGTGGAAGACGCTCGGCCTGACGCTGCTGCAGGTCGGCGGCTTCGTGGTGCTGATGCTGGTGGTCGGCCGCCGCTTCTTCCCCTGGGTGCTCTGGCAGGTGCAGCGCACCGGCTCGCGCGAGCTGTTCACCCTCTGCGTGATCGCGGCGGCCGTGAGCATCGCCTACGGTTCCACCATGCTGTTCGGCGTGTCGTTCGCGCTCGGCGCGTTCTTCGCGGGCATGGTCATGCGCGAGTCCGAGTTCAGCCATCGGGCGGCCGAGGAGTCGCTGCCGCTGCGCGACGCCTTCGCGGTGCTGTTCTTCGTTTCGGTCGGCATGCTGTTCGACCCGTCGGTCCTGGTGGAGCGCCCGCTTCAAGTGCTGGCGGTGGTCGCCATCATCATCGTCGGCAAGTCGGTGGCGGCCGGTGCGCTGGTGGTTGCCTTCGGCTATCCGCTCAATACTGCGCTCACCGTGTCGGCCAGCCTGGCGCAGATCGGCGAGTTCTCGTTCATCCTCATCGGCCTGGGCGTGGCGCAGGGCCTGCTGCCACCCGAAGGCCAGAGCCTGGTGCTGGCCGGCGCGCTGATCTCCATCGCGCTCAATCCGCTGGTGTTCACCGCCGTGGAGCCGCTGCAGCGCTGGCTGCTGGAGCGCTCGCCGCTGGCGCGGCGCCTGGGCCAGCGCGACGACCCGCTGGCCGAGCTGCCCATGACCACCGACGCCAAGTTCCTCTCGCGCCAGGTCGTGCTGGTCGGCTACGGCCGAGTCGGCCGGCGCATTGCCGATGCGCTCACTGCGCACAACATCCCCTACGTGGTGGCCGAGCAGAACCGCGAACTGGTCGAGCAGCTGCGCACACGCGGCGTGCCGGCCGTCTCGGGCGATGCCGCCGATCCGGCGGTGCTGATCCAGGCGCACATCGCACGCGCCCGCATGCTCGTCATCGCCACGCCCGACACCATGAACGTGCGCCAGATGATCACCGTCGCGCGCACGCTCAACCCGTCGATCGACACCGTGGTGCGCACGCACAACGAGGCCGAAGCCCGCCTGCTGGAGCAGGAGAACGCCGGCAAGGTCTTCCTGGGCGAGCAGGAACTCGCGCAGGCGATGACGCGCCATGTGCTGGAGCACGCACAAGGGCCGGCACCCGCCTCGGCGGAGCCGGCCCCTGCGCACTAGGCGCGGCGCGGTGTCAGCAGACTCAGACGATGTCTTCGATCGCCAGTATGTGGTAGCGCTGCGCGTACGAGAAGTCGTTGCGCTGCAGCACGTCCATGGCGCGGTGCGCCTCGTCGTCGTCCTTGACGCGGACCAGCAGGCCCCAGTGGTCCTTCTTCGCGAGATCGACGTAGTGCCGCACGGTGGCGGCCTCGGTGCCGGCCGAGGGCATGCCGCCATCGTCGGTGCCGCGCGCCGTGGCGCCGATCACGCTGATGACGGTGGCCGGGTCGATCAGTGTTACCTCGCCGGCATCCGGCAGGGCCGCCAGCGCATCCCGCGCCGCGCGCGCTTCGGGCTCGCTGGGCAGCATGGCCATGATGTGGCCGGTCGGATAGAACACGCCCGCCATCGTGAGCATCTTGCGGTCGAGGTTGAAGTTGGACATGGTTTTTCTCCTTTCAGGTAGCGTCCCTCCATTAGCGCCGGATCGGACAGGCCCGGCTGTCGGCGCGGGCGGCTGGCGTCTGTAGGACGCGTCCGCATCGCGGGGCCTGCAGGTGGATGGGGCCCGGTTAAAATGCGTTCTCGCCCTGATGCGCATCGCGGCCGCCCATCGTCCCGCCCTGGCCACCCGCGACGTCGGCTCTTTCGCGGCGGCTGGTGTGCCGCGCTCAACTGCTGGCTGACCTCACATGCCCACACACTCTCCCTGGCGCCTGTCCGTCGCCCCCATGATGGACTGGACCGACCGCCACTGCCGCTACCTGCACCGGCTGCTGTCGCGCCACGCCTTGCTCTACACCGAGATGGTGACCACCGGTGCGCTGCTGCATGGCGACGTGCCGCGCCATCTGCGCTTCGACGCGGCCGAGCATCCGGTGGCGCTGCAGCTCGGCGGCAGCGAGCCCGACGATCTGGCGCGCTGCGCCCGGCTGGGCGAACAATGGGGCTATGACGAGATCAACCTGAACTGCGGCTGTCCGAGCGAGCGGGTGCAGCGCGGCGCTTTCGGCGCCTGCCTGATGGCCGAGCCGCAGCTGGTGGCCGATGGCGTCAAGGCCATGGTCGACGCGGTGGACGTGCCGGTGACCGTCAAGCATCGCATCGGCATCGACCGGGGCGAGAGCTATGAGTTCGTGCGCGACTTCATCGGCACCGTCGCCGAGGCCGGCTGCACGACCTTCATCGTGCATGCACGCAATGCCTGGCTCCAGGGCCTGAGCCCCAAGGAGAACCGCGAGGTGCCGCCGCTGCGCTACGAGATCGTGCACCGGCTCAAGCAGGAGTTTCCGCAACTGACCCTCGCCATCAATGGCGGCATCACGACGTCGGCGCAAGTCCATGAGCAGCTGGCCCACCTCGACGGCGTGATGATCGGGCGCGAGGCGTACCACAACCCGTGGTGGCTGGCTTCGTGGGATGCCGACTTCTACGGTGAACCGGCGCCTGACGAGCCGCTCACCCGCGAGGCGGTGGAGGAGGCGATGGTTGCCTACATGCTGCGCGAGGCGGCCGCGCACGGCACGCCCTGGCCGAGCGTTGCGCGCCACATGCTGGGCCTGAGGCACGGCCTGCCCGGTGCGCGCCGCTGGCGCCAGGTCTGGAGCGACCACAAGCTCAAGGGGCTGGATCCGCGCGAGGTGATGGCCCTGGCGCATGGCGCGGTGCGGCAGGCGGCCTGAGCCCGACACAAGGCGGGCGGGCGCCTTACCCGGTGCAAGGCGGGCGGGCGTCATACCCGCGCACCATGGCAGGCTCCGCCCGGGAGCGTCTCGCGCTACCTTCGCGGCCGCTGGCCTCAGGCGCCCCGGCCGGTTAGTCTTCGTGCCGGAGGTGTTCCATCATGGCTGTCTCGTCCCGAACCCTGTTCATTCTTCGCGGTGGCGGTGCGCTCGCTGCGGTGCTCGGCATGTTCCTCGTCGCCATGGGGGCGGCTTTCGGCGGTGGGCCGATCGCGCGGCAATGGGTGGGCCTGGCACTGCTGGTCGCCAGTCTGGTCATGCTGGCCTCGGTGTGCGCGCGGCGCGGCACGCAACTCGGCTGGCCCGGCTGGGCGGTGTTCATTGGCGTGTTCGTCACTCTGGCCATGGGGCCGGCGTTCTTCGTGCTGCTGCTTGCGCTGGTGTTCGCCCGCGAGAAGACGGCCGTTGATCCCGGCCATGTGCAGGCCGCGTCCGCACCCGTTGGCAAACCCTCGCTGCAGGAGATGCTGCGCACCGGCCGGCGGCCTGCTGCGACGGCCATCCGCGCACCTGCTGCGCCCGAGGCGCTGCCCTCCTGGCCCGTCGCGCTGGTACAGGGCCTAGCCCTGGCCCTGTGGCCGTGGCTGGTGTGGGGGACGTTCCGGGTGTCGCACTTCTGGCGCTGACTCAGGCCAGGGCCGTGCCGGCATCCACGGCGTCCGCACGCTGAACCGCGCCTTTGCGCGGATGGAAGGTACGCGGAATGCCCGCCGCCGCCACGCCGCTGCGCAGCACATCGTCCGGCAGCGACGCGCCGAGCAGCGCGCGCGCCTGCAGCAGTCGCGGCAGATCGACGCCGGTCGCGACGCCCATGCTCTCGAGCATGAACACCAGGTCCTCGGTCACGATGTTGCCCGAGGCACCTGGTGCAAAGGGGCAGCCGCCCAGGCCGCCCAGGCAGCTGTCGAACTCGCGGATGCCCTGCTCGAAGCCGGCCAGCGCGTTGGCCAGGCCCAGGCCCAGCGTGTCGTGCAGGTGCAGCTTGGTCAGGCGTGCGCCGATGGCGTCCTGCACGGCGCGCACGGTGTCGCGCACGCCGGACGGATGCGCATAGCCGACGGTGTCGGCCAGCGCCACGCAGTCCACGCCCGTGGCAGCGAGCGCGCGGGCCACCTGTACCACGCGCTCGCGCGGCACATCGCCTTCCATCGAGCAGCCGAAGGCCGTGGCCGCCGCTGCGTCGATGCGCATGGGCCGCGCCTGCGCGCGGACCCAGTCGACGATGCTGCGCACCATCTCGATCTGCGCGTCCGTGCCCTTGTTGACGTTGGCATGGCTGTGCGTGTCGCTCACCGACACCGGAATCGCCAGCACATGGGCGCCGGCCTCGTGCGCCGCAATCGCGCCCTTGAGGTTGCAGGCCAGCGCGCAGACGGTGAGCCCTTCGATGGCGAGGGCGCCGCGCACCACCTCGCCGGTGTCCGCCATCTGCGGGATGGCGCGGGGCGACACGAAGCTGCCGACCTCGATCTCGCGCAATCCGGCGGCGGCCAGCTGGGCGATCCAGCGCAGCTTGACGTCGGTGGGCATGCGCCCGCGGGCCATTTGCAGGCCGTCGCGCGGGCCGACTTCGCAGATCGTGGTGTGGGCTGTCATGCGGCTGTCCTCGTGCTTACTCGACCTTGATGCCGGCGGACGCGATCACGTCGCGCGCCTTCTGGATGTCGGCGCGGATCAGCGCCGCGAACTCGTCCGGGGACACTGGCGCGGTGTCGAAGCCCTGGTGCTGGAACGCGGTCTTCACGTCCGGCCGCGCCAGCATCTTGTTGATGTCGGCATTGAGCCGCTGCACCACGGCGGGCGGCAGCCCGGCCGGTCCCATCACGCCATAGAAGGTCACGGCGTTGAAGTCCTTGTAGCCGAATTCGGCCACCGTGGGCACGTCGGGCAGGCTCGGGCTGCGCCTGGTGGACGTCACGGCCAGCGCGCGGATCTTGCCCGACTGCAGCAGGGAGGCCGCCGACGAGATCGACGAGCCCGCAAAGCTCAGGTGCCCGCCCATCAGGTCGGCCAGCGCCGGGGTCGAGCCCTTGTAGGGCACGTGCTGCATCTTGCAGCCGGCCGTCATCTGCAGCAGTTCCATGGCGATGTGCACGCCGCCGCCGGTGCCCGAGGTGCCGTAGGTCAGCCGGCCCGGCTGCGCCTTCGCGGCCTTGATGAGGTCGCCCAGGTTCTTGAACGGCGAGTCCTCGCGCACGATGATGATGAGCGGCGTGGTCGCGGCCAGCGCGATCGGCGTGAGGTCCTTGATGGGGTCGTAGGCGACCTTCATCAGCAGCGGAATCAGCGACACGTTGTCCGACTGGGCGATGACCAGGTCGTAGCCCTCGGGCTTGGACCGGGCGGCTTCGGCCAGGCCCAGTGCAGTGCCGGCGCCGGGGCGGTTGTCGGGCACGACCTGCCAGCTGTTGAGTTCCGACAGCTTGGTGGCGAGCTGCCGCCCGATGAAGTCGGTGCCGCCGCCCGGCGTGGACGGGATGATCATGCGGATCGGCCGCGCCGGCCAGGCCTGCGCGAAGGCTGGCAGGCCGTGCAGTGCGGCAGCGCCCGTGGCGGCCAGGGTCAGGCGGTGGAAATCACGACGGTTCATGGCTTGTCTCCTTGGGTTTTTGTTGCAATGAAGGTCCGAAAAAAAACAGGGCTCAGCCCGCGACGACGCCGCGCGCCAGCAGATCGGCGATGCGCGCCTC
>JBGAIH010000029.1:0-67551 GCA_044225675.1 Burkholderiaceae bacterium
ACCGCGGCCTGCACAAGAACGCGACGCGCGCGTTCACCGCGTTGGCATTGGTCAACATCTACATGAGCCGAGGGCTGTTGCTGGCACAGGTGCGTCCGTAAGGGACAAAGAGAGGCCGCAAGGCCTTCGAAAGCAGCAGGGAAACGCCCAAGTCCGCCGTCTTGGGCATGAACACGCGCAATGTGAAATGGGGTCATCGAGCGTTGCGGAAATCGAGGGCTAAATCAGCGTAGCCTTAACGTTTTTTCCCTTCCTGCACGCTCATAGGGGAGGAGCGCGATGTTGCCTATGCAGATTGGTTCTTTCGTGTAAACCCACGGCAGGAAGAAGAGAAGAGCCATTGAAACTCCGGGCTACGGTGCACGCAGAAGCCAATCTTCAGGCAAATTGTGCTGTGGTAGAAACGGTGGTAGTCTCCCCTAAACCACATTGGCCGACTTTCTCTCCCTGAGGAGAGGCGCATCGGGTTTCAGCGACTGGTCCCCTCGACAGGAATCGAACCTGTATCTGGCGCTTAGGAGGCACCCGTTCTATCCATTGAACTACGAGGAGGGCGACGCGGATTGTATGGCCTCGGGGCGGGGTGGCCGCGCGACGGGGCGCTCACTCATACGGCAGGGTGAAGATCAGGTCGACCGCGCTTTGCTCGCCGGTCTGGGCGCGCAGGGTGAAGCGCCTGGACAGGTCGTAGAAGAAGTAGAAGGTGCCCAGCGTGCCGGCGAGGCTGCGTTCGTAGGCGACGTAGAAGTCGCGTGAGAAGCGCTTGCCCAGAGTGACGGCGGCGGCGCTGGTGGTGCCGTCGGCGGCGGTGGCCGAGCCGCGGAAGGAAAGTTCGTCGAGCCCGAAGGCCTGGGCAAAGCCGCCGGCCGGGGCGCCGCCGCGGCTGCCGAGCAGCGCGATGGCGGCCTGCTGCAGCACGGCCGACTCCGCGCCGCCCGCTGCCGCCGCGCGGCCGAGCACCAGCCAGGCGAGCTTTTCGGCGTCGGGCAGCTCGGGGCTGGAATACAGGCGCACGCGCGGCGCCAGCGCGGTGCCGGTGATCTGCACGCCAACGCGCTGGCTGAGGTTGGGGCGGATGGCCAGGACGTCGAGCGACGGGTTGTCGAAGGGGCCGGAGAAGCGCAGCACGCCTTCCTCGATGTTGAGGTACTGGCCGTAGGCGCGGTAGGTGCCGGCGACGGCGCGGACCTCACCGGTCAGGCGCGGCGCGGCAACGGCGCCGGCCGTGGTGTGCAGATTGAGCGTGCCGGCCAGGCGGGTGTTGACGCCCCGGCCCTGGACGCGGAAGTCGTTGCCGAGCGCGAGGGTGATGGCCACGTCGGGCTGCACGCGCACCCCGCCTCGGCCGCCTTCGGCTGCGGGCGCGGCGCCGGCGCGGGGCACGGACGAGCGCACGACGACGTCGTTGCCGAGGGTGGGCGTGGTCTCGTCGGGCAGGATGATCAGGGCCTGGTCGGCGCGCAGATTGCCGCGCAGCTCGATGCGGGTGTCCACCAGCCGGGCCTGCAGCGCGCCCGAGACGGTGAGCCGCCGGTCGGCCCGCGCGCTGACGCGCAGCGCCTCGGCCCGCGCGCCCAGCTCCATCTGCAGGCGCTGGGCAATGCCCGCATCGGCCGGCGCACCGGGCAGCCACGCCACGAAGCCGCTGATGGTGAGCAGGCCGCCGCTGGCGGGGCCGGATGCGTTGGCACCGCCGGCCGCGCCCGCCCCTGCACCGGCACGGGCTGTACCGGCAGGCGCTGCACCGACAGCCGCTGCACCGACAGGCGCGCCATGCAGGCTGAATTCGTCGATGCCCAGCCGCAGGCCGCTCAAGGTGGCGCGCAGCCGGCCGCCGCTGAACTCGATGCCTTCGACCACCGAGCGAATCGCCAGTTCGTCGGCCTGCAGGGTGCCTGTCCAGTGCGGGGCATTGCGCGTGCCGCTCAGCGTGGCGCGCGCGTCGAGCGTGCCGCGCATGCGCCAGCCCGGCGGCGCCAGCACCGACCAGACGCCGACGCGCGGCAGCTGGGCGCGCACGCTGCCCGACAGCGGCGCATCCTGCGGCCACTGCCAGCCACTCGCGCTGGCCACGACGCGCGTGCCCAGCTCGGCCGTGACCTGGCCGGCGTTCTCGCTGTCCCAGCGCAGCGCGGCGCGCAGGCTCTCGCCGTCGCTCGTGAGGCGGAGGCTGGCCTCGCGCACGCCGGCATTGATCTGGGTGCCGCTGTCGGTCTGCACGCGCAGGTCACCGCTGCGCCGCTGCAGGCTGGCCTGCAGGCGCAGGCCGCCTTCGGTCTGCAGGTCCCAGCCGCCGTCGAACACCATGTCGCCGACGAGTCCGAGGTTCGCGAGCTGCGTGTCGCCCAGCAGCTCGACCCAGCCGAGCGGCAGGCCGCTGATGCGGCCCTGGGTGCGCAGCGCGGCACGGCCGGCCGCGCCGCCGCTGCTGCGCCAGCTGAGCGGCTGCCAGGCCACCGTGGCCGTGCCGGGAACCGGCCCGCCGATGGCGGCCTCGCCCGCGCCGGCCTGCAGCAGGCCGGCCTGCCAGCTGAGGTCGACGGGGGCGCGCAGCTGCACGGTCCAGGTGCCGGGCCGGAAGCTGTCCTGCACCTGCGCGGCGGCCTGCATCAGGCGGGCCTGCCAGCCGCCCGACGCGGTGCTGCCGCCGGTGGCGTCGAGCTGCAGCCGCACGCGCTGGCTGCCGCGCTCGGCCCGGCCGGCGGCCTGCAGGCGCATGCCGGTGAGCGGCCCGTCAAGCGCAGCGGTGAGCTCGCGCAGCCGCAGCGCCTCGCCGGCCGGCTTGCCGCTCTGGCGCAGGTCGGCACGCGGCACGGCCAGCCGGGCCTGCAGGTGGAGGTTGCGGCCCTGGGCCTGCCAGCCGCCCTGCCAGCGGGCGGTGAGCCGGCCTTCGCCCTCCACGGCCAGGGCGCCTGTCAGGGCCTGGGCGCCGGGCCACTGGGCGAGCCACTGGCTTGCGGCAGCGGCGTTCTTCACCTCCAGTGACAAGTCGCCTGCGCCATCGTTGGCGGCGAGCCGGCCGGCGGCCGTGGCCTGCAGGCCGGGCGCATCAAGCCGCAGTTGCCCACTGCCGGCGCGGACGGCGGGCTGCAGTTCCAGCTTCTCGCCCAGCAGCACGGCGTCGCTGGTGGCCAGGCGCAGGGTGTCCAGGCTCAGCCGGCCCTGCTCCCAGCGCCCCCGGGCCGCACCGTCCTTGAGCCGCAGGCCGCGCAGGGTCGAGGCCGGCGGCTGCGTGGCCGATGGCTGCAGGCGCGCGTCAAAGCTCACGCCCCGGCCGGCGGCGCGCGCCTCCACCGTGCCGTCGAGCGCCGCGGCCGCCAGGCGCGTGTCGAGGCCCGCAGGATTGATCTGGCGCAGGCGGGCCGTGCCCTCCCAGGCGGTGATGGCGGGCCCGGCAGAAGAGGCTTGGGCTGACGCCGCGGACGATGATGCGGCGGAGGCCGCAGCGGACGGCGGGGCGGCCGTAGCGGTCGAGGCTTTTGCAGGGGGCGAGCCCGCCGTGCGGGCGGACCCGCTCAGCTCCAGCTGCCCGCCGGCGAGCGTGGCCTGCAGGCTGTCCACCGTCCATCCCTCGGGGCCGTAGCGGCCCCGGCCGCGCGCCGTCTGCAACGGCAGGCGTTGCCGGTCCCAGGGGCCGGCGGCGGCGTTGCGCAGGTCCGCCTGGGCCTGCCACCGGACGGCGTCGGCACCGGCGGGCTGCACCTGCACCTGCCCGTCGAGCAGGGTGTGCGGCGCCTGCGGCCAGAGCAGGGCGAGGTCGAGCCGTGCAAAGCGCGCATCGGCCTGCATCAGCGGCTGCGGCGCCCAGGGCATGAGCCGTGCGGTGACGCTGGCGCGCAGGGCCTGCGTGGGCGATGGCGACGCCTCGGCCGGCGCGAGCCGGGCGTCGATGTCGAGCGTGGCGCTGGCGCCGGCGAGCGTGCCCTGCACGGTGGCGGTGGCGCGCACGGGCAGCGTTCCCTGGGCGCCGGGCAGCGGGGCCTGCAGCTCGCCTTGCAGCCGCGCGTCGAGCGCCATGGGGGCCTGCGCGCCGAGCGTGGCGCGTCCGGCGTAGCGGCCGGCGGCCAGTGCGGCGCTGTCCAGGTCGAGCGCATGCCGGATGTGGTCGTAGCGGTAACGGCCGGCAAGGCTGGTGGCGGTGAGGGGCGTCGCCCCTTTCCATTCGAAACGGTCCACCTGGAAGCCCAGGTCCACGCCGACCGGCAGGACGAGCCGGGTAAGCGGCTCGGTGGGCGCGGCCGGCCTGCGGTCGTCCACCGTGAGCTGGCCCACGCGAAGCTGTTCGATGCGCAGCTGGCGGTCGAGCAGGGCCATCGGCTGCCAGCCGAACGAAACATCGCGGGCCTCGACGACCAGGCCGTCAGCGCTCCAGCGCAGCAGGCCGATGCGTCCGCCCGCGCGCAGCGAGCCCGTCACGTCCGTGGCCTCCAGCGTCTGGCCGGCCGGCAGGTAGCGCGCGGCGCGCGACAGGCTGGCGGCCAGCGAGTCGCCGCTGCCGGTCCACCACCAGAGGCCGGCCGCGAGCAGCAGCGCAAGCACCACGGGCGTGAGCACCAGCCACGCCAGCCAGGCAAGCAGTCGTCGCACGCGCATCAGAAGGTGAACCCCACGTTCAGGTGCAGGCGAAAGCGCTGGGTTGCCACGCCGTAGGCCAGGTCCACCTGCAGCGGGCCGACCGGGCTGCGCCAGCGCGCGCCCACGCCCACGCCGACCTTGGCCTTGAGCTCGGCGGGCCGGTCGGCTACGGCGCCGGCGTCCACGAACACCGCCGTTTCCCAGTCGCTGACCTGGCCGTTGATGACGAGCGGCCGCTGCCACTCGACGCTGCCCACGCTGAGGTAGCGGCCCGCGCTGATCTGGCCCGGCCCGCTCTGGATGCCGATGTCGCGCAGGCCGTAGCCGCGCACGGAGTTGTCGCCGCCGGCCAGAAACAGCTGCGTGCTGGGCAGCGTGGCGCCCTCGCGCGCGAGCACCGCGCCGCCTTCGGCCCGCAGCGCGATGCGCCCGCCGCGTCCGCGCGAGCCGTCGGCCTGCGTGATGCCGGCCAGCGGCCAGTAGCCGAGCCAGTTGGCGCGGGTGCGGAAGAACGGATTCTGCTGGCCGCCGAGCGTGGTGCCGCCGCCCAGCTCCACGCCCAGGCCCCAGCCGCGCGACGGGAAGAACACGCTGTCGAAGTTGCGCTGGGTCCAGGCGTAGTTGGCCGAGATCGACGAAGCCTCCGACGACAGCCCGACGCCACTGTCGCGCGCCTGGTCGTACTGCAGGTAGTAGTTGCGGTCGATGCGCTCGCCGGTCTGCGAACGCCCGAGGCGGTAGCGTTGGCTGCTGGTGCGGACCTCGTTGGTCTCCTTGCTCTGGAACAGCGCCGAGGTGACCCAGCGCCAGTAGCCCGCGTCGGGCTGGGACGTCAGCTCGGTGCCCAGCGACTGCGTGTCGCGGTCGACGGCGATCTTGCTGATCGCGCGCCAGCCCAGCAGCGGCAGCTTGTGGTGGGTGTGCTCCACCGAGATGCGCGGCCCGGAGTCGGTGCTCGCGCCCACGCCCAGGACGATCTTCTGCAGCTTGGCCTCGCGCACCTGCGCGATGACGGGCGCGGCCTGCGGGTCGCCCGCAGTGTCGAGCGTGAGGAACACCGAGTCGTAGTAGCCGCTGTCGGCCACGCGCTGCTGCGCTTCGAGCAGGCGCTGCTGGTCGTAGTCGGCGCCGGTGGGCACGCGGGCCAGACGCTCGACCAGCTCGGGGCCGAAGTGCGAATGGCCGCTGACCTGCATCGGGCCGAAGCGGAAGGCCGGGCCGGAGTCGAGCCTGAGCGAGAGGGTGGCGGTGCGCTGGTCGGCATCAATGTCGGCGCGGCTCGTCTCGATCTGGCCGAGCGGATAGCGCAGGCTGGTCAGCAGCCGCAGCGCCACGGCCTTGGCGTCGTCCCAGCCGGCCTGGGAGAAGGCCATGCCGGGACGCAGCGGCCAGTCGGCCTGGATCGAGGCGCGCTGCGTCGCGGCGGCGCTGTCGGTGGCGACCGGCCCGCTGAAGCCGATGTCGACCTGGCTGATGCGCACCGGCTGGCCGGGCTGCACCGTGAGGATGACGGTGCGCGGGGCACCCGCAGGCGCCGCAGCCGCAGGCGTCGCACCCGCAGGCGCCGTGCCCGCAGGCGCCGCACCCTCGGGGGCTGTGCCCTCGGGCGCTGTACGCTCAGGCGCTGCGCCCTCGCGCAGCTCGATCGAGATGTCGGGCGAGAAGTAGCCCAGCGTACCCAGCAGATCGCGCACATTGGCGTCGGCCGCGGCCAGCAGGCGGCGCAGCTCGTTGGTGTCGAGGTCGGGCAGGTCGCGGTAGCGCAGCATCTCCAGGTGCCGCAGCAGGTACTGGCGCACGTTGTCAGGGGCGCGCACTTCGAGGTTGAAGGCCGGCGGCGCGGCGGGTGCGGCGCTGGCGTCGGCACGCAGCCCGGCGAACGGCCCTGACAACGGGCCAGAGAGGGGCCCGGAGGCGCAGCCGGACACGGCCAACAGCGCCGGCCACAGCATCAGCGCACACAGGAACCGACGGATCATCGGCTCATTTTGACAGCAGGCGCATCGCCTCCTCGAGACCCTTGATCGTCAAGGGGTACATGCGGTTGTTCATGAGCTGCTGGATCACACTGATGCTCTGGCGGTACTGCCAGACACCCTGTGGCTCGGGGTTGATCCAGGCGAACTTGGGGAAGGCGTTGGTCAGGCGCTGCAGCCACTCGGCGCCGGCTTCCTCGTTGTTGTATTCGACGCTGCCGCCGGGCTGCAGGATCTCGTAGGGGCTCATGGTCGCGTCGCCCACGAAGATCAGCTTGTAGTCCTTGTTGTACTTGCGGATGATGTCCAGCGTGGCGAACTTCTCCGAGAAGCGGCGGCGATTGTTCTTCCACATGAAGTCGTAGACGCAGTTGTGGAAGTAATAGAACTCCAGGTGCTTGAACTCGGTCTTGGTGGCCGAGAACAGCTCCTCCACGCGCTGGATGTGCTCGTCCATCGTGCCGCCCACGTCCATGAGCAGCAGCACCTTCACGTTGTTGTGGCGCTCGGGCACCATCTTGATGTCGAGGTAGCCGGCGTTGGCGGCGGTGGAGCGGATGGTGTCGGGCAGGTCCAGCTCCTCCTCCAGGCCCTCGCGCGCGAACTTGCGCAGCCTGCGCAGCGCCACCTTGATGTTGCGCGTGCCCAGCTCCTGCGAGTCGTCGTAGTCCTTGTAGGCACGCTGGTCCCAGACCTTGACGGCGCTCTTGTTGCGGCCCTTTTCCTGGCCGATGCGGATGCCCTGCGGATTGAAGCCGTTGGCGCCGAAGGGCGAGGTGCCGCCGGTGCCGATCCACTTGCTGCCGCCCTCGTGGCGCTCCTTCTGCTCCTCGAAGCGCTTCTTGAGCGTCTCCATCAGCTCGTCCCAGCCCATCTTCTCGATCTTGGCCTTCTCCTCGGGGCTGAGTTCCAGCTCCAGGTTCTTGCGCAGCCATTCGAGCGGAATGTCCTTGGTGAAGTCGGCGATCATCTCCACGCCCTTGAAGTAGGCGGCGAAGGCTCGGTCGAACTTGTCGTAGTGCTTCTCGTCCTTGACCAGGGCCGTGCGCGACAGGTAGTAGAAGTCGTCGATGTGCCAGCCGTCTTCGCTGGCCGGGCCGACCACGCCCTCCTGCAGCGACTCCAGCAGCGTGAGGTATTCCTTGACCGAGACCGGCAGCTTGGCCGAGCGCAGGGTGTAGAAGAAGTCGATCAGCATGGGGGCTCCTTCGCAAGAGGTGTTCAGCCGCGCGGCTTGTCCAGCAGGTACAGCAGCTGGGCGCGGGCTTCGGGCCACTCGCCGGCTCGCATGCTGTACATCACGGTGTCGCGGATGGTGCCGTCGCGGCGCAGGGCGTGGCCGCGGATGACGCCGTCCTTCTTCGCGCCGAGCCGCTCGATGGCAGCTTGCGACGCGAAGTTGAAGTTGTCGGTGCGCCAGCCCACGACGAGCGCGTCGAGCGTCTCGAAGGCGTGGGTGAGCAGCAGCAGCTTGCAGGTGGTGTTGACGTGGGTGCGCTGGCAGCGCCGGGCGTACCAGGTGTAGCCGATCTCCACGCGGCGGATGGCCGGCACGATGTCGTGGTAGCTGGTGGAGCCGAGCACGTCGCCCGTCGCCTCCTCGATCACGGCGAACGCGAAGCGGTTGCCGTCCTCGCGCATCCTCAGCGCCGCCTCGATGTAGCCGCGGGTCTCGTGCGGCTCGGGCACGGAGGTGATGCGCAGCTTCCACAGCTGGCCGTCGGCGGCGGCAGCTTTCAGTCCGGCCTCGTGGTCGAGCGAGAGCGGCTCGAGCCTGATGCCGCGGGCAGTGAGGGTGACGGGGTTCACGTAAGCCAAAAGCAGATCCTCCGGTGTCTGATGGGGCGTTGCATCAAGCGGCGTGCGGGCGCGGGGCGATCACTGGTCGCCGTCCTTGCGCCGCCCGGCGCGCCAGCGCCGCGCCAGCTGCAGGCCCGCTCCGCCGCCCAGGCCGACCAGCACGATGCCGCCGATGCTGCGGTTGTCGTAGCTGGGCGCGAAGATGTCCAGGCCCATGAGCTGCCCGGCCCAGAAGGCCAGCAGCGCGCCGCCTACGAAGCCGACGGCGTCGGACAGGCCCTCGACCAGCAACGGGTTCATCCATGTCGCTCCGGCGTGGCTCAGCGGTTGTGCCGCTGCATGAACACGAGCTTCTCGAACAGGGTCACGTCCTGCTCGTTCTTGAGCAGCGCGCCCACCAGCGGCGGCACGGCGACCTTGTCGTCCTTGCTCTGCAGGGCTTCGAGCGGAATGTCCTCGGCCACGAGCAGCTTGAGCCAGTCGAGCAGCTCCGAGGTGGAGGGCTTCTTCTTGAGGCCGGGGAGGTTGCGCACGTCGTAGAAGGTCTTCATGGCGGCGGCCAGCAGCTCCTTCTTGAGCGTGGGGAAGTGCACGTCCACGATCTGCTGCATGGTCGCCGCGTCGGGGAACTTGATGTAGTGGAAGAAGCAGCGGCGCAGGAAGGCGTCGGGCAGCTCCTTCTCGTTGTTGGAGGTGATGAACACCAGCGGGCGGTGCTTGGCTCGGATCAGCTCGCGCGTCTCGTAGACGTAGAACTCCATGCGGTCGATCTCGCGCAGCAGGTCGTTCGGGAATTCGATGTCGGCCTTGTCGATTTCGTCGATCAGCAGGGCCACCGGCTTGTCGGCGGTGAAGGCCTGCCACAGCACACCCTTGACGATGTAGTTGTGGATGTCCTTGACGCGCTCGCCGCCGTCGATGTCGGCCAGCTGCGAGTCGCGCAGGCGGCTCACCGCATCGTATTCATACAGGCCCTGCTGCGCCTTGGTGGTCGACTTGATGTGCCACTGCAGCAGCGGCATGTCCAGCGCCTGGGCCACTTCCTCGGCCAGCATGGTCTTGCCCGTGCCCGGCTCGCCCTTGACGAGCAGCGGGCGCTTGAGCGTGATGGCCGCGTTGACGGCCAGCATCAGGTCCTGGGTGGCGACGTAGTTCTGGGTGCCTTGGAATTTCATGGTCAGGGGGAGTGTGCGGAAAGTGAACGTACAGTTTAGGGACGAATCAGGTGCGGGCCGCGGCCGGGGGCGGCTGCCCGCCGGGTTTGCCCGGATATAATCGCCGGTTGATTACAAGCTGAACTCTCACGAGAGATTGTGCGCGCAAAATGAACAAGTTGTTGACCACGATATTCGCCGCCGCTGTCGCTTGCGCGACCGCCATGGGTTCCGCCCAAGCCCAGGAGGCCAAGGGCAACGCCAAGGCGGCTGAAGCCAAGATCGCCATGTGCATCGGCTGCCACGGCATCGTCGGCTACCAGGCCAGCTTCCCCGAAGTTCACAAGGTGCCGATGATCTCGGGCCAGAGCGCCAAGTACATCACCGCCGCCCTGAACGAATACAAGAAGGGCGACCGCAAGCACCCCACCATGCGCGGCATCGCCGAGTCGCTGACCGACCAGGACATCGCCGACCTGTCGGTCTACTACGAGGCCAGCGGCGCCACCGGCGCCAAGCCGGCCGACACCCTGAGCAAGCAGCCCAGCCCCGAAGTGGCGGCCCTGCTGACCAAGGGCAACTGCGTGTCCTGCCATGGCAGCAACCTGTCCAAGCCGATCGACGTCTACCCCAAGATCGCGGGCCAGCACGCCGACTACCTGTTTGTAGCCCTGAAGGCTTACAAGAACGAGAAGAGCTCGGTCGTGGGCCGCAGCAATGCCGTCATGGGTGCCATTGCCAAGCAGTTCTCCAACGCCGAACTCAAGGCTCTGGCCGGCTACGTCAGCTCGCTCGAAGGCGAACTCAAGACGGTGCCGGAAAAGCGCTTCCGCTGAAGCCCCGGTCGAGGCATTGCGCCCCGGCGCCGTACCTCGCACACAAGAAGAAAGCCCGGTTCGCCGGGCTTTTTTGCGTCCGTTGCCCGCTCGCCTGTGACGCCGCAGCACGTACCGAGGCAGGCTGCGGGCGGGTTCGCCTGACCGCTGGGTTCAGTCCCGCGTGGCGCGCCGCTGAACGCAGTCGATGTAGGCCTGGCCGTCGGGCGGCCGGCCCGAACGCTGGCTCTCCCACATCATCTGGCCGAGGCATTCCATCGCCTCGTGGTGCGCCTCGTGCAGCGAGTCGCGCCGGGCCGCCAGCAGCTCCACCGCCTGGCGGATTCCGCGCGGCTGGTCGATCGAGCATTGCTCGCTGATCGACAGGTGCATCGACAGGTGCAGGAACGGATTGGTCTGGCCGTCCTTGACCTCGTACATGCGCTCGAGCGCCGCCGCCTCGTCCGAGAAGTCGGCGTGGTACTCGGGATGCTCGTCGATCCACTGCGCCGCCAGCGTTTCGATGGCCTCCATCGGCTGGCCGCTGCGGGACTTGGCAAAGACGGCGCAGTAGAAGCGCCGGACATCGGCTTGGGAGGGAGCGAACATGGTGGCGTGAGGTTAGCAGGTCGGCCCCGACAACCGGCTGCATGAAGAGCGAGCCCCGGCGCCTTGCGCGGGATTTCGGCGCACGCGGCCTGAGGGCGGCGTCCTACGAACGGGGGTGCCGCTCAAATCTACATTGGCGTCACGACAGCGGCTGATCCGGGGGCCGCTGACTCATCAACAATTCAACCTCCCGGGGCAGAAAGCACACAACATGAACGCCATCCGCATCACGGGCATCGCCCTCATCGTTCTGGGTCTGGCCGGCTTCTTTACCGGCGGCTTCAGCTTCACCAAGGACACGTCCAAGGCCAAGATCGGGCCGGTGGAACTGGTGGTGAAGGAAAAGGAGACGGTCAACTTCCCGCAGTGGCTGAGCCTCGCGGCCGTGGTGGCCGGCGTGGCGGCGCTGGCGCTGGGCGGGCGCAAGTCCTGAGCCGGTGAACTCGGCCGGCCGCTCCGTCGCCTTGGCGGCGCACCCGGCGGAACAAGCAGCCGGGGGCGCCCTGCGGGCTCTTCGGTTGCGTGACGCGCCTTCAGCCGCGCCCCAGCATGCGCGAGATTCGGCCCGCGGCTTCGAGCAGGGCGGGCAGCATGGTCTCCTGCATCACCTTGGCGCTGGTGCGATTGGCCTGGCCGCTGATGTTGAGGCCCGCCACCGTCTGACCGGTGCGGTTGCGGATCGGCGCCGCCATCGAGATCAGTCCTTCTTCCAGTTCCTGGTTCACCAGGCTCCAGCCCTGCCGACGGGTCTGGGCGACCTTGGCCATCAGCGCCTCGACGTCGGTGACGGTATGGCGCGTAAGCGCAGTGCGCCGTGAGGCCGCCAGAACCCGGCGCGCGTCCTCGTCCGCCAGGCCGGCCAGCAGCACGCGGCCGAGCGAGGTGCAGTAGGCCGGCAGACGTGAGCCCACGCCCAGGCTGATGCTCATGATCTTGTGGGTCGGCACGCGCATCACGTAGACGATGTCGGTGCCGTCGAGCGCAGCGGCCGAGCACGATTCCTTGACCTGCGCCACCAGGCCCTCCATCACCGGCTCGGCGAGGTTCCAGATCGGCATCGACGACAGGTAGGCAAAACCCAGATCGAGGATGCGCGGCGTGAGCGCGAACAGCCGGCCGTCGGTCTGCACGTAGCCCAGCGTCTGCAGGGTCAGCAGGATACGCCGCGCGCCTGCACGGGTCAGGCCGGCGCGCGCCGCGACCTCGCTGAGCGTCTGCTGGGGCGCCTGCGCGCTGAAGGAGCGGATCACTTCCAGCCCCCGGGCGAATGACTGCACGTAGGCGTCACCCGGGCGCGGGCCTTCGTCCTGCGGCGTGGGGGCCGCAGCCGGGGTGGCGCGTTGGGCAGAGCGTTGCGGTGGGGCGCGAGTTGTCATGGGTGGGCAAAGCTTCTAGAATTCATTATAAGAACATTTGTTCGACATGCGAACAAATCGGCTTGAACCGCGTTCTGCGTGCACAGACCCGCACAAGCCCTTCAACGACAACGCCAGCGACAACAGCAACGAAAGACACCTCCATGATCGACAAGATCGCGCCGTCCGTCGAGGCGGCGCTGGCCGGCGTGCAGGACGGCGCCACCGTGATGATCGGCGGCTTCGGCACGGCCGGCATTCCGCTGGAGCTCATCGACGGCCTGATCGCACAGGGCGCGAAGGAGCTCACCATCGTGAACAACAACGCCGGCAATGGCGAGACCGGCCTGGCCGCACTGCTCAAGGCCGGCCGCGTGCGCAAGATCATCTGCAGCTTTCCGCGCCAGGCGGACTCGCAGGTGTTCGACGCGCTGTACCGCAGCGGCAAGCTGGAGCTGGAGCTGGTGCCGCAGGGCAACCTGGCCGAGCGCATCCGCGCCGCCGGCGCCGGCATCGGTGCGTTCTTCACGCCGACGGGCTACGGCACGCAGCTGGCATTGAACGCCGACGGCAGCGCCAAGGAGACGCGCGAGATCAACGGCAGGCACTACGTGCTCGAATACCCGATCCACGGCGACGTGGCGCTGATCAAGGCCGAGCGCGGTGACCGCTGGGGCAACCTGACCTACCGCAAGGCCGCGCGCAACTTCGGCCCGGTCATGGCCACGGCCTGCCGCACCACCATCGCCACGGTGCACGAGGTCGTGCCCCTGGGCGCGCTCGATCCGGAGGCCATCGTGACACCCGGCATCCACGTGCGCCATGTGGTGAAGATCGACCGCGTGGCCACCCAGGCCGGCGGCTTCAGAAAGGCGGCCTGACATGAGCGAGCGCGTTACATCATTCGTGAAGACCCCGTCGCCACTCACAGGCCCCTCGGCCGGCGCCTGGAGTCGCCGCAGCAAGGACGAACTGGCCGCGCGGGTCGCCCGCGACATCCCCGAAGGCGCCACGGTGAACCTGGGCATCGGCATGCCGACGCAGGTGGCCAACCACATTCCCGCCACGCGCGAGGTGCTGCTGCACAGCGAGAACGGCATCCTCGGCATGGGGCCGGCACCGGCCGAAGGGCAGGAGGATTACGACCTCATCAACGCCGGCAAGCAGCCGGTGACGCTGCTGGCCGGCGGCGCGTTCTTCCACCACGCCGACAGCTTCGCGATGATGCGCGGCGGCCATCTGGACATCTGCGTGCTCGGCGCCTTCCAGGTGTCCGCCACGGGCGACCTGGCCAACTGGCACACCGGCGAGGCCGACGCGATTCCGGCCGTCGGCGGCGCGATGGATCTGGCCATCGGCGCGCGCCAGACCTGGGTCATGATGGACCTGCTGACCAAGCAGGGCGTGAGCAAGGTGGTGGCGCAGTGCAGCTACCCGCTCACCGGCATCGGTTGCGTCAAGCGCATCTACAGCGACCTCGCCACCCTCGAATGCACGCCGCAAGGGCTGCGGCTGATCGACGCCGTCGATGGGCTGGGCCTGGCCGAACTCGAACGGCTCGTCGGCCTGCCGATCCAGCCGATCCAGCCGGCCATTCCAGTCAGCCCGGCCTGAAGTCTTCGAGCCCTCACACCGCCCAACAACCCCCTTTCGGCCCTGCGGCGCCCCACTGATATTCCAAGGAGAACATGACATGAACCACGCCTTCATCTGCGACGCGATCCGCACCCCCTTTGGCCGCTACGGCGGCGCGCTCGCCAGCGTGCGCACCGACGACCTGGGCGCCATCCCGATCAAGGCCCTGATGGCACGCAACCCGGGCGTGGACTGGGCGGCAGTGAGCGACGTGATCTACGGCTGCGCCAACCAGGCGGGCGAGGACAACCGCAACGTCGCGCGCATGGCGGGTCTGCTCGCGGGCCTGCCGATCGACGTGCCCGGCGCGACGGTCAACCGGCTGTGCGGCTCGGGGCTCGACGCGCTGGGGACGGCCGCTCGCGCGATCCGTGCTGGCGAGGCCACGCTGATGATCGCCGGCGGCGTCGAGAGCATGAGCCGCGCGCCCTTCGTCATGCCCAAGGCCGAGAGCGCTTTCAGCCGCGCCAACGCGGTCTACGACACGACCATCGGCTGGCGCTTCATCAACCGCCTGATGAAAGAGAAATACGGCGTGGACGCCATGCCCGAGACGGCCGAGAACGTGGCGGTGGATCACGGCATCGAGCGCGAGGCGCAGGATCGCATGGCGCTCGCGTCGCAGCTCAAGGCCGTGGCCGCGCAGAAGGCCGGCTTCTTCGACGCCGAAATCACGCCCGTGAGCATCGCGCAGAAAAAGGGCGACCCGGTCGTCGTGAGCCGCGACGAGCATCCGCGCGAGACCTCGCTCGAAGCGCTGGCCAGGCTCAAAGGCGTGGTTCGGCCCGACGGCACGGTGACGGCCGGCAATGCCAGCGGCGTCAACGACGGCGCCTGCGCGCTGCTGCTGGCCGACGAGGCCACGGCCGGCCGCTACGGCCTCACGCCGCGCGCCCGCGTGGTGGGCATGGCCACGGCCGGTGTCGCGCCGCGCGTCATGGGCATCGGCCCGGCGCCGGCCACGCAGAAGGTGCTGGCGCTCACCGGCCTGAGCCTTGCGCAGATGGATGTGATCGAGCTGAACGAAGCCTTCGCAGCCCAGGGCCTCGCGGTGCTGCGCATGCTGGGCCTGGCGGACGACGACGCCCGCGTCAATCCCAACGGCGGCGCGATCGCGCTGGGCCATCCGCTCGGCGCATCGGGCGCGCGCCTGGCCACCACGGCCGTCAACCAGCTGCATCGCAGCGGCGGCCGCTACGCGCTGTGCACGATGTGCATCGGCGTGGGTCAGGGCATTGCGGTCATCCTCGAGCGCGTCTGAGCGCAGGCCTTGCGGCTTCACAGCTTCTGCATGGGTCCGCAAGTGCCCGCGCAGGCCGAAGCCGGCCCCGCCGGGGCTGCGCCGGCGCCGATAGAATCACCGGCATGTCGATCCGCCGTTCTCCCCCGCCCACGCTCGGCTGAGCTGCGCGCCTTCGCGCGCGCCCGGTCGGCCTGGTGAGCCCTGCCTTCTGCCGGCAGGCCGCCAGCCGTGGATGCTGTTGCCCGCCGCCTGGCGGGCCTGCGTGGAGAACTCTCTTGAAACATTCCGATTCGTCCGCCCTTGCCTGGGGCGGTGTGCTCATGGCGGGCGCCCTGTGGGGTGCTGGCGCCATCGTGGCCCACGGCCTGATCGCCAGCGGCCTGTCGTCGTGGAACCTGGCGCTGTGGCGCTTCGTCCTGGGCCTTCCCCTGTTGTGGTGGCTGCATCTGCGCTGGCGCCGTCAGGCGCAGCGTGCCGGGCCGGTGCCGGGACGCTGGCGCACGCTCGGCCGCGCCGACCGCGCCTGCGTGATCGGTACCGGCGCGGCGACCGCACTGGCGGTGGCCTGCTGGTTCGCGGGCATTGCGCAGCTGGGCGCCGGCCTGCCGACGCTGATCTCGATCTGCCTGGCGCCGGTGATCGTGGCGCTGGTGTCGCTGCTGCGGGGCTACGAACGCGCCGATGCCCGTGTGCTCTGCGCTCTGGGGCTGGGCGTCGCGGGCGTGCTGCTCATGGCGTGGACGGCGGTGGACGGTGCGGCCGGGGCAGGATCGACGGGCGGAGGGGGCACGCCGGGCGCGCCTGCAGACCCTGCGGTGGCGGCTTCATACGCGATCTCACGCACCATCGGCCTGGCCTGGTCGGTCGCCTCGGCGCTGGCGCAGGCTCTCGTGGTGCTGGGCAATGCGCGCATGCCGCGCCAGGTGCCTGCGGTCACGGCGTCGGCCTGGGGCATGACGGTGGCGGCGTTGTGCATGGCGCTGGCCGTGCTGCCGCAGGGCATGGCCTGGCCGCACGGGGCGATGGCGTGGCTGGGCGTGGCCTACACAGGCGTGGTGACGACCTCGGTGGCCTACCTGCTGTTCGCCTGGGGTGCGCGCCGGCTCACGCCGACGGCGGCCAACGTGGGCATCATGGTGGAGCCGCTGGTGGCCCTGCTGCTCGGTGCGCTGCTGCTGGGCGAGGCGATTGCCGGCCTGCAATGGGTGGGCGCCGGGCTTTTGGTGGCGGCGGTGGCGCTGCTGGGCGCGCGTCGAGGTGTTGCTCCCCGTGCCGGTTCGGTCCTGAGTCCGGCCGTCACTCCAAGCATCACTCCACAGGCAGGCCCGCGATCACGCTCGCCCGGCCGATGAAGCTCGCGCCGAAGGCCTTCCAGTCGGCGTCCCAGCGCGCTTCGGGGCTCTCGAAGGTGAAGATGTGCACGGTGTCGAGCCGGTTGTTGGCCAGCAGCAGTTTGTGCACCACCACGGCCTTGGCGCCCGGCAGAGCGTCGCGGTAGCTGAACAGGGTGTACTCGAAGTCGCCCTGCCGGCGCTGCTCGAAGCGCAGCAGGTCCTGGGGCTTGCGGCCGTCGAAGAAGGGCTTGAGGTAGGCCAGGGCCATCTTGCGCGCCTCGACGCTGAGCACGCGCTGGGGCGCGTCGATGATCTGCACGGTGGCGCCGGTCTCGAAGGGCTTGGCGTCCGAGAAGTCATCGGGGCTGGCGGCCCAGGCATAGGTCGGCACGCCGGCAATCTGGCCGATCTTCTCGCGCTGCTTCCAGCCCGTGGGCTTGAGGAAGGCCGCGTTGTGGAAGATCGTCCATTCGAAGCCGGCAGGTGCAGCCGGCATCTTCGCGAGCGCCTCGCGCCGCGCCTGGGCGGCCGCTGCCGCATTGGCGGACTGGGCGGACGCGGGCTGGGCGAATGCGGGCGCTGGCGCCAGGCCGGCGAGCGTCAGCGCGACGAGCAGCGCGAGGGCCGGGACCGCAATCCACGCGCGCATGGCTTCAGCGCTCCGGTGTTCCCGCAAGGATGGACACCAGTTGCGGCACCAGGGTCTGGGGGTCGGCGCCGGCACTGGCCTGGGTGAGCGTCGACAGCACGGCGGAGGCGACGGCGCGGGCAGCGCCTGCATCGGCGGCCATGGTGTTGTAGTAGTCGAGGTCCTTGCGGGCGTTGGCGATGGAAAAGCGCAGGCCCGAGGTGTCGCGTGCCGCGATGTAGGGCTTGAGCCGCTCCAGCGCCGTGCCGCCGCCGCCGCCCTTGGCCAGCACGTCGATGAAGACCTCGGGCGCCACGCCCGAGCGTTCGGCGCAGGCGGCCGCTTCGGCCAGCAGCGTCACGAAGCCGAGCGACACATAGTTGTGCAGCAGTTTCATGCCGTGGCCCGAGCCGACGGGGCCGGTGTGGGCGATGTTCTCGGCGAAGCAGCGCAGGATCGGGCGGCAGGCCTCGAGCAGGTCGGCGTCGCCGCCCACCAGCAGGTTCAGCCTTCCTTCTGCGGCTTCCTTGGGCGTGCGCGTCATGGGGCAGTCGAGAAAGCGCCCTCCCGCAGCCTGCACGGCCTGCGCCATTCTGACCGTGGAGGAGGGGATGGCGGTCGAGCAGTCGATCACCACCGTGCCGGGGCGCAGGCCTTCGAGCACGCCCTGCGGGCCGGTCAGCACGGCCTCGACCTGCGGCGAGCCGGTGAGCACGAGGACGATGGCGTCGGCCTGCGCGGCCAGCGCCGCCGGCGTCTGCACCGTGGTGCCGCCTGCGGCCTTGAGCGCATCGAGCGGCTGGTTGCCGGCATGCTCGAGCATCACGAGCCGGTAGCCGTGCTTGACGAGGTTGGTGGCGATGCCGTGGCCCATCATGCCGATGCCGGCCATGCCGATGGTTTTCATGGATCTGAGTCTCCGAGGTGGTGGGTGCGGCCGGCGCTCCATTGCGCCGACCTTCGCTGACGCATTTTCACCTGTCTGAGCCGGCTTGGGCCAGTTGGCGGACCAGGCGCCTGATGGAGATCCCCGTGGCGCGGCAGGTTCCGGCGGGAACAGATAGGATCGATTCCCCGCGCGCTGCGGGACCGAACCGAACAGCAAAGGACATTCCGGATGAAGATCGTTGGCATTTCAGGCAGCCTGCGCAAGGACTCCTACAACACGATGGCGCTACGCGCCGCGCAGAAGCTGGCGCCCGCCGGCGTCACGCTGGAGATCGCGGACATCTCGCAGATCCCGCTCTACAACGAGGACGTGCGCGCTGTCGGCGAGCTGGAGGCTGTGGTCCAGCTCAAGGCGCAGCTGCGTGCGGCCGACGCGGTGCTCATCGTGACGCCCGAGTACAACTTTTCGATTCCCGGCGTGCTCAAGAACGCGCTGGACTGGGTGTCGCGCCCGCCCGAGCCGCCCCTGGACGGCAAGCCGGTGGCGATCATGGGTGCGAGCCAGGGCCCGCTGGGCACGGCACGGGTGCAGTACGACCTGCGCAAGGTGATGGTGTTCATGAATGCTTTCGTGGTCAACAAGCCCGAGGTCTTCATCGGCAGCGCGCAGACCAAGTTCAACGCGGCCGGCGAACTGACCGACGAGGCCACGGCCAAATTCATCGGCGAGCTGCTGGCGTCTCTCCAGCGGCTGGCAGTGCGGCTCGGGCGCTGAGGGCGCACTGAGGGCGCACTGAGGGCGCACTGAGAGCGCACTGAGAGGGCACTGAGAGGGCGCCACAGCGCGGCGGCTCACGTGCCCTGCCGCACAGCGGCTGCGGCCCCCGCCGGCACGGCGAAACCGCCTCCCACCGGCGCGGCCACATGCTGCGACAATGTCGGGCTTGTCCTTCCCGCTCATCACCGATCCGCTGTTCTACGCCGTTGCCATTCCGGCGGTGCTTCTGCTGGGCATCAGCAAGAGCGGCTTCGGCGCAGGCTTCGGGTCGCTGGCGGTGCCTCTGATCGCGCTGACCGTGACGGTGCCGCAGGCCGCAGCGATCCTCATGCCCATCCTGCTGCTGCAGGACCTGCTCGGCATGGCGGCCTACCGCAAGGACTTCGACATGCGGCTGGTGAAGTTCCTCGTGCCATTCGGGCTGCTGGGCACACTGGTGGGCACGCTGCTGTTCCGCCTGCTGTCGCCTCATGCCGTGGCGGCCATCGTCGGCGCCTTCACCCTGCTGTTTCTGGCGCAGCGGCTGCTGTTTCCGCCCCATGCGGGCAGCGTGCCGCCGCCGCGCTGGGTCGGCGCGCTGCTGACCACGACCTCGGGCTTCACCAGCTTCATCGCGCATGCCGGCGGGCCGCCCATCAGCGCCTACGTGATTCCGATGCGGCTGGCGCCGGTGACGTTCTCGGCGACGATGGCGTTCTTCTTCTTCGTGATCAATCTGTCCAAGTGGGTGCCGTATGCCTTCCTCGGCCTGCTGGACCTGCGCAACATGGCCACCTCGATCGCGCTGCTGCCCTTCGCGCCCGTGGGCGTGTGGGTGGGCGTGCGGCTGGCGCGGCGCATCTCGCCCGTGCTGTTCTACCGCATCCTCTACTGCGGCATGTTCCTCACGGGGTGCAAGCTGCTCTGGGACGGGCTGCGCTGAGCGGCGCGGGCCACGCGCCGCGTATCACAAAGCGGCGGGGGCCGCGCGTCGCCTGCCACGGAGCGGTGCGCGTCGCCTGCCACTGACCGGCGTGGGCCGCGCGTCGCCTACCACTGGGCCTTGCTTTTCCGCTTGGCCAGTTCCTCGCGTTCCCGGGCCATCTGCTCCTCGAGTTGCGCGCGGCCCTGCTTGACGACGGCAATCAGTTTGGCGCGGTCCTTGCGGTGCGGATACATCGCCTCGAACAGTTCCATGTTGTGGCGGCGAAAGCGCATGGCGGTCTGCCGCGCTTCATGCGGTGTGTGGCCGAGCAGTTCGAGCACGTGGCGGCCGCTGCGCAGGCTCGACTCGAACAGCTCGCGCTCGACGAGCGTGACGCCCCGGTCGCGCAACTCGTTCCAGTGCGTGACGTCGCGGGCACGCGCGACGATCTGCAACTGCGGAAAGTGCTCGCGCGCCAGGTCGACGATCTCTAGCGACTGCTCCACGTCGTCGACCGCCACCACCAGGATGCCGGCCGTCGCGGCGCCCGCCGTGCGCAGCATGTCCAGCCGCGAGGCGTCGCCATAGAACACCTTGTAGCCGAAGGAGCGCGCGGCTTCGATCATCTCGGCGTCATGGTCCAGCACTGTGGCCGAGACGCCTTCCGCGCCAAGCATGCGGCCGATGATCTGCCCGTAGCGGCCGAAGCCGGCAATGATCACCGGCGCGTTCTGCGGCTCGGACAGCTCTTGCACGTCCGGCAGGTTGCAGTTGGCGTAGCGCGGCAGCACCAGCCGATCGATGGCCACGAGCAGCAGCGGGCTGAGCAGCATCGACAGCGCCACGGCGCCGATCAGCAGCGAGGACAGCTCGGTCGTGAGCACGCCCACGCCTGCGGCCGCCTGGAACACCACGAAGGCGAACTCGCCGCCCTGCGCCAGCAGCAGCGTGAACACCGGCCGTTCCTGGAAGGGCACGCCCATGAGCTTGGACAGGCCCAGGATCACGGCGAACTTGATGGCCAGAAAGCCGAGCACCAGCGCCGCCATCAGGCCCGGCGAGCGCGCGAGCACGCCGAAGTCGATGCTCATGCCGACGGCGATGAAGAACAGACCCAGCAGCAGGCCCTTGAAGGGCTCGATGTCGGTTTCCAGTTCGCGGCGGTACTCGCTCTCGGCCAGCAGCACGCCCGCGAGGAAGGCGCCCAGCGCCATCGACAGGCCCACGAGCTGCATCAGCGCGGCGATCGCCACCACCAGCAGCAGCGAAGCGGCGGTGAAGATTTCGGGCGTATTGCTGCGGGCGATCCAGCGCAGCGTGGGGCGCAGCAGCAGGCGCCCGCCGATCACGATGCCACCGATCACGGCCACGATCTTGGCGAATTCCAGGAGCTTGCTGCCCGTGCCGCTGGCCGCCGTGTCGGCCACGCCGCCGAGCAGGGGCAGCAGGGCGAGGATGGGAATGGCCGCGACGTCCTGGAACAGCAGGATGGAAAACCCCGCCTGGCCGCTGGTGGTGGGCAGGAGGTTGCGCTCGCCCATGACCTGCAGCGCAATGGCCGTGGACGACAGCGCCAGGCCCAGTGCGGCAACGACGCTGACCTTCCAGTCCACGCCGGCGGCGACGCCCGCGAGGAACAGCACGGCGGCGCAGGCGAACACCTGCGCGCTGCCCCAGCCGAAGATCGGCCGGCGCAGCGTCCACAGGCGCCGGGGTTCGAGTTCGAGGCCGACGAGAAACAGCATGAGCACCACGCCGAATTCGGCGAAGTGCAGGATGTCCTGCACGTTGGTGACGAGCTTGAGGCCCCACGGGCCGATGGCAATGCCCGCGGCCAGGTAGCCGATGATCGATCCGAGCCCGAGCGCGCGCGACAGGGGGACGGCGAGGACGGCGGCGCCCAGGTAGATGAGGCTGTTGGTCAGCCAGGCAGGTGCGTGTTCCATGGAGGGCTTTCAGGCGGCGCTGGCGGGTCGGTCGGTCGTGGGGACGGCGCAGTCGGGTTCAGGGTCGAGGTCATCGATCTCGGGCCAGCCGGGGTAGCTTTGCAGGCGCTGGGTGAAGGTGTCGACGTGGCTGGCGACCTCCTGCTCGCTGGCGCTGTGGGCGCCGTGCAGGATGAGCGGGGGCAGGAAGCGCATGCCGCACAGCACCGCCGTCTGCTCGTAGGGCGGCAGGAAGGCGTCGAAGAAGTAGCGGTTGTAGCCGCTTGGATGGTAGGCCTCCTCCTGGCCGCCGGTCGTCACGACGAGCCACAGGTCCTTGCCGCGCAGCGCCTCGCCGGCCGGCCCGTAGGCCCAGCCGTAGGCCAGTACCTCGTCGACCCAGAGTTTCTGCAGGGCCGGCATCGAATACCAGTGGATGGGGTGCACGAGCACGACGAGGCGGGCTGCAGCCAGGCGTTCCTGCTCGCGAGCGACGTCGATGGCGTAGTCGGGGTAGCGGGCATAGAGGTCTTCGGCCTGCACGCCCGGCACGCCGCGGGCAGCGGCCAGCAGGCGCCGGTTGACGCGCGAGTCGCGCCAGTTGGGATGGGCGGCCAGCAGGTAGATGCCGCCGGACTGGATTTCTGGTTTTGTGTCCATGCCGCTAACATAGCGCAAAGTCTTACCCGAAGGAGCGAGTCATGCCGGTTGTGGTCGTTGCCAATCCCAAGGGCGGTGTCGGAAAGACGACCCTGGCCACCAATATCGCCGGCTACTTCGCCAGCCAGGGGCATGCCGTGATGCTGGGCGACGCCGACCGCCAGCAGTCCTCGCGCCTGTGGCTCGGGCTGCGGCCTGCGCAGGCCCGCCCGATCAGTTCCTGGGACGTCGACGCCGATGCGGTGGTGCGGCCGCCCAAGGGCACGACGCATGTCGTGCTCGACACGCCCGGCGGCCTCCACGGCCGGCACTTCAAGGAAGCGATCAAGGTGGCCGACAAGGTGATCGTGCCGCTGCAGCCGAGCGTCTTCGACATCTTCGCCACCCGGACCTTTCTCGACGCGCTGGCCGAGCACCGCCATGCCAGCAAGATGCAGGTCGGCATCGTCGGGATGCGGGTGGACAGCCGCACCATCGCCGCCGACAAGCTGCGCGAGTTCGTCACCGGCCTGGGCCTGCCGGTGCTCGGCTACCTGCGCGACACCCAGAACTACATCCATCTGGCCGCGCGCGGCCTCACGGTGTTCGACGTGGCGCCCAGCCGCGTCGAGAAGGACCTTGACCAGTGGCAGGCGATCTGCCGCTGGCTCGATCAGTAGCAGGCGATCTGGCGCTGGCTCGATCAGTAGCAGGCGATCTGCCGCTGGCTCGATCCGTGGCAGCGGCAGAGCCGCTGCCTTGGCCCGCAGCGCCGCGACCGTGCAGGCTGGCCCGGCAGGGCCGCCGCCGCTGTCGCTGGCACGACTGGCCCCAGGGTGGACGTGCCGTTACAGTGGCTGCCATGAAAATCATCCAGAACCTTCAGGAACTGCCGGCACTGGTCGGCCAGGACATCGGCGCCAGCGAGTGGATCACCGTCACTCAGGAGATGGTGAACAAGTTCGCCGACGCCACTGGCGACCATCAGTGGATTCACGTGGACGTCGAGCGTGCGAAGGCGGGGCCCTTCGGCGGCCCGATCGCGCACGGCTTTCTGACGCTGTCTCTGCTGCCGATGTTCTTCCAGTCGGCCATGCAGATCGTCCAGGCCGGCATGGGCGTGAACTACGGGCTCAACAAGGTGCGCTTCACCTCGCCGGTTCCGGTGGGCAGTCGCCTTCGGGCGCGCATCAAGCTGCTGTCGTGTACGCCGGTGGCCAATGACGGGGTGCAACTGATCTGGGAGGTCAAGGTCGAGCGTGAAGGCGGCGACAAGCCGGTCTGCATCGCCGAGTCGCTGGTGCTGCGCTATCCCTGATCGCGGCTGAATCGGCCGGCCGGCCGGCACGCGGGCGGCCCGGAGCCTGGCGGCTCGCAACCCGGCGGCCAGGGATCGGGGCCCGCGCTCAGGCGCCCGGCTGTGCGGCGTCCCCCGGCATCGCGAAGCCGTTCTGGCGCCAGGCTTCAAATACCGCCACCGCCACGGCGTTGGACAGGTTCAGGCTGCGCTGGCCCGCACGCATGGGCAGCCGCAGGCGCTGCGCCGGCGCGAAGCTTTCACGCAGGGCCGGCGCGAGGCCCCGGGTTTCGCTGCCGAACACGAGCCAGTCGCCCGGCTCGAAGCGCACGTCGTGCACCGCACGCGTGCCATGCGTGGTGAGCGCAAACATCCGCAGCGCGCCGGGCCGCTCGGCCGCAAGAAAGGCGGGCCAGTCCGCGTGGCGGCGCACGTCGGCGTACTCGTGGTAGTCGAGTCCGGCGCGGCGCATGAGCCGGTCCTCCATCGAAAACCCCAGGGGCTCCACCAGATGCAGGCGGCAACCGGTGTTGGCCGCGAGGCGGATCACGTTGCCGGTGTTGGGCGGAATCTCGGGCTCGACGAGGACGATGTTGAACATGGGCGCCATTGTCGCGTGTGACGCTCGGCGCAGCGCGGTGCAGGCTCGCGGCGAATGTGCGGGGGGACGGGCAGGGTGGCCGGCACGGCGCCCGCCGCTCAATCCGCCTCGGTCCGCGCCACCGCCAGCGCGGTCACGCGGGCGGCGCCGGCCTGCCGCAGGATGCGCGCTGCGGCAAACAGCGAGGCGCCGCTGGTCATGACGTCGTCGACCAGCACCACGTCGCACCCGCGCAGCACGTCCGCCCGCAGCGGGTCCACCGCAAAGGCGCCCTGCACGTTGGCCTGACGGTCTGCGCGGTCGAGCGAGGTCTGCGGCCGGGTGTCGCGCACCCTGAGCAGCAAGGTGGCGTCCGTCCTGCCGGATGCGAGGCGCCGGGCGATCTCCAGCGCCTGGTTGAATCCGCGCTCGCGCAGGCGCTGGCGCGACAGCGGCATGGGCAGCACGAGGTCGCAGCGATCGAGGGCGGGCTCGACCCAGGGCGTGCTGCGCAGCAGCGTCGCGAAGGTGCCGGCCCAGCCGGGCGCGGCGCCGAACTTGAAACTGGCGATGCAGCCGGCCCAGGGCCAGGCGTAGGTGACGGCGGCATGGCAGGCATCGAGCGGCGGCGGCTCGGCCACGCAGGCGCCGCATTGCGGCAGGCCGGGCGGCACGCCGATGGCGCAGGTCGCGCAGCGCGGCCGGGGCTCGCCAAACCGCGCGACGCAGGCGTCGCACACCGCCCGGGCCGGCCAGGCGCGGCAGAGGGCGCACTGGCTCGGCAGGTGCCGGCTTGCCCGCGTCAGCAACTCGGTGAACATCGGCTCAATATACTCAGCGGGAAGCCGCTTTCGCGCCCTTGGGTGCGACGGCGGCCGACCCCGGTCGCATCCGGCCGGCACCTTGCCGCTTTCCCCGCATGTCCGACACCCCACCCACCATCGACCCCGTCGCTGCTGCCCGCTGGCATACCCGTGCGCCTGCGTCCTCGCCCTGGCTGCACGAGGAGGTGGCGCGCCGCATGGAAGAGCGCCTGCAGTGGATCAGGCTGCGGCCGGGGGCCTGGGCGCACTGGGAGCCGGTGCGCGGCGGCCTCAAGGCGCAGGCGCTGCTGCGCGCGCGCTACCCCGATGCCGAGTGCTTCCTCGTCGAGCCGGAGCCGGTGCGCGCTGCGGCGCTGGCGGCCCAGGTCGCCATGCCGTGGTGGAGTCCGGCGCGCTGGCGCGGGGGCGCCGTGCGGCAGACCCGGCCGGCCGATGGCGCGGTGCAGATGCTCTGGTCGAACATGGCGCTGCATGAAGCGGCCGACCCGCAGGCCCTGATCGGCCAATGGCACCGCGCGCTCGCCACCGACGGCTTCCTGATGTTCTCGTGCCTCGGCCCGGACAGCCTGCGCGAGCTGCGTGCCCTTCACGCGGCGATGGGCTGGCCGCCGTGCGGCCACGAGTTCACCGACATGCATGACTGGGGCGACATGCTGGTGCAGGCCGGCTTTGCCGAGCCGGTGATGGACATGGAGCGGATCACCCTGACCTACGAGACGCCGCAGCGCCTGCTGGCCGAACTGCGCGAGCTCGGACGCAACCTGCACCCAGGGCGGTTTGCCGCGCTGCGCGGCCGGCGCTGGCAGGCGCGGCTGGAGGAGGGCCTGCGCGAGCATCTGGCCGACCCTGCGGAGGGCGGCCGGCTGCGGCTGACCTTCGAGATCATCTACGGCCATGCGCTCAAGCCCATGCCGCGCGTCAAACTCGGCGCGCAAAGCGAGGTTTCGCTGCAGGACATGCGCACCCTGCTGCGGGGCGGCAATTCCCGTCCAGCGTGAGGCTGCGGCGCAGTGAACGCACAGGGCGTTTCGAGGGGAAACCCGCGCTACAATCGACTGTTGAGTCAGTTTGGGATTTTGATTTCCGCACCCGAAGTCCGTCAGGACGCCGCGAGCCCTCCAGCCGGAGCGCCAAGGCAGCCACCGACGGTTTTTTTGTGAGCCCCGCCAGTGTCGAATCCGGTCTTTCGCTTCGCCACCGTTTCAGGCCAGAACATCCACTGGTTCCTGAAGCGCAATTGCTCCGTGACGCCGGGCCAGCTGGTCTGGCTGTACGTTTCGCTGTGCGTGGTGTCGCTCGGGATCGGGGTCTTCTTCTGGTTCCAGGGGGCCAAGCTGGTTCTGCCGTTTGCCGGCATCGAACTGGCGGCGGTCGGGGCGGCGTTCATGGCGTATGCAAGGCATGCCACGGACGGCGAGAAGATTTCCCTGCAGGGTGGACAGCTCGTGATCGAGCTCGAGAACGCCGGGCGTCTGGAGCGCTCGGAATTCAACCGGCAGTGGGTCCGGATCGAGCCGCGTGCGGACGATGGTTCGCTGATCGAGGTGTCGGGGCAGGGCAGGTCGGTGGCAGTGGGGCGCTTCGTGCGCCCCGAATTGCGTCCGGTGCTGGCTCGCGAGATTCGGATGGCCTTGCGCGGCGCATAGTGCGCGGGGTCCGAGGTGATGGTTGGTTAAATTGAGGCTTAACGCTTAAGTGAACACGATGAAGAGCATTTCCAACAAGGTGGCTAGCGCGCTGCAGACCTTCTCCATCTGGGCCGGCTCCGCGGCATTCACCCTGGCCCATGCGGTCAACGACCTGCCCGGCGGGCCGGCCGTGCGGCAGATGAACCTTCATCCCGCGGCGACGAAGATCGCCGAGGAACAGCACTGGCTCCATGGCTTCATGATGATCCTGTGCACGCTGATCTTCATCGGCGTGTTCGCGGTGATGTTCTATTCGATCTGGAAGCACCGCAAGTCCGTGGGCCACAAGCCCGCCAACTTCCACGAGTCGGTGCTGGTGGAAGTGATCTGGACCATCATCCCCTTCATCATCGTGATCTTCATGGCCCTGCCGGCGACCAAGGTTCTGGTTGCCGCCAAGGACACCACCAATGCCGACCTGACCGTCAAGGTGACCGGTTACCAGTGGAAGTGGGGCTATGACTACATCAAGGGCGAGGGCGAGGGCATCGGCTTCATCTCCACGCTCGACAGCTCGCACCGCGAAATGTCCAACAACGGGGCCAAGGGCAACGTGCCGGACGACTACCTGTTCAAGGTCGACAACCCGATGGTCGTGCCGGTGGGCAAGAAGGTCCGCGTCATCACCACGGCCAACGACGTGATCCACGCCTTCGCGGTCAACTCGCTGGGCATCAAGCAGGACGCGATCCCCGGCTTCGTGCGCGACACCTGGTTCCGTGCCGAGAAGGTCGGCAATTACTACGGCCAGTGCCAGGAGCTGTGCGGCAAGGAGCACGCCTACATGCCCATCCACGTGAAGGTCGTGTCCGCCGAGGAATACACCGCGTGGGTCGGCGCCGAGAAGAAGAAGGCCGCCGCCAAGCTGGACGACCCGTCCAAGGTCTGGACGATGGCCGACATCATGCCCCGCGGCGAGAAGGTCTACGCCGCCAACTGCGCCGCCTGCCACCAGGCCAACGGCAAGGGCGCGGGCCCGATCAAGGCGCTCGACGGCTCGCCGGTCGTGCTGGACGCCGACAAGACGCCTCAAGTCCATATCCTGCTGAACGGCCGTGCCGCCATGCCGGCGTGGAAGCAGCTGTCCGACACCGACATCGCCGCCGTCATCACCTACACCAAGAACTCGTGGTCCAACAAGACCGGCCAGCTCGTGCAGCCGGCCGACGTGCTGGCCCAGCGCGGCAAGTAATCCAGCGCATCAACGCCACAGCGATCGCAGACAGAATTCAACAGGAAATCAAGATGAGCGCCGTACTCGACCATCACGACCATTCGCATGACGACCACCACGACCACGCCCCGACGGGCTGGCGCCGCTGGGTGTTCGCGACCAACCACAAGGACATCGGCACGCTGTACCTGCTGTTCTCGTTCACCATGCTGATGGTTGGCGGCGTCCTGGCCCTGCTGATCCGCGCCGAGCTGTTCCAGCCCGGCCTGCAGGTGGTCAATCCCGAGCTGTTCAACTCGCTGACCACGATGCACGGCCTGATCATGGTGTTCGGCGCGATCATGCCGGGCTTCGTGGGCTTCGCGAACTGGATGATCCCGCTGCAGATCGGCGCGGCCGACATGGCTTTCGCGCGGATGAACAACTTCAGCTTCTGGCTGATGATTCCGGCAGCGCTGATGCTGGTCGGCTCGTTCTTCATGCCCGGCGGCGCGCCGGCAGCCGGCTGGACGCTGTATGCCCCGCTGACGCTGCAGATGGGCCCGTCGATGGACGCCGGCATCTTCGCGATGCACATCCTGGGCGCCTCGTCGATCATGGGCTCGATCAACATCATCGTGACGATCCTGAACATGCGCGCCCCCGGCATGACGCTCATGAAGATGCCCATGTTCTGCTGGACCTGGCTCATCACCGCCTACCTGCTGATCGCCGTGATGCCCGTGCTGGCCGGCGCGATCACCATGACGCTGACCGACCGTCACTTCGGCACCAGCTTCTTCAACCCCGCCGGCGGCGGCGACCCGGTGATGTACCAGCACATCTTCTGGTTCTTCGGTCACCCCGAGGTCTACATCATGATCCTGCCGGCCTTCGGCATCATCAGCCAGATCGTTCCGGCGTTCTCCCGCAAGAAGCTGTTCGGCTACGCCTCCATGGTCTACGCCACCTCGTCGATCGCCATCCTGTCGTTCATCGTGTGGGCCCACCACATGTTCACGACCGGCATGCCGGTGACCGGCCAGCTGTTCTTCATGTACGCCACCATGCTGATCGCGGTGCCGACGGCCGTGAAGATCTTCAACTGGATCGCCACGATGTGGCAGGGCTCGATGACCTTCGAGACCCCCATGCTGTTCGCCGTGGGCTTCATCTTCGTGTTCACGATGGGCGGCTTCACCGGCCTGATCCTGGCCATGGCGCCGATCGACATCCAGCTGCAGGACACCTACTACGTCGTGGCGCACTTCCACTACGTGCTCGTGGCCGGCTCGCTGTACGCGATGTTCGCCGGCTACTACTACTGGGCGCCGAAGTGGACGGGCGTGATGTACAACGAGACGCGCGGCAAGATCCACTTCTGGACCTCGCTGATCGCCTTCAACGTCACCTTCTTCCCGATGCACTTCCTGGGTCTGGCCGGCATGCCGCGCCGCTATGCCGACTACCCGATGCAGTTTGCCGACTTCAATGCCATCGCGTCCGTAGGCGCCTTCGCCTTCGGTCTGGCGCAGGTCTACTTCTTCCTCTTCATCGTGCTGCCGACCATGCTCGGCAAGGGCGAGAAGGCGCCGCAAAAGCCCTGGGAAGCCGCTGAAGGCCTGGAGTGGGAAGTGCCGTCGCCGGCGCCCTTCCACACCTTCGAGAATCCCCCGAAGCTCGACGCCACCGCCACCAAGGTGATCGGCTGATCACGCGGGAGCCCGGCATGCCCATGACGCCTGAACAGAAGAAGAGCAACCTGCGCATGGCGCTGATCCTCGCGTCCGTGGCGGCGGTGTTCTTCATCGGCTTCATGGTCAGGATGGTTCTGCTGGGCAGCCGCTGAGGCGGCCCCCAAGGATCGGCATGAACCTCCGCAGCGCGAACCTCAAGATGGTGGGCAAGCTGGCCGTTGTCACGGCCGGCATGTTTGCCTTCGGCTATGCGCTCGTGCCGATCTACAAGCACATCTGCGAGCTGACCGGCATCAACATCCTTTCGCTGAGCGAGCGGCAGGTGCCGGGCAATGGCGTCGCTGGCGCGGCGGCCCGCCTGCCTGCCAACACGCAGGTGGACAGGACCCGTACGATCACCGTCGAGTTCGACGCCAACGCGCGCGGTCCCTGGGACTTCAAGCCGGCCATGCGCTCGATTCAGGTGCACCCGGGTGAGCTGACGACCGTGATGTACGAGTTCCAGAACGTGCAGAACCGCCGCATGGCGGCGCAGGCCATCCCGAGCTACGCGCCCGCGCAAGCCGCGTCGCACTTCAACAAGCTCGAATGCTTCTGCTTCAACCAGTACACGCTGGAGCCGGGCGAGAAGAAGACATGGCCCGTGGCCTTCGTCATCGACCCGAAGCTGTCCAAGGACGTGACCACGATCACGCTGTCCTACACCTTCTTCGAAGTGGGTGGCCGGACCCCGCCGGCGCCCGTCGCTGCCGTGGCCGCACCGTCAACGGGGGCAGGCACATGAACGCGCCCGCAACGCCGCCGGTGCGGGACAAGGGCTCGCTGCTGCGCACGGTGCGCGCGGTGGCCTGGTCGTTCATCGGCATCCGCAAGAAGAGCGGCTTCCAGGACGACCTGGCCAAGCTCAATCCGCTGCACGTCGTGGCCGTCGCCATCGTGGGCGTGATCGTGCTGATCGCCGGTCTGATGATGTTGGTCAATTGGGTGGTGGCGCACTGAGCGCGGCCGCTGAGAGAATTCAAGACAAGAGATAGAGAGAGCCAGGAGTTCAAATGAGTGCAGCAACACACGGAACCACACCGTACTACTACGTTCCCCAGCCGTCCCGCCATCCGGCAATGGCCGCGCTGGGCCTGTTCTTCGTGATCCTGGGCGCGGGGCAGTGGATCAATGGCCATTCCTGGGGCATGTGGTCCCTGGCTTTCGGCCTGCTGTGGTGGCTGGGCGTGCTGTACCAATGGTTCGGCGATTCGATCCGCGAAAGCGAAGGCGGCCTCTACGGCCACAAGATCGACCTGTCGTTCCGCTGGAGCATGAGCTGGTTCATCTTCTCGGAAGTGATGTTCTTCGGCGCGTTCTTCTCGGCCCTGTGGTGGGCGCGCGCGCACTCGGTGCCCGCGCTCGGCAGCCTCGACAACGCGCTGCTGTGGCCTGACTTCAAGGCGGTCTGGCCGACCCTGGCGGCAGGCTCGACCACCTCGCCCGCCGGCATCATCGAGCCCTTTGCCGCGATGAAGCCGCTGGCTGTCGGCAACGGCATCTGGGCCACGATCATGGGCTCCCTGCCGACCGTCAACACCGCGCTGCTGCTGACCTCCGGCATCACGATCACCATCGCCCACCACGCCCTCGTGGCCGGCAACCGGTCGCGCACGATCACCTTCATGTGGCTCACGGTGGCCCTGGGCCTGATCTTCCTGTTCGTGCAGGGCTACGAGTACTACCATGCCTACCACGAGATGAACCTCAAGCTCACCTCGGGCATTTACGGCTCCACCTTCTTCATGCTGACGGGCTTCCACGGCTTTCACGTGTTCGTCGGCATGCTGATGCTGCTGTTCGTGACGCTGCGCCTCATGAAGGGCCACTTCACGCCCGAGCGCCACTTCGGTTTCGAAGGCGCGGCCTGGTACTGGCACTTCGTCGACGTGGTCTGGCTCGGCCTGTACATCCTGGTGTACTGGCTTTGAGCAAGCGGCCTCTCCTCCCAAAAAGCGCCGCAAGGCGCTTTTTTGTTAGCGCGCTTCAGCGGCCCTGCGGGATGCCCGTGGGCTGGATGTAGCCAAGCTTCCAGGCCAGCAGGATGCAGATGAACAGCAGAACCGAAAAGCCGATGCGCAGCGCAAGCGCGCGGGCCATCCGGTTCTTGCGTGACTGGGCGTCCCCGCCCTTGAGCATGAAGAACAGCGCCGAGCCCAGGCTGCCCAGAATGGCAACGAAAGCCAGCAGAACGAGGTATGTCATGGGAGTCATTATCCCGTGACCGTCCGCGCGCCGCTGGCCCTGTCGAGCCCACGCTTCTGGCTGCTCACGCTGGCTGCCTTGATCGGTGCGGGCGTGACGCTCTCGCTCGGGTTCTGGCAGTTGTCTCGTGCGTCGCAGAAAGAGGCGCTGATGGCGGCCATCCGCACGCAGGCCAGCCTGCCTGCGTTGCAGGGTGCGGACCTGGCCGGCTCCGCGCTGCCGGCCTCGCTCGTGCACCGGCAGGTGGCGCTGCGGGGGCGCTGGGTGCCGTCGGCGACAGTGTTTCTGGACAACCGCCAGATGCACGGAACTCCGGGATTCTTCGTCGTCACGCCCTTGCAGCCCGAGGGCGGGGGCCGCGCGGTGCTGGTGCAGCGTGGCTGGGTTCAGCGCAACTTCCTGGACCGCACGCAGCTGCCTCGCGTGCCCACGCCCGAAGGCCTGGTGGAGGTGCGCGGCCGCATTGCCCCCCCGCCTTCCAAGCTTTACGACTTCAAGGCGGTCGAGTCAGGCCCCATCCGGCAAAATCTCGACCTGGCGGCCTTCTCCGCCGAGACGCGTCTGCCGCTGATGGAGGTCACGCTGCTGCAGACCGGCGGCGCTGGCGACGATGGCCTGCAGCGCGACTGGCCCGAGGCCGATCTCGGCATCGCCAAGCACTATGGCTATGCGTTTCAATGGTGGGGACTGAGCGCCCTGATCGCAACACTTTATGTCTGGTTCCAAATTGTCCGACGCATCCGCTTCGAACGCCGCGCCTGAGCCGCGTGGCGCCGGGGACCATCCGCTGGACCTCACGGTGTATTCCATGCCCACGCCGCAGGAGGCGATGGGCGCGACCACGCGCCGTACGGCGGCGGGCCGCTGGAAGATGCTGGCCGTCATGCTCGTGTGCGCCGCACCGGTGATCGCGTCGTACTTCACCTACTACGTCATCCGCCCGGAAGGTCGGCGCAATTTCGGCGAGCTGATCGACCCGCAGCGGCCGACACCCGACCTCAAGGCGGTGGCGCTGGACGGCACGGCCGTGAACCTGCGTTCGCTCAAGGGCCAGTGGCTGCTGGTGAGCGTGGCCGGCGGCGCGTGCGATGCGGCCTGCCAGAACAATCTGTACCTTCAGCGGCAACTGCGCGAGAGCCTCGGCAAGGAAAAGGCCCGGGTCGACTGGGTCTGGCTGGTGTCCGACGACGTCCCCGTGGCCGAGGCGCTGCGCCCTGCGCTCAGGGAGGCCACGGTGCTGCGCGTGCCGGGCCAGGAGCTGGGCCGCTGGCTGGCTCCCGCAGCCGGGCAAAGCCTGCCTGCGCATCTGTACGTGGTCGATCCCATGGGCAACTGGATGATGCGGTTCCCGCCGTCGCTCGACAAGGCGGGCGCGGCCAAGGCCAAGCGCGATGTCGAACGCCTGCTGCGGGCCTCGGCCTCGTGGGACGAAGCGGGCCGCTGAGCACTCCCCATGGATGCACAACCGCTCTACGACCTGGCCCCGGTGGCCCGCCTCATGCTCATGGGCGTCGTCATCGCCATCGGGCCGCTGGCCTGGGTGTGGCTGCGCAATCGTGGCGCGTCGCCCGCGCGGCGGCTTCATGCGCTGACGCTGCTGACGCTGTTCCTGACCTTCGATCTGGTTCTGTTCGGTGCCTTCACCCGCCTCACCGATTCGGGCCTGGGCTGCCCCGACTGGCCGGGCTGCTATGGCAACGCGAGCCCGCTGGGCGCTCGCGCCGAAATCGCAGCCGCGCAGGCCAACATGCCCACCGGTCCGGTGACCCACGGCAAGGCCTGGGTCGAGATGATCCATCGCTATCTCGCGACCGGCGTCGGCGTACTGATCCTCGTCCTCGCAGCGACCAGCTGGGTCCAGCGCCGACACGGCCAGGGCGGCGTGCCCGTTCATCCGGGATGGCCGACGCTGACCCTGGCGTGGGTCTGCGTGCAAGGCGCCTTCGGGGCCCTGACGGTGACCATGAAGCTGTTCCCTGCGATCGTGACCCTGCACCTGCTCGGCGGACTGGCGCTGCTGTCGCTCCTGAGCGTGCAGGCTGTGCGGCACGCGCAGGCCTGGCGCGAGCAGGCGCCGGTGGCGCTCGGGCTCGCGACGCGTGGCCTGCTGGTCGCGTCCTTCGTGGCCGTGGTCGTCCAGGTGGCCCTGGGCGGCTGGGTCAGCACCAACTATGCAGTGCTGGCGTGCAATGAGTTTCCGACCTGCCAGTCCAGCTGGTGGCCCTACATGGACTTCCGCCAGGGCTTCGAGATCTGGCGCGAGCTGGGCAAGACGGGTGAGGGCGAGCACATCGGTTTCGCGGCACTGACCGCGATCCACTACACCCATCGGCTGTCGGCGTATCTGGTCTTTGCGCTGCTGGGCTTTCTCGCGTGGCGGCTGCACCGGGTGCCGGCGCTGCGCGGGCAGGCCCGCTGGATCACCGCGCTGGCCCTGTGGCAGTTCGCCACCGGCCTGAGCAACGTCGTGCTGGACTGGCCGCTCGTGGCCGCCGTGTCGCATACCGGCGGCGCCGCCGGACTCGTGGTGGTGCTCACCTGGTCGCTGGCTGCCAGCCGGACTGCCTGGGACACGGTGAGTGCATCACGCATGAGCGCATCGAGGCTTGGAGCATGAGCGCCGTTTCTTCCGGCCAGCGGCCGTCCGTCTTTCGCCAGTTCTACGCGCTGACCAAGCCGCGCGTGATCCAGCTCATCGTGTTCTGCGCGCTGATCGGCATGGTGCTCGCGGTCCCCGGCCTGCCGGGTCTGCGCGACGTGCAGCAGGCGGCCATCGCCTGCCTGGGCATCTGGCTGGTGGCGGGCGCGGCGGCGGCATTCAACTGCATCGTGGAGCAGGGCATCGACGCCAAGATGAAGCGCACCGCCTGGCGGCCCACCGCCAAGGGCGAACTCAGCAATACGCAGACGCTGCTGTTCTCGGCGGTGCTGTGCGGCGCCGGCTCCTGGCTCCTCTATGTCTGGGTCAACCCGCTCACCATGTGGCTGACCTTCGCCACCTTCGTCGGCTATGCGGTGATCTACACCGTCATCCTCAAGCCGCTCACGCCGCAGAACATCGTGATCGGCGGCGCATCCGGCGCGATGCCGCCGGTGCTGGGCTGGGCGGCCATGACGGGCGACGTCGGACCCGAGGCGCTCATCCTGTTTCTCATCATCTTCCTGTGGACGCCGCCGCATTTCTGGGCGCTGGCGCTGTACCGCGTGGAGGACTACCGCAAGTCCGGCCTTCCGATGCTCCCCGTGACGCATGGCAACGAGTTCACGCGGCTGCAGGTCCTGCTGTACACGCTCATCCTGTTTGCCGCGTGCCTGATGCCCTTCATCTACGGCATGAGCTCGTGGATCTATCTGGCGGCAGCGCTCGCGCTGAGCGCGGGCTTCACTGGCTATGCCTTCCGGCTGTGGCGCAGCTACTCTGACGAACTCGCTCGCCGCACTTTCCGTTTCTCGCTGATCCACCTGAGCGTGCTGTTCGCGGCGCTGCTTCTGGACCACTACCTTCTGTGAGTACCACCATGGACAAACGTCTCTTCCTGCGTCTGGCGGCATCGCTAGGCGGCCTTGCGCTTCTTGCGGCCTGCTCGAAGGAGAAGCCCCAGTTCAAGTCGGTGGACATCACGGGCGCGGACTACGCGCGCGACTTCCAGCTGGCCGACCACAATGGCCAGCAGCGCAGCATCAAGGACTTTCGCGGAAAGGTCGTGGTGATGTTCTTCGGCTTCACGCAGTGTCCTGACGTGTGTCCGACCTCCATGGCGGAGCTGGCAGAAGTCAAGAAGCTGCTCGGAAAGGACGGCGACCGCGTGCAGGGTCTGTTCGTCACGGTGGACCCGGAGCGCGACACCGCGCCGGTGCTCAAGGCCTACATGGGCAACTTCGACCCGAGCTTCCTCGCGCTCGTGCCCACGCCCGAGAAGCTCGCCGAAGTCGCCAAGGACTACAAGGTCTACTACAAGAAGGTCGACGGCAAGACACCCGGCAGCTACACCATGGACCACTCCGCCGCGAGCTACGTCTATGACACCCAGGGCAATCTGAGGCTCTATACGCGCTACGGCTCGGGCGCGCAGGCCCTGGCCTCGGACATCCGCCTGCTGCTCGCCCAGGCGGGCTGATCAGCCGAGTCCGGAGTCGATCCGGGCGGGCGGCGGCTTGACGTCGCCCTTGAGCAGCGCACGCCAGCCGAGCTTGTCCGACGCGGCGATCGCCTCGGCCCGGGTGTTCACATTGAGCGCATGGAGGATGGCGGCCACGTGGCCCTTGACGGTGCCCATGGCGAGATTCATGTCGCGGCAGATCAGCTTGTTGGACTTGCCTTCGAGCAACTGCCGCAGCACGTCGACCTGCCGCGTCGTGAGGCCTGCGGACTGCGGCGTGTGGTTGGGGGACGTCGCGTCCAGCGACGGGCTGGCCACCTGCGCGCCCATGTCGGCCCTGAACATCTCGGGCGGCACGTACACACCCCCGGCGAGCACGAAGCGCAGAGCGCTCAGCAGCGTGCCCTTGCCCGCCAGCTTCGGGATGAAGCCCAGCACGCCACGCTTGACGGCCGTCTGTACGGTCTGCAGGTCATACGAGGCGGAGATCACCACGACGCGCGCGTCAGGGCATTCCTTCTCGAATCCGTCGAGCGCCATCAGGCCACTGACGCCGGGCATGTTGAGGTCCAGCAGGACCAGGTCGAAGTCCGGGCTGCCCTGGTACATGGCGATCGCGCCGTCCAGCGATTCGGCCTCCACGACCTCGACGTTGGCGTCCAGTTGCCGCAGCGCGAGGACGAGGCCGTCACGCACCAACTGGTGGTCGTCTGCAATGAGGATCTTGAGGGATACGCCGGACAATCCCGAAGGCGTCAGGGGCTGGGCTTGCGCTGTTGAATGGTCGCCGTTCATGACTGGTACACCTTGCTGAATCAGTGGTTGAGTGTTGGGCCGGATGGCCGTATTCCATTCCAGATATGGCGTTCATATGTAACGAAATATTATTCTATGGCCTGCTTTTGTCTTCACGTCAATCATTGTGCGAAGAACTTCACGAGATGGATGATTAAGTTTTAAAAATCAATCCATCTGATGGACTATTGGGTTGCTTTCGGCTGATACAGAGACTCCAACCGTGTTCACCCTCCGTCCTTTTCTCCCATGTGCCTCGAATACCTCGCTGCCATCCCACGGTCTTCCAGCGCGCTGCGCCGCACCGGGTCTTTCGGCCTCGGCCTGATCGAGCTGCTTTGCGCGCTGGTCATCCTTGGCGTTCTTGCGGCGCTCGGCGTTCCGGCGCTTGGCCGGCTGGTGGCAAGCTCCGCGGCCGCGAGCCACGCGCAGTTGTTCCTCATCGATGCCCGCTATGCGCGCAGCGAGGCGCTGCGCAGGGGCGTGAGCGTGACGCTTTGCCGCGCCCTCGATCCCGATGCGCCCAACCCTCAATGCGCGGGCTCTGCGGGCCCCGGCGGGTGGGAACGCGGCTGGATCATCTTTGCCGACCACAACGCGGACAACCGGCGCCAGCCGGGTGAGCCTTTGCTGCGTGTCCAGGGCGCGCTGCCCGACAGCGCGGGCATCGTGCGCAGCGGCGGCGCTCCCTATAACCAGTTGCGCTACCGTCCCAATGGCTGGGCCATGGCTGCGCAGGCGACGCTGCGATTCATGCCGCGAACGGCGGGCGGGCAGGGCGATGCGCTCCTGGCGCGCACGGTCTGCGTGAGCATCGTCGGCCGCACGCGCCTGTTGCCGCCCGACGAGCTCAACTGTCTCTGAAATGTCCCGTTGCATGCCGTGGGGGCGATTCTGGCAAGATCATCGCCTCCATGAACAAGGCATTCACCAAGGAAACCGACGGCGATGACGATGACGGTCCGTCGCTGCCGCCGCTGCCCTCGGGCGGCAAGAACTACATCACGCCTGCGGGCTATGCACGGCTGAGGGCCGAGCTGCTCGACCTCATCGACAACGAGAGACCCAAGGTGGTGGACATCGTGCACTGGGCCGCCAGCAATGGCGACCGGTCCGAGAACGGCGACTACCTCTACGGCAAGAAGCGCCTGCGCGAGATCGACCGGCGCATCCGCTTCCTGACAAAGCGCCTGGAGATCGCCGAGGTGACGGACCCGGCGGCGCACCATGGCAGCGATCAGGTGTTCTTCGGCGCCACCGTGACCTACGCAGACCCGTCCGGCAGGCAGCAGACGGTCACGATACTGGGCATCGACGAGGCCGACAGCGCGCAAGGCCAGGTCAGCTGGATCTCGCCGATCGCGCGTGCTCTGCTCAAGGCGCGCGAGGGTGACGAAGTCCGGCTCGTCACCCCTCTGGGCGTGCAGGAGATCGAAGTGCTTGAGGTGCGCTACCCCGGGCCGGACGGCAGCCGGTGAGCCGGGTGCGGTTGCCGGCAGGCCGGAAGGGGCGGCGGCAAGCGCCCTGGCCCCTGCGGCAGGGACTCAATGACAGGAACTCAGTGAGAGGGGATCAGTGGTCGGGGCTTGAGGACACCGGCAGCGCGCGGACCGCCCGCATCACCGACGGCGTGCGCTTGAGGTTGCGAAGCACGGCTTCCAGGTGGGTGCGATCGCGCACCGCGATCACGAAGCGCAGGTCCATCGTGTCCTGCGCCGCTTCCTCACCCATGTCCACATGCGTGATGTCGGCTTCGGCACTGGCGAGGGCCGCCGCGATGCGCGCGAGCACGCCCTTGCCATTGGTCACCGTCACGACGATGCCGGTCTCGAACGTCCGCACGGGCTCGTCGCTCCACTCCACGCCGATGAAGCGCTCGCTGTCCTTGTGCCGCAGCCGGCGCGCCACGGCGCAGTGCGCCACGTGCACCACGAGCCCTTCTCCGCGCCCGAGGTAGCCCACGATTTCGTCGCCGGGAATCGGACGGCAGCACAGCGCGAACTTCACCGACGCGTTCTCGCTGCCGTCGAGCGTGACCAGGCCTTGCGAGATGCTCTCGTGCGCCGTATACCGCTCGCGCGACATGAGCAGCGCATCGGGCCGCTCGCCGGCTTCCGCCATGAGCGTCATCAGGCGCTTGGCGACGATGCTGGCGATGCGCTTGCCCAGGCCGATGTCGGTCAGCAGTTCGGCGCGGTTGCGGCTGCCGGTGAAGCGCAGCAGCTTGTCCCAGATCGGCTGATGGGCCTCGTCCTCGTCGGGCAGCTTCTCCATTCCCTCGGCACGCAGGGCCTGGGTCAGCATCTTCTCGCCCAGGCCCTGGGACTCCGACTGCGCCAGCGTCTTGAGGTGGTGGCGGATCTTCGAGCGGGCCCGCCCGGTGCGAACGAAGCCGAGCCAGGCCGGATTGGGCGTGGACACCGGCGCGGTGATGATCTCCACCACGTCGCCGTTCTTGAGTTCTGTGCGCAGCGGCACCTGCTCGCCGTTGATCTTGGCGGCCACGGTGCGGTCGCCCACATTGCTGTGGATGGCGTAGGCAAAGTCCACCACGGTGGCGCCGCGCGGCATCGCCATGATCTGGCTGCGCGGGGTGAACACGTAGACCGCGTCGGGAAACAGGTCGACCTTGACGTGGTCCCAGAACTCGGCCGCATCGCGCGTCTCGTGCTGGATGTCCAGCAGCGACTGCAGCCACTGCGTGCCCAGCCGGTCCGACATCGAGTTGTCGGGCCCGTGCGCCTTGTACAGCCAATGCGCGGCGACGCCCGACTCGGCCACCACGTGCATGGCTTCGGTGCGCATCTGGAATTCGACGTTCACGCCGGAAGGGCCCACCAGCGTCGTGTGCAGCGACTGATAGCCGTTGAGCTTGGGGATGGCGATGTGGTCCTTGAACTTGCCGGGCACCGGCTTGTACATCTGGTGCAGCATGCCGAGCGCGGTGTAACAGTCGATGACCGTCGGCACGATGAGGCGGAAGCCGTAGATGTCGGTGACCTGCGCAAATGACAGGTGCTTCTCGTCCATCTTGCGGTAGATCGAATACAGCGTCTTCTCGCGGCCGTGGATGCGCACCTTCATGCCGGCTTCGGCAAAGGCGGCCTCGACCTCGCGCTGCACCTTCTGGATCAGGTCGCGGCGGCGGCTGCGGGCCTTGGCCACCGCCTTGGCCAGCACCTCCTGGCGCCACGGCTTGAGGTGGCGGAACGACAGGTCCTGCAGCTCGCGGTAGGTCTGGTTCAGCCCGAGGCGGTGCGCGATGGGCGCGTAGATGTCGAGCGTCTCGGAGGCGATGCGCGACCACTTCTCGCGCGGCACGTCGTTGAGCGTGCGCATGTTGTGCGTGCGGTCGGCCAGCTTGATCAGGATCACGCGCACGTCGCGCGCCATCGCCAGCAGCATCTTGCGGAACGACTCGGCCTGATTCTCCTCGCGCGTATGGAACTGCAGCTTGTCGAGCTTGGTCAGGCCGTCCACCAGTTCGGCCACCGGCGCGCCAAAGCGCTCGATCAGCTCGGGCTTGGTGACGCCGCAGTCCTCGATCGCATCGTGCAGCAGGGCGGCCATCAGCGCCTGGGCGTCGAGCTTCCACTCGGTGCACTGCAGGGCCACGGCGATGGGGTGGGTGATGTAGGGCTCGCCCGAGGCCCGGATCTGCCCCAGGTGGGCCTCATCGGCGAAGCGGTAGGCCCGGCGGACCTGTTCGACTTCGGCCGGCTCCAGGTAGTCCAGCTTGGCGGTGAGCGCGGCAAAGCTCGCGGCGGCCGCATTGGCGGCAGCCGGGCTGGGCGAGGGCGACGCCGGGGCCTTCGCCGGTGCGGAAGAGGGCTTCAGCAGCGCGGACATGCCTCAAATGTAGCGTGAGCCACGCCGCCCCTGCTGGCAGGCAAGAAAAAAGCACCGCGAAGCGGTGCTTTTGGATAGGGTGAGAAAGGCAGGCGGTGGGCTCAGCCGGGAACCTTCTTGAGCATTTCCAGGCCGATCTTGCCTTCGGCGATCTCGCGCAGGGCCGTGACGCCCGGCTTGTTCTTGCTCTCGATCTTCGGCGCGTGGCCCTGGCTCAGCATGCGCGCACGGTAGGTGGCGGCCAGAACCAGCTGGAAGCGATTCGGGATCTGCTGCAGGCAGTCTTCAACGGTGATGCGGGCCATGGAATTCTCCGGATAGGTGTCAGGTGATGTTCAAGGCTTTGAACGTCTCGGCCCGCGAACGGCGCTGGGCCGCGAACTTGAGCCGCTGGGAGTGAACGATGGCTTTCAGGTCGAAAAGCGCGGTGTCGAACAACTCATTGATTATAACGAAGTCGAATTCATGGGCCTGCGCCATCTCCACCGCCGCGTTCTGCAGGCGCAGCTCGATGACGTCAGGCGCATCCTCGCCACGCCGCTCCAGACGCGAGCGCAGCTCCTCCCAGCTGGGCGGCAGAATGAAGATCAGCACCGCGTTGGAAAACGCCTTGCGGATCTGGATCGCCCCCTGGAAGTCGATCTCGAGGATCACGTCGGCGCCCTGCGCGATGCGGTCCTCGATGGCCTTCTTGGAGGTGCCGTAGCGGTGCCCGTGCACGTGCGCCCACTCCACGAAGCCATTGGCCAGCACCATGGCGTCGAACTCCTGCTGAGATACAAAGTAGTACTCGCGGCCGTGCTTTTCCTGGCCGCGCGGCGCGCGCGTCGTGTGCGACACCGACGGCTGGACATGGGAGTCCAGCTCCATGAGCGCCTTCACGAGGCTGGATTTGCCGGCCCCGCTGGGGGCGGCCACGACGAACAGGTTTCCGGGATAGTCCATGGGCTCACTCGATATTCTGCACCTGCTCGCGCATCTGCTCGATCAGCACCTTCATGTCCACCGAGATGCGGGTCAGGTCCAGCGAGGTGGACTTCGAGCCCAGGGTGTTGGCCTCGCGGTGCAGCTCCTGGATCAGGAAGTCGAGCCGCTTGCCGATCTCGCCGCCCTTGCGCACCAGGCGCTCGATCTCGTCCAGGTGCGAAGCCAGCCGGGTGATCTCCTCGGCCACGTCGATGCGGATGGCAAAGGCTGCCGCTTCCGTCAGGGCGCGGTCCTGCGCGGCTTCCGGCAGCGCGGCGCCATCGGCCAGGGCCATCGCTTCCTTCCAGCGGTCCAGGAACCTCAGGCGCTGCTGCTCGACCAGCTGCGGCACCAGGGGCGAGGCCTGGGCCGCCAGCGTGCGCAGCTGCGCAAGGTGGCCCAGCAGCATCGCAGCCAGGCGTGCGCCTTCGCGCTCGCGCGAGGCCAGCAGATCGTCGAGCGCACGGGCGGCGGCGGTCTGGAATTCCTGCGTCCAGTCGCGCTGCCCCGGGCTGTCGGAGGCCGACAGGCGGATCACGTCGGCCACGCTCAGCGGGGCGGCCGAAGGCAGCCAGGCCAGCACGCCGTCCTGCACCGCATTGAGCCGCTGCAGCAGGCGCGCCGACGGCTCGGGCACCGGGCTGGCAGCGCCGGACTCCAGCGCCGCACGCACTTCCACCTTGCCGCGCTTGAGGCGCCCGGTGAGCAGCTCCCGCAGGGCTGGCTCATGCTGGCGCAGTTCCTCGGGCAGCTTGAAGGCCAGGTCCAGGAAGCGGCTGTTGACCGAGCGGATTTCGAGGCCCAGGCGGGCGGCGGCGGCGCCCTTGCCCTCCTGTCCGGGGCCGGCCGCGTCGGCACCTTGCTGGGTGCTGGCGTAGCCGGTCATGCTGTAAACTGCCATGGCGAGTCGTGGATCGTTACAAGACTGCAGAGGATAACCGGGTTGCGCTGCAGCCCTTCGAACACGCCACCCCAGCCATCGCCCCATGTCCAAGGTCAAACCCGCTCCTCTGCCCCCGGATACCGTCATCGGCGGCTATCGCGTGGTGCGCAAGCTCTCGGCGGGCGGCTTCGGCGTGGTGTACCTGGCGGTCGACAACGAAGGCCAGCAGGTCGCCGTCAAGGAATACCTCCCTTCCTCCCTGGCCACGCGGGCGCCCGGCGAACTGCTGCCCCAGGTCCAGCCCGAAAAGCTCTCGCTCTACCGCCTCGGCCTCAAGAGCTTCTTCGAAGAAGGCCGCTCGCTCGCCCAGATCTCGCATGCCTCCGTGGTGAGCGTGCTCAACTTCTTCCGCGAGAACGAGACCGTCTACATGGTCATGAACTACCTGGAGGGCGCGACCCTGCAGGACTTCATCATCACCGCGCGCGAACTCAAGAAGCAGAAGGTCTTCCGCGAATCCACCATCCGCTCGCTGTTCGACGAGATCCTGCGCGGGCTGCGCATCGTGCACCAGCACAAGATGCTGCACCTGGACATCAAGCCGGCCAACATCTTCATCACCGACGACAACAAGGCCGTGATGATCGACTTCGGCGCCGCCCGCGAAGTGCTGAGCAAGGAAGGCAACTTCATCCGGCCCATGTACACCCCGGGCTTTGCGGCGCCCGAGATGTACCGCCGCGACTCGTCCATGGGTCCGTGGACCGACATCTACGCCATCGGCGCCTGCATCTACGCCTGCATGCAGGGCTATCCGCCCAACGACGCACCCCAGCGGCTCGAAAAGGACCGCCTTGCGCTGGCCCTGTCGCGTCTGCGCGGCGTCTACTCCGACAACCTGATCGAGGTGGTGGAGTGGTGCATGTCGCTCGATCCGCTGTCGCGTCCGCAGTCGGTGTTCGCGCTGCAGAAGGAACTCAGCCGCGAGGGTGAGCGCCGCTACACCAAGCTGTCTGTCGGCGAGAAGATGCGCCTGCAGTTCGACAACATGGTCACCGACACCAAGAAGAACATGCGCAAGGCCACGGGCTTCGGAGCCAAGCTCAAATGAAATTCTCCGTCTTCCAGGTCAGCCGCAAGGGCGGTCGCGAAAAGAACGAAGACCGCATGGGCTACTGCTACACGCGGGAGTCCGGCCTGTTCGTGCTGGCCGACGGCATGGGCGGCCACCCCGAGGGCGAGGTCGCGGCGCAGCTTGCTCTGCAGACCATCTCGGCGCTCTACCAGAAGGAGGCCCGCCCGGTCGTCAAGGACTCCACCGAGTTCCTGGCGTCCTCGCTCATGGCGGCGCACCACCAGATCATCCGCTACGCCAGCGAAAAAGGCATGCTCGACACGCCGCGCACCACGCTCGTGGCGGCCATCGTGCAGGGCACCAGCGCCACCTGGGTGCATTGCGGCGACTCGCGCCTGTACGTCGTGCGCGGCGGCGAGCTGCTCACCCGCACCCGCGACCACTCCTACCTCGAGCAGCAGAGCGCGGGCGTGGTGCGCATGGACCGCATCAACCGCAACATCCTCTTCACCTGCCTCGGCTCGCCGACCAAGCCGGTGTTCGACGTCGCGGGCCCGATCGCGCTGCAGCAGGGCGACAAGATCCTGCTGTGCTCCGACGGCCTGTGGGGCAACCTCGCCGACATCGACATCGTTCGGCACCTGAGCACCCAGCCGGTGTCCGAGGCGGTGCCCGACCTGGTCGAGCTGGCGCTGCGCAAGGGCGGCGAGCACAGCGACAACGTCACCGTGATCGCCTTCGAGTGGGAAACCCCCGACTCGTTCGAGTCCACCCGCGGCATCTCCACCGACAGCATCAGCGACGGCGTCTTCGCCTCCACCATCCAGGCCGGCGTGCTCGACACCATGGTCGAGGACCTCGACGACGCCGCCATCGAGCGCTCCATCGCCGAGATCAACGAGGCCATCAAGCGCTCGGCGGCCCGCAAGACCTGAGCGCAGCGCGCCCCGGTGCGCTGCGCAACCCGTGTTTCCTTCTTCTCCTGACACCATGACAGACTTCCAACGCAGCGGCCAGCGCGCCGCAGACCAGTTGCGCCCGGTGCGCATCACCCGCGGCTACACCATCCATGCCGAAGGCTCGGTGCTGATCGAGTTCGGCAACACCCGCGTGCTGTGCACCGCGTCGGTGGAAGAGAAGGTGCCCGGCCACAAGAAGGGCAGCGGCGAAGGCTGGGTCACGGCCGAATACGGCATGCTGCCGCGCGCCACCCACACCCGCGGCGACCGCGAGGCCGCACGCGGCAAGCAAAGCGGCCGGACGCAGGAGATCCAGCGCCTCATCGGCCGCTCGATGCGCGCGGTGTTCGATCTCGCCAAGCTCGGCGAGCGCACCATCCACCTCGACTGCGACGTGATCCAGGCCGACGGCGGCACCCGCACGGCCGCCATCACCGGCGCCTTCGTGGCGGCGCAGGATGCGGTCAACAAGCTGCTGCTGCAGGGCAAGCTCAAGGAAACGCCCATCCATGGCCATGTGGCGGCGATCTCGGTGGGCATCGTCGGCGGCACGCCGCTGCTCGACCTCGAATACACCGAGGACGTCAGCTGCGACACCGACATGAATGTCGTCATGACCGGCGCGGGCCACTACGTGGAAGTGCAGGGCACGGCCGAAGGCGTGGCCTTCACCCGCCAGGAGATGGACGCGCTGCTGCGCCTGGCCGAAAAGGGCATTGGCGAACTCGTCGCCCTGCAGGCCCGCGCGCTGGCACAGCCCCTGCCCGTGCCGACCCAGCCGTGAAGCTCGTTCTTGCCTCCAACAACCCGGGCAAGCTCGCGGAGCTGCAGGCCCTGTTCGGCACGCTCGGCGTGGCACTCGTGCGCCAGTCGGAGCTGGGCATCCCCGAAGCTGAGGAGCCGTTTCGCACCTTCGTGGAGAACGCGCTGGCCAAGGCACGCCATGCGGCGGCTGCCAGCGGCCTGCCGGCGCTTGCCGACGATGCGGGCCTGTGCGTCGACGCCTTCGGCGGCCTGCCGGGCGTGGACACCGCCTTCTATGCCACGCAGTTCGGCTACGCCAAGGGGGACGACAACAACGTCCGCGCCCTGCTCGAACAGCTCGCGGGCAACGAGAACCGGCGTGCCGCGCTGGTCAGCACGCTCGTGGCGGTGCGCTCGGCCGACGACCCGGAGCCGCTCATTGCTGTCGGCCGCGCGGCCGGCCTCATCACGCGCGAGCCGGTGGGCAGCAACGGCTTCGGCTTCGATCCGGTCATGTACATCCCCGAGTTCGGCCAGACCTTCGCGCAACTGCCGGTGGAGGTGAAGAACGCCCACAGCCATCGCGGCAAGGCCGCACGGCGCATGATCGAGCTCATGCGCGAGCAGTGGCTCTGAGCGTGCCGGCCCGGCCCGTGCCTGCCATGAAGGACATCCAGCACTACATGCGGCCCGGCCTGCTGCAACTGCAGAGCCTGCCGCCGCTGTCGCTCTACGTGCACCTGCCCTGGTGCCTGCGCAAGTGCCCGTACTGCGACTTCAACTCCCACGAGATTCGCGGCGGGACTGGTGAGCTGCCCGAGCAGCGTTACCTCGACGCGCTCGTGGCCGATCTGGAGGCCGCACTGCCGCTGGTGTGGGGCCGCACCATCCACAGCATCTTCATCGGCGGCGGCACGCCCAGCCTGTTCTCGCCCCAGGCGATCGACCGCCTGCTCGGTGACCTGCGGGCGCGGCTGCGGCTGGAGGCCGACTGCGAGATCACGCTCGAAGCCAACCCCGGCACCTTCGAGAAGGACCGCTTCCGGGCCTTCCGCGCCGCTGGCGTGACGCGCCTGTCGGTGGGCGTGCAGAGCTTCGACGACGCGAGCCTCAAGGCCCTGGGCCGTGTCCACGACGCGGCCCAGGCCCGCGCGGCGGTCGAGGAGGCGGCCGCCGCCTTCGACACCTTCAACCTCGACATCATGTACGCGCTGCCGGGCCAGGACCTCGCGGCGCTGGAGCGCGACGTGCGCGAGGCGCTGGCCTTCGCACCGCCGCACATCTCGATCTACCACCTCACCATCGAGCCGAACACCGTGTTCGCCAAGTTCCCCCCGAAGGTGCCCGAGGACGACCTGGCCTACGCGATGCTCGACCGCATCACCGAGCTGACCGGCGCGGCCGGGCTGGCGCGCTACGAGGTCTCGGCCTATGCGCGGGCGGGCCACGGCTGCTGGCACAACCTCAACTACTGGCAGTTCGGTGACTACCTGGGCATCGGCGCCGGCGCCCACAGCAAGCTCAGCTTCGCGCACCGCGTGGTACGGCAGGTGCGCTACCGCGACCCACGCCTGTACATGGACAACGCGCTCGCCGGGCAGGCCGTGGCGCAGGACGACGAAGTCCGCCGCGCCGACCTGCCGTTCGAGTACATGCTCAACGTGCTTCGCCTCCGGCAGGGCTTTGCGCTGCCCGACTTCACCGAGCGCACCGGTCTGCCCGTCTCGGCCATCGAGCCCGGCCTGCGTGCCGCGCAGGCCAAGGGCCTGATCGAGCGCGACGGTGCGCACGTGCGGCCGACCGAGCGCGGCTTCGACTTCCTCAGCGACCTGCAGGGCCTGTTTCTGGCCGATTGAACGGCTTTAACATGGCGGGCATGCGGCGCGCCCGCGCGCGCCAACACATCTCACGAGACAAGATACTTCCATGACCTCTCCCCGAATGCTCAGCGGCGTGCGCGTCGTCGAAATCTGCGGACTCGGCCCCGGGCCCTTCTGCGCCATGCATCTGGCCGACCTCGGCGCCGACGTGATCGCCATCGAGCGGCCGGCCGCTCCCGGCACCACGCAGAATATGCTCAACCGGGGCAAGCGCCACGTCGAGGCCGACCTCAAGACCCCCGAGGGGCGCGAACTCGTGCTCCGTCTCGTGCGCGACGCCGACGCGCTGATCGAAGGCATGCGTCCCGGCGTGATGGAGCGGCTGGGGCTGGGACCCGAGGCCTGCCACGCGATCAACCCGCGCCTGGTCTACGGCCGCATGACGGGCTGGGGGCAGGACGGCCCGATGGCCCAGGCGGCCGGCCACGACAACAACTACATCTCGCAGTCCGGTGCCCTCTACTACACCGGCGGCGCGGACGACGTGCCCTCGGCGCCGATCACGGTCATCGGCGACGTCGGCGGCGGTGCGCTGTACCTCGCGGTGGGCCTGCTCTCGGGCATCCTGCGGGCACGCGAGACAGGGCAGGGCACCGTGGTGGACGCGGCCATCGTCGATGGCTCGGCCCACATGCTGCAGCTTCTGCTGTCCACTGCGCGGCGCGGGCTGGTCACGGGCGAGCGCGGGCAGAACGTGCACGACAGCTCGCCGTTCTTTCGCACCTACCGCTGCGCCGACGGCGGCTTCATCACGCTCGGCGCGCTGGAGCCGCAGTTCTATGCGCTGCTGCTCGACAAGCTGGGGCTCACGGGCGATCCGCTGTTTGCGCAGCAATACGACCGCAGCCAGTGGCCCGCAGCCTGCGAACGGCTGGCCGACCTGTTCGGCCGCAAGACGCGGGACGAATGGCGCGCTCTGCTCGAAGGCACGGACGTCTGCTTCGGCGCCGTGCTCAGCCCCCGCGAAGCGGCCGTACACCCGCACAATGCGGCGCGCGGCATCTACTTCGAGCGCGACGGACTCCTGCAGTCCGCCCCGGCGCCGCGATTCGACGGCGAGCGTACCGAACCCGGCCCGCTGCCCGCGCGTGGCGAGCATGGCAACGCGGTGCGGCAGGCCCTCGCGGCCGATCCGCCGGCGGCCTGGAAGCCGCGCTGACGCGAGCCGGCTCGCGGGGGCCTGCCCCCTGGATTCTTCGCTCGACTGTTCGCTAGCCTGGTTGCTGGCTTGCCCGCATGGGCGATACTCAGCGCTGCGTCGGCAGCACGATGGCCTGTGCCGTCGCCGGTTCTTCCGCCAGACCCGCCGCCACCAGCAGCGCGGTGCTCGCCAGCGTGGCGAGGACGAAGGTGAGGACTTGCAGCGAGGTGGACTTCATGGGGCGGCTCCGGCAGTGACGTGGTCTGGTGGAGACTTTAAGAAGCCGCCGTGGCCCGCCGCTTGATCTGCCTCAAGCGCGGCGGAAATGGCGCGACCCGCGCCGCCGTCGTGCGCTGCGGCATGGACCCCGCCAGCACTGCGACATGTACCGCGCAAAGTCCTGCCATGCGGCAAGGTCAAATAAATCGGTACGCGTTTTCAGGATATCGACTACACTGCATGGCAGTCCTGCGACCCGTTTGCCTTAGCAGGACTTGTTGTCTGACTCTTCTGCGCCATGTTCATGGCCGCACAGTTCACCAGGTTCACGCAACCTGCCTGATCGTCAAACTCCCCTTTGTGGCGAGCCCCCTGGATGGCGCAACCGAGCGCTCTCCGCACTTCCGTATCCATGAATCAAGTCTTTACGGCGGGCAAGTTTCTTGTCACGCCCCTCACGCGCAAGACCGACGCCGGCGACTATGCCGCATCCGTGTCGATCCGCCGCGGCATGCACGACCGTGTGTTCCGCTTCATTCCCCGCTTCGTCAGCGAAGCCCGGGCCCTGCGCTATGCGCTGAGCGAAGGTCGCAGTCTCGTGCTGAGCAATCAGCTTGCCTGACCGGCCCTGCTCCCAACCGTCTTTCTCCCCCCAGATACTTCCCTCCATTCCCTTCCTCCCATCCGCATCGCGCCACCCGGCGCGACCCTTCCCCCTCTTTCTTCCCAACCCCTTTTTCTGAAAGCAATCTCATGGACAACAAACTCTACGTCGGCAACCTGGCCTACTCCATCACCGGCGACACCCTGCAGCAGCAGTTCTCGCAATTCGGCACCGTCAACTCCGCCAAGGTCATGACCGACCGCGACAGCGGCCGCTCCAAGGGCTTCGGCTTCGTCGAAATGTCCAACGCCGACGAAGCTCAGGCTGCCATCAGCGCGCTCAACGGCCAGTCGGTCGAAGGCCGTGCCCTGTCGGTCAACGTCGCGCGCCCCATGGAAAAGCGTGAAGGCGGCTTCGGTGGTGGCGGCGGCTACGGTGGTGGCAACCGCAATGACGGCGGCGGCTACCGCGGCGGCCGCAGCTCCTATTGAGCTGCCAGAGCCTTCGCTCCCCATGCGCCTGCACTATGAAGTCGACCTGGACTACGACATCGTCGTGGGCGGGGCCGACTTCATCTTCAACCTGCAGGCCGCCCGCACGGCGCGGCAGCTGGTGCTCAGCGAATCGCTGATCGTCAACCAGCACGTCGCGCTGCGCGAGTTCAACAGCGGCACCGGGCGCTTCCTGCGCCTGCGTGCCGGCCCCGGCCCCCTGCGTCTTCGTTACGCGGCCACGGTCGATCTCTTTCAGCACCAGGCCAGCCCGGCCGGCATCCCCGAAGTGTGGATCCCGGACCTGCCCGGCGAGGTGCTCCCCTTTCTCTATCCGAGCCGCTACTGCGAATCCGACAAGCTCAATGGCACGGCCATGGCGCTGTTCGGCGGGCTGTGGCAGGGCTACAGCCGCGTCCAGGCCATCTGCGACTGGGTTCGCAGCCACGTGCGCTTCGAATCCGGCAGCTCCGGCGGCACGACCAGCGCCGTCGACACGCTGCAGCAGGGCCGCGGCGTGTGCCGCGACTTTGCCCACCTGATGATCGCGCTGTGCCGCGCCGTGAACATTCCGGCCCGGTTCACCACTGGCCTCGACTACGGCGCCGACCCGATCCTCGGTCCGCCCGACTTCCACGCCTACGTGGAAGCCTACGTGGGCGGGCGCTGGTACATGTTCGATCCGTCGGGCACGGCCATTCCCATGGGCTTCGTGCGCATCAGCTCGGGACGCGACGCATCGGACTGCGCCTACGCCTCGATCTTCGGCGGCGTCAACCCGCAGGGCCGGCGCCTGCACATCGAAGCCGTGGCGGGAGCCGACGGCGTGGTGCGCGAGCCCTGGCGTACCACCGATGCACTGTCGACCGACGACGGGCCCTGACGCGCCGCGAGCCCTGAGCCCGCGCGAGCCCTGCAAGCCGCGTCGGCCTGACCGCTTCACGTCTCGCCGGCCGTCCCGTCTTCCTTGAGCTGCGCGAACAGCGCGGCCATCGTCGGATTGCCCCGCGTGAGCTTCTTGATCGTCACGTCCTGGGCCTTGTCGTTGGCCAGGCGAAGATTGCGGTCGGCGCCCAGCAGCGCCTCCTTCGTCTTCTGCAGGTGGTCGATGGACTTGTCGATCTCGTCGATCGCGGTCTGAAAGCGCCGCGACGCCAGGTCGAAGTTCCTGGCGAAGGCCGACTTGAAGCCTTCGAGTTCGTTCTCGAAGTTCGTGATGTCCACGTTCTGCGCTTTCACCAGCGCCAGCTCCGTCTTGTACTTCAGCGAATTCATCGCCGCATTGCGCAGCAGCGTGATGATCGGGATGAAGAACTGCGGCCGCACCACGTACATCTTCGGGTAGCGGTGGAACACGTCGACGATGCCGGTGTTGTACAGCTCGCTGTCGGGCTCCAGCAGAGACACCAGCACCGCGTATTCGCAGCCTTTTTCCTGGCGGTCCCTGTCCAGCTCCCTGAGGAAATCCTCGTTGCGGTTCTTCGTCGCCGTGCGGTCGCCCTCGTTCTTCATCTCGAACATGATCGAGACGATCTCGGTGCCCGCCTCGTCGGTGTCGCGGAAGATGTAGTCGCCCTTGCTGCCCGATCGCGCGTCGTTGTCCTTCTCGAAGTAGGCGCGCGGGAACGCCGTGGCGCGGATGCGGTTGAACTCCGTCTCGCAATGCTGCTCCAGCGTCTCGCCCACCATCTTGGTCGACAGGCGGGCCTTCATGTCGCGCAGCCGCTCGATGGCGTCGTCGCGGTCGCGGATCTGCGTCTCGTACTTGTCCTTGAGCGCCTTCTCTGCGAGCTGCTTCTCGAGCGCCGCGCGTTCGAGCCCGCTGCGCAGTGCGTCGCGCTCGCGCTCGACCTGGCCGACCGCCTCGGCCACGGCCAGCCGCTGCGCCATCTCGGTGGAGGCCAGGCGCGCCTGCAGGCCCTGGATCTCCGCGTCCTTGGCGGAGGCGGCCTGCTGCAACTGGCTCGCAAGCTGTGCCCGGGCCAGCTCGACGGCATTGCGCTTGTCCCGCTCGGCCAGCGCCAGCCGCTCATGGAGCTGCCGGTCGAAGTCGCTGTCGCGGACCTGCTTGAGGATGTCGGCATAGCCGGCCTCGTCGATCTTGAAGGCCTTGCCGCAGTGGGGGCAGATGATGTCGTGCATGCGCGTGGGTCCTTGGGGGGGAGGGCGGCCTGCCCGTGCCATGGCTGCACTATAGCCTTGCGCGCCGCCGCGCACGACCGCGACTGCCGGGCCTCACGGCCCCTTCGCGGGCACGCTCACCGACCTTCGCGCGTTCACAGCCCGGTCGCGCGCACGCCGCAGACCACCTCGAAGCTCACGCTGCTCTGCGCAGGCAGCTGGGTCAGGACGATGCCGCCGCCAGCGCCGGTGTCCTGCAGCGCCGCGATGGTCACGCCAGGCGCGGCGGGGCAGGCGGCTGCGCCGGTGGTGCCGGTGCAGCTCACGCTGGTGCAGGCCAGCTCCGGCACGGCCGGATCGCGCAGCACCGAGTTGTGGGCGGCCGCCAGCCCGCTGTTTGACACGACGATCTGGTAGGTGGTCGTGCCGCCCGCCGCCACTGTGCCCGTGCCGTTGCTCTTGGTCAGCGACAGGAAGGTGGCCGGCGTCACCGTCGTCAGCGCGGTGCCGCTGTTGTCGGCCGGGTCCGGGTCCGTCACGTTGGGCGGCAGCGCGAGCGCGGCGGTGTTGGTGATCACGCCGTTGAAGCTCGGCAGCACCGGGGCCGTCACCTGCAGCGTCAGCACCCCGCCGCGCGACAGGCTCACCGTCTGCTGGATGCTGCCCGTGCCGCTGGCAGCGCCGCAGGCGGTCGTCACGGCCGTGACGCTGCCGGCGTTCGTCACCGAGCAGGTCCAGCTCGCGGCCGCCACGTCGAAGGCTGCCGGATCGAGCGTGTCGGTGAGCGTGGCGCCGCCTCCCACGAGGCCCGGGCCGCTGTTGGTCACCGTGATCGTGTACGTCACGGTCCGCCCGCTGCCCTGCACCAGGGTGGCAGCACTGGTGCGTGTCTTGGCGACGGTGGCATTCACCGGGAACGAGCGCGACAGATCGGTGAGCGAGGTCGCCGTCGCGCCGATGACGGCGGCCACGCCCGTCTGCGTGTCGATGCCATAGGTGTTGTTGGCCGAGCCCGTGCTCGCGATGAGGCAGGGGTAGGTTGCGATGTTGGCATTGCAGCCGGTGGCCACCACCGATACCTCCGACAGGCCATTGGGCACGTCGCTGCCGCCGAAGAGGCTCGTGGATGCCGTCGTCGGCAGAACGGCATCGGCGGCGGCGACGCCGGCCAGCGAGGCTGCGGTGACGCGGTAGAGCCGGTAGCCGCCCGCGCTGTTGGCCAGCAGGTACATGTCGCCGTTGTTGACGCAGGCCATGTCACCGCTGCCCAGGGTCGGCACGCCATTGAGGATGATGCGGTACTGCAGCGAGCCGTCTGCGGGGCTGATCCGGTAGATGTAGAGGTTGCCGCCCGTGCCGTTGCTCGTCGCGGCATACAGCCGCCCGTCGGGGCAGAAGGTCATGCGGATCACGCCGCCCGGCGTGCCGGCATTGCCCACCGCCGTATCGGCGCAGGTGAGCGGGTCGAGCTTTCGCATCGCCGGGTTCGCACCCGCATCCGACGCGATGTAGTAGATCAGCCCGTCCACCGGGCTCACCCCGTTGGCATTGGACGCGACCCCGAGCGCGCAGCCGGTGGAGGTGGCCCGCCCCGTCACCGGGTCGACCGACCACACGCGGTCCACGCCTGAAGTGCCCACGCCATAGACGATCTGCGCGTGGACGGCGCAAGGCATGCACGCGAGAGCAGAAATTGCCAGCAGGAGCAGGCGCCCGAACAGGCGAAGAGCTGCCGCCGTGCGCAGCGCGAACCGGCGTGTCATGGTGGGAAGTTCTCCAGACGAACTGCGCAGTCTCGCGCGGGCCGCGCGCAGGGCCCAGGACCAAAGTCATGTGTCCTGCCGCTGGCCTGCCTGGAGGCGCCGCTCGTCGGGTCGGCTTCGATGTGATGGCCGTTGGATGGTCGATGTGACTTTCGGCACATGGAAAGCCTGCGGGGCGGGACTTCAATACCGCCATGAACACGACCATCTACTGCCAAATCGAGAACTACCGGCGCGACGCTGCCTCTGCAATGCAGGTGTGGCAGCGTCTGCTCCAGAACTGGCCGTCCGACGGCGCCGACGAGAACGCCTGGCGCGACTGGGCGCGGCGCGCGCAGGAGGCCGAGAACGCCCTGAGCCGTTGCCTGGCGCAGATCGATGCCACCAGTCACCGCATGCATGTGTGGCCCACCAACCCGGCGATCACGATGCGCAGCAGGCCGCGCGCTTCCGCCGGCCGGGCTCACAGCGGACCGTGACTTTCAGACGGTGCAAAAAGTCATGGCCGATATGACTTTGGTCCTGAGTGCAAACGGTGGCGGACTTCAAACTCGCACCCAGGACTTGGCACCTGATTCTGCGCACCGGTCCGCCTGACGTTGGAGAACCGCCCCATGAACGTGCAACCGCTATCTCGCAAGCCGCTTTGGCGCCGCATCACATCGGCGTGGACCCAGAGCGAAGGCCCCGAAACCGAGCCGGTGTCGATCGACGAGGTGCTGCAGATGGAGCTGGCCGAGCAGCTGCTGCGTGCCGGTCTGCGTCCTGACGAGTACGAGGCGCGCTTCACACGGGCGGGCGGCGCCTCGGGCGAGTCGCGGGCGCAGTCCTTCTCGCAGGAGTACGTCGCATGGATCCGTCCCGGCGCCGGCGTCATGCCGTCGTCCGAGTCGATGCTGGGCATGGAAGCGGCGCTCGACCGGAAGCTGCGCGTCTACGGCATCCGCATCAGCGCGGTCTTCTGGCGCCTGCAGAGCGCCGTCGAGGCGGATGCGCGCCATCGCCTCATGCGGGTGCGCCTGAGTGGAGCCGCGCAATGAAGGCCGCGAGCGAATTCCTGGCCCGCTGGCTGCTGCGTTCACACGTCTTCACCGGGCGTGCCCCTGCTCTGCATCCCGCCGCTTCTCGTGCCCGTGGCTTCACCCTGGTGGAGCTGCTTACCGCCGTGTCGATCCTCGCCATTCTCCTGTCCGTCGGCATCTCGGGCCTGAGCAGCTTCGTGTCGCGCCAGTCGGTGGCCTCGGCATCGGAAGCCTTGACGCAGGCGATGCAGGTGGCGCGCGTCGAATCGGCGCGCCGCAACACCACCGTGACGGTCTGCCGCCTGCAGGGGGGCGACCCGGCTGCGCCGGCCTGCGCACCGGCGGAGCAGGAGTGGGTCGGTGGCTGGGTCGTGTTCGTCGACCGTGGCGCCCCCGGCGTGATCGATGCGGACGACCAGGTGCTCTCGGTGCAGGGGCCTCTGGGTGCGGTGCGCGTCGACAAGGAAGGCAACGGCCGCCCGGCGGCCTTCACCTTCGCGCCGATCGGTCCGGTGCAGGGCCTGTCGGGCAGCGCCTGGGGCGTGCGCTTTGCTGCCGCTGCCGACGCGGCCAGCGGCTACGTGCGCAGCAGCTGCCTCGGTCTCATGGGCCGGGCCTACACGCAGGAAGGAGAATCGCCATGCCGCTGACCCGTTCACGCCAGCGCGGCGGCTCGCTCATCGAGACGCTGGTCGCCATGCTCGTGCTCTGCTTCGGCCTGCTCGGGCTGGCGGGCACGCACGGAGCCAGCCTCGTCGCCCAGCGCACGGCCGAGATCCATCTGCGCGCCATGCGGCTGGCCGAGTCCTTTGCCGAGCAGGCGCGCATGAACCCCGACAAGGCCCGGGCCGGCGCGCTCGACTGGAAGGAGACCTACCAGTCCGCCAAGGTTCCGAAGGGTGCCGAGTGCAACCTCGGCGCGGGCTGCAGCGAGGACGACATGCTGGCCGAGCGGCTGCGCCGCTGGGTCCTGGGCGTGCGCGAGGCCTTGCCGGCCGGCGACGCCTGGGTGCAGGTGGCCGACGACCAGCGCTCGCTGCTGATCTGGGTGATGTGGAAGGAATCGGGCGCCATGGAACGCGTCGCCACTTCGGCCACCTGCAGCGCCGACGCGATGGGCTCGCTTGCGGCGGACAAGCGTCCGTCCTGCATCCTGGTGAGGGCGCAGCTGTGAAGGCGCGGCGCTTCCCGTCGCCTGCGGGCCGCATCGGTGGCCGAGCACGCAACGGTGCGGGCGGCCGCACCGGCAGCCGTGGCTTCACGCTCGTGGAGCTGATGATCGCCATGGTCCTGGGCATGGTGCTGGTGCTGGCAGCGCTGGCCATGTACCTCAACTCCGCGACCAGCACCCGCGCCAGCCGCGAGAACGGCCGCCTGAACATGGACGCGCAGGCGGCGCTGCAGCTGCTGGCGGGCCAGCTGCGCATGGCCGGCTACAGCCGGCCCCGTGTGTCGGTGGCCGAGGTGGGCTATCCCACGCGCAACTACGAGGGCATTCCGGTGTTCGGCTGCGAGGGCGGCTTCGTCGACCCGGCGGCCGCCACGCTCGCCTGCGTGGGCGCCACCGGCTTCGACGCCTTCGCGGTCTACTACGAGGCCGACGACGCGAACGCGGCGATGGCCGCCACCAGCATCCTCGACTGCTCCGGCGTCGCGGTGGACCCGCTCGACGTGCCGCCAGCCCTGGCCGGCAGCACCGACAGCGACAAGTTCGCGCTCGTGGAGAACCGCTACTACGTGGTGGTCGATGCGCAGACGCGCCAGAGCAGCCTGGTCTGCGCGGGCCGCTCGGCCAGCGGCACGACGGCGCCGGTCACCCTGGCCACGGGCGTCGTGGAATTCAAGGTCTCCTATGTGGCCGTGAAGCCCGACGGCACCGTGATCTCCGCGCCGGCCTCCGCCGTGGCCGCCATCGGCGCAACGCCCGAGGAATCGTGGCTCGGCGTGCGCAGCGTCGACCTGTGCCTGGTGCTTGCCACCGATGCAGCCGGCGCCGACCAGCCCACCCCTTACGTCAGCTGCAGCGGCAAGACCGTGACGCCGACCGACGCACGCCAGCGTCGACGCTACACGGCCACCATCGCGCTGCGCAACCGCACGCCCGTCGCATCATGAGCCCGATCCCCCTCCGCCCGAAGCGCCCGGAGCGTCAGACGCAGCGGCATGAGCACGGCGTATCCCTGATCGTCGTGCTCGTGCTCATCCTCGCGATGGGTCTGATGGCGGCCTTCGGCATCCGCGCATCGTCCACCTCGGCGGCCGTGGCCATCAGCGTTCGCTCGCAGGCCCTGGCCATGGAGGCCTCCGAGGCGGCGCTGCGCTACTGCGAGGCGCAGGCCCTGGCTTCCGAACCCGTGATCACCATCTGGGAGCCGCCCGCCACCGGCGACCGCGACCCGTCCCGCTGGAAGACGCCTTCGGTCTGGGTCGGCGACAACAAGGCCTCGGCCACCGTGCCGCAGGACTGGCTGACGGCCGGCGGCACGCGCGTGGTCTACAGCCTGCGCCCCGAATGCATGGTCGAGCGCATGCGCCTGCCCGGTCTGCCCGGCACGATGCGGCGCGAGACCTTCCTCATCACCGCACGGGGCTTCAGCCCCGAATCCTCCCTGCGCCCGGATGGGCGCCTGCAGTCCGGCTCCGAAGTCTGGCTGCAGTCCACCCTCGAGCAATGAGTCCGGGTCATGAAACCACATCTTTCACTCATCACCTCCGCCCTGTACGCCCTTTGCGCCCTGGGCGCGCTGCTGCTGCCCGCCCAGTCGGGCGCCGCGCCGGCGCAGGAGCCCCTGCTGCTGCGCAGCGTCCAGGTCGTCCCCAACATCATGCTCACGCTGGACGACTCGCCCAGCATGACCTCGATCTACATGGCCAAGGACACCGACACCCGCGTGCATCCGGCGGACCTGGGAGCGTCGTCGGGCATCATCCCCACCATCACCGGCAACAACTTCGCGGCGCAGATGCGCTCTTCGTCGTCGAACGCGCAGTACTACAACCCTGAAGTGCGCTACCTGCCGTGGGCCAAGTCGGACGGCACCCTCATGGCCAATGCCGACCCGCGGTCGGTGTGGATCCGCCCGCACCCCACCACGCCGTCCGGAGGCACGGTCGATCTCACCGTCACCGACGTGGACATCAAGACCAACTGGTGCACGGTGGCCGACGCCTACTGCTCGATCACCACGCTGCCGTTCACGCCGGCCGTCTACTTCCGCTTTGTCTCGGGCGCGTGGGAGCGCATCGAGATCATGAAGACTTCGAGCTTTCCCAAGGGCGCGGCGCGCACCGACTGCGTGACCAACGCAACGACCTGCACGCAGCAGGAGGAGCTGCAGAACTTCGCCAACTGGTTCGCCTACTACCGGGACCGCGTGCGCACAGCCATCGCGGGCACCACCTTCGCGTTCAGCAAACTGCCCAGCTCGGCGCGCGTGGGCTACGGCTCGCTCAATGCCAACGTCACGCCCGTCACCATCGACGGCGGCGGCACGCCCACCTCCACCATCGTGCGCGGCATCCGCGAGTTCTCCGGGGCCGACCGCGAGGCGCTCTTCAACTGGATCTACGCCTTCAAGACCCGGGGCTACACCCCGACCAAGCGGGCAGTGGCCGAAGTCGGGCAGTACTTCCAGCGCACCGACAACCTCGGGCCGTGGGGCGCCAAGCCGGGCACCGACGACCCGACCGCCCAGCTCAGCTGCCGGCGCAACTTTCATATCCTCGTGACCGACGGCGTCTGGAACAATTCCTACCAGGCGCCTGCGTGGACCAATGCCGACTTCGACAGCCAGCCCGGCCCGCAGATCACCGGCCCGAACGGCCAGAGCTACCAGTACACGCCCATCGCGCCGTATGCAAGCTCGCTCACCTGGGGCGAATCCGACGGCAGCTACAACAGCCTGGCCGACATCACGCACTACTACTGGAGCCGCGACCTGCGGCCCGACCTGCCCAACAACCTCACGCCCAATGCCACCAACGAGGCCTTCTGGCAGCACGTGGTCCATTACATGGTGGGCCTGGGCGTGACCGGCATTCTCAAGCTCGACACCGACCTGCCGCTGATCAAGGCCGGCAAGAAGTCCTGGAGCACGAGCCGGATCGACGACGTCTGGCACGCGGCCATCAACTCGCGCGGCGAGTACTTCTCGGCGGCCAAGCCCGAGGAATTCGGCAACCGCCTGACCTCGATCTTCGACGCCATCTCGGTCAGCGTCTCGCTCGGCGGCGTCTCGGCCTCCGGCCAGTACCTGCGCGCGGGCACGCGCAAGTTCGTGCCGCAGTTCACTTCGGATTCGTGGACCGGCGAGCTGTTCGCCTTCGAGCTGGACGCCAAGGGCAATGCCTCGGACATCCCGGTCTGGACGGCCAACTCCAAGCTGCCGGCGCCGGCCGACCGCAACATCGTCTTCTGGAAGGACGACACCGCCAAGGCCCGGCCCTTCACCTGGAGCGAGCTGTCGCCCGACCAGCAGACCGCCCTGGGCAGCAAGGACGTGCTGGAGTACCTGCGCGGCGAGAGGGCCGGCGAAGGCAAGGCCTTCCGTACCCGCAAGCTCGTCCTGGGCGACATGGTCAACTCGCAGCCCCTGTACATCCGCGACATGGTGGACCAGGAGTATGACTTCCTCGCGCCGGGCACGCCGGGCCGCGACTCCTACCGCAAGTTTCTGGAGGCCATGAAGGCGCGCGTCGGCGCGGTGGCCATCGGTGCCAATGACGGCATGCTGCACTTCTTCCAGGACTCGGGCGGCAGCGTGGCCGACGACGGCAAGGAACTGTTCGCCTACATTCCCAATGCCGTGATGGGCCAGCTCAGGAACCTGTCGAGCACCGGCTATGTCCACCGCTACTATGTGGACGGCCCCCTGGCGGAGCACCATGCCTACCTGTCCGGCGCCTGGCGCAGCGTCCTGGTCGGCTCGGCCGGCGCGGGAGCGCGTGCCGCCTTTGCCCTCGACGTGAGCAAGCCCAACGCCATGGACAAGGGCAGCGTGATGTGGGAGCTCAACAGCGCGACGGATTCGGACCTGGGCTGGCAGTTCTCCCCGCCGGCCGTGGGCCTGAGCGCCACCGGCAAATGGATCGCGCTGATCGGCAACGGCTCGGGCGGCACCTCCTTCAAGGCGCAGCTGTTCGTGGTCGACCTGGAGACCGGGCAGGTGCTGCGCAAGATCGACGCGGGCTCGGCGGCCGTGGGCAACGGGCTCGGCGGCGTCAAGCCGCTGCTCAACGCCAACCGCCAGATCATCGGCGCCTATGCCGGTGACGCGCTCGGCAAGGTCTGGCGCTTCGACCTGTCGTCCAGCAACGTGAGCCACTGGAAGGTGGCCAACGGCGGCCAGCCGATCTTCAAGGCGGCTTCCAGCACCAACACCGTGCAGCCGATCCTCGTGGCGCCCGAGTACAAGGCCCACCCGAACGGCGGCCAGCTCGTGATCGTGGCGACCGGCCGGCTCGTCGAGCAGACCGACGCCACGGACACCTCGCAGCAGAGCGTCTACGGCTTCTGGGACCAGGCGCCGGGCACGGGCGACGGCCTGACCATCACCCGCACGGAGCTGGTGCGCCAGGAACACGGCACGTCGACGGTCGTCACCGTCAACGGCATCGAATCCACCTACTACAAGACCAGCTCGAACGCGCCCGACTGGCGCCGTGACAAGGGCTGGTACCTGGACCTGACCCTGGAGTCGGGGCAGCGCACCATCTACCCGCTGTCGTTCCTGTTCGGCCAGCTGCGCCTGGAGACCATCTACATGGTCGCCGCGAAGGACCAGTGCCAGACCCAGCTGGCCGGCGGCATCAACTACCTGCTGGATCCGATCACCGGCGGCCAGTCGAAGACGGTGAGCCTGGACACGAATGGCGACGGTGTCGTCAATGCCTCGGACATTCCGGCCGGCGCCTACAAGACCAAGCTCGACGGCAAGGACACCGTGGTGCTCAGCGGCGTGTCCAAGGGCGAAATCATCTCTTCGGGCAAATATGCCAAGTCCATCGCGACCACGCGCGAGGGCATCAAGCGGACCTGGAGGCAGGTGTATGTCAAGTGATTCCAGCCAGCGCGGCTTCACGCTGATCGAGACGATGATCGTCGTGGCGATCATCGCGATCCTCTCTTCGGTGGCCTACCCGTCGTACGTGGAGCATGTCGCCCGCGGACGGCGCGCCGAGGCCAAGGCAGCCCTGATGGAGGCGTCGCACTACATGCAGCGCTACTACCTGGCGAACGACCGCTACGACCGCGACAAGGCCGGCAATGCCTTCGAGCTGCCTGCGGCCATGAGCGTGGTGCCCCGCAGCGGCGGTGCGAAGACCTACACCATCCAGTCGGTGGCGGCCAACCTGTCCGACACCACCTTTCTGCTGGAGGCGCGGCCGCAGGTGAAGGATGCCTGCGGCGTCCTGCGCATCGACGAGCGCGGCACGCGCACCGTCAGCGACGCCGATGCCGGCATGACGGCGTCCACCTGCTGGCGCTGACCCTGGCGCTGACCCGGCACCCGTCGGCCCGACGCCACACCTTCGCTCCCACCCGGCCGACAGCCGCCTTTCGCACCTGCGCCATGACCCACCTCGGCTAAGATCGTCCCCGGCTGAATTGCGCGCCCGCCACGGGGCGGCAGCGGAGCAGGGACCCCGGACTCTCCTGCCATGTACTGCATTCCACCCCGTTCCGCCGGTCCGCAGCTGGATGACAATCACGAGGAGGCGATGGCTGGCCGGCACCTGATCCTTGACGCGTTCTCCCAGAAGGAGATCGACACCCGCGCCACGCGCGCGACCCTGGCGCAGTACTTCGAGGCCGCGCCCTTCGGCCTGCTGGTGCGCTATCTCTCCAACGGCCTGATCGTCTGGTATTGCTGGCGTGAGCAGCAGAACGCCGCCATCCTGTGGTGGCTGCCCGTGTACCTGCTGTTTCCCACGGTGCGCGCCTACTTCGTCCTGAAGTTCCGTGCGGCCAACCGCTCCGGCGCGATCGACCCGGACTACTGGCGCAAGGCCGTGCTGTACCCGACCATTCCGATCAGCCTGGGCTACTGCGCGAGCTTCTGGTTCCTGATCGGCGACGGCTTCGCGATGGCCAACGGCGTCGTCACCCTGTACTTCCTTCTCCTCATCTCGGCCACCACGCACCAGATGATCGGCCACCGGGCCGCGATGATCGCCTTCGCCGGCATTGGCGGTGCCGGGCTGGCGCTGCGCCTGGCCTTCGTCGACGGCCAGGAGTACCTGTTCTTCGCCACGGCGATCGTCCTGTTCACCATCGTGCAGCTCATCATCGGTCTGCGGGCCGACACGCGGCAGCGCGACGCCGTCAAGGGGGCGATCGAGAATGAAATGCTTGCCTCGCGCCTGTCGGAGCAGGTCCAGATCGCCTCGCAGGCCACGCAGGAGGCGGTCCGCGCCAGCAAGGAGAAAAGCCGCTTCCTGGCCGCCGCCACGCACGACCTGCGCCAGCCGCTGCATGCGCTTGCGCTGTCGGCCACCAGCCTGAGCCTGCGCCTGAAGGACGGCATGCTGCACGACGAGGTCAGCCGCGTGATGCAGTCGCTCGACGCGCTGGAGCAGTCGCTCAACGGCATGCTCGACCTGTCCAAGCTGGAGGCCGGCTCGCATGTCGTCAACACCGAGATCTTTCCGCTGTCGGAGCTGTTCCAGAACCTCTACCGCACCTTCAAGGGCCGGGCCGAGGCCCGGGGCCTGAACTTCCGCATGCGCTCGACCGACCTGCTGGTGTACGGCGACCGGCAACTGCTCACGCGGCTGCTCGCCAACCTGGTGGACAACGCCATCAAGTACACGCCGTCGGGCAGCGTGCACATCGCGGCCAAGCCGGTGCGGCCCGACAACGGCACGCTCATCATCTCGGTGCGCGACTCCGGCATCGGCATTCCGCAGGAATACCTCACGCAGATCTTTGACGAGTTCTTCCAGATCAACAACCCGGGCCGCCAGCGCAGCCAGGGCATGGGCCTGGGCCTGTCGATCGTGCGGCGCCTGGCCGACCTGATGAACGTCACGCTGCGCGTCGCCTCGCAGCCCGGCTGCGGCAGCCGCTTCGACGTCGTCTGCCGCACGGTGACCGCTTCCGAGAAGGCCGCCGCCGAGGCCAACCACCACGACATGGACTTCCTGATCGAGCCTTCGATCGAGCTGGTGCGTGGCCGCCGCATCCTGCTGGTGGACAACGAGGTCGACATCCTGCGCGCCGCGCGCGACGTGCTGGAGTCGGCCGGCGCGGTGGTCGAGCTGGCCACCAGTGCCGACGAGGCGCGCGCCAAGATGGCCGACCGCGGCCCGTTCGACGTCGCCATGCTCGACTACCGACTGGGCGGCGAAGAGCGCGGCACCGACCTGTCGCTCACGCTGCAGGCCCTGCAGCCCGACAACCTCAGGATCATGCTGATCACCGGCGACACCAGCTCCGAGGAGATCCGCAAGCTCCAGGGCGCGGGCGTGCAGGTCCTCTTCAAGCCCCTGGGCGGCGAGCGCCTGCTCACCGCGATCGCCGAAGTCCTGCTGCAGGATCAGGCGTAGGCCGGCTCCGGCTGGCGCCGCGCCTGCAGGCTGACGGGCAGGTGAGCGGCAAACAGCCACGGATGGGTAATGGGTGCCATGTGGCCTGCCCCGTCGAAGCGCACCGGCAGCGACTGCGGCAGCAGGTCGCACAGGATCTCGGCCACCTTGCGCGTGCATTCGGGCGAGGCCGAGCCGCTCGTGATCGTCACCGGGCACAGGATGGTGCGGAAGTCGCGCGGATCGGCGGGGTCTTCGAGCACCGACTCGTATTCGAGCGCCACCTTCAGGATACGCGAGCGCAGCAGCTCGCGGCGGTCGGGGTTGATCCGGTCCCAGCTTCCGAAGCCGCACCAGAAGTCCACGAAGAACGCCGCCGCCTCGCGCGTCTTCATCGTGCGGGCCATCTCGACGACGCGCTGGCCCGCATGGAAGACCGAGTCCGTCAGCCGGCAGTGGCTCGGGAAATGCCGGAGCAGGGCAAGCCGCACCGGCTCGTGCAACAGCAGCGACAGCACCCGGCGCGGATGCCGCATCGCGATCTCCAGCGCCACGGCAGCGCCATACGAATGCCCCACGAGGTGGAAGCGCTCCACATACGGCGGCAGCTGCGCCAGCACGTGCGCCGCCTCTGCGGCCAGGTCGATCTTCGTGTCGATCCGGCCCTCGAACCTGCCGTAGCCCGACAGGTCGCAGGCGTGCAGGGCCACGTCCGGCGCCAGATGCTGCGACAGTCCGCGCCACTGCGAACTGTCGTAGCCGCTGCAATGGAGCGCGACGAGGACGGGCGGCTCGTCGCCGGCATGCATTTTGATGGTGTCGATGTAGCTGCTCATGGGTTGGGGGCGAAGGCCTCGCCGCACTGGAGTTCGGTGCGTGACCTTAAGGCTCACACGGGGCAGCACCAAAGTGACTTTAGCCACTTCTACCCACTTAAGTCACACTTTGCGCGAGTGGCTTGCGGGGACATGACTTTGGTCCTGTCGACGCAGGGCACCGAGGTTTCACCATCCGTGCCATCTACACAAACAGGTGGTGACTATGTCCAAACTTCTCGGTATCTGGCCCACGATCGGCAATGGGCGCCTGAGCGAGATGGCGACTGCCATCGAGGATCTGCTGGGCGAATGCGAACTCGAATGCGAGGCGGCCGTCAGCCGCATTTCGGCCAACGATCAGAAGGGCTACCTCGTCGAACTCAAGACCCGCGTCGAACTCGACGCGCCTGCGCTTCAGGCCATGCGGGTGTACCTGGCGCCGCGCCTGAGCAAGCTGCTGGGCGAGCGCGTGTCCGCGCGCCGGCTCATCGTCACGCAGCGCCTGCTGGCTGCGCCGCCGATGGCCGTGGGCCCGGAAGAAATGCGCCGCGAGATCCGGCGCGCCCGCGGCAGCCTGATCCATGAACGGCGCGGCGGCGCGGTGGGCGAGGCGTCCTCGTCCTTCTTCGGCATCGACGGCCGGCCGGTTCGCACCGGCCTGGACGTGGACGACCAGAGCGACGCCAGCTCCGAGTTCATGCGCCTGACGACGGACTACGAGCGCTCCAACACCTACAAGATCCAGTAAGGCGGAACCGCCAGCCTGCCTGGCGCCACCTCCAAGGACCTCCATCATGACCGAGCAGCAACTGCGGATCATCAACGAGTCGTTTTCGCTCATCGTGCCCCTCGGGGACGTGGCGGCCACCATGTTCTACATGCGCCTGTTCGAGACGCACCCCGAGCTGCGGCCGCTCTTCACCTCCGACATGAAGATCCAGGGCCGCAAGCTGATGGCCACCATCCAGACGGCCGTGGCTTCGGCGCGCAATCCCGAGGTGCTCCACGCCGGGCTTCAGGAGCTGGCACGCCGGCACGTCAGCTATGGCGTGCGGCTGCAGCACTTCGAGGCCGTCGGCGCCGCGCTGATCTGGATGCTGTCCGAAGTGCTGGGCGAGAAGTTCACCCGCGAAGTGCGCGAGGCCTGGACTCAGCTCTACAGCGAAATCACCGGCGTGATGATGCCCCTGGTTCCCCAGGAAGGCGCCGTCAGGCCCCGCCGCGTCGCGGCACCTGCCAAGCCCTCGCGGTTTCGCAGGGTCCTGGCCTGGTTCACCGGCGGATCCGCCCGGCGCGCGCCGGGCCGCCGCAGTTCCATCTGAAACACACCATGAAGCCTCCGATGAAGTACTCACGATTCCTGCTGCCCGCCGCCATGGCCTTCCTGCTGCTCGCTGCGGGCTGCTCGGGCGGCGGCGAGGAAGACGCCTCCTCTCCCGCCCCCACCAACGCCACCGGCGAGCCGGCCGCACCGTCGCCCGGCACACCGTCGGCCGGTGCGCCCACGGGTGCGGCCATCGACTCCGACAACTCCCAGCCGACCGACACCGTCGACCCCGACGCCGACACCCAGGTGGCTGACGACGGCGTGCTGGACGACGCGGCGCAGGGCACCGACATCGACCCCGCCACCGTCACCGTCACCACCTCCAAGGTCACCTTCACCAACTCCGCCGGGCTCCTGCTGGACAACAACACCCTCTTCATGCCCGACCAGTTCGTCAAGACCCGTGGCGCCATCATCATGATGCATGGCTGCTCCGGCCCGGGCTCCTCGCTCTACACCCGCTGGGGCCAGGCGCTCGGCAGCCTCGGCTACATGGTCCTGCTGGTCGACAGCTTCGGGCCGCGCGGCTCCTCGTCGGAGTGCGGCAATGGCTCGGGCGGCATCAGCGAGGTGGACGACCGGCCCAAGGACGCATTCGCGGCCTATGACTTCCTCGTCAACAACCACCAGGCCGGCCGCGTGGCACTCATGGGCTGGTCGCACGGCGCCTCGACGGTGCTGGCCACGCTCTGGCAGGGCCAGGAACGCCAGGTCTTCCGCGCGGGCTACGTCTTCTACGCCGGCTGCGGCCTGTGGAACAAGATCGCCGAGCCCTACCCCTATGCGCCGTTGTGGATGCACCACGGCGACGCCGACACCACCACCGGCCTGGCTTCGTGCGCCACGCTCGACAGCAAGGAGAGCACCAAGGGCGCCGGCCGAATCGTGCTGACCACCTATGCGGGCGCCGGCCACAGCTTCGACAACGCCTTGAAGAAGGAGTCGGGCGGCACGGTGACCTACGGCTCGGCCAGCGGCCGCGAACTCACCGAAGCCGACTGGAACGCCAAGCTCGCTGCCGATGAGGACGTCCTCAAGCAGATCGCGGCCCAGATGGCCAACTGACTCCAAAACAGGACAACGCCCTTCAGGGAGGGCCAGCGCGGCGCCTGACATGTCCGGCGCCGCAGCCACCTTTCTTGCGGGAACTCGATGCCGATGCTAAGCTTTACTGAAGGCTGGTCCGCCAGCCGCTCGTTGGACTCATTGAGGGCGCGTGGGGGCGCCCCATCGCCCATGGATACATCCGTGCTGCTGGTCGAAGACCATGATCTGGTGCGCTTCGGCCTGGCCACGCTCCTGCAGTCGAGCGTGTTCGGCTCGGTGCGGGTGCTCGAAGCCGGCAGCCTCGCGCAGGCGCTCAGCCTCTATGCCGCGCACGAGACCGACATCTCCCTCGTCGTGCTCGACCTCAACCTCACCGACGTCAAGGGCCTCGCGGCGCTCACCGGCTTCAAGGCCCGCTACCCGCAGGCGCGCATCGTCGTTCTTTCGGGCAGCGTGGACGACGCCATCATGGACGAGGCCCTGGCCCTCGGTGCCGAGCGCTTCCTGCACAAGTCCAACGACGTCGAGCGGCTCGGCCAGGAACTGCGCGACTGCATGGCCCGCACCCAGGACGCGATCGACGTCAGCTCCCAGATCGGCTCGCACCGCAGCAAGCGGCTGAACCTCTCGCAGCGCGAGCTGGAGATCCTCGACCTCGTGCTGCAGGGCTGCTCCAACCAGGAGATCGTGGACGCCACGGGCCTGAAGATCGGCACCATCAAGAACTACATCTCGGGCCTGCTCGTGGTGTTTGGCGTGACCTCACGCTCCAAGCTCGTGAGCCTGTTCCACTGACCCGAGGCGCAGCAGCCCCGGGGCCGGTCACATCAGGCTGTCCATCGGCCGTGTGTGCTCGAAGTCGCGCGGACCCAGCGCCGCCATGGCTTCGTCGCTCTTGGCCAGCAGCAGATTGAGCTCTTCGCGCCGCTCATAGACGCTGGCCGCTGCGGCGTTGGCGCGCTCGGCCTTTTCCTTTTCGACCCACTTCTTGGCCACCGGCATGGCCGGGCACTCGGACTCGTCGCGCGGCGCGAGGATCCAGTTGATCCCCACAAGCCAGTTGATCGCACGCGGATCGCGCGCCAGGATGCACTGGCGGATGCTCTTTTGCAGCGCGAACGAGCAGTCCAGCAGCTCCACGTCCCAGTGCTTGATCGCCAGCGTCACCAGAATGGCATGGCCGCGCGACGACGTCGGCGTCACCGAATGGAAGCACACCCAGCCCAGCGGCACGCCACTGCGGTGCAGCACGTCCTTGAGCGCCGACTTGACGAACTCGGTGCGCAGGGCGGTGAGGTGATGGCTGTCGCCCTGCGTGGGCACCGGCGCGCGCTCCTGCGACAGCGCGGCCACGCCGGGCTTGCGGAAGATACGTTGGAGGATGGACATGGGTCAGCTCCGCGCGGAACGGCTGTGCGCAGGCCGCGCGGCGTGCCTGGCGCAGGCGGCCGGCAGGGCGGAGGGGTGGGCGGAGGGGTGG
>JBGAIH010000030.1:0-67571 GCA_044225675.1 Burkholderiaceae bacterium
CGTGGATCACGACGGGGCGGCGGCGCAGGCGATGGGCATGCCCCGATCATCCCAAACTTTCGGGGACGGCCCTCCAGCCGGACCCGCCTGCCGGCGGAGCGCCACCTCCGCCTTCCCGAGAGCGAGTCCGGTTCTCCGGTGGCTGGAGCGACCTCAGGCAGCTCCAGCCACCGGAGGCGACTGCAGCGACAGGAAGCCGCTGGAGAACCCGAGGCGCTTCAGGCAGCCAGCGTGGTGCGCGGCTGGTTCGCCGCGTCGGTCGTGATGCTCTTGATCTCGAGGCTGGCCGAGGCCAGTGCGGCGGCGCGGGCCGCATCGCCCAGGGCCAGGCCTTCGGCGCGCACGATGCGCACGTCGGTGACGCCGAGGAAGCCGAAGACCGTCTGGAGATAGGACTCCTGGTGCTCCATGGCACGGCCGCTGTCCGTGGTGGAGTACACGCCGCCCCGACTCACGGCCACGATCACCGTCTTGCCGCCGGCCAGGCCCTTGGGGCCCTTGTCGGTGTAGGTGAAGGTGCGGCCCGGTTGCGCGATGCGGTCGATCCATGCGCGCAGTTGGGTCGGCACCGAGAAGTTGTACAGCGGCGCGCCGATCACCACCACGTCGGCGGCGAGGAACTGCGACACCAGCTTTTCCGACACCGCGTTCTCGCGGCGCTGCGCGTCCGTCAGCTCCTTGTCACCAGCCGGGGCGCGAAAGCCCAGGGCATCGGCCGACAGGTGGGCCGGCGCGTCCTGCGCGAGGTCAAGGTAGTCCACCTGGGTGCCGGGATGGCTGGACTGCCATTCGGTGACGATCTGGCGGGTGAGCTGGCGCGAGGCGGAATTGCCGCCCAGGATGCTGGAGTCGATGTGGAGCAGTTTCATGATCGGAGTCCTTCAGGGTTGAGCGGTCTGGGAAATGAAGTCAGGTCGCTTCGGCATCGGTCGACGCCATGGAATAGATTGTGTGGATTGATGAATCCTTTGATAAGTCTGTGAAACTGCGATAGATTGTTCTATCTACAGAACAATGAATGCGCCATGCAGGACTTGAACGACATGCTTTTCTTTGCCGAAGTGGTCGACCAGGGCGGGTTTGCCGCCGCGTCGCGTTCACTGGGCGTGCCCAAGTCCCGTCTGTCGCGGCGTGTGGCCGAGCTGGAGGCGCGGCTCGGCGTGCGGCTGATGCAGCGCACGACGCGCAAGCTGTCGCTGACGCAGGCTGGCGAGCTGTTCCTGCGGCATTGCGTGGACATGCGCGACGCGGCCCAGGCCGCGACCGATGCGGTGGCGCAGATCCAGACCGAGCCGCGCGGCACCATCCGCGTGGCGTGCCCGATCACGCTGGCGCAAAGCGCAGTGGGGCGGCTCGTGCCGCGCTTTCTGGAGCGGCACCCGGGCGTCGTCGTGGAACTGCGGGTCAGCAACCGCGTGGTCGATCTGGTGGAGGAGGGCGTGGACGTCGCCCTGCGCGTGCGGCCCACGCTGGACGACAGCGGCAGTCTCGTCGTCAAGCAACTGGGCCTGACACGCGGGGTGCTGGTCGCCAGCCCGTCGCAGATCGCCCGCCAGGGGCAGCCACAAGGCATCGATGATCTCGGCCGGCTTGACTCGGTGGCGATGTCGGCGGTCGACGGCCGGGCGCAGCTGCGGCTGTTCGGGCCTGGCGGGGTCGAGCATCTGCTGACGCATCGCCCGCGCTACGTTGCCGACGACCTGCTCACGCTCAAGGCCGCTGTGCAGGATGGCATCGGCATGTGCGGCCTGCCGGACTACATGTGCAGCGAAGCGCTGGCACGTGGACAACTGGTGGAGGTGCTGCCGGGCTGGGCGCCGGGCACGGCGCACGTGCACGCGGTGTTTCCCTCGCGGCGCGGGCTGGTGCCGGCCGTGCGGCGCTTTCTCGATTTCCTGGGCGAGAGCATGCTGGGAGAAGAACTCCGGCAGCTGGAGTTCTGAGCCCATTAAGTCGTTTGAGTTTGAAGAGGCCCTCCCCACAATGCCTGTATCCGCATTGAAGGGCCATGACGCAATCCACCATCATCATCGTTCCGGGCTGGCGCGACTCCGGTCCGGGCCACTGGCAGAGCCTGTGGGCCGAGCGCCTGCCGGGCGCGCGCCGGGTGGTGCAGGACGACTGGATCTCGCCCACCCGCGCAGCCTGGGTGGGCGAGATCGCCCGCCAGGTCCTGGCGGCGCCCGGCCCGGTGGTGATCGCGGCGCACAGCCTGGGTTGCATCGCCACGACACACCTGCCGCCCGAGGCGGCCGCGCGCATCAGCGGCGCGCTGCTGGTGGCTCCTGCCGACCCTGAGCGCCGGGCCATCCTGAGCGACTTCGCGCCGGTGCCGTCGACGCGGCTGCCTTACCGCAGCGTCCTGGTGGCCAGCGGCAACGACCCGTACTGCCCCGTCCGGCTCGCGGGCGCCTACGCGCGGGCCTGGGGCAGCGAGTTCGTCCGGCTCAACGACGCGGGCCACATCAACATCGAATCGGGCCATGGTGAGTGGCCCCTGGGGCTTGCGCTCCTGCAATCGCTCACCGGCGACGCGGCTGCGGCATCTGCAGCCGCAGCGCCTTCCGTTTCTCAGCCTCCTTTGGAAACCGCATGAATCCCAGCATCCGTACCCTCGTCGCCGCCGGCCTCCTGGCGGCCTCCGGCCTGTCCTCCGCGCAGACCCTGCTCAATGCCTCCTACGACGTGGCCCGCGAGTTCTACAAGGACTACAACGCGGCCTTCGTGGCCCACTACAAGAAGACCACCGGCAAGGACGTGAAGATCGACCAGTCGCATGGCGGCTCCAGCGCGCAGGCCCGCGCCGTCAATGACGGGCTCGACGCCGACGTGGTCACGATGAACACCACCACCGACATCGAGTTCCTCGCGGGCAATGGCGTGGTGGCCAGGGACTGGGCGAAGAAGTTCCCCAACGACGCCTCGCCCACCACCTCGACCATGCTGTTCCTCGTGCGCAATGGCAATCCCAAAGGCATCAAGGACTGGGACGACCTCGTCAAGCCGGGCGTCCAGGTGGTCGTGGTCAATCCCAAGACGGGCGGCAACGGCCGCTATGCCTACCTGGCCGCCTGGGGCTATGTCCGCGAGAAGGGCGGCACCGAGGCCCAGGCCGCCGATTTCGTGCGCAAGCTCTACGCCAACGTGCCCGTGCTGGGCAAGGGCGGACGCGACGCGACCAGCATCTTCCTGCAGCGCAACACCGGCGACGTGCTGATCACCTTCGAGTCCGAGGTGCTGTCGATCGACAAGGAGTTCGGCGCCGGCAAGGTCGATGCCGTCTACCCGTCGGTGAGCATCGTCGCCGAGAACCCGGTGGCCGTGGTCGAGCGCACGGTCACCAAGAAGGGCACGGGCGACCTCGCCCGGGCCTACCTGCAGTGGCTGTACTCCGACGAAGCGCAGGAGATCGCGGCGCGCCATGCGCTGCGCCCGCGTTCGGCAGCCGTGCTCAAGAAGTACGAGGCCCAGTTCAAGCCGCTCAGGCTTTTCACCGTCGGCAAGTACTTTGGCTCGCTCAGTGAAGCGCAAAAGCTGCACTTCAACGACGGCGGCCAGTTCGACAAGCTCTACACCGTCAAGTAAGCCATGGGTGCCGCCATCTCCATCGCGCCGCCCGGGCCGGTGCGGCCGCGCCGCGCGGCGCGGCGCGTGCTGCCGGGCTTCAAGCTCACGCTGGGCTACACGCTGCTGTACCTGAGCCTGATCGTGCTGATCCCGCTGTCGGCGCTGGTGTTCAAGACCCTGTCGCTCAGCTGGGACCAGTTCTGGGCGGCGGTCAGCAGCCCACGTGTGCTGGCGTCCTACCGCCTGACCTTCGGCGCCTCCTTGCTGGCGGCCCTGGTGAATGTGGTGTTCGGCCTGCTGGTGGCCTGGGTGCTGGTGCGTTACAGCTTTCCGGGCAAGAAAATCGTCGACGCGCTCGTGGACCTGCCGTTTGCGCTGCCGACGGCCGTGGCCGGCATCTCGCTCACGGCGCTGCTGGCCAGCAACGGCTGGATCGGGCAGTACCTGGAGCCGCTGGGCATCAAGGTCGCGTTCACGCCGGCCGGGGTGGTGGTCGCGCTGATCTTCATCGGCCTGCCGTTCGTCGTGCGCACGGTGCAGCCGGTGCTCGAAGACGCCGAGAAGGAACTCGAGGAAGCCGCCACCTGCCTGGGCGCGACCCGCTGGCAGACCTTCACCCGGGTGATCTTTCCGTCCATCGCGCCTGCGCTGCTCACCGGCTTTGCCATGGCTTTCGCGCGTGCGATCGGCGAGTACGGCTCGGTGATCTTCATTGCCGGCAACATGCCGATGGTGTCGGAGATCACGCCGCTCATCATCATCGGCAAGCTCGAGCAGTACGACTACGCCGGCGCCACGGCGGTGGCCGTGGTGATGCTGCTGATTTCCTTTGCCCTGCTGCTGGTCGTCAACGGCTTGCAGGCCTGGCAACGCCAACGTTCGGGGGGCGCATGAGCCATCCTTCCCATCCGGTCGCGCGCGCCGGCACCACCGAGGCGCCCTGGGTCCGCCGCACGCTGATCGCGCTGGCGCTCGGCTTCATGCTGCTGTTCCTCGTGCTGCCGCTGGCCGCCGTCGGGGCCGAGGCGTTGCGCAAGGGCTGGGACGCGTACTTTGCCGCGCTCAAGGAGCCCGACGCCTGGGCGGCGATCCGCCTCACGCTGATCACCGCCGCCATCGCCGTGCCACTGAACCTCGTGTTCGGCGTCGCCGCAGCCTGGGCGGTGGCCAAGTACGAGTTCCGTGGCAAGGCCTTTCTCACCACGCTGATCGACCTGCCGTTCTCGGTGTCGCCGGTGGTGGCGGGACTGATCTACGTGCTGATGTTCGGCGCTCAGGGCTGGATCGGCCCGTGGCTGGCCGCGCACGACATCAAGATCGTGTTTGCCGTGCCGGGCATCGTGCTGGCCACCGTGTTCGTGACCTTTCCGTTCATTGCGCGCGAGCTGATCCCGCTGATGCAGGCCCAGGGCAGCGAGGAGGAGCAGGCCGCCATCGTGCTCGGCGCGACCGGCTGGCAGACCTTCTGGCACGTCACGCTGCCGAACATCAAGTGGGGCCTGATCTACGGCGTGATCCTGTGCAATGCGCGGGCCATGGGTGAGTTCGGCGCGGTGTCGGTCGTCTCGGGACACATCCGCGGGCAGACCAACACGATGCCGCTGCACGTGGAGATTCTCTACAACGAGTACCAGTCCGTCGCGGCCTTTGCCGTGGCCTCGCTGCTGGCTCTGCTGGCCCTGGTGACGCTGGTGGTCAAGTCGGTTGCCCAGTGGCGCCAGGAGCGCGACTTCGCGGCGGCGGCCGAACTGCCGCCGGAGCGCCCGTCCGCGCCCACGCCGCCCGGTCCGCCGACGCCGTCCAAGGGGCGGGCCACGGCGGCGGCCGCCGTGGCGGCGCAGCCCACGCTTTTTCCGTCCCCGCTGGTGTGAAGGCCCTGCGGCCCGAGTCACCCGCCCGACGCAGTTGGAAGGCGCGAAGCGCGCCAGGAGAGTTCAGATGAGTATCGAAATCCGCAACGTCAGCAAGCAGTTCGGCGACTTCCACGCCCTGCGCGACGTGTCGCTGGACATCCAGTCCGGCGAACTGGTCGCGCTGCTCGGCCCCTCGGGCTGCGGCAAGACCACGCTGCTGCGCATCATCGCGGGCCTGGAGACGTCCGACCACGGCAACATCCTTTTCTCGGGCGAAGACAAGACGGGCGTCGAAGTGCGCGAGCGCAACGTCGGCTTCGTGTTCCAGCACTACGCGCTGTTCCGCCACATGACGGTGTTCGAGAACGTGGCCTTCGGTCTGCGCGTCAAGCCGCGCGGCCAGCGCCCGTCGGAGGCCCAGATCCGCAAGAAGGTCCATGACCTGCTGAACCTGGTGCAGCTCGACTGGCTGGCCGACCGCTTCCCCTCGCAGCTGTCGGGCGGCCAGCGTCAGCGGATCGCCCTGGCGCGCGCGCTGGCGGTGGAGCCGCAGGTGCTGCTGCTCGACGAGCCTTTCGGCGCGCTCGACGCCAAGGTGCGCAAGGAACTGCGCCGCTGGCTGCGCCGCCTGCACGACGAGCTGCACGTGACCAGCATCTTCGTGACGCACGACCAGGAGGAAGCGCTGGAAGTCGCCGACCGCGTGGTGCTGATGAACAGCGGCCGGGTGGAGCAGGTGGGCTCGCCGCAGGAGGTCTGGGACCATCCGGCCAGCCGCTTCGTCTACGGCTTTCTCGGTGACGTCAACACCTTCCATGGCCGGGCTCACCGCGGCGAGGTGCAGCTCGAAGGCATGCAGCTGTCGGCGCCCGAGCATGCCGATGCCGACAACGCCAAGGCTCTGGCCTATGTGCGCCCGCACGACCTGGACGTCGCACGCTACTCGCCGGGCCAGGCCCTGGGGGCGGACGGGCGCACCAGCGGCATCGTGGTGCAGCTGTCGCGCGCCATCGTGGTCGGGCCGATCGCCCGGCTGGAACTTATTGCGGCCGATGACACCAAATCATTGGACAATCCGTCCGGAGAGTCCCTGATCGAGGCGCAGATTCCTGCGCAGCAGTACAGGGACCTCGGACTCGTGGAGGGTGAGACGCTGGTGGTGACGCCGCGCCGGGCCCGTGTGTTTGTGGAGAGCGCTGCCTGAGACTGGCGAAGAAGCGGCGCCTCCGGTTGAAGGATCGCAATGCTTCTGAGCTTTCTGGACGCGTACCCGCGTCGTGCGCTGGCGCTGGTCTGCGCCGTCTGTGTCGGCCTTCTGGCCTTTGGCCTCTATCTGCAGCATGTCGTCGGCCTCGAGCCCTGCCCGATGTGCATCGTCCAGCGCTATGCGCTGGTGCTGGTGGCTCTGGTGGCCGGCGTGACGGCTGTGTTCAAGGGGCGCGTGGCCCATCTGCTGGGCATCGGCATCGCGGTGTTGCTGTCGGCCGGCGGGGCATTCACCGCCGCGCGCCAGAGCTGGCTGCAGTGGTATCCGCCTGAAGTCGCGTCCTGCGGCCGCGACTTCTACGGCATGATCGAAACCTTCCCGCTCAAGCGCGCGATCCCGATGATCTTCCGTGGCAGCGGCGACTGCACCAAGGTCGACTGGACCTTCCTGGGCGGCTCGATCGCCAACTGGTCGTTCGTCTGGTTCATGCTGCTCATCCTCGGCCTCGGGCTGCTGGCCGTGCGGCGCCTCAAGGCGCGCTGACCCGGCGCCTCTGCGTCAGCCGAGCTTCTTGACGAGCACGAGGCTCTTGCGGTCCCAGTTGTACTTGCGCTTGCGTGCCTCGGGCAGCCAGTCGGGGTCGACCTGGACGAAGCCGCGCTTGAGGAACCAGTGCATGGTTCGCGTGGTGAGCACGAAGATGCTCTGCAGTCCCATGGCCCGGGCCCGCTGCTCGATTCGCTTGAGGATCTTCTCGCCATCGCCCTGGCCCTGGCTTTGCGGCGACACCGTGAGGGCGGCCATCTCGCCCGTGCGGGCCTCGGGGTAGGGGTAGAGCGCCGCGCAGGCGAAGATCACGCCGTCGTGCTCGATGATGGTGTAGTTGGCCGCGTCGCGCTCGATCTCGGTGCGGCTGCGCTTGACGAGCGTGCCGTCCTTCTCGAACGGCTCGATCAACTGCACGATGCCGGCGACGTCGTCCCCCGTGGCCTCGCGCAGGCTTTCGAGCTTCTCGTCGATCACCATGGTGCCGATGCCGTCATGGACGTAGATCTCGAGCAGCAGCGAGCCGTCGGTGGCAAAGGGCAGGATGTGGCTGCGCTCCACGCCGGCCTTGCAGGCCTTGACGCAATGCTGCAGGTAGAAGGCGCTGTCGGTCGGCTGCTGCGGTGCGGGCAGGCGCGCCAGGAGCTTTTCGGCCGCGTCCAGCGGCAGCTCGGTGTCGATCGGGTTGTCATCGCCTTCAGGTGCCGTCGGGTCCATGCGGATGCCCGGAATCTCGGTCAGGAAGATCAGCTTGTCGGCCTGCAGCGCGATCGCCACCGAGGTGGCGACCTCTTCCATGGCCAGGTTGAAGGCCTCGCCAGTCGGCGAAAAGCCGAACGGCGAGATCAGCACCATGGCGCCGAAATCCAGCGTGTGCACGATGCCCGCGACGTCGACCTTGCGCACCAGGCCGGAGTGCTGGAAGTCGATGCCGTCGACCACGCCCACCGGCCGCGCCGTGATGAAGTTGCCCGAGATCACCCGGACCGTCGAGCCGGCCATGGGCGTGTTGGGCAAGCCCTGGCTGAAGGCTGCCTCGATTTCATAGCGCAGCTGGCCCGCAGCCTCCTGGGCGCAGTCGAGCGCCACCATGTCGGTGATGCGCATGCCGTGCGAGTAGCGGGCCTCGTGCCCCTTGGCGCGCAGCTGTTCGTTGACCTGCGGCCGGAAGCCGTGGACCAGGACGATCTTCACCCCCATGCTCTGGATCAGCGCCAGGTCCTGGGCCAGGTGCTGGAGCTTGCCGGCCGCGATGGCCTCGCCCGCGATGCCCACCACGAAGGTCTTGCCGCGATGCATGTGGATGTAGGGCGCGACCGAGCGGAACCACGGCACGAAGGTGAAATTGAAAACGGCGGACATCAGCGCTTTCGGGGCGATTTCAGGGCAGGGTGGACGGGGCCGCCACGGCACAGGGCACATGGAGCGGGGGGCATGTTGCGCCAAAGTGTAAAGGATGCACCGGATCGGTGCCGCAGGTGCCTTGCGTCATTGCCTTGCTCGCCGGCCCTGTGTATCGTTGGGCCCGATGAACGTGATTGCTGTCGGCTTCTGGGGAGCTTTTTTCGGCACCGTGGGCCTGATGGCGACGGGTGCTGCCTTGGCGTTTGCGCGGTCGCTGCACCGGCTGGGCTTCAATGCCATGCTCACTGCCATCAGCTCGGCGCTGTTCGTCACGGCGTATCTCGGCTGGCTGCCGATCCAGTCGCGCGACGTGTCCGACCGCGTGCTCGCGCACGTCGCCACTGTCACCTCGGGCGTGCTGGCCTACCTCCTGTTCTACATCCTCGGCCTGCAACGCCGGCCGCAGCTGGCCCGCTTGGCGTTGTCGGTGCTGGTGGGTGCCTCGCTGCTGGTGCTGCTGGCGGGCTGGCTGCTGGCGCCGCACGATGCGCTCATCCTCAGCTCGGTGGGCACCTGCCTGCTCACGGCCTTCGGGCTGGGCATCGGCGTGCGCAGCGCGCTGCGCGGCGACGGCCTGGCCTGGGTGGCGGTCACGGGCGTGAGCTTCACGCTGGTGGCGGTGTCCGGCCTGTCCTGGATCGCGATCTCGCGCGGTGACGTGCCCTGGCAGCTGCATGCCGCCAGCGCGCTGGCCGCTGGCGCCTACATGATCGTCATCGCGGCGGTCATGTGGGCGCGCTATGCCTATCTGATCGAGCTGCGCGAGGTCATGGCCCACGGCCCGGCCTACGATCCCGTCACCCGCATGCGCTCGCACGCCGAGACCGGGCAGATGCTCGGGGCGGAGTTCCGTCGCCTGAGCGACGACGCCACGCCGATCGGCCTGGTGGTCATCGCGATCAGCAACTTCTACGCGCTCGAAAAGCTCCACGGCCGATCCGCCGTCAACCATGCGCTGTTCATCTGCGCCTCGCGTCTGCGCCGGACGGTGCCGGCCGACGTCGAGATGGGGCGGATCGCCGACGACGGCTTCCTGCTGATGGTCCGCAATCCGAACCAGAAGCGGCGCGTCATCCAGATTGCCCGCGCGGCCCGCGCCCGGCTGGCCAAGCCGATCGCGCTGAGCGCCAGCCGCGAGCCCGGTGACATCGACACGGCCACGGCGATGTGGGCGGCCGACGTTGGCGTCGGCGTGCTCACGGCGTCGGCAGCGGAGGTCAAGGCGTCCAGTGCAGTGGCGATGGGCCGCGCCATGTCGCGCACCGCCTGGAGCTTTGCCAGCCGCGTGGCCTGGTTCGACAAGAGCACCGGGCGGATCGAGGAATTGCCCGACCCCGACGCGGTCTGAGCGGGGGCGCCGCAGGCGAGCCGCCGCAAAGGCCGATAATCCACATCCGGATGTGAGAGCGTCCGAACGACGGGCGCCGGATCCGGCCTGCCGGTCCGAGCTTTTCCTGTTTTCCGCCGCGCGCCGGCCTGACCGCTTCCAGCCTTGTCCGAACCCTCCCTGACCATCGAGTTTCCCGAGTCGCTCCCGGTATCGGGCAAGCGTGACGAGATCGCTGCCGCGCTGGCGGCGAATCAGGTCATCATCGTCTGTGGCGAGACGGGCTCTGGCAAGACCACCCAGTTGCCCAAGATCGCGCTGACCATGGGCCGGGGCCGGCTCAATGCGCCGGACGGAAAGGGGCGGCTGATCGGCCACACCCAGCCGCGCCGGATCGCCGCCTCCAGCGTGGCCAAGCGCATTGCCGAGGAACTCAAGACGCCGCTGGGCGAGGTCGTGGGCTACAAGGTGCGCTTCCAGGACCGCCTCAGCCGCAACGCCTCGGTCAAGCTCATGACCGACGGCATCCTGCTGGCCGAGACGCAGACCGACCCGCTGCTCAAGGCCTACGACACGATCATCATCGACGAGGCCCATGAGCGCAGCCTGAACATCGACTTCCTGCTCGGGTATCTGCGCGAGATCCTGCCGCGCCGGCCCGATCTCAAGGTGGTGGTGACGTCAGCCACGATCGACGCCCAGCGCTTTGCCGAGCACTTCGCCTCGGCCCGGGGACCGGCGCCCGTGATCTACGTGTCGGGCCGCATGTTCCCGGTGGAGCAGCGCTGGCGCCCGTTCGAGGAGTCGCGGGAGCACGACCTGAACGACGCGATTGCCGAGGCCGTCGACGAGCTGTGGCGCGACGCCGGCCGCGCAGGCGGCGACATCCTGGTGTTTCTGCCGGGCGAGCGGGAGATCCGCGAGGCGGCCGACCACCTGCGCAAGCACCTGGCCCATCAGCCGGTGTACCGCGACACCGAGGTGCTGCCGCTGTTCTCGCGCCTGTCGCAGGCCGAGCAGGACCGCATCTTCGAGTCGCACAGCGGCCGGCGCATCGTGCTGGCCACCAACGTGGCCGAGACCTCGCTGACGGTGCCGGGCATCCGTTACGTGATCGACTCGGGTACGGCGCGCGTCAAGCGCTACAGCTTCCGCAGCAAGGTCGAGCAGCTGCTGGTCGAGCCGATCAGCCAGGCCGCCGCCAACCAGCGCGCGGGCCGTTGCGGCCGGGTGGCCAACGGCATCTGCATCCGGCTCTACGACGAGAAGGACTTCGCGTCTCGGCCCCCGTTCACCGACCCTGAAATCCTGCGCAGCTCGCTGGCTGGCGTGATCCTGCGCATGAAGTCGCTGCACCTGGGGCAGGTGGAGGACTTTCCCTTCATCGAGCCGCCGCAGCGCCGCGCGATCGCCGACGGCTACCAGCTGCTCAACGAGCTGGGCGCGGTGGACGACCTCAACGAACTCACGCCCATGGGCCGCGAGCTGGCGCGCCTGCCGCTCGACCCGCGGGTCGGCCGCATGATCCTGGAGGCGCGCGAGCGCCAGGCGCTCGACGAAGTGCTGGTGATCGCCTCGGCCCTGTCGGTGCAGGACGTGCGCGACCGGCCACTGGAGGCGCAGCAGCAGGCCGATCAGGCCCATCAGAAGTTCGACGACGAGAAGAGCGAATTCACCGGCTACCTCAAGCTGTGGAAGTGGCTGCACGACGCGCGCGGCGGGCACGGCAAGGACCACAAGCTGTCGAACCGGCAGTACGAGCAGCTGCTGCGTCAGAACTTCGTGAGCGTGCGCCGGGTGCGCGAATGGCGCGACATCCACACGCAGTTGCACACCGTGGTGGCCGAGCACAAGTGGCGACTGAACGCGGCGCCGGCCAGCTACGAGCAGCTCCACATGTCGATGCTGTCGGGCCTGCTGGGCAACATCGGCTGGAAGATGGAGGACGACGAGGCCTACCTCGGGGCGCGCGGCATCAAGTTCTACCGCCATCCGGGCGCCCACCTGAGCAAGCGCCCGGGCCGCTGGATCGTCGCGGCCGAGCTGGTGGAGACGACCCGGCTGTTCGGCCGCGGCATCGCCAACATCGAGCCGCAGTGGATCGAGCAGGTCGGCGGCCACCTGCTGCGCAAGCAGCTGCTCGACCCGCACTGGGAGAAGAAGGCAGGCGAGGTGATGGCGCTGGAGCGGGCCACGCTCTACGGCATCGTCATCTACAGCGGCCGCCGGGTGAACTACGGCCGGGTGGACATGGCGGCGGCGCGGGAGATCTTCATCCGCGAGGCGCTGGTGGCCGGCCAGTGGGACACCGCCTTGCCCTTCCTCGCGGCCAACCGCAAGCTGATCCGCCAGGTCGAGGAGATGGAGCACAAGTCGCGCCGCCAGGACGTTCTGGTGGACGACGAGCTCATCTACGCGTTCTACGACCAGCAGCTGCCGGCCGACGTGTTCAGCGGGCATGCCTTCGAGCAGTGGTACCGCGCCGAGTCGAAGCGCCAGCCCCGGCTGCTGATGCTCACCCGCGAGGAGCTGATGCGCCACGAGGCGGCCGGCATCACCACCGACGCGTTTCCGCGCACCATCCGCCTGGGCGGCGTCGACTGCGCGGCGACCTACCTGCATGAACCCGGCGATGCGCGCGACGGCCTCACGGTGACGGTGCCGCTGTTCGTGCTGAATCAGGTCAACGACGAGCGCTGCGAGTGGCTGGTGCCGGGCATGCTGCAGGGCAAGATCCTGGCGCTGCTCAAGAGCCTGCACCAGAAGCCGCGCTCGCGCTTCGTGCCGCTGCCCGACAGCGCGGCGCGCATCGCCGCACTGTTCAGCGAGCCGGTGCGCTTTGGTCACGGCTCGCTGACCGACGCGCTGCTCAAGCTCGTGCGCGACGAAACCTCGCTCGACGTGAAGCGCGCCGACTTCAAGCTCGACATGCTGAGCCCGCACCTGTTCATGAATTTCCGGGTGGTGGACGAGCATGGCCGGCAGCTGGGCACGGGCCGCAACCTCGGCGCGCTGAAGGCCGAGCTGGGTGCGCAGGCCCGCGGCGCGTTCCAGGCCCTGGCCGGCCTCAAGCCCGCGCGTGCGGCAGGCGGCGCGCAGCAGGCCGACGGTCGCGAGACGGGGCCGTCGCACGGATCGGGTGCGTCGGGGGCTTCCGCGTCCGGGCAGGCGGGCGCCGGTGCCGGCAAGGGCGCTGCCCACGCTGCGGGCAGCCCGCAAGGACGCGAAGGTTTCGCGGTCGACGCGGGCCAGCGCCACACGCGATGGGATTTCGCGGAACTGCCCGAACTCATGGAGATCCGCAAGGGCGGGCAGACGCTGATCGGCTTTCCGGCGCTGATCGACCAGGGCGATGCGGTGACGATCGAGGTGTTCGACGAGCCCGACGTGGCGGCCGCCCGGCACCGGGCGGGCCTGCGCCGGCTGTTCGCGCTGCAGATCCGCGACGCGCTCAAGTACCTGGAGAAGAACCTCCCCGACCTGCAGAAGATGGCCGTGACCTTCATGCCGCTGGGCACGGCCGAGGAGCTGCGCGACCAGATCATCGAAGTCGCGCTCGACCGGGCGTTCCTGCTTGATCCCTTGCCGGCCGATGCACATGCATTTGCCAAGCGGGTGGAAGAGGGGCGCGGACGCCTCACGCTCATCGCCAACGAGGTCGCCCGGCTGGCGGGGCAGATCCTGGTCGACTATGCGGCGGCCGTTCGCAAGGTCAAGGACACCAAAGGCCAGCCCGACGCGACGGCGGATGTGACGCAGCAGTTGCAGCGCCTCATGCCCAAGCGCTTCCTGGCGCTGACGCCGTGGGCGCAGCTCCAGCACTTTCCGCGCTACCTCAAGGCGGCGACGATGCGCCTGGACAAGCTGCGAGCCGATCCCGCACGTGACGCGACCCGTCTTGCCGAGCTTCGCCCGCAGGAGCAGCGCTACTGGCGCCTCGTGGCCGAGCGCAAGGGCGCGGTCGACGACCGGATGCAGGAGTACCGCTGGCTGCTGGAGGAGCTGCGGGTGAGCTTCTTCGCGCAGGAGCTGCGCACGCCGCAACCGGTGAGCGTCAAGCGCCTGGACAAGGTCTGGGTGCAGCTCAACAGCTGACGCACGACGGGCCCGCAGGCGCTGGATGCACCTGGCGGGCCCGTTGGCTTTGCAGGCCGCTCGGGCTTATATCTTGCCCATGAGCAGCAGCACGACCAGGATCAGCACGACGAGACCCAGGCCGCCGCTCGGGCCGTAGCCCCAGTTGCGGCTATAGCCCCAGCTCGGGAGCGCGCCGACGAGGATCAGGATCAGGACGATCAGGAGAATCAGGGAAATCGACATGGCAGACACCTTTTGTGAGAGTTGTGATGGGTGAAGCCATGGTCGCCGCAGGCACGCACCCGGTCAGCAGGCCGAAGGGCCTTTCTGCCGTGGGGGCTGTCCTACACAGGATGCTCCCGAGGGAGCGGGCGAGCGCTCAGATGCGCGCAAGACGGTCGAGTGCACTGCGCAGCGTCTCGTCCTTCTTGGCGAAGCAGAAACGCACGATGCGCTGGTCGAACCCGTCGCCATAGAAGGCCGACATCGGGATCGCCGCCACGCCGATCTCGCGCGTGAGCCAGAGGCAGAAGTCCGACTCGCTCAGCTCGCTGACGTCCGAGATGTCGACCGACTGAAAGTAGCTGCCCTCGCTGGGCAGCAGGCGCAGCCGGGTGCGCGCGAGGCCTTCGCGGAACAGGTCGCGCTTGCGCTGGTAGAACGCCGGCAACTCCAGATAGGGCGCCGGGTCGGCCATGAACGCGGCCAGCCCGTGCTGCACCGGCGTGTTGACGGTGAACACGTTGAACTGGTGGACCTTGCGGAACTCGGCGGAGAGGGGCGCCGGCGCGGCCACGTAGCCGACCTTCCAGCCGGTGACGTGGTAGGTCTTGCCGAAGCTCGAGACGATGAAGGCGCGGGCCGCCAGGGCCGGGTAACGCGCGACGCTTTCATGCGGCCGGCCGTCGAACACCATGTGCTCGTAGACCTCGTCGCTGATCAGCAGCACGTCGGTGGGCGCGAGGATGTCCTGCAGCGCCAGCATGTCTTGCCGGCTCCACACGGTGGCGCTCGGGTTGTGCGGCGTGTTGATGATGAGGGCGCGGGTGCGCGGCGTGATCGCGGCAGCGATCTTGCCGAAGTCGGGGCGGAAGCTGCCCGGCGTGAGCGGGACGCGAACCACGGTGCCGCCCGCCAGTTCGATGTTGGGCACGTAGCTGTCGTAGCAGGGCTCCAGCACGATGACTTCGTCGCCCGGCCGGACGACGGCCAGGATCGCGGTGATGATGGCCTGCGTCGCGCCGGCCGTGATGGTGATCTCGGTCGCCGGGTCGTAGCGGTGGCCGTACAGCGCCTGCATCTTGGCTGCCACGGCCTCGCGCAAGGCCGGCACCCCCGTCATGGGCGGATACTGGTTGAGCCCCGAGGCCATGGCTTCGGCCACGGCCTGGACCAGCTTCGGGTCGCAGTTGAAATCCGGGAAGCCCTGGCCCAGGTTCACCGCCCCTTTTTCCGCAGCCAGCGCGGACATCACGGTGAAGATCGTCGTGCCCACGGCGGGCAGCTTGGTTTCAACGGGCGGGGTGCGGACGGTGGTGGTGCTCATGCTTCAGAACAAATGAATAGGGAAGGCATCATGGAAAAAAGGACGCGACGCACACCAGCGAAGGCGCCGGTGCGCCAAGCGCCCCTTCGCGGCAGCCGCGGAGCCGGCTTCGCCGGGCCGCTGGCTGCGCCCCCCAGTGGGGGGAGGCGGCCGCAGGCCGCTTCGGGGGGCGTCACAGTTCATAGTCGTTCACATGGCCGCTCAGGGCCTTGGCGATCAGGTTGCGGTCGAGCCGGTCGCTCAGCAGCTCGGCGAACTTGAAGACGAAGTTGCGCAGGTAGGCGCTCTTCTTGAAAGCGACGCGCGCGATGTTCTGCCCGAACAGGTGCCCGGCGGGGCGGACCACCAGGTCGTTGTTGCTGCCGTCGTCGCGCACGGCCATCTCGGCCACGATGCCCACGCCCAGGCCGAGGCGCACATAGGTCTTGATCACGTCGGAGTCGATGGCCTCCAGCGCGATGCGCGGCTCCAGCTTGCGGTTGGCAAAAGCCGTGTCGATCCGCGTGCGCCCGGTGAACGAGGGGTGGTAGGTGATGATCGGCTCGCGCGCGATGTCTTCGAGCGAGATGCGCTCCTTCTTCGCCAGCGGGTGGTCGGCCGGCAGCACCAGCACGTGCTGCCACTCGTAGCAGGGGAGCGTGACCAGTTCCGCATAGTCCGACAGCGACTCGGTGGCGATGCCGATCTCGGCCACTTCGTCGATCACCATCCGGGCCACCTGGTCGGGCGCGCCCTGGTGCAGGCTCACATTGACCTTGGGATAGGCTTCGCGCAGTTTCGCAACCGGCACCGGCAGAACGTAGCGGGCCTGGGTGTGGGTGGTGGCGATGGACAGCGTGCCGCTGTCTTCGGCGCTGAACTGCTCGCCGATGCGCTTGAGGTTGCCGACCTCGCGCATGATCAGCTCGATGCTGCGCAGGACATGCTGGCCGGGCTCGGTGATGCGCTTGAGCCGCTTGCCGTGCCGCGCGAAGATCTCGACGCCCAGCTCTTCTTCCAGCTCGATGATGGCCTTGGACACCCCGGGCTGGGAGGTGTGCAGCGCCTTGGCGGCCTCGGTGAGGTTGAGGTTGCGGCGCGCCGCCTCCTGCACGAACCGGAACTGATGAAGATTCATATCGAAATGATACTAAAAAATCACTTCGATATTGTAATGAGCTTATATGGAGGCGTCAGGGCCGGGCGATTTCTGCGAGCAGCGCGATCAGGCGCGGATCCTCGCCTACGGTGGGTCGCAGGGTCACGCGGAGCCCGGGATGGGCCGCCGACAGCGCGTCCGCAAGCCCAGGGAGGTCTTCGCGCACATGCTTGCCCATGCCGAGGAACATCGGCACCACCGTGACCGAGGTGGCACCGCTGGCCACGAGCCCGGAGACGGCGTCTTCCAGGCGCGGCTCGCACAGCTCGATGTAGGCGCATGTGACCAGCGCCTCTGGCGCGTCGGCCCGCAGCCGCGCGGCAACGGCTTCGATGGGCCGGCGCCACAGCGGGTCGCGCGAGCCATGCGCCAGAAGAACGATGCCCTCAGCCATGGTGCCGCGCTACCTCCGGAGCACCAGCCAGCCGAAGGCCCCGAGCGACAGCACCGAATAGATCAGGCCGGGTGCCGCAGCGGTGAGCCACGGCCACCAGTTGCGCAGATTGCCGATGTAGCCGAACACGTTGTTGAGCAGGAAGAAGCTGATGCCGATCAGCACACCCGCGAAGATATAGCCGGTGATGCCGCCCGAGCGGAAATGCAGGTAGGCGAAGGGCAGGGCGAGCACGACCATCACCAGGCAGCTCAAGGGGTAGAACACCTTGCGCCAGAACTCGATCTCGTAGCGCTGCGCGGTCTGGCCGTTGGCGTCCAGATGCTGGATGTACTGGAACAGGTCGATCGTGCCCATGCGCTCGGGCTTGAGCAGGGCCACCGACACCATTTCGGCGCTGATCTCGGTGGGCCAGCGGAAGGTCTGCAGCCGCGTGCGCTCGACCTGCGCGGTGTCGGAGCCGGCGGCGGAAAACTCGCTGCGTTCGGCGTTCTGCAGCACCCAGGCGCCGTCCTCGCCGAAGCGCGCCTGCGGCGCCTGCGTGAGCGACACCAGAAAGCCCTTGCTGTCGAACTCGAAGATCCGCACGCCCTGCATGTCGCCATCGGGCGACAACGCGCTCACGTTGGCGGCATAGGAGTTGTAGACCTGCCGCTCCTTGAGCCAGGCACCGGTCTGCCCCATGGTGATGCGGCCCTGGAAGCGCGCCTTGAGCAGTTGCGCCGTGCGGTCCGACGCGGGAGCCACGTAGTCGCCCACCGCGAAGGTCAGCAGCACGAACGCCATGCCCAGCGTGAGCAGGGTGCGCAGCGCGCGCCACGGGCCCAGGCCGCTGGTGCGCAGGATGGTGTATTCCGAACTCTGGGCCAGGCGGACCATGACGAAGACCGTGCCGATCAGCACCGAGATCGGCATGAGTTCGTAGAGGTGGCTGGGCACCAGCAGGCTCACGTACATGAGCGCGTGGGTCAGCATGTAGACGCCCGACGGCCCCGGCTTGCCGATGCCCTGCAGTTCGTCCACGAAGTCGAAGAAGAAAAAGAGCGCAAGAAAGCCGAGGGTCACGAACGCGACGGCCGCGAGCACCTCGCCATAGATCAGCTGGCGGATCGTCTTCATGCGTCGCGCTCCTGCCGGCGCTGCCGGGCCCGCACCGGGTTCCAGCTCCAGTTGTTGTGCCGCTTGCCGAGCCAGAGCAGTCCCAGCGCCAGCACGCCGCCATGCAGGGCCACGATGAAGGCGCCCGGCGTGGTGCGCCCGTTGGCGATCCAGCTCTGGCCGACGTTCACGAGGTTGTAGTAGACGACGAAGGCAAACAGCGCGAACACGAGGTTGCCACTGCGCCCGGCGCGCGGATTGGCGCCCGAGACCGCCAGGCCGATGACCACGAAATTCAGCGCCGCCAGCACCAGGCTGACGCGCCAGGTCAGCTCGCCCAGGTTGGTGCGCGTCGGCTGGGCCAGCAGGGTGAGCGTGGGCAGTGCCTTGGCGGGCGCCTCGTCCTGCGCGCCGAGCTTGTCGGCGCCTACCTGAGTCGCGTACTCGTCGAAGCGGCTGATCTTGAGGTCGGGCTGGCCCACCGTGCTCTCCAGTCGCTGGCCGTTGCGCAGCACGAGGAAGCGGTCGTCCTTGATCGTCTCGATGCTGCCGCTGCGGGCTGAAGTCATGGCCTCCTTGCCGCGCTCGCTGGCCGAAATGAACACGTTGTTGCCGGACTTGCCGTCGGGCGAGTCCTTGTCGAGGAAGAACACCCGGCTGCCGCTGGCCGATTCCTGGAACTGGCCCGGTGCGATGCGTTCGAGGTCGCCGCGCTTTTCATAGCGGTCGCGCAGGTCGCGCGACTGCTGGTTGGCCCAGGGCCAGGCGAACAGCGCGAGCAGGGCGATCACCAGCAGCACCGGCCAGGCAAAGCGCAGCAGCGGCGACAGAAAGCCCGACAGCCCGCGGCCGCTGGCGAACCAGATGACCATCTCGCTTTGCTGGTGCATGCGCGAGAGGGTGGCGACGATGGCGATGAACAGGCTCAGCGCCAGGATGGTGGGCAGCTGGCCGAGCACCGTGTAGCCCATGACCATCATCACGTCCTGCGGATTGACGCTGCCCCGGGTGGCCTGCCCGAGCGTGCGGATCAGCATGATCGTCATCACGATGGTGATCAGCACGACCAGGGTGGCGCCGAAGGTGCGGGCCAGCTCCTTGCGGATGGAGGAATGGAATAACATCGCTTTGAAGGAAAGAAGCAATTATGGACTTTGAACTCAAGACCCTGAGCCTGGCGGGCGCTGCCGCCGAGAAGACCGACGCGCTGGTGGTGCTGGTGCCGCAGGGCCTTGCGTCTGGCAAGGGCGTGCTGGACCGGGCGCTGGCCGATGCGCTCGGCAGCGGCGACTTCGAAGCCAAGGCGGGCAAGCTGCTGTCGTTGTGGAAGCCCCAGGGCGTGACGGCAGCCCGCGTGGTGCTGGCTGGCGCGGGCGAAGGCAGTCCTCGGCTGGTCCGCCAGGCCGTCGCGGCGGCCATCGGCTCGCTCAAGGCCGGGCCGGTCAAGAACGTGGTGGTGCTGCTGCCCGAGGGCGCCGGAGCCGACGCATTGCGTGCGGCAATGCTCGCGGTGGCCGAGGCCAGCTACGTCTACACGACGACCAAATCCAAGGCCGAGGGGCGCAAGCTGGCCCGGGTGGTGCTGGGCGTGGGCGATGCAGCCGGCCTGAAGGCGGCCTTTGCCCAGGCACGCGCCACGGTGACCGGCATCGAATTCGCCAAGGAGTGGGCCAACCGGCCTGCCAACCATTGCACGCCGACGATGCTCGGCGACGCTGCGCGGGCCATGGCCAAGGCGTCGAAGGTCATTGACTGCGAGGTGCTGGGGCCCAGGCAGGTCGCCCGGCTCGGGATGGGCTCGTTCATGTCGGTGGCACAGGGTTCGGACGAGGAGCTGCGCTTCATCGTCCTGCGCTACGACGGTGCGCCTGCGAAGGCCAAGGTCGCGCCCACGGTACTGGTGGGCAAGGGCATCACGTTCGACACCGGCGGCATCTCGCTCAAGCCGGCCGCCGAAATGGACGAGATGAAGTTCGACATGTGCGGCGCCGCCAGTGTGCTGGGCGTGTTCCGCGCACTGGCCGAACTCAAGCCGGCGATCAATGTCGTCGGTCTCATCCCGGCCTGCGAGAACATGCCGGGCGGCCACTCGGTCAAGCCCGGGGACGTGGTCACCAGCATGAGCGGCCAGACCATCGAGAACCTCAACACCGACGCCGAGGGGCGGCTCATCCTGTGCGACGCGCTCACCTACGCCGAGCGCTTCAAGCCCCGGGCGGTGATCGACGTCGCCACGCTCACCGGCGCCTGCATGATCGCGCTCGGCGCGGTGCGCAGCGGCCTGTTTGCCAGCGACGACGCGCTGGCTTCGGCGCTGCAGGCCGCTGGCGAATCGGCGCTCGATCCCTGCTGGCGCATGCCGCTGGACGACGAATATGCCGAAGGCCTGAAGACCAACTTCGCCGACGTGGCCAACGTGGCAGGGCGGGCCGGCGGTGCAGTCACCGCCGCGAAGTTCCTGCAGCGTTTTGCCGGCAAGTACCCCTGGGCGCACCTGGACATCGCGGGCTCGGCGTGGAAGAGCGGCGCGGCCAAGGGCGCGACCGGCCGGCCGGTGGGCCTGCTGTTGAACTACCTGCTGGCGCCTCCCATCGAAAACACCTCAGCCACACCAGCCACCGGTGTCAGGGCGGCGGCCAAGACTTCTCGCAGGAAGGCCTGATCGGACCGCAGTCCGGGGCGCCGCCATGACCGAGATCGCCTTCCATTTCAACGCGCCCGACAAGCTCGACTATGCGTGCCGGCTGGTGCGCAAGGCCGTCGCCAGCGGCGCGCGCCTGGTGGTGACGGGCGAGCGCGACCTGCTGTCGCGGCTGGACGTGGCGCTGTGGACCTTCTCGCCGCTCGAGTTCCTGCCGCATTGCCGCGCGGGCGCGGACGCCGCCATGCTGGCCGCTTCGCCCGTGGTGCTGGCCGAGTCGCCGCAGGGCACGCCGCATCAGCACGTGCTGGTCAACCTCGGCGCGGCCGTGCCCCAGGGCTTTGAGCGCTTCGAGCGCCTGATCGAGGTCGTGGCGCAGGCCGACGAGGCCGACCGCCAGGATGCGCGCGGGCGCTGGAAGCACTACGCCGACCGCGGCTACGCCATCACCCGCCATGACCTGGGCCAGAAAGGGGCGGCCGCATGAACGCACCGCGCACGCCGCCCCGTTTTGTGCCCACGCTCACCGAGGTCGTGCAGACGCCCCAGACGGTTGCGGCGCCGGGCCCTGACCTGATGGCCCAGATCGAGGAGCAGATCATCCATCGCGTGATGCAGCGCGTGGACCTGTCGCTGGAGCGACGGCTGCGCGAAGCCGTCGCCACGCTCGTGCTGGAGCAGACCCGTTCGCTCGGCCCGCTGCTGCGCGAGGAGATCGAATCTGTCGTCCGGCAGTCGGTGTCGGAGGCAGTCTCGCAGGAGCTGGCCCAGCGCACGCAGCGCCCATAAGAAAATCTCTGCGGAGGGTAAACCCCCTAATTCCCCGACACCTATCGTGTTCCCTATGGATTGGGCCCGGAAATTGCGATATGTTCCCCGCCGTTGAGTCATAAATTCCACATCTCAACCATTTCCCATAATCTGGAGGTTTTCCTATGCAAATGAAGTTGAAACTGACTGTTGCTGCCGCCATCGCCGCCGTCGCTGGCATGGCTGCCGCGCAGGATCAGGTTGTCAAGATCGGTCACGTCGCTCCGATCTCCGGCGCCCAGGCCCACTATGGCAAGGACAACGAAAACGGCGTCCGCATGGCCATCGAAGACCTCAACAAGGCCGGCGTCACCATCGGTGGCAAGAAGGTCAAGCTCGAGATCCAGGCCGAAGACGACGCCGCCGATCCGAAGCAGGGCACCGCTGCCGCCCAGAAGCTGTGCGACGCCAAGGTCGCTGGCGTGGTCGGCCACCTGAACTCCGGCACCACCATTCCCGCCTCCAAGGTCTACAACGACTGCGGCATCCCCCACATCACCGGCGCGGCCACCAACCCCAACCTGACCAAGCCTGGCTACAAGACGACCTACCGCATCATCGCCAACGACAACGCCCTGGGCGCTGGTCTGGCCTTCTATGCGGCCGACAAGCTCAAGCTCAAGACCGTGGCCATCATCGACGACCGCACGGCCTACGGCCAGGGCGTCGCCGAAGTGTTCAAGAAGACCGCCGTCGCCAAGGGCATGAAGGTCGTCGACGAGCAGTTCACTAATGACAAGGCCACCGACTTCATGGCGATCCTGACCGCCATCAAGGCCAAGAACCCCGACGCCATCTTCTACGGCGGCATGGACCCGCAAGCCGGCCCGATGCTGCGCCAGATGGAGCAGCTCGGCCTGTCCAAGACCAAGTACTTCGGCGGCGACGGCATCTGCACGTCCGAGATCGCCAAGCTCGCCGGCGGCGCCAAGACGCTGGAGAACGTGGTCTGCGCCGAAGGCGGCGCCTCGCTGGCCAAGATGCCCGGCGGCGAAGCCTGGAAGAAGCGCTACGACGAAAAGTACCCCAACCAGTTCCAGGTCTACAGCCCGTACACCTATGACGCCACTTTCGTTCTGGTCGAAGCCATGAAGAAGGCCAAGTCCTGGGATCCGAAGGTCTACACCCCCGAGCTGATCAAGACGAACTTCAAGGGCGTGACGACCACCATCCAGTTCGAGCCCAACGGCGAACTGAAGAACCCGGCCATCACCCTGTACGTCTACAAGGACGGCAAGAAGACGCCCCTGAACTGATCCGACCGATCATTCCGGCGCGCTTATGCGCAACAGAAAAGGCCACCGCATGCGGTGGCCTTTTTCATGGCGGGATGGAGGCTTACTGCATCTTGTTGGCAGCCTTGGCTTCGGCCTTCACGTCAGCGCGCGCTGCGGGGGTGCCCGAGGGAGCCAGTTCGCTCACGCTCGGCTCGACCTTCTTGCCGCCCTTGGCGGCGCGCTTGTTGGTGCCCTTGTCGGCGCCTTCACCCGTCTTCAGCGGTGCCTTGGCTTCGGCCTTCACGTCGGCGCGCGCCTTGGCGTCACCTGCGGGGTAGGTCTTGGCGGCCAGGTCGGCGCCTTCGCCGGTCTTGTTCTTGGGCATGGCCTTGTTGTCGGCACGGGCCTCGGCCTTCACGTCGGCGCGGGCCTTGTCGGACATGGCGGTGCCAGCGGTCGCAGCGGCCTCGGCCTTCACCTTGTTGTCGGTGCCGTCGCCCTTGCTGAGCGTCTGGGCGGAAGCGAAGCCACCCACGGCCAGCAGGCTGGCCAGCAGAACGGAAGTGCGCAGGGATTGCTTGTTCATTGTGAAATTCCTTTCGGTGTTGATAAGAGTTCGCCTCGTCATCGAAGCGGCTCAGTGAATTTACGTTTCAGGGCGGGGCGGCGCTGTCGTCAGACGGCGGGGCAGGGCGTAGGACAGCGGCCTGTCGCGTTGAAGGCGGCGGGTCGGCGGGCAGGGGCCTGGCCTATCATGGTGGCTTCAAGACACAGCCCCCTTCCGTGGCTCCCCATGCCCGCAGCTTTGCCGCCCGTTCGCCTGTTTCCGCTGCCCGGTGGCGTGCGAGGTCATGCCATGGTGGATTCATGGTTCGATTCGCAGTCGCCGGATCTTGCTGCGGTGGCTCGGCGCTGGTTCGACGCGATGCGCCAGTGCGGGGACGATGTGCTCGACCTGCTCCACGACGGCCAGCCGACCGCATGCATCGGCCAGACGGCGCTGGCTTACGTTGCCATCTACCGTGAGCATGTGAACGTCGGCTTCTTCCTCGGCGCGAGCCTGGCCGATCCGGACCACCTTCTGCGGGGGACGGGGCGGTTCATGCGGCATGTGAAGCTGCTCCCGGGCGAGACCGCTGACGACGTGGCCTTGCAGCGCCTGATCCGCAGTGCCTACGTCGACCTCAAGGCCAGGCTGGCTTCAGCGCCGGCGTGAGCTGAGGACTGGCTTTGCCCCGGGCTGCCGTCGCGCAGGCGTGGGCCTGGTGGCCTTCTGCGAAGCAGCTTGCGTTGGTGTGAGGGTAGGCGCGAGAACTTGCCGAAAGGCCTCGGGCCCGGCTACCACGGCGCTCAGCAGCATGTTGATCGAGAAATCGATCATCTGCCGCAGGTCGATCAGGCTGTGCGGGCGCGGCACTCGGTCGCCAAGGATCAGCGTGGCCAGTCCATGCTCCATGGCCCAGGCCGAATGGGCCACCAGGTCAAGCTCGCCGTCCGGCCAGCCGTGCTCGCGCGCGAGCTGCATGACGGTGTCCGAGAACATGTTGAACGACTTGGCGCTGATGTCCGCGAGTTCGCCGTGCCGGTAGGTGTCGATGATGCGCGGCCCCACCATGAGATAGAACACGCCCTTGTTCGCCTTGGCGTAATCCACATAGCTCAGGAGCATGTCGCGGGCCCGGTCGAGCGTGTGCTCGCGCGTAGCGGCGATCCGCTCGCGCTCGGCCGCCAGCTCGCGAAAGCCTTCGCTCGCAATCGCTGCGAGCAGCGCCTCCTTGCCATCGAAGTGCTTGGATGGCGCGGCCACCGACACGCCTGCACGCCGGGCGACCTCCCTGAGGCTCAGCTCTGCCGGCCCGCGCTCTTCCAGCAGCGTGCGGCCTTCGCGCAGCAAGGCGTTGCGCAGATCCCCGTGATGGTAGGACGTCGCTTCCATGGGCCGATTGTGCCAACAGTTCCCGCATGCAGCCGGCGCCTTGCGTCCGGTCGCGACTTAATGTTAACATCGTTAACATAACGAGCCCACCGGCTCAAGTTCACTTGCCAGCCCAGAGAAACGGCCCCTGCGGCCCCTTGAACAGGAGACCTCCATGTCAACACCCAATCGACGCAGCGCCCTGCTGTACACCGCCAGCGCCCTGCTGGCAGCCCGGCTTGCGCCGGCGCATGCCCAGACGCCCGCGGCCTATCCGCGCAAGCCGATCGTGGTCAAGACCGCGTTCCCCGCCGGCGGTCCGGCCGACGCATCGATCCGCGCTGCGGCAGTGGTCCTGCAGCGCAATCTCGGGCAGAACCTGGTGTCCGACAACGTGCCCGGCGCGAACGGATCCATCGGTGCCATGAACGTGCTGCGTTCCGACAACGACGGCTACACCTTGCTCGGCACCACGGGCGTCGACTTCCTGGTGGCCCCGCGGACCATCGCCAGCGCGAAGTACCAACCCGATGCGTTCCATCTTGTCGGCGTGGTCGGCATTTCGGACTTCGTGCTCATCTCCAGCCCGCGGTACAACTTCCGCAATGCCGACGAGCTGATCGAGTACGCCAGGAAGCCGGGAAACCGCGAACTCTCCTACGGCCACTGGGGTGTGGGCTCGGCGCCGCACCTGGTCGGGGCCGACTTCCAGGCGCGCGCCGGCATCAAGTTCCTGGAGGTGCCCTACAAGGGCGCAGCGCCGACGCTCACCGACGTCTCGGGCGGCCAGGTCGACTTGACCTTCGTGCCGCTGGGCGGACCCACGCTCGGGATGATCCAGGCGGGCCGCGTCAAGGCGATCGCCTTGGCCAGCCTGCGGCGCAACCCGGCCTTGCCCGAGGTGCCGCGCGTCGCCGACAGCAAGGCCTTGCCGGACTTCGAATACAGCCTCTGGTCCGCCCTGCTGGCGCCGCCCAGAACGCCCGAGCCCATCGTCAGCCGTCTGACCGATGCGCTCAATGAATGGGTGCTCAGCCCCGAGAACCAGCAGCGCATCGCCACCAATGCGTCGCGCCGGCTCGACCCGATGAGCGTCCAGCAGAACGCGGCCTTCCTCAAGGCCGAGCACGACAAGTACACCCGCCTGGCCCGCACGCTGAACCTGCAGGCGGAGTAAGGCCACGGCCAATTTCCTTTCCACAGAAAGACCTGTCATGTCCGAAATCGTCACCTTTCACAAGGACGGCGCCGTTGGCGTCGTCACCCTGGCCAAGCCGCCGCACAATCTGCTCGACGACGCACTCCTGCAGGGCCTGCTGGCCGCCTACGAGCGCGCCCAACGGGAGGAATGCCGTGCCATCCTGCTGCGAAGCGGCATGCGGCATTTCTGCGCGGGCGCCGACGTCAATGGCTTCGTCAGCGGTGGGCGCCGCCGCGACCAGGCGGCGTTCGACGCTCTGATCTCCGCGCTCGAGAACGTGCCCCTGCCTTCGGTGGCGGCCGTGCATGGCGCGGCGCTCGGCGGCGGCTTCGAGCTGGCCCTGACCTGCGACATGATCGTTGCGGCCGATACGGCCTCCTTCGGCATGGCGGAGGCTTCGCTCGGCCTGCTGCCGCTGCTGGGCGGCGTGCAGCGGGTGACGCAGCGCGTCGGTCCGGCCCGTGCCAAGGAAATGGCCATGTTCGGCCGGCGCCATGACCCGGTGGCGCTGGAGCGCTGGGGCGCCATCAACCTCGTGGTGGCCGAAGGCGAACTGGCCACGGCCTCGATGTCCTGGGCACGGCAACTGGCCGCCGGCCCGACCGTGGCCCTGCGCGGCATCAAGCGGCTGGCCAACCTCTCGGCCCGCGCCGGCACTGCTGCGGGCGACGCCGCCCAGACGGAAGTGAACGAACTCATGTGGGCCAGCGCCGACCAGAAGCGCGGCCTTGCGGCCTTCCTCGCGACCGGTCCCGGCTCGGCCGTCTTTGAAGGGAACTGATCATGCAGAACCCAAACGCCACGGCGTCCGGCACAATGGCCGCTGATGCCGCCGTCCTTGACGCCGCCGACCCTGCCACCGATGCCGGCGCAGGATCGACCGCCGCCGGGCCTTCGGCCGATGCGCCGCTCAAGGGCCTGAAGGTCATCGACTTCACCCGCGTGCTGGCCGGGCCGCATTGCACCAAGGCGCTGCGCGATCTCGGCGCCGACGTGACCAAGATCGAGCCGCCGGCCGGCGACGTCGGCCGCGCGGGCGTGCCGCACATCCACAGCATGTCGCTGTACTACACGCAGCAGAACGCCGGCAAGCGCAACCTCAGCATCGACCTCAACTGGCCCGAGGCGCGCGAGATCGTGCGGCAGATCTGCGCCAGGGCCGACGTCATCGTCGAGAACTTCCGGCCCGGCACGCTGCAGCGCTTCGGTCTCGGCTACGAGCAGGTGCGCGAGTTCAATCCGCGCGTCATCTATGTAAGCATGAGCGGCTACGGACAGACCGGGCCGTGGCGCAATCGGCCAGCCTTTGCGCCCACGGTGCAGGCCGAGACCGGCTTCACCGACATCGTGCATGGGCACTACGGCGACGCGCTGGCCGATCTGCGCAATGACGCCTGCAGCCACGCCGACCTGTACACCGGCCTGCAGGGCGTGATCGCAGTCCTGGCGGCCCTGCAGCACAGGCACGCGACCGGTCAGGGCCAGCACGTGGACGTGTCGATGGCCGCGACCATGCTGTCGGTCAACGAGCGCGCGGGGGCGCAGCTGTCGGGCATCGACACCCAGGGCGAGCCGGTGGCGCTGAGCGCGCCGGAGTCCCACATCTACGTGCTGCCCGACGGCACGCGCATCACCATCGCCGGCAGCCCGATCTACTCGCCGATGTTCGTGCGCTACTGCGCCATGATGCGCCGCAGCGACCTGCTGGGCGATCCGCGCTTCGCAACGGCCCCCTTGCGCCGTGCCAACCTGGACGCCTTGCTCGCCGAGGTCCGCGCCTGGATCCTCACCTTCACCGACCTGGACGAGCTGCAGGCGCAGGTCAGCGAGCAGAGCCTGGCCATCGGCGTGATCCGGAGCACCCGCGAACTCGCCGACTCCGAGTGGGCGCGCGACTGGGGGGCGGTGGTGCAGGTCGACGACCGAGGCGGTGGCACGGTGCAGATGCCCGGCCCGCCCTGGCGCTTCAGCGCGAGTCAGCTGCCGGCGCCGGGCATTCCGTATTTCCAGGGCGAGAACAATGCAGAGCTGCTGGCCGAATACGGTGTGGCCGCCGACGTCATCGACGACCTGCGCCAGCGGCGCGTGCTGCTGAGCCGGCGCTCGGCCCGCGGCGCCTATGACTGAGGGCAGCAGGGTGGCGCTCGACTTCACGCACGACGCGCAGGCACGCAGCTGGATCGACTCGGCCAATGAGCAGGGAGCCGACTTCCCTCTGCAGAACCTGCCGCTGTGCGTCTTCCGGCGGGCGGGCAGCGACGAGCCCTGGCGCGGCGGTGTGGGCATCGGCCGCTTCGTCGTCGACCTGCTGCGGCTCAGGGAGTCGGGCCTGTTCGATGGAGTGCTCGACGGTTCGCTCGACGGCACGGTCGGCAAGCTGGCGCGGCAGGCGCTGGACGCGGCGGCCGGTCCAGCGCTCAACGATCTGATGGCGCTGGGCCGGCCCGCATGGCGCGCCTTGCGCCACGGCCTGTTTCGGCTCCTGCGTGACGATGCGCGCACCGTGGTTCGCGAGCGGCTGGCCGGCTGCCTCGTGCCGCAGTCCGACGCGGAGTGGACCTTGCCCGCCCGCGTTGGCGACTACACCGATTTCTACACTTCGCTGCAGCACGCTCTGAACATCGGCCGTCTGCGCCGCCCCGACAACCCGCTGTCGCCCAATTTCCACTGGATGCCCATCGCCTACCATGCCCGTGCCAGCAGCCTCGTCGTGTCGGGCACACCGGTGCGGCGGCCATGGGGACAGCGGCTCCCGGTGGGTGCGCAGGAGCCGGTCTTCGGCCCCTGCACCCAGCTGGACTACGAGCTCGAACTGGGAATGTGGGTCGGGCCCGGCAACCGGCAAGGCGAGCCGATCGCGCTGGCCGATGCACACGACCATCTCTTCGGCGTGAGCCTGCTCAATGACTGGTCGGCGCGCGACCACCAGTTCTGGGAGTCGCAGCCGCTCGGCCCCTTTCTGGGCAAGAACTTCGCCACGACCGTTTCGCCCTGGATCGTCACGATGGAAGCCCTGGCACCGTTTCGCGCACCGTGGGCGCGAGACGCCACGCTCCCGCAGCCGCTGGCCCATCTGGACGCCGCCGCCGTGCGCGAGGCTGGCGCCATCGACGTCCAGCTGCGGGTGTCGCTCCGCTCTGGCGCCGCCGCGTCTGCCGGGCGCGCCGCACACGAGGTATCGCGCACCAGCTTCCGCCATCAGCACTGGACCTTTGCGCAGATGCTCACCCACCACACGAGCAATGGCTGCAAGCTCGCGCCGGGCGACCTGCTGGGCAGCGGCACCGTGTCGGGCCCGCTGCCTGAAGAGGCGGGCGCGCTCATCGAGCACAGCTTGGGCGGCCGCCAGCCGCTTATGATGGGCGCAGACGAAACCCGTTCCTTCCTGCTCGACGGCGACTCCGTGATCTTTCACGGGTGGTGCGAATCCCCGCAGGCCGTGCGCATCGGCTTCGGCGAATGCCGGGGCACCGTGCTCCCGAGCCTGGCTGTCTGAGCCGGGGGGGCAGCATGCCCGAGGCAGGGCGGGTTTCCCCTTTTTGAAGGAGCCATTGACCCATGACCATTGAAACCCAGGACGACGTCGTCGCGCTTCAGCGTGTCGGCCGGATCGTGTCGCAGGTGCTGCACGACATGCTGGACGCCGCCGAACCCGGCATGACGACGCAGGAGCTCGACGCCCTGGGCGCGCAATGGCTCGACCGGCACGGCGCTCGCTCGGCGCCCCGGCTCACTTACGGCTTTCCGGGCGCGACCTGCATCAGCATCAACGAGGAAGCCGCCCATGGCGTGCCGGGGGCACGGGTCATCCGGGCCGGTGACGTGCTCAACGTCGACGTGTCGGCCGAGCTTGATGGCTATTTCGCCGACACCGGCGGCACGCGGGTGGTGCCGCCCGGCAATCCGCAGAAGACACGCCTGTGCCACGCCACACGGACGGCGCTGGACGAGGCGATGAAATGCGCACGCGCCGGCCAGCCGCTCAACCGCATCGGTGCGGCCATCGAACGCACGGCCAGGACCTACGGATTCAAGGTCATCGAGAACCTCGCGAGCCACGGCGTGGGGCGCGCCCTGCACGAGGCGCCGGAGTTCATCCCCGGCTATTTCGATCCGGCCGACAACCGCGTTCTGCAGGAGGGCATGGTGATCACCATCGAGCCCTTCCTCTCGACCAAGAGCCGCACGGTGACCGAGACCGACGACGGCTGGACGCTGGTCGGCGCGCGCGGCAACCTGTCGGCGCAGTATGAACACACGATGATCATCACGCGCGGCGCACCCATCGTCGTGACGCGGCACTGAGCGGGATTGCTGACGCCAGGGGAGGGCGGGTGACCATGAAACGAGCCGAGATCAGGGCGCGGGTCGACGAACTCATGCGCGGCGGCATGGGCAAACAGGCCATCTACGAGCAACTCAAAGGCGAGGGCGCCAGCGAGATGCAGACGGCGTTCTTCGTCGCATCGCACGCGGACCCGGAGCGCTGCGCCCGGCACCGGGGCAAGGTGCGTGCGCTGCTGGTCATCATGGCCCTCCAGGCCCTCATGGGTTTTGCGATGGGGTGGGCGCTTGGCGCGCAGATCGGCCCGACGGCCCGCTGGGTCGCAGCCATCCTGGTCATGCTCATTCCGCTGGCGTTTGCCTGGGGCTTCCACAAGAACCGCGCGGGCTACTACAACGCGTACATCATCCTGTCGGCCCTGCAACTGCCCAACTCGCTGGGCGGGCTGGCCACCGACCCGGTCGCCACCCTGGTGGCCATCGTCCTGAGCATCGCGGTGATCGCTTACGTGGCCTATGTGCGGGGCAAGCTGTTTCCTGATTTCAGGTTCATCGGGCCGCGGAAGGTGGATGGGCGGTATGTGTTTGCGGGGTGAGATCGGGGCCAGCGTTGGCTGAGCTACTTACAGCGCGTTGGACAGGGCGGATCGCCCCAGCGGATGTCTCGCCCTTTGTCGGGTTGCTATTCGTCCAGCCCATCCATCGAAAGGCATCTCGCCGATCGGCAATGATCATGGAGAATAATAGATGCACCACTCACGACTCGCCACATCAATCGCTGCTTCGGCCTTCTCGATTTCTGCATGCGTTCCTTTGCCGAACGTGGTGCAAACGAGACCCACAATCAATGGCACGGTCAGTGAAGGAGACAAACCCGTCTCAGGCGTCGAGGTCTTCTTGGGAAAGTACCCCGGGACAAACAACCCATGTGACGAGGTCGGCGAACGATTGAGCGTCTCTCCTGAGAATGGCAATTTCTTTATTGCGCCGAAGACTGAGTCGTACGTATTTCAGTCTCTTTTGAACCCGCCGAGTCGGACGTTGATGACCACTGCCGTGTGCATCCGGCATCCTGTGCGTGGCATACTCATTGGAGCCATGGTGGTCACTTTTCAGGACAAACCGCATTTTGTGCGCTTGAATTGCGAACTGCAAAGGCTTCCAGCCCCCGGTTCCGCTCTTGGCTACTCTCAGATAAACAGCCCGCTGGACCAAGCGCAAGCATGTATCGCGACCAAGTGATCCTGCAGAACTCATGTCGCGTGGATGCCGCATTCGGTCATTGCGGCCGCGCCGCCGATCAAAAAAGTCGGACCCGGTGCAGGTATGCCTTCGCGGTGCTGAAGCTGCAGTGAAGATGTTGAGTCCGCTCGCGGAGTTGGCCCAGAAGACGGACGGATCGTAAAACCGGTGTGCCGGATTTCATGGCCTGTCGATGCCTGAACTTTTGTACGGTATATTGACTGGATGCCCAGGCTACGAGCGACCTTCAGGACGATGCAGTGACCGGAGTATCCCGCCACGTTCGTTTTGTCCCGCAGGGTCTGCGGGATGCATTGCGTTAGGCGTCATGATCATCCGCCCTGCAAAGGATGACGATTCATCGCAGATCCTGCGTCTGAACGAAGAGTCCGTCCGGTTCCTGAGTCCTCTGACGGCCGAGCGACTTGCACTCATTCAGATGCAGGCCGCGTATGTCCGAGTCGTTGAGACTTCTGGAACCGTAGTGGCATTCCTGCTGGCGTTTCGCGAGGGATCGGCCTACGACAGCCCCAACTACAGCTGGTTTGCAACCCGGTTCCCCAGGTTCCTCTACATCGATCGCGTGGTGGTTTCGTCGGCCATGCAAGGCCACGGCACGGGGAGGCTCTTGTATGAAGACTTCTTTGAGTTCGCCCGAGCCAGCGGAATCAGTCTCGTCACTTGCGAAATCGACCTCGACCCGCCAAACCCCACGTCCCAAAGTTTCCATCAGCGCTATGGGTTCGCTCAGGTGGGCACACAAACCTACGGGCACGCTCAGAAGCTCGTATCTTTGCAGGCCGTTGATCTCGCGACTGCGAGTGATGCCTGGTAGCTCCATCAAGCGAAGGCCCAACGGCGTGCCACTTGGCCCGCAAGGCGCATAGGCCAGAATACGGGCTGAATCCCCAAGCTGCATGCCGGAGCCCTCCATGCCCTCCACCAGGAAGATCCAGTTCACCGTCACGATCAACGCCCCGGTGCCAACCGTATGGCGCCTCATGCTCAGCCCGGAAAGCTACATGCGATGGGCCTCCGCCTTTGCGGAGGGCACGTACTTTGAAGGGTCCTGGGAGCAGGGCGCGAAGATCCGGTTTCTTTCGCCACCTGATGGCGATGGCATGGTCTCGGAGATCGCGCAGAACCGCAAGAACGAGTTCATCTCGATCCGGCACCTGGGCATGGTCGCCAACGGGGTGGAGGACACGACGAGCGAAGCGGTTCGCGCCTGGGCACCGGCCTACGAGAACTACACCTTCATCGGCGTTCCCGAGGGCACGAAGCTCGTGATCGACATGGACGTCGCCAGCGAGTGGGAAGCCTACATGAACGAAGCCTGGCCCAAGGCGCTCGCGCAGCTCAAGCAAATGTGCGAGGCCGAAGCCGCGGGTGCGGCCTGACATGACCGAGATGGCAGGACGAACGCCGCCACCGCCCACACCGCATGAAATACGTGCTTCTCATCGTGACTCACGCCGTGGCCCTGATGGCCGGATTCGGCCTGGGCATTTACGTGCTGCCGATCCTCACGGCCCCTCAGGCCCCGTCGGTTGAAGACGTTCGCGCGGGCGGCGGAAAGTACCAAGGGCAGTTCCGTCGCGACCTGAAGGACAGCGACCCGCTGCATTGGGGGGAGGGGACCGTCATGGTCGGCACGACGCGGATCGCCCTCCTGGGCGAGATTGCGCCGGGACCGGACTACAAGCTCTACCTGTCGCCCGAGTTCGTGGAGACCGAAGACGACTTCAAGCGCCTCAAACCGCGCATGGTCCGCGTCGGGGATGTGAAGACGTTCAGGAACTTTGTGGTCGACGTGCCGGCCACGGTGGACATCGAGCGCTACACCACGGTCATCGTCTGGTGCGAAACCTTCCGCGAGTTCATCACGGCGGCGAAGTACCGCTAGCTTCCGAGCCGGATTGCCCGCGCGGAGAACGGAGCGAAGGCAACGAAAACGGGCCCCGAAGGGCCCGTTTTTCTCGTGTGGTCTTGGCGGAGCAGGCGGGATTCGAACCCGCGGAGGGCTATTAACCCTCACACGCTTTCCAGGCGTGCGACTTAAACCACTCATCCACCGCTCCGAAGCCCGCTATTGTAGCCTGAGAATCGCAGGCTTTCGGCTCGCTGCGGCTGCTCAGGCCCGATGGGGCAGCTCAGGGCCGGTTCTGCGCCTGGACCATCTTCATGGCCGAGGAGATGAGGGCGGAAACCTCCGTCATGTTGCTGGGCACGATGAGGGTGGTGGTGGCGTCGGAGGCGACCTTGCCATAGGCATCGACCGCGCGTTCGGCGACCTTGAGTTGCACGGCTTCGCTGCCGCCGGGCTGGCGGATCGCAGCCGCGATGCGCTCGATGGCCTGCGCCGTGGCGTCGGCCACGGCCGTGATGGCGGCCGCCTCGCCCAGGGCGCTGTTGATGGCGGCCTGCTTTTCGCCCTCGGAGCGGGCGATGAAGGCCTCGCGCTCGCCCGTGGCGATGTTGATCTGCTCCTGGCGACGGCCTTCGGAAGCGGCGATCAGCGCGCGCTTCTCGCGTTCGGCCGTGATCTGCGCCTGCATGGCGTGCAGGATTTCCTTGGGCGGCGTCAGGTCCTTGATCTCGTAGCGCAGCACCTTGACGCCCCAGTTGAGCGCCGCTTCGTCAATCGCCTGGACCACCTGGGCGTTGATGATGTCGCGCTCTTCGAAGGTCTTGTCCAATTCGAGCTTGCCGATCACGCTGCGCAGCGAGGTCTGCGCCAGTTGCGTGACCGCGACGATGTAGTTGGACGAGCCGTAGCTGGCGCGCATGGGGTCGGTCACCTGGAAGTAGAGGATGCCGTCGACCTGCAACTGCGTGTTGTCGCGCGTGATGCAGACCTGGCTGGGCACGTCCAGCGGGATTTCCTTCAGGCTGTGCTTGTAGGCGACCCGGTCGATGAAGGGGACCAGGAGCTTGAGGCCCGGGGTCAGCGTGGCGTGGTATTTGCCCAGACGCTCGACGACCCAGGCGTGCTGCTGCGGCACGATCTTGAATGAGCGGATGACGAAGATGATGACAACGATGACAAGGACCGTGACGACGTATTCCATGGATGAAGCCTTTCTGTTCAGATTTTTTCGACAATCAGCCGGTTGCCCGACACCTCGCGCACGCGGTGCGCGCCGGGAAGATGCGCTCCGTCGCTCGCCACTACCGTCCAGCTGGCGCCACGGTAGCGCACCGTCGCCGTGCCATCGGCCTTCCACGAATCGACCTGGACCGTCTCGCCGATGTCGAGGTTGACGTCGCGGTTCGCGGTCGCAGGCAGATCGGCAGGCCGGCGCGAGCGCAGGACGTGCCAGCCGCCCACCGTGCCGGCACTGACCGCTGCCGCCACGAGCATCTGCATGACCATGCCAAATCCGAGATGGGCTGCGATGGCCCCGGCGGCCAGGCCGATGGCGAGCATCAGCAGGTAGAACGTTCCGGTGACCAGTTCCACCGCCACGGCCACCCCGGCCAGCACCCACCAGATTGTTGATTCAGCCATCGGCACCTCCTGTTGTTGTGTGTAGCGCACATTTTGGGTCAAAACCGCAACCACACCGAAAAAGGACTTGGGTAATTCCTTACACTTCGCGCCTGTTTCGCATTTTTCGCCGTCGCCGGCGGAGGTCCTCTCATGAAATTCCGCTTCCCCATCGTCATCATCGACGAGGACTTCCGCTCCGAGAACACCTCGGGCCTGGGCATCCGGGCGCTGGCCCAGGCGATCGAGGCCGAGGGCTTCGAGATCCTGGGCGTGACGAGCTACGGCGACCTGTCGCAGTTCGCGCAGCAGCAAAGCCGCGCCAGCGCGTTCATCCTGTCGATCGACGATGAGGAATTCAGCATCGCGAGCGCATCCAACGGCGACCCGGCCGACCTGGATCCGGCGGTGCTCAATCTGCGCAGCTTCATCGAGGAAGTGCGCCGCAAGAACCTGGACGTGCCGATCTACGTCTATGGCGAGACCAAGACCTCGCGCCACATCCCCAACGACATCCTGCGCGAGCTGCACGGCTTCATCCACATGTTCGAGGACACACCGGAGTTCGTGGCGCGCCACATCATCCGCGAGGCCAAGAGCTACCTCGAAGGCATCCAGCCGCCGTTCTTCCGCGAGCTGGTCGACTACGCGCAGGACGGCTCGTACAGCTGGCACTGCCCGGGCCACTCGGGCGGTGTGGCCTTTCTCAAGACCCCGATCGGCCAGATGTTCCACCAGTTCTTCGGCGAGAACATGCTGCGCGCCGACGTCTGCAACGCGGTGGAGGAACTGGGCCAGCTGCTCGACCACACGGGTCCGGTGGCCGAGAGCGAGAAGAACGCCGCGCGCATTTTCAATGCCGACCATTGCTTCTTCGTGACCAACGGCACGAGCACGTCCAACAAGATGGTGTGGCACCACACGGTGGCCCCGGGCGACGTGGTGGTGGTGGACCGCAACTGCCACAAGTCGATCCTGCACGCGATCATCATGACCGGGGCGATTCCGGTGTTCATGAAGCCCACGCGCAACCACTTCGGCATCATCGGCCCGATCCCGCAGAGCGAGTTCGAGCCGGCGGCGATCAAGGAGAAGATCCGCGCCAATCCGCTGCTCAAGCACGTGGATGCCGACAAGGTCAAGCCGCGCGTCATGACGCTGACACAGTCCACCTATGACGGCGTGATCTACAACACCGAGACGATCAAGAACATGCTCGACGGCTACGTCGACACGCTGCACTTCGACGAGGCCTGGCTGCCGCACGCGGCCTTCCACAAGTTCTACGGCCCGTACCACGCGATGGGCAAGAACCGCACCCGGCCGCGCGAGTCGCTGACCTTTGCCACGCAGTCGACCCACAAGCTGCTGGCCGGCATCAGCCAGGCCAGCCACGTGCTGGTGCAGGACTCGCAGAACCGCAAGCTCGACCGGCACCTGTTCAACGAGGCCTACCTCATGCACACGTCCACCTCGCCGCAGTACGCGATCATCGCGAGCTGCGACGTGGCGGCAGCCATGATGGAGCCGCCCGGCGGCACCGCGCTGGTCGAAGAAAGCATCATGGAGGCGCTGGACTTCCGCCGCGCCATGCGCAAGGTGGACGCCGAGTACGGCAAGGACTGGTGGTTCAAGGTCTGGGGCCCGGACAAGCTGGTGGCCGAAGGCATCGGCCGCGCCGACGACTGGATCATCAAGGGCGAGGCGCGCGCCGCCAAATGGCACGGCTTCGGCAACCTTGCCGAAGGCTTCAACATGCTGGACCCGATCAAGTCCACCATCGTCACGCCCGGCCTGGACCTCAACGGCAAGTTCGCCAAGACCGGCATTCCGGCGAGCATCGTGACCAAGTTCCTGGCGGAACACGGCGTGATCGTCGAAAAGACCGGCCTGTACAGCTTCTTCATCATGTTCACCATCGGCATCACGAAGGGCCGCTGGAACACGCTGCTGACGGCGCTGCAGCAGTTCAAGGACGACTACGACCGCAACCAGCCGATGTGGCGGGTGCTGCCCGAGTTCTGCAAGGCCCACCCGCGCTACGAACGCATGGGCCTGCGCGACCTGTGCCAGCACGTGCATGAGATGTACGCCCGCTACGACATCGCGCGCCTGACGACCGAGATGTACCTGAGCGACCTGACGCCGGCGATGAAGCCGAGCGACGCCTACGCCTACATCGCCCACCGCAAGACCGAACGCGTCGAGATCGACCACCTGGAGGGCCGCGTGACGGTCGGTCTGGTGACGCCGTATCCGCCGGGCATTCCGCTGCTGATCCCGGGCGAGGTCTTCAACCGCAAGATCGTGGACTACCTGAAGTTCTCGCGCGAGTTCAATGCGCAATGCCCGGGCTTCGAGACCGACATCCACGGCCTCGTCGAGGAGCAGGACGAGAACGGCAAGCTGCGCTATTACGCCGACTGCGTCGCGCGCTGACGCGGCATTGGGGCGCCATTGGGGCGCCATTGGGGCGCCATTGGGGCGCCATTGGGGCGCCATTGGGGCGCCATTGGGGTGGCCGGGGGCGGCCTCGGAGCCGCGTGCCGGCCCGGCGTGGCCTCGCGTGGCAGCCTCACGCAGGCCGCGTGAGAACGGATTCAATCACCGGCCCAGCAGGGGGCCTTTGCACGGCCCTGCATCCGGCGGCGGGACGGGGCCGTACTTGGAAGGTCGCAGCCATTTTGCTCGATCAACTTCCAAGGAGCCAACTCATGACCCGTCTCAACATCCGTCGCGCCGCCATCGGTGCCGCCATCGCGTTCTCGGCCGCCACGTCCTTCGCCCAGGTGATGGTGGGCGGCGCGCCCATGTTCGCCAACAAGGACATCGTCGACAACGCCGTCAATTCGAAGGACCACACGACGCTGGTGGCCGCCGTCAAGGCCGCGGGTCTGGTGGACACGCTCAAGGGCACCGGCCCGTTCACCGTGTTCGCGCCGACCAATGCCGCCTTTGCCGCGCTGCCGGCCGGCACCGTGGATACGCTGCTCAAGCCCGAGAACAAGGGCACGCTGACCACCGTGCTGACCTACCACGTGGTGCCGGGCAAGTGGGATGCCGCCGCCATCAGCAAGATGATTGCCGACGGCAAGGGCATGGCCTCGATCAAGACCGTGTCGGGCGGCACGCTGGTGGCCAAGTCCTCGGGTGGCAAGGTCACCGTGACGGATGAAAAGGGCGGCGTTGCCACCGTGACGATCGCCGACGTCTACCAGTCCAATGGCGTGATCCACGTCATTGACAAGGTGCTGCTGCCCAAGTGATGGCGCACGCGCCTAACTGAAAAAAAAGAGCCGGCAAGTCCGGCTCTTTCGGGCCCTGCGTGGAGGGCGTGCCTGCTGCGAGGCTCAGGCCGCTGCAGGCTCCGCGATGCCCCCGACCACGTGGCTGAAGCCGCCATCCACATAGGTGATCTCGGCCGACACGCCGCCGGCCAGGTCGCTCATGAGGAAGGCGGCTACGTTGCCGACGTCCTCGATCGTCACGTTGCGGCGGATCGGCGAGTTCTCGGCCACCACCGACAGGATCTTGCCGAAGCCCTTGATGCCGCTGGCCGCCAGCGTCTTGATGGGGCCGGCGCTGATGCCGTTGACGCGCATGCCGCGCGGGCCGAGCGACTCGGCCAGGTAGCGCACCGACGCCTCCAGAGAGGCCTTGGCCAGGCCCATGGTGTTGTAGTTGGGCACGGTCCGCACGGCGCCGAGGTAGGTCAGCGTCAGCAGCGCGGACTTGTCGTTGAGGTAGGGCAGGGCGGCCTTGGCCATCGCCGGGAAGCTGTAGGCGCTGATGTCGTGCGCGATCTTGAAGGCCTCGCGGCTCAGCCCGTCGAGGAAGTCGCCTGCAATGGCCTCGCGCGGCGCATAGCCGATGCTGTGCACAAAGCCGTCGAACGTCGGCCAGGCCTGCGACAGGTCGGCAAACAGCCGGGCGATCTGCGCGTCGTCGCCGACGTCGCAGTCGAACACGAGGGTGGAGCCGAAGTCGGCGGCAAATTCGGTGATCCGGTCCTTGAAGCGCTCGCCCACGTAACTGAAGGCCAGTTCGGCGCCCTGCTCATGGCAGGCCTTGGCAATGCCGTAGGCAATCGAGCGATTCGACAGCACGCCCGTGATCAACAATTTTTTGCCTGCAAGAAAACCCATGTGACAGTCTCCGCGAAAAATCTTGCAGAATTGTCGCATGCGAATTCTGCTGGCCTGCCTGCTGTTGGGAGCGTCGTTGCCGACCTGGGCCGCGCATGGCTATGCACTGTGGGGCGATCTGAAATACCCGCCCGGCTTTGCGAACTTCGACTACGTCAACCCCGCAGCGCCGAAGGGCGGCGAGTTGCGGCTGGTGAGCAACCTGCGGGTGTCCACGTTCGACAAATACAACCCCTTCACGATGAAGGGGAATGCGCCGGCCTATCTGTCGGGCCTGCTGTTCGACTCGCTGCTGTCGGGCGCGCTCGACGAGATCGGCTCGGGCTACGGTCTGCTCGCCGAGGACGTGGAGGTGGCGCCTGACGGGCTGAGCGCGACCTTCCGCCTGCGGCGCGAGGCGCGCTTTCACAATGGCGACCCGGTGCTGGCGGCCGACGTGAAGCACAGCTTCGACACGCTGATGGGCAAGTTCACCTCGCCCGCCTACAAGACCCTGCTGGAGGACGTGGCCGGGCTAGACGTCATCGACGAGCGCACGGTGCGCTACCGCTTCAAGAAGGCCAACCGTGAGATGCCGCTCACGGTCGGCGGCCTGCCGGTGTTCAGCCGCAAGTGGGGCCTGGAGAACGGCAAGCCCAAGCCCTTCGACCAGGTCGTGATGGACATCCCGATCGGCAGCGGGCCGTATCGCATCGGCCCGGTCAATTTCGGCAAGGACATCACCTACGTGCGCGACCCGGGCTACTGGGCGCGCGACCTGAACGTGCGGCGCGGCACCGCCAACTTCGACCGCATCACCGTCCGGATCTACAAGGACAACACCGCGCGCCTGGAGGCCTTGAAGGCCGGCGAGTTCGACCTGATGCGTTTCTTCTCGGCCGGCGACTGGGCGCGTCGCGTCAAGGGCAAGCGCTTCGACAGCGGGGAACTGGTCAAGGGCGAGTTCCGCCACAAGCTGCCGTCGGGCTTCCAGAGCTATGTGCTCAACACCCGCCGCGACAAGCTCAAGGACGTGCGGGTGCGCGAGGCCATGGGCCTGGCGATGGACTTCGAGTACATGAACCGCCAGATGTTCTACGGCTCGTACCAGCGGGTCAACGGGCTGTTTGGCAACACAGCCTGCGAGGCCCAGGGCATGCCCAGCCCGCAGGAGCTGGCGCTGCTGGAGCCGTGGCGCGGCAAGATTCCGGACGCTGCCTTCGGCCCGATGACCACGCCCCCGCGGACCGACGGCAATTCCTCGCTGCGCGACAACCTGCGCAAGGCACGCGAACTGCTGCGCCAGGCGGGCTGGGAGGTTCAGGGTGGCGTGCTGCGCAATGCCAAAGGCGAAGCCTTCACGCTGGAATACATGGACACGAATGACGGCGGCCAGCGCGTGGTCAGCCCCTGGATGCGCAACCTCGAGAAGCTGGGCATCCGCCTGAGCTTTCGCGCGGTGGACTTCGCCCTGTACCAGCAACGGCTGCAGAAGTTCGACTTCGACATCGCCACGCTGGCCTATGGCGGCTCCCACACGCCGGGCCAGGAGTATGCCGACCTGTTCGGCAGCAAGGCGGCGGACCAGGAAGACTCGGGCAACCTCGCGGGCGTGAAGAGCCCGGCGGTGGACGCGCTGATCAGCGCCATGACCGGTGCATCGACGCGGGAGCAGCTCCTGCCGGCCTGCCGCGCGCTCGAACGCGTGATCGCGCACAGCCACTACATGATCCCGCAGTGGACGGCCGGGACGCACCGCATCGCCTACAACGCCTGGCGCCTGGCCAAGCCGGCGACCATGCCGCCCTACGCGCAGAGCGAGTCCTGGGCCATCGACACCTGGTGGTCCGCGAAGAGGTAAAGCCCATGGCCCTGTACATACTCAAGCGCCTGCTGCTGCTGCTGCCGACCCTGCTGGGCGTGCTGCTGGTGACCTTCGTCGTCACGCAGTTCGTCCCGGGAGGGCCGGTCGAGCAGTACATCGCCGAGGCGCGCGCGGCCGGCGGCGGCGTGGTGGAGGGGGGCGGTGCGGGCTATCGCGGCCGGCAGGGCGTGGACCCCAAGCGGATCGAGCAGATCAAGGCCCTCTACGGCTTCGACAAGCCGCCGACGGAGCGCTTCTTCATGATGCTCGGGCAGTACGCCCGATTCGATCTGGGCACGAGCTTCTTCCAGAACAAGGCGGTCTGGCAGCTGATCCGCGAGAAGCTGCCGGTGTCCATCAGCCTGGGCCTGTGGACCTTCTTCATCAGTTACCTGATCGCGGTACCGCTGGGCGTTGCCAAGGCGGTGCGCGCCGGTTCGAGGTTCGACCTGGTCACGACGCTGCTGGTGCTGGTGGGCTATGCCATCCCGGGCTTCGTGCTGGGCGTGGCGCTGCTCGTGGTGTTCGGCGGGCAGCTCGAATGGTTTCCCCTGCGCGGGCTCACGTCGAGCAACTGGGCCGAGCTGAGCCTGCTCGGCAAGGTGACCGACTACCTCTGGCACATCACGCTGCCGGTGACCGCGATGGTGCTGGGCAGTTTCGCCGTCACCACCATGCTGACCAAGAACTCGTTCCTGGAGGAAATCCGCAAGCAGTACGTCCTGACCGCGCGGGCCAAGGGCCTGGCGGAGCGGCAGGTGCTGTGGAAGCACATCCTGCGCAACGCGCTGATGCCGATCATCGCGGGCTTCCCGGCGGCCTTCCTGGGCGCGTTCTTCACCGGCGCGCTGCTGATCGAGACCCTGTTCTCGCTCGACGGGCTGGGCCTGCTGAGCTATGAAAGCGTCATTCGGCGCGACTATCCCGTGGTGCTGGGCACGCTCTACATCTTCACGCTGCTGGGTCTGCTCACCAAGCTGATCAGCGATCTCTGTTACGTCCTGGTGGATCCCCGTGTCCGGTTCGACTGAATCCCTCCACACTTCCGCCGCCGGTCCGGCTCCGGTGCCCGTGCCGGCGCCCGTTGCGGTGTCGGTGTCGCCGTCCGCGCGTGCCTGGCGGCGCTTCCGGCGCAACAAGCTGGGCTTTCGCAGCCTGGTGGTCTTCTGCGTGCTGTTCGGGCTCAGCCTGTTCGCCGAGCTGCTGTCCAACGACAAGCCGCTGGTGGCCCGCTATGACGGCGCGCTGTACTTTCCGCTGTTCAAGACTTATCCCGAGAGGACGTTCGGCGGCGACTTCGAGACCGCGACGGACTTCCACGACCCGTTCATCCGTGCGCAGCTGGCCCGGGACGGCAACTGGGCGGTCTTTCCGCCGAACCCGTACGGCCCGAACACGATCAATTACTTCGCGAAGGAGCCCAATCCCTCGCGGCCCACGACCGAGAACCTGTTCGGCACCGACGACCGCGGCCGCGACCTGCTGGCGCAACTGATCTACGGGTTCCGGCTCAGCGTGCTGTTCGGGCTGGCGCTCACGCTGATCGGCGTGGTGGTCGGCGTGGTCGCCGGGGCGGTGCAGGGCTACTTTGCAGGCAAGACCGATCTGTTCCTGCAGCGGATCATCGAGATCTGGGACTCGGTGCCCGAGCTGTACATGCTGATCATCTTTGCCGCGATCTTCGCGCCGAGCGTGGGCCTGCTGATCGTGCTGCTGAGCCTGTTCGGCTGGATCGGCCTGTCGAGCTACGTGCGGGCCGAGTTCCTGCGCAACCGGCAGATGGACTACGTCAAGGCGGCGCGGGCCCTGGGCGTGGGCAACGGCCGGATCATGTGGAAGCACATCCTGCCCAACAGCATGACGCCCATCATCACCTTCCTGCCGTTTCGCATGAGCGCGGCGATTCTGGCGCTCACGTCGCTGGACTTTCTGGGACTGGGCGTTCCGCCCGGCACGCCGTCGCTGGGCGAGTTGCTCAGCCAGGGCAAGAACAACATCGATGCCTGGTGGATTTCGCTGTCCACCTTCGGCGTGCTGGTGATGACGCTGCTGCTGCTGACCTTCATGGGCGACGCGCTGCGCGACGCACTCGATCCGCGAAAGGCCGACCAATGAGCGCGCAGCCGGACGGCGCCCTGATCGACGTGCGCGGCATGCGCGTGGCCTTTGGCGGCAAGGAGGTGGTCCACGGGGTGGACTTCCACGTGCAGCACGGCGAGAAGCTGGCGCTGGTGGGCGAGTCGGGCTCCGGCAAGACCGTGACGGCGCTCAGCCTGATGCGCCTGGCACTCAATGCCCAGGTGAGCGGGTCGGCCGTGCTGGCGGGCGAGGCGCCCGGCGCTCCTGCTGTGGATCTGCTGGCGCTGCCCGAAGCGCGCCTGCGAGGCATCCGGGGCCGCGACATCGCCATGATCTTCCAGGAGCCGATGACGGCGATGAATCCGCTGTACACCGTGGGCGACCAGATCGTCGAGGTGCTGCAGCTCAAGGCCGGGCTGAATGCCCGGGACGCCTGGGAGCAGGCCGTGCAGGCACTCGCCGACACCGGCATTCCCGACCCCGGGCGCCGCGCCCGCGCCTATCCGCACCAGCTGTCGGGCGGCCAGCGGCAGCGGGCGATGATCGCGATGGCGCTGGCGGGAAAGCCCCGCCTGCTGCTGGCTGACGAACCCACGACCGCGCTCGACGTCACCTTGCGCGGCCAGATTCTCGACCTCTTGGGCGAGCTGCAGCAGAAGAACGGCATGGCGGTGCTGCTGATCACCCACGACCTGAACCTGGTGCGCAGGTTTGCCGACCGGATCGCCGTGATGGAGCGTGGGCACATCGTGGAGACAGGCGCGGTGGCCGATGTGTTTGCCGACCCTCAGCATGCCTACACGCGCCGGCTGATCGCGAGCCGGCCGGTGCGTGACGTGGTGGAGGGCGCGCCGTCTGACGGCGAGCCGCCGGTGATGGACGCGTCGGGGCTCCGGGTGATCTACCCCGTACCTCGGCCCGGCCTCAAGGGCTGGTTCCGCAAGGGGGAGTTCGTCGCCGTCCAGGGTGCGGACTTTCGCATTCCCCGGGGCCGGACGCTTGGCGTTGTCGGCGAGTCGGGCTCGGGCAAATCCACGCTCGCCCTTGCGTCGCTCGGGCTTCAGCCCCATTCCGGCCAGCTGTCGGTGATGGGCCGCCAATGGGAGGGCGGCGCGAGCCAGAACGCCAACAACCGCGCCATGCGCCGCCTCGTGCAGGTGGTGTTCCAGGACCCGTATTCGTCGCTGTCGCCGCGCATGACGCTGGAGGAAATCGTTGGCGAGGGTCTGCTGGTGCATGAACCGGCGCTGCGGGGGCCGGCCCGGCGCGAGCGAGTGGTGCAGGCACTGGCCGATGTCGGCATGACCGAGGCGCAGTTCCCCGGGCTGCTCCAGCGTTACCCGCACGAATTCTCCGGCGGGCAGCGCCAGCGCATCGCCATCGCGCGGGCGCTGATCGTGCAGCCGCAGCTGCTGGTGCTCGACGAGCCGACCAGCGCGCTTGACGTCACGATCCAGCAGCAGGTCCTGCAACTGCTGCAGCGCCTGCAGCGCGAGCGGGGGTTGAGCTACCTGCTGATCACCCATGACGTGGACGTGATCCGGGCGATGGCCCATGAAGTCATGGTCATGAAGGACGGCGTCGTGGTGGAGGCCGGGCCGGTGGGCCAGGTGCTCGAAGCGCCGTCGGACGGCTACACGCAGCGGCTCGTCGCCGCCGCAGGCTGAGAGGCGCCGCGCCATGGGAGCCGCGCGCCTGCCCACGCCGATCGCCGAGGACGAGGTGCAGATCAGCGCGGTTCGCTCGCAGGGCGCGGGTGGCCAGAACGTCAACAAGGTGGCCAGTGCCATCCATCTGCGCTATGACGTGCATGCCTCGTCGCTGTCGCCGGCGCACAAGGCGCGGCTGCTGGCCTTGTCCGATTCGCGGCTGACCTCCGACGGGGTGGTGATCATCAAGTCGCAGGAGCACCGCAGCCAGGAGATGAACCGCCAGGCGGCCTGGGCGCGCCTGCAGGAGCTGGTCGACAGCGTGGCGGTGGCGCCACGGGTGCGCAAACCGACCCGGCCAACCGCCAGCTCGCGCCTGAAGCGGCTCGACGCCAAGGCCCGGCGCGGGCAGATCAAGGCGCTGCGAGGGGGTGTCGGCGACTGAGAGGCCTCCGCAGGCCGGTTTGGGAAGCAGGGGACAGCGGGCTGTCCCGGGGGCCAGGACGCCGGCCACGTGCAATCCCGTTGCAAATCAGGGGTTTGCGCGGTACAATCCGATCTTCACGACCAAACGGGCGGGTATCTACCGCCCGTTTTTTTTGGTCGATCGGTTTTGAGGGTCGTTCGGGTTCTGGGGTCGGATGCCTGCTCATGCGCAGGGCTTGCAACCGGCTGGATGGGCCAGCAGAAAAGATCCGTTGATGGAACCCGTGAGGGACCAGTGGATGGGACTGGCGGAGTCAGCAGGACTCCCTGGCCTGTGGGCATTATTGGATGAGCAACTGACATACGTGGCGCTGCAGCAGATTGTTGAAGAAACCGTGACCGGGCTCGGTTACGACCTCGTGGAGATCGACCGCTCCTCGGGCGGGCTGCTGCGCATCACGATCGATCTGCCCTGGACGCCCGGCGCGCCCGAGCAGTTCGTCACCGTGGAAGATTGCGAAAAAGTCACGCGCCAGCTGCAGTTTGCGCTGGAGGTCGACGGCGTCGAGTACCGGCGGCTCGAAGTGTCCTCGCCGGGAACCGACCGGCCGCTGCGGACCGAAAAGGATTTTGAGCGCTTCACCGGCGAAATGGTGGACATCACGCTGAAGGCGCCGGTGGGCGAGGCAGCCGGCGGCCTGGTGAATGCCAACCGCAAGAAGTTTCGCGGCACGCTCGAGAAAACGGACACTGGCTGGCAGATCGTCTGGAACGAGGCGCCGGTGGCCAAGCCCGGGGCGCGCGTGAGCCGCAAGCGGGTGGAAGCGATGCCGGTGCATGCGCTGGGCTTCACGCGGGACGAGATCCGCGACGCCCGGCTTGCGTCCGTGGTGAGTTTCAAGGGTCGGCCCGCCAAGGGCACCGACGCAGTCATCGATCAGGAATAGGAGAGTAGTGGCATGAATCGCGAAATGTTGATGCTGGTGGAAGCCATCTCGCGCGAGAAGAACGTGGAGCGCGACGTGGTGTTCGGTGCGGTGGAAGCCGCACTGGCCCAGGCCACCAAGAAACTCTATCCCGGCGATGTGGACATCCGCGTGGCGGTGGACCGCGACACCGGCGTGTACGAGACCTTCCGCCGCTGGCACGTGGTGCCCGACGAGGCCGGCCTGCAGCTGCCCGACCAGGAAATCCTCCTGTTCGAAGCCAAGGAGCAGATCCCCGACATCGAGGTCGACGAGTACATCGAGGAGACGGTCGAGTCCGTGCCGATCGGCCGCATCGGCGCCATGGCCGCCAAGCAGGTGATCCTGCAGAAGATCCGTGACGCCGAGCGCGAGATGCTGCTCAACGACTTCATGTCGCGCGGCGACAAGATCTTCGTGGGCACCGTCAAGCGCATGGACAAGGGCGACATCATCGTCGAGTCCGGCCGCGTCGAGGGGCGCCTGCGCCGCTCGGAGATGATCCCCAAGGAAAACCTGCGCTCCGGCGACCGCGTCCGCGCGATGATCATGGAGGTGGACCTGACGCTGCGCGGCGCGCCCATCATCCTGTCGCGCTCGGCGCCCGAATTCATGATCGAGCTGTTCCGCCAGGAAGTGCCCGAGATCGAGCAGGGCCTGCTGGAGATCAAGTCCTGCGCCCGCGACCCCGGCTCGCGTGCCAAGATCGCCGTGCTGTCGCATGACAAGCGGGTCGATCCGATCGGCACCTGTGTCGGCGTGCGCGGCACCCGTGTCAATGCAGTGACCAATGAACTCGCCGGTGAACGCGTGGACATCGTGCTCTGGAGCGAGGATCCGGCCCAGTTCGTGATCGGTGCGCTGGCGCCTGCCAACGTGTCGTCCATCGTCGTCGACGAGGAAAAGCACGCGATGGACGTGGTGGTGGACGAGGAAAACCTCGCCATCGCCATCGGCCGCGGCGGGCAGAACGTCCGATTGGCTTCCGACCTGACCGGCTGGAAGATCAATATCATGGACGCCGCCGAGTCGGCCCAGAAGCAGGCTGAGGAAACCAGCACCACGCGCAAGCTGTTCATGGAAAAGCTGGACGTGGACGAAGAGATCGCCGACATCCTGATCGCCGAAGGCTTCACCAGCCTGGAGGAAGTGGCCTACGTGCCGCTGCAGGAAATGCTCGAGATCGAAAGCTTCGACGAAGACACGGTCAACGAACTGCGCGCGCGAGCCAAGGACGCCCTGCTGACGATGGAGATCGTCAAGGAGGAAAGCGTCGAGGAAGTCTCGCAGGATCTGCGCGACCTCGAAGGGCTCAATCCGGCCCTGATTGCCAAGCTGGCCGAGGCCGGCGTTCACACGCGCGACGACCTGGCTGATCTGGCGGTCGACGAGCTCACCGATATCACGGGCCAGTCGGCTGACGAAGCCAAGGCCATGATCATGAAAGCCCGCGAGCACTGGTTTGCCGCTGCGGCTTCGCAAGAGTAACGGTCATGAAAGGTTCCACAACAGATGTCCACTACGACCGTCGCCGAGTTTGCAACCGAACTCAAGAAGTCTCCCGAAACCCTGCTTGAGCAGCTCCGCTCTGCGGGGGTGACCAAGTCCGCCCCGTCCGATGCCCTGAGCGAGGCCGACAAGCAGAAGCTTCTGGCCTACCTGCAGTCCGCCCATGGCACGGCCACGGGCGAGCGCAAGAAGATCACGCTGGTGAAGAAGTCCACCAGCGAGATCAAGCAGGCCGACGCCACCGGCAAGGCCCGCACCATCCAGGTCGAAGTCCGCAAGAAGCGCACCTTCGTCAAGCGTGACGAGGGCGCCGATGCCGTGGCCGAGTCCACCGAGCCTGTCGAGACTGAAGTGCCTGCCGCGCCGCTGATCGACGAGGCAGAACTGGCCCGTCGCGAGGAAGAGGCGCGCCGCCAGGCCGAGTTGATCCGCCGCCAGGAAGAAGAACTGGCCGAAAAGCGCCGTCAGCGCGAAGAGCAGGAAGCCCGCGAGCGCGAAGCCGCCGAGAAGGCGGCTCAGGCCGAGAAGGCTGCGCAGGCCCAGAAGCAGGCTGCGGCCCGCGAGGCCGTCGCTGCAGGCGCGAGCGAGTCCGACGAAGCTGCAGGTGCGGCCGAGGAGCAGGAGCGTGCCGATACGGCCGCGCGCGAGAAGCAGGCGACCGATGCCCGTGCCAAGGCCGATGAGGCCAAGGCACGTGCCGACGAAGAAAGCGCCCGTGCAGCCGACCTGAGCGAGCGCCGCCGCAAGGCCGAAGCCGAGGCCGCGGCCATCCGCGCCATGATGTCGCAGCCCAAGAAGCTCGTGCAGAAGGCACCCGAGCCGCCCAAGCCGGTGGCCAAGCCCAACCCGGCCGATGCCAAGGCCGGCATGAAGGGCACGCTGCACAAGCCGGCGGCCGGCACGCCCGCTTCGGGCGGCGCACGCCCGGGTGGTGCTGCGGCGCCCGCTGCGCCGGGGGCCGGCAAGGAAGTCAAATCGGCCAAGCTGTCCTCCAGCTGGGCTGGCGATCCGGCCAAGAAGAAGGAAATCAAGACGCGCGGCGACTCCAGCGGCGGCGTCGGCCGCAACAGCTGGCGCGGCGGGCCGCGCAATCGGCGCGGCAACGATCGCGACCGCGACGAGCAGGTGCAGGCCGCTCCGGTCGAGGCGCGCGTCATCGAGGTCCACGTGCCGGAGACGATCACGGTGTCCGAGCTGGCCCACAAGATGGCCGTCAAGGCGTCGGAGGTGATCAAGCACCTCATGAAGCTGGGCCAGATGGTGACGATCAACCAGTCGCTGGACCAGGACACCGCCATGATCGTGGTGGAGGAAATGGGCCACAAGGCCATCGTGGCGGCGCTGGACGATCCGGAAGCCTTCACCGACGAAGAAGTCTCGCAGCAGCACGCCGAAGCCGTGCCGCGTGCGCCGGTCGTGACCGTGATGGGTCACGTCGACCACGGCAAGACTTCGCTGCTGGACTACATCCGCCGTGCCAAGGTGGCGGCGGGCGAGGCCGGCGGCATCACCCAGCACATCGGCGCCTACCATGTGGAGACGCCGCGCGGCATGGTGTCCTTCCTGGACACCCCGGGCCACGAGGCTTTCACGGCCATGCGGGCGCGGGGCGCCCAGGCAACCGACATCGTGATTCTGGTGGTGGCGGCCGACGACGGCGTCATGCCGCAGACCAAGGAAGCCATCAAGCACGCGAAGGCGGCCGGGGTTCCGATCGTGGTGGCGATCAACAAGATCGACAAGCCCGACGCCAACATGGACCGCGTCAAGAGCGAGCTGGTGGCCGAGGAGGTCGTGCCCGAGGAATTCGGCGGCGACTCGCCCTTCGTGCCGGTGTCCGCCAAGACCGGCCAGGGCATCGACGACCTGCTGGAGCAGGTGCTGCTGCAGGCGGAAGTGCTGGAACTCAAGGCACCGGTGGACGCCATGGCCAAGGGCCTGGTCATCGAAGCCCAGCTCGACAAGGGCCGTGGCCCGGTCGCGACGATGCTGATCCAGTCGGGCACCCTCAAGACCGGCGACGTGGTGCTCGCAGGCTCGACCTATGGCCGCGTGCGCGCCATGCTCGACGAGAACGGCCGCCCCATCAAGGCCGCCGGACCGTCGATTCCGGTCGAGATCCAGGGCCTGACGGAAGTGCCGCAGGCCGGCGACGAGTTCATGGTGATGTCGGACGAGCGCCGTGCGCGCGAGATCGCGACCTACCGGGCCGGCAAGTTCCGCAACACCAAGCTGGCCAAGCAGCAGGCCGCCAAGCTCGAGAACATGTTCTCGGACATGACGGCTGGCGAGGTCAAGACGCTGCCCATCATCGTCAAGGCCGACGTGCAGGGCTCGCAGGAGGCGCTGTCGCAGTCGCTGCTCAAGCTGTCCACGGACGAAGTCCGCGTGCAGCTGGTGTACGCGGCGGTCGGCGGCATCAGCGAGTCCGACGTCAACCTGGCGATTGCCTCGAAGGCGCTGGTCATCGGCTTCAATGTCCGGGCCGACGCCGGCGCGCGCAAGCTCGCCGAAGGCAACGGTATCGATATCCGCTACTACAACATCATCTACGACGCCGTGGACGAGCTGAAGGCGGCGATGTCGGGCATGCTGGCTCCGGACAAGAAGGAAGAGGTCATCGGCTCCGCCGAGATCCGCCAGGTGTTCCGCGTCAGCAAGGTCGGCGCCATCGCAGGCTGCATGGTCACCTCCGGTGTCGTGCGCCGCAGCGCTCGCCTGCGTCTGCTGCGCAACAACGTGGTGGTGTTCACCGGCGAGCTGGACTCGCTCAAGCGCTTCAAGGACGACGTGCGCGAAGTCAAGGAAGGCTTCGAGTGCGGCCTGAACATCAAGGGCTACAACGACATCGTCGAAGGCGACTCGCTGGAGTTCTTCGAGATCAAGGAAGTCGCCCGGACGCTCTGACGCCATGCCCGCACGCAAGTCCGCCACGCCCAACCGCAGCTTCAAGGTTGCCGATCAGATCCAGCGCGATCTGACGGAGCTGATCGCGCGCGAGCTCAAGGACCCGCGGGTGGGAATGGTCACGATCCAGGCGGTCGAGGTGACGCCGGACTACGCCCACGCCAAGGTTTTCTTCAGCGTGCTCGTGGGCGACGCCCGCGAGTGCGAGGAAGCACTCAACCAGGCGGCGGGCTTCCTGCGCAACGGTCTGTTCAAGCGCCTGCACATCCATACCGTGCCGACGCTGCATTTCGTGTTCGACCGCACGACCGAGCGCGCAGCCGACATGAACGCGCTGATTGCGCGGGCCGTCTCCTCCCGGGCCAAAGAGGACTGAGCATGAACGCGCCACGCACGAGGGTGCAGCGGCGCCCCGTGCATGGGGTGCTTCTGCTGGACAAGCCGCTGGGCCTGTCGAGCAACGACGCGCTGCAAAAGGCCAAATGGCTGCTGCGGGCCGAGAAAGCCGGCCACACCGGCACGCTCGACCCGCTGGCCACCGGGGTCCTCCCGCTGTGTTTTGGCGCTGCCACCAAGTTCAGCCAGCTGCAGCTCGACGCCGACAAGACCTACGAAGCCACGCTCGGCCTCGGCGTGAAAACCAGCACGGCCGACGCCGAAGGCGAGGTGCTGTCGCGCCGCCCGGTGCAGATCGACGCGGCCGGCGTCGCCCGGGTGCTGGCACAGTTCACCGGTCCGATCCTTCAGGTCCCGCCGATGCATTCGGCGCTCAAGAAGGACGGCAAGGCCCTGTACGAATACGCGCGGGACGGCATCGACGTCGAGCGCGAAGGCCGTCACGTCACCATCCATCAGCTCGAACTGGCGCAGGGCCCGGTTCAGCCAGGCGATACCGAGCTGCGCATCCGCGTGCGCTGCAGCAAGGGCACCTACATCCGCACCCTGGGCGAGGACATCGGCGAGGCCCTGGGCTGCGGCGCACATCTGACGGCATTGCGCCGCGTGGAGACCGGTGGCTTCACCGTGGCGCAATGCACCACGCTCGATGCGCTGGCCGCGCTCGACGAGCCCCGGCGCGAGGCGCTGCTGCTGCCCACCGAGACCCTGCTGGCAGGACACATGCCGGTCACGCTCGACCCGGACAATGCGGGGCGCTTTCTCAGCGGCCTGCGCCGCCGGGGCGCCTGGCCCGATGCGCCGCGCGTCTGCGTCTTCGGCGCATCCCCGTGCGCTGCTGGGCTCGGCCCATACCCGCGCAGGCGAACTCATTCCCGGCCGGCTGCTCAGCCCGCTCGAAATCGGTCAGTTGCTCGACCAGCAGAAAAAATCACAGGAAATTCAAGGAACCCCGTCATGAGCCAGAAACAGATCCGCAACATCGCCATCATCGCGCACGTCGACCACGGCAAGACCACGCTGGTCGACCAGCTGCTGCGGCAGTCCGGCACCTTCCGCGCCAACGAGAAGGTGGGCGAACGGGTGATGGACAGCAACGATCTCGAAAAGGAGCGCGGCATCACCATCCTGGCCAAGAACTGCGCCGTGAGCTGGAACGGCACGCACATCAACATCGTGGACACGCCCGGCCACGCCGACTTCGGCGGCGAGGTCGAGCGCGCGCTGTCGATGGTGGACGGCGTGGTGCTGCTGATCGATGCGGTGGAGGGCCCGATGCCGCAGACGCGCTTCGTGACCAAGAAGGCGCTGGCGCTCGGCCTCAAGCCGATCGTGGTGGTCAACAAGGTCGACCGGCCCGGTTCGCGCCCGGACTACGTGATCAACGCGGCCTTCGATCTCTTCGACAAGCTGGGCGCAACCGACGAGCAGCTCGACTTTCCCGTGGTGTACGCCTCCGGCCTGAACGGCTGGGCGTCGATGGACGAGGGCGAGCCCGGCGAGCAGTGGGGCAAGGATCTTGCACCGCTGTTCGACACCGTGCTGCAGCATGTGCCGGCCCACGAGGGCGACCCGGACGCGCCGCTGCAGCTGCAGATCTCCAGCATGGATTACTCCAGCTACGTGGGCCGCATCGGCGTCGGCCGCATCAACCAGGGCACGCTCAAGAGCCCGCAGGACGTGGTGATGATGGCCGGCCCGGAGGGCACGCCGGTGCGTTGCCGCATCAACCAGGTGATGACCTTCGAAGGGCTGGAGCGCCATGTGCTGCAGCCGGGCGAGATGGCGTACCCGGGCCACATCGTGCTGATCAGCGGGATCGAGGACATCGGCCTGGGAGTGACCATCACCGACCCGCTGGCGTCGCAGCCGCTGCCCATGCTCAAGGTGGACGAGCCGACGCTGACGATGAACTTCTGCGTCAACACCTCGCCGCTGGCCGGCCGTGAAGGCAAGTTCGTGACGAGCCGCCAGCTGCGGGACCGCCTGGACCGCGAACTACAGTCGAACATGGCGCTGCGCGTGCGCGACACCGACGAGGACGGCATCTATGAGGTGTCCGGCCGGGGCGAACTGCACCTGACCATTCTTCTGGAAAACATGCGCCGCGAAGGCTATGAGCTGGCCGTCTCCAAGCCGCGCGTCGTGTTCCGCGAAGTGGGCGGCGAGAAGCACGAACCGATCGAGATGCTGACGGTCGACATCGAGGAAGGCCATCAGGGCGGCGTGATGCAGGCCCTGGGCGAACGCAAGGGCGACCTGGTGAACATGGAGCCGGACGGCCGCGGTCGCGTGCGCCTGGAGTACCGCATTCCCGCGCGCGGGCTGATCGGATTCCAGAACGAGTTTCTCAACCTCACGCGCGGAACGGGCCTGGCCAGCAACATCTTCGACGGTTACGAAGCCTATCGCGGCGAGATCGCCAGCCGCAAGAACGGTGTGCTGATCAGCATGGACGATGGCGAGATCGTCACCTATGCGCTGGGCAAGCTCGACGACCGCGGCCGCATGTTCGTGAAGGCGGGCGATCCGGTGTACGAAGGCATGATCGTCGGCATCCACAGCCGCGACAACGACTTGGTGGTCAATGCCGTGCGCATGAAGCAGCTGACCAACTTCCGCGTGTCCGGCAAGGAGGACGCGATCAAGATCACGCCGCCGATCCAGCTCACGCTGGAGTACGCGGTCGAGTTCATCGAAGACGACGAGCTGGTCGAAATCACGCCCAAGTCCATCCGCCTGCGCAAGCGCCACCTCAAGGAGCACGAGCGCAAGCGCGCCTCGCGCGAGACGCTCTGATCCGCGGCTGACAGGGCGCCCGCGCGGGCGCCTCATGCGGTATCGTCAGACAAAGCAGTACAGACGAGGAGACATGAAGCTTTCCCATACGCAGGCGGCCTTCCTGATGGTCGCGGTCACCCTGATGTGGTCCATTGCGGGCGTGGTCACGCGGCAACTGGAGCATGCGCGCAGCTTCGAGGTGACCTTCTGGCGCAGTTTCTTCACGGCCTTGTCGCTGATGGTGATCCTGCCGTTGTGGCAGGGGCGCGGCGTGTTCCGCGCAATCCATTGGCACAGCCGGGCGTTCTGGCTGTCGGGGGTGTGCTGGAGCGTGATGTTCACTGCGTTCATGATCGCGCTGACCATGGCGTCCGTGGCCAATGTCCTGATCACGCTGGCCGCCGGCCCGCTGCTCACTGCCCTGTTCGCGCGGATTGCCATCGGCAACCGGCTGCCGATCCGTACGGCCGGTGCGATCATCGTGGCGGGCGCCGGGATCGCCTACATGTTCGGCTCGCAGGTGCGCCTGGGGGGCGGCCAGGCCGCCGGCATGCTGGTGGCGCTGTGCGTGCCGATCGCCGGGGCCGTGCAATGGACCATCGTCCAGCGCAGCCAGGCCCATGGCGAGAAGCTCGACCTCGTTCCCTCGGTGCTCATCGGCGCCGTGATCTCGTCGCTGGTGACCCTGCCGCTGTCGTTCCCGTTCGTGGCGACGGGGCGGGACGTGGCCTGGCTGGCGCTGCTGGGCCTGGTCCAACTGGCGATTCCCTGCGTGCTGTCGGTGGTGGCCGCGCGGGTGCTCAAGGCACCGGAGGTCTCGCTGCTGGCCTTGCTGGAGGTGATCTTCGGCATCGCGCTGGCCTGGGTGGGGGCCGGCGAGCAGCCGGGACCGACGGTCCTGGCCGGCGGCGCGCTGGTGATCGGCGCACTGCTGGCCAACGAATTGCTTGGATGGAGACAGAGAAATGGCTGAAACCTCTACCGATGTGCTCGCGGAAGTCCAGGGCCGGGTCGGCTTCATCACGCTGAACCGACCGAAAGCGCTCAATGCCTTGTCCCTGGACATGGTCCGCGCGCTGACGGCGACGCTCGAGGCCTGGCGCGACGACCCGGCCGTGCTGGCCGTGGCCGTGCGAGGCATGGGCAAGGAAGGCCCGTTCGGTGCCTTCTGTGCCGGCGGTGACATCCGCTTCTTTCATCAGGCGGCGCTGGCGGGCGACAGTGCGCTGGAGGACTTCTTCACCGAGGAGTACACCCTCAACCATCTGATCCACACCTATCCCAAGCCGTACATCGCCTTCATGGATGGCATCGTGATGGGTGGCGGCATGGGCATCAGCCAGGGGGCGAGCCTGCGCATCGTATCGGAGCGCACCAGGATGGCCATGCCCGAGACCAACATCGGCCTGTTCCCTGACGTCGGCGGCGGGTACTTCCTGAGCCGCTGTCCGGGCCGCTATGGCGAATACCTGGCGCTCACGGGCCAGATGATCGGCGGCCGCGAGGCCGTGACGGTCGGCCTCGCCGACGGCTTCGTCGAGTCCGGCCGGCTTGCAGTGATCTGGAACTCGCTGGTGGACACACCGTTCGAGACGGGCGAGGCAGTCGAGCACTGGGTGCGGACGCATTTCATGCCCGACCACGCGACGCCATCGGCCGCCAGTGCCGCGCAGGCCCGCATCGACCGTTTCTTTGCGCTGCCCACGGTCCCCGCGATCGTGCAGGCGCTGGAGGCCGACGCATCGGAGTGGGCGCGTGAGACGGCCGCCACCCTTCGCAAGCGCTCGCCGCTGATGCTGGGCGTGGTGCTCGAGCAGATTCGTCGAGCTCGCCGCATGGGTCTGGCGGACGACCTGCGCATGGAGCGCGATCTCGTTCACAGGTGCTTCCACCTGCGGCCCGGCACGGCCAGCGAGACGGTGGAGGGCATCCGGGCCCTGGCGATCGACAAGGACCACACGCCACGCTGGAACCCGTCGCGGATCGAGGAGGTGACGCAGGCCGAGATCCTCGCCTTCTTCGACAGCCCCTGGGCGGCCGACACCCACCCGTTGCGCGCACTCGCCTGAGCGGCGCGCCGGCCTCAGAGCTGGCGGTACACCACCTCGGCCAGTTGCAGCAGTTCGGCGCGCGAGAGCTTGCCGGCCAGCGCATAGCCGAAGCCCTGGTCGACCCAGTAGAAGCCCGGCACCGGACCATCCGACGAGAAGTTGAATGCGGTCTCACGGGCCGCAGCCTGCGCGCCCGGCCCCGTCATGGCGCCGACATACAGCGTCACCCGCAGACCCGCCGCGTTCTGGAACATGAACTGGGCCCGGGCGCCATCGTCGCCCGGCAGCAGCCGGCCGCCGACCAGCTCGTAGCCCTGCGCCGCGAGAGTCGGAACCTTGAGCGGGCGACCCAGCCGCTTGGACAGCCATTGCACGAGATGCTCCTGCTGCGCGGCCGCAACTTCGACCGGGTGCCGCACTTCAGGGGAGTAGACCGCGTGGGCAACTGCGGCCTGACGCGCGAACTCGCGCGCCTGGAGCGCGCCGCCGGCCACGCCATCCGTGGCGCCGGTCAGGGCGAGCCGGGCGTGCCCCATCCAGCCGAGCCCGAATGCCAGCAACACGCTCGCTGCCATGCCGCCCCAGCGCCTCCAGCGCGCGGCCTGCTCACGGGCGGCGGTAGCCTGGCGCGCCGCCTGGAGCAGCAGCGGCGGTGCCGGCTCCTCATCGAGCGTCGCATGCAGCATGCGAAGGGCCTGGCGCTGGCGCTGCCAGGCGGCCAGCGTCTCGGCGGCGCGTGGGTCCGCGTCGATGCGAGCCTGCAGTGCGGCCTGCGCCGCAGGGGCCAGCCTGCCATCGACCAGCGCGTGAAGCTCGTCGTCGGAAACCAGGGGGTGGAGGGTCGGATCGTTCATGTTCGCCGGGCTCCGGTCATTTGAGCCGCCGCAGGACCGGCACGGCAGAAGCGGGGGCAGGGCGGGATGCCGGCGCTGCCCCGCCTTCCATCAGCTCGCGCAGGCGACTGCGTGCGCGCGACAGCCGCGACATGACGGTGCCTATCGGTGTGCCGGTGATGCGTGCGACGTCTTCATAGGACAGATCCTGCAGGGTGACGAGCAGCAGAACGACGCGTTGATCGTCCGGCAGCCGCATCAGGCAGCGCTGCAGGTCGAGCGTCTGGTCGATGGCTGCGTCCGGAGCGACCATTTCGGCCTGGACGTCCTCCGGATCCACCGCCGTGCCCAGCGCCGACTGGCGGACCGCCTGGCGCACCTGGTTGACGTAGAGGTTGTGCATGATGGTAAACAGCCAGGCGCGCAAGTCGCTGCCCACCGCCCACAGCCGCCATTTGCTGCACGCGCGCTCCAGCGTGTCCTGCACCAGATCGTCGGCCGCCCAGGCATCGCCCGTGAGCGCCCGGGCGTAGCGGCGCAGCCCGGGGATCTGGTCGGTGAGGGGCAGGGGGTTCATGCGGGATGCCGGCTCAGGGAAGAAGGGTCATGCAACATGAACACCTGTCGCCTGTGGTTTATTCCCGTGTTCCGGAGGATCAGCTTGCACAAACCGCATGCGATCCGGACCGGCACATTCAGCGCGAACGCTGCTTCATCGCGCGCTCGACCTCGCGCTTGCCTTCGCGATCCTTGATGGTGTCGCGCTTGTCGTGTTCGGCCTTGCCCTTGGCCAGGGCGATCTCGCACTTGATGCGGCCGGACTTCCAGTGCAGGTTGATCGGCACCAGCGTGTAGCCCTTCTGCTCCACCTTGCCGATCAGTCGCCGGATCTCGTCCTTGTGCAGCAGGAGCTTCTTGGTCCGCGCGGTGTCCGGGTTGACGTGGGTTGACGCGGTGCGCAGCGGATTGACCTGGCAGCCGATGAGAAAGAGCTCGCCATTGCGGATCACGACATAGCCGTCGGTCAGCTGGACCTTGCCTTCGCGCAGGGCCTTGACCTCCCAACCTTCCAGCACCATCCCCGCCTCGAAGCGTTCTTCGAAGAAATAGTTGAAAGCCGCCTTCTTGTTGTCGGCAATGCGCGCGGCGGTGTCGGGTTTTTTGGCCATGGTCACAGGTGGGGGCATCGCGCCTCAATACAATCGCCACAGCAGGGTGTGCGATGCCGGGCCGGGGCCGCGGTTTTGCGGCCGAAGGGCGATTCTAGGCCCTTGACCCCTGCAGTCGCCGTTTCATGAAAACCGTCCACAAGTCCGTCCTCATCTGGTACAGCGCAGCCGAAATGTTTTCGCTGGTGACCGACGTCGCGAAGTACCCTCAGTTCCTGCCCTGGTGCGACAACGCCGCCGTGCTGTCGGATGAGCCCGACAGCATGACGGCGCGCGTGGGCATCTCGTTCGGCGGCATCCGCCAGAGCTTCACCACCCGCAACGTTCACGTGGCCGACCGGCAGGTGACGATGAAGCTGGTCGACGGCCCCTTTTCGTCGCTCGACGGTGTCTGGCGCTTCGTTCCCGTGGGTGACGAGACCCAGCGCGCCTGCCGGGTCGAGCTTGATCTGAACTACGGGTTTGACAATGCCGCGCTCGCGGCGCTGGTCGGGCCGGTGTTCGACAAGATCGCAGCCAATCTGGTGGACGCCTTCGTCAAGCGGGCAGAGCAGGTGTATGCCTGAGCTCGCCCGGGTCCGGGTGTCGGTGCTGTGGTCGCCCGCGGCACGAGAGGTGACGGTGCTGGAGCTGGAACTGCCGGCAGGCGCGCGCGTGCGTGATGCCCTGCTCGCCGCTGAGAAGCAGGCAGCGGCGGCGCTCGCCTCGACCGGCGGTGCGGGTGCCCCGCCGCCCGTCAGCCTCTGGGGCCGCAAGACCACGCCGGAGACGATGCTGCGCGACGGGGATCGGGTCGAGATCTGCCGGCCACTGCAGGTCGACCCCAAGGTCGCCCGGCGCGAACGGTTCCAGCAGCAGGGCGCGCGTGCCGCTGGCCTGTTCGCCAGGAAAAGAGCCGGCGCCAAGGCCGGCTACTAGGGGGGGCTATTAGGGGAGGCTACTGGGGAGGCGTGGGCCGCCTGGTGCCGCGCTGGTGGTCGGCCAGAAGGCGCCGCCCTTCAACGGACTGCCTCAGACTGCCTTCTTGGGAGCGCCGCAGTCGCGGTCGACGATTTCCTGGTTGCGCCGGATCTCGGCTGACTTGGCGTCGTCGCTCAGGAACTCGCGTTCGCCCTGGGCATTGTTCTGCGCAATGCGACGGCCTGACTGCAGCGTGCTGATGTTGACCTTGGCCCGCTCGCAGTTCTGGGCGCGCTCGGCTGCCATCTTTTCCTGCTCGGCCTGCTTCTTGGCGGCTTCCTCCTGCTCGGCCTGCTTCTTCTTGGCTTCGAGCTGAGGGTCCTTGCCAGTCAGGCGGGGCGCACTGGCCGCAGCCTGCGCCGGCGCGCTGGCCGCCGACGCGGGTGCTGCCGGTGAAAGCACCATCGCGCGCTTGCCCGTGGGCTGCTTGAGGATGTTCTTGTCGGGGATGTCCGCCGGGGGCGGCTGGTCACTGAAGACCTTGCGGCCGGTCTTGTCGACCCATTGCCATTGGGCTGACGCAGACAGCGACAGCGTCAGGGCCAGGACGAAGGTGGCGGAGCGGGACAGCTTCATGGGCGCAGTGTAGCGCCGGCGCGCCACAGTTCAACATCCGCAGCGCTGTTTTGGCGCAATCGGTCACGGAATGCCCCGCGCTGTGCCGGGCCTGCGCGAAAGAGCCTCCGGGTAAGTCCCAGTCCCACGCGGGTACAATCGTTTTTTTGGAGCTTTGACATGCGCCTCTTAGGAAAAGCGCTCACCTTCGACGACGTGTTGCTGGTGCCGGCGTACTCCCAGGTCCTTCCCAAGGACACCTCCCTCGCGACCCGCCTCTCCCGAAACATCACCCTGAACCTGCCGCTGGTGTCTGCCGCCATGGACACGGTGACGGAAGCGCGCCTGGCGATCGCCATCGCGCAGGAGGGCGGCATCGGGATCGTCCACAAGAACCTCACGCCGCAGGAGCAGGCGGCTCAGGTCAGCAAGGTCAAGCGTTACGAGTCGGGCGTGCTGCGCGACCCGGTGATCATGACCCCCCAGCATTCGGTTCGCCAGGTCACGGCCATGAGCGAGCAGCTGGGCATCTCGGGCTTCCCGGTGGTCGACGGCGGCAAGGTGGTCGGCATCGTCACGGGCCGCGACCTTCGCTTCGAAAGCCGCATGGACCTGCCCATCAGCGCCATCATGACGCCGCGCGAGCGGCTCGTCACGGTGCCAGAGACGGCCTCGCTCAATGACGCCAAGGCGCTGCTCAACAAGCACCGCCTGGAGCGCGTGCTGGTGGTCAACGACAGCTTCGAACTCAAGGGCCTGATCACCGTCAAGGACATCACCAAGCAGACCAGCTTCCCCAATGCCGCACGCGACGCCCGCGGCCGCCTGCGCGTGGGCGCCGCGGTCGGCGTGGGCGAAGGCACCGAGGAGCGGGTCGAGCTGCTCGTCAAGGCCGGCGTCGACGCCATCGTGGTCGACACCGCGCACGGCCACAGCAAGGGCGTGATCGAACGCGTGCGCTGGGTCAAGCAGAACTACCCGCAGGTGGACGTGATCGGCGGCAACATCGCCACCGGCGCCGCCGCTCTCGCGCTGGCCGAGGCCGGCGCCGACGCCGTCAAGGTCGGCATCGGCCCGGGCTCGATCTGCACCACCCGCATCGTCGCTGGCGTCGGCGTGCCGCAGATCATGGCCATCGACAGCGTGGCCACCGCGCTCAAGGGCACGGACGTGCCGCTGATCGCCGATGGCGGCATCCGCTATTCCGGCGACATCGCCAAGGCGATCGCTGCAGGCGCGAGCACCGTCATGATGGGCGGCATGTTCGCGGGCACCGAGGAAGCGCCGGGCGAGATCGTGCTGTTCCAGGGCCGCAGCTACAAGAGCTACCGCGGCATGGGCAGCATCGGCGCCATGCAGCAGGGCAGTGCCGACCGCTATTTCCAGGAGTCGAGCACCGGCAATCCGAACGCCGACAAGCTCGTTCCCGAGGGCATCGAAGGCCGCGTGCCCTACAAGGGCTCGATGGTCTCCATCGTTTTCCAGATGGCCGGCGGCCTGCGGGCTGCCATGGGCTACTGCGGCTGCGCGACGGTCGAGGACATGAAGAACAAGGCCGAGTTCGTCGAGATCACCTCCGCAGGCATCCGCGAGAGCCACGTCCACGACGTGCAGATCACCAAGGAAGCGCCGAACTACCGGGCCGATTGAGCGACATGCAGCACGACAAAATCCTGATTCTCGACTTCGGCTCGCAGGTCACGCAGCTGATCGCGCGGCGCGTGCGCGAGGCGCATGTCTATTGCGAGGTCCATCCTTGCGACGTCACCGACGACTGGGTGCGCGAGCATGCCGGCGACGGCCGGCTCAAGGGCGTGATCCTGTCGGGCAGCCACGCCAGCCTCTGGGAGGACGAAACCCTGCGCGCGCCCAAGGCGGTATTCGAGCTGGGCATCCCGGTCCTGGGCATCTGCTACGGCATGTATGCCATCGCGCACGCGCTCGGTGGCAAGGTCGAGGGCGGGCACAAGCGCGAGTTCGGCTATGCCGAGGTCCGGGCGCGAGGCCACACGAAGCTGTTCGACGGCATCCAGGACTACGCCACGCCCGAGGGCCACGGCATGCTGCACGTCTGGATGAGCCACGGCGACAACGTGGTCGAGATGCCGCCGGGCTTCAAGCTCATGGCCAGCACCGAGTCGTGCCCCATCGCCGGCATGGCCGACGAAGAGCGCGGCTACTACGCCGTGCAATTCCACCCCGAGGTCACCCACACCACACAGGGCAAGGCGATCCTGGAGCGCTTCGTCCTGGGCATCTGCGGCGCGCAGCCCGACTGGGTCATGCGCGATCACATCGCCGAGGCGGTGGAGGCGATCCGCCGGCAGGTGGGCGACGAGGAAGTCATTCTGGGCCTGTCGGGCGGCGTGGACTCGTCGGTGGCAGCCGCACTCATTCACCGGGCGATCGGCGACCAGCTGACCTGCGTGTTCGTGGACCATGGCCTGCTGCGCCTGAACGAAGGCGACCTGGTCATGGACATGTTCGTGGGCAAGCTGCACGCCAAAGTCATCCGCGTGGACGCGAGCGAACTCTTTCTTGGCAAGCTGGCGGGCGTGAGCGACCCCGAGGCCAAGCGCAAGATCATCGGCTCGGAGTTCGTCAACGTGTTCAAGGCCGAGGCAGCCAAGCTGACGAGCGCCGGCGCCAAGGGCGCCAAGTGGCTGGCCCAGGGCACGATCTACCCCGACGTGATCGAATCGGGCGGCGCCAAGAGCAAGAAGGCCGTCACCATCAAGAGCCATCACAACGTCGGCGGCCTGCCCGAACAGCTCGGGCTCAAGCTGCTGGAGCCGCTGCGCGACCTGTTCAAGGACGAAGTGCGGGAGCTGGGCGTGGCGCTCGGCCTGCCGGCCGAGATGGTCTACCGCCATCCGTTCCCCGGGCCGGGACTGGGCGTGCGCATCCTGGGCGAGGTGAAGAAGGAGTACGCGGACCTGCTGCGCCGGGCCGACGCCATCTTCATCGAGGAGCTGCGCAACTTCCGCGACGAGCCCTCCGGCAAGACCTGGTACGACCTCACCAGCCAGGCCTTCACGGTGTTCCTGCCGGTCAGGAGCGTCGGCGTCATGGGCGACGGCCGCACCTACGACTACGTCGTCGCGCTGCGCGCCGTGCAGACCAGCGACTTCATGACCGCCGACTGGGCCGAGCTGCCGTACGCGCTGCTCAAGAAGGTGTCCAGCCGCATCATCAACGAGGTGCGCGGCATCAACCGCGTGACCTACGACGTGAGCAGCAAGCCGCCGGCGACGATCGAGTGGGAGTAACCCTAGTCGTATGCAAAAAACGACGAATTTCATTCGATTTTGCATATGATTCGGCATGCTTCGTCTCGAATCCTTCGTCGACCAAAAATTGGCTGATGGCACGAGCTTCTTCACCAGTGAAGAAGCTCGTGCAGCGCTGGGTGCCGGCGAGTCCGCATTCGCTGCTTCAGCCTTGCGGCTTGTGAAGAAGGCCAAGTTGGCGCACCCACGCCGCGGCTTTTATCTGATCTTGCGGCCGGAAGACCGGTTTGCGGGTGCCCCCGACCCGGCGCAATGGATCGGCCCGTTGCTGCGGCATCAAGGTCTGGACTATCGGGTGTCGCTGTTCAGGGCTGCAGCCTGGCATGGTGCGTCCCATCAAGCCGCCATGGTGTTCCAGGTCGTGGTGCCCAGACAGTTGCGTGATCTGAACATCGGGCGTCACCGCCTACAGTTCCTGTTTCAGAGCGAGCAGGTTTTTTCTGCCGTGAACCGGCCCGAATTCCTGGATCGTTTGAAAACGCCTGCTGGCTATGCTCAGGTGGCTGGTGTCGAGCTGACCTTGCTCGACTGCGCCCGATATCTCCACGACGCGGGTGGCGTCAACGGAGTGGCGCAAATCGCAAAGAACATCGGTGGCAAGGCTGATCCGCGCCGACTTGCCCAGCTTGCCCTGGCGTATGAGGGCTCGGTTGTTCGCCGGCTGGGTTATCTGCTGGAGCTGGCAGGACACGCCAAGGCCTCGGATGCGCTTGCGGCGCAAGCCAGCAAGGCCAAGACCTTTGTGGCTTTGGACCCGGCGGTCAAGCCGCTCATCCCGGCGCTGGCGGAGGCGGCCGAAAAGGTTGCCCGTTGGAAGCTGCTGATCAATGACGCGGTGGAACTCGACACATGATCCCGCTGGCCTACATCCAGGCATGGCGCGCCCATGCCCCGTGGCCCGATCTGCGCCAAGTGGAACAGGACCTGATCATCTGCCGTGCTTTGTGAGATCTGTTTTCCTCGCCAGCGCTCGAAGGCAAGCTCGCCTTTCGTGGGGGCACCGCCATGCACAAGCTGCTGTTCAAGCAAGCGCTGCGCTACTCGGAGGACATCGACCTCGTGCAGACGCGTGCCGCGCCCATCGGCACCACGGTGGATGCGATTCGCGACGCCTACGAGTACCTGATGCAGCACTTCGCCACCGAAAGTGGCAAGAGCAAGGGCCAGTTCTACACGCCGGCCGAGGTGAGCCGCGTCATCGCGGCGGTGCTGGGCATCGCCACCGCGCCGACCACGCACCAGACCACCGTGTACGACCCGACCTGCGGCTCGGGTTCGCTGTTGCTGAAGGTGGCTGACGCGGCACTACCTCTGGGGCCGCCGCTACCTGCTCAAGCTGGTGGAGACCGACGGCGCGCCGACGGTGACGCTCCGACACCGCACGCTGGTGTTGGCTGTGAAACAAGGCGCTGGCCTGACAGCGCGGGAGGCCGTGCTTTCCCGCTGGTATCGTGATCAGGTGCGCGAGCGTGCCAGATCATTGGTCGCGGGGTGGAGCCGCACGCTTGGGCTGGATACGCCGCGTCTTCACGTCCAGCACATGAAGACGAAATGGGGGAGCTGTTCGCCTGCCCGACGGTCGATCCGTCTCAATACCGAACTGGCCAAGAAGCCTCTGGGCTGCCTGGAGTACATCGTCGTCCATGAGTTGGTCCATTTGCTGGAACCCACCCACAACGAGCGCTTCAAGGCGCTGATGCGTACGTTCCTGCCTGAGTGGGAGGATCGACGGCGCGAATTGAACGCCCTGCCGGTCCGGCATGAAAATTGGGACTACTGATCCGCAGAGTCGGTGTGACGGTAGAAGTGCCGGCAAAGCGCGTTGACCCGGCCCCTAGACGCTCGTGTTCATGCGGGTTTCCGGGCCACGGAAACTATCGAGTGGGATTGACGGCACCCGCGCCGACGGCAGCGCTCCCCACGGCCCCAGCGCCCTGCGGCCTTGCGCAGCCTCACACCGTCCCGCGCACCACCTCCCGCGCCAGTTCCACCACCGACAGCGGCGCCGAGCCTTCGGCCTTGTTGCTGATGGCCACATAGGCAGGCTGGCCGGCGCCCGCCACGCCGCGAATCACGCGCGCCAGGGCCTGGCGGGTCGCGGGGTCGGCGTCGACGATGCGGTCGTAGGGCGCGTAGCGTTTCTCGGCATCCTCATACCCGTAGGCGCCGTGGATGCGGTTGTAGTTCCAGCGGCAGACCAGCGGGCCGGGCCACAGCGCCCGCAGCATCGGCAACTGATCTTCCAGCGGTGGCATCTTGGCGTGCAGGCCTAGGCAGAAGGTGGCGCCGGTCGAGCGCAGGACGTCGGCGAACTCCGGGCGGATGAAGGCCGGGTCCCGCACTTCCACCGCGATGGCCCCGCCGGGCGCGACCGTCCGGATCGAGGGCAGGGCGGCGAGCAGGGCGCGGATGCGCTCGAACAACACAGGCATCTGGCCAAGCAGGGAGCCCGGCAAGGGGCTGATCTGGAAAACGAGAGCGCCGATCTTGCTGCCAAGGCCTTCCATCGCGGGCTGCACGAACTCCTGAATGGCGAGCGCGGGATCGAGGAACGCCGGATTCGCCTGCAGGCCGCGCCCGCCTTCTCCGCGCACGAGCGCGTCGGTGACCAGGCTCGGCGCCTTCACGATGAACCGGAAGTCCGCGGGCACCTGGGCCGCGAAGCTGGCGTACTGGCTCATCGACAGGGGCCGGTAGAAGGACCGGTCGAGGCAGACGCATTGGAGCAGCGGATGCGCGGCGTAGGCAGGCAGGCCATGACGCGACAGGACGGACTCGCTGCAGGCACGGTCCCAGACGAAGCCCTCCCAGCCCGGATAGGTCCAGGTGGAGCTGCCCAGCCACACACCGCGCGGCAGAGCGTTCGCCAATGCCATGAGTTCGGGGTCGTGCGCGGCTGACGCAACCTTGGCGTCCGCGCGCGCAGGCGCGGTCGACCGCTCGGCGCTGGCGCCTCGGTCCTGCGCGTGCACCCCGTCAACCCTGGGTGGCTTGGGCTGCGCCGCGCCTCCCTCTTCGGGCCCCGGCTCGGCGTCGTCAAAAAGCAGGTTCTGCATGGTCGATGGCCAGAGTGTCGCCGTTTTTACGGCCGGCCCGACAGGCAGCGCGAACGCGGCGCAGCGTGCACAATCGGCGCCATGTACCTGCCGCCCCAGTTCCGCTCCGCCGACCGTGGCATTGCGCTCGACCTGATGCGCGACCACGCCTTTGCCAGCCTGATCAGTGTCGACGACGACGGGCTGCCTTTCGTGACCCATCTGCCGCTGGCGGTCGCGGACCATGGCGCCGGAGGAGCCGACCCGATCGGCATCACGCTGCTGGGCCATGTGGCCAAGCCCAATCCCCACTGGCGCTACCTTCGGCAGCGCCCACGCGCGACGGTGACCTTTCTCGGGCCGCATGCCTACATGTCGCCCTCGGTCTACCCGGACCTCGCCCGTGTGCCGACCTGGAACTACCTGGCCGTGCACTGCACCGTGGAGGCCTCGCTCGTCGAGGAGCCCGAGGCCAAGGATCGTTTGCTCAAGTCGCTCATCGCGGACCATGAGCCGGCTTACGCGCAGCAGTGGCGCGACCTGGGCGAGACCTTCGCCCACAAGATGCTGGCAGGAATCACCGGCTTCGAGCTGCGGGTGATCGACCTGCAGTGCAAGCTCAAGCTCAACCAGCACCGCCCGGAGGCCCATGCAGCGATGAAGGCGGCCTATGCCGCCGGCACGCCCGACGAACAGGCGCTCGCAGGCTGGATGGACCGCCTCGGCCTGCGGACATGAGCGACGACGCGTTCATGGCGCTGGCGCTGGCCCAGGCCCGCGAGGCGGCCGAAGCCGGCGAGGTGCCGGTGGGTGCGGTGGTGGTGCGCAACGGCCAGGTCATCGGCACCGGCCGCAATGCGCCCGTGGGCGCGAGCGATCCGACCGCGCATGCCGAAGTGGTGGCGCTGCGGGCGGCCGCGCAGGCGCTGGGCAACTACCGGCTCGATGGCTGCGAACTGTATGTGACGCTCGAGCCTTGCCCGATGTGTGCGGGGGCCATCCTCCACGCCCGGATCGCGCGGGTGGTCTACGGCGCTGCGGACCCCAAGACCGGGGCCGCCGGCTCGGTCGTCGATCTGTTCGGCGAGAGCACGCTCAATCATCAGACCCGGGTGCAGGGCGGCGTGTGCGGCGCGGATTGCCGCGCCCTGCTCGGGGATTTTTTTCGCGCACGGCGCGAGGAGGCACGCATGAATGCACAACCGGTGCGCGACGATGCGCTGCGCACGCCCGACGAGCGCTTTGCTGATCTGCCGGGCTTTCCCTGGCAGCCACGCTACCTCGCCGACCTGCCCGCGCTGGGCGGCTTGCGCATGCACTACCTCGACGAAGGCCCGGCCGACGCGCCGCTCACCTGGCTGTGCCTGCATGGCAACCCGGCATGGAGCTACCTCTACCGCCGCATGATCCCGGTCTTCCTGGCGGCAGGCGGCCGCATCGTTGCGCCCGACATGCCGGGATTCGGTCGCAGCGACAAACCCAAGAAGGATGCCGTCCACAGCTTTGGCTGGCATCGCCGCATTCTGCTGGAGTTCGTCGAAAGGCTCGACCTGCGCCGCGTCGTGCTGGTTGTACAGGACTGGGGAGGGCTGCTGGGGCTCACGCTGCCCATGGAGGCGCCGGTGCGCTACCGCGGCCTGCTGGTGATGAACACGACCCTCGCGACCGGCGACGAACCCTTGTCGCCCGGATTTCTGGCGTGGCGCGAGATGTGCGCGAAGAACCCCGAGTTCGATGTTGCCCGCCTGTTCGCGCGGGGCAATCCGCATCTGTCGCCCGAAGAGTGCGCCGCCTACAACGCGCCGTTTCCGGACCGGGGGCATCGCGCTGCACTGCGTGCGTTTCCGCCCATGGTTCCCGAGGCGCCCGACAGCGACGGCGCCGAAGTCTCGCGACGGGCGCGCGAGTTCTGGCGGCAGGACTGGTCGGGGCAGAGCCTGATGGCCATCGGGGCTCTGGACCCGGTACTTGGCCCGCCCGTGATGCAGGCGCTGCGCGAGAACCTCCGCGGCTGCCCCGAG
>JBGAIH010000031.1:0-66111 GCA_044225675.1 Burkholderiaceae bacterium
CCACGGCCGCGTGCGACGACTCGACCTGCGCATAGCCGTCGATGTCGGCCGGTGACAGTCCGTCCTGCGCGAGCAGCTCGTCGAGCAGCACGCGCGTGCCCGTGCCGATGCTGCGGTTGACGAAGCGCAGCTGCGGTTGGCGCAGCGCGCCGATCGAGTCGATGCCGCGCGGGTTGCCGCGCGCCACGATCAGGCCCTGCGTCCGCTGGGCAAACCCGATCACCTTGTGCAGGCCCGGCTGCAGCAGGGGCTTGTAGGTGCGTTCGGCAAGCGAGCCGCGCGGCGGGTTGTCGCGGGTGTGAAAGCCCGCCATCACGCAGCGGCCCTCATTGAGCGCGCTGATCGCGTCGACGCTGCCGGTGAAGCGGATGTCCAGGTGCAGCCGGGCCACGGCCGCAGCGTGCTCGCGCAGGCGCGCCAGCGCATCGTCGTGGCTGGCGTAGAAGGTCAGCACGTGGGTGCTGTCGTCGAAGGCCATGGCGAACGCGCGCTCCAGGTCGGCGTGCAGTGCCTGGATCTGCGGAGCCAGGCGCGCCTGGGCCTGGCGCTCGGCCCACAGCAGCTTGTCGCCGAATTCCGAAAGGCGGGCTGGCTGGCCCTTCTCCCAGACGATCAGCGTGTGGCCCAGGGTCTGCTCCCAGCGCTTGAGTTCGCCCCAGACGTGGCGGTACGACAGCCCGAGCGACGCCGCCGCGGCCGAGATCGAGCCGCGCTCCCGCACCGCGGTGAGCAGGTCCATCAGCGGGTTGCGGATCAGCGAGTCGCCGCTGCGCCGGCCGCCCAGCGAGTACGAGAGTTCAACTTTGTGCACGGTGCCGGAGTATGACGCACCGCGCGCAGCGCAGTGCGCGACCTATGCACACGACTTCATAGCTCGCCTGTCCCGATGCGGGGACATTGCCGCGCCCCTACCATCGGGCGCGTGAACACCTTCACCGAAAGCGCGAGCACAGCGCTGCATCTCATCACCTCCCTCGACCCGGTCCTCATGGCCATCGTCGGCCGCTCCATCGGCGTGAGCGCGACGGCCTGCCTGCTGGCCTGCGGCTTCGGCCTCGCGCTGGGTGCCTGGATCGGCGTGTCGCGCTTCGCCGGCCGCGACGCGCTGCTCACCGTGCTCAACACGCTGCTCGCGTTGCCCTCGGTCGTGGTCGGCCTGGTGGTCTACCTGCTGCTGTCGCGCACCGGCCCGCTCGGCTCGCTGGGCTGGCTGTTCAGCTTCAAGGCGATGGTGCTGGCCCAGGCCATCCTGGTGCTGCCCATGGTCACTGCGTTGACGCGCCAGGTGGTGGAAGACGCCGAACGCGCCCACGGCGAGCAGCTGCGCTCCCTGGGCGCGGCGGCGCCGCTGCGCAGCCTGCTGCTGGCCTGGGACGAGCGCTATGCGCTGCTCACCGTGCTCATCGCCGCGTTCGGCCGCGCCGTGTCCGAGGTGGGGGCGGTGATGATCGTCGGCGGCAACATCGACGGCTTCACGCGCGTCATCACCACGGCCATCGCGCTGGAAACCAGCAAGGGCGACCTGCCGCTGGCGCTGGCCCTCGGCCTGATCCTGCTGGCCGTCGTGCTGCTGCTCAATGCCGCCATTTCTCTTGTGCGCCGCTGGCGCGAGCGGGTCGACGGCAGTGTCAGCCACGCTACCCGGGGGCTGGTCGCATGAACCGGCCGTGCGCGCAGGTTGCCGGCGAAGGCTGGCCCGCATGAGCACGGTGTTCCAGCTCACCGGCGCGAGCGTGCGCTTCGGCCCCGTGCTGGCGCTGGACCAGGCCAGCCTCACCATCGCCGCCGGTGAGCGCCTCGCATTGGTGGGCGCCAATGGCAGTGGCAAGAGCACGCTGCTGCGCCTGCTGCACGGCCTGCTCGAACCCTCGGCGGGCACGCGGGTGCAGGACCGCACGGCGCGTCAGGCGATGCTGTTCCAGCGCCCGCACATGCTGCGCACCTCGGCCCGCAACAACGTGGCGCTGGCGCTGTGGCTGCGCGGCACGCGCTGGAGCGCGGCGCAGGCGGCGGCGGCGAGCGCGCTCGAACGCGTGGGTCTGAGCGATCTGGCGCCGCGCAACGCACGCACCCTGTCAGGCGGTCAGCAGCAGCGCCTGGCGTTGGCGCGGGCCTGGGCCCTGCGCCCGGACGTGCTGCTGCTCGACGAGCCGACCGCCAGCCTCGACCCGCCGGCCAAGCGCGAGGTCGAGGCGTTGATGGCGGATTTCGCTGCGGGGCAGGGCGAGCCCGGCGGCCCTGCTGCCGGCCTGAGCGCACACGGCGGCCCTGTACCTGGCCAGAGCGCGCCTGGCGGCCCGCTGACCATGGTCTTCAGCAGCCACAACCTGGGCCAGGTCAAGCGCCTGGCCAGCCGGGTGATGTATCTGGAGCAGGGCCGCATCGTGGCGGACCTGCCGGTGCACGAGTTTTTCAATGGGCCGCTGCCGGAAGCGGCTCGTCTATTCGTCAAAGGAGAATCGATATGAGCTTTCGCGGTTTCACCCTCGCCGTCCTGATGTCCGCCGCCGCTTTCGGCGCCGGCGCGCAGAACATCACCGTGGCGTCCACCACGTCCACCGAACAGTCGGGGCTGTTCGGCCATCTGCTGCCCGAGTTCAAGAAGGCCACGGGCATCGACGTCAAGGTCGTGGCCGTGGGCACCGGCCAGGCGCTGGACATGGGGCGGCGCGGCGACGCCGACGTGCTGTTCGTGCATGACCAGGCCGCCGAGGAGAAGATCGTGGCCGAGGGCTTCGCGGTCAAGCGCTTCCCGGTCATGTACAACGACTTCATCCTCGTCGGCCCGGCGGCCGACCCGGCACGCACCAAGGGCAAGGACATCGTCGAGGCGCTGAAGAAAATCGCCGCGAGCCAGGCGGGCTTCATCTCGCGTGGCGACAAGAGCGGCACGCACGCGGCCGAGCTGCGCTACTGGAACCAGGCGGGACTGGCAGCGGCCAAGGGGACGGGCTACAAGGAATGCGGCTGCGGCATGGGCCCGGCGCTCAACATCGGTGCCTCCAGCGGTGCCTATGTGCTCGCTGATCGCGGCACCTGGCTGAACTTCAGGAACCGCGGCGACCTCGCGGTTCTCGTCGAAGGCGATACACGTCTGTTCAACCAGTACGGCGTGATGCTCGTCAACCCGGCCCGGCATCCGCACGTGAAGACCGCCGAAGGCCAGAAGTTCGTCGACTGGATCGTGTCGCCCGCCGGTCAGGCCGTGATCGCCTCCTACAAGATCGGCGGCGAGCAGCTGTTCTTCCCGAACGCCGGCGCCGTCAAGTAAGCCGGCTGGATGGGCCGCAGGCTCAGCCGCCGAAGGGCAGGAAGCGCGCCAGCGCTTCCTTGCTGCGCACCACGACGCCGCCGGTCTGGATGCGGATGGCGTCGTGGCGTTCCAGCACCTTGAGCTCCATGTTCACCCGCTGACGCGATGCGCCCAGCAGACGCGCCAGCTCTTCCTGCGCCAGATGCAGGCCGATGCGCACTTCGTCGGCGCCGCTGCGCACCGGGATGCCGTGCGACCGCACGAGACTGCGCAGCTGCTTTGCCAGGCGCGCGCGCAGCGGCAGCGCGCTCAGGTCCTCCACGCGCGAGAACAGGTGGCGCAGTCGCGATGCGTTGAGCCGCAGCAGGGCTTCATACAGCTCGACGTGCTCGGCCAGGATGTCGCGCAAGGCCTCGCGCGAGACCGACACCAGCGTGGTGTCGCCACAGGCACTGGCATCGTGCGTGCGCTCGCCGCCGCCGAAGATCGCGACGTCGCCGATCCAGGCGCCCGGCTGCACGTAGCTGAGCGTGACGTGCTTGCCGCCCGGCGTGCGGCCGCTCACGCGCACTGCGCCGCGTGCGACGCCGCTCCAGTCGAGCGCCTCGTCGCCGCGCGCGCACAGCGTCTCGCCGTGGCGGAACCGCCGCACGTGGCTGCGCCGCAGAATGTCGTGCCGCAGCGCGGGTGACAGGGAGGAGAACCAGGGGTCGCCATCGATGGCGGCGCGTTCGCTGGCTGACAGGACGGGCTCGTCAGAGTGCATGAAAAGGTGCCGTGAGGGAGGGGACGAAGTGCCGCGCGATGATCGGCTCCGGCGTCATTTGCGTCTGTCGTGAACTTGCGCAGACCGGCCCGCAGTTGCGGCGGATTGCGCTGTGGCAGTCAGGATTTACCCTTGCCTGCCCGCCTGCGCCGGCCGCGTCTCACGCGGGCCGCGCACGCTGCCACTGCACCGGCGACTTGCCGGCATGCCGGCGGAACTGCGCCGAGAAATGGCTGGCCGAGGTGAAGCCGCAGGCCAGCGCGACGTCGAGCACGGCGGGCAGCGTCGTGCCGTCGGCGCCGGGCGTCCACAGCAGACGCCGTGCCAGCTCGATGCGCCGCTCCAGCATGTACTGGTGCGGCGTGCTGCCGATCTGCGCGCGAAAGACCCGGCAGAAGTGGAAGCGGCTCATGCCGGCGGCGGCGGCCAGTTCGTCGAGGCTGACGCGCTCGCCGAGGCGCGCTTCGATGTGGGCCAGCGCCTTGTCCATCGCGCGGGCGGTGGCCTTGGGGCCGGTGCGTGTCTGCCGCACGAGGAGGGCGCCCAGCAGCGCCGACGCCAGCTTCTCCACCACCACCGCGCCGTCCGGCGCGCCCGCGCGCAGCTGCGCGAGCAGTGCATAGGCAAGCGGCCGCAGCACCTCATCGGTCGCCACGATCTGATGCTCCACGCGGGCCTGGCGCTGCGACAGGCCCAGCAGCATCGCGCAGCGCGCGACCAGCTCCTGCGACAGCCGGAACGTGGCCAGCTCCACCGGCACATAGGCCTGCCCGGCCGGCTGCGCCCAGCCGGCCCGGTGGGTGAGCTGCCGCGCGGGCGGGATGATCAGCAGGCTGTGGCGCTTGCAGGCAAGCCGGGTGAGCCCTTGCGGGCCGATCACGTCGATCGCGAAACTCGGCCCGATGTTCAGGCTCACCCGCAGATAGGGCTCGGCCTCGATGTCGTGCTGCGGTCCCGGCACGTGAACGAGTGCCAGCTGCACGTGCGCGGAGGGCGATTCGACGACCTGCCGGCGCAGGCCGGCGGCCGCCGCAGGAGCTTTGACCATGGCCGATTATTGCGGGCGCGGCCTGGGGCGCCTGTCGCACGCGCGGCCGGGGCGCCTTGGCCGGGGCGCCACGGCCGTGACGGCCCGGGCGGTTCGGCTCAGCCGAGCACCGCCACGCCCTTGACCTGTGCGTGGACGGTCAGGCCGGGCCTGAGCCCCAGCGCATGGGCCGACCGCGCCGTGATCCGGGCCAGCAGGCGCGCGCCGCCGGCGTCCAGCGCCACCATGACCTGGCCCGGACTGTCGGGCGCGATGTCCGTGACCGTGGCTGCAAAGATGTTGAGGATGCTGGTTCCGGAGGGCGGGGCAAGCGCCAGGCTGACGTCGCGGGCCTGCAGTCGCAGGCGCACGCGCGCGCCGGTCGGCCGTGAGCGACCGGACGCAGGCAGTTGCAGCACGCCGCCGGCAAAGCGATAGGCGGCAAGCGCCCAGGCGTCGTCGTGGCCCGCCACCTCGGCCTGCACGACGGCCGCTGCGGCGTCGCCGTGCGCCAGCGGCAGATCCAGGCGCGTCATCAGCTCCGCCGTGGGGCCGTGGGCGATGGCTCGGCCCTGGTCCATGAGCACCAGATGATCGGCCAGCCGCGCCACCTCGTCGGCGGAGTGGCTCACGTACAGCACCGGGATGTCCAGCTCGTCGTGCAGGCGTTCGAGGTAGGGCAGGATCTCGGCCTTGCGCGACGCGTCCAGCGCAGCCAGGGGCTCGTCGAGCAGCAGCACGCGCGGGCTGGTGGCCAGGGCCTGGGCGATGCCGACGCGCTGGCGCTCCCCTCCGGAGAGCGTGGCAGGGTGCCGGTCCATCAGGTGGCCGATGCCCAGCAGCTCCACCACCTGCTCCACCGAGACGCGGCGCAGGGCCGGCGGGACCCGCTGCAGGCCGAAGCCGATGTTGCGGCGCACGTCCAGATGGGCCAGCAGGGCGGCGTCCTGCGCGACGTAGCCCAGGGGACGGCGGTGCGTGGGCACGAACAGGCGGGCTGCGCTGTCTTCCCAGGTCTGCCCGTCCACGCGGATCAGCGCCCGGCCTGCACGCTCCAGACCGGCGATGACGCGCAGCGTCGTGGTCTTGCCGCAGCCCGAGGGGCCGAACAGCGCGGTCACGCCTCGACCCGGCAGCACCAGGTCCAGCGCCAGCGTGAAGCCGCTGCGCTGCAGATCGATGCCGACCTGCAGATCGCCGGCCGGACCGGCTGCGTTCGGGCCGGACGGTTGCAGGCCCGTTGCCCCCGGGCCCTGCGCTTGATGCGGGCTCAGCGTGCCCATCGCCGCTCTCCGGTCGGGTTCAGCAGATACAGCGCCAGCAGAACGGCAAACGAGAACGCCACCATGCCGGCCGCCAGCGCGTGCGCCTGCGCATACTCCAGGGCTTCCACATGGTCGTAGATCTGGACGGAGACGGTGCGGGTCTGCCCGGGGATGTTGCCGCCGATCATCAGCACCACGCCGAATTCACCGACGGTGTGCGCAAAGCCCATGACGGTGGCCGTGAGGTAACCCGGGCGTGCGAGCGGCAGCAGCACGTGAAAGAAGCTGTCGAGTGGCGAGGCGCGCAGCGCCGCAGCCGCTTCGAGCGGCCGCCGGCCGATGGCCTCGAAGGCGTTCTGGATCGGCTGCACCACGAACGGCAGCGAATAGAAGACCGATCCGATCAGAAGGCCCGTGAAGGTGAAGGGCAGCAGGCCGACCCCCAGCCATTGCGTGAACTGGCCGACCGGGCCTTGGGGCCCCATGGACACAAGCAGGTAGAAACCCAGCACCGACGGCGGCAGGACCAGCGGCAGCGCCACCAGCGCGCTGACCGGCCCCTTCAGGCGCGACGCCGTGCGGGCGAGCCACCATGCGAGCGGCGTGCCCAGAACCAGCAGGATGAGCGTGGTCAGGCCCGCAAGCTGCAGCGTCAGCGTGATGGCGCTCCAGGGGGCGCTCCAGGCGGGGTCGGACATGCGCAGAGCTCAGAGTTCGTAGCCGAAGGAGCGTATCACCGCGCGCACCTTGTCGGTCCGGAGGTAGGCCAGCAGCGCAGCGGCGGCCGGGTTGTCGCGCGCGCGAACGAGCTGGACGGCGTCCTGCCGGATCGGGCTGTGGAGGTTCGAGGGAACGATCCAGGCCGAGCCGCCCTTCAGGCGCCCGCCCTCCATCACCTGCGACAGCGCGACGAACCCCAGCTCCGCGTTGCCACTCTGCACGAAGCCGTAGGCCTGGCCGATGCTCTCGCCCTGCACCAGGCGAGGTTCCAGCTGCGTCTGCAGGCCGAGCCGGGTCATCACCTCCACGGCGGCCGCGCCATAGGGTGCGAGTTTCGGTGCGGCGATGGCCAGCTTGCGGAAGTTTCCCTGGCGCAGCACGGCGCCCTGGTCATCGACGACGCCGGCCGACGCGGACCAGAGCACGAGCTTGCCGGTCGCATAGGTGAAGCGGCTGCCCGGTACGGTGTCGCCCTCGCGGTCGAGTCGCGCAGGGGTTTCGTCGTCGGCCGCGAGCAGCACGTCAAAGGGTGCGCCGCTCTTGATCTGCGCGTAGAAGCGGCCGGTGGCGCCGAAGGCCAGCGTGGCCTTGTGGCCGGTGTCCTTCTCGAAATCGGCGGCGATGAGCTTCATGGGAGCGGTGAAGTTCGCAGCCACCGCCACCTGGACCTCGCCCGCCCCTGCGGGCGCGGCAGCTGCCGCAAACGCCAGCGAGGCCAGCATGACCAGACCGGCGCGCCAGCGCTGGGCGGCTTGCCGCCCAGCCTGCCATGCGGCATCGGTCCACCGGGCGGTGCGATGTCGCAGGACCGGGTCCGCGAGGTCGGAGGCAGGAGGCAGCATGGGCAATCCTTCGCTATTCAAAATTGGAATAGCGGGAAGTCTAGCACCGGTGGATGGGTTCGCCCTCGCATCGGCGCGTGCAGAATGCCGGCATGAAGAAAGTCTCATGGGACGGCGCGCTCGGTCATGCCTCGGCTGACAAGCGGATCGAAATCCTGCGCCTGATCGGTGCGGGTGGCTCGATCTCGCAGGCGGCACGCGAAGCGGGCGTGAGCTACAAGGCGGCGTGGCAGGCGATCGACACGCTGACCAATCTGGCGGGCGTGACGCTGGTGGAGCGGGTGGTCGGCGGCGCCGGCGGTGGCGGCGCACGGCTGACGGACGCGGGCCGCCAACTGCTGCAGGCTGCGGGCCAGGTGGCGCACGCGCGCCGCGCCGTGCTGGCCTCGCTGGTGCCAACGGTGCCGCCTGCAGCAGGGCATGCCGCTGGCGGTGCCGCCCGCGCGCCTGCCGGCCGCGCTGAACAAGGCGAGGGGCGGTCGGGACGCACGCGCGCCGGTCCGGTCCGGGCGGCAGCGTCGATGGGCGGCAATGGCGCAGGCTATGAAGCAGACCCTGAAACGGGTGAAGGAGCAGGTCAAGGAGCGAGCATGGGAGCGAACGCAGGCGTGCAAGCCCCCGCCCTCGCCGATCTCGCCGGCCTGTCGGCTGGCGTGGCACGGTTGTCGATCCGCACCAGCATGCGCAACCAGCTGCCGTGCACGGTGGAGGCGGTGTCGCTCGCGGGGCAACTGGCGCGCGTGACGTTGCGTCTGCCCGACGGCGCCGGCCTTACCTCACGCATCACGCGCGAGAGCGCCGAGCTGCTCGGCCTGACACCGGGTCTGGCCGTGCTGGCGCTGTGCAAGGCGACGGCGGTGGAGGTGCGTGCGCACGGCGAGGCCCTGAAGGACTTCGCCCGGCGCGACGGCACCTTGCTGGCCGGCCGCGCGACGCGTGTCTCGCGCGGGGAGGCGGGTGACGAGGTGGCGCTGGCCTTGGCCGGCGGCCTGCAATGGGTGGGCTTTGCCCGGCCGGCCAGCGGCCTGCGCAGCCGCGCCCGCGTGCAGGCCTGGGTCGATGCGTCGAGCGTGGTGATCGCGCTCGCGGACTGAGGCTGCGGTTCAGGCGCCGGTCTTGCTCACCGTCTGCGATTCAAGCGCCGGGCTTGCTCACCGTCGCGTGCCCGCCAAAGCCCTTGCGCATGAGCGACAGCAGGCGGTTGCTGGTGTCGGCCTTGCCCTGCGAGGTGAATCGCGCCATGAGCGCGGCGCCGATCACGGGTGCGGGCGTGCCCTGGCGGATGGATTCGTCCAGGGTCCAGCGGCCTTCGCCGGAGTCCGCGACGACGGGCGCGATGCTTTCCATCGCGTTGGCATCGACGAGCGCCGAGGTGGTGAGGTCGAGCAGCCAGGATCGCACGACGCTGCCGTGGCGCCAGAGCTCGGCGACCTTGGGCAGGTCGATGCCCATGTCCTCGTTGCCGGCCAGCAGGGCAAAGCCTTCGGCATAGGCTTGCATCATTCCGTACTCGATGCCGTTGTGGATCATCTTGGTGAAGTGGCCGCTGCCGGCCGGGCCGCAATGCAGCCACCCCCGGTCGGGCGCGGGTGCGAGGCACTGGAAGACGGGCGTCAGCAGCGCGGCAGCCTGCGCGTCGCCGCCGCTCATGAGGCAGTAGCCGCCTTCGAGACCCCAGACGCCACCCGATACACCGCAGTCCACGAAGTGCACGCCGCGCGCCTGCCAGTGGGCCGCGCGGGCACGCGAGTCCAGGTAGTTGGTGTTGCCGCCGTCGACGACGACGTCGCCGGGCGCCAGCAGCGGCTCGAGCGCATGCAGCGTGGCCGCAGTGGGCTCGCCGGCAGGCAGCATGAGCCAGACGATGCGCGGCCCGCTGCGGGGCTGCGCGGCGACGGCGGCCGCGAGCGAGTCATGGGTGACGACGCCGGGCTCGGCCGCCAGCGCTTCGCGCGATGAGGGGGCGGGGTCGAAGCCGTGAACGGTGAAGCCGCCGCGGGCCAGCCGGCGCGCCATGTTCGCGCCCATGCGGCCCAGGCCGACCAGGGTGGGGGAGGGACGGGGATCGGTCATGAAGAAGGAAAGGGGTATTGGCGAATCGAAATCACGGATCGAAGTCACAGATCGAGGTCACTTGTGCCGGGCCTGCCCCAGCTTGCGGTAGACCGTGGCGCGGCTGATGCCCAGGGTGCGGGCGGCCTCCATGACGTTGCCCTTGGCGTCGTCGACGGCCTTGCGGATGAGGGCGAACTCGATGTCCTTGAGCGGCAGGCGGCCTTCGCCCGCGCGGCGGCCGCGCGGGCCGTCGGCTTCGTGGCCCGGCGCCTGCGGCAACGCGTGCAGGCGCAGGCCCGACCACAGCGGCACTTCCATGAGCGTGGCTTCACCCAGGGCCTGGCGGCGTGCGGCGTCGAACAGCATCTCCCAGGGCATGGCGAAGAGTTCGCTGCAGTGGGTGGATACCGGGCTGGGCTCTGCGATCGGGGCGAGCATCTGCCGGGCCGTGCGGTTGGCGCCGGTGACCCAGCCGTCGGCGTCCAGGCAGATCAGCCCGTCCCCGTCGTCGCCGAGCGTGCGGCCGGGCCAGTTCAGGCGCACCAGCAGCTTGTGCGGTCGGCCCAGCGTGAGTGCGTTCTCGATGCTGCGGGCCGACTCGGTGACCAGGTGCTTGAGCTCGGGCCGCTCCATGGTTTCGATGCCGGTGAGGTCGAGCATGCCGACGCAGCGGCCGTCGGGCCCGAACAGCGGCGCGCCGGCGCAGCTGTAGACGCTCGTGTCGTGGAAGAAGTGCTCACCCCGGTGCAGCCACACCGGCTGCAGCTCGGTGAGCGCCGCGCCGATGGCGCTGGTGCCCACGCTGCGCTCCGACAGGTCCACGCCGATCCGGGTGATCATCTGTGCGCGCCGGTCGGTGCGGTCGATCGGGCCGCCCACGTCGATGACAATGCCCTGCGCGTCGGTCAGGATCGCGAAGTAGCGGGTGTTGGCGATGGCCCGGCCGAGCCTGTCGAGCACGGGCTTGGCGGCCTGCACCAGGCTGTGGTTGGCCTCCTCGGCGCGGCGCATGGCCTGGGGCGCGATCACGTCGAAGCCCACGCGCTGATCGGGCCGCTGGCCGGCCTCCAGGCAGCGGCGCCAGGAGCGCGCGATCCAGCTGCTGGCCAGCCAGGACTCGACCAGCGTGTCGGTCATGGAGCGGCCTTCCATCATGACCGCCTGGCGGGCCTGCTCGATGCGCAGCAGGCGCTGGTCGGCCGCGGATCCGGGCGCGGGTTTCGTCATGGTGTGCGGGGTGTGAAGGTGTCGCTAATGGCGATGATTCCACCCTCATTGTTCCATTTTGAGAATTTCGCGTGCAAGTCCGGCCGGCACTAGGGTTTAGCCTAGGATGCCCCTTGCGGCATGGTTCAACAATTTGCCGGCACCCTCCCCTCGCCAGAGGCGCGGATGGGGCAGGTTCGTGACAACAACATCCCCCACACAGGAGACCCGCATGCAAGTCAACCTCAAGGTCAATGGCAAGGCTGCCCGCATTGACGTCGCCCCCAACACCCTGCTCGTGCAGGCCATCCGGGAGCATCTGAAGCTCACCGGCACGCACGTGGGCTGCGACACCGCCCAGTGCGGCGCCTGCACCGTCATGCTCAACGGGCGTGCGATCAAGTCCTGCAACACCCTGGCGGTGCAGCACGACGGCGCCGAAGTCACCACCATCGAAGGCCTGGCCCAGGCCGACGGCACCATGCACCCGATGCAGGCTGCCTTCAAGGAGTGCCACGGCCTGCAATGCGGCTTCTGCACGCCGGGCATGGTGATGAGCGCGGTCGACCTGTGCCGCCAGAAGCCCCAGGCCAGCGAGACCGAGATCCGCGAACTGCTCGAAGGCAACCTGTGCCGCTGCACCGGCTACCAGAACATCGTCAAGGCCGTCCAGCAAGGGCAGGCCGCCATGGCTTCGGCCTGAACGCCAAGGAGAACCAGATCATGGGTGCATCCGACTTTTCCAATCTCCCGCACATCGGCGAGTCGCTCAAGCGCAAGGAGGACTACCGCTTCCTCACCGGCTCGGGCAACTACACCGACGACATCAACCTGCCGAACCAGCGCTATGCGGTGTTCGTGCGCTCGCCGCATGCGCATGCGGCGATCAAGGGCATCGACGTCAGCAAGGCCGAGGCCATGCCCGGAGTGGCCAAGGTCTTCACCGGCAAGGACGTGGAAGGCAAGATGGGCGGCTTGCCCTGCGGCTGGCTGATCACGAGCACCGACGGCACGCCGATGAAGGAGCCGCCGCATCCGATCCTGGCGCAGGGCAAGGTGCGCTACGTGGGCGACCATGTGGCCATGGTGGTGGCCGACACGCTGGAGCAGGCGCGCAATGCCGCCGAGGCGGTGGAGGTGGACTACGACGTGCTGCCCGCCGTGGTGCGCGTGACCGACGCGGCCAAGGCCACTGCGCTGCACGAAGCCGCGCCCGACAACCACTGCTACAAGTGGGCCATCGGCGACAAGTCGCAGGTCGATGCGGCCTTCGCCAAGGCCGCGCATGTGACGAAGCTGGACCTGACCAACAACCGGCTCGTGCCCAACGCCATGGAGCCGCGTGCGGCCATCGGCGCCTACAACCGCGCAAGCGACGAGTACACGCTCTACGTGTCGAACCAGAATCCGCACGTCGAGCGCCTGCTGATGACGGCCTTCGTGCTGGGCCTGCCCGAACACAAGGTGCGCGTGATCGCGCCCGACGTGGGCGGCGGCTTTGGCTCCAAGATCTATCTGTATGCCGAGGACGTGGCGCTGACCTGGGCGGCCAAGCAGCTCAACTGCGCGATCAAGTGGACGGCCGACCGCAGCGAGGCCTTCCTGTCGGATGCCCATGGCCGCGACCACGTGAGCCATGCCGAGATGGCCATGGACAAGGATGGCAAGTTCCTGGCCATGCGGGTGCACACCGACGCCAACCTGGGCGCGTACCTGTCGACCTTCTCGACCGCCGTGCCGACCATTCTGTACGCCACGCTGCTGGCCGGGCAGTACACCTGCCCGCAGATCTACGTCGAGGTGGACGCCTGGTTCACCAACACCGCGCCGGTGGACGCCTACCGCGGCGCCGGCCGGCCCGAGGCCACCTACCTGCTGGAGCGGCTGGTATCGCGCTGCGGCTGGGACATGGGCCTGGGCCAGGACGAGATCCGCAAGCGCAACTTCATCAGCAGCTGGCCTTACCAGACGCCGGTGGCCCTGCAGTACGACGTGGGCGACTACCGCGCCTGCATGGACAAGGCCGAGAAGATGGCCGACGTGGCCGGCTTTGCCGCACGCCGCGCGGCCAGCGAGGCCAAGGGCCTGCGCCGGGGCATCGGCTACAGCAGCTACATCGAGGCCTGCGGCATCGCGCCGAGCAACATCGCGGGCGCGCTCGGCGCGCGCGCCGGCCTGTTCGAATGCGGCGAGGTGCGCGTGCATCCGACGGGCAGCGTGACGGTGTTCACCGGCTCGCACAGCCATGGCCAGGGCCATGAGACGACGTTCGCCCAGGTCGTGGCCGCGCGGCTGGGCATTCCGGTGGAGAACGTGGACGTGGTCCATGGCGACACCGGTCGCGTGCCCTTCGGCATGGGCACCTATGGCTCGCGCTCGATCAGCGTGGGTGGCGCAGCGATCATGAAGGCGCTCGACAAGATCGAGACCAAGGCCAAGAAGATCGCCGCCCACCTGATGGAGGCGAGCGACGCCGACGTGGAGTTCGCCAATGGCGAGTTCACGGTCAAGGGCACCGACAAGAAGGTGCCCTTCGGCCAGGTCGCGCTGACCGCCTACGTGCCGCACAACTACCCGCTCGACAAGCTGGAGCCGGGGCTGAACGAGACCGCGTTCTACGACCCGACGAACTTCACCTTCCCGGCCGGCACCTACATCTGCGAGGTCGAGGTCGACCCGGCGACGGGTGTGGTGCGCATCGACCGCTTCACGGCGGTGGACGACTTCGGCACCATCATCAATCCGATGATCGTCGAGGGCCAGGTGCATGGCGGGCTGGTGCAGGGCATCGGCCAGGCGTTGCTGGAGAACTGCGTGTACGACCCCGAGAGCGGGCAGCTGCTGACCGGCAGCTTCATGGACTACGCGATGCCGCGCGCCGACGACTTCCCGACCTTCAACATCGGCACCGTCTGCACGCCGTGCACGCATAATCCGCTGGGCACCAAGGGCTGCGGCGAGGCCGGCGCGATCGGTTCGCCGCCGGCTGTGATCAACGCCGTGCTCGACGCGCTCAAGCCGCTGGGCGTGAGCGAGTTCGACATGCCCGCGTCACCCAACCGTGTCTGGGACGCGATCCAGGCCGCTGCCAAGTAAGAACAGGAAGGAGACACACCATGTATGCATTCACCTTCGAACGTCCTTCCTCCGTGGCCGACGCGGCCCGCCTGGCGGGCTCTGGCGGCAAGCTGCTGGCCGGCGGCCAGACGCTGCTGGCCTCGATGAAGCTGCGCCTGTCCGATCCGGGCCAGCTCGTGGACCTGGGCGCCGTCAAGGACCTGGCCCGCGTGAAGAAAGAGGGCAACGCCCTCGTCATCGGTGCCATGACGCGCCATGCCGACGTGGCGTCGAATGCCGACGTCAAGGCCGCGATTCCCGCGCTGGCGGACCTGGCCGCCCACATCGGCGACCGGCAGGTGCGCGCGATGGGAACGATCGGCGGCTCGGTGGCCAACAACGACCCGTCGGCCTGCTACCCGAGCGCGCTGCTCGGCCTGGGGGCCACGGTCATCACCAACCAGCGCAAGATCGCGGCCGACGACTTCTTCCAGGGCATGTTCACCACGGCGCTGCAGGACGGAGAGATCATCACGGCGGTGAGCTTTCCGATCCCGAAGAAGGCCGCCTACATGAAGTTCAAGCAGCCGGCCTCGCGCTTTGCGCTGATCGGCGTGTTCGTGGCCCAGACCGATGCCGGTGTTCGCGTAGCCGTGACCGGTGGCGGCAACGGCGTGTTCCGTCACAAGGGGCTGGAGGATGCGCTGGGCAAGAGCTTCACGCCCGACGCAGTCAAGGGCGTGAAGGTGGACCCGTCCGAGCTGTCGAGCGACATCCACGCCTCGGCGGCCTACCGGGCCAACCTGATCAGCGTGCAGACCCAGCGCGCGGTGGCGCAGGCCCTGGCTTGACGGCGGCGTTCGCATCGGTCGACGAGACGGTCGCGGCCTTGCAGGCGGTCGGCTACTTTGCCGACCGGCGCCTCGCCACGGCCGTCTACCTCGCCCTGAAGCTGCAGCGGCCGCTGCTGCTCGAAGGCGAGCCCGGCGTCGGCAAGACCGAACTGGCCAAGGCGCTGGCGACTGCGCTCGGTCGCGCGCTGCTACGCCTGCAGTGCTATGACGGCCTGGAGCAGCGCGAGGCGCTCTACGAATGGAACTACGCCGGACAGCTGCTGCACATGCGCGCCGCCGAGGCGCGCCATTTGGAAGCCAGCACGGAGCAGATCGAGCGCGAGGTCTACCAGGACCGCTATCTGATCCGCCGCCCGCTGCTGCAGGCCCTTCAGGCGCCCGCGCCCGGCGCGGTGCTGCTGATCGATGAAGTGGATCGGGCGGATGAGCCCTTCGAGGCCTTCCTGCTTGAATACCTGGGCGAGTTCCAGGTCAGCATCCCGGAGCTGGGCACGGTGCGCGCAGCGGTGCCGCCGGTCACGGTGCTCACGAGCAACCGCACGCGCGAGCTGAACGATGCCGTGAAGCGGCGCTGCCTGTACCACTGGCTCGACTACCCAGACCGCGAGCGCGAACTGGCCATCGTGCAGGCCCGTGTGCCGCAGGCCGGCAACGCGCTGGCGCAGCAGGTGGCGGACGTGGTCCACCGCCTTCGCACCCAGCCCTTTGCCAACGCCTTCCAGCGCGCGCCGGGCATTGCCGAGAGCGTCGACTGGGCCAAGGCCCTGGTCGCGCTGGACACGCTCACGGTCGACCCCGAGGTCGTCGCCGACACGGCGGGCATTCTCTTCAAGCAACGCGAAGACGTCGCAGCGCTCACGCGCGACTTTGCGGCCGACCTGCTGCGGCCCGACGAGCCGGCCTGAGCCATGCAGCTCGGTGACGCGCGCTCGGGCAAGCTGGCGGACAACATCACCGGCTTCGGCCGCGCGCTGCGCCGCGCGGGCGTGCGGCTCGACAGCGCCCGCATTGCGCTGGCGCAGGAGGCTGCGCTGCTGGTGGGCGTGGGCCGCAAGGACGACATGAGCGCCGCGCTCGAGGCAGTCATGGTCAGCCGCGAACAGGACCGCGGCGTGTTCCGCGAGCTGTTCGACGTGTACTTTCGCGATCCGCAGGTCGCCAACAAGCTGCTGTCGCAGCTGCTGCCCAGTGCCGAGGGCAAGGCCGAGCCGTCCAGGCGCCGGCCCCGCGTGCGCGAGGCGCTGTCTCCCCAGAAGGCTTACGGCCAGGACAAGCCGCGTGCGCAGGAGGACAAGGTGGACTTCGATGCCGCCATGACCGCGAGCGACCTGCGCGTGCTCAAGCACGCCGACTTCAACACGCTCAGCGCCAGCGAGTTCCGCCTCGTGGAGCGGCTGGCCCGGGACATCGCGCTGCCGATGCCGCGCACGGCGTCGCGCCGCACCCGGCCCGGTGCGCGCGGTGCCCGCATCCACTGGCCTGGCGTGATGCACCGTGCCGCGCAAAGCGGCGGCGAACTGCTGCGGCTGCCGCGCCTGGCGCGGGTGCAGCAGCCGCTGCCCCTGCTGGTTCTGGTCGACGTGTCGGGCTCGATGGAGCGCTATGCGCGGCTGCTGCTGGCCTTTCTGCATGCGGCCACGCGCGGCCATCCGCGCCGCGACGTGTTCGCCTTCGGCACGCACCTGACCGACCTGTCGCCAGCGTTCCGCCTGGCCGACACCGACGACATGCTCACGGCAGCCGGCGCGCTGATCGCCGACTTCGCGGGCGGCACCCGGCTGGGCGAGTCGCTCGCGACGCTGCGGCAGGCCCATGCGCGCCGGCTGGTGGGCCGGCGCACGCTGGTGCTCATGATCACCGACGGGCTGGACACTGGCGAGCCGCAGGCGCTCGACGCCGAGCTGGCCTGGCTGCGCCTGCACGCGCGGCGCTTGCTCTGGCTCAACCCGCTGCTGCGGTTTGACGGCTACAGTCCCATCGCGCGCGGTGCGGCTGTTCTGCACCGCCATGCGCATGGGATGCTGGCCGTGCACAATCTGAGCCGCCTGGAAGATCTGGCGGCCAGCCTCGCGGCCCTGATGAAACGATAGACAGGCATCACAAGGAAATCTCACATGGACATGCAAGCCAGCCGCCAGCTCGCGGTGACCCAGCAACAGGCCTGGGACGCGCTCAACGACCCGGAGGTGCTCAAGCGCTGCATCCCCGGCTGCGACAAGGTCGAGGCCACGGGCGAGAACCAGTACGCCGTGGGCGTCGCGGTCAAGATCGGCCCGGTCGCGGCCAAGTTCTCCGGCAAGATCACGCTGTCGGACATCGTGGCGCCGCTGAGCTACACCATTGCCTTCGACGGGCAGGGCGGGGCGGCAGGCTTCGGCAAGGGCAATGCCAAGGTGACGCTCACGCCGAATGGCGGCGGCTGCGAACTCGCCTACGTCGTTCATGCGTCGGTGGGCGGCAAGGTGGCGCAACTCGGCCAGCGCCTGATCGACGGCGCGGCCAAGTCCATGGCCGAGGACTTTTTCAAGCGCTTCGATGAGGAGATGCAGCGCCAGCACCCCGAGGCCTATGCGGCCCAGGCGGCGGCCGACACGGGCGCCGGCGGGTCTGCAACGGGCACGTCCGCGCCAGGCACGTCCGCAACTGGGGGGGGCGTGCCCGTGTGGGCCTGGGCTGCGGGTGCCGCAGTGCTGGCCCTGGCGGCGATCCTCCTTCTTCGCTGAGCGGCAGCCAGGAGGCCCATCATGGAAAACCTCGACGTCATGGTGCTGCGAACCCTGCGCGACTGGCGGCGTGCGGGCCGGCGTGCGCTGCTGGCCACGGTGGTGCGCACCTGGGGCTCGTCGCCCCGGCCGATCGGCTCCATCATGGCGCTGTGCGAGGACGGGGCGGTGGTCGGCTCGGTCTCGGGCGGCTGCATCGAGGACGACCTGATCTACCGCTTTACGCAGGCCTATTCGGGCAAGGACGCGCACAACGCCATCCCCTCGGGGCCACCGGGCTTCGTCAAGTACGGCATCACCGCCGACGAGGCGCACCGCTTCGGTCTGCCCTGCGGCGGCACGCTTGAGCTGCTGCTCGAGTACGACCCGGATGCCGGCCAGCTCGACGCACTCGTGCGCGCGCTCGAGGCTGGCCAGCTCATGCGCCGGCAGGTGCTGCTGGCGGACGGTGCGGTGACGCTGGCGCCCGCACAGGCGCCCGAAGAGCTGCGCGTGGACGGGCAGATGCTCGTCAACACCTTCGGCCCGGAGTACCGGATGCTGCTGATCGGAGCGGGCCAGCTCACCGAGTACCTTGCCACGATGGCGCTGTTCAGCGGCTTCGCGGTGACCGTGTGCGACCCGCGCGAGGAATACCGCGGCGCCTGGTCGGTCGCAGGGGCCACGGTGGTGTCCGACATGCCGGACGACGTGGTCACGGCCTTCAGGCCGGACCGGCGTAGCTGCGTGGTGGCGCTGACCCACGACCCCAAGCTCGACGACCTGGCGCTGCTGGAGGCGCTCAAGACGGACGCGTTCTACGTGGGTGCCATCGGGTCGCGGCGCAACAACGAGATCCGCCACCGCCGGCTGATCGAGCACTTCGAGCAGACCGAAGAAAGTCTTCAGCGCCTGCGCGGCCCCATCGGCATCTACATCGGCAGCAAGACGCCGCCGGAGATCGCGGTGAGCGTCATGGCCGAGATCCTTGCGGTGAAGAACGGCGTGACGCTGCCGCGCGACATGGATGTGGCGCAGGCCAAGAACACGCGCGAGATCGCACACAACGATCCGGGCGTGCTGGTCTGCGCGCCCCGGCGCTGAGCGCCAGCACGGCGCACGCCCGTGCCTGTTCAGGCCAGCGCCTGCCGTACCGATTCCGAAAGCGGCGTGGTCGGACGGCCGATCAGCGTGGACAGCTCATGCCCCGCATGGAACAGCGCGCCGCGCGACGCGTCCACGTCCCATGCCGCCAGGGCGTCCGCGAGGCCGGCGGGCAGGCCAAAGCCGGCCAGCGCGGCAGCGTACTCGGCCTGCAGCAGGTTCCTGTAGGGAATGGTCTTGCCGGTCTGCCGCGAAATCTCGGCGGCGAGGTCGGCAAGCGTCCAGGCAGTGTCGCCCGCGAGTTCGAGGGTCTGGCCTTCATGGCCGGTGCCGGTGAGCGCGGCGACGGCAGCGGCGGCGTAGTCGGCGCGCGCGGCCGACGCGATCCGGCCGTCGCCCGCGCTGCCGATGACGGCGCCGCCGGCCACGGCAGCGGGGACCGAGCCGGTGTAGTTCTCTGTGTACCAGCCGTTGCGCAGGATCGTGAAAGCCAGACCCGAGGCCTTGAGCATCGCCTCGGTCTCGCGATGCTCGCCAGCCAGGCTCAGCGGCGAGGTGTCTGCATGCAGCAGGCTGGTGTAGACGATGCGCCGCACGCCGGCCGCGCGCGCGGCCTCGATGACGTTTCGGTGCTGGCTGGCGCGCTGGCCGATCTCGCTGGAGGAGATCAGGAGCAACTGGTCCACTCCCTTGAGCGCAGCGGCCAGCTGGGCCGGCTGGGTGTAGTCGGCGGCGCGGGCCGTCACGCCCAGATCCGACGCCTTGGAAGGCTTGCGCACCAGGCCCACGATGTCGGACGGGGGCACGCGGGCCTGGAGTTGCTGGACGACGAGGCGGCCGAGCTGGCCGGTGGCGCCGGTGATGGCGAAGGTCATGAAATTCTCCGGTTGTTGGGGTCGGGAAAGCACTGTACGATTGAAGCTTACTTTTTATAAGTACGTACACGGACGTAAGTACCTCGGCACCGGAGTCTGCATCCTTCGTCTGCGGAATGCCCTCGCCTGAAGAACCGAGCCTTGGAGCCTGCACACATGAAAGTTCCCGTTTCCCCCTGGTCCTCCATCGACATGCGCATGGATGCGCCACGTCGCAAGCGGTCAGCGCCGGCGGTGCGCCCATCAGGCGGACACGCGGCGGCCGTCGGAGCCGCGCCTGCGGCACCCCGGCGAGGCGCTTTGCAGGATGCTTCCGGGGCGACGCCTGCCGCAACGGGCGCCTCTGCCTCGCTCGCCGGGGAGCCAGGCGGCGCGCTGTCCGCCAAGCTGCTTCGTGGCGACCTGCTGGCCGAGGCCTGCCCGTCGCGTGACGTGCTCAAGCACGTCACGAGCCGCTGGGGCGTGCTGGTGCTGATGGTGCTGGAGCAGCGGACCCATCGGTTCAGCGAGCTGCGGCGCGCCATTGGTGGCGTGAGCGAGCGCATGCTGGCGCAGACACTGCAATGGCTCGAAGGCGATGGGCTGGTGGCTCGGCGGGCGCTTGATGTCGTTCCGCCGCACGTGGAGTACAGCCTCACGCCGCTGGGGCGCGAAGCGGCCGGGCAGGTGCGCGGCCTGGCCGACTGGATCGAGGTCAACCTGCCGCGCGTCCTGGCCGCACAGGCCGTGCAGACCGGGCAGGTGTGAGGCGCTGCGTCGCCGCTGCCGTTGCGCAGGGCTGGCCTGCGTTGCCGTCGCCTGCGTCAGCGCGTGAGCACCAGCGCCACGGTCTTCATGCCCAGCACGGTGAGCAGCAGCGAACCCGCCAGATGCAGCACGGCGGTGCCTGCCGCCAGACCATAGCGTTCGGCCTGCAGCATCAGCACGACCTCGGCCGAGAAGCTCGAGAAGGTGGTGAGCGCGCCGAGGAAGCCGGTGACCAGGGCCAGGCGCCACACGGGGTCGAGTTCGGGCAGGGCCTGGAAGACCGCCACGCAAACCCCGACGAGATAGCCGCCGACGAGGTTTGCCGCCAGCGTGCCCCAGGGAATCGCGCCGCCCGGGTTGAGCCACAGCGACAGGCCCCACCGGGCCAGCGCGCCGGCGCAGGCGCCGATGCACAGGGCCAGCACGCCCATCACATCTTCCCCGGCAGCCAGGTGGCGATCTGCGGGAAGAACCACAGGAGCAGCACCATCGCGCACATCAGGAAGAAGAAGGGCATGGTCACGCGCGCGATCCAGGTGATTTCCTTGCCCGTCATGCCTTGCAGCACGAACAGGTTGAAGCCCACCGGCGGTGTGATCTGCGCCATTTCGACCACGATGACGATGAAGATGCCGAACCACACGAGGTCGATGCCCGCCGCCTGCACCGTCGGCAGGATCACGCCCATGGTCAGAACGACCATCGAGATGCCGTCGAGGAAGCAGCCGAGGATGATGTAGAACACCGACAGGGCCACGATCAGCATGAAGGGGCTCAGACCCAGCGAGGCGACGAAGGACGCCAGGTGCCGCGGCAGGCCGATGTAACCCATGCTCAGCGTGAGGAAGGCCGCCCCGGCGAGGATCAGCGCGATCATGCAGTACAGGCGCGTGGCGCCCAGCAGAGATTCGCGGAAGGTGGCCCAGTTCATCGAACCTTGCACGGTCGACAGGATGAGCGAGCCGACCACGCCCACGGCCGCCGCTTCCGTGGCGGTGGCGATGCCGCTGTAGATGGAGCCCAGCACGCCGGCAATGAGCAACACCACCGGAATCAGGTGACGCGACTCGGCCAGCTTCTGGCTGAAGGTCATCGCGATGTCCGGCGGCGGCACGCGCGATTTGTTGAGCATCGCCCACACCGCGAGGTAGCCCGAGAACAGGCCGGCCAGCAGAATGCCCGGAAATACCCCGGCGATGAACAGCCGCGAGATCGAGACGTCGGCCGAGACGCCGTAGACGATCATGATGATCGACGGCGGGATCAGCAGGCCGAGCGTTCCGGCGCCCGCCAGCGAGCCGATCGTGATGTCCTCGGGGTAGCCGCGGCGCTTGAGTTCGGGCAGCGTCATCTTGCCGATGGTCGCGCAGGTGGCGGCCGAGGAGCCCGAGACGGCCGCGAAGATGGTGCAGCCGATCACGTTGGTGTGCAGCAGGCTCCCGGGCAGGCGGCTCACCCAGGGCGCGAGGCCCTTGAACATGCTCTCGCTGAGCTTGGTTCTGAACAGGATTTCGCCCATCCAGACGAACAGGGGCAGGGCGGTGAGCGTCCAGCTCGACGCGGACCCCCAGACCGTGATGGCCATGGCGTCACCGGCGGGCCGCGACGAGAACAGCTGCATGCCGACCCAGGCGACGCCGGCGAGCGTGAGGCCGATCCACACGCTGCTGCCGAGCATGGCGAACAGCACCAGGATGAGCAGGGAGGTGATGGCGACGTCATTCATTGTGCAGAGCCTCCGCGCTGTCCGTCGCCACGCGCCGGCCGGTGAACTCCAGCACCCATTCGTCGATGAAGGCGATGAGCAGGACCACCGTGCCCACCGCCATCGGGATCTGCGGGATCCACATCGGCGTGGCGTCACTGCCCGTGGAGATGTCGTGCAGCACGTGCGACTGCCAGGCCAGGCGCACGGAGTAGTAGGCGAACAGCGCCGCCAGCAGCACGGCCGCCGACAGGGCCCACATCTCCAGCGCGTGGCGGCCCCGGCCCTTGAGCCGACCGAGCAGCAGCGTCACGCGGATGTGTTCGTTGCGCTTGAGCGTGTGGGCCAGCGCCAGAAAGCCCGATGCCGCCATGGCGTAGCCGGCATAGGCATCGGTGCCCGGAATGTGGAACTGGAACTGCCGCCCGAGGATGGACAGCAGGACCATGACCAGCGTGCCGATCATGCCGGCGGCTGCCAGCCAGGCCGCGCCGTCATAGAGGAAGTCGAGGAAGCGTCGCATATGAAAAAACCCCGCTCGGGGCGCCGGAGGGCCTGGCGGGGTGGTGTGTGGCGTTGACGGGATTACTTCTTGTAGGCGTCCACGAGGGCCTTGCCTTCGGCGCCCGACTTGTCGAGCCATTCCTTGAGCATCACGTCGCCGACCTTGGCCAGATCGGTCTTGAGCTGGGCCGGCGGGGCGATGATGTTCATGCCGTTTTTCTTGAGCAGGTCCTGCGTGCGGGTGTTTTCCGCCTTGGACGCGGCCCAGCCGCGCGTTTCGGCGTCGGCGCCGGCCTTGAGCACGGCGGCCTTGGTCGGCGCGTCCAGCGCGTCGAACGCGGCCTTGTTGACGATGACCGCGTTCTTCGGCAGCCAGGCCTGGGTGTCGTACCAGTTCTTGATGTGCTCGTAGGTCTTGGTGTCGTAGCCGGTGGAGCCCGACGACATGTAGGAGTCGACCACGCCGGTGGCCATGGCCTGCGACAGTTCGGCTGCCTGCACCGTGACCGGTTGCGCGCCCACCAGCTCGGCGATGCGGGCGGTGGCGGGACTGTAGGCGCGCCACTTGAGGCCCTTCATGTCGGCGACGGAGTTGAGCGTTTTCTTGGTGTAGATGCCCTGGGGCGGCCAGGCCACCGCGTACAGCAGCATCATGCCCTGCTCGCCCAGCTTCTTGTCGAGCAGTGGCTTCTGGGCGCGATAGAGCTTCATCGACTCGTCGTAGCTGTCGGCCAGGAAGGGAAGGCCGTCGGCGCCGAAGATCTGCCACTCGTTCTGGTAGTTCACGAGCAGGATCTCGCCGATCTGGGCCTGGCCCTGCTGCACCGCGCGCTTGATCTCGGGAGCCTTGTAGAGCGAGGCGTTGGCGTGGACGGTGATCTTGAGCTTGCCGCCCGTGGCCTTGTCCACATCGTCGGCGAATTTGCTCAGGTTCTCGGTGTGGAAGTTGGAGGCCGGGTAGGCTGCAGGCAGGTCCCATTTGGTCTGGGCCAAGGCGGAGACGCTCAGCGTCAGTGCAGCGGCCATCCAGCCGAGTTTGAAGTTCATGATCTCTCCAGGACAATGAGGTGGATGAAAACGGACAGCATAAATGCAATTCCCGGGCCAGTTGACCCGGCTTTTCCCTCGGTTGCCCCGCCCGTCGACAGCCGGCCGCAAGGCTCGCTGGGGATCATCATGCTGGACACCCGGTTTCCGCGGCCGCCCGGGGATATCGGCCACCCCGATACCTTTGGCCGGCTGGGTATCCCCACCCAACGCCATGTCGTGAGCGGCATCTGGCCCGAGAAGGTGGTCCAGACGGCGGCCAGCCTGCACAAGGGGCGCATCACGCCCGCCTTCGTGGCGATCGCACGGCAGCTGGAGCGGCGCGGCGCGCGGGCATTGACGACCAGTTGCGGCTTTCTGGTGCTGCTTCAGAAGGATCTGCAGGCGGCAGTCCGCATCCCGGTCGTGACGTCCAGTCTCATGCAGTTGCCGCGACTGCTGGCCGCCGAGACTCGTGTCGGCGTGCTGACCATCAGCGCCACACGGCTGGGTGCCGAGCACCTGCGCTCCGCAGGTGTTCCCAGGGAGCGCCTGGGCGACGTGGTGGTGCAGGGCGTGGCGCCTGACGGGGAATTCGCCACGCGAATTCTGCGCAACGACGAGACGATGGACTTTGGCAAGGCGGCGCTCGAGGTGGTGGCGGCGGCGCAGGCGCTCAAGGCGCGTGCGCCAGATCTGCGCAGTGTGGTGCTGGAGTGCACCAACATGCCGCCTTACAGAGAGGCCATCGAGCAGACAACCGGTCTGAAGACCTGGGCCCTGATGGACGATGCGCGTCTTCTTCGGCCCTGGGCGGTGGCGGGCCGTTCTTCGGGCAACGGGCTGGGGCCGGGGGCGATTCAGGCCCCTGCGCCTTTGGGCGTGGCGCCCGACGACGCAGCGGTAGCCGCTGGAGGCCCCGCATGAACCTGCGCTTCGTGGAAGCCTTCTACTGGGTCGCATCGCTCAAGAGCGTGACGCGTGCGGCCGACAAGCTCTTCCTCACGCAGTCAGCCATGTCCAGCCGGATATCGGCGCTGGAGGAGGAGCTGGGCGTTCTCCTGCTCGATCGGCGTGATCGCCAGTTCAAGCTGACGGTCGCCGGGCAGCGCTTCTTCACCTATGCGCAGAAGCTCCTGGAGCTGCAGCGCGAGGTCAAGGCGGAAATGGGCTCAGCCACGCCCCAATCGGTGTTGATGCGCATCGGAGCGATCGAGTCGGTCCTGCATTCGTGGCTCATTCCCTGGATCGAGAAGCTGCGCCTGGAGCATCCTGCGCTGGAGCTGGAACTGACGGTGGAAACCACGCCGATCCTGATGGATCAGGTACGCCGAGGCACGCAGGATCTGGTGTTCGCCGCGATGCCGGCGCCCGCCGATGGCGTCCGCACGCGCGCCTTGCCGTCCATGGAGATGGTCTTCATGGGACATGCGCAGATGCACCGCAAGCGCCGCTACGCTCTGGCCGATTTCGCAGGCATCGAGATCATGACCTTCCAGCGCGGCTCCCAGCCGCACGTGGCACTGGTCGACCTGTTCCGCCAGGCGCGGGTCGACCCGCCGCGCATCCACACCATCTCGTCCATCTCCGCGATGGTCCAGCTGGTGCAGGGGGGCTTTGGCGTCGCGACGCTGCCCCGGCGCGCCGTGCAGCGGCTGTTGACTTTTCCCAACCTCAAGCAGCTGTCGTGCGAGGCGAGCTTGCAGCCGCTTCCGATCCACGCGAGCTATCGCACCGATCCTGCGACCTATGCGGTCGAGACGCTGGTGCAGAGCGCACTGGCCTTTGTCGGCAGCGAAGGGCGGGCGCGGTCTGGGACGGGCAGCGCGCGGACAGCATCGAAAAAATCGATGATCTAAGAAAAAAACTTTGAATTTGCCGGCGCCTGCCACGGCACCCAAAATCCGCCCAACGTCATCGAATCGTCACGAAATGAAACGTGACGGAACTTGCTGGAAGGATCTGCGCGGTGGGCTCTGCTTCTCAATTGGCTCTCGAGGTGTTCGGCGCCTCCGGCATCTCGGATGCGCGGCTCGTGCGTCAGCGTATCCGGCAGGGCGGCTGGACCCACCACACCAGCGGGCTGGCAGATGATCACGTGCAAGGCAATGTGGTGATCCTGCCGCAAGCCCTGGCGGCTGACTTCCTTCGCTACTGCCAGCGCAATCCCAAACCCTGCCCCGTTCTTGCGGTGTCCGAGCCCGGCGAGGCCCGCCTGCCCACCCTCGGCGATGACCTGGACATCTGCACCGATCTTCCGCGCTACCGGGTCTGGCGTCACGGCGAACTGGTGGATGAGCCGGTCGACATCTCGCCTTTGTGGCGCCAGGATCTGGTGACCTTCGTGATCGGCTGTTCGTTCTCTTTCGAGCAGGCTCTGATGGAGGCGGGCATTCGTCTTCGTCATGTCGAGCAGGGCCTCAACGTGGCGATGTACCGCACCAACGTCCCGACGGTGCCTGCCGGTGCCTTCGGTGGACCGCTGGTCGTCTCGATGCGCCCGATGCGGGCGCGGGACGTCATCCGGGCCGTGCAGGTCACTTCGCGCTTTCCTGGTGTTCATGGCGCGCCAGTCCATATCGGCGATCCCTCGCTCATCGGCATCGACGACCTGTCGCGCCCCGACTACGGCGATGCGGTCGAAGTTCGTTCGGACGAGATCCCTGTTTTCTGGGCCTGCGGCGTGACGCCCCAGGCGGCGATCCGCCAGGCCCGCCCCGAGTTCTGCATCACGCACGCACCCGGCGCGATGCTGATCACTGATCTTCTCAACAACCAGCTTGCGAGCTTTTGACTCAAGGAGTTTTCCAATGAAGCGACTCATGACGTGCATTGCAGCCGTGGCCTGCGCCGCAGCCGCACAGGCCCAGGTCAAGTGGGACCTCCCCACGGGCTATGCAGCCAACAGTTTCCAGACGCAGAACGTCCAGCAGTTTGCCAACGACGTCGACAAGGCGACGGGTGGCAAGCTCAAGATCACGCTGCATCCGGGCGGCTCCCTGTACAAGGCCAACGAGATCAAGCGTGCCGTCCAGACGGGGCAGGTTCAGTCAGCCGAGTTCATCCTGTCGGGCTCTGCCAACGAGAATCCTCTCTTCGGCGTCGACTCGATCCCCTTCCTGGCTCCGAGCTATGCCGATGCCAAGCGGCTCTACCTCGCCGCCAAGCCGGCTCAGGAAAAGCTTCTCGCCTCCCAGGGCATCAAGGTCCTTTTCACCGTTCCGTGGCCGGGGCAGTCCCTGTACTCGCTCAAGCCGATCAACAGCCCAGCCGATTTTGCTGGCACGAAGATGCGTGCCTACAACCCGGCCACGACGCGAATCGCGCAGCTGCTCAAGGCTCAGCCTGTGACGATCCAGCTGGCTGAGCTGGGCCAGGCGCTGGCCACCGGTGGTGTCGAGAACTTCCTGACATCCAGTGCGAGCGGCATCGAAAGCAAGCTGTACGAACAGGTGAAGTATTTCTATCCTGTGAGCGCCTGGCTGCCCCGCAATGCCACCATCGTGAGCCAGAAGGCCTTCGATGCCCTGGACAAGCCCACGCAGGATGCTCTGCTGAAGGCCGCAGCCGCCGCAGAAGAACGCGGCTGGGCGATGAGCGAGAAGCTTGACGGCGAGTACATTCGTGAACTCGGCGCCAAGGGCATGACCATCGCCGCCCCGTCAGAGGCCATTCGCAAGGAACTGGCTGCCATCGGCGAAACCATGACAGCCGAATGGCTCAAGACCGCAGGCCCGGAGGGCCAGGCCGTGATCGAGGCGTACCGCCGCCGCTGACCTCCAGCCGCCGGGCGGGCGTTGAACGTCCGCTCCGGCTTCTTCCTCTTCTTTTCAAGTCCGGACCAGGAGTGTGCGGTGGATAAAGTCGTTCTGAATTTTTACAGGCTGCTCATGGCGCTGGCTTGCCTCGCGATGCTGGCCTCCTTTGGCGCCGTCATGCTCGGCGTCGTGGCTCGCGAGGTGGGTTGGGAGATTGCAGGCCTGGATGCCTATGCGGGCTACGCGATTGCCGCTGCGCTGTTTCTGGCATTGCCGGGGACCTTGCGCCATGGAGACCATATTCGCGTGACGCTGCTTCTCGAGCGCGTACCGCAACGCGTCCGCGCCGCGCTGGAATGGTGGTGCCTTGCAGCGGCTGTCGGGCTGTCTCTTTACATGGCGTGGTACGCCGTCCGCATGGTGTGGGTGTCGCGCATGACGCACGACATCTCCACTGCGGCCGATGCCTCGCCGCTGTGGATTCCGCAACTGGCCATGGCGCTTGGATGTGTGGGATTTGCGGTGTCGTTTCTTCACGCCGTGGTCGCGCGCTGGCGCGGTGGCAACCTGATCGAGTCCGGCGGCGAAGCCGCGCACGTCGAATGACCTGCTGACGAGGAACACAGAACCATGGACATATTGATTGCTTTCGCGCTGATCCTGCTGCTCTTCGCGGTGCTGGGATCGGGCCTGTGGATTGGCCTGTCACTGCTGGCTGTTGCCGTGATGGCGATGGAGTTGTTTACCCAGCGACCTGTCGGGGACAGCATGATGCTGACGATCTGGGGGTCGACATCGAGCTGGACCTTGACCGCGCTGCCGCTCTTTCTGTGGATGGGCGAGATTCTCTTTCGCAGCAAGCTGTCGGAGGACATGTTCAAGGGACTCGCGCCCTGGCTCAATCGGCTTCCGGGGCGGCTGCTTCATACGAACGTGGTGGGTTGCACGATCTTCGCGGCCATCTCCGGTTCATCCGCCGCAACCTGTGCCACGATCGGCAAGATCACGCTTCCTGAGCTCAAGAAGCGAGGCTATCCTGAGGACATCTCTGTGGGAACCCTGGCGGGCGCGGGCACCCTGGGTCTCCTGATCCCGCCGTCGATCATCATGATCGTCTACGGTGTGGCTGCCAACGTCTCGATCGCCAAGCTGTTCCTGGCTGGTGTCGTGCCAGGTCTGCTGCTAGCCGGGCTTTTCATGGGCTACATCGTCGTGTGGGCGCTGTTCAACAAGGACAAGGTCCCGCCAGCCGACGCCGCCATGTCGTTCGGCCAGAAGATCTACGCATCGCGTCACCTCATTCCCGTCGTCTCGCTGATTGCACTGGTTCTGGGGGGCATCTACAGCGGAATTGCGACGGCGACCGAGGCAGCCGCCCTGGGAGTGGCAGGAGCCCTCGTTCTTGCGCGGATCGAAGGCTCACTCGATTGGGCGAAGTTCAAGGACGGGCTGGTCGCAGCATGCCGGGTCTACTGCATGATCGGACTGATCCTCGCGGGCGCAGCCTTTCTCACGCTCGCCATGGGCTTCATCGGGCTGCCGAGGCATCTGGCCGAGTTCATCGGCGCGTTGCATCTCTCGCCTTTCATGCTGATGCTTCTGCTCGTCGTGTTCTTCGTTGTGCTGGGCTGCTTTCTTGACGGCATCTCGATGGTGGTGCTCACGATCTCCGTCTTGCTGCCTACGGTAGAAGCTGCCGGCTTCGACCTGATCTGGTTTGGCATCTTCATCGTTCTTGTGGTGGAGATGGCGCAGATCACGCCACCGGTGGGTTTCAACCTGTTCGTTCTGCAAGGACTGACCCGCAAGGAAGTGACCTGGATCGCTCGTACCGCCATGCCTCTCTTCGCCTTGATGATCGTCGCGGTTCTGCTGACGTACTTCTTCCCTGGCGTGGTGCTGTGGCTACCCAGCCGCATGTAGACGACCGGTGTCCGCCCCGCCCATTCCCTGGCCGTTTGCAGGAGTGTTTCATGAGGTTGTTTCTGGCGGCCGCCTTGGCAGCGGCGACGATGGCACACGCACAGACGGACTGGAAACTGGCGACAGGTTACCGCGCTGAGTCCTTTCATACGCAGAACCTCCAGCAGTTCGCGCGGGACGTGGAGCGAGACACGGCCGGGGCGTTGCGTATCCAGATCCATGCCAACAACTCGCTCGCCAAACTGGTCGACATTGCCGAGGTCGTTCGGTCGGGCAGAGTCGAGGCAGGCGAAACCATCATGAGCGCTCTCGTGGGCGACATTCCGGTTGCTGGAGCGGACTCCGTGCCTTTCGCTGTCAGTTCGTACAAGGATGCCCGCCGCATGTGGCGGCTGCAGCGACCCGGCATGGAGCGCCACTTGGGCGCGCGCGGTCTGCGGCTGCTTTACGCCGTTCCCTGGCCGCCCCAGGGTCTGCATTCGGTGCGTCCGATTCGCAGTGCAGCGGACTTTCGGGGCTCCCGCATGCGTACCTACAACTCGACGACCGTGCGTATCGCCGAGTTGCTGGGCGCAGCGCCCGTTGACGTGCCGATGGTGGACGTTGGCAAGGCGCTGGCCGAAGGCAGGATGGACAGCATGATCACGTCGGCCCTGACCGGTGTGGAAAACAAGGTCTGGTCCTCGATCCGGTACTACTACGAGATCAATGCCTGGTTTCCCAAGAACGTGGTGTTCGTGAACAGCAAAGCTTTCGACAACCTGCCCCCTGCGGTCAGAGCCAAGGTGCTCGACCGGGCGGCGGAGGCCGAGGTCCGGGGATGGGCCGCGAGCGAGGCGCTGGCCACCACTGCCACAGAAGAGCTGCGCCGCAATGGCGTGAAGGTCGAACGCATCCCCGCGGAGCTTGAGCAGGAAATCAAGCGCCTCGGCGAGCGATTTTCCCGTGAATGGGTACGATCCGTAGGCAATGAAGCCAACGAAATCTTTGTGCCCTATTACACCCAACCATAATCATCAAAATCATGCAGAAAGACAATTCTCCTCGCTGGCAGTTCTGGATCGACCGGGGTGGCACGTTCACCGACGTGGTCGCGCGGCGTCCTGATGGCTCGCTCACCACCCACAAGCTGCTGAGCGAAAACCCCGAGCAGTACCGGGACGCCGCCGTGGCTGGCATTCGGCATCTGCTCGGACTGCGTCCTGGCGAGCCTGTGACGCCCGCCCAGGTGGAGTGCGTGAAGATGGGCACCACCGTGGCGACCAACGCCCTGCTGGAGCGAAAGGGCGAGCCCACGCTGCTTGTCACCACCCGGGGGTTTCGTGATGCCTTGCGCATTGCCTACCAGAACCGGCCGCGCATTTTCGATCGCAACATTCTTCTGCCAGAACTGCTCTACAGCGCCGTCGTGGAAGCGCAGGAGCGGGTCAGCGCGGGGGGTGACGAAGTCCTTCCTCTTGATGAGACGGCACTGAGGACAGCATTGCAGGCGCAGCACGCCGCTGGCTTGCGCAGCGTGGCCATCGTCTTCATGCATGGTTACCGCTACACGGCTCACGAGAAGGTGGCGGCGCGGATTGCGCGGGAGGTCGGCTTCACGCAGGTGAGCACGTCCCACGAGACCAGTCCGATGATGAAGTTCGTGAGCCGGGGGGACACGACAGTCGTCGATGCCTACCTTTCTCCGATCCTGCGCCGCTATGTCGAGCAGGTCGCAGGAGAGATGCCCGGTGTGCGCCTGTTCTTCATGCAATCGTCCGGGGGGCTGACCGACGCCCATGCCTTTCAGGGCAAGGACGCCATTCTCAGCGGCCCGGCGGGCGGGATCGTGGGCATGGCGCGCACCGCAGCCCTGGGAGGCCACGACAAGGTGATCGGTTTCGACATGGGGGGCACGTCCACCGATGTCAGCCACTATGCGGGAGAGTTCGAGCGCGAGTTCGAGACGCAGGTGGCTGGTGTGCGCATGCGCGCACCGATGATGAGCATCCACACCGTTGCGGCTGGTGGGGGGTCGATCCTCGAGTTCGACGGATCACGCTTTCGCGTCGGTCCGCAGAGCGCGGGGGCGAATCCAGGGCCGGCGAGCTACCGGCGCGGCGGGCCTTTGGCCGTGACGGACGCGAACGTGATGGTGGGCAAGATCCAGCCCAGGTACTTTCCCAAGGTTTTCGGGCCGCGGGCCGACGATGCGCTCGATGCATCCGTCGTCCAGCAAAAGTTCAATGAGCTTGCCGCGCGGACCGGCCGCAGCGCCGAAGTCGTCGCCGAAGGCTTCATCAACATCGCCGTCCAGCAGATGGCCAACGCGATCAAGAAGATCTCGGTCGCCCGCGGCTATGACGTCACACGCTATACGCTCCAATGCTTCGGGGGTGCAGGGGGTCAGCACGCCTGCCTGGTGGCCGATGCGTTGGGCATGACACGTGTCTTCGTGCATCCCCTGGCGGGGGTGCTCAGTGCATATGGAATGGGCCTTGCCGACCAGTCGGTGATCCGTGAGCAGGCCGTCGAACTCAAGCTCTCCGACGAGGCCCTGCCATCGATCGCGGCCAGGCTGGATGCGCTGGCCGGTGCTGCGCAGGACGAGCTCACGCGCCAGGAGGTCAGCCAGGGCGCCATTGCCGTGCATCGCCGGGTGCATGTACGCTACGAAGGCAGCGACTCTGCGCTGGTCGTTCCGTTCGGGACGCTGGCCGCTATCGAAGGCGCCTTCGAAACCGCCTACCGCCAGCGCTTCGCATTCCTCATGCAGGGCAAGGGACTGGTCGTCGAGGCGGTATCGGTCGAAGCGGTGGTCGCCGGGGACGCGCCTGCCGAGCCGCGCCATCCCACCCATGAGCTGCGCGAGGTGCCGCGCCGGGAGACAGTGCGCATGTACTCTGGCGGCCAATGGCATGACGCCGCTCTGGTGGTGCGTGAAGACATGCGTCCGGGTGACGTCGTTTCCGGCCCTGCAATCATTGCCGAGAAGAATGCCACGACGATCGTCGAGCCGGGCTGGGAGGCTGCGCTCACCGCGCTCGACCATCTCGTGCTGGACCGGCGCGCCGCCCGCAGCGTGAAGTTCGCGGCAGGCACCACGGTCGATCCGGTGCTTCTCGAAGTCTTCAACAACCTGTTCATGAACATTGCGGAGCAGATGGGGCTGCAGCTGCAGAACACGGCTTACTCGGTCAACATCAAGGAACGGCTGGATTTCTCCTGCGCGCTGTTCGATGCAGAAGGCAACCTGATCGCCAATGCGCCCCACATGCCCGTCCATCTGGGCTCCATGGGCGAGAGCATCAAGACCGTCGTGCGCGAGAACGCCGCCACCATGCAACCGGGCGATGTTTATGTACTGAACGACCCCTACCACGGTGGAACGCACCTGCCCGATGTCACGGTGATCACGCCGGTCTACCTTGGCGACAAACCGGCTTTCTATGTGGGTTCGCGTGGGCATCACGCCGACATCGGCGGGACGACGCCAGGCTCCATGCCGCCCTTCTCGACCCTGATCGAGGAAGAGGGCGTTCAGATCAACAACGTCAAACTGGTGGAGCGGGGTGTTCTCCGTGAAGCCGAGATGGTGGCGTTGCTCAAGAGCGGCAAGTATCCGAGCCGCAATCCGCAGCAGAACATGGCCGACCTCAAGGCGCAGATTGCCGCCAACGAGAAGGGCGTGCAGGAGCTGCGCAAGATGGTCGATCAGTTCGGGCTTGACGTCGTGCAGGCCTACATGCGCCACGTGCAGGACAACGCTGAAGAGTCGGTGCGCCGCGTGATCACGCGCCTCAAGGATGGCAGTTTCACCCTGCCGCTGGACAACGGCGCGCAGATCCAGGTGGCCATTCGGGTGGACGCCCAGAACCGCAGCGCGGAGATCGACTTCACCGGGACATCCCCACAACAGATCAACAACTTCAACGCGCCAACGGCGGTGTGCATGGCGGCCGTGCTCTATGTGTTCCGGACGCTGGTCGACGACGACATTCCGCTCAATGCGGGCTGCCTCAAACCCTTGAAGGTCATCATCCCGCCCGGCTCGATGCTCAATCCGAATCCGCCAGCCTCGGTGGTGGCGGGCAATGTGGAGACCTCCAGTTGCATCACCAACGCGCTGTATGGCGCTTTGGGCGTGATGGCGGCCAGCCAGTGCACGATGAACAACTTCACTTTCGGCAACGCGAGGCATCAGTACTACGAGACGATCAGCGGCGGCTCCGGTGCCGGTGCGATCTTTGACGCTTCGGGCCGGGTGGTGTCGGGCTTTCACGGGACGAACGTGGTGCAGACGCATATGACGAACTCCCGTCTCACGGATCCTGAGGTTCTCGAGTTCCGGTTCCCAGTCCAACTGGAGAGCTACGAGATTCGTCAAGGATCCGGTGGCTCCGGCCGCTGGCATGGCGGTGACGGTGGCATTCGCCGCGTGAAGTTTCTGGAACCGATGACGGCCAGCATTCTGTCGAACGGGCGCAAGCACGGTGCCTTCGGCCTGGCTGGCGGGTTGGCGGGGCAGCCTGGTGTGAATCGCGTCGTGCGCAGCGACGGTTCTACGGAAGAGCTCGGACACATCGGTCAGGCCGAGATGCAGCCCGGCGACGTCTTCGAGATCCATACGCCGGGCGGCGGCGGCTACGGCAAGCCCTGAACTCGCGAACCTTTGCAGCCTCAACACGAGAGCCCCAAACAGAAAGACCCGCCTCGGCGGGTCTTTCTGCATTCAGAAGGGACGGCGGCTTACTTCTTGGCGCCGTCTCCCTTGTCTGCCTTGTCTGCCTTGTCTGCCTTGTCTGCCTTGTCTGCCTTGGCGGGCTTCACGTCCTTGTCGGCCGCAGCCTCCTTGGCTGCCTTCTTCTCCGCGATCTTGCCCTTGATGTTTTCGGCCTTCGGCGCTTCGCCCTTGTAAGCAGCACCGTTGACCGTCAGGCCGGCGTCGGACAGCTTCTGGGCCTTGGCGTCCTTGATGCCTTTGACGCGTGCAGTGAAGTCGCCCCAGTCCTTGAACTCGCCCTTCTTGCGTTCGGCAAGAATCTGGCTCGACGCCTTGGGGCCAATGCCCTTGATGCCGTCGAGATCTGCGGCGGACGCCTTGTTGACATCGACGGCGGCGAATGAAACTGCAGCGGAAAAGAGGGCCAGGGCGGCCAGAATTTTCTTCAACATGGAGACAGTGTCCTTATGTGGATTGATCAACAACCCGGCGGACTGCGAGCCGGGAGCATGCCCAAAACTCCAGGCTCTCCAACAACGGCGTTCACATGCGCAGCGTTGACTTCCGCGCAAAGACAAATGCAGTGAACGCTGCCGTCGTCAAGTTTTTCACGCTTGCCCTGCGACCAGGGCTTTCATGTAGGCGCTGACGCCCGTGGCAACATCGGCGAATGCGTGATCGCACCCCACAGACCGAAGAGCGGTCAGGTCTGCTTGCGTGTAGCTCTGGTACTTGCCGCGCAGGGCATCGGGAAAGTCGATGTAGTCGATCCGGCCTGTCGAGATGGCTGCCGCGAGGTCCAGTTCAGGCTCGTCATCAGCGCGCAGGCTGTTGACGACTGCGAGGGCGACGTCATTGAAGGGCTGGGCCCGTCCGCTGCCGAGATTGAAGATGCCGCAGGCTCCAGGGTGATCGAAGAACCACAGGTTCACCGCCACCACGTCATCGACAAAGACGAAATCCCGCATCTGCTCGCCGGGGCCGTAGCCTCCGTATTCACCGAACAGGCGCACCCGCCCATCGGCGCGGAACTGGTTGAACTGGTGAAAGGCCACGCTGGCCATGCGACCCTTGTGCTGTTCCCGCGGACCATAGACGTTGAAGTAGCGGAATCCTGCAACCTGCCGGCGGATCTTCTTGAAGTCGGCTCCGCATTCGAGCCGCATGCGCTGATCGAACAGAAGTTTGCTGTAGCCATAGACGTTGAGCGGCTTCTCGAATGGTGGCTCTTCACGGAAAGCGTCCGAGCCGCCGTAGGTCGCAGCGGATGACGCATACAAAAGACGCGCGCCGCGCTCCTGGCAACTGTTGAACAATTCGCACGACAGCGTGTAGTTGTTGGCCATCATGTATTTGCCGTCGGATTCCATGGTGTCGCTGCAGGCACCTTCGTGGAACACGGCCTCGACCTTGCCAAAGGCGCCTTCGGCAAACAGCGGGTAGAACGCGTCTGCGTCGAGGTAGTCGGCGATCTGCAGATCGGCCAGGTTGCGAAACTTGTCGCCCTGGGTGAGATCGTCCACCGCGATGATGTCGGTGATGCCGCGGGCGTTGAGTCCCTTGACGATGTTGCTGCCGATGAAACCGGCAGCGCCGGTGACCACGATCTTCATTCGAACAACTCCTCGTAGCTGGCCGTCGCGGTGCCGAACTTGCCCACGACAATGCCTCCCGCGCGATTGGCAAGCGGCATCGCCTGCCGCGGCGTCAGACCTGCCGCCAGCAGTGCCGCCATGGTGGCGATGACGGTGTCGCCCGCGCCGGTGACGTCGAACACTTCACGCGCTTCCGTTCCTGCGTGCAGCGTCCCGGCAGCGTCGAACAGCGTCATGCCTTCCTCGCTGCGGGTGAGCAGCAGGGCGTCAAGGCCCAGTTCCTCACGCAGGGCCTGGGCCCGTGCGAGCAGTTCGGTCTCGTCGCGCCACGCGCCGATGACCTGCTGCAGTTCGGCGCGGTTGGGCGTGATCAGCGTCGCACCCTTGTAGCGGGAGTAGTCGCTGCCCTTGGGGTCGATCAGCACGGCTTTGCCGGCGGCGCGGGCCTCGGCAATCATGGTGGCCACATGGGCCAGCCCGCCCTTGCCGTAGTCGGAGAACAGCACGGCGTCGTGTTGCGGCATCAGGCGAGAGAAGGCGGCGGACTGCGATGCCAGCACCTCGTTCTTGGGCGTGTTCTCGAAGTCCAGGCGCAGCAGTTGCTGCTGGCGACCGATCACCCGGAGCTTGACGGTGGTCTGCAACTGGGGATCCCGTCCGAAATGGGGGCTGATGCCGGTTTGCGCCACGAGCCGCTCGAGCGTGCGGGAGGCTTCGTCGTCTCCCACCACGGTGAGCAGCGAAGCCTGAGCGCCCAGCGTCACCACGTTGTAGGCCACGTTGGCCGCGGCGCCGATGCGCTCTTCTTCGCGCGTGACGCGCACCACCGGCACGGGCGCCTCGGGGCTGATGCGGTCGACGGCGCCGTAGATGTAGCGGTCGAGCATCGCGTCGCCCACGACGAGCACGCGGGCGGCGGCGAGTTGTTCTCGGGTCGGTTGGGTCATGAGAAAAGGGGGCCGGCAGGCGGTCGGTTCATTGGCATGGAAACGGCAGGCGCGTCAGAGTTCTTCCACGCGCCTTGCAGGATAGCTGTCCCAGGCCTGGCAGCCTGGACATTGCCAGAAATGCTGTTTGGCTTCGAAGCCGCAGGCGGCGCAGCGATAGCGTGTGAGCGGGCGCACGGCATTGTCGAGCGCCCGCTGCACCTGGGGGTGGAACTGCTCGTTCTCGAACCTCTCGCCGGCGATCCATTTGGCCGCCGCAACGAGCGATGGCTCGCGCTCCAGATGCTTGACGTACCAGCCGCGCGCAGATCCCTGCGGCGCGCCTGCTGCGGACTCCAGCGCCACGATCGCTTCCAGCACGTCGAGTGACGGCGCATGTTCGTAGGCGTCCTTCAGCAGCGCGAGGACATCGGCTGCGCGTGCCGGATCGGCGGCCAGCTGCACCAGGCGCTGCGCGATGAGCGGGAGAGCCGCGGGTGTTTCCCGGGTCAGGGCCTTGAGCGTGACGAGCGCGCCGGCGGAGTCTCCCGCGCCGTGCTGAAGCGCAGCCAGATCGATGCGAGGCCGCGGTGACTGGGGCGCGGTGTCGACCGCGCGTTCGAGCAGCGCACGCGCATCGTCAAGCCGCCCGGCCGACACGGCGGCCGCCGCCTGTTCGCACAGGTAGTGGGCAAGCCGGCCGCTGAAGCTGCCCTGGCCCGACGACTCGAGCTTTCGCGCAATCACCTCGGCCTGGGGCCAATCGCGTGATCGCTCGTAGATCGCCAGCAGGGCGAGCCGCGCTTCGCTCTCGAAGGCCGAGCCTTCCAGCTTGGCGAGTGCGTCTTCCGCACGGTCCAGCAGCCCCGCCTTGAGAAAGTCCAGGGCCAGGGCATGCTGGGCCCGTTCGCGGTCGGCGCGCGTCAGGTCGCCCCGCGAAAGCAGGTGCTCATGGACGCGCACGGCGCGCTCGTACTCGCCGCGGCGGCGGAACAGATTGCCCAGGGCAAAGTGGAGTTCCGAGGTGTCGGGGTCGTTCTGGACAGCCTCGATGAATGCATCGATGGCCTTGTCCTGCTGCTCATTGAGCAGAAAGTTCAGGCCCTTGAAGTAGGCCTTGGGCGCCTGACGGTTTTCGATGCGCAGCTGCCGCAGGTCGAGCCGCGAAGCCAGCCAGCCGAGCACGAAGGCCACGGGCAGGCCCAGAAGGATCCAGCTGAGATCAAATTCCATGGTGCAGCGACGAGGGAGGATCGCCAGGCGTGTTCGCAGGGGGCAGGGCAGTTTCGCCCGGGATGACCGTCGCTCGGCGCGCTGCCTTGCGGTGTTTCCACCAGCGGGGAACCATGCCGAGCGCGCCGACGGCCAGACCCATGGCGAATGCGGCCAGCACGACCAGCACCATCGGTGCGCGCCATTGGGTGCCGAAGAAGAAATGCACCGTCGCGTCCTGCTGGTTGTTCAGCGCGAAAGCGAACAGCGTAAAAAAAATGGCTGCCTTGAGCAGCCACATGAGGTATTTCATTCATCTCCTCAGTGACGAGGGGATTCTAATTGCCATCAGCGTTTGCTTTCGGCCTCGATCTCGGCCGTCCTGCGGTCCACGGCTTCACGCAGGGCCTTGCCCGGCTTGAAGTGAGGCACACGCTTTTCGGGAATCGCGACGCTCTCGCCCGAGCGCGGATTGCGCCCCATGCGCGGCGGCCGGCGGTTGATGGAGAAACTTCCGAAGCCCCTGATCTCGATGCGATGGCCACGCACGAGCGCATCGCTCATCGCGTCAAGAATGGTCTTGACGGCGTACTCGGCGTCGCGGTGCGTGAGCTGGCTGAAACGGGAAGCCAGTTCTTCGACAAGGTCAGAGCGTGTCATGGCGTAATGCGCGATCGCTGGGGTGCCGTGCCGGCCTTGCGGTCCGGCCGTCCGGTGCCTCGCTGCACGACGTTTCAGGCCGGGCAGCAAGGCGCCGGGGCGGAGGCTTTAAGTCCGCCGCGGCACCGGTGCCGGATTACTTGTCGCTGTTATCCAGCTTGGCGCGCAGCAGGGCGCCCAGGCTGGTCGTGCCGGCGTTCTCGCGAGCGGACTGCGCGCTGAGATTCGACATGGCTTCCTGCTGGTCGGCCATGTCCTTGGCCTTGATCGACAGCTGGATGTTGCGCGTCTTGCGGTCGACGTTGACGACCACGGCCGTGACTTCGTCGCCTTCCTTGAGCACGTTGCGGGCATCTTCCACGCGGTCGCGCGAGATTTCGCTGGCGCGCAGGTAGCCGACGATGTCCTCGCCCAGGTCGATCTCGGCGCCGCGCGCGTCAACCGACTTGACCTTGCCCGTGACGGTCTGGCCCTTGTCGTTCACGGCCACGAAGGTCGCGAACGGGTCGCCGTCGAGCTGCTTGATGCCCAGCGAGATGCGCTCACGGTCCACGTCGACAGCCAGCACGATGGCTTCGACTTCCTGGCCCTTCTTGTAGTTGCGCACTGCGGCTTCGCCCGGCTCGTTCCAGGACAGGTCGGACAGGTGCACCAGGCCGTCGATGCCGGCAGCCAGGCCCACGAACACGCCGAAGTCGGTGATCGACTTGATCGGGCCCTTGACGCGGTCGCCGCGCTTGGTGTTCTGCGCGAATTCCTGCCACGGGTTGGCCTTGCACTGCTTCATGCCCAGGCTGATGCGGCGCTTGTCTTCGTCGATCTCGAGGACCATGACTTCGACCTCGTCGCCCAGCGAGACGATCTTGCTCGGGGCCACGTTCTTGTTGGTCCAGTCCATTTCGGAGACGTGCACCAGGCCTTCGATGCCGGGCTCGAGTTCCACGAACGCGCCGTAGTCGGCGATGTTGGTGATCTTGCCGAACATGCGCGTGCCTTGCGGGTAGCGGCGGTTCACGCCCATCCACGGGTCGTCGCCCATCTGCTTGAGGCCCAGGGACACGCGGTTCTTCTCGGTGTCGAACTTGAGGATCTTGGCGGTGATTTCCTGGCCGGCCTGAACGACTTCGCTCGGGTGGCGGACACGGCGCCAGGCCATGTCGGTGATGTGCAGCAGGCCGTCGATGCCGCCGAGGTCGACGAATGCGCCGTACTCGGTGATGTTCTTGACCACACCACGGACGACGGAGCCTTCCTTGAGGGTTTCCATCAGCTTGGCGCGCTCTTCACCCATGGAGGCTTCCACCACGGCGCGGCGGCTCAGCACCACGTTGTTGCGCTTGCGGTCGAGCTTGATGACCTTGAACTCCATCGTCTTGTTCTCGAACGGAGACAGGTCCTTGATGGGACGGGTGTCGATCAGCGAGCCGGGCAGGAAGGCGCGGATGCCGTTGACGAGGACAGTGAGGCCGCCCTTGACCTTGCCGCTGGTGGTGCCGGTGACGAACTCGCCGGATTCCAGGGCCTTTTCCAGGCTCATCCAAGAGGCCAGGCGCTTGGCCTTGTCGCGCGAGAGGATGGTGTCGCCATAGCCGTTTTCCACGGAGTCGATGGCCACGGACACGAAGTCGCCCACCTGGACTTCGATCTCGCCCTTGTCGTTCTTGAACTCGTCGACGGGCACATAGGCCTCGGACTTGAGCCCGGCGTTCACGACCACGAAGCTGTGCTCGATGCGCACGACTTCGGCGGTGATGACCTCGCCAGCGCGCATTTCGGAGCGTTGCAGGGATTCTTCAAACAGGGCGGCAAAAGATTCAGACATTGAGGTTCCTCATCCGTCAGGAGGTTTTCAGCGGCACCATGCAGCTGTTTCAGAGGCTCTTGACGGCGGTTTTGTCGCAGGCACGGGGCCCGCAGGTTCGTTGACACACCGTACCGCCTGTGCGCCATGCAGCGCTGAAAGGAGCGGTACGGACCCAAAGGAAGCGGCAACCGGTTTGCCGTCTTCCGCGGCAGCGGATCAGGAGGGCCTGAAGGGCTGCCTTGCCTGCCACCAATCCAGTACGAGCGCGACCGATTCATCGACCGTCTGCTCGGAGTTGTCCAGTTGGCAGGCATCCTGCGCGGGCTTCAGAGGTGCGGCGCTGCGGGACGAGTCCCGGGCGTCGCGCGCTTCCAGGTCCGCGCGAAGAGCATCGATTGTAGTCGAAAAACCCTTTGAAATCAATTGCTTATGCCGCCGCTGCGCGCGCTGGGCGGCGCTGGCGGTCAGATACACCTTGAGTGGCGCGTCCGGAAAGATCACGGTGCCCATGTCGCGGCCGTCCGCAACCAGGCCGGGCAGGCGCCGGAAGCCATGCTGAAGGTCCACCAGCGCCGCCCGCACGGCCGGCAGCGCCGACACGCGCGAGGCGTTCATGCCGCCTTCTTCGGACCGGATTGCGTCCGTCACGTCCTGGCCGCCGAGCAGCACGCGGTCGGCCTCGAATCGCACCGGCAGCCGGACCGCGATGTCTGCGATCGCCGTTTCGTGGTCTGGGTCCAATGACAGCCCCGCCTTGAGCGCAGCCAGCGCCGTCACGCGGTACAGGGCGCCCGAGTCGAGGTAGTGGTAGCCCAGGTGGCGGGCCACGGTGGAGGCCAGCGTGCCCTTGCCCGAGGCGGTAGGCCCGTCGACGCAGATCACGGGGATGCACTCGGCGGGCGTACGGGCCACGCTGAACAGCGCCTCGAAGTAGTCGGGGAAGGTCTTGGCGACGCAGCGCGGGTCCAGAATGCGCACCGGCAGACCGGCCGGATTGAAGGCCGCGAGCGAGAAGCACATGGCCACGCGGTGATCGTCATAGGTCCGGATGGTGCCGGCCAGCCAGGCACGCGGCGGCGTCACACGGAGGTAGTCGGCACCTTCCTCGACGTCGGCGCCCAGCTTGCGCAACTCGGCCGCCATGGCGGCAATGCGGTCGGTCTCCTTGACGCGCCAGCTGGCGATGTTGCGCAGCGTGCTCGGCCCGTCGGCGTACAGCGCCATCACGGCCAGCGTCATGGCCGCATCGGGAATGTGGTTGCAGTCGAGATCGATGGCCTTCAGGGGCCAGGCGCCGCGCGAGACCTCCAGCCAGTTCGGGCCGCTGCGCACCGCGGCGCCCATGGCCTGCGCCGCCTCGACGAACCGGATGTCGCCCTGGATCGAATCCGCGCCCACGCCCTCGATGCGTACCGCCGGCGCACCGGGCTCCGCTGCAAGGGCGCCGAGCGCGATGAAATAACTGGCCGACGAGGCATCTGCCTCGACGTGCACGGCCCCCGGCGAGCGGTAGCTGCTGCCAGCCGGGATGGTGAAGCGCTGCCAGCCGTCGCGACGCACCTCGATGCCGAAACGTTCCAGCAGGTTCAGCGTGATCTCGATGTAGGGCTTGGAGATCAGCTCGCCGACCACTTCGATCACGATGTCCTGCTGCGCCACCAGCGGCAGAGCCATGAGGAGGGCCGTGAGGAATTGGCTGGAGACGTCGCCGCGCACGCGGATCGGTGCACCCAGCCGGAACGCCGGCTTGCCCACGCGAAGCGGCGGATAGCCGTCCTGACCCAGATAGTCAATGCTGCAGCCCAGCTGGCGCAGAGCGTCCACCAGGTCGCCGATCGGCCGCTCGTGCATGCGGGGAACGCCGCTGAGCTCGAACTCGCCACCCAGCAGCGCCAGGGCCGCCGTCAGCGGCCGCATGGCCGTCCCCGCGTTGCCGAGGAACAGCTTGGCGTGCGGCGTGACCCGACGCCCGCCCAGGCCTTCGATCGAGACCGTGCTGCCGGCGGACTGCACCTGGCAGCCGAGCTGTCGCAGCGCTTCGAGCATGACGCGCGTGTCGTCGGAGTCGAGCAGGTCGTGAACGGTCGTCGTGCCGCCGCTCAGCGCGGCCAGCAGCAGGACGCGGTTGGAGATGCTCTTGGAGCCGGGAAGCGCGACCGTGCCCCCCGCGCTGGACAGATGCGGAACGTCCAGGAATTCGGTCGTGAACATTACTTGGTCGGCTTGGGCGTGTTCATGCGCCAATCCGCGCGCGTGGAGCTGGCCAGCTCGATCAGATCGTGCAGCGCTTCGGCGTGGCCGCCCGAGATCAGCGACTCCATCTGATGCAGCGCGCGCTGGAAGACGCGCGACTGCTCCAGCAGCTCTTCCCGGTTGGCGATCATGATGTCACGCCAGACCTTCGGATCGCTCGCGGCAATCCGGGTGAAGTCGCGGAAGCCCGGCCCCGCCAGCGACAGGTAGTCCTTGCCGTGCTGCTGGCCGGAGATGCCGTTCATCAGTGCAAAGGCGATCAGGTGGGGCAGGTGGCTCACCGCCGCAAAGGCCGCGTCGTGGGACTCCGGCGACATCTTGAGCACATTGCAGCCGAGTGCCGTCCACACGTCGGTGGCCTTCTTGAGATGGCTGGTCTGCGTCCGCTCGATGGGGGTAAGAATCACCTGCTTGCCCGCATAGAGATTGGCGTCCGCATGTTCGACACCCGCCACTTCCTTGCCGGTGATCGGGTGGGCCGGCACGAACGAGCCGACGTGCTCGCGCAGCACGCGGCGCGCTGCGTCGACCACATCGCGCTTGGTCGAGCCGACGTCCATGTAGAGCGTCTGCGGCGTGATGAGGTGGCGGATGGCCTTGAGCGTCGCCTCGGTGGCCGACACCGGCACGGCCAGCAGCACGATGTCGGCACCCGAGACGGCCAGCAGGGCCGAAGGCGCCTCGACGTCGATCACGCCCATCTGGCGCGCCCGCTCGGTGGTCGACGGTGACTTGCTGTAGCCGACGACGCGCTTGACCAGGCCGGCGCGCTTGAGCGCCAGCGCGAAAGAGCCGCCCATGAGGCCGCATCCAATGAGTCCCAACTGCTCGAACATCGTTTATTCGCCCACGGGGTAGGTGCCCAGCACCTTGTAGAAGGCACACAGGGCCTGCAGGTCACGCAGCGCCGCCGCCACGTGCGGCTGCGAGGGGTGGCCCTGCAGGTCGATGTAGAAATAGTATTCCCATTGGCCTGAGCGTGCCGGGCGCGACTCGAAGCGCGTCATCGACACACCATGCTGCTTGAGCGGCACCAGGATGTCATGCACGGCGCCCGGCCTGTTCGGCACCGACACCACCAGGCTGACGCAGTCCTTGCCGGAAGCCTCGGGAGCGGCCAGCGTCTGGGGCAGGCAGATCACGGCAAAGCGGGTGCGGTTGAACGCGTCGTCCTGCACCGCATGGGCTGCGATGTGCAGGCCGAACTCCGACGCCGCCCGTTCGCTGGCGATGCCGGCCCAGGCCGGGTTGGTCGCGGCCAGGCGTGCGCCTTCGGCATTGCTGGAGACCGCGCGGCGCTCCACGCCCGGCAGATGGACGCTCAGCCAGCCGTGGCATTGCGCCAGCGCCTGCGGGTGGGCCAGCACCACCTCGATGCCTTCTACCGACTGCGACAGCCGCAGCAGGTGGTGGCGGATCAGCAGGCTGGTCTCGCCCACGATGTGAAGCGGCGAATGGAGAAGCAGGTCGAGCGAGCGCGGCACCACGCCTTCGGTGTTGTTCTCGACCGGGACGACGCCGTAGTCGGCGCGACCTGCAGCAGCGGCCTGGAACACCTCGTCGAAATTGGCGCAGGGCACGTGCTCGATGGTGGCGCCGAAGAACTGCACGGCAGCCTGCTCGCTGTAGGTGCCGGCCGGCCCCAGATAGGCGACCCGCTGCGGCGACTCGAGTGCGCGGCACGCCGACATGATCTCGCGCCACAGCGTGGCGACATTGGCGTCCTTCAGCGGCCCGGCATTGGCCGCCTGCAGGCCCAGGATGACCTGGGCCTCGCGTTCGGGGCGAAACACCGGCGAGCCTTCGGCGCGCTTGATCTCGCCCACTTCATTGGCCAGCTGGGCGCGCTGGTTCAGCAATTCGAGCAACTGCCGGTCGAGCGCGTCGATGCCGGTGCGAAGTTCGGACAGGGTCTTGGTCATGCAGGCGTGGCTTCCTGGGGCGTCAGGCGGACGGACCGGCCTCGTTGTCGGATGCTCCGCCCGAATCGCCGCCAGCCTCGCCGTCGGCCGCTTCGCCATCGACCGGATTGGCGTCGTTCTCGACGATGCGCTGCAGGCCGCTCAGTTTGGAGCCTTCGTCCAGGTTGATGAGCGTCACGCCCTGCGTGGCGCGGCCGAGTTCGCGGATCTCGCTGACCCGCGTGCGCACGAGAACGCCCTTGTCGGTGATCAGCATGATCTCGTCGTCCACGTGCACCAGCGTTGCAGCGACGACCTTGCCGTTGCGCTCCGACTGCTGGATGGCGATCATGCCCTTGGTGCCCCGGCCGTGACGGGTGTATTCGGTGATGCTGGTGCGCTTGCCGTAGCCGTTTTCCGTGGCGGTCAGAACGCTTTGCTGCTCGTCTTCGGCCACCAGCATGGCGATCACGCCCTGTCCGTCCTCCAGCATCATGCCGCGCACGCCGCGGGCGTTGCGGCCCATCGGACGCACGTCGTTCTCGTCAAACCGTACCGCCTTGCCGCCGTCGGAGAAGAGCATCACGTCGTGCTTGCCATCGGTCAGCGCCGCGCCGATCAGGTAGTCGCCCGGATCCAGGTCCACGGCGATGATGCCGGCCTTGCGCGGGTTGCTGAACTCGTCGAGCGTCGTCTTCTTGACGGTGCCCATGCTCGTGGCCATGAACACGAACTGATCGGCGGGGAAGGTGCGCTTTTCGCCCGTGAGCGGCAGCACCACGGTGATCTTCTCGCCCTCGGCCAGCGGGAACATGTTGACGATGGGCCGGCCGCGCGAGCCGCGCGAGCCCTGCGGCACTTCCCAGACCTTGAGCCAGTACAGGCGGCCGCGGTTGGAGAAGCACAGGATGTAGTCGTGCGTGTTGGCGATGAACAGCTGGTCGATCCAGTCATCGTCTTTGGTTGCGGTCGCCTGCTTGCCCCGGCCGCCGCGCTTCTGGGCGCGGTATTCCGACAGGGGCTGGCTCTTGATGTAGCCGCTGTGCGACAGCGTCACCACCATGTCGGTCGGCGTGATCAGGTCTTCGGTGGACAGATCGTAGGAGCTATGTTCCACCAGGCTGCGGCGCGCGCCGATCTTGGTCTGGCCGAACTCCTGCTTCAGATGGGTCAGCTCGTCGGCGATGATCGTCGACACCCGCTCGGGCTTGGCCAGGATGTCCAGCAGATCCTCGATCTCGGCCATGACGTCCTTGTACTCGGCCACGATCTTGTCCTGCTCCAGGCCCGTGAGGCGCTGCAGGCGCATCTGCAGGATTTCCTGGGCCTGGGTGTCGGACAGCCGGTACAGGCCGTCTGCGCCCATGCCGAAGCCGCGCTCCAGGCTCTCGGGCCGGTAGTCGTCGGCGTTGACCACACCGCCGTCGGCGCGGGTGCGGGTGAGCATCTCGCGCACCAGCTTGCTGTCCCAGGGCCGGCTCATCAGCTCGGCCTTGGCCACGGGCGGCGTCGGGGCGTTGCGGATGATGGCGATGAACTCGTCGATGTTGGCCAGCGCCACCGCCAGGCCTTCGAGCACGTGGCCGCGCTCGCGCGCCTTGCGCAGATTGAACACCGTGCGCCGCGTCACCACCTCGCGCCGGTGCTCGAGGAACACCTCGATCAGGTCCTTGAGGTTGCACAGCTTGGGTTGGCCGTTGATCAGGGCCACCATGTTGATGCCGAAGGTGTCCTGCAGCTGGGTCTGCTTGTACAGGTTGTTGAGCACCACCTCGGGCACTTCGCCGCGCTTGAGCTCGATCACCAGGCGCATGCCCGACTTGTCGGACTCATCCTGGATGTGGCTGATGCCCTCGATCTTCTTCTCGTGCACCAGCTCGGCCATGCGCTCCTGCAGCGTCTTCTTGTTGACCTGGTAGGGCAGCTCGTCGACGATGATCGCCTGGCGCTGGCCGCGGTCGATGTCCTCGAAATGGCACTTGGCGCGCATCACGACCTTGCCGCGGCCGGTACGGTAGCCTTCCTTGACGCCGTTGATCCCGTAGATGATGCCGGCCGTGGGAAAGTCGGGCGCCGGAATGATCTCCATCAGCTCGTCGATGCTGGCCTGCGGGTTGCGCAGCAGGTGCAGGCAGGCGTCCACCACTTCATTGAGGTTGTGCGGCGGGATGTTGGTGGCCATGCCCACGGCAATGCCGCCCGAGCCGTTGACCAGCAGATTGGGCAGCTTGCTAGGCAGGACCAGGGGCTCCTTCTCGGAGCCGTCGTAGTTGGGGCCGAAGTCGACGGTTTCCTTGTCGATGTCGGCCAGCATCTCGTGAGTGATCTTGGCCAGGCGGATTTCGGTGTACCGCATGGCGGCGGCGTTGTCGCCGTCCACCGAGCCGAAGTTGCCCTGGCCGTCCACCAGCATGTGGCGCAGCGAGAAGTCCTGCGCCATCCGGACGATCGTGTCGTACACCGACTGGTCGCCATGGGGGTGGTACTTGCCGATGACATCGCCGACGATACGGGCCGACTTCTTGTACGGCCGGTTCCAGTCGTTGTTCAGCTCGTGCATGGCGAACAGCACCCGCCGGTGCACCGGCTTGAGGCCGTCCCGCGCATCCGGCAGCGCCCGGCCCACGATCACGCTCATGGCGTAATCCAGGTAGCTGCGCCGCATCTCCTCTTCCAGGCTGATCGGCAGGGTCTCTTTGGCGAACTGGGTCATGAGGAGGGCGCTTTGGCTGGGGGAAACCCGTCGATTCTAGGGCCTCAATCCCTGTCGCGATGGAGCAACACTGGCTTTTGTTTGAGGTTTTGTCCTACGCGGTGCGCCCTGTTTCGCCATTGCCGACCCTGTTACGTGTGGCACAATAACCTCAGCGTCTTTGGTGATAGGCACCTTAACGTCATGTTTCGCAGCGCGGCTGCGGCTTTTTCCCCAAGAGGAGAACCATGAAGAAATTGAATAAAGTGGCGATGCTGTTTGCTACCGCTGCACTCGCTACCGCCGCCGGCGCCCAAACGATCGACAACTGGCGCAACGGCACTTCCGAACTCGTTTGGAAGAACGGTACCAACGAACTCTGCTGGCGCGATTCCAACTGGACGCCCGCCACGGCCGCCAAGGGCTGTGATGGCGCCATCGTGGCACCGCCCCCGGCTCCTCCGGCTCCGCCGCCGGTTGCCCCGCGCGCAGCTCCGGCGCCCGCACCGGCTCCGGCACCGGCTCCGGCTGCTGCTCCGGTTCCCCCGGCTGCCACGAAGGTGACGTACGCCGCTGACGCGTTCTTCGACTTCGACAAGTCGGTCCTCAAGCCCGAAGGCAAGGCCAAGCTGGACGACCTGACCGGCAAGATCAAGGACATCAACCTGGAAGTCATCATTGCCGTGGGTCACACCGACTCCGTCGGCTCTGACGCCTACAACCAGAAGCTGTCGGTGGCCCGTTCGGAAGCCGTCAAGGCCTATCTCGTGTCCAAGGGCATCGAGAAGAACCGTGTCTACACCGAAGGCAAGGGCGAGAAGCAGCCTGTGGCCGACAACAAGACCGCCGAAGGCCGCGCGAAGAACCGTCGCGTGGAAATCGAAGTGGTCGGCACCCGCACCAACAAGTAATTCTTCGGAATTGCTGCAAAAAAGCCCCGGCAACGGGGCTTTTTTCATGGTCTGACGGAAAATGACCCCATGCCCGACACCCTGAACGCCGACCCGGCCGAACTGGCCAAATTCTCTGCGCTGGCCCACCGCTGGTGGGACCCGAACAGCGAGTTTCGGCCCCTGCACCAGATCAACCCGCTGCGCCTGGACTGGATCGACGGCCTCACGCCGCTTCGGGGCCAGCGCGTGCTCGACGTCGGCTGTGGCGGCGGCATCCTGGCCGACGCGATGGCCCGAAAAGGCGCTCAGGTCCTGGGCATCGACCTGGCGTCCAAGTCGCTGCGTGTGGCTCAGCTGCATGCGCTGGAGGCCGGCACGCAGGGCGTGCAGTACCGCGAGGTGGCCGTCGAAGCGCTTGCGGCCGAGGCGCCTGCCAGCTTCGACGTCGTCACCTGCATGGAGATGCTCGAGCACGTCCCCGACCCCGGATCGGTGGTCCGGGCCTGTGCGGCATTGGCCAAGCCGGGCGGATGGGTCTTTTTCTCGACCATCAACCGGAATCTGAAGTCTTTTGCCTTCGCCATCGTGGGCGCCGAGTACGTCCTCAACCTGCTGCCCCGGGGCACCCACGAATATGCCCGGCTTTTGCGCCCGAGCGAACTCGCTGGCTTCTGCCGCGACGCGGGGCTCGAATTGGCGGCCACCCGGGGGCTGGAGCACAACCCGCTGACCGGCCGTTACTGGCTGAGCAGCGACACCAGCGTCAACTACATGATCGCCACGCGCAAGTCTGCCGCTGCGGCGGCCCTTTCGTCCTTGCCGCCTGCTGCCTCGTCTGCCTCATGAGCCCCCTGTTTCCAGACGCCCGGGCCGTGCTCTTCGACCTGGACGGCACGCTGATCGACAGTGCCCCCGACCTTGCAGCGGCGGCCGACCGCATGCGCATCGAGCGTGGCATGCCCTCATTGCCTTATGAGCGTTACCGGCCCATGGCCGGGGCCGGGGCTCGCGGCATGCTGGGCGTGGCCTTCGGCATGACGCCCGAGCACCCCGGCTTTGTCGAGATGCGCGAGGAGTTCTTCTCCAACTACGAGTCCTGCATGACCGAGCGCACCTTCGCCTTCGCCGGCGTGGCGGAACTGATCGCGGCGCTGCAGTCGCGCGGCCTGCCCTGGGGCGTGGTCACCAACAAGTCGGCCCGCTTCACCGAGCCGCTCACCCGCGCGATGCCGCTCTTTGCCACGGCGGGCGCCGTGGTCAGCGGCGACACCACACCGCATGCCAAGCCCCACCCCGCGCCCCTGCTCGAAGCGGCGCGGCGGCTGAGCCTGCCGCCTGAGCATTGCGTGTATGTGGGTGACGACGAACGCGACGTCATCGCGGGCCTCGCGGCCGGCATGGGCACCGTCGCCGCCACCTACGGCTACCTCGGGCAGCGCACCGACACCCGGCAGTGGGGCGCGCACGCGGGCATCGAATCACCCCTTGAGCTCTTGCAATTGCTCCGGCAGGCCTAAAATAGCGTCTTGAGGGGCTGCACTGGTTTCGACGCGGGTTCGGACACGTGGCAGGGCATGCCGAGCTGAATGTGCTCGTAAAACAGATTCAAACAAACTAACTGCAAACGACGAACGTTTCGCACTCGCTGCTTAATTGCACGTGAGCCTCACAACAGCAGGCCGATGGGCTGGGCAAGGGTGGCGCAAGCTGTCCAGGCTGTGGGGTAATCAACATCGGCTGGTTGTGTACCGGGCATCTTGGTACGCAATGAGATCCAAGGATGCTGGCGGCCTGGGCAGCGTGCGACTGCGCGTCCCAGGTGGCGAGACCAAAATCAGATCGCTACGCATGTAGAACTGTACGAAGAAGGCTTGCGGACGCGGGTTCAAATCCCGCCAGCTCCACCATCTACAAGGGCTCGGATGACCTCCGGGCCCTTTTTCTTGCCTGAAATCCACGCGTGGCGCGGGGCTGGCCTGCGGGTACGGCGCAGCAAGCCAGCGAGGCGCTCGCAGCCATGGGGCTGTCCGTTTCCGACGCTGTTCGCATCCTGCTCAAGCGCGTGGTGAGCGACCAAGCCTTCCCGTTGGAGTTGAAGGTGCCCAATGCCCAGACCTGTGCAGCGATGGAAGAAGCCCGCGCCATGCGTCATGATGCCCTGCACAAGATTCAGGACACGCTCCGCGATTCACCCCATTCCACCAGAAAGCCTACGTCCGAACGCGAAGATCTCCTACAAGAATGGTGGAGATGTTCTTCATGATGACTTTCTCACATACAGGGAGACACCATGAACCGCACTTCGCCACGATTCAAGAGGCAGTTCGCTTACGCGACGCTCGCCGCCGCCATTGCCATCGCCATTGCCGGCTGTGACGATTCCTCGGCGCCGACGGTCCGGGTCACGGGTCCGCTGACGGCCACCACCGGGACGGTACTCACGTATGACGCCAGTGGCAGTACGGACGACGATGGCGATGCACTCGCCTTCAACTGGACGCTCGTCAGCTCACCCGCAGGCAGCACGGCGACGATTTCCGGCGCGAACACCGCCAAACCGAGCTTCACGCCCGACCTGCCTGGCACGTACGTCGGCAAGGTGGTCGTGAGCGATGGGAGCTCCACCAGCGAGGCGACCATCACCCTCGTGGTCTCGGACGTCGTCGGCTTCGACGCGATCCCCAGTCCCTTCCCCGCGAACTACGCAAGCTACAGTCTTCAGGCCTATAGCATCCAGAGCATCGGCGACCATGTCACCCTGAAGCCCGGTTCGCCGCATACGCTGGCCAGCTTCAGCGTCGGCCTGAGCAGCTACGCCTGCCAGACGGGCGTGTACACGAGCGGATGTGCGTCGGCGGCGGGCGCCACCTTCACTGCGCCGATCACGGTGCGGTTCTTCAACACGAGCGGCGTGCTGCTGGCGACGAAGACGCAAGACATCACGATTCCGTACCGTCCGGCCGTCGACCCGACCTGTCCGGTGCCGGCCAACTTCCAATACAGGGCGGCCGATGGCAACTGCTACAGCGGCGTCGTGTTCAAGGCGACCTTCGACCTGCGCTCCCTGAAGGCCGTGGTGCCCGACAGCTTCTACTACGACGTGCAGTACAACACCCGCACGGCCGGCCCGGCCCCGACCGGCGTGGCGGGCCCGATCGATGAGGTCAACGTCGGTGTGCTGGACGCCCCGCCCAACACGGCGATCGTGGGCTCCGACCCGAAGCCCAGCCTCATTCGCTGGGATGGCGCGGACGACACCGATCTGACAGACCTGTACATCGTTCCGGCCCAGGTGACGATGCAGGCTCCCTGAGTCGCGCCGCCTGCGGCGGTCCTTGGGCATCGGGTCCTTGGCAATCCTGGGGATCGGGCCCACGGGCCGACGACGATCCGGCCCGGCGGGATGGCCGGCACGGCGAAACGCATGTGGAGCGTTTCCCGGATTGAGCGAAGGATCGAGTGGGGGCGCTTCAGCCCACCGCCCTGGCCGCCGTCTGCAGATGCTGCTGAAACACCCGCGCGATCGGCGAGAGTTGCTTGCCTTTCTGCCAGACGACGTGCCACTGCGACTCGATCGGAAAGCCCGCCACGGGCAGGACCGTCACGCCCTGAGCCGTGCCGTCGTCCTGCAGCGCATGGCGTGAGATGACCGAGATGCCCAGGCCGCCCGCCACCGCCTCGCGGATGGCCTCGTTGCTGCCCAGCTCCAGCCGAAGGTCGGGCCGGAAGCGCTCGCGACGGAAGTGCGCATCCACCGCCATGCGTGTGCCCGAGCCACGCTCGCGCAGGATGAAGCGCTCGGCCTGAAGGTCGCGCAGCGCAACGCGGCGGCGCCGCGCCAGGCGGTGGCCGGCCGGCGCGATGAGCACCAGCGGATTGGCCATGAACACATGGTCCTCCAGCTCGATGTCGCGCGGCGGCATCGACATGATCGACAGGTCGTCGAGGTTGTCTCGCAGACGTTGCACCACGCCGTCGCGGTTGAGCACCTCCAGCGAGATGTCGATGTCGGGGTACTTGCCGCAGAAGCTGCCCAGCAGGCGCGGCACGAAGTACTTGGCCGTGCTCACCACCGCGACGCGCAGCTTGCCGCGGGTGAGTCCCTTCAGGCCGTCGATGCCTTGCTCGAACGCATCCCATTCGTTCGCAATCGCGCGCGCCGTGCGGGCCAGGTCGCGGCCCGCGTCGGTCAGATGCACGCGGCGCGAGATCACTTCGTACAGCGGCACCCCGACGGCCTGGCTCACTTCCTTGAGCTGCATCGACGCGGTGGGCTGTGTGACGTGGCAGGCGAGGGCGGCACGGCTGATGCTGCCGGTGTCGGCCAGTGCCAGAAAGAGCCGCAGTTGGCGAAAAGTGATGTTCATCGACTTTTACCTATGGATCGGTAGCTGATTATCGATTTTACTCAATGACAGCTCGCGCCTAGGATCGCGCCACCTGGAGAAACACATCATGAACAACCTGCTCGATCCGGCCATCCTTTTCTTCGTGTTCGGCGTGGCGGCCGGTGCCCTCAAATCTAACCTGGAGGTGCCGCCTGCCGTTGCCAAGTTCCTGTCGCTTTACCTGCTCATGGCCCTCGGCCTGAAGGGCGGCTTCGCGCTGGCGCACTCGGGGCTCGGCGCTGAGGTGCTCGTCAGCCTGTTCGCGGCCATGCTCATGGCCTTCATCGTGCCGGCGCTGGGCTACCAGCTGCTGCGTCGCCGGCTGTCGCCCTTCGACGCGGCGGCGATCGCGGCGTCCTACGGCTCGGTGAGCGCCGTCACCTTTGTCACCGCCATGCAGTACCTGGAGTCCAACCAGCTCGCGCCCGGTGGCCACATGGCGGTCGCAATGGTGCTGATGGAGTCGCCCGCGATCATCATGGCCGTGTTGCTTGCCAACCGGCTGCGGCATGCACAGGCGGCGGTCGCGGCGCCCGGCGCGCTGAGGGTGTCGGCCTCCGGCGCCGCCGTCGCGCTGCCCGGTGGTGGCGGTGGCGGGCCCACGCTCGGCCGCATCCTGCACGAGTCCTTCACCGACGGCGCCCACCTGCTGCTGCTGGGCGCAATGGCGGTGGGCTACCTCAGCGGCGACGCCGGCAAGGCGGTGATGGCGCCGTTCTCCAGCGACCTGTTCAAGGGCATGCTGGCGTTCTTCCTGCTCGACATGGGTCTGATGGTGGCGCGCAACTTCGGCGCGGTGCGGGGTCGCTCGCCGCTGCTGCTGGCCTATGCGAGCGTCGGCCCGCTGGTGCATGCGGCCATCGCGCTGGCCCTGTCGGCGCTGCTGGGCCTGCCGGCCGCGGACGCCGCGCTGCTGATGGTCCTGTCGGCCAGCGCCTCCTACATCGTCGTGCCGGCCGTGCTGCGCTATGCGGTGCCCGAGGCCAACCCCTCGCTGTACTTCGGCCTGTCGCTGGGTGTGACCTTTCCGCTGAACATCCTCGTGGGAATTCCGCTGTACACCTGGGTGGCGGTCCGGGTGCTGGGCTAGGAATCAGCCCTGCTGCGGTCTGGACTTGCCGGCCGCCCGCAGCTGCGTCGACCCGCGCAGCACCAGCGCGGGCCGGATGCTGGAGACCGAGGCCACGGTCTGCGCCACCGGTTCCGCGCCGTCTCCGGTCAGGTCGTTGAGCACGAGCCCGGCCGTCATGGCCGACACATCGGCCACCGGCAGGCTCACCGTCGTGATGCCGCCGCCCACCAGGCTGAACCAGGGTGGGTCGCCGTAGCCGACGATCGAAATGCCTTCGGGATAGGCGATGCCGCCGGCCTGCAGCCCCTGCAGCGCACCGAGCGTGAGTTCCGAGCTGCCCAGCACCAGGCCGGTGGGGCGGACCTTCAGGCGCAGCATCAGGCCGATGGCCTGCCGCGCGAACTCCGGCCGGGGCGGCCCGAGCCAGGTGGTCGACGCGTCCAGGCCCGCCTGCTCCATGGCCTGCCGAAAACCCTCGAAGCGCGAGCGGCCGGAGCTCATGGTGGTGGTCGTGCCGATGTAGGCGATCGCGCGGTGCCCGTACTGGATCAGGTGGTGCGTGGCCGCGTGCGTGCCGCTGTGGTCGTCGATGGTGACGGCGTCGGTGTCCAGCTCGGCGTGGCGGCGCACGAGCTGCACCGTCCGCACCTGCCGCAGCATCGCCAGCGTCTCGGGCCGCGGTGCGCTCGTGAGGGTGACGATGACGCCGGCCGCCCGGGCCTCGAGCATCGCGCGCACGTCGCGCATCTCGCGCTCGGGGTCGTCCTCGGTGACGGACAGCGCGAGCTGGTAGCCCTTGCCGGCCAGCGTGTCGGCCACCCGCTTGGCGACCGAGGCATAGAAGTCGTTCTGGATGTCGGGGATCACGAGCCCGACGAGCAGGCTGTGGGCATTGCGGATGGTCCGCGCCGACGCGTTGGCCACATAGCCCATGGCGTCGGCCGCGCTGCGCACCCGCGCCTTGGTCAGCGCATTGATCTTCGGGTGGCCGGCCAGCGCCCGCGACACGGTGGCATGCGAGATGCCCAGTTCGCGCGCGATGTCGCGGATGGTGACGGCGGTGGAGTCCTTCATGGCGCGTTCATCGCCGCGTCGCACGCGAGGGGAAGTCGGCTTTCATGCACCCGGGGTTGGCTTCATCGGCAAGGCGGCCCGGCCGGCAAAGCTTGCCAGCTCGCCCATCGACGACTCGATGCGCAGGCCTTCATTCCATTTTGCCATGCGCTCCGAGCGTGCGAATGAGCCGACCTTGAACTGCCCGGTGTCCCAGCCCGTGGCCAGGTGCATGATGGTGACGTCCTCAGTCTCGCCCGAGCGGGCCGACACCACCATGCCCCAGCCCAGTTCGCGCGCGGCCTGCACGGCCTCGAAAGTCTCGGTGACGGTGCCGGCCTGGTTGGGCTTGATCAGCACCGCATTGCACGCGCCGTCGCGTGCCGAGTCGCGCACGCGCTGCGCATGCGTGACGAGAAAGTCGTCGCCGATCAGCTGCACCCGCTCGCCGAGCGCGCGGGTGATGGCCTGCATGCCGCGGGCATCGTCCTCGCCCACCGGGTCTTCGAGCGACAGGATGGGGTAGCGCGCGACCCAGCCGCACAGCACCTCGATCCAGGCATCCGTGTCGTACTCGCGGCCGTCGAGCGCGAGCTTGTAGCGGCCGTTGCTGCCGAACTCCGACGCCGCCACATCCAGCGAGATCATCACCTCGCCGTGGTGGTAGCCTGCCGCCTCGATCGAGCGCACCAGCATCTCGAGCGCCTCCTCGTTGGAGCGGAAGTCGGGCCACCAGCCGCCCTCGTCGGCCACGCCGGCCTGCCGTCCGAGACCGATCATGAGATTGCCGGCGGCGCGGTAGACCTCGGCCACCATGACCAGGGCTTCGTCGAAGCTCTGCGCGCCCACGGGCATGACCAGCAGGTCCTGGATGTCGATGCGGCGCCCCGCGTGCGCTCCGCCGCCGAAGATCTGCACCTCGGGCAGCGGCATGCGGACCGGCCGGCCTTGCGCCAGGTGCCGCCACAGCGGCACGCCGGCCGCATTCGCCGCCGCGTTGAGCACGGCCATCGACACCGCGATGGTCGCATTGCCGCCGAGGCGGGCCTTGTTGGGCGTGCCGTCCAGCGCGATCAGCCGCAGGTCGACGCCCGCCTGGTCGAATGCGTCCATGCCGCGCAAGGCCGCAGCGATCGGGCCGTTGACGTTGTTCACGGCCTGCGTCACGCCGAATCCTCCAAGGGCCTCGCCGCCGTCGCGCAGGTCGATCGCCTCGTTGCTGCCGCGCGAGGCGCCGGCCGGCGCCATGCCACGGCCGACGGCGCCGCCTTCGAGGTGGACTTCCGCCTCCACCGTGGGGCGGCCGCGCGAGTCCCAGATGCGGCGGCCGACGATCTGGCGGATGGTGGTGGTGTTCATTGAAAGAGCCTGTTCCAGAGATCGCGCAGGCTGGCCAGCGAGCTGGCCGGCCTGTCGAGGGCTTGGGTTGCGAAGTCGCGCACGCGCTGGCGGACGCGCTCGTCGGTGAGGTATTCCACGGGCGACTTGCCGTCGATGCGGGCCAGCAGCAGGGCGGGCAGAAGGGTGGTGGCGCGCTGCTCGATGTCCGCGTGCGGCTCCCAGCGCACGCCGGCCAGGTAGGTCTCGGCCAGCATGGTGTAGCAGGCGAGGTAGCCGCTGCGCGCCTCGGGGCGCCACATGCACTTGAGCAGCAGATGGTTGAGGCAGAAGGCGATGTCGAAGGCCGGATCGCCATAGGTTGCGCATTCCGCGTCCACCAGGACGGGGCCCTGCGGCCCGACCAGGATGTTCTTGGGACTCACGTCGCCATGCACCAGCGCAAGCCGTGTCGCGTCGGTCCGCCGGATCAGCGCATGCAGCACGGTTGCCTGCGCCGGGTGGGACTGCGCCGCTGCGGCAAAGTACGGCTCCAGCCGCAGCGCCGAAAAATTCACGTGGTTGCCAAATGCGGCCGCTACCTCGGGTCGGCCGGCGGTGGCGTCGTGGATCGCCACGAGCGCCCGGGCCACCGCGCGTGCCGTGGCCGGGTCGGCACGGCCGGCCAGCAGCTGGGACTTCCAAACCGGGTAGTCCGCCGGTTCCAGGAAGTCCATGGCGAAGGCGCGCGTGACGCCGTCCTGCCCACGCAGCCGGGGCACCGCATCGGGCACGATCGCTGCGGCCGCGCGCAGCCAGGCAGCTTCGGCGTCGCTGCGCTCCACGGGCGCGCTCCAGTCGCTTGCCACCTTGAGCTTGGGCAGGGCGCGCTTGATGCAGATGCAGCGGCCCGGCAGGTCGGCACGCACGATCAGCGACGAAACGCCGCCGGCCAGCGGGGTGAAGCGGGGACGCTCCCCGGGCGCAGCCCAGCCCATCCGCAGCAGCGCACCGGTCAGCTCGGCGGCTTCATCGGCGGTGAGCGCGGTGGCTTCCATCAACGGGGGACTCTCCTGGCAGGCGCCGCCATGCACGGGCTGGCGGCTTGGTGTTGGATGCACACGTGTGCATAATGAGCGCATTCTAGTCCGCCCCCCGCGCAGACGTCAAACCCGGCAGGAGACCCGATGGCCCGCATTCCCTACCTCGAACAGTCCGACCTGGCGCCGCAGGACCAGGACGTGCTGGTGCGCCGATTCCACCTGTGGCAGGCGCTGGCCAATGCACCGGCGGCCAGCCGCTCGTTCCAGGCGATGGTCAACTACATCTGGGAGCGCTGCGGCCTGCCGCGCCGGCAGGTGGAGCTGGCCATCCTGCAGGTGGGCTACCTCACGCGCGCCGAGTACGAGTGGGTGCACCACATCCGGCTCGGCCTGCAGAACGGCGTGGAGCCGCGCGACATCCTGGCCATCGGCGACGAGACGGCCGGCCGCACGACGCATCTGCCCGAGGCCGAGCGGCTGCTGCTGCGGGCCGCGCGCGAGATGACGCGGGGCGGCGAGGTGAGCGCCGCCACCTTCGAGGCGCTGCGCGCGCATTTCGACAACGACCTGCTGGTGAATCTGGTCATGACCATCGCCTTCTACAACGGCGTGGCCATTCTGCTCAAGTCCCTCGACATCCGGGTCGAGGACGAGCACCGCCAGGTGCTGGCGCAGTACCCGTTCGCTGCGTGAGAGGAGCTGACATGCAGCAACCGGCCTCTGCGTCATTCACTCACTCATCCTTGCCCTCGGCCGACGCCGCGTCCGGCCTGTCCGGCCGCAGCCTCGCCCAGGGCCTGGACCCGGGCCTCAGTGGCGTGTCGTCAGGGGTGTCGTCGGGCCTGACCCTGGGCCAGCTCGTGCGCGAGGCGCTGCGCGGGCGCGATTCGCGCATCGCCTTCGTGCAGGACGGGCGCAGCTGGACCTACGGCGAGACCTCGCGCCACATCTATTCGCTGGCGCGGGCGCTGCAGGCGCGCGGCCTGCGGGCGGGCGACGGGCTGGCGATGCTGCTGCTCAACCGGCCCGAGACCTTCTTCGTGCAGGCCGCCGCCTGGGTGATCGGCGCGCGGGTCACCGCGCTCAATGCCCTGGCCGGGCCGCAGGACCTGCGCCATGTGCTGGCCGATGCCGAGATCCGTCTGCTGGTGCACGACGAGGCGCTGGCCGACCGCGCCCGCACGGCGGCGCGCGAGGCGGGCTGCGAAGGCGTCGCCTCGCTGGGCGCCCGCCGGGCCGACGACCTGATGGTCCAGGCTGCGGGCCTGCCCGATGCGCCCTTCGTCACGCCCGGCTCGGAGTCGGACATCGCCCGCATCGCCTACACCGGCGGCACCACCGGCCAGCCCAAGGGAGTGATCCTGCCGCACCGCGCCATGGTGCAGCAGCTCATGATGATGCTCGGCGCCTACCAGTGGCCGCAGGAGGTGCGCATCCTGCTGAGCACGCCGCTCAGCCACGCGGCCGGCTCGCTCGTGCTGCCCACGCTCGTGCGGGGCGGCAGCGTTCACCTGCTCACGCGCTTCGATCCCGACGAGTTCGTGCGGACGGTGCGCAGCGAGCACATCACCACCACCTGGCTGGTGCCCACCATGATCGGGGGGCTGCTGCAGCGGCCGCAGTGCGCGCCCGGCGAGATGCCCAGCCTGGCCACCGCCATCTACGGCGCGGCGCCCATTGCACCGGCGCGGCTGACCGAGGCGCTGGAGCGCATCGGCCCGGTGTTCATGCAGCACTTCGGCCAGACCGAGGCGCCCAACACCATCTGCCTGCTGCGCAAGGAGGAGCACGACCCGGTCGGGCATCCCGAGCGTCTGGCCTCGTGCGGCCGGCCCATCACCGGCATCGAGGTCGCGATGCTCGACGCCAGCGGCAACGAGGTGGCCGACGGCGCGGACGGCGAGCTGTGCGTGCGCGGCCGCCTGGTGATGGACGGCTACTGGAAGCGTCCCGAGGAGACCGCCCGCACCTTCGCGCACGGCTGGCTGCACACGGGCGACGTCGCCCGGCGCGACGCCGACGGCTATGTCTACATCGTCGACCGCATCAAGGACATGATCATCACCGGCGGCTTCAATGTGTTTCCGCGCGAGGTCGAGGATGCGCTGGCCACCCATCCGGCGGTGGCCGCCTGCGCGGTGGTCGGCGTGCCCGACGACGTCTGGGGCGAGGCGGTCAAGGCCTTCGTGGTGCTGCGCGAGGGCCGCGAGGCCGACGCGCAGGCCCTGGCCGCCCACGTGCGCGAACTCAAGGGCGCCGTGCAGGCGCCGAAGTCGGTGGACTTCGTGGCTGCCTTGCCGAGCACGCCTGTCGGCAAGGTGGACCGCAAGGCGCTGCGCCAGCCTTACTGGGCCGGCCGGGTCGACGGCGTGCGCTGACGCCGCGCCAGCCAGTTGCGCACCTCGCCGACGATGCCGTCGCGGAAGGTGAGCACGCAGATGATGAACACCACGCCCTGCATCACGGTGACCCACGAGCCGAACTGCGTGAGGTAGTTGAACATCGCCAGGATCACGAAGGCGCCCACCACCGGCCCCAGCAGCGTGGCCGTGCCGCCCAGAATGGTCATGAGCACCACCTCGCCCGACACCGCCCAGTGAATGCCGGTGAGCGACGCGATCTGGAACACCAGCGTCTGCGTGGCGCCGGCCAGGCCGGCCAGCGCGGCCGACAGCACGAAGGCGACGAACTTGTACTGGCTGGTCTTGTAGCCCAGCGAGATTGCACGCGCCTCGTTCTGCCGGATGCCCGCGAGCACCCAGCCGAACGGTGAGTGCACGGCCCGGTGGATCACGGCCATGCCGATGCCGAAGATCGCGAGCACCAGGTAGTAGAGGTTGAGCTGCTGGTCGAGGTCGACCAGGCCGAACAACTTGCCGCGCGGCACCGACTGGATGCCGTCCTCGCCGCCCGACAGCGGCGTCTGCAGGGCGTAGAAGTACAGCAGCTGCGCGAGCGCCAGCGTCACCATCGAGAAGGCGATGCCATGGCGCTTGGTGGCCACCGCGCCGAAGATCGCGCCCATCAGCGTGGCCGCCGCGGTGCCGGCCAGGATGCCCATCTCGGGCGACAGGCCGTAGTTCTTCATGAGGTAGGCCGTCACATAGGCCGCCCCGCCGAAGTAGGCGGCGTGGCCGAAGGACAGCAGGCCCACATAGCCCAGCAGCAGGTTGAAGGCGCCGGCAAAGAGGGCCCAGCACAGCGCGTTCATGAGGAACACCGGATAGACCACGAAAGGCGCGACCAGCCCCGCGACGATCGCCGCAGCCAGCAGGAATCGGCCGTCGCGGTAGAAGGCGGGCGGCGATGCAGGCGTGGTGGGCGGGGTGGCCGAAGAGGTCGCCGAAGGGGTGGCCGGTTGGCTTGCGTTCATGATCATTCTCCCTTGCCGAACAGGCCGGCTGGCTTGACGAGCAGCACGATGGACATGGCCACGAAGATGGCGAGGTTGGAGGCTTCGGGGTAGAACACCTTGGTCAGCCCCTCGATCACGCCGAGCAGGAAGCCGCTGACCACGGCGCCCATGATCGAGCCCATGCCGCCGATCACCACCACGGCGAACACCACGATCACGATGTTGGAGCCCATCATCGCGTTGACGTGGGTGATGGGCGCCGCCATCACGCCGCCCAGCGCCGCCAGGCCCGCGCCCAGGCCGTAGGTGAGGGTGATCATGCGCGGCACGTTGACGCCGAAGGCGCGCACCAGCATCACGTTTTCGGTCGCCGCGCGCAGGTAGGAGCCCAGCCGCGTTCGCTCCACCACGAACCAGATGCCGACGCACGCGGCGGCAGAGGCCACCACCACCCAGGCCCGGTAGTTGGGCAGGAACATGAAGCCCAGGTTGGTCGCGCCCTGCAGCGACGGCGGCGCGGAGTAGGGAAAGCCCGTCACGCCGTAGCCTTCGCGGAACAGGCCTTCGACCACGAGCGCAATGCCGAAGGTCAGCAGCAGGCCGTACATCGGGTCGAGCTTGTAGCTGCGCCTGAGGATCAGTACCTCGGTCAGCATGCCCAGCGCCGCCACCACCAGCGGCGCGATCAGCAGCGCGAGCCAGTAGTTCACGCCGAAGTGGGTGAACATGAACCAGGTGAGGAACGCGCCCAGCATGTACAGCACGCCATGCGCGAAGTTCACGATGTGCAGCATGCCGAAGATCACCGCCAGGCCCAGGCTCAGCAGCGCATAGAACGCGCCGTTGACCACGCCGACCAGCAGCTGTGCGAAGAGTGCCTGCGAGGGCACGCCAAAGATAGTCATGGGTTCTCCTTCGGGGCGGGGTGCCGTCAGACGCCGATGTAGCCATTGAGCCGATCGATGGTCGCCGCATCCGCCATCTGCTCGCGCAGGATCTCGTCGACCACGCGGCCGTTCTCGATCACGTAGTGCCGGTCGGCCAGCGCGCTGGCGAAGCGGAAGTTCTGCTCCACCAGCAGGATGGTGAAGCCGCGCTCCTTGAGGCCGCGGATCACCTTGCCGATCTGCTGCACGATCACCGGGGCCAGGCCCTCGGTCGGCTCGTCCAGCAGCAGCAGGCGCGAGCCGGTGCGCAAGATGCGCGCGATCGCCAGCATCTGCTGCTCGCCGCCCGACAGCTTGGTGCCGGGGCTGCGCTTGCGCTCGGCGAGGTTGGGGAACAGGGCGTAGATCTGCTCGACCGTCATGCCGCCGGCGCGCAGCACCGGCGGCAGCAGCAGGTTCTCGGCGACGTTGAGCGTCGCGAAGATGCCGCGCTCCTCGGGGCAGTAGCCCAGGCCGTGGTGCGCGATCTGCTCGGGCTTCAGGCCGATCAGCTCGGCGCCCTCGACCTGGATCGAGCCGCTGCGACGCTCCAGCAGGCCCATGATCGAGCGCAGGATGGTCGACTTGCCCGCGCCATTGCGCCCGAGCAGGGTGACCAGCTCGCCCTCGGCCACATGCAGGTTCACGCCGTGCAGGGCCTGCGAGTCGCCGTACCAGGCGCGCAGGTCGCGCACGGCCAGCAAGGGGGGGGTGGAGGCTTGGATCTCACTCATGGCCGGTTCCGATGTAGGCTTCGCGAACCTTGGGGTCGCTGGAGACGGTGGGGTAGTCGCCTTCGGCCAGCACCGCGCCGCGGGCCAGCACGGTGATCGTGTCCGACAGGCTGGAGACCACCGACAGGTTGTGCTCGACCATGATCACGGTGCGGCTGGCCGCGACCTGCCGGATCAGCTCGGTCACCTTGTCGATGTCCTCGTGCGCCAGGCCGGACATCGGCTCGTCCAGCAGCAGCAGCTCGGGCTCCAGCGCCAGCGTGGTCGCCAGCTCCAGCGCGCGCTTGCGGCCGTAGGGCATGTCGCCGGCCCGCGTGTCCGCGAAGGCCGACAACCCGACCGAATCCAGCAGCTCGTCGGCGCGGCGTTCCAGCGACCGGAGCACGCGCTCGGAGCGCCAGAAATGCATCGACTGGCCAGTCGGTTGCTGCAGCGCGAAGCGCACGTTCTCGCGCGCCGTCATGTCGGGAAAGATCGCCGAGATCTGGAACGAGCGCACCAGGCCCATCAGCGCCACCTGCGCGGGCGTGCGGTCGGTGATGTCGATGCCGTTGAAGACGATCCGCCCGGCCGTCGGCGTGAGGAACTTCGTCAGCAGGTTGAACACCGTCGTCTTGCCCGCGCCGTTCGGCCCGATCAGCGCGTGGATGGTGTGGCGCCGGATCGACAGGTCCAGCCCGTCGACCACGGTGAACGGGCCGAAGCGCTTGGTCAGGCCCTGCGTGCGCAGGATGATCGGGTCGCTGCGGTCCGCGCCGGGAAGGTTGGCGTGCGGGGCCGTCACTTCTCGCGTCACTTCCTGCGTCACTTCTTGGTCACCAGCGGGCATTCGCTTTCAGACAGCGGCTTGAAGGCCTGCGCGCCGGGAATGGTGCGAACCAGCTTGTAGTAGTCGTAGGCGTACTTGGACTCGGACGGCGCCTTCACCTGCATCAGGTACATGTCGCGTGCGACCTGGCCGTCGGCGCGGATCTGGGCGTTGTTGGTCATGAAGTCCTTGACAGGCATCTTGCGCATCTCGCGCGCGACGGCCTGCGCCTCGTCGGTGCCGGCGGCCTTCACGCCCTTGAGGTAGTGCATGACGGCGCTGTAGACGCCGGCCTGCGGCTCGCTCGGGAACTGGCCGTTGAAGCGTTCGCGGAAGCGCTTGGTCCAGGCGCGCGACTCGTCATTGAGGTCCCAGTAGAACGACACGGTGTTGAGCATGCCCTGCAGGTCGGCCAGGCCCATGGCGTGCACCTGCGGGATGAAGGTCAGCAGCCCCACGATCTTCTGCTTGCCGGCCGTGACGCCGTACTCCTTGGCGGCCTTCATGGTGTTGATGAAATCGCTCGAGGTGTTGGCCAGCGCGATCACGTCGGCCTTGGAGGCCTGCGCCTGCAGGATCAGCGACGAGAAGTCGCCCGGGTTGACCGGATGCTTGACCAGGCCGATCACCTTGCCGCCCTTGGCCTTGACGATGTCCGTGGCCTCCTCCACCGTCTTGAGCATGCCCGAGCTGTCGACCGAGATGAAGAACCACGAACCCGGATTGCCCGGGATCGCGTTGACCACGCCGTTGGCGTACGAGTAGGTGCTCCAGGTCCAGGTGAAGCTGATGTCCTTGCAGTTCTTGCCGGTGAGGTCGGTCGAGCCCGCGCCGGAGATGAGGATCATCCGGTTGTTGGCCTTGGCGATGTTCTGGATGCCCAGCGCCACCGACGAGAAGGGCACGTCCACCAGCGCGTCGACCTGCTCGTTCTGGATCCAGCGTGTGGCAATGGTGGAGGCGATGTCGGGCTTGTTCTGGTGGTCGGCGAAGATCACCTGGATCGGCTTGCCCAGCACGGTGCCGCCGAAGTCCTCCACGGCCATGCGGGCCGCGACGACCGAGCCCTGGCCGCTCATGTTGCTGCTGGTGCCCGACTGGTCGTTGAGGATGCCGATCTTGAGAATGCCGTCGGACAGCTGGGCCTGTGCGGCCGGGCCGCCGAGTGTGCCGATGGCCGCGACGGCCGCGATGGCAAGAAGCGATTTGCGCAAGTGCATGGTGTGTCTCCTGTTGTCTGGGGGAAAGTGCGAAAAGCGGAAGGTGGAACGCGGACAGCGGACTGCGAAAGGTCGGTGCGTGCGAAAGGCGTTCAGTGGCGCAGCCACTTGGCGACCTCGCCGCAGGATGCGACCCACAGGTCGCGCTGGCTCTCGAGCGTGCGAATGAGGCCGCGCAGGGCGTGCGACATGTCCGCGTTCGGGCCGAAGAAGAAGGGGTGAAAGATGATCGTCACGTGGCGCCCTTCGAGTGCCAGCTGCACGGCGTCATCGATCACCTTCTCCCAGTGCGCGAAGCTCACCGGCTCGGCCGGATCGCCGAACGTGGTGCGCAGGGCACCGAGCCGCGGATCGAGCATGTAGGCATCGACGTGATGCCAGGCGAAGGGCAGGGTCGCCAGGCCCTCCGGCGTGAGCCCTGTTTCGCCGGCCCCGCCAAGGGGCGAGCAGTAGGTCAGCCCGACGTCCTGGAACTGCCGCACCGAGCCTTCGGGCAGCACGCCGCCTGGCGGCCGGAAGCCCTTGGGCACGACCCCGATCGACTCCCAGGCCTGCATGCTGCGTCGCAGGATGTCGGCGCGCGTCGCGTCGTCCTGGCGGCCCCAATTCTCATGGCGCCAGGCGTGCATCGCGATCTCGTGGCCGGCGTCGCGAATCGACTTGATCTGCTCGGGATACACATCGACGTTGAACGCCTCGATGAAGTAGGTGACGGGCACGCCCTCGATCAGGTCCAGCAGGGTCGGCAGGTAGCCTGCGGTGAAGTGCTGCCCGAGCGGACCGTCCTTCGGGAAGAAACCCAGCTCGATGTCGGCCGCCTCGCCGAAATTGTCGAACGTGAGGCTGAAGGCGCCACGCTTGCGGTCGGGGCCCCAGCCGCCTGTGCGGGGCGATGCCGATGTCGTCATCATGTCTCCTGCTCCTTGGCGCGCGATGCGCGCGTTGTCTCCAGAGGCTCCCTGCGCATTCCGTCTGCCGCAGCGCTGGTGGCGCCTGCAGCGGCGATGCATTTCTTGCTCAGCCCGCCGCACGGGCTGCCGCATCCGGCGGGTCGTGCGCCCGCCTGGCTGCTAGGCCACCACGCGCACGCTCAGCCGGCCGAAGTCGGCGATCTCGGCGTCGATCCGGTCGCCGATGCTCAGGTAGCGGTTCTGCTCGATGCCCGTGCCAGCCGGCGTGCCGGTCAGCAGCACGTCGCCCGGCTCCAGCGTGATGAACTTGCTGATCTCGGCGATCTGCTCGGCGGTCGACCAGATCATGTGTTCGGTATTGGAGTCCTGCTCGATGCGGTCGTTGACCCACAGCTTGAGCGACAGCTTCTGCGGATCGCCGACAAATTGCGCCGGCACGATGTACGGGCCGAGCGGGCAGCTGTCGTCGAAGCCCTTGCCCAGGCACAGGTCCATCTTGGCGAAATGCCGCTGGTTGCGCTGCAGATCGCGCGCCGACATGTCCAGCCCGACGGCATAGGCGGCCACGCTGTCCAGCGCACGCTCCACGCTCACGTGGCGGGTGCGGCGGCCGAACACTGCGGCCAGCTCGATCTCCCAGTCGAACTGCGTCGACTCGGCCGGATGCCGGATGTCGCCCGGGCCCACGAGGGCGGTGGTCGGCGGCTTGAAGAAGAAGGCGGGGTAGTTGTCGGTCTTGTTGAAGCTGGTCCGTCCCACCGCACGCAGATGGTCGTAGTAGTTGGTGCCGGTGAGCAGAACCTTGTTGGGGTACTGCAGCGGTGTGAGAAGGTGGAGCGGCTTGCCAACGTCATCGACCGGGCGGGCCAGGCTGGGCGCGCGCTGCGCCAGGTTGGCCAGGATGTCGACGTTTCGGTCCCAGTCGGTGAACAGGTCGATCAGGCCGCGAGGCGTCCTGCGCAGGAGGTCGGCATCGCCCAGATCCTGCAGGCGCCAGTGGCGCCCGCCCGTCTGGAGCACGGCCGTGGGCACGCCGTGGTGGGCAATCGTCGCCAGGGAAAAAGCGGCGGTCATCGTGGTCTGCTCCAGTGTCTGGGGGTCGGCGGGCCAGGCGTCTGACCTTTGGAGCACCAGGGCGCCGGACGGGTCAAATGCACACGTGTGCATCAATATATGCCACAAAACCGGGCTTGGCAAGCGCTACTGCTTGGGGCCAGGGTTTGGACGCAATGGCGATGCCCCGTGCGTGCTCGCACC
>JBGAIH010000054.1:0-8974 GCA_044225675.1 Burkholderiaceae bacterium
GGCGCAACATAGGATACGCCTGAATCGTGTCTCAGGGGTAGGACAAATTCGTCTATGGCACGGGCGCCGTGCCGTCGCGGGGCACAGCTAGCCGAGTCGCTCGTGCCCGAGGAAGCCGAATTGCAGGTCGGGCGTCTCGCCGCCCAGCAGCGCGGCCATGGCCTTGCCCGAGCCGGCGCCGTGCGTCCAGCCGAGCGTGCCGTGGCCGGCGTTGACCCACAGCCGGTCCACGGCCGTGCGACCGATGAGCGGAATGTTGGTTGGCGTGGCGGGCCGCAGGCCGGCCCAGAAGCGCGGGTTGCCGCCCTCTTCCTCCGTGCGGGTGTCGCACACGCCGGGCAGCACGGTCTCGACCCGGCGTGCCAGCATGCGGCAGCGGGCGTGTGCGAGCGACGTGTCGAGCGAGGCGTCCCAGCCTGACAGCTCGATGGTGCCGGCCACCCGCAATTCGGGGCCCAGCCGGCTCATCGCGCACTTGACCTCGTCGTCGATGGTGCTCACCACCGGGGCCGCCTCGGGCCGCAGGATCGGGAAGGTGGCGCTGTAGCCCTTGCCGGGGTAGATGGGCAGGTCCACACCGACGGTGCGCAGCAGCGGGGCCGTCCACGAGCCGCAGGCCGCGACGTACGCGTCGGCCCGCAGGACGGATTCTGTCCGGCTGTCACCGGCCCGCAGAACAGCTTGCGTCCGGCTGTCGCCGGCCGGGTTGCCCTCGCTTCGCTCGCGCAGCCGCACCGAGGTGATCGCGCCCCCTGCGCTGTCGAGCCGCACCACCTCGTGGTTGAAGAGGAACTGCGCCCCCCGGGCCTGGCAGCGCCGTGCCAAGGCCTGGGTGAAGACGCGGGCATCGCCCGATTCGTCGCTCGGTGTGTAGGTGCCGCCGACGATCCTGTGGGCGAAAGGCCGGAACGCCGGCTCGACGGCCAGCAGCGCCTCGCGGTCCAGCAACTGCCGCTCCACGCCGTGGCGCCGCATGAGTGCGGCGGCTTCGCCGGCCGCGTCGAAAGCCCGGGCGTCGGTGAAGAAATGCGCGATGCCGCGCTCCAGCCGCAGGAACTCGATGCCGGTGGCGGCCACCACGTCCTTGAGCGCCGCATGGCTGTAGGCGCCCAGCGCCACGATCTGGCGCAGGTTGCGTTCGAAGGCCGCGTCGTTGCACTGGCTCAGGAATTGCAAGCCCCAGCGCCACTGGCGCCAGTCCGTCGTGGGCCGGAACAGCAGCGGTGCGTCATTGCGCAGCAGCCACTTCAGCAGCTTGGCCGGCGCGTCGCGGTTGGCCCAGGGTTCGCAGTAGCTCACCGAGATCTGTGCCGCGTTGGCAAAACTCGTCTCCAGCGCAGCATCGGGCTGCCGGTCGACGACGGTGACCTCGTGCCCGCGCTCCAGCAGGTGCCAGGCCGTGCTCACGCCGATGATGCCGGCGCCCAGGATGATGACTTTCATGGAGCGCCAGTGTGGCGCAGCTTGGCGCGGGATAACAGTCAAATTAAACTCTTGGACGAAACATCAGGAAAACTTATATGAGCACCTTCGATCCCGACGCGCTCGAATGCCTGGCCTCCATCGTGGAGGAGGGCGGCTTCGAGCGTGCCGCCCAGCGCCTGTCCATCACGCAGTCGGCGGTATCGCAGCGGCTGCGGGCACTGGAGGCGCAGGTGGGCACGGTGCTGATCGTGCGCAGCCGGCCGCTGCGGGCCACGGCGGCTGGCCAGCTCCTGCTCAAGCACACCAAGCAGCTGCGGCTGCTGCGCGCCGACCTGGAGCGCGACATGAAGGAGCTGGCGCCCAGCTCCACCGGCGGCGCGCGCGAGGAAGAGCGCATCTCGATCGCGATCAATGCCGACAGCATCGCGACCTGGGCGCTCCCGGCGCTGGGCGATCTGGCCGTGCAGGGGTTGCCGCTGGAGATCATCACCGACGACCAGGACTTCACCCAGGAGTGGCTGCGCTCGGGCCAGGTGCTCGGCTGCGTCACGACGCTGCGCCAGGCGCTGCGCGGCTGCAAGGTCGTCCCGCTGGGGGCGATGAATTACGTGGCGGTGGCATCGCCCGCCTGGGCCCGCACGCATCTGCCCAAGGGCCTCACGCCGCACAGCTTTCGCGACGTGCCCTTCATCGCCTTCAACCGCAAGGACGACATGCAGACCGAGTTCGTCGCCACGGCCTTCGGCCTCAGGCGCGTGACATTGCGCCAGCTCTTCGTGCCCAGCTCCGAGGGGCAGGTGCGCGCCGTGCTGGCCGGCTGGGGCGTGAGCGTGGTGCCCGAGCTGCTCGCGCGCGGCCTGCTGGCGCAGGGCCAGCTCGTCGACGTCGCCCCGGGGCACCACCTGCCGATCCAGCTGTACTGGCATTGCTGGAACCTGGCTTCCGATGTGCTGGACTCCCTGAGCGGGGCGCTCACGCGGGCCGCCGGCGAGCACCTGGCAGCCGCGTGAACGTGGCTCGCCGGCTCAGGACGGCGGCGGCGCGTTCACGAACAGCCAGTAGACCTGCAACTGCTGCAGCTTGGCGGTGAACTCCTGGAAGTCGATGGGCTTGCGCACGTAGCTGTTGGCGCCGCCCTGGTAGCTGGAGACGAGGTCTTCCTCTTCGCTCGACGAGGTCAGGATCACCACGGGGATCAGTGCGGTGCGCGAGTCGGCCCGGATGCGTTTGAGAACGTCCTGCCCCGACAGCTTGGGCAGCTTGAGGTCCAGCAGGATCACTTCGGGCTGCACCGAGATGTCGCGCCCTTCGTGCCTGCCGGTGCCGAACAGGTAGTCGAGGGCCTCCACGCCATCCCGCGCCACCACGACCTTGTTGGCCACGTGATGGTTCTCCAGCGTGATCATGGTCAGCTCGAGATGGTCGGGGTTATCTTCCACGACCAGGATCGTCTTGTCCTGCATGTTGTTGTTCCGATGCCCTTGTTCCGGCCTGCCGTCGTGCGCCGGCCGCAGCTCCCTGTGCCGGCCCGGGGAAGGCGGCGCTATGAAGCCATTGTGGCGCCGGAATGCATCCAATTGCAACAGGTCGAGCCCGTGCATGGCGCCCGCGAGACAACCCTCATGCCCAAGCGGGCTGTCCTGTGGGATAGTGGAAGCTTCAGGGGCGCAGGCCATTGGAGCTCTGTTGGACGCACAGGACACGCAGGTGAACGATTTCGCGGACGGCTCGAACCGTCCGCGCAGCGCGCGGCCACGCCTGCGCTGGCCGAGGCACTTCCGGTTGCGTGCCCTGATGGCGGCCCTGACGCTGGCGCCCACGCTCATCATGCTGGCGGTCGTGGTGGCCGCTTCGCTGGCCGAGCGCGATCGGCTCGCCGCGCGCGCCGAGCAGAACATGGCCATCCTGTCGGAGCTGGTCGCGGCCGGGCAGCAGCAGCTGGTCGAAGGCTCGGCCCAGCTGCTCAAGGCGATCGGCAGCGCGCCCGCGCTCACCAGCGGCGACGCCCAGCAGTGCAACCAGTATCTGGCCCGGTTGCATGAGGCCAACCCCGGCTACGCCAACATCGGCATGCTCACGCCCGCAGGCCGGCTGACCTGCCGCGCCATGTCCGTGGCCGGCGAAGTGGACCTGTCGGACCGGGTCTACTTCACCCGCGCAATGCGCGATCCGCAACTCGCGATCGGTGAATACATCATCGGCCGCAGCACCGGTTTGCGCACCATCAACTTCGGCCAGCAGGTGCGCGGCGATGACGGCACCATCAAGGGGGTCGCCTTCGTGGCGGTCGACCTGCGGCGGCTCGACGACAAGCTGCGGGCCATCAGCCTGCCGTCCGGCATCGAGGTGCAGATCCTGGACGCCAGCGGCGTCGTGCTCGCCGGCACGTCCGCCACGCCGCCTGGCTCGAAGCTCACCGACCCCGGGCGCCTGGCCATGATCGCCGCAGGCGGCGCCGGCGTGGTCAAGTCACCCTCCGGCGCCCATGCTGTTCATACGGTGCTGCGGCGCATCGACGTGTCCGGCGCTCCGGGCCTCTACGTCATGGTCTCGGCTGCGCACGACCTGGTGCTGGCGCCGGCCATGAAGACCCTGCGCCGGCAGCTTCTCATCCTCGCCTTGCTGGGCGTGCTGTCGGCCGCCGCCAGCTGGCTGGTGGCCGACCGGCTGCTGGCTCGCCCGCTGCAGCACCTGCTGGACGCGGTGCGCACGGCGACGCGGAAGGAGGACGCCGAGCCGGTGCGCCTGGCGCGCAGCCCCGTGCGCGAAATGGCGGTGCTGCAGCTGGGTCTGCGCCGCACCTGGCAGTCCGTGCGGCGGCGCCGGCGGCAGCGGGACCAGGCGCTCGACGAGGCGAACGCCGCCAAGCAGGGCATGGTCGAGATCCTGGACCGCATGAGCGAAGGGTTTCTCGTGGTGGACACCCAGTGGCGCCTCACCTATCTGAACCAGCGCGCCATCGACATGCTGCAAAAAGGCCGCGGCGACCTCACCGGCGAGAACCTGTGGACGCTGTTCCCGGACGAGCCCGGCGATCCGGTCCGGCTCGGATGCGAGCGTGCGTTGAGTCGGGGCAAGCCCTGGGACTTCGAGCGCTACTACCCGAACTATGGCCGCTGGTTCGAGATGCGCCTGTTCACCTCGCCGGACGGCATCGGCATCTTCCTGCACGACAACACCGAGCGGCGCCAGACGCTGGAGGCCTTGCGCGAGCGCGAGGCGCGCTACCGCGAGATCTTCGAGTTCAACCCGCACGTCATGTGGGTCTACGACGTCAAGACGCTGCGCTTCCTGTCGGTCAACGAGGCGGCGGTCACGCGCTACGGCTACTCGGCGGAGGAATTTCTCTCGATGTCCATCGCCGACATCCGGCCGGAGGAGGACATCGCCGAGCTGATGGAGTTCCTCAGCACGCCCCGGCCGCCCGCCGCCCTGGGCGAGGCGCGCATCTGGCGGCATCGCCGCAAGGACGGTACGGTGTTCCTGGTGGAAGTCATCACGCGGCCCATCACCTTTGACGAGCGCGAGGCCCGGCTCGTGCTCGTGACCGACGCCACCGAACGCCTGGTGGTGGATTCGCGGCTGCGCCGCACGCAGGCGCGGCTGGAGCAGGAGCTGGTCACCCGCTCGCGGGACCTGGACCTCGCGGGCAAGGTGCTGGAATCCTTCTCCTACCTCGTCTCGCACGACCTGCGCTCGCCGCTGCAGGTGATCGACGGCTTCGCGCGTGAACTGAGCGCCAAGCATGCGCAGTCGCTGGACGAGCAGGGGCGGCACTTCATCGCGCGCATCCGCGCCTCCACCCAGCGCATCGGCCAGCTCATCGACGCGATGCTGCTGCTGTCACGCGTGACGCGGGCACCGATCGAGGCCGGCCGCGTCGACCTCACGGCGCTGGCCCAGGCCGCCGTCGACGAGTTGCGCGCGGCGCATCCGCAGCGCGAGGTGTCGGTCGAGGTCCAGTCGCAGATGGTCTGCTTCGGTGATCCCGGCTTGATCAGGCAGGCGCTCACCTGCCTGATCGACAACGCCTGGAAGTTCTCGTCGCACCGACCCGATGCGTGGATCCGCGTCGGCCAGAAGGTCAGCGACGACGCCCGGGAGATCGTCTATTTCGTGTCCGACAACGGTGCCGGCTTCGACATGGAGTACGCCGACAAGCTGTTCGTGGCCTTCCAGCGGCTGCACTCGGTGGCGGAGTTTCCGGGCGTGGGCGTGGGGCTGGCGATCGCGCATCGGATCGTCTCGCGCCACGGAGGCCGCATCTGGGCCGAGTCCGATGGCGCAACGGGAGCGACCTTCCACTTCACCATCGGCAGGCCGCATTGAACAGGACGTGAGGCCGGCAGCGCCTGCGCCGCGCTGCCGGACGGCTCAATGAGCAATGGGGGCACCCGGACGCCGGCAGGCCCCGTTGCCGTCAGAGCCCGTGGCCCTCGCGCAGGGTCTCCAGCAGCGTCTCGGCCTTGTCCGGGGTGAACTCGCCGCCGACGCGGGCCAGCACCTCGCCATTGCGGTTGACCACGATGGCATGCACCTGATCCGTGCCGCCCAGGCCCACGGAACGGATGAAGGCGGCGCGGTCGGTGAAGATCGGCACCAGTTGGGCGCGGTCGCCCGCATCCGGATACTTGGCGAGCAGGCGATTCTCGATCGCGCTGCGGGCGGCTGCGTTGCCGGGATCGTCGAGCACGGGCATGCGCATCCACACCACCGGATTGCCGTTGTCCCGCAGGCGCAGGCCTTCGATCCAGCGTTCGGCGTCGGCGCTCTGGGCGCCCCGGAAGGTGATCAGGGCCAGCGTGCGGTCGGCAGGAAGACCTTCCGGGATGGGAAGCGCCATGCGGTCGAGCCGCTGCGCCGAGACGGCCGGCAGGCGGCCCATCACGGAGGCTTCATTGGGCGCGGCAAACGAGAGCGTCAACGCCGCTGCAATGGCGCCCAGCCAGGCGGCGGTGTTCATCCAGATTTTGCTGTCCATGGCGAACCCTTCCCGAGAATCTGCAATGTAAGGCCATGCAAGATACATGCAACCCGTTTTTTGTGTCTGACTGTTGTCGGCTTTCATCCCGCCGGGACGGTCTGCATGCTGACTGTTAGGTCGCTTCGCACGCCGAAAGTTGCAGCGTGAACCGTCGGCCTGCGCCGCAGGCAGGGCGGCCACGCCGCGCCTAGAATGCCCTGATGTCCAAGCTTGCCGCCGCGAAAGTGTCTTTCAAGCAGCAGATGCTGCAGGCGCGCGAGGACGCCATCGTGGCCGTGGTCAACAGCCTTCTTGCCGAGAAGGGGTTTGACGCGATGACGGTCGACGAGGTCGCCGCCGCCGTCGGCATCGCCAAGGCCAGCCTCTACAAGCATTTCCCGAGCAAGGAAGCCCTGGCCGCCGCCGCCATGGTGCGGATGATGCGCAAGGCCCAGGACATGATCGCCGCGCTGCCGGCGGACGCCGCGCCGATCGAGCAGCTGCGCGCCGTGGTGCGCTGGACGATTGCCCAGCAGCTCGATGGCCAGATGCCGGCGCTGCCCCGGCAGAGCTCGACGCTGCGTGCCGAGCTGATGGGCAATGCCGCCTACATGGACGCCCTGATGGCCATCAGCGACCGGCTGGGCGGCTGGATCGAGGCTGCCCAGGCGCAGGGCACGCTCAATCCGGCGCTGCCGCCGGTGGCGATTCTCTACAGCCTGTATGCGCGCGCCTGCGACCCGGTGCTCGAGTTCCTGCAGGCCGGCGGGCTCTTCAGCCGGGAGCAGGTGGTCGAGTTGGTCATGACGACCTGCTTCGAAGGCCTGTGCGCGCGCTGAAGGCGGGCGCTGGTCGGGAACGAAGCTGGCCGGCCTCGTTGTAACAGCCAAAAGTCAACTTTTACACATGCAGAAACATTTTTACGGCTTACGTGTATGTAAATCGCTGTAAACTTAAGTTCTGGCCTAGCGGTCAGCCTTGCTTTCCCTCCCTGAGCAAGGGCCACGCAAGTGGCTTGAGAGCCCGGCCTTGCCGGGCTTTTTTTTGGCGCCGGCAGATCGTCCCTCTCAGCGCACTTCCCGGATCGTCCTGACGCGCGCCGAGAACGCGGGTGCGCAGTAGGCGGGCCGGGCGGCGCTGGCCGGCGCGGTGCATTCGGCGTCTTCCGCGTAGGCCGAGCGGCTCACGGCCAGCGCGAGGGCCTGCATGCCCGAGGGCGATACCGCCAGGTCGATGAACGGCCCCGCGACCTCGCCCACGAGCTGGCCGAGGTCGCGCTCGGTGCGCGAGAACACCACGAGCAGCTGGTTCTCGCCTTCGGGGCCGCCGGCAACCAGTGGCCAGCTCGGGCGGGGCAGCTCCAGCATCTGCCCGGACTTCACCCGGTTGTCGCGATCCAGCAGATTCGGAAACAAGATCACCGCGTTGCGTCCGTCGCCTGTTGCCTGGAACACATAGAGAAAGCCATCGGCCGGCGGCCGCACGCTCAGGGACAGCGGCTGGGTGTCGATCTTGAGCGTGGCCGGCGCGAACTGGCTGGAGGCCAGCCGGTCCGAACGGGCGCGGCAATGGCGGCGAAGGCTTGCTGGTGGGTTGTAGACCTGGGGCCAGCCCTGGGCAAACAGGCTGGAGCTCAGATACGCCGACTTGGCCGCCGCAGCGCGGTTGGACAGGTTGCCCTGCACGGCCGTGGCGATCAGCTGCGACTTGGCCGCCGCACTCAGGTCATTGCGGACCGGCCGCACGCCCAGGTCGCCAGTGACCACCATGTGGTGCGGCAGAACGCCACGCACGCCGGACAGCCGCTGCTCGATGCCGGCCTGCGCGCAGGCGCGCAACTGCTCCACCGTCATGCTGGCGCTGTCGGCCGAGGCCATGCAGCGCAGGAAGTTGGAGGTGGCCAGGCCCCCGGCTTCGGGATCGTCGAGCGACGCCTCTTCGGCGCGGGCGGCACCGGCATAGATGTAGCGTTTGCCGGTGGCGCGCGTGCCGGGCTGCTCCAGGATGTTCACCGGCCGGGCGCAGTTGGTGTCGAAGCCGCCGGCCCGCGACGCGAACTTGGGCCGCAGCGTCTGCGGACCCGTCGCGCGGGTCGACGACAGGCCGCCGGAGTGGCAGGAGTCGAAGAACACGAAGAGCCGGTCGGTCCGGCGCGCGATCGGCTGGATCAGCTCTGCCATCTCCTGGTTGCTGAACACCTTGTCGTCGGCCGTCAGCAGCCCCTCGATGCAGCGGCCCGGCATGGCCGGGTCGTTGTCGCGTGTGCCGTGGCCGCTGAAGTACACCAGCACGGGCTCGTCCTCGCCCACTTCCTTGCCCAGCTGCACCAGGGCGGCGGCAATGGCCGCCTTGGTGACCTGGGCCTCGCGGTAGATCGTGACGCGCTCGGGCGTGATGCCCATGAGCACCGCCATGGCGGTGGCGCTTTCCATGTCCTTGGGCACGCCGGGCAGGGGGCCCACGTTGCGAAAGCCGTAGTTCGAGACGCCGAACACGACGGCCCGGCCCGCGCCGCGGGAGGCCGTGGCCGCAGGGGCTGTGGCGGCCGGGGCCGGAGCCGGGGCGGGCGGCGCAGCCAGGGGCGCG
>JBGAIH010000032.1:0-59796 GCA_044225675.1 Burkholderiaceae bacterium
AACGCTCTATGCATCGGCGCGTTCAGCGCCGGTGCGGAGTGATCGCAGCCGCCCTCGCGGAGCGAGAAGCGCAGGGACCCGGCACGCAGTGCCGGGCGCCGAAGCCAAGCGCCCACCGAAGGGCCCCCAGCCTTGCGCGCCGTACAACGAGTGGCGAAGCAGAAGCAGAAGCCCAGAAGACCCCCGCCGCAGAAAAGAAAGCGTTCAGCAACAAGAACGCACGACTCAACTCAAACCGGATACGTCCCCGGCAGCAGCACACTCCGGTCCACGGTGTTGATGTCCGTGCGCCCGCAGAACGCCATCGTCAGATCCAGCTCCTTGTGGATGATCTGCAGTGCCTTGGCCACGCCGGCTTCACCCATTGCGCCCAGCCCGTAGAGGAAGGCGCGGCCGATGTACGTGCCCTGCGCGCCCAGCGCGCGGGCCTTCAGCACGTCCTGGCCCGAGCGGATGCCGCCGTCCATGTGCACCTCCATCCCGCTGCCCACGGCCGCCACGATCTCGGGCAGCGCGTTGATCGACGACGGCGCGCCGTCCAGCTGGCGGCCGCCGTGGTTCGACACGATCAGCGCGTCGGCGCCCGAGGCCACCGCCAGCTTCGCGTCCTCCACGTCCTGGATCCCCTTGAGAATCAGCTTGCCGCCCCAGCGCTTCTTGATCCACTCCACGTCGCCCCAGTTCAGCGCCGGATCGAACTGCTTGGCCGTCCACTCCGACAGCGAGCCCATGTTGTCCACGCCCTTCACATGGCCCACGATATTGCCGAACTGGCGGCGCTTCGTCCCCAGCATCTTGAGGCACCAGCGCGGCTTGGTCGCCAGATTCAGCATCGTCGGGATCGTCAGCTTGGGCGGCGCTGTCAGGCCGTTCTTCAGGTCCTTGTGCCGCTGGCCCAGGATCTGCAGGTCCAGCGTCAGCACCAGGGCCGAGCAGCCGGCCGCCTTGGCGCGGTCGATCAGGCTCTCGATGAAGGCGCGGTCCTTCATCACGTACAGCTGGAACCAGAACGGGTGGCGGCCCGTCCCCTCGGCCACGTCCTCGATCGAGCAGATGCTCATCGTCGACAGCGTGAACGGAATGCCGAAGGCCTTGGCCGCGCGCGCCGCCAGGATCTCACCGTCGGCATGCTGCATGCCCGTCAGCCCCGTCGGCGCGATCGCCACCGGCATCGCCACGCTCTGGCCGATCATCGTGGTGCGGGTCGTGCGGCCCTCCATGTTCACCGCCACGCGCTGGCGCAGCTTGATGCGCTGGAAGTCCTCGCTGTTGGCGCGGTAGGTGCTCTCGGTCCAGGAGCCGGAGTCGGCGTAGTCGTAGAACATGCGCGGCACGCGCTTTTGCGCCAGCACGCGCAGGTCTTCGATGGTGGTGATCACGGTCATGCAAAGTCTCCTCGATCCCGGGATGCTAGCGAATCGCTGGCAGCCCGGGTTGAGGAAATTTGCGGGGCCGCTCAAATTTGCTCAAGCGCCCCGCGCCAGCCAGCGCGGGGCGGCCTGGGTGTCACGCCTCGGTCAGCGACGGCGCCGCCACGGGCTGCGCGGCCTGCAGCGCCTGCACCCGGCTGTCGCGGCGGGCCTTGCGGAAGAAGGCCACGGTCTGCCACAGCGCGAACACCCCGATCAGCCCCAGCAGCGTGCCGCTGATCGGCCGCGTGAAGAAGATGCCGAAGCTGCCGCGGCTCAGCAGCAGCGCGCGGCGGAAGTTCTCCTCCAGCATCGGGCCGAGGATGAAGCCCAGCATCAGCGGCGCCGGGTCGAATTGCAGCCGCATGAACAGATAGCCCAGTAGCCCGAAGCCGGCCGTGATGTACACGTCGTCCAGGTTGTTGTTGATGCTGTAGGTGCCGATGCAGCAGAAGAACAGGATCGCGGGGAACAGCACGTTGTACGGGATCTTGAACACCGACAGCCAGTAGCGCACCAGCGGCACGTTCAGCACCAGCAGGAACACGTTGCCCACCCACATGCTCGCCACCAGGCCCCAGAACAGCTCGGGGTGGCCGGCGATCATGTTCGGGCCGGGCTGGATGCCCTTGATCACGAAGGCCGCCATCATCAGCGCCATCACCGCGTTCTCGGGAATGCCGATGCTCATCAGCGGGATGAAGCTCGTGCGCGCGGCCGCCTCGTCGGCCGCCGCCTGGCCGGCCACGCCCTCGATGCATCCCGTGCCGATCTCGTGGCGGTACTTGCTCACCTTCTTGTCCACCGCATAGGCGGCGAACTGCGCAATGGTCGGGCCGCCGCCGGGCAGGATGCCCAGGATCGAGCCCACCACGCTGCCGCGCAGCGCGCTCGGAATGATGCGCTTGAACTCGGCCCAGGTCGGGATCAGGTTGATCCTGCCCGAGAACGGCGAGCGCTCGTCGCGGTTGTCCAGGTTCTTGGTGATCTCGGCAATGCCGAAGCAGCCCAGCGCAATGCTCACCAGCCCGATGCCGTCGGACAGGAAGGGCAGATCCATCGTGAAGCGCTGCATGCCGCTGTTCACGTCGGTGCCGATGGTGCCCAGCAGCACGCCGATCAGGCACATCGCCAGGCCGTTGAGCAGGCTGCCCGTCGTCACGAAGCTCACGCAGAAAAAGCCCACCATCATCAGCGCGCAGTAGTCGGCCGGCCCGAACAGAAAGGCCACGTTGCCCAGCGCCGGCGCCAGCCAGGCCAGCACAAGGATGGCCACCGTGCCGCCGATGAAGCTCGAGAAGCCCGCGGTGAACAGCGCCAGCCCCGTCTGCCCCTTGAGCGTCATCTGGTAGCCGTCGATGCAGGCCACGATGGAGCTGGCGTGCGGGATCTTCATGGTGATCGCGCTCACGCTGTCGCCGTACTGCGCGCCGTAGTAGATGCCGGCGAGCATGATCAGCGCGCCGGTCGTCGGAATGGAATACGTCAGCGGCAGCAGCAGGCTGATGGTCGCCAGCGGGCCCAGGCCGGGCAGCAGGCCCACCAGCGTGCCCACCGTGCAGCCCAGCGCACAGTACAGGAGGTTCTGCAGCGTGAGCGCGTGCTCGAAGCCGAAGGCGAGGTTGTGGATGACATCCATGGTGCGGCTCCCGGCTCAGTACAGCGGCAGCTGCAGGCCCAGCAGCTTCTGGAAGGCGAAGGCGATCAGCAGCAGCCCGATCGCGATCTTGACGTTGCGGCTCACCGAATACGAGGTGCCCGCCAGCGTCGAGCAGAACACCAGGAACACGATGCCCAGGATCATGTTCACGAAGTGCGACAGCAGCGCAAAGCCGCACAGGCTGGCGAGGATGATCGCGATGTTGCGGAAATTGAAGTCCATCGGCGAGCGCGCCGCAAAGCGCGAGCGCACCACCTGGGCAACGCCCACCAGCGCGAGCATGCCGCACACCAGCAGCGGAAACAGCCCCGGCCCGGCGTGGCCGAACTGGCCGATGGGGTAGTTCAGCGCGGCGGGTATGCCAAACGCCAATGAGATCGCGAGGAGGAACAGCCCTCGCAGCAGATTGCGGTCATTCATGATGTCTCGACGCCCAAGTTGTGAGGCGCTGATCGTCCGCCCGCGTGGCTGACCTCAAGCACACCGCCGCGCTAAGGACTTGTACGTAGCCCGTCGCGCAGCGAACGCAGCTTCCCGTCAGACAAGCCGGCAACGCACTCGCGAAGAGAACCTTCGGCCGCATGCGCGGGCCGCGCTGCCCTTCGAGCCTGACGGGAAGCTGTGCCGCCGGCCGCTCGCTGTTAACCTTGGGGCTGCCTCATGTCGTCCACCCCGCCTTCCACCGCTTCGTCCCACTCGATCTGGTCGCCGCTGCGCCGCCCGGCCTTCCGCGGCCTGTGGGCCGGCAGCGGCGTGTACTTCACCGGCAATGCCATGCAGGTCATGGCGGCCTCGTGGCTCATGGTCGAGCTGACCGGCTCGTCGTTTTTCGCCGCGCTGGTGCAGACGGCCGTCTTCCTGCCCATGTTTCTGCTGGCCCTGCCGGCGGGCGTGCTGGCCGACACCACCGACCGGCGCCGCCTCATCCGCAATGCGCTGCTCGTGCAGTCCGCCCTGGTGGGCACGCTCGCGCTGCTGGCCATGCTCGGCTGGGCGGGGCCTGGCGTGCTGCTGGCCTTCACCTTCATGGCCGGCTGCTGCACCGCGCTGCTGCAGCCGGCCTGGAACACCTCGGTGGCCGACGCCGTCCCGCGCGAGGACATGCCGCAGGCCATCACCGCCATGTCCATCGCCTGGAACAGTGCGCGAGCGCTCGGGCCCTCCATTGCCGGCTTCATCTTTGCGTGGCTCGGGGCGGGCTGGGTCTTCGTGCTCACCGTGGGCGGCACGCTCACCATGCTGCAGGCCGTGCGCCGCTGGCCGCCCAAGCCGCACCCCGAAACGCGGCTGCCGCCCGAGCGGCTGTGGTCGGGCACGCTCAGCGGCCTGCGCTATGCGCGCTACTCCGACATCATCTTCGCGCAGCTGCTGCGCACCGTTGCCTACTCGGGCACCGGCGCTGCCCTGTGGGCGCTGCTGCCGGCCATCGCGTCGCAGCGGCTGGGCCTGGGCGCCACCGGCTTCGGCTTTCTCATGGGCTGCCTGGGCACCGGGGCCGTGGCGGCCGGCCTCGTGCTCGGCAAGGTGCGCGCGCGCCTGGGCATGGAGCGGCTCGTGGCCATCGGCTGCGTGGTGTTTGCGCTCGTCATGCTCGTGGCGGCCTTTGTGCGCGTGCCCTTCGTCATCTTCATCTCGCTCGCGCTCGGCGGTGCGGCGTGGATGGCTGTGATGGCCACCTTCAACACCGCCACGCAGTCCAGCGCGCCGCCCTGGGTGCGCTCGCGCGCCGTTGCCCTGCACACGCTCAGCGCGCTCGGCTCGTTCGCCATCGGCTCGGCCGTGTGGGGCGCGGCCTCGGACCTCGTGGGCCTGCCGCTCACGCTGGCCGTGGCGGCCGGCGCCATGGCGGGCGGCGTGTTCCTCGCGCGGCCTTTTCCGCTGCGCATGGGCGACGCCCAGGAGGTCACGCCCGTGGCGCTGTGGGAGGAACTGCAGGTCAAGGGCGAGCCGCAGCCCGGCGACGGGCCGGTCTCGGTCGAGGTGGGCTACCGCATCCGCGAGGGCGAGGCCGAGGAGTTCCTCCACGCCATCACCCAGCTCAAGGCCTCGCGCCGGCGCGACGGCGCCACGCTCTGGCGCGTCTACCGCGACCTGGGCGACCCCACGCGCTACGTCGAGCGCTTCATCGTCTCGTCATGGGCCGACTACCTGCACCAGCGCGCCCGCGCCACCGTGGCCGACCAGCAGCTCGAAGCGCGCGTGCGCGAGTTCCTGCGCGAGGGGGAGGCGGTGACGATGCAGCATTACATTGCGGAGCGGTGACTTTCAGATTTAGAAACTGATGGTTCAATTCGCTTCGCCCTATAGTTTTGGAAAGCGGAAAAACCCTCAGGGCAGAGTATAAAAATACTCACAAATTCCCTTCTCACTCCACTAGATTCTTAAGTGCAGTACCGAAAGGTCGTTCGCAGTCCCGGGAGGGCCTTTTCTTCAACCCTCCCAACTTTCCTCGTAAAGGAGAACGACTTGTTAACTGCCAAATTCATTCGCGTCCTGGGGAGCTTGTTGCTCTGCGGAGGCTTCTCGCTGAACGTGCATGCGGTGGACACGTATTCGGCGTCATCCATTGCTCTAGCTGACAACTCCAATTGGATGGCGCAAATCCCGGATGCTGCTCGCCTGAGTGACCTTTCTATTCCCGGAACTCACGACTCGACCACCTTTACTCAGAGCGGACAGGTCTGGGTATACACACTCAACATGAACTACGCAGAGCAGTTCAAAGCGGGCATCCGCTTCATTGACGTCAGGGCGAAGTACTCCGATACCATTGGAGTTGCAGAAAATGACGGTACCACAGGTCGTGCATTCACCATATTCCATGGGGCCTACTATCTCGACAAGAACTTCTACGACGTCTTGAAAGACGTTAACAAATTTCTAGACGGCCATCCGACAGAAACGATCGTGATGCGGCTCAAGTGGGAAGGCGATGCAAATGGTGTGTCTGAATCGGATTTTGTCGCTGCGTTCAACAGCTATATGACGACGGAGATTCCCCCCTCCAACACCCGCGCGAACGCGCGCCATCTTTGGAAAGAAAAGTCCAGGAACCCCACCATGGGTGAGTTGAGGGGTAAGCTAGTTATACTGAATGACATGACGGGGTGTACCGGCGTGACCAGCGCCTACGCCCCGCTGCGCTACGGATGCAGTGAGTTCTCGATTCAGGACAAGTACGACGCGTCCCTCCTCGCGACGAAATGGACAGCCATCGAAAATAAGTTCAAGGAAATTCGTGCCGGAGATGTTCAAACGAAGTACATCAACTTCCTCTCCGCCTCGATATGGGCTATCCCCCCCGAGTGGTTCGCCGCCTCCGAAAATCCATGGACGTACGATTACATCAATGCCAACCCAAACCAGCGGCTGGGCATCGTCGTCATGGACTTTCCCGGCCCGGACTTGATCAAAAGAATTATCGACAACAATGCTGGATATTTTTCCTCTGGAAAGTTCTATATGGGTCCGCCGACTTATGGGCGCATCCAGAATGGGTGGAAGCCGAATCAGTATCTGAACACTGCTTCGGGTGTGGTTCAAAGCAGCTTCATCTTGGATGGATGGACGGCCGCCCGGTGGAACATCATCAGCTATCCGGGCGGTTGGGTGCGCATTCAGAACGGATGGCACCCCAATGAGTACCTGAACATTGATGGCCGAGGCCGCGGTGAGGGACCCGTGCAATCCTCGGATGTGAGCGTGGATTCGATCAGCTCCAGGTGGTTCTTGGAGCCCGTAGCCAACCATACGTACCGCATCCGAAACGCCTGGACCAATGAGTACCTGAACGTCGAGGGCGGTTATGTCCAGGTCACCCCAATCTCGGCAGGCGCAGTCAGCTCTTACTGGAACATTAACTGATCCTTGTTCCAACTGCGGTGAAAATCAACCTGGACGTGGAAGCGTCCAGGTAGGTCTTTCAGCCCGACAGGCCGCAATATTCCGGAGTGCAACGCGTCCTCGCGCACGCCGGGCAGCCCGCGATGGCGTGAAAGCGCCCATTCATGTCGTTTAAGCCCGTGGCTGAGGTTGTGGCCCGGCTGCGAGCCAAGCGCGCAGGCACTTGAGCAGGGGCAGAAGCCTGCGCGGGTAAGCTGCCCCAAGGGGCGGGTAGCCCGGCAGAGGGCGCCGTGCGCTTGGAGTCAGCTCCCCCGTACCGCCGGCGGAATGTCGAAATGCAGCACGTCCTCGCGCACGCCGAGCTGGGTGTACAGCGCAATCGCCGGGTCGTCGCCGTGGTCGGCCTGCACGAAGATCACATAGATGCCGCGCTCACGCGCCAACTGCTGCAGCTCGCCGATCAGCGCGGTCGCCACGCCCTCGCGCCGCCGGTCGGCGGCCACGGCCAGATCGTAGATGTAGCACTCCGACCGGGCCTGCTCGAACTTGGGCAGCACATACGCCGCCAGTGCGCCCACCACCGCGCCACCCGACAGCGCAGCAATGGCGATGAAGGTGTCGCGCGCCAGCAGGCTGCGCAGGTACGCGTCGTCGGGCTGCTGGCGGCAATAGGTGTCGCGGTCCTCGAAGACCTCGCCGAACAGATCGAGGCAGGCGCGCAGGGTGGGGAGGTCGGTGGGGGTGAGGGTGTGAATGGTGAAGCGTGATTGCGTCATGGTGATCCCTGCGGAGGGTGCGGCGCAGCGGCCTTGGACGACGGGGATGCTGCGCCTGTATAAACCGGTCTGGACATTGTCGCCACGCCAGCATTGGGCGTGATGACGTCGCCAACCCCCGATATTCGCATCAACGTGCCTTGCCTTGGGTTTGTATGTGTAGGCGAGTGTCGCGTCGGCGTGGAAGAGCCGCAGCACGTTCTTGAGGTACGAGTTCGCTCAAGGTTGATCAGCACCTTGGGTTATCCTCCGCTCAAGTCAGACCCCAGCAAGGCACCAACGTGGAACATTCACCCGCCCAGAACAAGTCCATCGTCCAGGCATTTGTTGCTGCCATCAACGCCAAGGATTGGCGAGCGCTTGTCGAAGTCCTCGCCCCTGACTTTGTCCGTCATAGCGATGCAGCGGGCCCTTCCGGGGCCAGGTCGGCGGAAGAACTTGTCGCATTCCTGCAGCGTGAGTACATAACCTTCCCTGACGCGCACGAAGAACTTTTGGACATGGTCGCAGAAAGCGACAAGGTTGCTGCGCGGCATCGATTCACCGGCACTCAGACCGGGCCTATGGGTCCCTACCCAGCTAGCGGAAAGCGGATGAGCGCCACGTATCTCGCGATCTACCGCATCTCAGCTGGCCGCATCGTCGAAGCCTGGGCAGAGTGGGACAACTTGGCAGGCTTGCGGCAGCTTGGACACGCAGGCGAGGCCTGAGTCGTCCGTTTCGGCGCTTGTCACTGCGCTGGGTGACAAGGCCATCGGCCTTGCCGGGTCCGACGATCTGTTTGCCGACGAGGTCAACGTGCCGTAGACCGAGTCAAGAGGAGTCGCTGGCCGCTTGCACAAGGCAGGCCAGGCCGTGCGGAGAACGGTCTGGCCTTGCGGCGGCCCGGCCGATCCAGCAAGCTTTGACCGCCCGGCGCGACGAGTTGCGCTGGCTCAAGGCAGGCGCTTGATTTGCGCCGCAAGATGCGCTCATGTTCGCAGCATCACGCAACGCCATCGAAGTCAGCGCCGAGGTGCCGGCCCGCTGCCCCGTCAGCTTTGCCTTCGAAACCTATATGCACGTGCGGGAGTTCTACCTCCAGCTCAGCCCCGCGCACCGCAAGTACGAGATGCAGGGCGCGCGCCTCGATGCCGACACCGTCATCGACGTCTGGGAAGAGGCGGGCTTTCAGCTCGTCAAGCACCAATACCGCGTGGTCGAGCTGGTGCGCGACCAGCGCATGCGGCTGGTGTCCGAGCACAGCCGGGTGCGGGTGCTCGGCTTGTTCGGCGGGCAGTCACGCTCCGAGGTCGAGTTCCGCTTCGCGCCCGACGGGGAGGGCGCCTGCACGCGGGGCCTCACCATCTGCATTGTCTTTCCCAACAGGCTGCGGCATCTCCTGGCGCGGCTCTTCTTCACGCGGGCCATCTGGCAACGGCATGCGCAGGAGGAGATGCGGGCGCTGGCGGGGGTGATGGAGAGGCGGTATGGCGAAAGGCGCCGGGTGCTTGGGTGAGCGCGAGGGGGCCTGCGGGTCGGAACAGGGAGGCCGCGTCAGCTCCGTGGAGCGGCGGCAACTTTGCTCGCCGGGCTGGCAGTCCGTTTGCGCCGCGTTGATGATGACCGGGGCGCGACGAGGGCCAAGTCCTGCAGCTTGCGTCCCACTTTGTCGTCAGCCGCCAAGGCGTTGATGTCTGCTTCCAGGCCCAGAACCGCCAGCACGCGCAGGTACGTGCCCAAGGTCGCTCCGGGGTCGCCAGCCTCCACTTTATAGAGGGAAGTTCGGGAGATGCCAGACCTTTGCGCCACCACAATCGTGCTCAGCTGACGTCGAAGGCGGGCAAGTCTCAGCCGCTCACCCATTTGAGTAAGTAGCCGCTGTTCCTGCGGAAACACGATAGGAGGCTTGCTGGGCATTCTGCCATTTTGGACGGTTAACGCGCCTTTTGTCCATAATGGCTTAAAAGGCGGGTGTCTTCAAGTGCTCGCGATCAGCTCGGCCGAGGGGCTTCAGCAGTTCGCCAGCGCACCGAGCTTCTGCCACGCGGTAGATACAGTCGGCTTCATCCCAGCAACCCAACTTGCCAAGAGGAGCCCGAAATGCCCGCCACCAAACGGATTCAGTTCTCCGTCACCATCGACGCGCCGGCCCATGTGGTCTGGCAGCACATCACCGACGCCGACAGCTACAGAAAGTGGGCAGCCGCCTTTTGTGAAGGCTCCTACTTCCAGGGCACCTGGGAGCCGGGGTCCAAAATGCTCTTCCTTGCACCCAGCGGCGACGGCATGGTGTCGGAGATTGCGGAGAGCCGGCCAGGCGAGTTCGTCTCAATCCGGCATCTGGGCATGGTGGCCCATGGCGTGGAGGACACGACAAGTGAAGCCGTCCGCGCGTGGGCGCCGGCGTATGAGAACTACACGTTGGAGTCAGTGGGGCAAGGCACCCGGATGGTCGTCGACCAGGACGTTGCGCCGGAGTGGGAGGAGCACATCTGCAAGGCTTGGCCGAAGGCGTTGGAGTTGCTCAGGGAGCTTTGCGAGCTGGACAAGTAGAGGGGGAGCTATTCCGCGTACCGCCGGAGCCGTGGCACCCTCCCCGCTTTCGGCAGACCTTCAAATCAACGGGCCTCAACGAAACCCGTGGCGCTTCAAACTGCATCGATCAACCGATCATCAACGGCGCCTTCCGGCGCATTCCTGGAGGACGCGGCGGCAATGAATGAAGAGATTGACCGTGATGAATGGAAAGTCCTTTACGACGCAGTGCATGCTGTGTGCGCGAAGCACGGCACAGAGGACCCACGCGGCGGGGGTGATTACTGGCTTGTTGACGACAACTGGGGAGGCGTGTCGCAGAAATTGGTGGTGTCTTCGCCAACATTCTTGACGCCCGCTCTGGTTGCCGAACTTGCCGCTTGCATTGAGAAGACGCAGCTCTACGGCGCGCAAGTAATGGTTGCACTTGAACTGAATGCTTCGGAAGGCAAACTGCCGCCCGTGATGGGCCTGATGATCGACTCTCAAGGAGCCACCGAAGAATGGGATCTCGCGCAGATACGCGCTCAGGTCGGCGAGGCCTTCTACACAGATCGACCCATTTCGCCTTGAATCAAGGCGCGAACGCCTCCGTGCGCAGATCGGGAACGGCGGCGAAGTGCTTGAGGTTGACGGTCAGAAGTGCCATTCCGCCGTCGATGGCGAGGTTGACGAGCGGACCTACCCTCGGTCCTCGCTGAACGATGCGAAACGTCTTGAGGTGCGGATCGCAATGAGCGCGCTTGCGGCGTACTCACTCGGCGCACTCGTCGGATCGATCGACTCATCCGCGCCCGACAGTTGGCTGAGGCAACAGCCAGCAACCCGGCACCCTGCGCGCATCATTGCGTTGCGAACCTTGGTCCCAATCATTTTGGTTGGACTGGCGACTCTGATTGCGTTCGGAATTCGCCAGCTGAAGAAGCGCAGAGAAGAACAGAGACAACCGCGTCAACAACGATAGCGATTGGCCGTTGCGCGATGGGCACCGAGCAGGCTAACCGCAGCCTCGCAGCTGTAGGGCTGCCACGAAGTTTGCCGCAGTCACGTGCGCACCGTCTTGCGGTGTAAGTTAAGGGTGCAGGCGGCAACGAAGCCACGCCCTAGTTCTGTTGGGAAAAGGCGGCCCGGAAAACTCCCACCGTAGAAGCCGCGGAGTGTTTCCACACAGCCAAGTCTCCTCAGGTTCTCTAAAGCCAGCGCTACCTCTGGCCTTAGCTTACGTCGTCATCCTTCGGCTCCTCGTGATGTAACAGGACACCGATCTGACATCACGCTGGCCAAATACATCAGGCCAGTTCAACGCCGCAGGATCCCTAGCCTCCTGTAAGCCTGGGCGCGGAAGCGTTGGATTTGCGAACGTTGTCTGATTTCGGTCAGAGGCAAACGCGCCGTTGGCGTCTCAGATACTGGCGCCGACGGCGCAACTCCAACTCAGCCACAACCTCGGGAGGCCGAGTAGACCGACGACGACAGGACTACAACGTCGCACAGCTTGGGCATCGAGGCTAGGGCGCGATGGCGCGTGCGGCTTCTCGAGGTGCATTTGGTCGGTCTCGATCTCTGCCGTCAGTTCTGCTCCTGGCGGATGTTCGGCTCTGGGGGGGGGGCTGTATGCGCATACAGATCCACTGACCACATCGTCCCGAGAGATTTCTGCGTAAGAGCAAGCAATGCGAGAGCACCGTTGCGTACTCTGTTGCCAGATGTTTACGGACAGCTTCGATAACGCTACAGTGAGTTGTCTTAAAAAACCATACGCCACTTAGGGGGAACTAGCGCTTTGTGCAGTGGCCCTCAGGTGCATTGCAGGAGCACGGATGTTTTGTTTAGCGGGCGCTTCACAGCGCGAAGCCGGGGTCGCATCGGCAGGCATCGAACCATGGTGGCTATAAGTCCCATGTCCGCTGCGCAGGCTATCACCTCTACTCCCCTGCTTTCGCGTCTGAACTGGCGCCAGCTCGGTGCTCGTGCGGCCGCGGAACTCACAAACCGGGAAAAGCACTCGCCCGTAGTTTCTTCCTATCGGTGGTGGGCTCGCCGTCCCCACAGCGTGATGGGCGGGCTGCTGGATGCAGCGGTCGAAAAGTACGGCAGTGAGCTGGTGGTCGCCGACCCGTTCAGCGGGGGCGGCACCGTCACATTCGAGGCAGCCAAACGTGGCATTCGTGCCTACGCGCAAGACCTCTACCCATGGCCCGCGCGCGGCTTGGCGGCCGCACTAACTCCCTGCGACCCGAACGAACTGCGTGCCGGCGGCCAAGCGGTCCTGGAGGCCCTCTCAGCGGAACGCAGCGCGTATACCAATCCCGGCACAGGCTCAGAGCTCACGCACATTCTTCGGGTCCGGGTCGGGTCATGCCAGGCATGTGAACGCCTCACGTACGAGTTCCCTACCGCACTGGTTTCCGTCCTGAGCCGCAGTGCTGGTGAGAGCAAGGCGTATTTTGGGTGCCGCGCCTGCGGCGAGGTCTGCCTTCGCCGACAGGACGTCGGGAGCTTCGGGTGCCCTTCGTGCGGGCACCGGTGGTCAACGAGCCAGGCAGCGTCCGGCTGTGCGCACTGCGAGCACGAAAAACTAAGCTTAGCCAGTTGGCACCCAGTGCTGGTCCAAGAACTCTATTGGCTCAAGGAACAGCCGCGAGCGCGTCTAAGGCCTGTCGGCGCTCATGACCCTGTCGCACTGAACGCGAAGGGGGGAATCCCGACCACGCTCTCAGAAGCAATACCGGGCGGACTTGAAACCAAGCGGCTGCTGGCCAATGGGTTCCAGGTTTGGGCTGACCTGTACTCGGGACGCCAAATCAGCGTCTTATACGCGGCCCTCGAAGCAGTTAAGGCCCTGGACGCATCACAAGCCGTTCGGGACCGACTCGCATTCGCCGTGCTCGGGGCGGCGGAAATGCCAGCGCTGCTTAGCCGATGGGACCGCTTTCATCTGAAGCCGTTCGAGGGCATGGCGAACCACCGATACACGCCGACTCCTTTGTGCGTGGAGGCGAACCTGCTCTCGCCAGTAGGTCGGGGCACTCTGGTCAAGAGGCTTGAAAAAGTCGCCGCCGGGCATGAGTGGCTGTTCCGTGACCGCGCGTCGCTGCCAAAGGTGGTCACGTCAACGACATCGCGGCGTGGCCGGAGGCATTCGGATTGGGACGTGCTGGTCACTACCGGGAGCAGCAGCAAGCAGTTGCTCCTAGACGGCTCGGTGAACGTAGTTCTGACCGACCCGCCGTACTTCGATGACGTTCAATACGGCGAGCTCGCGCGCCTCTTCCACGCCTGGCTGCGAACGTACGACCCCGCTGTTGCCGTCGACGAGTCGCAGGAGGCTGTGCCCAACAGCGTTCGCGGCACTTCTGCTGACGACTACCAACAGACTATCGCCGCCTGCCTCAGCGAGAGTCGCCGGACCCTCGCGCGGGACGGTGCCCTCGTACTCACATTCCACAACAAGAGGCTTGTGGCTTGGAGCGCGCTGACGGGTGCTATTACCCAAGCAGGGTTTCACGTGCGCGCCCTGGCCGTCGTGAAAGCCGAGAACGATGGCGACCATTGCAAGCGGAACGTGCAAGCGATGCTGCACGACCTTGTGATTGAGTGCGCAATTGCGGGCCCGCAGGCACCCAAGGTGCGAGTTGAATTCACGCCTCGTTCTACCGAAGAAAAGAACCTAGCCGCAATCGGCTTGGCTCTGTCAGCTTGTGTCGTTTCCGGGGACGCTGGCGCCTTGCGGCAGAAATATCTGGCGCAGCTGAGGCGCCTAAAAGCGCCTCGGCAGATTGCCTGACCATGTGGAACACGGCTTTCCGCGTTTCCACGCAGCGCGTGACCGATGCGCTGCTTCGAAAGCCTGTTCTGCCTGCCGGCGCAAAGCCGTTTGAACGAATCAGCGGAGCCCTGTGCGTTAGAGCTGCATTGCTGTCCCGAGCTGCCGAGCAGACGCTGGTTTTTGCGGTCCCCGAGGCAACGGCCCATGTCGCCCGCCAAATCACGGCGGCACTGCTGGTCGGGGACCACGCACATGCGCACGGTGCGGGCGAGCTGCCGGTCGAGGAAGTCCGGAGACTCTTGCGCGGCGACGTGCTGCTTGTAAGCCAAGCTGTTTCGGAAACGAAGAGTGTGTTGGACGAGCTCCCAATTGGCACGTACCAAAGGCTGAAGGATTGCTGGGACGTTGTTCTGGCCTCTCGCTATTCCGCCGGTCTTAAAACGGACAAGCCGCGCCTGTTGGTCGCCAACCCGGGGTGGATGGCGAAAAGCGCCGCCGGCCGGCGGTTCGGCGCCGTAGTGATTGACGCTTCGCACCCCCGAACGCTCGAACAGCTGCCGGACCTGCTCAGGACCGCGCGCGGCTGCACATCTCTTCGCGTGGTTGTGGCCCCACCCGTACAAGAGCCAACGCTGCGCAAGTGGGGCTGCGCACCCGACAGCGTCTGGCTTTGGGACCCGAACTCGCAAGCCGAGGCGGCGCTCGCCGCGGAGGTGGCAACTGCAGATTCACCTCGTGTCGGGGAACGGAAACTTTGGGTCTGTGACTCCGACTCCGAAGCCGCGGAGTCGCTGGCACGCCTCTACCGAAGCCTTTGCGCTGCTGCTAAGGCAGCTGCAGGCGGCTACTACCCGGGCCTTCAGCAAGCTTGGTCCATCTACAACCGGCTTCGCCAACTTGTCGTCCCGTTGGCGCACTTCGAACAAGCCGCCGCAGGCACTTGGGCAGGCAATCTGCGCGCGCGAGTAGACGACCTTTCTGCCGTCGCCGGTCACGGCAGCGTCGCCTGGGAAACAACGTGGCCGCAAGTGCTCGAAGCCGTGCTGGCCGCGTATGACACGCTTCTGAAGAGAGAGGAAACGACGAAGTTCTGGGCGATGGCATCGACTCTCGAGAAGTTCATCTCGGGAAAGGAGCCCTTACTGCGCGTCGTGGTCCAGTCTGAGGCCGAGGCCGACTTAATGACACCCCTGCTCGGGCACGTCGTTGACGGATTCGCAGAGGCGCTCGCCGCGGGCCGGCTCGAGGTCGTTACAGCTTCTCAAGAAGCACGCCTAGTCGCAGAAGGCCAGGCGGCGCCTACTGTCCTGCTCGGGCCTCGCTCTAAAAACCGCTATCTCGATGCTTTCCCTACCAGGAATGTCGACGTCCTCGTTTACCCCCACGAGGTGGGAGTCGAAAGGGGGCAACTCGCCAAGCTGTACGAGCCCTGGGTGGTGGCAAACGATGAGAGTCGCACCAAGCTCTTGGCTCCTTTCGGTCTGCGGCCTGTGCCGCAGGCCAACCGGGCAAACGTGGCCAGCGTCGCTGCGCCGGCGCCGATTCAGATATTGCGAGCCGATGGCCATGAGGTGGCTGAGGCCGTTCGGTCAAGCACGACCTGGGAAATCGACCTTGACGCTTTGGCCGGAGCGGGAGACGCCCCTTCTCTTGGCAGCCAATCATCAGGCCCTACCCAGGCCGGCGACACGGTTGAGGTCGTATTCACAAACGGTGCCAGCACAACGTACTACTCGACGCAGAACGTCGATGTCTTCTTCCCTGCCACTCAGACCCTGCAGCGATACGCGCCGCAACAACTGCAGGCCGGGTGGAAAGTGGTCACGTTCGTCGATGGTCGGTACGACACCCTGTTCGACCGGCTGCGCGAAATCGTTGCAGCCCGTCGCCCGCTGAAGGAGCGCCTGGAGTTGGAGCTCTGGGATGCGGTCAAACGGAAGATGGCTGCGGCGCATCCGAACAAACGACAACTGCACCAGAAGCTGGTGCAGCATGGGTTGAAGACGGGATACGAGACCTTTACCAGCTGGCTCCGCGAAGGAGACGAAGAGGTCGTCGCTCCTCGGCACTTCGAAGAATTCGAGATTCTTGCCGCGGAGTCCGGCGCGTTCTCGACGCCGGAGCGGCTGCGGGCCACTTTCAACGCTGTGCAGCGAGAGCGCGGCGCTAACCGAGCGGCAGGCCGAACTCTGAAGAACTTCCTCCGCGCTGTCGTGTCCGGTGACGGCTACGACGAAGCACTGAATAGCGCACGAACGCTAGACGCTGCATTGGGAGACGTGCTTCACGCAGTCGAGGTGCTGGAAGTCTCGGGCACCAGAGTCATCAGGAGGAGCCAATGACGGCAAAGACCTACTACAAGCCGACTTACGCCGACGAACTCGAACTCTCGCACCATTTCGTGCGGGTGTTGGAGCAGCGGCTTGCCGGGCGAGACTCGATTCGATGCACAAACATCCACCCTTTGGATTGGTGCCATCTTGGGGTGGTCGGGCCCTCCAAGGTGACCCACATCCCAGTTGAGATGGACTCTGTGACAGTGGACGCGGAGCCAGACCTCGATGCAGCGGCAACTGCTGCCGCGACCGGGGCGAAGCCAAGTACATCGTCAGCTGCGCCGAAGGCAAGTCCTGCTGCGGCGTCCAATGACGGCGAGCCACCCGCAGAGGCGTCCCCTGTAATTGAGAAGAGTGAGGACCGGGATGGTCCGCGGCGACCTCCTTCAGCACTTGGGTTCGAAGCGATGCTGGCCCCTGCTGCATCCAGCCACATCGTGCTGGAGGTGGATGCGTCGTTCACCGTGTTCACGAAACACTTGCCGAGCTGGGCCGAGCAAACGTCCGTTCTCGAGGGCTCTGCTTCTACTGGCCCCCTGGCAGAGGTCGTTCAGCGACGGCGCTTGGAAGTCAAGGGGCTGCGCTTCGAGCTTCCTGCGACTGGCGGTAAGGCACTCGACGGCGGGCGTGTCCAAGCAGTCATCGAAGGTGCGCTGCAGGACGCCTTCGGTAGTCCTGACGCAGAGCGTCTTTGGCCAACGCGGCCGAAGATCGACAAGGCGGCCTACCTCAAAGACGAGAAGACGTTCAACGAATTTCTGACCCATCTCGCACAAGGGCGAGATGTTGAGCGCTGGGAGTTGCACGGCTCCCTGGAAGTCCGTGCCGCATTGCGGCCTGACGGATTGCTTCGGATTGGCTGCTACTTTCGAAATGACACGCCGGAAACCCCGCCTCTGACAAAGGGCAAGGGACTGAAGGACGCGTTCAAGGTGTTCGGCGACGTCTCCGTCACTGCCCGAATCTTGGAGGGTACACTGCACCCCATCGAGATTTTGCCGGTGCCGCAGGACTATCAGTACGACCGTCGCGTGTGGGCTGTCGGGCACAACACCAGCGTCGTAGCAAGCGAGAACAGTTCCGAGATTCGCACAGCGGCCCTGGCCGTCTACGAGCAGCCGCGCATCATGACGAGGGACGCCGTGAAGGCGCGGTTCCCTGAGTTGGCGCACGACCCGTTCCAGACCTTGACGGCCATTTATGAGCAGATGGTGGCCTATGCGCAGCACTGGAAGTCTGACGTCCTCGCGGCCAATAGCCTCAATTTGAACCCGCACGCATTTGAGCAGTGCACAAAGGACTACGCCGGCTTCGAAGACGAAATCAAGCGGTTCGCGTCAGGCGTTGCTGCTCTCCATGCGGATGACCGTCTGTTGGTCGCCTTTAAGTCGATGAACCGCGTCATGGGGAAGCTAGCACGCGGTTACGACGCATGGCGACTGTTCCAGCTGGTCTTCATCGTCACCCAGTTGCCTGGCCTGGCTGTCAGGGCCAGCGTTGTCGCGGGGGAGTTTCCACCTGGCCAAGCGCGGACCTGGGCGGACACACTCGACTGGGGTGACGTGCTCTGGTTCCGCACGGGCGGCGGTAAGACAGAGGCATATCTGGGCTTGGCGTGCTGCGCCATGCTGTTCGACCGCCTGCGTGGCAAGGCATTCGGCGTCACTGCTTGGCTTCGGTTCCCGTTGCGAATGCTCAGCATTCAGCAGTTGCAACGCGCCATGCGAGTCATCTGGGAAACGGAGCAGGAGCGCAAAGCGTTGCTCGGCGCAGACGCCGCCTCTACGGATGGCATCCGGCTGGGGTACTTTGTCGGCAGCACCACAACGCCAAACAGCCTATCGCGTGAGGACCTCGAGAAGAAGTACTCCTCTGACGAAAGCCTCGAAAAGCTGCGCGTCGTGCCAGATTGCCCCGCGTGCGGAGAGCCTGGCAGTGTGCGCGTGACCACCGACCTAGCGGCCGTGCGATTCCGGCACGTTTGCACCAAGTGCAGCGTGGAGCTTCCGTTGGACGTTTCAGACGACGAGGTCTACCGTCGCTTGCCAACGCTGATTGTGGGGACCGTCGACAAGATGGCCACGGTCGGCCAGCAGCCCAAGTTTGGCATGCTCTGGGGCGGTGCCAAGTGGCGCTGCCCAGTGCACGGGTACGCCTACGGAGAGTGGTGCTCGGCGTTCGGGTGCAAGGAAGAAAAGAAGACACGCATTCCTGTCAAGGCTCACGACCCGGCGCCCGCGCTGCACATCCAAGACGAACTGCACCTGCTTCAAGAGGAGCTGGGCGCGTTCGCCGGACACTACGAAACGCTCATTCGCTTCTGCGAATCCTCGGCCAGCGGCCGCCCGTCAAAGGTCATCGCCGCGACTGCAACCATTGAAGGTTTTGAGCACCAGGTGTGCCATCTCTATGGGGTCAAGCACGCCCGCCGCTTCCCAGGCCGCGGGTATGACAAGGCTCGGAGCTTCTACGCGGAACCGGAGCAGGCCAGCGGCGGCGAAGACAAGACTGCCCGCATCTTCGTGGCGTTTAAGAGCCCCTCGATGCCGCCGGCAGACGCCTCCGCCTATTGCACCGAGATTCTCCATGGAGAGATTGCCCGTCTGTACGCCAGTCCGCATCTCGCACTCGCGTTCTTGAAGGACGCCAAGGTCGACGCCGACGTGCACGAGCTGCTCACGTACTACACCACTACCCTCAACTACGTGGGCAGCCTCCAGAAGGGGTCGCGGGTGAAGCAGGCCCTCGACGACGTGGCGTCCAAGCTGAGGCAGAGCGCTGCTCGGGACCTGAAGGTGGAATTCCATTCGAGTCGTTCGTCGAGCGCCGAAGTGGCGGACCTGGTCCACCGAGTGGAAAGCCCTCCGAAATGGGAAGACACAGAATTCCTCGACGCACTCGTCGCAACCAACATGATTAGCCATGGCGTCGACCTTGAGCGCGTCAACCTGATGACCATGGACGGCGTGCCCGAGGAGACCGCCGAGTACATCCAGGCCTCGAGCCGAAGCGGCCGGCGCCACGTGGGACTCGTCGTGGTTGTCCTAGCGGGTTTCTCGCTACGTGCTTCAAGCATCTATCACCGCTTCTTGGAGTACCACGCTCACCTCGACCGAATGGTGTCTCTGGTCCCAGTGAACCGGTTTGCGAAGTACGCGGCGCAGCGCACGCTGCCTGGAGTTGCTCTGGGCCTGGTCTACGGAGTTCATGCAGTTCAGACCGGCAAGTCTGGGCTGAATAAGCGAAAGGAAGCCGAGACCCTGCTGAACGACCTTGGCCCTAAGTTCTTCTCGGAGGTTCAGCAGGCTTACTCGCTTGGGGGCGCCGTCTACGACCCGCGACTTGAGCAAGCACTGAAAGACACGCTGAAAGAGCAGGTGGACAAGGTCGCGATGTCGATTCGCAACAGCTTCGAACCCTACGTCAAAGACGCAGTGAAGCCCGCGCCGATGACGAGCCTGCGGGACGTTGAAGCGGGCGTGGTTTTCTGGCCGGATGCCGCGGACGGGCGCCTTCTCTTGTTTGTTCAGAAGTCCAGGGAGTAGAAATGACCGGAAAGGCTTTTACACGGGGGCAGACGCAGGTTCTTTTTAGGCACTTGCCCGAAGCCATTTTCCAGCACGATGACTACGGCCAGTGCAAGGTCACCGATGTGGCTCTGCGAGAAGTCGAAGTAAACAAGGACGCGCTGTTCGATGCCGTTGCCGACGCGCTAGCGACGTGGGGATCCTCTGGATACGCAAAGAAGTTTCCAGACCCGCGGGACCGGACGCTGCGCACTTCGTATGTCGTTGGCGCGCCGCGCGAAGTGCGCTTTGCCCCGTTCCCCCAGACGTTCACGTGCCGCGGCTGTACTCGAACAGCACGATTCACAGACCTTCTGCGCCGCGGCACCGCGCACTCTGGGCGCTGCGCGGTCTGCAACAAGGTGATGAACCGCCTGCCTTACGTGCAAGCGCACAACTGCGGACGCATGGAGGAGCTGTTCCTGCCCACAAAAGGTTGCCCACTGGGGCACGGGCCGGAGCACCTGGCGTTCTACGACCCGGGGCGTGTAAAACAGGCGAATTGGTACTGCAAGATGTGCAATTCGGTTATCCAGCCGCTGCGGATGACCCCGTGCAAGTGCGCTTACAACGACTCACTCCCGTCGGGTCACGCTGACCGCTACCTGCGCATCGTGCCAACGGGTGACCCATCTCTCTACATCCCGCACACCGTCGCGTTCATCAACTTTCCGGAGGACACGGAGGGACATTACAGGGACGTGAGGGACTCACTCGGGTTGATGCTCGCTCGGATGTGGGGTCTGTTGCCGAAGTCAGTCACGGCTGTTGTGCGAGAACGGCGCTCGTCGGAAGGTTCAGACAAAGACGAGATTGCCGCACTCATTGAGGAATTCCGCGCGCTGAACCCGACGCATCCGAAGGTGCTGGCGTACGACGCGAAGAAGGGGCGTGCGACCGGGGACGACGAGCTGGACAAGGTGCGTGCCCTGGTCGCGGATGCCCCGGTGAACTTGGGCGTTGCGCCGAAGCGCTGGCTCATTGAGCACGTCACCCTTTTAGACAAGACTCGAGTCAGCAGCGTCGACGATGTGGCAGCCATGCTCAGAGGTCGAGGCGACGATGCAGGAGCGCTCGACATCGAGGACGCGCAGAAGAAGGCGCGCGACGTCATGGGTCTCGGCAGCATTCGCGTGGTGCATGACTTTCCGCTCGCTCTTGCGGCGTTCGGCTATACCCGAACATCGCGAGACCCGTCACGCACAATCATCAATCCCTTCCCCCAAGACGACAACGGTAAGATGCCCGTCTTCGCCTTGTCGTCTGAAACGGAGGCCTTGTGGTTTCAGCTTGACCCTAGAAAGGCGGTCAGCTGGATGGTCGCGAACGGCTTGGCGTCTGCGTCGGCGCCAGCGTCCGAGGCCGAGGCGTGGGCATGGCTCTACGCGCAGGTGCCGGGCCTGCGGGATTCACCGCACGAGCCCGGCTATCACTCGCGCGACGCGGTCGCGGTAAGGACGCTACTCCACACTATGAGCCACGTCTTCTTGCGCCGCATCGAATGGAGCGGATTCTCCCCGTCGAGCGTGGGCGAGTACCTTATCCCAGGTTCCCTCTCGTTCCTGCTGTACGCGAACCGGTACGCGGAGACCAAGATTGGTGGCCTGACCACGCTCTTCGAGCAAAGGCTGAACACATGGCTGTGGGACGCTGTTCAAGCGGGGCACGAATGCGTATACGACCCCATCTGTGCTGATGACGGTGGCAGCTGTGCGGGCTGCACTTACCGTGAGCACAACTGCATCATGTTTAACCGGGAGCTGTCCCGCAGCACCCTTTATGGCGGGCCCACGCCGCACCACAGTGAGCTGGGCGGACTTGGGCTGTCGCAAGGGTACTGGAGCCAGGCGTGGCAAGTCACCCCGGCGGCGTGAGCAGCGCCTGTGAGGACGTGAGGCTTCGGCTCTCGTCTCGGGACGCCGCCAGGCGGCTCGGCCAAGCACTGTGGATGATGGAGGCGGCGCCCGCGTCGCCGGCTGACCTGCTCTGGGCGCAGGGGCTACTGGGAAGAGACGCAGAGCGAGTCCTTTGGGACGCGCTGCATGAAGCCAGTTGTATGGTGGACGGCAACGCGCAGTTCCGGCCACGTGCGCTAGCCAGCTTCATGTGCTACCTGGTCACTGAGGGCCTGGATGATGGGCGCCGAGACCGGCAGCTTGTGTGGACGCTCCCAGAGAACCTGCTTCGATTGCCGGGCGTCCCGGGCGACGGCTACGCCAAAGCGGTTCGAGCCGTTGTCGATAGTGCGACAAACACGCTGACTATTGTCTCGCCTTACCTGGAAGCGCGCGGCGTGGGAGCCATTGAAGAAGGCCTGCTCAGCGCATTGGCAAGAGGAGTGTGCGTTTTAGTCCTCACACATGACGCAGATGACCTGAGTTCAATGGCGTCCAACGCGCTTCGTAATCTGCAGTCGGAGGCGCGCCGCCAGCCAGGGCAACTCTCCGTCTACACCGCAGCACCGGAGGGCGTGCTCCTCCACTTGAAGATTGTGGTCGCTGACGGGCAGAAGGGACTCGTCGGCTCCGCAAACCTTACCGGCAAAGGCCTTGTCGGGAACGTCGAAGTAGGGGCGCTAGTGGGCGCCGAGGACGCGGGAGAGCTACTCCAAGTCGTTGACCGAGTCCTCGCGACCGGACTTGCAAGATACGTCTTTTCGACTCGCTGAACAGCGCGGTTTTCAACTGCGTGCCTCGGGGGACTGTGACCGCAGAAGCCCCCGGTCGAACACCCAGGGATGGTGCCACCCGCGTTGAGCCACACGTCCGCGGACTCTCGCCCTGGACTGCGGCGGCTCAGGAGGCCGCTTTTGCCTGTGCCGGGTATGGTTGCAGTGGGTCGCCCCACCAGAAGTAGAGGGGGCAGGTCAGGGTTGCGTAGTGCAGTAAGTTGGGCGACATTCAAATGCCTCCTCAGCTCTTCCGTTGACTCCAGACAGCCCACCCACCGTCCCAGCCCCTATACTTCCCCCGTCACGCGCAGTACGGCGTGATCGGGATTGGCGTCCCGCGAACGCGGCTCTCAAGCCGCAATACCTGCAAAGCCTTGCGGCTTTCGCATCTGTGTACCCGTGCAGTTTTTGGTGGCCCAGATGGGGGGACGCAAGTCCCGCCGGTTCGCTCGCGTTCCCGGTACGCCAACCCGCCTGGGCCACCGCCATTCATTCGTGAGGGCGGTGGCGGTGTCTACCGAACCGGAGCGTACATGTCCGCCTCACCCCCTCCCGCCGCCCCGCGCTTGGCCGTCCTGATCGACGCCGAGAACACCAATCCCGCCCATGTCCCTGCCTTGCTCGCGCACGTGCAGTCGCTCGGCCGGCCGGCGCTGCGCTGGGCCTATGGCGACTGGACGACGACGCAGCTCACGCCGTGGAAGAAGCATCTGCTCGCGCTGGGCATTCGCCCGCGCCAGCAGTTCCGGGCGGTCAAGGGCAAGAATTCGTCCGACGCGGCGCTGATCGTGGACGCGATGGACCTGCTGCATGGCGGCCGGGTGGACGGCTTTTGCATCGTGTCGTCCGACAGCGACTACGCGGTGCTGGCCGCGCGCATCCGCGAGGCGGGCCTGCCGGTGTACGGCTTTGGCGAGCGCTGGACGCTGGAGGCGTTTGTGGCGGCGTGTGACGCCTTTGTGTTTCTGGATGAGCTGGCGGCGGGAGCGCGCGCTCAAGCTTGGTAGTGATAGCGCAGCTGGGCAATCAGCAAGGCCCCGCTTTCAGCCTTGTAGACCATGCGATGCTCGTCTGTGATGCGGCGGGACCAGAATCCCGCCAGGGCGTGCCTCAGCGGTTCGGGCTTGCCGATGCCCGCGTACGGGTCGCGCTGCGCGGCGGCGATCAGTTCGTGGATGCGTTTGACGATGCGCTTGTCGTGCTGTTGCCAATGGAGGTAGTCGTCCCAGGCCTCTTCGGCGAACACGAGTTTCACTTGAGCAACTGCCTTTCCTTGCCCTTGCCTTTGGTCAGCGCAGCCGTTGCGGAGAGAAGGCGCTTGGCGTTTTCGGGGCTGCGCAGGAGAAATGCGGTTTCCTCCAGCGACTTGTAGTCTTCCATGGACAGCATGACCACCGACTGCTGGCCATTTCTCGTGATGATCAGTGGCTCATGATCCTGGCAGACACGGTCCATCGTGCTGGCCAGGTTGGCGCGGGCGGCGGTGTAGGTGATGGCATCCATGAACTTCTCCGTACTGCGGGGGTGTACGGGATATTGTACATGTTGCCCGGCTGCGCACCGCGTCAAAGCGGCCTGCGGCCCCTGCAACCCTCAGGGAAACGACGGCTCTTCGCTGCGCATGAGGCTCGCACGCTCCGTGTACAGCTGCGCCACCCGGCGGTGCGTCGCGTCGATGATTTCGTCGAGCCGGCGGCTGATGTGTTTCTTGAGCAGGCTGGCGCAGGCCTCGGCATCGCGCTGCTGCAGAGCCTGCATGACGGCCCGGTGGTCCTCGTGCGTGGCCCGCTTGGTGAGCTTGTCGACGTTGATCCAGCGCACGAACTGGATCCGGGCGTTGATGTTGTAGACCACGCGCGACATCTCCGAGTTGCCCGCCAGCGCGATGAGCCGCGTGTGGAAGGCTTCGTCCGCGGCGATCAGGTCGGCCACTTCGGCGTACTCCTGGACGGAGGCGTCTTCCACCATCCTGGCCAGCGCATTCACGTCTTCATCGGAGGCGCGCTGGACGGCCAGGCGCACGGCCGCCACTTCGATCGCCGCGCGCAGCTCGTACAGGTCGAAGATTTCCTTGGGGTCGAGTTCCCGAAAGAAGAAGCCCTTGCCCGCAATGGAGCGGAGGAACCCTTCGGTGGTGAGGCGGTTGAGGGCTTCGCGCAGCGGCGTCCGCGAGACGCCGAATTCCCGGGCGAGTTCGACCTCGTTCAAGCGCTCGCCGGGCAGAAAGTCGTGCCCGATGGCCTTGACGCGCAGCCGTTCATAGACCGCCGAGCCGACGTTGTCCGCGCTGGCCGGGCGCCGCTGCGAGCGTGCGGGGGAGGGGGCGGCGGTCCTTTTCTTGCTGGCCTGGGGCGTCTGCATACAGGGGAGTGTACAGAAAGCGACCCGCGGGCGCCTTGGCCGGTTTCCCAATGAAGCCACTGCCCCGCGCCCCGCATGCAGCAAGGCGCCGACAAAAAACAGGGCTTGCGCCTGATTGCGAAAGCAGTGCAGAATACAGACCTGTCGACAGCACAATATTCAGCGACTTCCATGCAACTCCCTTCTTGCAGCCACGTTGGCAGCCACGTCGGCAGTCACGTTCGCGCCAATGGCATACGGCAGCACTACCTGCGCTTTGGCGGGCAGGGCGCGCGGCTGGTGATCGTCCCTGGCATCGTGAGCCCGGCCATGCTCTGGGCACACGTGGGGCAATGGCTGGCGGCCTGCTGCGAGGTGCACGTGATCGACGTGCGGGGGCGTGGCCTGTCGGAGGCAGGGCCGCATCTGGACTACGGGCTGGAGGCCTGCGCCCGGGACGTGGCCGAGTTCGTGCGCGAGTTGAAGCTCGGGCCGGTGATCGTCATGGGGCATTCCATGGGCGCGCGCATCGCGGCGCGGGCGGTCACCCGCTACACCGAACACTTTCACGCGGCCGTGCTGCTGGACCCGCCGACCAGCGGGCTGGGGCGCAGGCGCTATCCCGTTCCCGCCGAGCGCACGCTCGGCCTGCTGCGGGCTGCGCAGCGCGGCGAGGCGGCGGCCGCGCTCGGCGCAGCCGCCGGCAAGCCGTGGCCCGACGATCTCCAGCGGCTGCGTGCCGAATGGCTGTGCACCTGCGACGAACGGGCCGTGCGAAGGGCCTATGAAGACTTCGACGGCGAGGACTTTTTTGCAGACCTCGCGCAGATGCAGGTTCCTGTGTCTCTGGTGTGCGCGGGCGAAGGCGGCGTGGTGTCCGACGAGGACGTCGCCGAGATGCAGCAACTGCACCCCGATCTGCAGGTGGCGCGGCTCGCGGGCGTCGGCCACCAGATGCAGGCTGAGGATTTCGGCGCATTCCGCCGCGCGCTCGCGCCCGTGCTGCGGCGTCACGACCGGGCTTTCGAGGAGTTGACATCATGAAGCTGGATGCGGAAGTGCTGGACCTGTTCACCCGCGAGCTGGGTCTGTGCGGCGTGAAGCCGGGCGAAACGGTGGTCGTGCTCACGGCCGATGACGAATGGGCCGACAACGCCCACGCGTTCATGGCGGCGGCCCAGCAACTGGGGGCCACCACGTTCAACCTGAATGTCCGCAGGGGGCAGCGCAATGCGGTCGCCGTGCAGGGCCGGCATCCCCTGGTGGGCAACGAGCTGGCGATGCGCACGCTGAAGTCGGCCAGCATGGTGATCGACATGGTGGGCCTGCTGTTCTCGCGCGAGCAGGCAGAGATCCAGGCGGCAGGCGTGCGGATCCTGCGGGTGATGGAGCCGTTTCACGTGCTCAGGCAGATGTTCCCGACCGAGGACCTGCGCCGACGCGTGGAGTTCGCCAAGGGGCTGCTGGAGCAGGCGCGCACGCTGCGCTTCACGTCCGACGCCGGCACCGACATCACCTACGCGCTGGGGCAGTATCCGGTGATCTCGGAGTACGGCTACACCTTCGAGCCGGGGCGCTGGGACCACTTCCCGTCCGGCTTCTCATTCACCCAGGGCAATGACGGCCAGATCGACGGCCAGGTCGTGCTGCAGCCCGGCGACATTCTGTGCGCCTTCAAGCAGTACGTGCAGACGCCGGTGACGCTGCGCATCGAAAAGGGCATGGTGGTGAGCATCGCAGGCGACGGCATGGATGCGCAGCTGCTGCGCAGCTACATCGACAGCTTCCACGATCCGCGTGCCTATGCGGTGTCGCACATCGGCTGGGGGCTCAACGAGAAGGCGCGCTGGTACCAGTTTTCCGTGACGCGCCAGCTGCCCGCCGAGCATGTGATGAACGCGCTCTCGTTCTACGGCAACGTGCTGTTCTCGCTCGGCCCCAACCTGGAGCTGGGAGGAACCAACGACACGGCCTGCCATCTCGACCTGCCGATGCGCGGCTGCAGCCTGTGGCTCGACGACGTGCAGATCCTGCGCGACGGCGACGTCGTTCACCCGGCCATGCGGGTGGAGCAGCCCTGATTCCTCCCCCGCCCGTACCCCCGAAACACCCCACCCAAGGAGCTAGACCATGCCTTTCCTGAAGAAGTTGTTCGCCGCCCTAGCGGCGTTCTGCCTGGCCGCCGCCGTGCAGGCCCAGGGCTACCCCAGCGGCCCCATCACCATCGTGGCGCCGTATCCGCCGGGCGGCGCCACGGACCTCTATGCCCGCGCCGTCGCGACCGGGCTGGAGGAGCTGGGCCAGGCCACGGTCGTCGACAACCGTGCCGGCGCCTCCGGCATGATCGGCGCCGACTTCGTGGCACGCCGGCCCGCCGACGGGCACACCTTCCTCATCGGTGCATCGTCGATGTTCTCGGTGCTGCCTCTTCTGAGCGAGCGCATGAAGGAGATCGACCAGCGCATCGAGCCGGTCTCACTGCTCGGATACAACCCCTCCTACGTCGTCGTCCCGGCCGCGCTGCCTGTCAGCTCGATCCAGGAGCTGCTCAGCTACCTCAAGGCCAACCCCGGCAAGTTCGGCTATGCGTCCGCCGGCAAAGGGACGTCGCAGCACGTCTTCATGGAGCTGTTCAAGCAGCGGACGGGCGTGGATGTCTTCGCGGTCCAGTACAAGGGCAGCGGGCCGATGGTGACGGACCTGATCGCGGGTCGCACGGTGATGGCCATCGAGCAGGGCCCGGCCGTGCTCACGCACATCAAGTCGGGGCGGCTGAAGGCGCTGGCCGTCACCACCGCCAAGCGTTCGCAGGCCCTGCCGCAGGTGCCCACGTTGTCCGAGACGGTGGTGCCGGGATTCGAGGCGGTGACCTGGTTCGCGCTCTATGCGCCCAAGGGCACGCCCAAGGCCGTGATGGCCCGCGTGGTGCCGCAGGTCGCCAAGACGATGGCCTCGGCGGAAGTCAAGGAGCGGCTGAACGCGGTGGGCGTCGAGCCGACGTCCAGCTCGCCGGAGGATCTGGCCAAGCGGCAGGCTGCCGAGACGGCGATGTGGAAGGACGTGATCGCCCGCTCCAAGATCAGCCTTGACGAGTGAGCACGGGCACCCCAGCGCATGCAATCCCCCAAGCACCTTCCGCTGCACGAGGAGCCTCGGGCCGACTACCTGCACAAGGTGACCGGCGCAGCGATCTTTGCCAGTGACGTCGAAGTCCCCGGCATGCTGCACGGCAAGATCCTGCGCAGCACCGTGCCGCATGCACGCATTCGCGGCATCGACACGCGGGCCGCGCAGGCGCTGCCCGGCGTGATCGCGATTCTGACGGGCCAGGACCTGCAGGATCTTCCCGGCACCGCAACGCGCTGGGGCCTGTCGCTGCGCGACCGGCCAGTCGTCGCCGTGGACAAGGTGCGCTATGTCGGCGACCCCGTCGCCGCCGTGGCGGCGGTGGATGAAGCGACGGCGCAGGACGCATTGGACCTGATCGTCGTGGACTACGAGGCTCTGCCCTACGTCACGACGTCGAAGGAGGCGCTGCAGCCCGATGCGCCGCTGGTCCATGAGGACATGGAGACGCTGAAGGACTTCTACTTTCGCGGCGAATGCACGCCTGTCGCGGGGACGAACCGCTTCCAGCAGTGGAGCTATGAAAGCGGCTCCGTCGACGAAGCGTTCGCAGGCGATGTGCGGGTGTTCGAGGACACCTTCAGCTTTCCCATGGTGTTTCACTACGCCATGGAGCCGCATGTGTGCGTGGCGCACTGGAAGCCCGGCGCGCTCGAGATCTGGAGCGGCGGGCAGACGCCCACGGCGATCCAGCGGGTGTGCTCGGAGATCCTGGGCATTCCGCTGGCCTGCGTGCGGGTGCATTCGCCCTACGTCGGCGGCGGCTTTGGCGGCAAGGCCTCGGTCAAGATCGACCCGCTCGTGGCCGCGATGTCGTGGAAGGCGCGCGCGCCGGTGCGGGTCTGCCTGTCGATCGCGGAGTCGATGCTCACCTGCCGGCGCCTCGACGCGGAGGTGACGCTCAAGACGGCCGTGAACGCCGAGGGCCGCATCGTCGCCAAGAGTGTGCGGGCCATCCTCAATGGCGGCGCCTACGCCGACACCGGCCCGTCGATCGCCGTCAAGGCCGCGATCCGCGCGATCGGGCCGTACCACATTCCCAACCTGCGGCTGGAGGCGGTCGGCACCTACACGCACACCGTGCCCGGCGCAGCCTTCCGCTCGATCGGCGGTCCGCAGGCCGTGTGGGCGACCGAATCGCAGATGGACATCATGGCCGCCGCGCTGGGGCGCGACCCGGTCGAGTTCCGGATGCTCAATCTCGCGGAGAAAGGCCAGACCATCAAGCCCGACCTGCGTCCGCTCGACGTCGACATGCGCCGGTCGCTGCGCGAAGCGCTGGCTTCGCTGGGTGGTCTGCCCGAGGTGTCGCACCCGGGCAAGCGCGGGCGAGGCGTCGCCGTGGGCGCCAGCGACCCGGGCATCATGCCGATCGGCGGCGCCATCGTGCGCCTGCGCGCCGACGGCTCGGTGAACGTGACGGCCAACACGGTCGAGATCGGTCAGGGCAACCGGGGCGTTCTGCGCATCATCGCGGCCAAGGTGCTGCGCCAGCCGCTGCACATGATTGCCGTGGCCGAACCCGACACGCTGCAGGCGCCCTACGACTGGGGCACCGGTGCCAGCCGTTCCACGGTGATCATCGGGCTTGCCGTTCAGCTCGCGTGCGAGGAGGTCGTCCGTCACGTGCAGGAGACGGCGGCCGACGTGCTGGGCGGATCGCCGCAGGACTACCGGCTGGAGGAAGGCCAGGTCCACGGGCCCGACGGCTCGATGGCGTTCATCGAACTGCTGCGCCGCTTCAACGGCATGGCCGCGGGCGAGTTCCTCGGCGTCGGCCGCGTCAATGCCAACACGAAGGGCGGCGCCTTCAAGCTGGCGCCGCTCTTCTGGGAGACGGGCTCGAATGCCTGCGAGATCACGGTGGACGAAGGCACTGGCGCCATCCGCGTGCTGCGCGTGGGCGGCGCGGCGGACCTCGGCCATGTGATGAACCGCAAGGCCGCGGAAGGGCAGGACGAGGGCGCCATGGTCATGGGCCTCGGACACACGCTCTCCGAGGAGTACGTCTACGAAGACGGCCAGGTCGTCAACGGCACCCTGTTCGACTACAAGGTGCCGACCATGGAGGACGTGCCGCTGCATGTGGGCACCTGCCTGATCGAAAGCGGCGACGGGCCTGGACCCTTTGGCGCGCGCGGCGGTGGCGAAGGGGCGATCCTGCCCGTGGCACCCGCCGTCGCCAATGCGCTGTTCCAGGGCTGGGGCATCCGCATCAAGGAACTGCCGCTGACCCCCGAGCGGGTGTGGCGCGCCCTGCGCGATGCGCGAGCCGCGCGGCCCAACGACAACGCCTGACCAAAGAAAGAGACAGATGGAATTTCGAATCGACACCGTGCTTCCGGCCACGAGCGCCGAGCTGTGGGCGATCTTCTTCGACGTGCAGCGGGTCGCCGAGCTGATCCCCGGCTGCGAGAACGTCACCGAGATCGAACCCTTCCAGGAGTTCGCTGCGGTCATGAAGCAGAAGATCGGCCCCTTCAAGCTGGAGGTGCCTACGCGCATCACCGTCGAGTCGCACACCGTGGAGCGGCAGGTGGTGCTGGTGGCCGCGGGCAGCGACAGGTTCACGGGGACCACGCTGGCGGTGCGAATGAAGGTGGACCTGGAAGAGCAGCTGCCTGCCCAGCCGCCTGCACAGCCGGCGGAGCAGCCGGCCGAACAGGTGGCATCAGGCGCCAAGGCCTGCCGGCTCGCGGTGGACGCGAGCATGCAGGTGGCGGGCCGGCTCGCCTCGCTGGGCTACCCGATCGTGAAGAAGCGCTCGGAGGAACTGTTTGGCGAGTTCGAGCGGCGTCTGCGCCGCGAGCTGAGCGGCGCAGGCGCGCAGCCGCAGGCGCAACCTCGCTCCGTCGACGGGGTGGCGGCTGCCGGTCTGCAAGGGTCTGCTTCGCAGGCGGCTGCCTCACAGGCATCTGTGTCGCAAGCCTCTGCCCCGGCCAAAGCAGTCGAAGGCCGGCAGCCGGCGGCCGCGCCGGCCCGGCAAAGGCCGCGCGAGGCTGCGGGCGAACGAGCGGGTTGGGGCGGGCCGGTGGAACTGGTATTCCTGTGGCCGCGCGTCGGCATCAGCCTCGCCGTGGGCGTGGCGGTGGCGCATGGCGCCGTGGCCTTTGGCCAGTCGCCCTGGTGGTGGCTTGCCGCGCCTCTGCTCGGCCTGGCTGCGGGCTTGGGCCGGAGGCACGCCTGAATGCGACCGCCCCGATTCACGCTGCATCGGCCGTCGACGCTCGCGGAGGCCGTGGCGCTGAAGGCCCGGCTGGGCGACGCGGCAGCCTTCCATGCCGGCGGCACCGAACTGCTGGTGGCGCTGAAGGCGCGGGTGCTGCGTTATGAGCATGTCATCGACATCAAGCAGATCGCCGAGCTGCGGAGCATTCGCCTGCGCCCGGACGGCACGCTGTCGATCGGCGCGCTGTGTACGCACCACATGATCGCGAACGATCCGACCGTGCGAGGCGCTCTTCCCGGCTATGCCGACCTCAGCGAGCAGGTGGCGAACATCCGCGTGCGCGTGGCCGGCACCCTGGGCGGCGTGCTCTGCTTCGCGGAGCCGCATGCCGACGCGCCGACCCTGCTGTGCGCGCTCGATGCCTGGGTGGTGCTGGCCGGCCCGCAGGGCGAGCGCGAAGTGCCGTCGCGCGACTTTCACCTGGGCGAGTTCGCCACCGCACGGCAGGACGACGAGTTGATGGTCTCCATCGAGGTGGCGCCGCAGTCTTGCGGCACCCGCTCGGCCTATCGCTGCTTCGGACACACGGAGCGGCCGGCGGTGGGTGTCGGCGCGGTCTGGTCGGTCGACAACCCGCAGCGTCTGAGTCTCTGGGCGGGCGCGCTCACGGCGGCACCCGTGCGGCTGGCGCGCGCAGAGGCAGCGGCCGGCGAGCTGGGCCCGGATGTGCCGCGAGAGGCGATCTGGGATCGGCTGGCGCCGGCGGTCGCCGCCGACGCAGCGGCGATCGAGACCCACGACGACCTTCACGGCGGCGCCGACTACAAGCGCCATCTCGTCACCGTTCTTGCGCAACGCGCATTGGAAGCCTGCCTGCCATGAGCCAGCCCCTGACCGAGTTCCCCCTGATGCGCGTGGACATGACGCTCAACGGCAGCAGGACCGGCGTCGATATCGAGCCCTGCGACCTGCTGATCGACGTGCTGCGCGACCGGCTGCGCCTCAAGGGCACCAAGCGTTCGTGCGATGTGCAGGTGTGCGGCGCCTGCACGGTGCTGGTCGACGGCCTGCCGGTCTCCAGCTGCACCACCCTGTGCGCCGACGTGCATGAGCGCGAAGTGACCACGATCGAAGGTGTGGCCGAGGGCAAGCGGCTCGACCCGGTGCAGCGGGCCTTCATCGCGCATGGCGCCCTGCAATGCGGCTTCTGCACCCCCGGAATGATCCTTGCCGTGAAGTCCCTGCTGGCGCAGCATCCGCAGCCCGGCGAAGAGACCATCCGGCACTACCTGCGCGGCAACATCTGCCGCTGCACCGGCTACGTCAAGATCATCGAGGCCATCCTGGACCTCGTCCACAACCCTTCAAGCTATCGAACGGAGAACCAATGAACGACTCGCCAAGGCCCGATGGCCAACGACTGCATGTGATCATCGCCGGTGCCGGCATGGGCGGACTGACGCTTGCCGCCGCCCTGCTGCAAAAGGGCTTCGACGTCGACGTGTACGAGCAGTCGCCGGAGCTGCGCGAAGTGGGAGCCGGACTCTGGATCTCGGCCAACGGCGCACGGGTGCTCGACGCGCTGGGGCTCAAGCCCGCGATCGAGGCCATCAACCTGCCGCCGCAGGACCGGGTGGTGCGCTACTGGCAGACCGGCGAGGAGCACTCCGTCTACGTTCGCGACGGCAGCAGCCGCGCCGACCATACCCTGGTGCAGGTGCTGCGCTCGGAACTGCAGCGGGTGCTGTATGAGGCGGTGGTGAAGCTCAAGCCCGGGTGCGTGCATTTCGGCGTTCGCTCCGTCGGCGCCGAAACGGTTGACGGCCAGGCGCGGCTGATGCTGGAGGATGGCGGCAGCATCGCGGGCGACGTCGTGGTCGGCTGCGATGGCGCGCATTCGCGCATCCGCCAGTCCCTGTTCGGCCCCGCGCCGGCGCGCTACACCGGCGCGAATGCGTGGCGCGGACTCGCGCCCATGGGCAAGCTCAAGCCGCAGCACCGGCGCCCGCTGGCGGCGACCTGGATCGGACCGACGGCGCATGTGACGACCTATCCGGTGCAACGCGGCGGCGAGGAGTTCGTGAGCTTTTCTGCGCAGGTCGACAGCGACGTCTGGCAGACCGAGTCCTGGTCCGAGCGAGGCGAGCTTGCCGACGCGCTGAAGGACTTCGAAGGCTGGCACCAGGACATCCTGGATCTGTTCATTCAGTCCGAGAACCTGTTCCGCTGGGGCCTCTTCGTGCGCGACGAGCTTGCGGCCTGGTCGAAAGGCCGCGTCACGCTGGCGGGGGACGCCTGCCATTCGATGACGCCGTATCTGGGCATGGGCGTCAACGTCACGATGGAAGATGCTTTCGTGCTCGCGCGCTGCCTGGCGCAGTGGCCGCAGGACGTGGAGCAGGCGCTGCGCCGCTACGACGCGGCGAGGCTGGAGCGCGCGAACCGCACCAAGGCCAGTTCTCTGGCGATGCTGCATGTCTTCCACCACCCCGCGCTGGCCCGCAGCGAGACCGCATGGCCGTACATCGAGCAGCAATGGTCGCCGCAGGCGATGCGCGAGCGCTACGACTGGCTGCTGGCCTACGACGCGACGCAGGTGGGGATCTGACGATGGCCGCACGTCCCTGGGACGGGATCATCCCGCAAGAGGAGCTGGCGATCTATCGCAAGGCGGGCTGGGGAAAGCCGGGCGGCCTGGGCCGCTGGCCTGCGCTGCTGGTGATCGACGTGCAGTACCGCTCGATGGGCGAGACGCCGTTGCCCATTGCGCAGGCGATCGAGCAGGCGCCCACGAGCTGCGGCGAGTACGGCTGGCGCGCAGTGCCGCACATCGCGAGCCTGCTGCAGGTGTTCCGCGAGCTGGGTGCGCCCGTTCTGTACCCTTTCGTCGCGCCCAAGGCGGCGCACAACCGGGGCCAGTTCGAAACCAAGGTGCCCGGTGTCATGAACGTTCCGCCACGCGGTTACGAGTTCGTCGCCGAGGTCAGTCCCCAGCCGGGTGAGATCACGATCCCGAAGTTTCAGGCGAGCGCCTTTCACGGGACCGCACTCACCAGCCATCTCATCGGGCTGGGCGTCGACACCGTGGTGGTGACGGGCTGCACGACGAGCGGTTGCGTCCGGGCCACGGTCGTCGATGCCTGCGCGCTGAACTTCAAGGTGGTGGTGCCGCAGGACGCGGTCTACGATCGGTCGCAGACCTCGCATGCGGTCAACCTGTTCGACATGGCCAGCAAGTACGCCGACGTGTTGAGCGCGGACGAACTGGCCGGGCGGCTCCGGGCAGAGGTCGTGCGCCGCAACTAGCCGAGGTGTGGCGTGAGGTGCCGGCAAGGAGGGGAGTTGCCGGTGTACCCGCCCGGAGCCGACCAAGCCGTCATGGCGGGCCGGCCGCCAGGCGCCTGGCGCCTGGCGCCGCCCCCCCGCCCCGCTTCAGAACGAAAGGGACAGACCCCATGCTGACGCTTCGACCCAACTGCGAATGCTGCAACCGCGACCTGCCGAATGAGTCGGTCGACGCGCGGATCTGCACGTTCGAATGCACCTTCTGCGCGGACTGCGCCGAGACCCGGCTGCACAACACCTGTCCCAATTGCAGCGGCGAGCTGGTGCGGCGTCCGCGCCGGCCGGCGGCGGCGCTGGCCCGGCATCCGCAGTCCACGCAGCGGGTGTTCAAGCCGCAGGGCTGCGCGACCCCGGCCTGAGCGCCGCCCCTTGCCGCTGGGCGCCCTGCCGCGTGCGCAGCAGGCGCAGGCCGTTGGCGACCACGAGCAGGCTTGCGCCCATGTCGGCGAACACGGCCATCCACATGGTGGCGCTGCCCAGCACGGCCAGCACGAGAAAGACGCTTTTGATGCCCAGCGCCAGCGTGATGTTCTGCCACAGGATGGCGTGGGTGCGCCGCGAGAGCATGACGGTGTCGGCCACGCGCTCCAGGTCGTCGTTCATGATGACGACGTCGGCCGCCTCCATGGCGGTGTCGGTGCCCGCGCCGCCCATGGCAAAGCCGATGTCGGCCTGCGCCAGCGCCGGTGCGTCATTGATGCCGTCGCCGGTCATGCCGGTGGCGCCGTAGCGCTGCTGCATGTCCTGGATCGCCGCGAGCTTGGCCTCGGGCAGCAGGTCGCCGCGTGCGTCACCAATGCCCGCCTGCGCCGCCACCGCGCGGGCGGTGGTGCTGTTGTCGCCGGTGAGCATGACGGGCGTGACGCCCAGTGCCTGGAGGCGTTGCACGGCCTGGCGCGCGTTGGCGCGCAGGGTGTCGGCCACGGCGAACAGCGCGAGCACCTGCGTGCCGTCGGCCAGCAGCGTGACGGTGCGGCCCTGCTGCTCGTGCTGCGCGAGTTCGGCTTCGAGCTCGGCGCTGCACAGGCCGCGCTCATGGATGAGCCGGTGGTTGGCGAGCGTGAGCGGCCGGCCGTCGATGCGGCCTTCGACGCCGCGTCCCGGCAGGGCGCGGAAGTCGGTCACGGTGGCCGGCGTGCCACCCAGGCCGCGCGCGATGGCTTGCGAGACGGGGTGGTCGGACCGCGCGGCCAGCGCAGCGGCCCATGTGCTTGCGAGCGCGCCGTCCGCGCCTGCCCAGCCGCGCCAGTCCACCAGCTGCGGCCGGCCTTCGGTGAGCGTGCCGGTCTTGTCGAGCGCGATGGCCTTGAGCTTGCGGGCCGACTCGAGGTAGCTGCCGCCCTTGATGAGGATGCCGCGGCGTGCGCCGGCTGCCAGGCCGCTGACCACCGTCACCGGGGTGGAGATTACCAGCGCGCAAGGGCAGGCGATGACCAGCAGCACCAGCGCCTTGTAGAGCGCCTCCGTCCATGTGAGCCCCGCGAGCAGCGGCGCGCCGACGGCCACGGCGACCGCGATGGCAAACACGGCCGGGGTGTAGTAGGCCGCAAAGCGGTCGATGAAGCGCTGCGTCGGGGCGCGCGTGGCCTGCGCCTGCTCCACCGCCTGGATGATGCGCGCAATCGTCGAGTGGGCGGCCTTCGCCGTCACGCGCACTTCGAGCTCGCCGGTCTGGTTGATGGTGCCTGCGAAGACCGTGTCGCCCGGGGCCTTGTCGACGGGAATGCTTTCGCCCGTGACCGGCGCCTGATCGACGGCCCCCGCGCCGCTGAGGACCACGCCGTCGACCGGCATGCGCTCGCCGGGCTTGACGCGGACGATGGCGTCCACCGCCACGGCCGAGACCGGCTGCAGCGCCCAACCGCCGTCCGGCCCGCGCACCAGCGCCTCTTCAGGCGCGAGCGCCAGCAGGCTCTGGATGGCGTTGCGGGCCCGGTCCACAGACTTGGCCTCGATGAGTTCGGCCATGGCATAGAGCGCCATCACCATGGCGGCTTCGGGCCACTGGCCGATGACGAAGGCGCCAGTCACGGCCACCGACATCAGCGCATTGATGTTGAGCCGGCCGCGTCGCAGGGCCGCAAGGCCCTGGCGGTAGGTGTCGAAGCCGGCCAGCCAGATCGCGACGGCGGCCACCGCCATGCCCGCCACCTCCCAGGGCGTGGACGCAGGCGCAAAGAAGGCGATCAGCTCCGCGCCGACAGCCAGTGCGAGCGCCAGCCCGAGGCGCCAGAGGCCGCCCTCCAGAGCGGCACCGTGATCGTGATCGTGATCGTGATCGTGATCGTGATCATGGTCATGGTCATGGTCATGGTCATGGTCATGGTCATGGTCATGGTCATGGCGGGTCGGAGCGGGGGTGTTCGTGCGGGTCATGCCTGTATTTGAAACCTTGAAGCGGCTTGAAGGTCAAGCGCGGGGCAAAATGGGTGTTCAAGCCCCTGACGGGGGCGGTGTCATCCCTGAGGTCCCAATGAAGAAGATTCGAATCCGTTCACCCCATGTGGCCGAGGTGGCCCCGGGTCTGTGGTCCAACTGCCTGCGCGTGGGCGACGTGGTCTACACGGCCGGCCTCACGGCACGCGGGCCCGATGGTGACAACGTGCTCGGCGGTGACGAGTACGCACAGTCGAAGGTGATCTTTCAGAAGATCAGCGACCTGCTCGCCGCAGCCGGCGGGACGATGGGCGACGTGGTCAAGCTGACGATCTTCGTCACCGACATTCGCCGCAACACCGAGGTGTGGCGGGCTCGCCGCGAGTTCTTCGACGGAGACTTTCCGGTGTGTTCCCTGGTCCAGGTGGCCGCGCTTGCCAAGCCCGAGATCCTGGTGGAGATCGAGGCGGTGGCGCATCTGGGCAGCGGTGCCGGCTGAGGGGCGCGGCCGGCGGCGCCGGGTCGGCTGCGTCTGCCGCAGATGGCCAGCACTTCGCCAGTGCCTTGCAGCGCGCCGCTCCCGCCCACGCTACGCCGCCATCCCCTTGGCATGGCGCACGAACGCTGCCGGTACCTCGTGCTGGGTCTTGCCGCGTTTGCAGACCAGCACGGTCTGCAGTCGAGGTGACGAGGCGGGCACCGGATGAAACGAGAGCACGCCGGCGCGGACGTCGTTGGCAAACACGCTGCGGCCTGCGAGGGTGAAGCAGCCGCCCAGCGCCAGCATCTCGCGCAGGATCTCGGTCGAGCCGGCCTCCTGGAACAGCGGCATCGCGGGCGTGAAGCCGGCGTCCTGGAACAGCTGGCGCACCGACGCTTCATAGAGCGCGCCGCGCCGCACCGAGTAGATCGGCAGCTCGGCCAGCACCTGCAGCAGGGGCCGGCCACCGGGCCGCACGGTGCCGGCCTTCATGACCCAGCCCAGTTCCTCGTTGAAGCGCGCCTGCAGGCTCATGCTGGCGTCCACCGCCGTGCCGGCCAGAAAGGCGCAGTCGACCCGGTCGTCGGCCAGCAGGGTGCGGACTTCCTCGGTGGTCCCGGCGCGCACCGTCAGGCGCACGCCGCGGTTCTTGCGGATGAAGCCTGAAAGAAGCCTCGGCACGAGGCTGGCGGTGGCGGTGTGGAAGGCGCCGATCCGCAGCTCGGGCAGGGCGGTGACGCCTTCATGGATCGACGCCATGGCGCGGTGGGCCAGCAGCAGCAGCTCGCGGCTGTGGGGCAGCAGCGCCTCGCCCGCACCCGTGAGGCTGACGCCACGGTTGTGCCGCCGCACGAGCGTGGTGCCGGCCCGTGCTTCCAGCCGCGCCAGGCGCGCCGATACGTTGGATTGCGATGTGCCCAGCGCCAGCGCCGCGCGCGAGATGCTCTGGGCGTCGGCCACGGCGGTGAAGTAGCGTGCGTCTTCGGTGTCGAGCAGGGGCGTTGGCATGGTTTTCAGCATAGCAGGCAGCACGCGGGAGCAGGGGGCGTGGCTATCCGGGTTTGCGATGGCAGCCATCATGAAACCGAGGGTCGGAAGCCGGCCGAGCGGCCTATCGTTGCGGCATGCGAGAAAGATATGACGTGATCGTGGTGGGCGCCGGCTCGGCGGGCTGCATCGTCGCCCGCCGGCTGTCGGCGGACCCGGCATGCAGGGTGCTGCTGGTGGAGGCCGGTGCCGACCCGGGGCCGGCCGAGACGGCGGAGATCCGCCATCCGTATCCGCTGTCGGCCTATGACGCATCGCTTCAATGGCCCGGCCTGAGCGGCCAGGTGGTGGGCGCGCTGTCGGGAGAGGCAGCACGCCGCGCCCGTGTGCCGCAGGGCCGCGTGGTGGGCGGCTCGTCGTCGATCAATGCCATGGTGGCGCTGCGCGGCGTGGCCGCCGACTATGACGAATGGAGCGCCCGTGGCGCCAGTGGCTGGGCCTGGCGCGATGTGGAGCCCTGCTTCCGCCGCCTGGAGTCGGCCGACCCGGGCACGGGCTGCGACGATGCCGGCGCGATCGCGGTGGCGCGTCAGGCGCCATCGCCCCGGCGCCATCTGAGCAATGCGCTGCTTGAGACCTGGAGCGATGCCGGCCTGGCGCGCGTGGACGACCCCAACACCGATTTCCGCGACGGCAGCTTCGTGCAGCCTGTCTCTGCCGACGCCGGAGGCCGCTGCTCGGCCAATCGGGCATGGCTGGGGCCGGCCACCCGGGCTCGCTCCAATCTGCGCATCGAAGCGGGGACGACCTGTCTTCGCGTGCTGCTCGACGCCGGCCGCGTCGCTGGCGTCGAGCTGCGGTCTGCCAGCGGCGACCGGCGGGTGCTGGCCGGCCACGTGGTGCTGTGCGCCGGTGCGCTTCAGACACCGGCCATTCTGCTGCGCTCCGGCGTCGGCGAGCCGCGTGCGCTGGAGGCCCTGGGCATTCGCGTGGCAGCGGCGCTGCCCGGCGTCGGCCGCAACCTGCAGAACCATGGCGCGGTGCCGCTGGGCGTGGCGCTGCGCACCAGCCTGCCTGGCGCGGGCTCGCTGCCGCCCGGCCTGCCCACCGCGCACGCGGCGCTGCGCCTGTCGTCCGGTCGGCACCGCTCGGGCGGCGACACCTACATGACGGTGTGGGACCGCGCGGCCTGGCACGCCGCTGGCGGCCAGATCGCGGTGCTCAACGTCGTGCTGCACCGGCCTCTGTCCTGTGGCACGGTCACGCTCCGGTCGGCCGAGCCGGCCCTGGCGCCTGCGGTGGACTTCAACATGCTGGCCGAGCCGGACGACGTGGATCGGCTTGCCGGCGCCGTGCGTGCTGCGGTGGGTTTTCTGCGCTCGCGTTCGGTGGGCGAGGTGAGCCAGTCGGTGGGGCTGGTGCAGCTCGGCCCGGCCGCTGCCTGGATGGGCCTGCGCACGCCGGCCACCCGCGCCCTGAGTGCGGCGCTCGGCGCGGCGGTGCGCCTGGCGCCTGGCGCTCTGCGACCTCTGCATGGCCTGGCGCTCAAGCCGCTGCCCGATGCCTTCGCGCGCGGCGCCGACGCGTTGGCGGCGGGTGCCATGGATGGCTCCACTTCGCGCGCCGATGAAGCGATGCGCCGTGCGTTGCGCGCTGCCGTGGTGCTGCAGTACCACCAGGTCGGTACCTGCGCCATGGGCCCGGCCGACTCGTCCGAGGCGGTGACCTCGCCCGAAGGCTGCGTGCACGGTGTCGAGGGCCTGGTGGTGGCCGACGCCTCGATCCTGCCGGCCGTGCCGCGCGCCAATACCAATCTGCCGGTCATGATGGCGGCCGAGCGCGTCTCGGCGATGTTCATCCGTCGGCAGGCCCTTGCCAGTTCATGTTCACACCACGAGGAGACCGTATGTTGAAGCGTCGAGAATTCATTGCAGGCATGGCGGCGGGGGCCGCCGGTGCCGTGGCGCCCGCCTGGGCCGAGACCTACCCGTCGCGGCCCGTCAAGGCGCTGCTGGGGCTGAGCGCGGGCGGCGGGGCCGACCTTCTGGCGCGCATCCTGTTCAAGACCATGGAGACGCATCTGCGCCAGCCCGTGGTGCTGGAGAACCGTCCGGGCGCTGGCACCACGCTGGCGGCCGAAGCCGTGGCCCGCTCCGAGCCCGACGGCCACACCCTCTACGTGGCCACGGGCAGCTACGTGACCAGCGCGGTGCTGCTGCGCCAGCGCGGCGCCGCGCTGCAACGTACCGGCGTCGACCTGTTCGACGGGCTGGCGCCGGTGAGCCTCATGTTCACGGCACCCTACTGCCTCGCGGCGAATCCGGCCTCGGGTCTCAGGACGATCCAGGACGTACTGGCCGAAGCGCGCCGCCAGCCGGGCCGGCTCAGCTTTGCTTCGTCCGGCATGGGCAGTCAGCCTCACTTCGCGGGCGAGCTGTTCCAGGTGAACACCCGCACCAAGCTGCTTCATGTGCCCTACAAGGGGCTCGGGCCCGCCGTGATGGACGTGATGGGCGGGCAGGTGCCGCTGGTGTTCTCGGACATGAATTCGGTGTTTCCGCGCCACAGGAGCGGCGAGCTGAAGATCCTGGCCGTGACGGGCAACAGCCGTCCGGTGCTGGCACCCGACCTACCCACCATGGCCGAATCCGGCGTGGCGGGCATGGACATCGCGGCCTGGCAGGGCTACCTGGTGGCGGCCAAGACGCCGCGCGACCGCATCGATGCATTGAGCAGCGCCATCCGCCGCAGCCTGGCCGACCCGGCGGTGCGCGACAAGGTGCTGGAGAACGCCGGCGTTCCGGCCGACGCGGCCCCCGAGGTGTTCCAGGCCTTCCTGGACAAGGAGCGGCGGCTCTATCGCAAGCTTGCAGAGGACGCGGGCATCCGCGCCGACATCTGATGCGTGCCGTCAGCTACGACTTCGGCGGCCGCGTGGCCGTGGTCACCGGCGCGGCCAGCGGTGTCGGGCTGCACGTGGCGCAGCAGTTGCTGCAGGCGAACGCGCGCGTCTCGCTGTGGGACGTGAGCGCGCAGGCGCTGCAGGCTGCGGTGACGCAGCTCGAACGCGACACGGGCGATGGCGGGGTGAGTGCGCAGGGGACGCACGCGCAGAGCGGGGACCTGCAGGACCTGCCTATGCAGACCTGGGACAAGCCGACCTGCGACAAGCCGACCTGCGACAAGCCGACCTGCGACAAGCCGACCTGGGACATGCAGGTCGTGGACGTTCGCGACTATGACGCTGTCGAGCGCGCGGCCAGCGCCGTCCATGCCCGCTGGGGCCGCGTCGACATCCTGGCCAACAATGCCGGCATCATCCGCCCGCCGTCTGCGCTGGCCGAGTCGTCGCTTGCCGACTGGGCCGACGTGCTGGCCGTCAACCTGACCGGCGTGTTCCATTGCTGCCGTGCGGTGATTCCGCTGATGGCCGCCGCCGGCTATGGCCGCGTCATCAACATCGGCTCCACCTCGGGCAAGGAGGGCAATCCCTTCACCCCGTCGTACTCGGCCGCGAAGGCCGGCGTGATCGCGCTGACCAAGAGTCTGGGCAAGGAGTTTGCAACCACCGGCGTGCTGGTCAACTGCATCTCGCCCACGGTGCTGAACACGCCCATGACCCGCCGCAACATCGAGATCGCGCCAGCCCGCACCCAGGCCCTGCTGGCCAGGATCCCCATGGCGCGTTTCGGCGAGCCCGACGAGCTGGCGGCGATGCTGCTGTGGCTCGCCTCGGATGCGTGCAGCTTCAGCACGGGAGCCGTGTTCGACCTGTCTGGCGGGCGGGCGACGTATTGACGGCCGGTCGGCGAGCCGTGCAGGCACGACGCGCCGCAGGTATAGTGCCCCGCAAGGAGAGCACCATCATGTTCGGCCTGTTCAAGTCGCCTCGCTTCACCGATCCGGCATTGGGGGTGCTCACGCGCGAGCGCGGCGCATGGCGCGGTACGGTCCACGTGCCGGGCGGGGGTGACGTGCCTGTGGTGCTGCCGGGCGGCCGTGAGGCGCCGGATGCCGCGGCGCTTGCCGCAGCCGCGCGCGTGCCTGCCGACTACGCCGCATGGAAGCCGCTCATCGCCGAAGCCCTGCTGGAACATGCGCGGCCCTACTTCGAGACCCTGGCGCAGGACGACGACGCCGTCGATTCGGAGCCACCCCCTGTGCAGCCTTCCACGCCCCATGAGGTGTGGCTGCAGGTGGCCTTGCAATACCTGGCGGTGATGCCACTCGACGGACTGCTGACGGTGGAACTGGGCTACGCCGCCGCCTGGGACGACGACCACCTGCTGGGTGCGCGCCTGCGGGACGGGCGCCTGGTGGAGCTCAACGGGTCTGTCGTGGCGCCTTGACCCCCGCGCCCCGCACTTCGACGCGCAACTCGTCCATCACCTCACCGCGCTCGTTGACGAGCTGGACCTTGTGGCGGCCCGGCCAGGGCAGCCATTGCACCTCGGCGCCGCGCGCCCAGGGCTTGCCGTCCATCAGCCAGCGGCCTTGCGCGCCGCTCGCGGTGAAGGTCAGGCGCTGGCGCTGCGGCGGAATGTCAGGGTCGAGCGCGACGATGGTGCCGTCGGCGGGCGCGGTGATGCGCAGCGCGGCTTTGCCATCGGCCCGGCCCGGGCCGCCGGGGCGGTCCATCGCGAACCGTGCCTGCTCGGTGCCGGCCAGAAACCACTCGGTGCGCGCCGCTTCGAGCGCGTCGGCGGCCGTCTCGCCGCTGAAGCTCACGCGGGCCTGCACCAGCCCGGGCGGCGGCGCGGGCGCACGGCTGGGCGTGCCCGCATGCAGGTGGCGCATCACCTCGGCCCACACCGGCGCGGCGCCGCTGGTGCCGCTGACGTCCCACATCGGCGCGCCGCGTGCGTTGCCGACCCACACGCCCACGGTGTAGCGCTGCGACCAGCCGACGGCCCAGTTGTCGCGCATGTCCTTGCTGGTGCCGGTCTTCACGGCCGTCCAGAAGCGGGTGGCGAGCACGCTGTCGGTGCCGAAGGTGCGCGCCCGCGCATTGCCGTCGCTCAGGATGTCGCCCACGACGAAGGCGGCGCGCGCATCGAGCGCCTGCGCGGCCGGCGCCTGGCTCGGCAGCGGCGTGCCGGCGCGCAGGCTCACCGGACCGTAGCGCCCGCCGTTGGCCAGCGCGCGGTAGGCATTGGTGAGCGCGACCAGCGGCAGCTCGGCGCTGCCCAGCGCGAGGCTGTAGCCGTAGTAGTCGCCCGATTCGCGCAGCGGAAGGCCGAGCGCGCGCAGCTGGCGGGCGAAGTCGTCGGGCGAGACCATGACGAGCGTGCGCACCGCCGGCACGTTGAGCGACGAGGCCAGCGCGGTGCGCGCCGACACCCAGCCCTTGAACTGGCGGTCGTAGTTCTGCGGGATGTACAGGCCCGAGGCGGTCGGGATGTGGGCCGGCGAGTCCTCCAGCAGCGAGGCGGCGGTGATGCGCTGCTGGGCGATGGCCTGCGCATACAGAAAGGGCTTGAGCGTGGAGCCGGGCTGGCGCGCGGCCGTGACGCCGTCGACCTCGCCGGCCTGGCTCAGCACGCCCGACGAACCGACCCAGGCCAGCACCTCGCCGCTGGCGTTGTCGAGCACGACGAGGGCGCCGTCTTCCACGTTGCGGCCCTTGAGCTCGCGCAGGTGGCGCTGCAGCGTGGCCTGCGCAAAGCGCTGCAGGGGGGCGGAGAGCGTGGTGCGCAGGGTGGCGGGGGGCGACGCAGCCGGGCCGGCGCTCCAGGTGGCCAGCGCGCGGCGCGCCGCGTGCGGCGCAATGCCTTCGCTCGCGGCATAGTCGCGGCGGCCGAGGGCCGCCGTGGTGAACAGGTCCAGGCCTTCGCAGTCGACCCGCGTGCCGGGCTGCATGGCGCGCAGCACGCCGCAGGCGCGCTGGCCGACCTGCGCCGGCCGCGCATTGGGTGCACGCACCAGCGCGGCGGCCACGGCGGCCTCGCGCGCGTCCAGGCCGTGCGGCGCCTTGCCGAAGAGGGTGCGGCTCACCGCGTCGATGCCGACCAGCTCCCCGCGAAAGGGCACGGTGTTGAGGTAGGCCTCCAGGATCTGGTCCTTGCGCCAGCGCCGCTCCAGCACCTTGGCCGCGACGGTCTGGCCGAGCTTCTGCGCCACGCTGCGGCCGCCGGCGCCACGCTGCCAGTCGTCGTCGAGCAGGCCGGCCAGCTGCATGGTGATGGTCGAGGCGCCGCGCGTGCGGCTGTTGAAGAGGTTGCCCCAGGCGGCTGCCGAGGCGGCCTGCCAGTCCACGCCGCTGTGCTCGTAGAAGCGCCTGTCCTCGCTCAGCACCATGGCCGTGCGCAGCGCGGGCGACACGTCGGCCAGCGCCACCCAGGTGCCGCGCCGCGCGCCGCTGTCGGTGCGCAGGCGCTGCAGCAGCTCGCCCTGGCGGTCGAGCACCAGCGTGTCCGACGGCCGGTGCGCGCTGCGCACCTCGTCGTAGGAGGGCAGGGCCTGCGCGGCCGGGGCGCACAGCGCGAGCGCCGCCAGCACCAGCGCATGGCGCATGCCGGGCCGCGCAGGCGCTGTACCGGTCACCGCGCCGCCTCCACCTTGATGCGGGCGTTCGGCGCCTCGCCGAACATCTCGGGCGCATACATGGCCTCGGCGCGCGTCGGCGGCATCGCGAAGTCGCCCACGTTGTTCAGGCGCACGGTGTACTCGATCTTGACCACGCCCTTGGGCAGGTACTCGTAGTAGCCGCGCCAGGACTCGAAGCTGCGCTCCTCGAAGGCCAGCCAGGCGCTGCCGGCCGGCGCCTTCTCGCCCGAGGTGGCGATCTGCGAGTCGCGGCCCAGGCCGCTGCCCAGGATGGTGGCGCCGCCCGGGATCGGGTCGGTCACCGCGACCCAGGTCATGTCGGACGAGGCGTTGATCTCCAGCGCCACGCGCAGCACGTCGCCCCGGGTGTAGCGGCCGGGCACGGCCTGCTCGACCGGGGTGATGGTCTTCTTCACCGAGTAGCCCGCGCTGAACGGTGCCTTCAGGTCGATGGCCGCCACCGACTGCAGCGTGAGCCACGGCTTGCCCGCGCCCTGATGGGTGACGCCCAGCGTGCCCTTGGGCTGGTCCTTGCCGCTGGCGGCAGGCCAAGGCAGGAACAGGCTGTTGTTGCGCAGGTTGCCGGGGCTGGCCGGCGCGCCGAACCAGCTGGCCATGTGCGGCGCGCCCGCCGCGTCGGAGGGCTTGATGCGCTCGACCCGTGCCCAGTCCACCGCGCCGCTGGCGGCGCCGAGCGTGGCGCGGGTGCTGCCGGCCACCGGAACGGCCTCGAACTTGGCCGAGAACTTCTCGAGCGCCAGGCCGCCCCAGAGGTTGGCCGTGGTGGTGTGCCAGGCGCCATTCTGCTGGCGGCCGATGAAGCCGTTGGCCAGGCGCCCCATGTCGTCCTTCCAGGCCGGGTCGTCCATCACCGCGAGCATCAGGCGCGCGGTGTTGACGTCGCCGCCAGTCATGAGCCACCACCAGTAGTCGTCGCGCTCGGTGCTGAAGATGAGCTTGGTGCCCTGGAAGCTCAGGCGCGCGCGCAGGACCTGCACGGCCTCGGCCAGGCGCTGCTCGCGCTGCGGCACGTCGGCAACCCGGCGCAGGATGTTGTACCAGTCGATCACCGCACTGGTGGGCCACTGGTTGGGCGCGATGGTGATGCTCGTGACCATGCGGCCCTGCGCCTTGCCGTAGCGCGACAGCGCCTCCAGCGCGGCGAGCTTGCGCACGTCCAGGTCCTTGCGCGGCGACCAGAACTCGCGCTGGATGCGGCCTTCGACAAAGCCGATCAGGCCGCGCTCCATGGGCGCGCGCACCTCGTCGGGCAGCGCGAAGGCCGGGTTGACGCCTGCAGCCTCGTGCGTGGCGGCCAGCACGTAGGCGGTGAGGATGTCGCTGCCTCGGTCGCCCGCGCCCTCGCGCGGCGGGAAGTAGCTGGCCAGGCCGTCGCTGTCGAGGTAGCTGGGCAGCTGCGCCACCACGCCCTGCCACATCGCCGCGTCGCGCAGGCCGACCGACTTGCTGGTCTTTTGCTCCAGGCAGGCGAAGGGGTAGCGGGCGAACCAGTCGCGCACGCCGGGCAGGCCTTCGGCCAGGCGCGGCTGCAGCGCAAGCTTGAGGCCGCCGCGCACGGTGCCGTTGCTCACGAGGGCGTCGGCCGGCGGCTGCACGTCGATCGAGAACGGGCCGTCAAGCTGCACGAGCGTGCCCTGCTGCACCGTGAGCGGCACGGCCGGCACGAGGCGCTGGCGCGCCTTGAGCGCGTCGCGCGCGCCGCCTGCGGTGTCGCGCGCCTCGATCTCCCACAGGATGGCCTCGGCCCGGGTCTGCGCCAGCTGCGCGGGCGCGGTGACCTGCCAGGCCACTTCGCGGGCCTCGCCGGCCGGGATGTCGACCGTCTGCGGCGCCAGCTGCAGCAGCGTGGCGCGCGGCGCGACCTCGACCTTCATGGCCTTCTGCGTGGTGTTGCGCAGGGTGATCTGGGCGCGGAACTGGTCGTCCTCGCGCACCAGCGGGGGCAGGCCGCTGATGATCTGCAGGTCCTGCGTGGCGCGGATGCTGGTCTGGCCCGTGCCGAACAGGCTCGTGCCCGAATCGGCCACGGCGACGATGCGGAAGGTGGTGAGCGCGTCATTGAGCGGCACGTTGACCACGGCCTGGCCGTTGGCGTCGAGCACCACGCGCGGGTTCCACAGCAGCAGCGTCTCGAGCAGCTCGCGCGCGCCGCTCTTGCCGCCGCCGCCGCCGGCCGGCACGGCCTTTCGGCCATAGTGCCGGCGGCCGATGATCTCCATCTGCGCGGTGGAGGTCTCCACACCCCAGGAGCGGCGCTGCAGCATGGCCGACAGCAGGTCCCAGCTGCCGTTGGGCATCAGCTCCAGCAGGGCCTGGTCGACGGCGGCGAGCGCCACTTCGGCGTTGGCGGCCGGCTGGCCGTTGGGCAGGCGCGCGCTGATGGTGACGCGGGCCTGGCCGCGCACCGGGTAGCTCTCGCGGTCGGCCTTGACGCTGACGTCGAGCTGGTGCGCCTTGGTGCCGACGCGGATCTCGGCGACGCCGAGGCGGAACGCCGGCTTGCTCAGGTCCACCAGCGCCGTGGGCGCGACGTACTCGCGGCCCTCGTACCAGAAGGCCGTCCACCATTCGCGCGGCGCCTTGTAGCCCCAGGTGAAGAACGAGTACCACGGCACTTCGCGCAGCCGGCCGCGCAGGGCCAGCACGCTGACGTAAACGTTCGGGCCCCAGCCGTCCTGGATCTTCAGGTGAACGGTCGGGTCCTGGCCGTTGAGTTGCACCACCTGTGTGTCGATGATGCCTTCGCGTTCGACCGTGAGCAGCGCGGTGGCGAAGCGGAAGGGCATGCGCACCTGGAAGTTGGCGGTCTCGCCGGGCTGGTAGGCCTTCTTCTCGGGCAGCAGGTCGATACGGTCGTGGTTCTCGCCGCCGAACCACAGCTCGCCCTGGCGCGTGACGTAGACGCTGCTGGCCGCCTGGATGCTGTTGCCCGCAGCGTCCTTGGCGGTGACGACCAGCTCCACCTCGCCGGCTTCACCGAGCTGCGTCTCGCACAGCAGCAGGCCGCGCGAGTCGGCCTTGCCGCTGCAGACCGAGCCGAGGTCCTTGGTCTCGGTCTTGTTGTCATAGGTGTAGAAGCCGCCGACCATGCGCTTGCGGCTGGTGGTGACGATGCGCGCCACGGCCCGCACGTCGAGCGCCGTGCCGGGCGCGGGCTTGCCCGCGAGGTCGAGCGCCAGCGCCTGGAAGCGCATCTTCTGGCGGGTCGACACCCAGCCTTCGGTCTTGATGCCGGCCACGACGCCAGCCGGCCACACGGTGGAGACGCCGCGCAGCGTCTGCACCTCGCCGTTCGGGTCGGAGTAGGTGGCCTCGAGCAGCAGATCCTGCGGGATCTTCGACACCGGCACCTTGTCGATGGTGAGCTTGCCGGCGCCGTTGCGGTCCAGCGTGAGCGGCAGCTTGTCGGCGATCACGCGCTGGTCCTGCGAGGCGGTGGCCTCTTCCTCGCCGTCGCTGCCGGACGAGGACGACTCGCCACGCCGCGCCCGCGGGGGCTGGAAGCTGAACTCGTCGAAGTCCGGGTACGACAGGTACTTGCCCCGCACCAGCGCCGACACGCGCACCGGCAGATTGGCCGCGCCGCCGCCGGCCACGTAGTTGATCTGCACGTCGGTGGGCACGGACTGCAGGTTGACCAGCGCCTTCTTCTCGACCGGCGCGATGCGGCCTTCGAGCACCGGCAGGCGGAACTCCTCGACACGGAACTGGCCGGTGCCGAAGCTGCGCGCGCCAGCGACGCCGCCGCCCGCGAGGCTGACCTCGTACATGCCGAGCTTGGCACCCTGCGGGATGGCGAACTGGCTCTCGGCGCTCTGGCCGCCGGTGGCCGTCTTGCGCCAGGTCAGCGGCTGGGTGAACTGCTGACCCGAGCCGACGTGCGTCACCACCAGCTCGGCGGGCAGTGCCGGCGGCAGGCCGAAGCCCTGGCTGGTCTGCGTGCGGATCAGGTGCTTCATCGACACCGTTTCGCCGGCCCGCAGCAGCGTGCGGTCGAAGATGGTGTGCGCCACCTCGTCGGGCCGCGCCTCGCGGCTGGTGGGCAGGTTGAAGCGCCACGGCTCGATGCCGCGGTACCAGTCGCTCCAGGTGAAGGCCATGTCGTCGACGCCGTTGTTCTTGGCGCGGGCGCTCACGAAGTAGGCGGTGCGGTCGTCGCCGTCGCCGTCGGCCGCGCTGCGGCAGTTGGGCGCCTCGGGCGGCACGCTCTTGAGCTGGGCCACACCGCGCGCGTCGGTGGTGCCGGTGGCGACTTCGCGGCCGCTGCAGTCGGACACGCGCACGGCGGCGCCGGCCACCGGTTGGCCCTTGTCGAGCGTGGTGACCCAGGCCAGCGCGTTCTCGCGCCCGAGCTTGAAGTGAACGCCGAGGTTGGTCACCAGCGCCGAGGTGCGGACGTACATGGTGCGGCGCGCGCCATAGCGCTCGTCGAGCAGCGAGCTGCCGAGCGCGGGCGAGGCGATCTCGACCACGTGAAAGCCCGGCGTCAATGGAATGCCGACCACCTCGAACGGCCGGGGGTCGTTGCCTGCGGGTTTGGGCAGGTCGAGCGTCCTGACGCCGGGCTGGCCCTGCAGCAGCGCGACGGCGCGCGTCTCCACCGCATTCGCGTCGCGGCCCGGCAGGGCGGGCGGCAGCGGGGCGCGGCTGTCGGCGGCGGCCCGGCGGCGCGAGACGTAGAACTGGTCGTACCGCTGCACCTTGCGGAACCAGGCGATGATCTCGGCGTCGCTGCGCGGCTGCAGGTCGCTGACCTTGCCGCCGGCCGCGCCCGGCGCCAGGCCCTGCACCTTGAGTGCCGCCTCGACGTTGCGCAGCGTGACGGGCAGCATCGGCCCGCCCTCGGGCTCGGCAAAGCGCTCGACGATGCCGAAGGGCGCGGCCGCGAACTTGGCCAGCGGCGGCATCGGGCCGGTGCCGACCTTGAGCGGAAAGCTCTCGGCATTGCGCAGCGTGCGGCCCGAGGCGTCCTTGAAGCCGGCGGGCAGCTCCAGCGTGTAGGCGGTCTGCTCGGGAAAGACCGGGCTGAAGGCCACGCCGTTGACCAGCGAGTCGCCTTCGCCTTCCTTGCCGAAGCTCGGCTTGAGCGTGTCCTTGGCCGATTTGAGTCGGATGCCTTCGGCCAGCTTGCGCGGCACCGGCGCATTGAACGACAGCGACATGGGGCGGATCGGCAGGCAGGCGGCCTGCGCGTTCTCGCGCTCGCAGCTGAAGTTCGCGGCGAAGGGCTCGCGCACCTGGAACTCGAAGCGCTTGTCGACCGAGTTGGCCACACCCGAGGGTGTGGCGACGCCGCGGCCGAACACCAGCGACACCTTGGACGACGGCGTGAGGCGCCGGTTGCAGGTGAGGGTGACGTAGCGCAGAGGCTCGCGGGCGGCGGCCTTGTCGAGCGAGAGTGACTTGAGCAACTCCTCGCGCTCCTTGCCCTCGATCAGCTTCACCGGCACGCGCTCGCCCAGGCCCTCGGCCGCGCACCAGACGTTGGCCTGGACGCTGGCCAGGGTGGCAGCACCGTTGAGCTGCAGGAGGAAGTACTGCTCCTCGTCGATGCGCGCGTAGGTGCCGGGCCGGATGTTCTGCACGAACGGCCCGCCGGTGTTGAAGCGCCAGTTGCCGGCGGCCAGGTCCGCGCCCTTGGGCGACTTGAAGCCGGCCCGCGTCTGCAGCGCGCAGCTCACGCCCGGCGGCAGGTCGTTCTCGAACTCGAAGGCCCATTCGCGGTCGCTGATCCAGCGGCCGTTGCCGCGCGTGGCCTGCGCATCGCTGCAGCTGAGCGACAGCGGCGCGGGCGCCTTGGGGTCGCCGAAGTTGACGGCGCTGTCGTCGAACTTGGCAACGACCTGGCGCACGCGGGCGACTTCGGACTGGGGTGACAGGCTGGTGATCTGCAGGGCGTGGGCCTGAAAGCAAAACGCCAATGCGAAAGCGGTGAAATGTATCTTGATGTTATGGATGGGCATGCGGACCTCCTTCGGAGATGCAAGCGTACCCGATGGCGCGCGGGGGGCGGCTGCCAGGGCGGGCTTGAAGGTTCCAACGCGAGGCCTCCCGATCAACGATCACACGGCGCCACGCACAGAGACCTTCGTATGTTGGCGCGAGGCGAGACGAGGACTAACTTCAGCCGCCATGCCTCAGTGATTGCGCCAGCATGCAGAGGTCTTCAATGGCTGCCGGCGAGACAACTCAACAACCCATGTTCACAACGCGTTACGCACCCACCCCCCTGCGCCCTGCCTCGCAGCCGACTTCCGACGAAACGCCTGCGGAGCAACCGTCGTCGCAGGAAGCGCCCGTGGCCTCCGAAGACCTCATTCCCCCTCGCGCTGCGGAGCGGGCCGCTGAGGAGTCGCCACCCCGGCCGTTGGCGAGCATGTTCACGACATCGCCTCATGCGGCCGGTTCCATGTCGGATTCGCTGTCGACGCGCACCGGAAGCCGTCCGACCGACGGGACCGGATCAACGGGCCAGACCGCGATGGATGAACTGCCCAAGAGGCGATTGTCGGATCGGAAGATCAGCGACAAGCTCGCCGTGCACGAGGCAGAGGGCCGGCTGGGGGACCGGCCCGAGCGCTTTCGCCGTGCCACACTCTCCTACCTTGCCGAACTCGCCGGGGACGCTGGATCGGCTGGTCGCCCCGATCGATCGCTGTATGACGACCCGGTGTTCGAAGTCATGCGTGCTTACGCCGATATCCAGCACGGCGCCTGGCTGCTCGGCCAGAAGCTTGACGTGGGCGACGTCGCGCGCCTGTACGCCGCAGGCGCGCATGAGGCGGCGATCCGGCAGTTCGAGCGGATCGCGGAGGACTTGCCGACATCCGGCTCGCATGCGGTGGAGAACAAGAGCGCAATGGTGCGCCCGGGAAGCGAGCGCAAGTACCGGGACGCGCATGCCGTGTACGAGGAATTGCGACGCGATTCGAGCCCCGAGATGCTTGTCAGCGCTCTGCGCGACGAAGCGCGTTACGGCCGCATCTACGTCACGGGCACGCCATTTCCCCGATGGGGCTCCGCCGTCTCCGACTTCGCCAGCCAGCTGGAAGCGACTCATGATCGAACGAAGGCGGAGACAGACAATGCTCCGCTCTATCGGGCGCGCCGAATCCAGTCCAAAGTGGAATGGGCGCAAGGCCTGTTCCGTGGCACAGACCCGCTGCTTCCTGACGCCCAGCCGACGGATTCAAAGCGCCCGGCTACGATGGATCCGGCGGCGATGTGGCGCTATGTCGAGAGCCGATTCCAGGAGGCAAGCAAGCCATTTGCCGAGACTGTCGAAAGCACCGTCCAGTCGGTTCCGGACGGAGCGGGGACCTATCAGAGCCTCGCGGACCAGGCGTTGCTGGACGACGTGCGCGAGCTGCGGGAGCTGACCGGCCAGGACGTGTCGGTGCGGCAGTTGAACCATCTCAAGCTGGCGCCAGCCCATCAGGCGCATCGCCTTCTGTCGGCGATCGCCGACTACCATCCGGACGGTCCGTCGGCTTGCGTCGGGCCGCTGAACCAGCCGCTGGTGAATCATGCGGCCAGGAAGTTCGTGGCGCTGGGCGTGGGCGGGGCAGAGGACTTTCACCGGCGGATGCTCAGCGGCGACTTCGGCAATCCCTTCACCGACCGTCGGGCCGTCAACCAGGTCGCGACTCAGGTCCTCGGCGACAGAAGCGAAGAGTTTGGCTCGAAGCTGAAGAACGTGTGCGAGCGGCAACTGGAGCGCTGGAAGCAGGCTGGCAGGCACGATGCCCTGGCGCTCCTGTTGCGGCATCCGGTCTATAAAGCCATGTCGCTGCGCTGCGAAATTGCCCGCTGCGTGCGCGAGGGAGACCGCAACCGCTGGCCCCACGCGAAGGCCGTCGAAGCGTTTGCCCGCAAATGCGAGGCTGGTCCTTCGGACCCGCGCAGGGGCTATGGCATCCGCAGCGGCGTCGAGCTTCGCCAGATGTTGACCGCCTCGGTACGTCATCACGTTCTGGCCGAAATCATGGATAGCTTTGCTGACCAGCTCCGGCTGGACGTGCTGCCCACGGTGGTCGGAACGGTTGCCGCGCGGATGATGGCACCTGCGCGAGACGCTGAAGAGCTGCTTCTGCCCATGGCGGCTGCGGGGGCGGTCTTGGCCCTGCTTCAAGACCAGGTGCCCGAATTCCGTGTGAGTTCGCCCCTGTACCCTGAAAGGAGTCAGGTCAGCAACCTGACAGGGCTGGCGAGAATGCTGACCGGCCTGGCGGCTCCGGCTTTGGGCCTGGCTTGTCAGTTACTGGACGGAGAGGACAGCACGACGGTGCAAAGCGAAGGATCTGCCGACCTTTCGGTTCAGGCGCTGGTCTATTGGACGGCGCTGTCCTGCCTCACCGTGGTCGCTGCGCGCACGGCAATTGCCATGTTCGAGGGGCGGCATTCTTCGATGAAAACGCCGCAATGGTTCAGCTCGCGGCCGACGACTGATGCCGATGCGAGGGCAGTTCTTGATCTTCAGCATCGACTGCCCCCGCCGCGACGAGCGCCGGGCGGACCGACCGAGGCGCAGCGCTACTCGCGCGGGGTGCTTACTCCCGTTCTGAGCATTGGACTGCCCCTGTTCAGAGGGTTCCCGCGCAGCTCCAGCAATATGATGGATGAAGGGATGCTTCAGATGCCGCGAGGCTTTTTCCGGATGATCTCGGATTCGACTGTCCCGAGAGAACGGTACGAAGGCCTCCCCTCCAGCGTCGACCTCGTTCATTGGCCACTGCCGCAAGGCGAGGATCATCCCGCCCTCCAATTGCCGCATGAAAGCCGTCGAGGCGTCGACACCAGCGAGTACAGGTTTCCGCAGGCTGATGAGTACCAGCCTTACAGCCCTGACCTGCACTTGCGTGTGAGAGACGGGTCGGGCCGCGCGCGTTACCAGGCGGGTACCGCAGATCGCTGGGGCGAGGACCAGAAAAGCAGGAAAACGCGATGAGAACCGACGAACACATCGAAGCGATGTTCGCGTCGCCGTCCTGGCACGGAGACGTTCTGCAAAGCGTCCGGGCAACGGTCGTTCCGCTCCTGGTCGCTGAGCCGGAGCGGGCGCTCCAGGCCGCGCTCTCCGGCGTACTCGACGTGGACGGCATTCGATGGACCATTGGCCTTTCCACGGACCGGGCGGACCTCGTGGTGCGCTGCGCGTTGACGCAAAGGCCGCTGACGACGGACCTCATGCGCGCGGCACTGGAGGCCAATCTCGAGTCTTCTCGCGAGCTTCCCGTCGTCTTTGGTTTGTCGGAGGCGGCCGAGGATCTGGAGGTGTTCACGCGCTGTCCGGTGGAACTCGCTGAAGGGGACGAAGCGTTCATGGGCAGCCGGCTGGCGCTGGAGGCAGGACGCGCGATGTGCAGGGTGGGCGGCGCCGGGCCGGACCTGTCCGACGCGCTCGTATCCGTTGCCGAGGTCGGCGCGCCGCCCGGTACCGGCCTTGCCTGGAGCGAAGAGCTGAGTTCCCAGCTCCAATCGATGCTCACGTCGGCCCTGGAGCGACTGGCTTCGGCGCTCGGAGGCGACGCGGTGGCGCACACGCTCGACCCGCGCGATGGATCGGGCCGCTGGCGGGCGCTGATCGATGGCGTGACGGTGGCAATCCGGCTTGATGCGTCGCGCGCCTGCGCAGAGCTGTATGCGGACATGGGAACGGTCAACGCCGAGGACGAGTGGCGCGTGTTCCGAACGCTTCTGGCCTGCAATCGGGAGTCCCGGCATGGGCTCGCCGTGTTCGGGCGGCATCTCGCGTCGGGAAGGCTCGTCGCGCGTTCCGATGTCCCGCTGATGCTTCTGCAGGCAGACGCCGACGCGTTGCTGGTCCTTGCCAGGGAGCTGGTCGCGGCGACGCGGCGCGCTGTCCAGCCTGAAGCGGCCTGCTGACGGCCGTTCGGGACGCTCCGGCCTGCGTGCCGGACCTGGATCATTCCGGCCGGGGTGCGCCCGCACTTGATCTGACTCAAGTGGACAGGGCAATGCGCAACCTACAGTCGGGTGCAGTCCCACCCAGCGAGCCCCTCCATCATGTCCATCGAGCTGTACCAAGACAAGAACCATGTGTGCCTGATGTTCACCGACCTCATCGAGGAAGGCGGCCAGGCCGTGCAGGCCAACCAGTTCCTGGTGGTCGACCACGGCCAGGGCGCGGTGATCGACCCGGGCGGCAACCTGGCTTTCAACGAGCTGTTCCTGTCGATGGGGCGCTTCTTTCCGCCGCAGAAGCTGTCGTACCTGCTGGCCTCGCATGCCGACCCCGACATTATCGGTTCGCTCGACCGCTGGATGACCTCGACCCAGGCCAAGCTGGTGATCTCGCGCATCTGGGAGCGCTTTGCGCCGCACTTCACCAAGCTCGGCAAGACGGACGACCGCGTGATCGGCGTGCCCGACGCCGGCGCGCGGCTGCCACTGGGCCGCAGCGAGCTGTGGCTGCTGCCCGCGCACTTCATGCATGCGGAGGGCAACTTCCATTTCTACGATCCGGTGAGCCGCATCCTGTTCACGGGCGACCTCGGCGCCTCGCTGCTCACGGGCCGCCAGTCGGCCGTCGCGGTGACGGACCTCGGCCCCCACATCCAGCACATGGAGGGCTTTCACCGCCGCTACATGGTGGCCAACAAGATTCTGCGGCTGTGGACGCGCATGGCGCGGCAGCTCGACATCTCGATGATCGTGCCGCAGCACGGGGCGCCGATCAGCGGGCAGCAGGCCATCGGCGACTTCTTCGACTGGATCGAGGGGCTGGAGTGCGGCGTGGATCTGTTCGACCAGCGGCACTACACGCTGCCGACCGCCTTTGTGGACGGCGCGCAGGGGCGGGTCAAGCCGCCGCTGCGTGCCGTGGGCGGCTGAGCGCCGCCGTCCGTCCGTCTGTTGCCCTCGCCCCCGCGTCCTGATGACGCGCACAGCAGACCCCGGGCGTGGCGGGCCACAGCGGCCCCTGGCTCAGCCCACCGGCACCGGCACGAAGATCTTGTCGTCCCCGCGCTGGATCAGCAGTGCTACCGACTTGCCGGACTTGCCCACGAGGCTGCGGGCCTGCTCGACGCTCTTGACGGGTGTGCCGTTGATGGCCAGCAGGACGTCGCCCGCCTCGACGCCCGCCATCGCCGCCGGGCCGTTGGCGTCCTCCACCAGCAGGCCGTCGGCCACGCCGGCTTCGCGCTTCTCGCCCGGGTTGAGCGGGCGCAGGGCCAGCCCGAGCTTGCCTTGCGGCGCGGCGGGGCCGGCGTCGGCGCTGGCCTCGGCCTTGTCGTCGGCACCCGCGAGCCGCGCGCTCAGCTGCGTGGCCGCGCCCTTGCGCCAGACGTCCAGCTCCACCTTGTCGCCGGGCGCGGCCATGCCGATGTAGGCCGGCAGGTCGCCCGATGTGACGATGGCCTGGCCGTTGATGCGGCGGATCACGTCGCCCGGCTGCAGGCCCGCCTTCTCGGCCGGGCTTCCCTTGGCCACGCTGGAGACGAGCGCGCCCTCGGGCTTGTCGAGCCCGAAGGACTCGGCCAGCGCCTGGTTCACGCTCTGCACCGCCACGCCCAGGCGCGCATGCTCGACCTTGCCCTTGGCGATGAGCTGGTCCTTGATCTTGCTGGCCACGTCGATCGGGATCGCGAACGACAGGCCCTGGTAGCCGCCGGTCTGGCTGTAGATCTGCGAGTTGATGCCGATCACCTCGCCGCGTGCGTTGAACAGCGGGCCGCCCGAGTTGCCGGGGTTGACGGCCACGTCGGTCTGGATGAAGGGCACGTAGCTGTCGTCGGGCAGGCTGCGGCCCTTGGCGCTCACGACCCCGGCCGTGACCGTGTTCTCGAAGCCGTAGGGCGAGCCGATGGCCAGCACCCACTCGCCGACCTTGAGCTGGCTGGGCTGGCCCAGCGTGACCACGGGCAGGTTCTTGGCGTCGATCTTGAGCACGGCCACGTCGGTCTTGGGGTCGGCGCCGAGCACCTTGGCGCGGAACTCGCGCCGGTCGGTGAGCTTGACGGTGACCTCCTTCGCGTCGCGCACGACGTGGGCGTTGGTGAGGATGATGCCGTCGGCACTGACGATGAAGCCCGAGCCCTGGCCGCGCACCGGCGTCTCGCGCGGCTGCAGGTTGCGGCCGGGGCCCTGCTGGAAGCGGCGGAAGAATTCGAAGAAGGGGTCGCCGGCCATCGGCTCGTCGCCGCGCGCCGCGCCCTCTTGGTAAGACGTCTTGTGCGTGCCCGTGACGCTGATGTTGACCACGGCCGGGCCATAGCGCTCGGTGACGACCGAGAAGTCGGGCGCGGCCACCGTCGGCAGCGGCGCCGCTGGTGCGGCTGTGGCCACGGCGGCGGGCGGCGCGGCATGGGCGTGCGAGAGCTGCTTGTCCATGAAGGACGCGCCGGCGCCGCCGATCACGCCGGCGGCGACCAGGGCCATGACGAGGCGGGAGGTCTTGAGTGAAACGGTTTGCATGGTTCGGGCTCCTGGGGTTGATCCGTTGCGATGGCTCAACTATGGGGGCCGGACCTTAGGCATGTCTTAGGGGGAGCGCGCGGGCTGGCCGATCAGGCCGCCGCCAGTCGCACCTGCACCCGCAGCCCGCCGAGGCCGGGGGCGGTGTCCAGGGCGAGCTGCGCGCCATGCCGCCGCGCGATGGCCTGGACGATGGACAGACCCAGGCCGCTGCCGGTGGCGGTGCCGTGGGCGGCGGGTGCGCGGTAGAAGCGGTCGAACACGCGCGTGCGTTCGGCCGGTGCGATGCCCGGGCCGCTGTCGTCCACCGTGAGCACATAGGCCGCGCCCTCGGCCCGCAGGTCGACGTCGACGCGGCCAGGCGCCAGCGTGTACTTGACGGCGTTGTCCAGCAGGTTGCGCAGCATCATGCGCAGCGCCTGCGCATCGCCGGCGACGAGGGCGGGGCTCGCCAGCGCATCGGGCGAGAGGCCGAGGTCGATGCCGGCAGCGCGGGCGCGTGGCAGCACGTCGCCCACGGCTTCGCGGATCACGTCCTGGAGGTCGGCGCGGGTGGATGCGTCGTTGGCGCGCGAGGGCCAAGCGCTGGCTGGTGTGCCGTCGGCCCGCGAGGAAGAAACACTGGTTGGTGCGCCTTCGGCCCGCGAGGAAGAAACACTGGTTGGTGCGCCTTCGGCCCGCGACGAAGAAACACTGGCTGGCGCGCCTTCGGCGCGCGCCAGGGCCAGCAGCTGCTCGACCAGGTGGATCGCGCGGTCGATGCCCTGGTTCAGCCGGGCGATGGCGGCTTCGTCGCCGCCGCCACCGCGCAGGGCCTGTGCCTGCAGCTTGAGCGCAGCCAGCGGCGAGCGCAGTTCATGCGCGGCGTCGGCCACGAAGTTCTGCTGCGCCTCGAAGGCCTCGCGCACCCGGCCGAACAGGCCGTTGAGTTCGTCGACCAGCGGGCGCACCTCGTCGGGCAGGCCGTCGGCGGCCAGCGGCGACAGGTCGTCGGCCGCTCGCACGGCCACCTGCCGGCGCGCCCGCTCCACCGGCGCGAGCGAGCGGCTGACCACCCACCACACGACGAGCATGAGCAGTGGCGCCATGAGCGCCACCGGCAGCACCGCATGGGCGGCGATGGCGCGGGCCCGGGCATTGCGGGCGTCCAGGTCCTGCGCGATCTGCACGGTCTGCCACGGCGTCTGCACGGTGTAGACGCGGAAGGCCTGGCCCTGCACCGTGACGTCCGAGAAGCCGAGCACGCCGCTGCGGGGCAGGGCCGAGCGCGGCGAGCGGAACAGCTGCGCGCCGTCCGGGCCCCAGATCTGCACGAGGAAGTCGAAGTCCTCTTCGTCGCCCGGCGGCGGCCGCGGGTCGGCACCCCGCGGCATGGCGTGGGCCATCTGGCGCAGGTGGTAGTCGAACAGCGCGTCGGCCTGCTGCAGCGCGCTGCGGTAGGCGCCCACGCCCTGGATGGCCGCGAACAGCGCGATGGACGCCAGCAGCAGGAGCAGCAGGCGCTTGCGCAGGGAGTGCGCGGGGGTCGGGGCCCCGGGCACGGCGCGCGGGGCCGGCGGTGGGGACGGGGAGGTGTTCATGCGCGCGGCACCAGGTAGCCCAGGCCGCGCACGGTCTGGATGAGCTCGGCGCCGAGCTTCTTGCGCACGCCGTGGATGTAGACCTCCACCGCATTGCTGCTGACCTCGTCCTTCCAGCTGAAGAGTTTTTCTTCGAGCTGCGCCCGTGAGAAGACGACGCCGGGCCGCGCGAGCATCGGTTCGAGGACGGCCCATTCCCGCGCGGAGAGCGCCACGGGCGCGCCATCGACGGTGGCCTCGTGCGTAGCCGGATTGAGCGTGACGCCGCGATGGCTGAAGACGGGGCCGGCCTGGCCGGCGCCGCGCCGCAGGAGGGCGCGGATGCGGGCCTGGAGTTCGTCGATGTCGTAAGGTTTGACGATGTAGTCGTCGGCGCCGGCATCAAGGCCGGCAACCCGATCGCTGATGGCGTCGCGCGCCGTGGCGACGAGGACGGGCGTGGTGCTCTGGCGCGCGCGCAGGCGGCGCAGTACGTCGAGTCCGTCCTGGCGCGGCAGGCCCAGGTCGAGCAGGACGAGGTCGTACTGCTGCGAGGTGAGCGCCGTGTCGGCCATGGCACCGTCGCGCACCCAGTCGACGGCGTAGTGCGCCCGGCGCAGGGCGTCGAGCACGGCTTCGCCGATCATCGGGTCGTCTTCGACTAGCAGCAGGCGCATGGCTTGTCTTCTTCTCTCTGGGGCGATGATACGGGGCGTTCCTTAGGAGGGGCTTAGGGTGCTCTTCTTTGGCGGTTGCGTTGTTGGCTCAGGGGGTGGTTTTGCCACTCGGTTGGGTTGAGTTTTTGCTTCGCCGCTCGGTGGACCGCGCGCAAGGGTGGGAGGGTGGCCGCAGGGGCTTCGC
>JBGAIH010000033.1:0-59751 GCA_044225675.1 Burkholderiaceae bacterium
TTCCTGATCGATGCCACGGGCTCGATGGCCGACGAAATCGACAAGCTCAAGGCGACGCTGCGCACCATTGCCGACGACGTCGCGCGCCTGCCGAGCCGGCCGGACCTGTGCTTCGGCCTCGTCGCCTACCGCGATCGCGGCGACGCCTTTCTGCTGCGCAGCCACGACTTCACCAACGACCTCGATGCCTTCCAGGGCGTGCTCAATGCGCTGCGCGCCGGCGGCGGCGGCGACTACCCGGAAGCCATGAACGAGGCCCTGCACGAGGCCATCCACCAGCTGAGCTGGCGCGGCAACGGCGCGACGCGGCTGATGTTCCTGATCGCCGATGCGCCGCCCCACCTCGACTACGGCGGCCCGCAGTACGACGATGACATGGTGGCCGCGCTGGGCAAGGGCATCAAGGTGTTCGGCGTCGGCGCCAGCGGCCTGGACCGCCAGGGCGAGTACATCCAGCGCCAGATCGCGCAGTACACCGGCGGGCGCTTCGTGTTCCTCACCTACGACAACGCCCGCAACCCGGCCAGCGGTCCGGGCCGCGAGACGGTGCACGACGTGAAGAACTATTCGGTAGACACGCTCGACCGGCTGATCGTGCGGCTGGTGAGCGACGAGCTGGCGCCGCTGGCGGCGGGAGGTGCGCCGATGCTGCGCTGAGGGGTTGCGGCTTGGGAGCATTCCCGGCTGCTGCAGCGGGCTGCGCAGCGGCGCGCGACTCGGCTATAATCTCTGGCTTCGGCGCTTTAGCTCAGTCGGTTAGAGCGATGGAATCATAATCCACAGGTCCGCGGTTCGAGTCCGTGAAGCGCCACCAAACCCTTGAAAGCCCGCACAGAGCCTAGCTCTTGCGGGTTTTTTGCTTTGCTGGCAGAGCGGTCTTGAAGTGGGCGAAGCGAGATCGCACGGCGCCTTCTGCTTTCAGATTGCCTCCGGTGAACTCATGATCGGGCCATCGCTTGGCAAGAAGTCCATCTCTTCGACGCCCGCTGCGTCGGCCCAAAGTTCGCGCTGAGCTCCGTGATGTCGTCCAAGCCCACGAGAGCGCCCTCAGCGCTTCCATTGCCGGCGCATCGGCACCATCAAGTCCTCTGCGAGCTCCGAGGCATGAAACTTCAGCGCGGGCCGCGGACGATCGAGCGCCGATGGGCTCGGCTCCCCGCCGCTCATGTTGATGCTTCCGCCGTTGGGACTCGCATCGTGCTCGGCCTGCGTCCGCCATGCGATGAAGTCGCCCGCCTCGATGGTCGCCGCCACCGCTGCATGCGAGAGCCTCTGTGTCGGGTCGATCCGCTCCCAGACCCAGTCGGCAAATCCGATGGCAGCGGCGAGGCTTCGGGTCACGTCCTCTTCGATGATGGAGGGGAAACCTGAGCGCTCTTGGCGTGACAGCGGCACGCGCAGCAGCATCGAGCCATCTTCGCCTAGCTTGATGCGAGCGCCTCGCTCTTGCTCGATGAACAGAGCGTCGCCTTCGATGCCGTCTTCGACGCCTTTGGCTTTGTCGAAGAACCGCGCCGGGCCGAACATCGCGCGTTGGTGCAGCGCCTCGCGCAGCTCTGACGCCTCCAACGCGGCCGGGCGCAGGATCTGCCGCGCCGGACCTCCCGCCACGGCCACGAGAAGATTTCCCGCGCCGCTTGCTCGGCCGCGGCCAGCCTTAGGAAGCATAGCCAAGGCCACGGCCTGGACTGCGGCGGCGTCGACGGAGCCGGCAGCGTTGGCTAACTCGAACTCGTGAAGCGCGCGGATGAGCTTCTCACGCAGTTCCTCCGCGTTCTTGAACCCCGCCCGGAAACCCCCACCTTGCCAAGCCTGGACCTCCTTGAGGAACGCTACCTGCCTAGTCTCGCGCTCGATCCCCTCCTCTACGAACACCAGAATCGGCTTGTGGCCGCGAGCCTCCAAATACTCTTCATGAGTTGGCGCGACGCCAGAAGATCCCTGGACGTCGCCGTAACGCGCGCCGAGGATCAACACCACGACGTCGCACTCTCGCACCCCTTGCATACAAGCGATTTGAGGGGTCATGGCCTTCGCGCCGAAGTCCTCCGCCTGGACGGGCTCATGCCTGAGCGTGACGATCGCGGCACGCGCTGCGGCCCGGTAACTCTCGAAACCGGAGATGAGCGAGCTGATGAAAACCTTCATGGCGCCTCCTTTGCGCTCATTGTAGAAATACAAGGACTCAGCAGGGGGATCACCGACGCACAACGACGACGAAGCGCGGCAGCTCTTCACTCTGGCTATTTGAATCCCTGCGCGCTATGACTTTCCACTCCAGTGGACACTACTCGATGAGGCTTTCTCCGCAAACCGTCTGACTCGATAAGACCAACCGCGCCAGATCCACTCGCCGTCGTCGCAATAGCCCTCGGACATCTTGAGCAGCTGGCGGCACGAAGAGCATGTTCGAGTTGGCGTAGCGAGGGCACGGAAGGACCAGATGGACGTCCCACTTGCCTGCGGGGCGCCAGGGAGCTGAAGGCCAGCAGGCATCAATCTTCGTCATCGTCGAAAGCACCCATGCCATCGGGATCCCTACCTTCGGACATTGCCTTTAGCCCTCGAAAAAGTCGTTGCAACGTTTCGCTTTGGCGTTTGGTCAAATCAGAGCGTGTCGCGATCGCGCGCAAGCGCGGCTCGACCGCTTGGAGATCAACGGCGGCCGCGAGGGGCTTCATCGAAAGGTTGTAGGTCTCCCGCGTTTTCCCGCCGGAATGCATCTGGCCCGTACGGACGAACCGGTCGAACAATTCCATGAGCCTCGCGTCGTCTTCCAGCATCGGTGCGAACACCTCTCGAATGCGATCAGCACCGCCCCAAAGTCCCCACCTGTGCACCACGAAGTCGAGTTCGGGAACTGCGAGCAGCTCCGAGAGGGTCGCGGCGTCCAACCGCTTAGCGACCGTCTCGGCGAGCGCATCCGCAAATCCTTCAGGAAGATCAACGAACGCCTTGGAGGTCTTCGTCGGATCACGAGTTGCGCGCATGGCGTCGTCCGCCAAATCCACAAGCATCCAAAGTCCTGGCGACTCCGCCGCAAGGCGACTCAGCAGCGCTTGCCGATCCTTCAAGGGGAGGGCTTCGAGCAAATCATCGATCAGCCCCCCTACGCGCCACCGGTTCTGCGTTATGAAGAACGCGCCAGGTTCATCCTGCTTACGAAGGAGAAGGTGAGCGTTGGCGGTCAACGCCTCGATCAGCCGAGCCGCCTGCGCGGGCTCCCATTCCTCAAAGTCGCGTAGGCGGTCCAGAAGATCGCGGGCTTTCGAATGGCCATCCGGGTGGAGGACGTCCTTGGCCTGAAAAAGGATCGACGCCATGCCCTCGGCCGTCTCGCCCACCAGCCGGTCCAGTTCCGCGCGGCTCGCATATCCCGTGGGCACGCCGAACTGGAAATAGACGTCGAAACAGTCAGCGCTGCACGGCCGAAGCTCGCGCCTCCACCCGGCTTCTCCGATGGATCCAAGGTAGCTCGAATTCAGGAGCGAACCGACTTTCGGGAACAGCCGCCCCACCAACTCGACCGTCGCATCCCGAGTCAACTCAGGCAACGACGCCTGCCATCTTTCAAAGAACGCCTGCTCTTCCTCTTTCTTGCGATCTCGGCCACTGGCGTTTCCGCAGAACAGGTCCTTCTCGTCGCGGATCGTGGCGTAGACGGCTGGCTCGAACACGCGCAGAAATTCCAGCGCGATGAAATCCACAGGATTGACTTCGCCCGCGAGCGGTGGATAGCCCACTGAAATCGCATTGAGGATGCGAACGATGTCGCGCGGCTTTCTCACATGGCGGTCAAGCCCCCCGAAGTACACCTCCGACCATCGGTCTTGGTCAAACTCGAAAGGTTGCGCCTGGGCGTCGATAATCGAGTCAAGTCCTTCGAACAACTTCGTGCGCAACTGTTGCTTGTTTGGGGCGGGTAGGTCGAACGGCGCCTGGACGATCTTTTCAAGGTATGCGTCGCCCTCCACTTTGAGAACTGAGCTTAAGGCCTTGCTCACCTCATGGCGGTCAAAAAAGAGCACATAGACCACCTCCGGAAAGTCACCCAGAGCCTTTACGGCGCGGAAGAAGTCGCGAGCCTCGTCGGGCGTGAGCCGATCAATGTCGTCGACGAAGAAGACAAACCTCTTTCCGCTCTCCAGGATGGCTTTTGCCACTTTGCTCTTGACTGACGGGATGTCCTTCTTCTCAAAAAAATACTTGAGCGTCGGAATCTTTCCGAGCAGCAATGCCAGTGGCGCCCGTATCCATCCGTAGCCAGAAGCGTCAGCAGCAGCCGACGCGATCTGTTTGGAATACTGCCCAACAGCCTCGGCAACCGCGCGCGCATGCCTCATGCGGTCGGGTAGTTGGAGTGCGAACTGCTCAAGTAGCTGCGCAGCGATCTGCTCACGGCCGTCGAACCACCACGGGTTGAAGTCGATGACGACCGGTCGACGATCTTCTGGAAATTTGCAAAGACTCTTCTTGATGAAATTGAGCACGCTAGTCTTACCACTGCCCCACCTGCCGTGAACCGCGAGTACGAGCCCGCGAGGACTCTTGTTGTCCACAATCGCTTGGGCCAAGCGGGACGCGAAAGGTGCGTAGCCGAACGCGTCGAAGGCCGGGTCCGTCAACGGCAAATCCGAACCCAAGTTCCAACTCGGAGCGATCTCCTTGTCCTTTTCTTTCATATAACAACCCCCTCACAAGTTCCCTCAATCAAATCCCGGCTGCCCCCAAGTCGTCAAGCCCGAAAGCAGGAGGGGGAGGAAACCTGTCGGCTCGGCGCGACCGCTGATCGCCTCGGTGATCCAACTTCGGGCACAATCGATCATCAGTTAGCGCCGTATAGCCCTCGAAGAACCGCCCCGCCTGGGCTCAGAGGGTAGTCGGGGAGCTTTTTGGTGACCTGCGCGCTCCCTTCCATTAAGCACCGCCAGATCCGCGTCAGTCTTTCGCTGTTGAGGACTTTTGCTGCATCTGTCTCGCCCGTTCTCGGGTGCGTTCTCGACGCATTCCACCTGAGTGTCTGATCCCACAATCTAAACTGGATGACCAGTTCCAATGCATTACCGCCGACCGGCCCGAGACGCCCTGCTGAGCCGCCCGGTCACTGGCCACCGCAGGATGGCAAGTCGCAATTCAGCGAACTCGCCGGTTGGACCCAAATCGGGGGAGTCGCAAGCAACCACCCCACGCCGCGTTGGTAAACTCAACACCCCGCCCGTCCCTCGTGACAGGCCCCACCCTCAGCCTCTGGACAGACACCATGACCCGCTGCAGCCTCTCCTCCTTCGTGCGACCACCCACCGCGTCGCTCACCGCACTGCTGCTCGCCAGCACCCTCGCCGGCCTGGCCCCCATTCCCGCCTCCGCGCAGACCTCGCAGAACGGCGTACGCGAATTCCCCAAGGCCGCGCTGCGCGGCACGCTGGTGGTCACAGCCCCGCCGGTGGTCACGCTCGATGGCAAGGCCGACCGACTGTCGCCGGGCGCGCGCATCCGCAACACGCAGAGCCTGCTGGTGATGTCGGGCGCGATCGTCGGGCAGGAGCTGGTGGTCAACTACGTGCGCGACAGCGCCGGCCTGATCCACGAGGTCTGGATCCTCAACGAGGCCGAGGCCAAGCTCAAGCGCTCCAACAGCGCGCCGGACCGCAATTTCTCGATCGAGTCGGACCAGAAGCCCAAGATCGACCCGAACACGCCGTTCGACAAGCTGCCCAAGTTCAAGTCCTGACCGGTGCCGCCCGAGCGGGCCGCCCGCCGTGCGGACGCGGCGATGGACAACCTCCAACCGCCTCCACCGCATCGGCGCCGGCCTTCGGCCCCTGTTCCGCAGCGACCGCCTCCCGGGCACCGCCCTCCACCTTTTGCCTCCCAAGAGCTCACCATGGCCAAAAAAGTCTTCATCAAAACCTTCGGCTGTCAGATGAACGAGTACGACTCGGACAAGATGGCCGACGTCATGAACGCCGCCGACGGCTACGAGCCGACGCAGGACGTCGACGAGGCGGACCTGATCCTCTTCAACACCTGCTCGGTGCGCGAGAAGGCGCAGGAGAAGGTGTTCAGCGATCTGGGCCGCGTGAAGCATCTCAAGAAGAAGGGCGTGCTGATCGGCGTGGGCGGCTGCGTCGCGAGTCAGGAGGGCGCGGCCATCATCGAGCGCGCGCCCTATGTGGACGTGGTGTTCGGCCCGCAGACGCTGCACCGGCTGCCCGAGATGCTGGCCGCGCGGGCCCGCCAGCAGGCGCCGCAGGTGGACATCAGCTTCCCCGAGATCGAGAAGTTCGACCACCTGCCGCCGGCACGTGTGGACGGCGCAACGGCCTTCGTGAGCATCATGGAAGGCTGCTCCAAGTACTGCAGCTACTGCGTGGTGCCCTACACCCGTGGCGAGGAGGTGTCGCGGCCTTTCGACGACGTGCTGGTGGAGGTGGCGGGCCTGGCCGACCAGGGGGTGCGCGAGGTCACGCTGCTGGGCCAGAACGTCAATGCCTACCGGGGCCGCATGGGCGACACGGCCGAGATCGCCGACTTCGCGATGCTCATCGAGTACGTGGCCGACATTCCCGGAATCGAGCGCATCCGCTACACCACCAGCCACCCCAACGAGTTCACGCCGCGCCTGATCGAGGCCTATGCCCGCGTGCCCAAGCTGGTGAGCCACCTGCACCTGCCGGTGCAGCATGGCAGCGACCGCATCCTCATGGCGATGAAGCGCGGCTACACCGCGATGGAATACAAGAGCACGGTGCGCAAGCTGCGCGCGATCCGCCCGCACCTGGCGCTCAGCAGCGACTTCATCGTGGGGTTTCCGGGCGAGACGGAGGACGACTTCGGCAAGCTGATGAAGCTGGTGGAGGACGTGGGTTACGACACCTCCTTCAGCTTCATCTTCAGCCCGCGCCCCGGCACGCCCGCCGCCGCGCTGCACGACGACACCCCGCACGAGGTCAAGCTGCGCCGCCTGCAGCACCTGCAGCAGGTGCTCGACGACAGCGTGCGCGCGATCAGCGCAAGCCGCCAGGACACCGTGCAGCGCGTCCTGGTGGAAGGCCCGGCCCGCAAGGACGACAGCCTGCTCATGGGCCGCACCGAGTGCAACCGCGTGGTGATCTTTGCTGGCGCGCCGCGCCTCGTCGGCCAGATGGTGGACGTGCGGATCACCGAGGCGAGCCAGCGCTCGCTCAAGGGCGAGGTGCTGGTCCGCGAACTGGCGTAGCAGAGCAGCGACGCCGTTTCGTGAGCACCGGCCGCGCCGGGCCGCTCCCAAGCGGCCGTGCGCCCCCCAGTGGGGGGAGGCGACCGAAGGTCGCTTCGGGGGGCGTCAAAAACGCTTGCCCATGCGCTTCATCATCTTCATGAGGCCGCCGCCCTTCATCTTCTTCATCATGTCCTGCATCTGCTCGAACTCCTTGAGCAGGCGGTTGACGTCCTGAACCTGCACACCCGCGCCGGCGGCGATGCGGCGCTTGCGGGTGGCCTTGATGAGGTCGGGCTTGCGACGCTCCAGCGGCGTCATGCTCTGGATGATGCCTTCCTTGCGGCGCACGTCCTTTTCGGCGCGGTTGAGGTCGACCTCGCCGGCCTTGGCCGCCATCTGCGCCGGCAGCTTGTCGACGAAGCTGGCAAGGCCGCCCATGCTCTTCATCTGCTGGAGCTGCCCGAGAAAGTCCTCCAGGTCGAAGCCGCCGCCGCTCTTGACCTTGGCCGCGAGCTTCTGCGCCGCTTCCATGTCGACGCCCGCGGTGACCTGCTCGACCAGCGCCACGATGTCGCCCATGCCGAGGATGCGGCCGGCGTGGCGCTCGGCGTCGAAGACTTCGAGCCCGTCGATCTTCTCGCTCGTGCCGGCGAACTTGATCGGCGCGCCGGTGATCTGCCGCACCGAGAGCGCGGCGCCGCCGCGCGAGTCGCCGTCGGTCTTGGTGAGGATGATGCCGGTGAGCGGCAGCGCCTCCTTGAAGGCCTTGGCGGTGTTGACCGCGTCCTGGCCCTGCATGGCATCGACGACGAACAGGGTCTCCACGGGCTTCAGGGCCGCGTGCAGGTCCTTGATCTCGCGCATCAGCGCCTCGTCGATGGCGAGCCGGCCGGCGGTGTCGACCAGCAGGACGTCGAAGAAGTGCTTGCGCGCGTAGTCGAGCGCGGCGTGGGCGATGTCCACCGGCTTCTGGTCGGCCGTGCTCGGGAACCACTCGGCACCGGCCTGGGCGGTCACCGTCTTCAGCTGCTCGATGGCAGCCGGGCGATACACGTCGCCCGAGACGGTGAGCACCTTCTTCTTGCGCTTGGTGATGAGGTGGCGCGCCAGCTTGGCCGTGGTGGTGGTCTTGCCCGCGCCCTGCAGGCCGGCCATCAGGATCACGGCGGGCGGCTGCGCCGCAAGATTGATGTCGCTGACGCCCTCGCCCATGGTGGCGGCGAGCTCGCGGTTGACGATGCCCACCAGCGCCTGGCCCGGCGTGAGCGATGCCAGCACCTCCTGGCCCAGCGCCTTGTCCTTGACGCGGGCAATGAAGTCGCGCACCACGGGCAATGCCACGTCCGCCTCGAGCAGCGCCATGCGGACTTCGCGCAGCATGTCCTGGACGTTGTCTTCGGTGATGCGCGCCTGGCCGCGCAACTGCTGGACCAGGCGGGAGAGTTTGTCTGTGAGGGCGGATGCCATGGAGGTAGCCCGGTGAAGCGAGCGTAGGGCTTAAACTGTGACCATGATTCTAGCGAGTGCGTCTCCCGTCGGCATTGCGCTGGGCCTTGCGGCCTCGCTGGCGTATGCGCTGCCCGCTGCGGTGGCCGGCCGGCTGGGCGCCCGGGGTGCGCGTGCGGCCCTGCTCGCTGCCTGGCTGCTGCATGCCGCTTTGCTGGCCTGGGGCCTGCTCGGGGATCTGCCGCGCTTTGGCTGGGCGCCCGCCCTGTCGGTCACGGCCTGGCTGGTGCTCACGGTGTATGCCGTGGAGAGCCAGTTCTTCCCGCACATGCAGGCGCGGCTCACGCTCGCCGGCCTCGGAGCCCTGGCGGTGCTGCTGTCGCTGGCCTTCCCCGGCACGCCGCTGCATGCCTCGGCCTCGCCGTGGGCGCCGCTGCATACGGCGCTGGGCATCGCGTCCTATGGGCTGTTCGGCGCGGCCGTCGTGCATGCCTGGCTCACGCGCAACGCGGAAAAGCAGATCCGCCTGGCCGCCGATCCGCACAGCGGCGTGCCGCTGCTCACGCTGGAGCGCCTGACCTACCGCTTCGTGCTGGCCGGCTTCATCCTGCTGTCGGCCACACTGCTGGCCGGCTGGCTGTTCAGCGAGTCGGGCGGTGCGGGCCGCAGCTTCCGGCCGGACCACAAGACGGTGTTCTCGCTGCTGTCATGGGTCGTGTTCGCCGTGCTGCTGGCCGGCCGCGCCCGTTTCGGCTGGCGCGGCCGGCGCGCGCGCACCGTGCTGTATGCCGGTGCGTTGCTGCTGCTGCTGGCCTACGTCGGCTCGCGCTTCGTGCTCGAGACCGTGCTGGGGCGGGCCGCATGAAGTACCTGGTGGTGCTGGCGATCCTGTTCGTGGGTTTCTGGCTGTGGCGCAGCAACCGCCCCGGCCTGCGTGACGGCACGGACCGATCGAGCCGGCAGAGCGCCAGCCCGCCGCCGGCCGCGCCGCAGGACATGGTGGCCTGCTCGCTGTGCCAGCTTCACGTGCCGCGCGCCGAGGCCCTGCCGGGGCTGCGCGGCAGCTACTGCTGCGCCGACCACCGCCATCGTGCCGAGGCCTGAATGGCCGGCACCGGCGACACATCCTCCTGGATGGATCTGCTGGAGTCGGGGAGCCTGCGGCTGACCGAGGACTTCGCCTTCGCCCGGCTGTGGCGCGGCTTCATGACGGCGCGCGTCATGATCGCCATCGTGCTGCTGCTGCTGCAGGCCTCGATCTACGGGCTGGGGCAGTCCATGCCCGAATGGGTGCTCTGGCTGTGCACCGGCTACCTGGCGGCGGCGCTGGCCTTTCGGCTGCTCGGCCGCGCCAAGCCGCCGGGCCAGACCTTCGACACCCAATGGGTGCTGACCATCGGGATCGACCTGGTCGTCTTCAGCGCGCTTCAGCTGCTGCAGACCGGCGGGATCAACTACACGCCGCTCTTTGCGATCCCGGTGCTGCTGGCGTCCGTGCTGGGCTCGGTGCTGCTGGCGCTGGGCACGGCCGCTGGCGTCGCCCTGCTGCTGCTGATGGACGCCTGGTGGCTGTCGCTGCAGTTCCCCGCCGAGACGACTGCACGCTTTCTGCAGTCGGGCCTGACGGGCATCGGTTTCTTCGTGGTGGCCTTCCTCGCCAACCAGCTCGCGGCGCGGCTGGCGCGCGAGGAGCAGGTGGCCCGCCGCAGCCAGCTGGCCGCGCGCGTGCAGACGCAGGTCAACGAACTGGTGATCGAAAGCCTGGCCGACGGCGTGCTGGTGGTGGACGCCAATGGCGTGGTGCGGGCGGCCAACCCTGCGGCGCGGCGCCTGCTCGGCTCCAACGGGCCGGCCCGCAACGCGCCCTTCGTGCTGGCCGTGGAGCTGGGTTGGGAGCCGCTGGTGGACCTGGCCAGCCGCACCTTCGCGCAGCAGGTCAGCCAGACCTCCGACATCGCCATCACGCATCGCGGGCAGAGCCCGCGCCGCGTCCACGTGCGCACCCGCCTGACGGCGGCGCACGACGCCGGCGCCGAGAGCCTGTGCGTGATGTTCCTGCAGGACCTGCGCGAGATGGAGGCGCGCATGCGCAATGACCGTCTCGCGGCGATGGGCCGGATGTCCGCGGCCGTGGCCCACGAGATCCGCAATCCGCTGGCCGCCATCACCCAGGCCAATGCCTTGCTGGAGGAAGATCTGCAGGATCCGGCACAGCGCCAGCTCACGCTGCTGGTGCGCCAGAACGCGCAGCGCCTGTCCCGCATCGTCGACGAGGTGCTGAACATCTCGCGCGTGCAGCACCAGGCACCGCAGGCCGCGCACGGCACGCTCGCACTCGACGAGGCCGTGCGCGCGGTCTGCGACGACTGGTCTCGGCAGAACGCCTGCGGCACGCGGCTGGCCCTGCGCCCGGACGCGGCGGACGCGCAGGTGGTGTTCGACGCGGACCACCTGCGCCGTGTGCTGGTGAACCTGCTGGACAACGCGCTGCGCTATGCAAGTTCGCGTGCCGGAGCGATCGAAGTAGCCACGCGCCAGGACAATGCGGGCCAGGCCAGCCTCACCGTGTGGAGCGACGGGCAGACGCTCGAGCAGACCGTGCAGCACCACCTGTTCGAGCCTTTCTTCTCGTCCGAGAGCCGCTCCACCGGGCTGGGCCTGTACATCTGCCGCGAGCTGTGCGAGCGCCACGGCGCGATGATCGGCTACCAGCGCGCAGCGCGCAGCCCAGTCGGCGGCGGCGGCGGCGGCGACGTCGAGGGCAACGAATTCTTCGTCTCGTTCCGGCCGCCGGCCGGCACGGGCGGCAACGCGCTGTCTTTTGACACAATACCGGTCTGACCATGGCACCCCCCGCTTCCGCTCCCGCGCAGGTGCTCGTCGTGGACGACGAGCCCGACCTGCGCACGCTCTACGAGCTCACGCTGCTGCGCGAGGGCTACCGGGTGGAGGCTGCGGGCAATCTGTCGGAGGCGTGGGAGCATCTGCAGGGCCGCCGCTTCGACGCGGTCATCACCGACATGCGCCTGCCCGACGGCCTGGGCCTTGAACTGCTGCACGGCATGGCCCATCAGCAGCGCTCCGAACGATGCGTGGTCATGACCGCCTACGGCTCGGCCGAGAACGCGGTGGAAGCGCTGAAGGCCGGCGCCTTCGACTACCTCACCAAGCCGGTCGACCTCAAGCAGTTCCGCAGCGTCGTGGCATCGGCGATCCAGGGCACGGCGCAGATCGCCGCAGCGGCGATCACCCGCCCGGTGCGCGGGCCATCGCCGGGCCGGGGCGCGGCCGACCGGGCCGCGTCCGGGCCGGCCGCGCTGCACCGGCTGGTGGGCGACTCCGACGCGATGCGGCTGGTCAAGGAGCGCATCGTCAAGGTGGCACGCGGCATGGCTCCGGTGCTGGTGCGCGGCGAGTCGGGCACGGGCAAGGAGCTGGCCGCGCGCGCGATCCATGCCTGCAGCCATCGGGCCGACGGCCCCTTCGTCGCCGTCAACTGCGGCGCCATCCCCGAGAACCTGCTGGAGGCCGAGTTCTTCGGCGCGCGCAAGGGCTCCTATACCGGCGCCACGCAGGACCGCGACGGCTACTTCCAGGCCGCACGCGGCGGCACGCTGTTTCTCGACGAGATCGGCGACCTGCCGCTGGTGATGCAGTCCAAGCTGCTGCGCGCCATCCAGGAGCGCAGTGTCCGGCCGCTGGGCTCGACGCAGGAGGACACGGTCGACGTGCGCGTGATCAGCGCCACGCACAAGGACCTGGCGGCCGACGTGAATGCGGGGCGGTTCCGGCAGGATCTGTACTACCGACTCAACGTGATCGAGATCCTCCTTCCGCCGCTGCGGGAGCGCCGCGGTGACCTGCCCGCCCTGTGCGAGGCCCTGCTCGCGCGCATCGGCCAGGAATCGGGCATGCCGGTGCCCACGCTGTCGGCGGCCGTGCTCGAGCAGTTGCTGGCGCATCCGCTCAACGGCAATGTGCGCGAACTCGAGAACCTGCTGCATCGCGCGGTGGCCCTGAGCGACGGCGAAGAATTGCAGGTGGACTTCGCGCCCACGCAGGCGCCGCAGCTGAGCGCTGCGGCGGCGGTGCCCGCCGCCGGGCGTCCAGCCGCGCCCGGCGCCGCTGCGGGCGCAACCGCCGTCCCCGGCGATCTGCAGGCCTACCTCGACCAGCAGGAACGCGACATCCTCGTGAAGGTGCTCAACGAGACCGGCTTCAACCGCACGGCGGCCGCCACGCGGCTGGGCCTGAGCCTGCGCCAGATCCGCTATCGCATCGCCCGTCTGAACATTGCAATGCCATCGGGCGATGACCCGGGTGACGATGCGGCCTGAGGACACACCGGCCCTCTGGCAGGGCGGCTGGTACCGGTTCGCGCGGCACTGCCCGTCGCCCAATTTCGGTGCGCGGCCGGCCGGCGCGCAGATCGACCTCGTCGTGCTGCATTCCATCAGCCTGCCGCCCGGCGAATATGGCGGCGACGAAGTCCGCCAGCTGTTCACCAACACGCTCGACTGGACGGCGCACCCCTACTTCATGCAGATCCACGGCATGCAGGTGTCGGCCCATTTCTTCATCCGCCGCGGCGGCGAACTCTGGCAGTTCGTCAGTTGCGAGGAGCGGGCCTGGCATGCGGGGGCCTCGCATTACCGTGGCCGCGGCAACTGCAACGACGACTCGATCGGCATCGAACTCGAAGGGCTGGAAGGCCGGACCTTCACGGCGGCGCAGTACGAAAGCCTGGCCCAGGTGTGCACGGCCATTGCGCAGGGCTGGCCGGTGGTCCACGTCGCAGGCCATGAGCACGTCGCGCCGGGACGCAAGCAGGACCCGGGACCGGGCTTTGACTGGCCGCAGCTGCAGCGGGCGCTCGGCTGGCCCGATCAGTGTTTTCCCGAGGGCGTGTTGTCCCGCTGAGACGCTGGGGCTTCGGCTGCGAGCCGCGCATCGGCCCGGCAGAGGCACGAGCCACACGCCGCGAGGCAACACCGGCATGCGGCCCCCGCAAGCATTGATGCGGCTGCGCGAAGCAAACCCGGCTGCGATGCGCGCGGCGTCTGGCGCGGGCGCTCAAGACCGTGACGTGCAGGCCCTCCGCACGGAGTCGCTGCAAGGCCTTGATCGCTGTCAAGTCCTGCATCGCAAAGCCCTCGCGGGCGCAGGTCGGAGGGCTCTTCGCGTAAGTTTTGTTTCAGGCGGCGATACACTACAGGTAGTGGCTTGAATTCCCGGGACACCCTAGATATAGTGTGTCAGTTCCGTGAATGCCAACACCTGAATTACCGCAGACATCCGCCGCCGCACAGTCTGCCGTCACCCACAAGAACACCCAACAAGAGGAACCGCCATGCAAGCAGTTTTGAGCACGCCGACTCCTGGCGCAGCCAGCCCCGAAGTCCACAGCACCGGCCTCGCTGCCAACCCCGCCAGCAATCCATTGGCGAACTACCAGATCATCCGGCGCAATGGCGCGGTGGTCTCGTTCGAGCCCAACAAGATCGCCATCGCCATGATGAAGGCCTTCCTGGCCGTCCATGGCACGCAGGGCGCGGCCTCGGCCAGCGTGCGCGAGACGGTCGACGGCCTGACCCAGGCCGTCATCCGCGCGATGGTGCGCTCGCGCCCGGGCGGCGGCACCTTCCACATCGAAGACGTGCAGGACCAGGTCGAGCTGGGCCTGATGCGCGGCGGCCACCATGAAGTCGCCCGCGCCTATGTGCTCTACCGCGAGCGCCGCGCGCAGGAGCGCGCCGCCAAGTCCGCCCAGTCCGCGCCCAAGGCGCCCGTCCTGCACGTGATCGACGGCGGCCAGCGCGTCGAGCTGGACCTGTCGCACATCACGGGGCTGATCACCTCGGCCTGCGCCGGCCTGGGCGCCGACATCAAGCCCGACCCGATCCTGTCGGAGACGCTGCGCAACCTGTACGACGGCGTGCCGATGGACGAGGTCTACAAGGCCTCGATCCTGGCCGCCCGCACGCTGATCGAGAAGGATCCCGACTACACCTATGCGACCGCGCGGCTGCTGATGCACACCATCCGCCGCGAGATCCTGGGCGGTGAAGTCGCGCAGGAGGCCATGGGCGAGCGCTACCCCGAGTACTTCCCCCAATTCATCAAGAAGGGCGTCGACAACGACCTGCTCGACCGCAAGCTGCTCGAGTTCGACCTGGCCCGCCTGGGTGCGGCGCTCAAGCCCGAGCGCGACCTGACGTTCGACTACCTGGGCCTGCAGACCCTGTACGACCGCTACTTCCTGCACGTGCGCAAGACGCGCATCGAGATGCCGCAGGCCTTCTTCATGCGGGTGGCCATGGGCCTGTCGCTCAACGAGATCGACCGCGAGGCCCGCGCCATCGAGTTCTACGAGGTGCTGTCCTCGTTCGACTTCATGTCCAGCACGCCCACGCTGTTCAATTCGGGCACGCTGCGCTCGCAGCTGTCGAGCTGCTACCTGACCACCGTGCCCGACGACCTGGACGGCATCTATGAGTCCATCAAGGAAAACGCCCTGCTGTCCAAGTTCGCCGGCGGCCTGGGCAACGACTGGACGCGCGTGCGCGCCCTGGGCTCGCACATCAAGGGCACCAACGGCGAGTCGCAGGGGGTCGTTCCCTTCCTCAAGGTCGTCAACGACACGGCCGTGGCCGTCAACCAGGGCGGCAAGCGCAAGGGCGCGGTCTGCACGTATCTGGAGACCTGGCACCTGGACATCGAGGAATTCCTGGAGCTGCGCAAGAACACCGGCGACGACCGCCGCCGCACGCACGACATGAACACGGCCAACTGGATTCCCGACCTGTTCATGCGCCGCGTGATGGAAAAGGGCGACTGGACGCTGTTCTCGCCGTCCAACGTGCCTGACCTGCACGACAAGTTCGGCGCCGAGTTCGAGAAGGCCTACGTCGCCTACGAAGCCAAGGCCGAGCGCGGCGAGATCAAGCCGTCGCGCAAGATCCCGGCGAGCGACCTGTGGCGCAAGATGCTCACGATGCTGTTCGAGACCGGCCACCCCTGGATCACCTTCAAGGACGCCTGCAATGTGCGCTCGCCGCAGCAGCACGTGGGCGTGGTGCATTCGTCGAACCTGTGCACCGAGATCACGCTCAACACCAGCGACACCGAAACCGCCGTCTGCAACCTCGGCTCGGTGAACCTGCTGCAGCACATCAAGGACGGCGCGATCGACCACGCCAAGCTGCAAAAGACGATCACCACGGCCATGCGCATGCTCGACAACGTGATCGACGTGAACTACTACGCCGTGAAGAAGGCGCGCGACTCCAACCTGCGTCACCGTCCGGTGGGCCTGGGCATCATGTCGTTCCAGGACTGCCTCTATCAGCTGCGCATCCCCTACGCCAGCCAGGAGGCGGTCGAGTTCGCCGACAAGTCGATGGAAGCGGTCTGCTACTACGCCTACTGGGCTTCGACCGAGCTGGCCAGGGAGCGCGGCAAGTACGCCAGCTACAAGGGCTCGCTGTGGGACCGCGGCATCCTGCCGCCTGACACGCTGGAGCTGCTGGCGCGCGAGCGCGGCGGCTATGTCGAAGTCGACCGCTCCTCCACCATGGACTGGGACGCGCTGCGCAGGAAGATCGCGGCCGACGGCATGCGCAACTCCAACTGCGTGGCCATCGCGCCGACGGCGACCATCTCGAACATCATCGGCGTGGACGCCTCGATCGAGCCGTGCTTCGGCAACCTGTCGGTCAAGTCCAACCTGTCGGGCGAGTTCACCGTGATCAACGCGCCGCTGGTGCGCGACCTCAAGCGCCTGGGTCTGTGGGACGACGTGATGGTCATGGACCTCAAGCACTTCGACGGCTCGCTGCGTCCGATCGACCGCGTGCCGCAGGACATCAAGGCGCTGTACGCCACGGCCTTCGAGGTCGAGCCGGTGTGGCTGGTGGAAGCCGCCGCACGTCGCCAGAAGTGGATCGACCAGGCGCAGTCGCTGAACATCTACATGGCCGGCGCCTCGGGCAAGAAGCTCGACGACACCTACAAGCTCGCCTGGCTGCGCGGCCTGAAGACCACCTACTACCTGCGCACGATGGCTGCAACGCACGCCGAGAAATCCACGGTGCAGGCCGGTCGTCTGAACGCCGTGTCCTCCGGCGGCGCGCCGCAAGGCGGTGGCATGAGCGCGCTCGAAGCCGCTGCTGCGGCAGCACAGGCGCAGATGGCCGAGCTGTCTGCATCGCCGGCAACCGACATCAAGTTCTGCGGCGTGGATGACCCGACGTGCGAGGCCTGTCAGTGAGGTGACTCGCAGACGTCCTGCACGTCATGCGATGCAATACAGCAACACAACAAAGCAGTGATGTGAATGAACACTTTTCATTTTGCATCCCTGCTTACATAATCTGCACATTGGAAAACTTATGTTGACCTGGGACGAAGAAGTCAAGCCCACATTGCCAGTTTCTGCGAGCGGTATGTTCAACGACCGCGAGGCGGGTCTTTCACTCCAGACTTCACCTGCAGCCTCCTCCCTGGCATCTCCCACTCCTGCATTGCAAGCCGTTGCGCGCACGCTCGACGATGGCGCAGTGATGCCTGTCGCCGCCGCAGCGATGGCGGCGCCGCGCCCCGTCGCCGCGCCCGCAGGCCGTCGCGTCAACGCTGCCGACAAGCGCATCATCAACGGCCAGACCGACGTCAACCAGCTGGTGCCGTTCAAGTACAAGTGGGCCTGGGAGAAGTACCTCGCCACCTGCGCCAACCACTGGATGCCGCAGGAAGTCAACATGACGCGCGACATCGCCACCTGGAAGGACCCCAACGGGCTGACCGAGGACGAGCGCCGCATCATCAAGCGCAACCTCGGCTTCTTCGTGACGGCCGATTCGCTGGCCGCCAACAACATCGTGCTCGGCACCTACCGCCACATCACGGCGCCCGAATGCCGCCAGTTCCTGCTGCGCCAGGCGTTCGAGGAAGCGATCCACACGCACGCCTACCAGTACATCGTCGAGTCGCTCGGCCTGGACGAGAGCGAGATCTTCAACGCCTACAACGAGATCCCCTCGATCCGCGACAAGGACCAGTTCCTGATCCCCTTCATCGAGGCGATCATGGACCCGAACTTCAAGACCGGCACGCCCGAGGCCGACCAGACGCTGCTCAAGTCGCTGATCGTGTTCGCCTGCCTGATGGAAGGCATGTTCTTCTACGTCGGCTTCACGCAGATTCTCGCGCTCGGCCGCCAGAACAAGATGACCGGCGCGGCCGAGCAGTACCAGTACATCCTGCGCGACGAGTCGATGCACTGCAACTTCGGCATCGACCTGATCAACCAGCTCAAGCTCGAGAACCCGCATCTGTGGACGGCCGAGTTCAAGGCCGAGATCAAGGCGCTGTTCATGAAGGCCGTCGAACTCGAGTACCGCTACGCCGAGGACACCATGCCGCGCGGCGTGCTGGGCCTCAATGCCTCGATGTTCAAGGGCTACCTGCGCTACATCGCCAACCGGCGCGCCACGCAGATCGGACTTGAAGCCCTGTTCCCGAACGAGGAGAATCCGTTCCCGTGGATGAGCGAGATGATCGACCTCAAGAAGGAACGCAACTTCTTCGAGACCCGTGTGATCGAGTACCAGTCGGGCGGCGCGCTCTCCTGGGACTGACGGCTTTCACGACAACAACAACATGAGTTCAAGAATCGCATGCATCGACCACCGTTCCACCGGAACGGTGAACGACCGCGCCCCAGAGCGTGGCGGTGTCGGGGCGTGCTCCCGTGTTCATGATGCTGGGCATGTGCTCAACACCATGAATCGCTTCGTGCCGATCCAACAGGCGTGAAGTGCTCTTTGCAACTTGATCAAGGAGAAAATGATGGCAACTGCGAAGAAACCGGCCGCCAAGAAGGTCGCTGCTAAGAAACCCGCCGCCAAGAAGGCGCCCGCCAAAAAGGCTCCGGCCAAGAAGGTAGCCGCCAAGAAGGCCCCGGCGAAGAAGGCTCCGGCCAAGAAGGCCCCCGCCAAGAAGGTAGCGGCGAAGAAGGCCCCCGCGAAGAAGGCGGCAGCCAAGAAGGCCCCTGCGAAGAAGGCCGCGGCCAAGAAGGCTCCTGCGAAAAAGGCAGCTGCGAAGAAGGCCCCTGCGAAAAAGGCCCCCGCGAAAAAAGCGGCGAAGAAGAAGGCCCCTGCGAAGAAAGCAGCGAAAAAGCCTGCTGCCAAAGCAGCGAAAGCCCCCGCTGCCCCCAAGGCAGCCCCCGCTCCGGCGGCTCCCGCGGCTCAGACCACTCTGAACCCGCAAGCTGCCTGGCCGTTCCCGACGGCCAGCAAGCCCTGAGCGATCCCGAAGCGGCTTGCCGCTTTCAAAGCCCGGCGTCCTGCAAAGGCGTCGGGCTTTTTCTTGGGGGGCGGGCTCCGTCCGCCCGGCCTTCAAAGCCCGAGGCTGGCGCGATCGACCGTGTAGTTCTGCGGGCCGCGCTGCGCGATCTTGGCCGAGCCCATGCGGTTGCCGAGCACCGCACAGCGTTCCAGTGACCAGCCCTGCTCCAGACCATACAGCAGGCCACCGCGCCAGGCATCGCCACAGCCCGTGGGATCGACCACGGCGTCGGCCGTGACGGGCGGCACCAGCGACTTGATGCCATCGGTCCAGACCTCGCAGCCTTCGGCGCCCAGCGTCACGACGAGCCCCTTCACGCGACGCGAAATGTCGGCGCTGCTCCAGCCCGTGCGCTCGCTGAGCATCTTGCCTTCATAGTCGTTGACGGTGACCCAGGTGGCCAGCTCGATGAAGTGCGCGAGCTCCTTGCCGTCGAACATCGGCAGGCCCTGGCCCGGATCGAACACGAACGGAATGCCCGCCGCCTTGAACTGGGCGGCATGCTGCAGCATGGCGTCGCGGCCGTCGGGCGCGATGATCCCGAGCCGGATGTCGCTGCGCGCAGCGATCTGCGTGATATGGGCCTGCATCATCGCGCCCGGATGGAAGGCGGTGATCTGGTTGTTGTCGCGGTCGGTCATGATCATGGCCTGCGCGGTGTAGGTGTCGGACACCTCCCGCACGAATTCCGTGCTGATGCCCAGCGACTTGAGCCGCTGCAGGTAGTCGGCGCCATCGCTGCCGACCGTGGCCATGGGCAGCGGATTGCCGCCCAGCAGCTTGAGGCTGTAGGCGATGTTGCCGGCACAGCCGCCGAAGTCGCGGCGCAGGCTCGGCACCAGGAACGACACGTTCAGAATGTGCAACTGCTCGGGCATGATCTGCTCGGCAAATCGCCCCTCGAAAGTCATGATGGTGTCGAACGCGAGGGAGCCACAAATCACTGCTGCCATAGATCCTGCCGAAAAAAAGAATGATGAATTGCCGGGCGGGTCCGGCGCGCGCCGCACCGCCTCACGGATAGAACGCCAGCAGCCGGTAGCCCACGACCCGCGAGCCACCCGAGATGCCCAGCGGCAGGTTGCCGCTCCACTCGCCTCCCGGTGCCAGCACCGCCGAGGGGGCGCCGAGGTCGGCGGGCAGCAGCACGCGGCGCACCACGGCCTGGTCGGACGAATCCGTCAGGGCCAGCTCGAAGGCGGGCATGGCCAGTGGCAGGTTGGCGTTGGTGTTCTTCACGGTGAAGCTCAGGCGGTAGCTGTCGGTGCGCAGCTTGGTGAACGACGACGCGTCGATCACGATCGATTCGATCTGGCGCAGCGGCTGCACGGTGCAACCGACTTGCGCGCAGAGCTGCTCAAGCAGCGGACGCGCACGCGGCTCGCGCGCGGCAATGCGGTCGCGCTCCTGCACCGCCACCTGCAGACCCAGCGCGCCGAGCAGAACCAGCACCACCAGCGACAGCGCCAAGCGCACGAGCGGGCGGCGCCAGAAGGCCTTGCGGCGAGCTTCGCGCACGAAGGACACGTTCTCCAGTGTGGAGTCGGGGACCTGCGAGGCGGGTTCGTCGTCGAAGAGGAGCGACGAGTCGCGCCCGTTGGCGTCGCGCGAGAGAACCGGCGGCTGCGAGGCCGGCGACAGTGAATCGGGAATCGGAAGCGAGTACCCGGCCGACTCGTCCTCGGGAAAGTCATAGCGCCTGCGATTGACGTCGCTTCCCTCAAGAAATCCGGAATCGGACACGGTGGGCGCACGGGCCGCTGGCGGCGTCACCGGAATTGATGGGGGCGTCACGGGCACGGCTGGCGGTGCGGCGACCGGGGCAGAGACGGGTGCAGTGACGGGAGCCGCAGCGGGTGCAAAGGCCGGACCGTTGACAGTCGCAATCGCTGCGCTCGCCACAGGGACTGTTGCGACTGCTGCGGCCGTGGAGCGAGGCTCGTCCAGAACCACCGGCACCGCGCGTTCGGCCAAAAGCTCGGACGCATGCGCAGAGTTCAGAGAGGTTGGAGCGCCCTGAGGGGCCAGGGCTTGCGCCCCCGTCCCGGCCGGCACGACAGCCGTCAGCGCAGCCGGCGGGTCGGCCTGCATGTTCGCAGATGCGTCGAACACCTCGGCGCAGTGGCCACAACGCACCCAGCCGTCGGAAATCCTGAGTTGATCGGGCACGACTTTGAACATCGTCCCGCATGCAGGGCAGCGTGTGATCAGGCTCATCGACGCCGATTGTAGGGCCGCCCTGCTGCGGCGATTCTGAATTCCCCAGTGCCTGGCGCAAGACGCCAGCGCCGCTGGCGTTCAGAGGCTCGCGGTCATCAGGATCCAGCCGTCTTCACTGTCGGCCACGTCGAGCCGGCACCATGGCGCGTAGGCGGCCTGCAGCTCCTGGGCCTGCCGCTCCAGAATGCCGGCCAGCACCAGCGACCCTCCCGGCGCGACCCGCGCGGCCAGCAAGGGAGCGAGCACCTTGAGCGGCGAAGCGAGGATGTTGGCAAGCACCGTCTGGTAGACACCCGAGGCCTGCTCGGGAAGGCCGGCCGACAGTTCAACGCCATTGGCCTGCGCGTTGAGACGGGTCGACTCCACGGCGGCTTCGTCGATGTCGACCGCGTCGATCTGCGCCGCGCCGTGCAGCGCCGCACCGATCGCCAGGATGCCCGAGCCACAGCCGTAGTCGAGCACGCGCTGGCCGCGCGGAGCATGCCCGGCGATCCAGCGAAGGCACATGCGCGTGGTCGGGTGCGTGCCGGTGCCGAAAGCCAGCCCCGGGTCGAGGCGGATGACCTGACGCGCCTCGGCCGGCGGCTCGTGCCAGGTCGGCACGATCCAGAAGGTCGGCGTGATCCGCACCGGCGCGAACTGCGACTGCGTGAGCCGGACCCAGTCCTGCTCGGCCACCGGCGCGATGCCGGCCACATGGCAGCCGCTGAAGAAGTCCTGCGCCTGCAGCAGGGCTGCGGCCTCGCGCGCGGCCGCTTCGTCCGGGAACAGCGCGGCAATGCGCGAACGCTGCCAGCCGTCCTTCGGAGGCGGCATGCCCGGCTCGCCGAACAAGGCCTGCTCGGCCTCGGTCTGGGCGTCGGCGTCCTCGACCGAGACGCTCAGCGCGTCGAGCGCGTCGAGCGCCTCGCTCAGCGTCTCGACCCGCTCCTCGGGGCACAGCAGCAGGAGTTCGTGCATGCGGTCAGCGCTTGTGCTGCGACAGCCACTCTTCCAGGTAGTGGATGTTGGTGCCGCCGGTCATGAACTTGGCATCGACCATGAGTTCGCGGTGCAGCGGGATGTTGGTGTTGATGCCCTCGACCACCGTCTCGGCCAGTGCCGTGCGCATGCGCGCCAGCGCCTGCTCGCGCGTGTCGCCGTGCACGATGATCTTGCCGACCATCGAGTCGTAGTTGGGCGGCACGAAGTAGTTGGTGTAGACGTGCGAATCGACCCGCACGCCCGGCCCGCCCGGCGCGTGCCACATGGTGATGCGGCCCGGCGAGGGAATGAACTTGTAGGGATCTTCGGCATTGATGCGGCACTCGATCGCGTGGCCGCCGATGACGATGTCGCGCTGGCTGAAGGGCAGCTTCTCGCCGGCCGCCACCATGATCTGGGTCCGCACGATGTCCACGCCGGTGATCAGCTCGGTGACCGGATGCTCCACCTGCACGCGGGTGTTCATCTCGATGAAATAGAACTCGCCGTTTTCGTAGAGAAACTCGAAGGTGCCGGCACCGCGGTAGCCCAGCTTCTTGCAGGCCGCCACGCAGCGCTCGCCGATCTTCTCGATCAGCTTGCGCGGAATGCCTGGCGCTGGCGCCTCCTCGATCACCTTCTGGTGGCGCCGCTGCATGGAGCAGTCGCGCTCGCCCAGGTACACGGCGTTGCGGTGCTTGTCGGCCAGCACCTGGATCTCGATGTGGCGCGGGTTCTGGAGGAACTTCTCCATGTACACCGCCGGGTTGCCGAAGGCCGCGCCGGCTTCGGCCTTGGTCATCTGGACCGCATTGACCAGGGCCGCCTCGGTGTGGACCACGCGCATGCCGCGGCCGCCACCACCGCCAGCGGCCTTGATGATGACCGGATAGCCGACGGCCCGCGCGGTGCGCCGGATGGTGGCCGGGTCGTCGGGCAGTTCGCCCTCGGAGCCGGGCACGCAGGGCACGCCCGCCTTGATCATGGCCTGCTTGGCCGACACCTTGTCACCCATCGTGCGGATGTTCTCGGGCGTCGGGCCGATGAACTGGAAGCCGCTCTTTTCCACGCGCTCGGCGAAATCGGCGTTCTCGCTCAGAAAGCCGTAGCCGGGATGGATGGCTTCGGCGTCGGTGACTTCGGCCGCCGAGATGATGGCCGGCATGTTGAGATAGCTCTGGGGCGAAGGCGCCGGGCCGATGCAGACGGCTTCTTCCGCGAGCTTGACGTACTTGGCCTCCCGATCCGCCTCGGAATAGACCATGACGGCCTTGACGCCCATTTCGCGGCAGGCGCGCTGGATGCGCAGCGCGATCTCGCCGCGGTTGGCTACGAGTATTTTCTTGAACATGGGTGGGGGGCGCCTGTCACTCGATCACGAACAGCGGCTGGCCGTATTCGACGGCCTGGCCGTTCTCGCACAGGATGCGCGTGATGGTGCCGGACTTGTCGGCCTCGATCTCGTTGAGGATCTTCATGGCCTCGATGATGCAGATGGTGTCGCCTTCCTTGACGGCGGAGCCGACTTCCACGAAAGGCTTGGCGCCCGGGCTGGCCGAGCGGTAGAACGTGCCCACCATGGGCGACTTGACCATGTGGCCCGCGGGCGCCTCGGGGGCGGCGGCCGGGACGGGGGCTGCGGCAGGCGCCGCTGCGGGTGCAGCTGCCGGCGCGGCGACCGCCACGGGCGCAGCCATCTGCTGGACGACGGCGCCGCCGCCCTTGACGATGCGGACCTTGCCTTCGGCTTCGGTGATTTCCAGTTCGGAGACGTTCGACTCGGACACGAGGTCGATCAGGGTCTTGAGTTTGCGCAAATCCATGGGGGCTCCAACGACTCGGGATGGGAGAGCGGGAATTTACATCAATTCCACGCAACGGGCGCCATTGTGCACGCAAAAACGCCGAAGTCCATCTATTTCGTCAACCCAAGGGGCTTTACAAAAGCATCGGACTGAGGCAGGGCCGCGATGCGGACCCGGGTGCCGGACCTCGACCGGGGTGCGCCGCCTGATGCCGGATGGTATCAGGTCGCAGCGTGCCAGGACTGAAGGTCCTCGGGCGACACCTTTCCCATTTTACGCTGCATCACGCTGCCATCCGCGCCGATCACCACGGTAAATGGCAATCCGCCTCCCGAGTTCCCGAGCGATTTGCCCAGCTCGGTGCCGCCCAGGCCTGCCAGCCCGATCGGAAAGCTCACCGGCGTGCGCTCCAGGAACTTGCGCACGGCACTGGGTTGATCGACCGCGAGGCCGACAACTTGCCAGGGCTTGGCCCCACTTTGCCGGAAGAAGCCATCAAGAAGCGGCATTTCTTCCACGCAGGGCGGGCACCAGGTGGCCCAGAAGTTGATCAGCAGCGGTTTGCCGCGCAAGGACTGCATCGCCAGGGTGCCGCCGCCAGGCGTGTCGAAGCTCAGCTGCCACAGCGCATCGAGCGCGCCGGGCTGAACCGCATGCGGCTGGAACTTCCACCACGCCAGCCCCGCGCCCGCCAGGCCGGCGGCCGCGCCGGCGCCCCAGAGCAAGGCCTGCCGCCGGCCGGTGGCGGCGGAAGGGCCCGGTGCGGCGGCGTCGGCCCCGTGGGTCGCGGCAGCCGGGGCCTGGGTTGAGGTGGGTTCGGTCATCAAGGCGAATCCTGCAGCAATTGACGCACGGCGGCAAGATCGCCGCGCGGCGGACGGCCCCGAGCGTCCGGCTTGAGGGCGCCGCGCAGGTCGTCATGGTCGTAGATGGTGAAATGAATCCCGATGGACTCGCCAAGTTCCCGGCTCGTGCTCGACAGGCTGAGCACGTCGGCGTCCCGTCCATGCAGGCCGGGCGCCGAATGCGGTTCGTAGTCCACGCCATGGTCGATCAGCGCGATCTCGGCCGACTTGGGGTCGTCGCAGAACAGCTGGATGTGAATGTCCGACAGCCGCGTGGCCGTGCCGTGCCACACCGCGCCGCCCAGATAGGGCCGGAAACCGGCCATGCGCTCCATCCACACGACGGCCAGCCGGCGCAGCGCGGCCAGCTCGCCGGGCTGGGTGTCGGCGCAGAACAGCGCGATGTACTCGCGCACGGCGTCCTCCACCTCGTCATTGCCTGGCAGGGCCGTGCGCGCCGGCAGGCCCAGCTGCCTGATCGCGCGGCGCTTGGCCGGGCCGTACTCCTGGCCTTCTTCAACGACCAGCCGTGCGGCGGTCTGGGCGATTTCTGCCTTGTGCGTGTCCATCGCGGGACATTCTCGCTTGTTTATTCGAACGCCCCCCGATAGAGTGCCTGCAAAACCATACCCTCAGGAGACAAGCGCCCATGCAATCGACCATGATGGACGTCCCGCTATCGCTGAACCATCTGCTGGAGCGCGCGGGCACCCTCTTTCGCGGCAACGAGATCGTCTCGCGCCTGCCGGACAAGTCCCTGCGCCGCCACACCTACGGCGAGTTCCACCGCCGCACCCGCAGCCTGGCCTCGGCGCTCGGCCGGCTGGGCCTGGCCAAGGGCGAGCGCGTCGCCACACTGTGCTGGAACCACCATGCCCATCTGGAGTGCTACTTCGGCATTCCGGCCGCCGGCGGCGTGATGCACACGCTCAACCTGCGGCTGTCGCCCGACGAGATCGGCTGGATCGCCGGCGATGCAAAGGACCGCTTTCTGGTGATCGACGACGTGCTGCTGCCTCTTTACCGGCAGTTCGCCCACCTGCACCGCTTCGAGAAAGTCATCGTGTTCCCGTTCTCCGGCGCGCCGGTGCCTGCGGAGTTCGCCGACTACGAAGCCCTGCTGGCCGCCGCCGACCCGGACGGTTTCGAGTACGCGCCGCATGCCGAGACCGACCCGGTGGCCATGTGCTACACCTCGGGCACCACGGGCCGGCCCAAGGGCGTGGCCTATTCGCACCGCTCGACCATCCTGCACACCCTCGTGGCGAGCCTGGGCGACTTCTGGGGCCTGCGCGGGACCGACGTGGTCATGCCGGTCACCCCCATGTTCCACGCCAACAGCTGGGGCATGCCCTACGGCGCGGTGATGATGGGCGTCAAGCTGGTGTTCCCGGGGCCGCATCTGCATCCCGAGGACCTGCTCGACCTGATGCAGCTGGAGCCGCCCACGCTCGCGCTGGGCGTGCCGACGATCTGGATGAGTCTGATCCAGGCGTACGATGCCTCGCTGGCCGAGAGCTCGCCCCACCACGGCCGCTGGAAGCTGCCACGCGGCATGAAGTCGCTGGTCGGCGGCGCGGCCGTGCCCGAGGCGCTGATCCGCGCGTTCGACCGCCACGGCATCTGGATCCTGCAGGGCTGGGGCATGACCGAGACCTCGCCCGTCTGCACCATCTCCTACCCGCGCGCCGAACTGCGCGGCGCCAGCGACGACGAGCGCTACCGGCGCGCCGCCATGGCCGGCGTGCCGGTGCCCCTGGTGGACCTGCGCGTGCGCGGCGACGCCGGCACCGACGAGCCGTGGGACGGCAGGAGCGTCGGCGAGATCCAGGTGCGCGGCCCGTTCATCACCGGGGGCTACCACGAGGTGCCGACCGATCCGGGCAAGTTCACGCCGGACGGCTGGCTGCGCACCGGCGACGTCGCCTCGGTGGACCCGCTGGGCTTCGTGCGCATCACCGACCGGACCAAGGACCTCATCAAGTCCGGCGGCGAATGGATCAGCTCGGTCGACCTCGAGAACGCGCTGATGGCGCACCCCGCCGTGGCCGAAGCGGCAGTGATCGCCATCCCCGACCCCAAATGGAGCGAGCGGCCGCTGGCCTGCGTCGTGACCAGGCCGGGCCAGTCGGCCGCGCCCGACGCGCTCCATGCCCACCTGCTGGCCCACGGCTTTGCCAAGTGGCAGCTGCCCGAGCGCTACGAGTTCATCGAGGCCGTGCCGCGCACCTCCACCGGCAAGTTCTGGAAGATGAAGCTGCGCGAGCGCTTCCCGGCCTGAGGCCGGCCCCGGCGGGGCTCCTAGAATCGCCGCCATGCATATTCATATCCTGGGCATCTGCGGCACCTTCATGGGCGGCGTGGCCGCGTTGGCACGCGAAGCCGGGCACAAGGTCACCGGCTGCGACGCCGGCGTGTATCCGCCGATGAGCGACCAGCTGCGGGCTCTGGGCATCGATCTGATCGAAGGCTGGAGCGCCGATCAGCTGTCCCTTGCGCCCGACATGTGGGTGGTCGGCAATGTGGTGACGCGCGGCAACCCGCTCATGGAAGCGATTCTGGACGCGGGCCTGCCCTACACCAGCGGACCGCAGTGGCTGGCCGAGCATGTGCTGCAGGGCCGGCACGTGCTCGCGGTCGCCGGCACGCATGGCAAGACCACCACCACCTCGATGCTGGCCTGGGTGCTGGAGCACGCCGGCCTGGCACCGGGCTTTCTGGTCGGCGGCGTGCCGCTCAACTTCGGCGTCTCGGCGCGCCTGGGCAGCGGCGCCTGCTTCGTCATAGAGGCCGATGAGTACGACACCGCCTTCTTCGACAAGCGCAGCAAGTTCGTCCACTACCGTCCGCGCACCGCGATCCTCAACAACCTGGAGTTCGACCACGCCGACATCTTCGACGACCTCGCGGCCATCGAGCGGCAGTTCCACCACCTGGTGCGCACCGTGCCCGGCCAGGGGCGCGTCGTCGTCAACGGGCTCGAAGAGAGTCTGGCGCGCGTGCTGCACAAGGGCTGCTGGAGCGAGGTGCGCAGCTTCGGCGCGGCGGTGAGCGACTACACGGCCGACGGCGAACCGGGCGCCTTTCGCGTGCTCGAACGCGGCGAGCCGGTGGCCACGGTGCAATGGCCGCTGGGTGGCGTGCACAACCAGCTCAATGCGCTTGCCGCAATCGCGGCGGCGGCGCATGTGGGTGTGCCGCCGGCCCAGGCGGCGCGAGCGCTCGGCGAGTTCCGCAACGTGCGCCGGCGCATGGAACTGCGCGGCACGGCCGCAGGCGTCACGGTGTATGACGACTTCGCGCACCACCCCACGGCCATCCGGACCACGGTCGATGGCCTGCGACGGACGCTGGCGCCGGGCCAGCGCATCCTGGCCGTGTTCGAGCCACGCAGCAACACCATGAAGCTGGGCACCATGAAGTCGCAGCTGCCCTGGAGCCTGGAGCAGGCCGACCTGGCCTTCTGCCACGCGGGCGGGCTCGGCTGGGATGCGCGCGAGGCGCTGGCGCCAATGGGGCAGCGCGCCCAGGTCGCCGACACGATCGACGCCCTGGTGGCGCAGGTGGTGGCTGCCGCGCGGCCGGGCGATCAGGTGCTGTGCATGAGCAACGGCGGCTTCGGCGGCATCCACGCGAAGCTGCTCGCCGCCCTGGCGGCACGCTGAGGGACGGGGCGCGACTGCATCGCGCTCAGCGGGGCTGCGCGATCAGTAGGACACCGTCATCGACGGCACGTCCACCCGCACGACCGGCTTGGCGAGCGCCGCGCTCGCGGCCCGGGCGAACTCGCCCGACCACTTGGCGTCCGCAAACATCGTGGCGCCCGCGGCCTGCGCCACGCACACCACGCGGTCGGCCAGCAGCACCTTGCCGGTCGGCCGCAAGGGCTCGCAGCCGAGCCGGGTGAACTGGTCGTCCAGCCACCAGCGGGCCACGTCGTGCGGCATGGGCTGGACCTCTTCAAGGTCGAATCGGAACATCTCGGCCTCTCCGAAACTCACGCTGACTTCGCTTCGCATGGGCTGTCTCCTCAGATCCTTGCGGCAGCCTGGCCGCTACTCGAACTGCAGCGGCGCAGGCGCCGTCAGATCGGACGGCTGCTCCCGCTCCGCCCCGCCATCGTAGCGCCGGGTGAAGCGGGAGTCCGGCCCGATCGGCGACAGCGGCATGTCGGCCGGCATGGCGGCCGCGCCGACTTCGGCGTCCTCGCGTATCGCCACGCCGCGCCTTGCGGCATGGCCGCTGGACGAGGTGATGGAGCCGGCAAAGTAAAGGCAGGCCAGATGCCGCGCGAGGCGGTTGGCCGACAGGCCCGTGCGTTCGAGCAGCGAGCCGAAGTCCGCCGGCGCACTGGCCAGCTCGCGCAGCACCAGCAGATGCGAGTCCTGCAGCATGCGCAGCGGCACGCGCGGAGAGCGGCGGAAATAGATCATGCCCTTGCGGTAGCGCTCGGGCAGCACGTCGCGGCTGGTGCGTTGCGCATAGGCCCACATGAGCTGGGTGAGGCTGCAGCGCACGAAGCGCTCGGGCGGAATGTTGGCGGTGTCCGGGCGCTTTTCCCACTGGGCATCCTCGAAGTCGACCGGCCGCGCCGTCGGCGACAGGCCGGCACGCCACTCCTGCAGATCGATGATGGCCAGCAGGTTGTTCTTGTACGAGACGTGATAGACGCCCGATCGCAGCGAGGCCTCGCGCTGGATGATCTGGGCGCCGAGCGCGAACTGCGCACGCAGCGGACGCAGCCAGCCCTCGAACTGCTGCAGCACCGCGCGCACGCTGGCGTCGGCGTTCAGGTCGAAGCTGTACATCGGCTCGAACTCGGGTTGCGCCAGCGGCGTGGAAAAGGCGACGGGCCGATCGACCTCTTCCAGATTGAGCTGCACGCCCCGCGCGCGTTCCCCGGGGCCGGCGACCTTCACCGTGCCGTCGCGCAGCACGCGCATGTTGGCGCCATGGACCCACCAGGCATCCGCATCGGCAAAGCGCGAGCGGCGCCACAGCGGCCAGCCCGGCAACGGGTTGGCAAGGAGGTCGTCGATGCGCCGCTCCTGCTGAGGCGAGAAGCCGGCCACACCGAGCCAGAGAACGGGTTGTTCCACGAGATGCGACGATTGGAGGAGCCGGCAGGCAGCCGGCAGTTCGTTCGAATATACGCCCGCAGGACACAGCCTGCCAACCCGCAAGGCCCAAAGACCTTCGCGGCGCACCCGCGAGCGCGTGACGCGCGCCGGCGGCTGCGGTCCGTCAGCCGCGCCGCGCCTTGACCGACTCCGACAGGATCTCCAGCGCCTGCACCGAATCGGCCCAGCCGAGGCAGGCGTCGGTGATGCTTTTTCCGTACTCGAGGGCGCCGGAGTCGTCCTTGCCGGGCGTGAACTTCTGGGCGCCGGCTTGCAGATGGCTCTCGATCATCAGGCCGAACACCTGGCGCGAGCCGCCCGCGACCTGGGCCGCGATGTCGCGCGCCACGTCCATCTGCCGCTCATGCTGCTTGCTGCTGTTGGCATGGCTGCAGTCGACCATCAGCGTGGCAGGCAGCTTGGCCGCCTCGAGTTCCTTGCAGGCGGCGGCGACGCTCGCCGCGTCGTAGTTGGGCGCCTTGCCACCCCGCAGAATGACGTGGCAGTCCTTGTTGCCCTGGGTCTGCACGATGGCGACCTGGCCATTCTTGTGCACCGACAGGAAGTGGTGGCCGCGCGCGGCCGCCTGGATCGCATCGGTCGCGATGCGGATGTTGCCGTCGGTGCCGTTCTTGAAGCCGATGGGCGCCGAGATGCCCGACGCCAGCTCGCGATGCACCTGGCTTTCGGTGGTGCGCGCGCCGATCGCGCCCCAGGAGATCAGATCGCCGATGTACTGCGGCGAGATCACGTCGAGGAACTCGCTGCCGGCCGGCAGGCCCATGCGGTTGATCTCGATGAGCAGCTGGCGCGCGATGCGCAGGCCTTCGTCGATGCGGTAGCTCTCATCGAGGTAGGGATCGTTGATCAGCCCCTTCCAGCCCACGGTGGTGCGGGGCTTCTCGAAGTACACGCGCATCACGATCTCGAGCGTGCCGGCGTACTTCTCGCGCTCGGCCTTCAGGCGGCGCGCGTACTCCAGCGCGGCCTGCGGGTCATGGATCGAGCAGGGCCCGATCACCACGAGCAGCCGGTCGTCCTTGCCACGGATGATGTTGTGGATGTTGCGTCGCGTCTGGGTGATCAGCGACTCCACGGGCGTGCCGCGGATCGGGAAAAAGCGGATGAGGTGTTCGGGGGGCGGCAACACGGTGATGTCCTTGATGCGTTCGTCGTCGGTCTGGCTGGTCTTCTCGACGTTCCCGTACCAGGGGTCTGCGCTGGTGGTGGCTTTGGCATTCATCTGGGGCTCCTTGCTGATCTGGAAAACGGACATAAAAAAACCGCCGGGGTTGCCGGCGGTTTCGGGAGTTCGGTGCGCTACTTTTCAGGTACGTACAGGCCTCTCAACCGCCGGGGTCGAAAACCAGAAGTAAGCAAAAAAATAAAAACGCGCTGCGTGCATGCAGGCAATGTAGCACAGACTTGAGGCCCCGCCAGCAGCCCGGACCGCCGGATGTGGCGGCGGCGCATCAGGCCGGCCAGCGCCGTCGCAGCCGGAACAGGGAGCAGCAGGGCCATCAGCCCCGCAGCTTGTCCCACCAGTTGCGCGCGCGGGCCAGCCGCTCTTCGTCGAGCGAGCCCAGGGCCGACTCGCCCTGCTGCTCCTGGCCGCGCCACTGGTCATACATGTCGACCATCAGCATGCCCTCGCCCAGCGTGCGCCAGGCGATGAGTTCGAAGTCCGCCATCATGGCCGGGTCGAGCTTGCGGCCGCTGCCCTGGAGCAGCCACTGGCCGATGAGCACGCGGAAGTTGTTGAGCGCCTGCAGATAGGACGCGTATTCATAGAGTCCGCGCCAGGCCGGGCTCAGCGCGATGACCATCGCCCGGTGCTCGCGCAGGATGGTCATGAGATCCATGAGCATCGGCGCCACGTAGTCCCGATCGGTGTTGAGCTTGAGGCCGGCGACGATGGCCTCGATGTGGCTGGCCAGCGTGCCCATGCTCTCGCCCACCAGCCGCGACTCCTCGTCGGCCACGGCCGAGCGCAGGAAGTTGCTCAGGTCGCCGAAGCTGTGGATGCTCGGCAGATGGGTGGACGGATCGATCGGCAGGCGCGAGGTGGTCATGGCCGGTTGCCCTGCAATGCGCCTGGGGTGCTGCGCCTGGTTCCTGCGCCCTGCCGTGCCTGCGTCCCGTCGTGCCGCGCCGCTTCAGGCGGTGCCGCCGACGGTCAGGCCGTCGATGCGCAGCGTCGGCTGGCCCACGCCCACAGGCACGCTCTGGCCTTCCTTGCCGCAGGTGCCGACGCCGCTGTCCAGGCGCATGTCGTTGCCGATCATGGTGACGCGGGTGAGCGCGTCCGGGCCGTTGCCCACGATGGTCGCGCCCTTCACGGGGTACTGGATCTTGCCGTTCTCGACCCAGAAGGCCTCGCTGGCCGAGAAGACGAACTTGCCCGAGGTGATGTCGACCTGGCCGCCGCCGAAGTTGGTGGCATAGAGGCCCTTCTTGATGCTCGCGACGATCTCCTCCGGAGCCTTGTCGCCGCCCAGCATGTAGGTGTTGGTCATGCGCGGCATCGGAATGTGCGCGTAGCTCTCGCGCCGGCCGTTGCCGGTGGGCGCCACGCCCATGAGGCGGGCGTTCATCGAGTCCTGGATGTAGCCGCGCAGAATGCCGTCTTCGATGAGCACGTTGCGCTGCGAGGCGTTGCCCTCGTCGTCGACATTGAGGGAGCCGCGGCGGTCGGCGATCGTGCCGTCGTCGAGCACGGTGACGCCCTTGGCGGCCACTCGCTTGCCGATGCGGCCACTGAAGGCGCTCGATCCCTTGCGGTTGAAGTCACCCTCCAGGCCGTGGCCGATCGCCTCGTGCAGCAGGATGCCGGGCCAGCCGGGGCCGAGCACCACGGTCATCTCGCCAGCTGGCGCCGGCCGCGCCTCCAGGTTGGTCAGCGCGGCCTTGACGGCCTCGCCCACGTACTCGTTGATGCGCTCCTCGTCGAAATAGGCCAGGCCGAAGCGGCCGCCACCACCGGCGGAGCCCATTTCGCGGCGGCCGTTCTGCTCGGCGATCACCGTGACGCTCAGACGCACCAGCGGCCGCACGTCGGCGGCCAGCGTGCCGTCGGCGCGAGCCACCATCACCACGTCGTATTCGCTTGCCAGCCCGGCCATCACCTGCGACACGCGGGGGTCGCGCGCACGCGCCAGCTGCTCGACGCGGCCGAGCAGCGCAATCTTCTGCGCGCTGTCGAGCGAGGCGATCGGATCCTGCGCGCCATAGAGCTTGCGGCTGGACGCGACGCGGCGCGCCGGCACCCGCGCCTTGCGGTTCTGCGCGGCCGAGGAGATGGAGCGCACCGTGCGCGCGGCATCGAGCAGCGACGCCTCGGAGATGTCGTCGGAGTAGGCGAAGGCCGTCTTCTCGCCGCTGACCGCGCGCACGCCGACGCCCTGGTCGATGCTGAAGGAGCCCGTCTTCACGATCCCCTCCTCCAGACTCCAGCCTTCGTTGCGCGTGTACTGGAAGTACAGGTCGGCGTCATCCACCCGATGGGCGGTGATTTCGGCCAGTGCGCGGGCCAGGTGGGACTCGTCCAGGCCAAACGGCGCGAGCAGCAGGCTGCGCGCGGTGGCCAGGCGTTCAATCGTGGGTTCGCGGGAGATCATCGAACCATTTTAGGCTGCGGAGATCACCCGCGCGCCGGCGGGGTCGGCTGGCGCAGCAGCTTGAAGAGGGCCGCGTCATCCTCGCCCGCGAGTCCCGACGCCAGCGCCCTGGCGAACAGCCCGGCCGCGAGCGGGCCAAGCGGCCCTTCAAAGCCCGCCTCCCGCGCGGCCTCCACCGCCAGCCGCGTGTCCTTGGCCAGCAGCGTGACGTGGGCGCGCGGCGCATAGTCACCAGCGATGGCGCGACGCATGCGGTCGGAGCCGATCCAGCTCTGGCCGCTGGACTGCTCGATCACGTCCAGCGTGCGCGCCAGGTCCAGCCCCATCGCCTCCGCCATCGCCAGCACCTCGGCTGCACCGCCCAGGTTGATGCCCGCCAGCAGGTTGTTGACGAGCTTGGTCCGTGCGCCATCGCCGGGCCGCTCGCCGACGTGGAAGACCTTGCCGGACAGCGCCGCCAGCAGAGGCTGCAGCCGCTCGAACAGGCCCGCGTCGCAGGCAACCATGAGGCTCATGGTGCCGTCGCGCGCGCGGGCCGGTCCACCGGACATGGGCGCATCGACCGGCGCGAGGCCCAGGGCCGCCAGGCGCACTGCCAGCGTCTCGGTGTCCTGCGGCGCGATGGTGGGGCACAGCAGCACGGCGGCGCCCGGCGGCAGGGCGGCAGCCGCGCCCTGCGGGCCGAACAGCACCTCGGTCGCCTGACCGGCATCGACCACGCAGACGATCAGCGCCTGCGCGGCGGCTGCGGCGGCGGCCGGCGTGTCGCAGACCACGGCGCCCAGTGCCCGCTGCTCGCTCTGGCGGGCCGGATCGACGTCGCAGGCCTGCACCGGCCAGCCGAGCGAGAGCAGGCGGGCCGCCATCGCCCCGCCCATGTTGCCCGCACCGACGACCGCGACCGGCTTCACGACGCGACCGCCTTCACGACTGAACCAGGCGCTTGGCTTTGGAGATCGACATCAGGATGCCCAGGCCCATGCCCAGCGTGACCATGGCGGTGCCGCCATAGCTGATGAACGGCAGGGGGACGCCCACCACCGGCAGGATGCCGCTGACCATGCCCATGTTGACGAAGGCATAGGTGAAGAAGATCAACGTGATCGCCCCGGCCAGCAGGCGCGAGAACAGCGTCGGCGCCTCCAGCGCGATGGCCAGGCCCCGCAGGATCAGGAAGATGAAGGCCGCGATCAGGCACAGGTTGCCCAGCAGGCCGAACTCCTCGGAGAACGCCGCGAAGATGAAGTCGGTCGTGCGCTCGGGGATGAACTCCAGGTGGGTCTGCGTGCCCTGCATGAAGCCCTTGCCCAGCACCCCGCCCGAGCCGATGGCAATCATCCCCTGGATGATGTGAAAGCCCTTGCCCAATGGGTCCTTGCCCGGATCGAGCAGCGTGCAGATGCGCTGCTGCTGGTAGTCGTGCAGCACCACCCAGCGCACGCCGTCGGCGCACAGGCGCGGCTCCAGGATGACCAGCGTCGCGATGCCGACGATGGCCGCGATCATCGGCGGCAGCACGAGCTTCCAGCTCAGGCCCGCGAAGAAAATCACCGACAGGCCGGCGGCCAGCACCAGGATGGCCGTGCCCAGGTCGGGCTGCTTCATGATGAGGCCTACCGGCACCGCCAGCAGCACGCCACCGACGAGGAAGTCGAGCGGGCGCAACTGCCCTTCGCGCTTCTGGAACCACCAGGCCAGCATCAGCGGCATGGCGATCTTGAGGATTTCACTGGGCTGGATCGTCACGCCCAGGTAGAGCCAGCGTCTGGCCCCCTTCTTGGTGATGCCGAAGATCGCGACTGCAATCAGCAGCGCCACGCCCAGCGTGTACAGCGGCACCGCAAAACTCATCAGGCGCTGGGGCGGCACCTGCGCCACGACGAACATGATCGCGCCGGCGATCAGCATGTTGCGGCCATGGTCCATGAAGCGGGTGCCGTGGTCATAGCCGGAGGAATACATGGTGAGCAGCCCGGCACAGGCCAGCAGGAACACCGCGAAGGCAAGCGGGCCGTCGAAGCCCCGCAGCATCGGCGAGGCGCGCTGCCAGAGCGAAGGTTTTTCAAGAACGGCTGCCATGGGGCGCGATTATCCCGCGATCGGCTTGCCCCTCCGCCGCTTTCGCAGGTCAGCAGGTCAGCAGGTCAGCAGGCGAGCAGATCCTCAGGCTCAGGCTGCCGGCAGGCGGATCTCCACCACGGTGCGGCCGGGCTCGCTGGCCAGAACCAGCCGCGCGCCGATGGCGCCGGCCCGCTCATGCATCGACTGCAGGCCCTTGCGCAGGGGCCGCGCCGTGTCGAAGCCGCATCCGTTGTCGATGATGCGCAGGGCGATCTCGCCCGGCACGGCGTGCGCCTCGATCCGCAGCACGCTGGCCTGCGCATGCTGCAGAACATTGGACAGGGCCTCGAACACCATGAACTGCAGCTGGCGCATGGCGGCGGCGTCCAGCCGCTCGAGCGGCGCCAAGGCGTCCACGTCCCACTGCAGCTCCACGTCGGAGGCGGCAAAGCGCGGCTCCAGCCGGTAGCGCAGGTTGGCCAGCAGCGCAGTGATGTCGCCGGGCGCCAGGTTCATCGCGTCGATCGAGAGCTTGAGCTGGTCCAGCGAGCCGCGCAGCGTGGCCAGCACCTCGTCCGAGCTGGCCTTGCCCGATTGCAGCTGGCGGATCGCCGCGCTGATGTGCGAGCCGACGCCGTCGTGCATGTCGCGCAGGATGCGCGAACGCTCGCTGGCGCGTGCCTGCTCCCGCGCCAGCGTCTCGACCTTGGCGTAGGAGCGCTGCAGTTCGGCTTCCTTGAGCAGCACGCGGCTCTCGAGCGTGGCCCACAGATCGCGCGCCTGCGCCGTGGCGGTGCGAAAGCGCGAGATGGCGATGTAGCCGAGCACCAGGCCGAACAGCACCGACGAATAACGGATCCAGGTGATCTCGGCGAGGTCGCCACTGATGCGGATGGTGATCCAGTCGCGCACGCCGACGATCACGTTGAGCGTGCCCGCCAGCGCGAGCAGCAAACGCGCCGGCTCCCGCGCCCGCCAGGCCGCCCACAGGTAGAAGCCCGCGTACATGACGAAAAACAGGTTGGCAAACCCCAGCCAGGCCGTGAGATAGACCGGGTGGTGGAACTGCAGCGACAGAAAGGCAGCGCCGATCGACGTGAGGAACAGCGCCAGCATGCCGCTGCGGAACCACGGCATCGTCCAGTGCCGGTGCCAGCCGGCGACGTGGTGGCAGAACAGCGCGATGCAGCAGATCCAGCCCGAGAACGCGGCGGTGGCCACGATGCCCCACCACGGCCAGGCCAGCGGCGGGTGTTCGATGGCCACGTCCCCCACCCGCAAGGCCCAGCACAGCTCGGCCACGCCGGCACAGAGGTACAGAGAGTCGCGCCGCGTCTCCAGCAGGTGTCCGGGGTCGCTCTGCGTCAGCCACAGCGCCAGGGCGAGCGCACCCACCAGGATGCTGATGCCGGTCACCGCAAGCGACACGGCGTAGCGCAGCGTGAAGTCGCGCTTGTAATGTGGCAGCACCTGGCGCGCCGGCCCGACGAGAATGGTCGACACCCCGGCGCGCCGGCCCGCGTCGGCACGCAGACGCAATGTCAGCACATTGACATGCTGCAGCAGCTGCGGCGGGATCGTCACGTATTGCGGGCTCTTGGCATAGTCGTCGCCATTGGGCACGCTCACCTCGCCGAGCTGCGCCAGCAAGGTGCCGTTGATGAAGATGTCCGCCGCATTGCCCAGGTGCGCAAAGTACAGGGCATAGGGCTCGCCCACGTCCTGGAAGCTCGGCTCCGGCAGCTCGAACTGCATGCGCAGAAGCGCCGTGCCCGGATGGGTGCGCTGCACCCGGTCCCAATGGTAGGGCAGCCGCACGTCCGAAGAGGTCGTCAGGCCTTCGACGGTGACCACGGCACGCGCCGAGTCGATGGTCAGCGTGGCCGCCTGCGCCCAGGCACCCGGTGCCAGCCAGAACAGCAGGACCACCATCAGCCCCGGCAAGCCCCTGAACCATCGGCCGGCCCGCAAACGCAACATCATGCCAGCGATGGTAGCGCCTGGCGCTGCGGCAGCGCCTCAGCCATGCCGGGGCAGCAGCCCCAGCCGCGTGGCCTCGAAGACGGCTTCGTTCTTCGAGTGGACGGCGAGCTTGCCGTAGAGATTCTTGATGTGGGTCTGCACCGTGTGCACGCTGACGGACTGCAGGCGGGCGATCTCGGCATACGAGAATCCCCGCGAGATCAGTTCGAGGACCTGCTGTTCCTTGCCGGACAGCAGAGGCACTTCCTGGGATGGCGCCTGACCCGGCAGCTGCGATGCGGCCTGCTGCCGAGCGCGCGCCACGGCTTCGCGGTCCAGCGCGACGGCCGCCCGGTACTTGGCCAGGACACGACGCGCGATCATCGGCGAAATCGGCGAGGCGCCCGCCTTCATCTCCAGAATGGTGTGAGCGATGTTCTCGGGCGCCGAGTCCTTGTGGATGTAGCCGAGCGCGCCGGCCTCGATGCTGGCCAGCACGTTGTCCTCGTCGCCGAACATCGAGATGACCAGCGCCTCGCAGGCGGGCTGCACCTGCATCATGTGACGGATCAGGTCGAGCCCGCTGCCGTCAGGCAGGCCCAGGTCGGTGAGCAGCACATCCACCGCATGCGCGGGATCCTGCAGCCAGGCGCGCGCCTCGGCCAGCGTGCCGAACTCGGCCGCCAGCGCCAGCTCCGGGTGGCGGGCGACGCTCAATGCGAAGAACTCGCGCATCGGGGCGTCGTCCTCGACGATCATCACGCGCCACACGGTTGACACATCCTCGCTCCTGGTTGTTCCGATCAAGGCGTCGAGCATACGGCCCGCAGCACTCAGGAGCCACGGCCGGCACTCCCATGAGTATGGGAGCCCGCCGCCCGGACCGGTGTCCGTCCCGGCGCCCGGATCGGCAAGCCAAGGCAAATACCCTGTTTGTGGGATGAAAAGCCCCATGCATTCATCTACTCTCGCCTACGTGAAACCGGTAGTAACAAGGGTATAGGGGCCCGTACGCCGGGTCCGTTCCCATCCATCTGGAGGTCCTCGATGAACCAAAGACTTAAATTTGCAGGCTGGGCGCTCACCAGTGCCGCCCTGCTCGCTCTGTCCGCCTGCGGCAGCGGCGGCTCGGACACGCCCACGGCCACCACGGCCAGCGTCCCGGTGACCGTGATCGACGGCGCCATCCGCAATGCGCTCGTCTGCCTTGACAAGAACAGCAACGGGGCCTGCGACGCAGGCGAACCGTCCGGCCGCACCGACGCAGCCGGCAACGTGAACCTCCAGGTATCGCCCGACGACGTGGGCAAGTACCCCGTGCTGGCGATTGTCGGCACCGACGCGGTCGACGCGGACCACGGCCCGGTGACCATTCCGTTCACCATGCAGGCGCCGGCCGACAAGCCCGCCGTGGTCAGCCCGCTGACCACGCTGGTGCAGACCGTGATCGAGAACACCGGTGTCAGCAGCGCCGACGCCGAAGCGGCCGTGAAACTGCAGACGGGCCTGAACGTGTCGCTGTTCCAGGACTTCACCAAGAGCACCACGCCCGAAGCCCAGACCGCCGGTACCGTGGCCCGCATGGTCGTGGTGGTCACGCAGCAGCAGAACAACGCCGTTCAGGGCGCCGTGGGAACCACCGCACTGGACAACACCACCATCACCAAGGCCGACCTGGACGCCGCCGTGCAGCGCAAGCTGCTGGAACTGCTGCCGAACCTGCTGACCGCGCTGACCGACCCCAGCGTGACCAACGCAGCCGACGCCGCCGCGAAGGAGGCCGCCCTGCTGGCCGCCGCGTCGAACATCGTGACCAGCAACGGCCTGACAACGTCCTCGGTCGGCACGGTTGTGGCCATCAACAACCAGGCATCTGGCTCCGGCGGCACGACGACCGAGCCGCCGGTGGCGAATGCCTCCCTGGCCGGCCTGAACTACAGCAACCTGTCCAACTGGTTCATCCGGGCCTTCACGTCGTCGCTGGCGCAGAACACGCCGGATGCCTCGGGCAACACGAAATATGTGGAGCGCCGCGCCCGCCGCAGCTCGAACGGTCCCGTGGCGCGCTGGAACACCGGCTCCGATCCCAGCCGGCAGGCCGACCTGCACTACAACGGCACCGCCTGGGTGACCTGCGGCTTCAACCAGGAGAGCATCGGCTACCCGCGCGACGCCTCGGGCAACAGCTACTACGAGTACTGCGACAAGCTCGATACCGGCCGTCAGCAGCGCGCCACGTTCGACGTGGCAGGCCGCACCATGCTGTCGGTCTACCAGCAGATCCGGGACGCCGGGTACACCAACCTGAGCATCGCCAGCGCCAGCAGCGCCCTCGGCTCGGCGACCTTCCCGACCGGTTCGCGCCTGCTCTACCAGACCAACACGCCGCTGACGACCGCCTTCGCCTACTATCCCGGCACCGGCAACGTGGTGTTCCAGGCGGACGCCGATGCCGCCGCCGGCAAGACCTCGCCCAGCGACAACACCGCGCGCTGCGCGTCCATCACCGGGTCCACGCCCTCCTCGAGCTACACGGCTGCGGCGCCGACGCTTGAAAGCATGGCAAGCCGCGCACCGGGCACCCCGTGCGTCTACGGCACCAGCACGATCGTCATCACGACGAACTCCGGCACCGCCACGGTCAGCAGCGGCCCGCGCAATGAATGGTGGGGCGCGACCACCCAGAGCGTCGGCGTGCTGGGCACGGCGACGACGGGTGGCATCCAGTCGGGCTACTTCACGACCAACACCCTGCTGCGCGTGGCCTTCGGCGCCGGCAACGTGGTCAAGTACTACGCCTGCCAGCAGCGCTCGACCGACGGCTCGCCGCGCAACTGCAACCTCGCGGGCACCGGCACCTACAGCATCGTCACGCAGGGTGATGCGCGCGTGATGACGCTGGCCAACCAGCCCGCACAGTTCAGCGCACTGAGCTACCAGCGCGTGTTCGTGGAGCGGGGAGGCCGCGTCTACTTCGGCTACCAGAACCGCACCAACGTCAACGCCTCGGCACGCCTGAACCTGACCGGTGCCAATGCCCTGCTGACCCAGCTTGGCCTCAGCACGATCAACCCGGAGACCTCTCTGGCGCTGACCACCACCTCCTACGCAGGCGACTGGCGCCTGACCAGCGGCGATGGCGGCTTCACGACCGTTTCGATCCGCAATGACGGCAGCGTCACCTGCACCTGGAACGATCCGGACGGCAGCTCCGGCACCGACGAGTGCTCCTACACCTTCTCCGACCCGGCGACGGGCGCGGTGTCGATCACCTTCCCCGACGGCGTCTTCACCGGCAACTTCGGCTTCCTGAACGGCACGGTGAGCTCAGGCTCCTTCGCCCCCACCGACGGCGATGCGGTGAGCGTCACCGGCTCGCGCCGCTGATCCGCCAGATCGCGCAGTCCGGGGCCATCACCCCGGGCTCTCGCACCGAAACCCGCCGGACATCCCGGCGGGTTTTTTTCTTTGGCGGCGGCGCTGCTGCGTATCATCGTGCATGCCCACCACCCACCTGCTCTACCTGCACGGCTTCCGCTCGTCCCCGCAATCGGCCAAGGCGCGCCAGGTGGCGGCGCGCGTCGCGCAGGACCACCCGCATGTGACCTGGTGGTGCCCGCAGCTGCCGCCGTCGCCGCGCGCGGCGATGGCGCAGCTGATGGCCGGCATCGCGCGCTGGCCCCGCGACGCCATGGGCGTGATCGGCTCCTCGCTGGGCGGCTTCTACGCAACGCATGTGGCCGAGGCGACCGGCTGCCGGGCCGTGCTGCTCAACCCGGCGGTCGACCCGGCGCGCGACCTGGCGCGCCACATCGGCGAGCAGACCGCCTGGCACGATCCGCAGGAGCGCTTTTTCTTCGAGCCGCGCTTCGTCGACGAACTGCGCGAGCTCGCCTGCGGTGGCCCGGCGCATCCCGAGCGCTACTTCGCGGTGATCGCCAAGGGCGACGAAGTGCTCGACTGGCGCGAGATGACCGGCCGCTACCCGGGCGCCCGCGTCAAGCTGCTGGAAGGCGGCGACCACGCGCTCGGCGACTTCGACGACCACATCGACGAGGTCCTCAGCTTCCTGGACCTGACCTGAGCGCCCGGCCCGGCCCGGCCGGCCCCTGCGCACCGGGGGCAAGAGGACGGCATGGGACAATGCCGCGCATGTTTGCATTGTTCGAAGAAGCCGGCAAGTTCATGGCCGCACGTGTGCTGTCCGAGGCGGAGTCGTCCGCCCAGATGGAGCTGGCCAGCGGAAAGCGCGTCAAGGTCAAGGCCGCCAACATCCTGCTGAAGTTCGACAAGCCATCGCCCGACGACTTCATGGCCGAGGCCCAGGCCGTGGCGCAAGGGATCGAGCTGGACATGGCCTGGGAGTTCTCGCCGGAGGAGGAGTTCGGCTTCGCCGATCTGGCCCGCGACTATTTCAGCGCCCAGGCCACGCTGCAGCAGCAGGCCGGCATGCTGCTGCGCCTGTTCGAGGCGCCGCATTACTTCCGCCGCGCCGGCAAGGGGCGCTTTCGCAAGGCGTCGGCCGAGGTGCTGCAGCAGGCGCTCGCCGCCATCGAGAAGAAGCGACTGGTGCAGGCCCAGATCCAGGCCTGGGCCGACGAACTCGCCGCCGGCAGCTGCCCGGCGCCGATCCGCGAGCAGCTCTACCGGATTCTGTTCAAGCCCGACAAGAACGCACCCGAATACAAGGCGGTGGTGGACGCCTCGCGCGCCACCCGGCTGGCGCCGCTCGACCTGCTGCAGAAGGCTGGTGCGATCGACTCGGCCTACCAGTTCCACTGGAAGCGCTTCCTGTTCGAGAACTTTCCCAAGGGCACAGGCTTCGCGCCGCTGCAGGCACCTGCGATCCGCGACGAGCTGCCGCTGGCAGCGGTCCAGGCCTTCTCGATCGACGACTCCCAGACCACCGAAATCGACGACGCGCTGTCGGTGCAGGGCCTGGGCACCGGCACCGTGACGGTAGGCATTCACATCGCCGCGCCCGGCCTGGCGATCCAGCCGGCCGATGCGATCGACGCCGTGGCGCGGCAGCGGCTGTCCACCGTCTACATGCCCGGCTACAAGATCACCATGCTGCCGGACGACGTGGTGCAGACCTACACCCTGCAGGAGGGCCGGGACTGCCCGGCCGTGTCGCTGTACGTGACGCTCGACGAAGCCACGCTCGCGGTCACTGGCAGCACGACCCGGCTAGAACGGGTGCCGATCGCAGCCAACCTGCGGCACGACCGTCTCGACGGGCTGGTGACTGAAGCCTGGCTCGAAGACGCCGGCTCCCCCGACACCACGGCCGGTGCGCTGCCGGTGCCGCGGGCCTCGCTGGCCTTCCTGTTCCGGCTGGCGCGGCACCTCAAGGCGCAGCGCGAGATCGTGCGCGGCAAGCCCGAGAACTTCAACCGGCCCGACTACAACTTCCGCCTCGTCGGCAACGACGGCGCCGAACCCGACGGCTCCGAGCAGGTGCAGATCACCGTGCGCCAGCGCGGCGCGGCGCTGGACCTGATCGTGGCCGAAGCCATGATCCTGGCCAACAGCACCTGGGGCAGCTGGCTGCACGAGCTGGGCGTGCCCGGCATCTACCGCAGCCAGGCCAGCATGGCGCCTGGCGTCAAGGTCCGCATGGGCACCAAGGCCCTGCCCCATGCCGGCATCGGCGTCAAAAGCTATGCCTGGAGCACCTCGCCCCTGCGCCGCTATGTGGACCTGGTCAATCAGTGGCAGATCATCGCCTGCGCGCGGCACGGGCGCACCGCCGCGCTGGCGGCGCCGTTCAAGCCCAAGGACGCCGAGCTGTTCTCGATCATCTCGGGCTTCGACGCAGCCTACAGCGCCTACAACGCCTACCAGGCCGGCATGGAGCGCTTCTGGACGCTCAAGTACCTGGAGCAGCAGGGCATCGGGGAACTCACCGCCACCGCCTTCCGCGAAGGCCTGGTGCGCGCCGACGAGCTGCCGCTGGTGCTGGGCGTGCTCGGCTCGCAGGACCTGCCGCGCGGCGCGCGCGTGCGGGTCAGGCTCGGCCGGATCGACGAGATCACGCTGGACGTGCATGGCACCGTGATCGAGCGGCTTGACGCCGCGCCGTCGGTGGGCGCCGACGAAGCCGACAGCGGCGAGGACGACGAAGTGGCGGCCGGCCCGATCGCGATTGCGGTCGATGTGAACGAAACCGCACCCGCTTCAGCGGATAATCCTGCTCCGTGAACCTGCGGTCCCTCAGCACCCTCCAGATTGCGCTCGGCGTCTCCGTCGCCGTCCATGCGGTGCTGCTGACGGTCCGCTTCGTCGATCCGGAAAGCTTCAACCGGGTGTTCCAGGACACGCCGCTGGAGGTGATCCTGGTCAATGCCAAGGCCAATGAGCGGCCCGACAAGGCCACGGCCATCGCCCAATCCTCACTGGCCGGTGGCGGCGACGCCGACAAGGGCCGCGCCACCACACCGCTGCCGCCCTCGGCCCTGACCGAACTCGGCGACTCCCATGAAGATGCCCAGCGCAAGATCGAAGCCATGCAGGAGCAGCAGACCCTCCTGCTCGCACAGATCAAGCGCGCGCTGGCAGCGCTGCCACCGCCCGACCCGAAGCAGCCGAGCAACAACCCCGAAGTCGCCGCGCGCGAGGAAAAGCGCCGCCAGCTGATCAAGCTCCTGGCCGAGATCGAACGGCGCATCAACGAGGAAAACGCCCGGCCCAAGAAGCGCTACATCAGCCCCGCCACGCGCGAGGAGGTGTACGCCGTCTACTACGACAGTCTGCGCCGCAAGATCGAGGACAAGGGCACCGAGAACTTCCCGGAAGCGGCCGGCCGCAAGCTGTATGGCGAGCTGACGATGATCGTCACCGTCAACCATGACGGCCGCGTGATCGAGACCGAAATCGTCGAGACCTCGGGCAATCTCACGCTCGACCGCCGCGCCCAGGCCATCGCCCGCAACGCGGGGCCGTTCGGGCGGTTCAGCGAGGCCATGCGCCGCAAGGCCGACCAGATCGTCGTGGTGTCCCGCTTCAAGTTCACGCGCGAGGAAACCCTCGAGACCAAGCTCACCAGCCGCTGAAGCCGCCCCGGCCTGCGAGCCGGGCAACGGGCGCAGTGGCCCCGCCGCCAAACCGACATCCGCACCGTCATGGACACCTACTGCGTCATGGGCAACCCGGTGGAACACAGCAAGTCGCCGTGGATCCACGCCCGCTTTGCCGAACTCACCGGCCAGAAGCTCAGCTACGGCAAGCGGCTGATCCCGCTCGACGGATTCGCCCAGGGCCTGGCCGCCTTCCGAGCCGAGGGCGGCAAGGGCTGCAACATCACCGTGCCGTTCAAGTTCCAGGCGGCGGCGCTGGTGCAGCACGCGAGCGCGCGCGCCAGCCTGGCGCAGGCCTGCAATACGCTGCGCTTCGAGGCCGACGGCATCCACGCCGACAACACCGACGGGGTCGGCCTGGTCCACGACATCGAGCGCAACGCCGGCTTCACGCTGGCCGGCCGCAGCGTGCTGCTGCTTGGCGCAGGCGGCGCTGCCGCCGGCGTGCTCGGCCCGCTGATCGAAGCCGGCGCGCGCCGCATCGTCATTGCCAACCGCACCACCGACAAGGCCGCGGCGCTGCAGGCGCGCCACGCGGCGCTGGCGCTGCGTCTGGGCACCGAACTTCAGGCCTGCGGCCTGCAGAACGCACCCGAGTCCTTCGACGTGGTCATCAACGGCACCGCCAGCAGCCTGGCCGGCGGCGAGGTGCCGGTCAGCGCCGCCGTGCTGCGCGAAGGCACGCTGGCCTACGACATGATGTATGGCGAGCCGGCCCGCGGCTTCATGGACTGGGCCCGTGCCCACGGCGCCGTCGCCCGCGACGGCCTGGGCATGCTGGTGGAGCAGGCGGCCGAATCCTTCGTCTTCTGGCGCGGCGTGCGTCCGCCTTCGGCCCAGGTCCTGGCCGAGCTGCGCGCAACGCTGGGCTGAGCCGCCGATGAAGCCCCTGGTACGCTGGATCAGCCTGGCCCTGCTGGCCGGCGTGCTGCTGGAGGTTTTCTTCATCGGCCGCATCGTGCTGATGCTGGCCGTCGACCCGCAGTCCACCACCTTCCAGCGGTCAGAAGCCTGGCAGCAGGTGAGCGGCAAAGGCACGCTGCGCTGGCGCCAGCAATGGGTACCCTACCGCGACCTGCCCGACACGCTCAAGCGAGCCGTGATCGCGTCGGAGGACGGCGACTTCATCAACCACGACGGCGTCGAATGGGAGGCCCTGGAGAAGGCCTGGGAAAAGAACGCCCGCGCCGAAGCGCAGGCTGCCAAGCGCCTGCAGGCGGCCAAGCCCGGCGCCAACGTGCGTTCGCCCAAGATCGTCGGTGGCTCCACCATCAGCCAGCAGCTGGCCAAGAACCTGCTGCTGTCGGGCGAGCGCACGCTGCTGCGCAAGGGCCAGGAGTTCGTCCTGACGCTCACGCTCGAGCTGGTGCTGGGCAAGCAGCGCATCCTCGAGATCTATCTCAACAGCGTGGAGTGGGGCGAAGGCATCTTCGGCGCCGAAGCCGCTGCCCAGCACTACTACCGCAAGAGCGCATCGCGCCTGGGCGCGTTCGAGGCGGCGCGCCTGGCCGTCATGCTGCCACGGCCCAAGTACTTCGAGAAGCTGCCCAACTCGCCGTATCTGTCGGCGCGCGCGGCCACCATCGTGGCGCGCATGGGTGACGCGGAACTGCCCTGAGGTCTCGAGAGCACGCCCCTCCCGCACGGGCCACCGGTCTCAACGGCTGCGCGTGACCACGAAGATGCCGCCGACCACCAGCGCCGTGCCCAGCGCCACCGACGCGGTGAACGGCTCGCCCAGCAGCCACACGCCCATGAAGATCGTCACCATCGGTCCGACCATGCCGATCTGCGAGGCCAGGCCCGCGCCGATGCGCTCGACCGCCATCATCACCATGAGGATCGGGACCGCCGTGCACAGCACGGCATTGAACACCGACAGCCCGATGACCTGCGGCGCCAGCGTGGCCAGCGTCGCGACCGGCCGCGCCAGCAGGAAATGCACGATGCAGCACAGGCAGGCGACGATGCTGGCCTGCCCGACCAGCCGCAGCGAGCCCAGGCGCTTGACGACCTCGGCGCTGAACACGAGGTACAGCGCGTAGCTGATGGTGCTGATCATCACGAGCAGCGCGCCCCAGCCGACATGGCTGCCCTGCAGGCTCAGTTCCTGCCCGAACACGACCACCACGCCCGCATAGCTGATGGCCATGCCCAGCGCCTGGCGCCAGCCGATGCGCTTGCCATGCAGCGCCCAGCCCAGCACCAGCACCAGCGTGGGGGTCAGATACAGGATGAGCCGCTCCAGCGAGGCGCTGATGTACTGCAGGCCCATGAAGTCGAGCATGCTCGACAGGTAGTAGCCCGAGAAGCCCAGCGCCGTGACGGCCAGCAGGTCCCGACCGGCCAGCGGCGGCTTGCCGCGGCCGGCCCACCACGCCATGGCCACGAAGAGCGGCAGCGCGAACACCATGCGCAGCATGATGAGCGTGACCGCGTCCACCCCGTGCCGGTACGCCAGCTTGATGATGATGGCCTTGCCGCTGAAGCCGATGGCGCCCAGCACCGCGAGCACGTACCCCGAGCGCAGGGTGTGCCGGGCTGCCGGGGCCGCGTCAGAAGCCAACCGCCTGCCCGTCCCGTCGGCTGTCGCTGGCGGCAACGTAGCCCTCGACCGACGGCTCGCCTGCACGCCAGATGAACTGGCCGGCGCCGAAGTCCTGGTAGGAGTCCTCGATCACGTCGACCACGTGGCCCCGGTCCTTCAGGCCCTGGACCGTCACCTTGTCCAGCCCGGACTCGACGTTGATTTCCAGACCCTCGTTGAAGCGCCAGCGCGGCGCATCGCAGGCCACCTGCGGCGCCTGCCCGTAGTCGAGCATGCGAACGAGGGTCTGCACATGGCCCTGCGGCTGCATGTTGGCGCCCATCACCCCGAAGCTCATGACCGGCTGCCCCGCCCGCGTGAGGAAGGCCGGAATGATGGTGTGGAAGGGGCGCTTGCCCGGCGCCACCACGTTGGCGTTGCCCGCCTCCAGGCTGAAGGCGTGGCCGCGGTTCTGCAGGCTGATGCCGAACTGCGACTCGACGCAGCCGGAGCCGAAGCCCTGGTAGTTGCTCTGGATGAAGCTGACCATCATGCCGCTTTCGTCGGCGGCCGTGAGGTAGATGGTGCCGCCCTTGACCGGGTTGCCCGCACCGAAATCCTGCGCCTTCTTCATGTCGATCAGTTTCGCACGCGAGGCGAGGTAGTCGTCGTCGAGCATTTGCTCGGCGGTCACCTCCATCGACGATGGCTCGGCCACGTAGCGGTAGACGTCGGCGAAGGCCAGTTTCATGGCCTCGATCTGCAGGTGCTGGGAATCGACCGAGTCCACCGGCAGCGAGGCGATGTCGAACTTTTCGAGGATGCCGAGCGTCATCAGCGCCGAGATGCCCTGCCCGTTGGGCGGAATCTCGTGCAGGGTGTAGCCGCGGTAGTCGCGGCCGATGGGCTTGACCCACTCCGGCTTGTAGGCGGCAAAGTCACTGGCCTTGTGGCTGCCACCCTGCTCGGCCGAGAATCGCTCGATCGCCTGCGCGATCTCGCCGCCGTAGAACGCGGCGCCGCGGGTGTTCGCGATGGCCCGCAAGCCGCGCGCCGCTGCCTCGAAGCGGAACAGCTCGCCGACCTCCGGCGCCCGGCCCCAGGGCAGGAAGTTCTGGGCGAAGCCGGGCTGGGCGTTCAGCTCACCCGCTGCGGCTGCCCACTTCTGTTGCACCACCGGCGGGACCAGATAGCCGCGCTCGGCGATCTCGATGGCCGGCTCCACCAGGTCGGCGAAGGGCAGCTTGCCGAAGCGCTCGCTCAGCGCGACCCAGGCCGCGATGGCGCCTGGCACCGTGACCGAGTCCAGCCCGCGGCGCGGCGGCGTCTTGCCGTCACCGCCATATTTGCCCTTGAAGTACTCGGGCGTCCAGGCAGCCGGGGCGCGGCCGGAGGCGTTGAGCCCGTGCAGTTCCTTGCCGTCCCACAGGATGCAGAAGGCATCGCTGCCCAGGCCGTTGCTGACCGGCTCGACGATGGCCATGGCGGCCGCAGCGGCGATGGCCGCGTCCACCGCATTGCCGCCCTTGAGCAGCATGCGAAGGCCTGATTGGGCCCCGAGAGGGTGGGAGGTCGACACCACGTTGCGCGCGAACAGCGGAATGCGGGTGGAGGTGTAGGGGTTGGAGTAGTTGAAAGCCATCCCCGATTATGGAACGTATCATCGGAATGCTGCCGGCCAGAGACCGGTGCGCACTACCGGAGGAGCCATGGCGGACACATCGCTTTTGATCGACGTCATCAAGCAGGAACTCAAGGCCCAGGACAAGACCTATGCGGACGTGGCCGAGGCGCTCGACATGAGCGAGTCCAGCATCAAGCGCATGTTCAGCCGCAAGGAAATGCCACTGACCCGGGTGGACGACATCTGCCGCCTGCTCAACACCGACTACGCCGAGCTGTCGCGCCGCGTCACGCTGGCCACGCCGCTCATGAGCGAGCTGACCTATGAGCAGGAACTGGCCGTCAGCCGGGACCCGAAGCTGCTGCTGTGCGCGATCTGCGTGCTGAGCTACTGGACCTCCGAGCAGATCGTGCAGACCTATCGCATCACCGAGGCCGAGTGCACGGCCAAGCTGATCCAGCTCGACAAGCTCGGCGTGATCGAGCTCAAGCCGCTGAACCGATACCGGCTCAAGGTCGCCAAGACCTTCAAATGGCGAGGCGATGGCCCGATCCGCCAGTACTTCCTCACCCACGTGGTGGGGGAGTACTTCGGCGGCCGGTTTGACCGCGAAGGCGAGACCCTGCTGATGGTCCACGGCAACATCAACCGCGCCATGGCGCCGGTGTTCGTGGAGCGCCTGACACGACTCGGCCAGGACTTCTCGGCCCAGCATCTGGCCGACCAGAAAATGGACGAGAGGCATCGCGAGGGCTTCACGATGATCGTCGGCTTTCGTCGCTGGGAGTTCTCGGCCTTCACCGGCCTGAGGCGCATGAGCGAGGGCGAGGGTGAGGGCGGGAGCACGGTGGCTGCCTGATTTCACCGGGCTCTGCCTGCCCGATGCGGGGTGCCGGGGCCGGCGCGGCCTCAGTGGCCCGAGCCCATGCCGGCCTTCTCGACATACAGGAAAGCGGCGCGCTCCGTCTGCTCGCAGAGAAAGACGATGCGGTCAACCCAGTCGTCCTCCGGCCAGCGCTGCTCTTCGCGCAAGGGCACGTAAGCCTGCCGCACCGCCCGATGCAGTGCAAGGGCGCCGACTTCGGCGCTCATGCCCAGCAATGAATGAAGCAGTCCGAGGCACGCATCCATGTCTCGCAGCCCGGTCACCTCGATGAGCCGCTCGACCTTGGCCTGGATCGCGGGCATGAAGTCCTGCAGAAGTTCGTCCAGCATGCCGATGCGCTGGAGATTGTCGAGCCGGGGACTGTCGAGCAGGACTTCCGCCGGGCGCAGGTCGTCACCTCGCAGCGCCACGCCGCGGTCGCTCGGCGCGACCGGGCTGCGTTCCCCGATGATGCGCACCAGCGTTTCTCGCAAGGTCCGCTCGTCGACGGGCTTTTCGAGAAAGCCGGTCATCCCCGCTCGGAAAGCCTGTTCGGCCAGAACGCTCCCTGAATAGGCCGTCACGGCGATCACCGGAACGTCGCGGGCCGCCGACGGATCGCGGCGGATCGCCCGCGTGGCCTCGAGGCCCCCCATGCCTGGCATGTCGACGTCCATCAGCACGGCATCCCAGGGACCGTGACTTCGCATGCGATCGAGGACGGCTTGCCCATGCTCGACCTCGGCGACATGCATGCCGGCCTGCTTCAGGTAGGCTGCCACGACTCTGCGGGTGACGGAGTTGTCATCGGCCACCAGCACACGGCGGCCGACCAGCAAACCCGATCGCAGCTCCTGACGTTGCTGCGCCGCCTCCAGCATTTGCAGGAGCGACTGCACCATCGTCGCCTCGTCGCAGGGTTTGGCGAGAAAGCCGTCCATGCCGGCCTTCAGCGTCTTGACGCCAGCGACCTGCGCCGCTTCCACCGTGTGCGCCACGATGCACACGTCCCGGTTGAGCGGTGCGGCGCCACGCCGGATCTCTCCCGCCACCGCATAGCCATCGAGCGACGGCATGTTGACGTCAAGCACGACGATGTCGAATCGTTCGTTCGAGAGCCTGGCGAGTGCGGCGTCGCCATCGTAGGCCTCTTCCAGCACCATCCCCAGCAGGCCGAGCTTCTTGCGCATTCGCGACAGCATGGGCGCATCGTCATCGACCAGCAGCACGCGCCGGCCCTTGAGCGCGACCCGGGCTCGCGCCAGGAGTTCCTGATTCCAGAGATCGCTGTCGATGGCGCCCAGGACGGGCAAGGTGAGGCTGAATCGCGTGAAGACGCCGGGTTCGGACGCGCACGCGATGTCGCCTCCGAAGGCCCGCATCACACGGCGGCAGTACGCCAGACCCAGCCCGGTCCCCCCCGACTTGCCCGCTGAACTGAAAGGCTCGAACAGCCGCGGCAGAACGTCTGCCGGGATGCCGGGGCCGTTGTCCTCCACGAAGACCTGGCTTCTTTCCACCCGGATCAGGACTTGAAGATGGGGGTGGGTGGGCACGTAGAAGAGCGCGTTCTTGATGAGATTGAACAGCACGAAAACATAGGCCGTTTCGTCTCCGCGGAAGCTGAAGTCCTTCACGATCTGGATCCGCACGCGCGCCCGCGCCTCCTCCATCTCGTAGCCGTACTCCTCCACCGCTCTCTGTGTGACCAGCGCTGCCGACAGCGGAACGAAGGCGTTGACATCCATCGGCCGCGCGCTGACCTCGTCCAGCGTCATGGAGATGACCTGCAGGCCGCGACGCACGGCGACCTCGCCCTGGGCCACATGGTGATACAGCGCCTCGACCTGCTCGGAGGCGAGCGTGCGCGGCAGCCGGGAACTCGATGGCGGCGGCAACGCCTGCTTCAGGCTCTCGAGGCTGGCATGGAACTGCCCGAGCGGATTGCGCATCTCGTGCGCCATGGAGCCGGCGAGGGCCACGTAGCCGTGGCGCATGCGGCGGGCCAGCGCATCGTTGGAAGCGATCTTGAACAGGCAGCCGCCGGCTGTCACGAGCAGCAGCACCGGCATCCGCATGACGTACTCGGCAGGGAAATCGGGATCCGGACTCAGGGCCATGTAGGCCAGCGTTGCGCTGCCGATCCCGAGGACCAGCATGACCACGGTATTGCGCCAGTCGGTCATCAGGATGACGAAGAAGACCGCCATCAGCGTGTTGGCCACCCCGATCGTGCCTCCGCCCTGCATCAGGGATGTGAACACGAAGGCGAATGGCAGGGAGAACACCAGCGCGCCGTAGGAATAGCCCAGGTAATAGCGCTGCAAGCGCGCCGGCCAGTAAGGCCTGAGCAGCAGCAGCGCGCACGCCAACGTCGCAACGATCCGTATGGCCAGGTCGTCATAGACGGGGGCCGACCGGGCAAATTTGAGGAAATAGAAGGCAGGAAATGAAACGGTGCCCAGAATTCCCGCGTAGTGCAACATCCGCGGGCCGTGCTGGTGATACGCCCGGTATTCCGTATAAAGCTCCGACAGGAACCTTCCGCATGCCAGAAAGGGCTGGACGAGCCAGTGAGCCTGCGCGCGCTTCATTGGATCGCTCCCGCTTGGCGCCCCGGTGCGTGCCGGACGGCGCCTTCGAGCGCAGCCAACACACGCGACGCGTCGCCATGGATCAGCGTGTAGTCCTTGTCCTTGCCGGGAAGCTGCACCCCCTGCGCAAAGGCAGCAAAGCCGAATCGGCGGTACAGCCGGCTGAGCACGTGGGTGCAGCACGCGTAGAGCCGGTCGGCTTCGGCGTGAGCCAGGAGGTAGTCCACGGCGAGGAAGAGGCAGCGGCTCAAGGCCTCGGGTTCGGTCCGCCACTCGGACTCCAGGACGAGCCGTCCCACCTCCCAGCTGCGCGCGGGAATTGCATGGGTGCCGGACGGCAGGCAACCGATCAGTTCATCGGTCAGCGAGAGCCCCTGGCCCATGGGTACAACCCGGATGGTGCCTATGATGTCACCTTCGAATTCAAACGCGCCGACCATGCCGAGCTGGTCTCTTTTTTTTCCAGGGCAGTGAAGCCGGCGCTGCCCGTATCGTGCGCGCTCAGGTCGATGGCTTCTCGCAAGCCCGCCACCTCACGGATCTCGACCTCCGAACGAAGCCGCCGCAATGTGATGAGCTCGGCACGCGAGGCGGAGGGTTGCCCGGAAGCCCAGGGTGCGAAGCCGCCGTGATGGTGGGCGGGCCCGATGTCTGCTCTTGAAAGTGTCATGCTGCCTCCGCAGGGTTGCGACGGGCCACCTGCTCGAGCAGCTGGCCGGTCAGGAACAAGGTGGTCCGGGCGACGCGCTCCACGAGTGCCTGGTCCTCCGGGGTGGTGGCGAAACGCGTGATGGCGTCCTCGACCTGCTGGCTATGGGCCTCGTCGGCCTGCGCATGCGTGCCGAAGAAGGTCACGTTGGCGGGCCGCAGGCCGAGGTCCTGACAGATCTTGTCGAACGGCTCGCGGATGTGGTCGTAGACGCTCTCGGCCCAGAAGCTGTAGCCCAGGCGGGCAATCGCGCCATAGCGCAGCGACACCGAGTACAGATATCCCACCAGCGCCTCGGTGGCAGGCAGGGGGGGATCGGCCAGCATCTGTTCGTCGAACAGTCCCACGCTGCGCAGATCGTGGATGACCATGCGCTCGTGGCCCAGTTCTTCTGCCGCGTGACGGTACACGAACTTGAGCAGACCCTCGGGCGCCGGAACGAAGGCGGCCACGGCCTGGTTCACCGAGTTGTGCCGGGAATAGTGATACACCTGAAGCATCAGGTCGCGATACAGCGCGCGGGGCACCGGCTGCGCCAGGACCTGGCGCCAGAACAGGCCCTGCTTGATCGCTCGCCACTCGGCGTCGACCGCCTCGCGCAGCTGCCCCACATAGGATGCGTTTCCCACCGGAGTTTCTCCTTGAACAAGAAAAAAAGGGAGCATGTGCAAGCCCCGACTCCGGCCCGATGCATGCTGATCACTGACGAACGACTTGCCTCCCGATTCTGGGACGGAGTTCGCCGCGGAGGGTGGAAAACGGCCTAGGCCTTATGGTCGGTTTTGGATCGGCCGACGAAAAAAAAACGGCGCCCACAAGGGGCGCCGTTCAGGAGGCGGAAGAAGCTCGAGCGGATCAGTCGGCGTCGACGAACGCTTCCTCGCGTTTGTTCTTCACCGCAGGCAGCAGCACGATGATCACGAGCACCAGCGCGGCGGCGAGAAGGCCGGCCGACAGCGGACGGGTGACGAACACGCTCCAGTCGCCACGCGACAGCAGCAGCGCGCGGCGCAGGTTCTCTTCCATCATCGGCCCGAGGATGAAGCCCAGCAGCAAAGGCGCTGGTTCACAACCGAGCTTGATGAAGGCGTAGCCGATGACGCCGAACAGCGCGACCATCCAGATGTCCCAGGTGTTGTTGTTCGTGGAGTACACGCCGATGGCGCAGAACAGCACGATGGCCGGGAACAGCCAGCGATACGGAATGGTCAGGAACTTGATCCACACGCCGATCAGCGGCAGGTTCAGGATCACGAGCATCAGGTTGCCGATCCACATCGAGGCGATCAGGCCCCAGAACAGCTGCGGGTTGCTGGTCATGACCTGCGGGCCCGGCTGGATGTTGTGGATGGTCATGGCGCCGACCATCAGCGCCATCACGGCGTTGGGCGGAATGCCCAGCGTGAGCAGCGGGATGAAGGAGGTCTGCGCGCCGGCGTTGTTGGCCGACTCGGGGCCGGCCACACCGCGGATGTTGCCCTTGCCGAACGGAACTTCGCCGGGCTTGAGCTTGATCTTCTTCTCGATCGTGTAGGCCGCGAAGGCCGACAGCAGCGCACCGCCGCCGGGCAGGATGCCGAGCGCCGAGCCCAGGGCCGTGCCGCGCAGCATCGCGGGGAACATGTTCTTGAAGTCCTCCTTGGTGGGGAACAGGCCCGAGACCTTGGCCGCGAAGACTTCGCGCTCTTCTTCCGGCTTGGACAGATTCATGATGATCTCGCCGTAGCCGAACACGCCCATGGCGATCACGATGAAGCCGATGCCGTCGGTCAGTTCGGGGATGTCGAACGAGAAGCGCGCCACACCGGAATTCACGTCGGTGCCCACCAGGCCGAGCAGCAGGCCCAGCACGATCATGGCGATGGCCTTGACCAGCGAGCCCGAGGCCAGCACCACCGCGCCGATCAGGCCCAGCACCATCAGCGAGAAGTACTCGGCCGGACCGAACTTGAAGGCCAGCTCCGTCAGCGGGGGCGCGAACGCCGCCAGGATCAGCGTGCCGACGCAGCCGGCGAAGAACGAGCCGATGCCGGCGGCCGCGAGCGCCGGGCCCGCCCGGCCCTGCCGGGCCATCTGGTAGCCGTCGATCACCGTGACCACCGACGAGGACTCGCCGGGCAGGTTCACCAGGATCGCGGTGGTCGAACCGCCATATTGGGAGCCGTAGTAGATGCCGGCCAGCATGATCAGCGCGGCCACGGGCGGCAGCGCGTAGGTGGCCGGCAGCAGCATCGCGATCGTGGCGACCGGGCCGATGCCCGGCAGCACGCCCACCAGCGTGCCCAGCAGGCAGCCGATGAACGCGTACATGAGGTTCTGCGCCGTGAAGGCGGCGCTGAAGCCGATGGAGAGGTTGTTGATCAGATCCATGGTGCCCGCCTCAGCCTGCGATGAAAGTAGGCCACACCGGGAACTGCAGCTTGAGCAGCCAGATGAAAGCGAAGTAGCTGAACACGGCCAGGATGGTCGCCAGCACGATGACCTCCTTGAACTTGAACCGGTCGCCGGCCAGGCTGGCGATGAACACCAGCGCATAGATGGCGGCGATCAGGCCCATGGCGGGGATGCCGAACTTCGGCAGGCCGCCGAGCAGCAGGCCGAACGCCAGGTTGGCGCCGATGATGAAACCGAGCGGCTTCCAGGCGATCGAGCCGATCTTCTCGCCGTCTTCGGTCTCGACGACCAGCGACTTGAAGATGATCACGGCGCCGAGGATGGCGAGCAGCACGCCCAGCATCAGCGGGAAGTAACCGGGCCCCATCCGCGCGCCGGTGCCGACGCTGTAGGTGGTGGCGCCCCAGGCGAAGGCGATGCCTACGGCCGAGAACATGAGGCCCGAGAAAAAGTCTTTCTGGCTCTTGATTTTCAAGTGTTATCTCCTGGATTTCCAACGATCCGGGCGCATTGTGCTGGCATGCGCGCCGAATACCGTTGTGGATTCCACCTATATCAAGACGCCTGAGCGACTCCTGACCCGATGCTGAGTCGCACCTGACTCGGCAGTGAATTTGATCAGGGTAAACCCTGGTTTTGAGCCGCCTCGCGCTGCGAGGGGCCGATCAGTCGAGCGGCGGCGTCGCGCTCAGGACTTCTTCGATGGTCGTGAGCCCTTCGGCCACGCGCAGCGCGCCGGCCAGGCGCAGCGGCCGCATGCCGTCGGCCACGGCCTGACGCCGCAGCGCGTCGATGCTCGGCTCCTGGTTGACCTTGCCCTTGAAGGCCTCGCTCACCGTGAGCAGCTCGTACAGGCCCATGCGACCCATGAAACCCGTCATGCGGCAGTCCACGCAGCCGACAGGCTTGTAGGGCCGCCAGCCGCCATTGATCTTCCAGGGCTTGACGACTTCGTCGAGCGCCTCGCGCGTGGTCTCCTCGTCACGCACCTTGCACTGCTTGCACAGGGTGCGCACCAGGCGCTGCGCCAGCACGCCCAGCATGGTGGCGTTGATGAGATACGGCGGCACGCCCAGCTCCATCAGCCGGGTGATGGCCGAGGGTGCATCGTTGGTGTGCAGCGTGGAGAACACCAGGTGCCCGGTGAGGGCCGCCTGCACCGCCATGTCGGCCGTGGCCAGGTCGCGGATTTCGCCCACCATCAGGATGTCCGGGTCCTGCCGCATCAGCGCGCGCAGCCCCTCGGCAAAGCCGAAGTCCAGCTGCGTCTGCACCTGCGTCTGGTTGAACGCCGGCTCGATCATCTCGATCGGGTCCTCGACGGTGGAGACGTTGACCTCCTCCGTCGCCACGCGCTTGAGCGTGGAGTACAGCGTCGTCGTCTTGCCCGAGCCGGTGGGGCCCGTCACGAGGATGATGCCGTGCGGCCGCTTGACGAGCGCCTCCCAGCGCTGCGCGTCATGCGGCGCGAAGCCGAGCGCGTCCAGGTCCTTGACGGTGGTGTCGGGGTCGAAGATCCGCATCACCATCTTCTCGCCGAAGGCGGTGGGCAGCGTCGACAGCCGCATTTCGACCTCGTCGCCCCGCGGATTGCGGGTCTTGATCCGGCCGTCCTGCGGGCGGCGCTTTTCCACCACGTCCATGCGGCCCAGCAGCTTGATGCGCGCCGTCATGGCGGTGAGCACGCCCATGGGCATCTGGTAGACCGGATGCAGCACGCCGTCGATGCGAAAGCGGATCACGCCCTGCTCGCGGCGCGGCTCCAGGTGGATGTCGCTGGCCCGCTGGTCGAAGGCGTACTGCCACAGCCAGTCCACCACCTGCACCACGCCCTGGTCATTGGCGTCGAGCTGCTTGTTGCTCTTGCCCAGCTCGACCAGCTGCTCGAAACTCGCGCCCCCGCTGGCACCGCTGCCCGACTTCTGGGCCGCACGCACCGACTTGGCCAGCGCGAAGAACTCCGCAGTGAAGCGGTGGATGTCCTGCGGATTGGCCACCACGCGGCGCACCGTCCGGCGCGACTGGCGCTCCACCTCGTCGACCCAGTCGGTGAGAAAGGGCTCGGCCGTGGCCACCACCACCTCGGTCGGCGTCACCTGCACCGGCAGCACCTTGTGGCGCTCGGCATAGGCCGCGCTCATGGCGTCGGCCACCTTGCCCACGTCGACCTTGAGCGGATCGATGCGCAGGTAGGCCAGGCCGCTGCGGCCCGCCAGCCATTGGGTCAGCATCTCGATGTCCAGGTGCTTGCCGTCACTGGCCCGCTGCACGGCCACGCTGGCCAGCCGCACGAGTGGATGCTGGGCGCTCTCGGCCTGGGTCAGCCGCGCGATGGTGCGCCGCACCTCGTCCGGCGCGATCACGCCATCGGCCCCGAGCCACTCCACCAGACGGCGCCAGTCCAGCGGCCCGGAGGGCGTGCCTTTGGCAGCAGGCGGCCTGCCGGGCGATTTGGGGGGGAGAACGGCGCTCATGGCTGGATGGGGCGAAGAACCCGCAGCCACCGTGGCGCGGGCAGACCCCAGCGAGTTTGGATGTTTTCCGCGCGCTCGGCAAGCACGGCCCGCTTCGGGCGCGTGGGCGTGCGCTGGGCCAGGACCACGGTGTTGCCCTCGCGCGTCGGCTTGAAGGCCCAGACCGCCTCGGCGCCGAAGGCTGCCGAAATGTGCGACAGGCTGCTTTCGTAGCTCGACGAGCGGCCGAACAGGTTGACCGACATGCAGCCGCCGGCCGTGAGCAGGCGCCGGCAATCGGCATAGAAGGCCTCGCTGTCGAGCACCGGCGCGGCGGCCTCGTCGTCATACAGGTCGACCTGCAGGGCGTCGACCGTGCCGTGCCAGTGCGGATGCGCCGCGACCTCGGCAGCGTCGCCCAGCACGACCTGCAGGCGCGGCGAGTCGGGCGGCAGCTTGAACCACAGGCGGCAGGCCGCGATCACCCGGGGATTGAGCTCGATCGCCGTGGTCCGCATCTTGAGCTTGCGATAGCAGAACTTGGTGATGGCCGCCGCGCCCAGGCCGAGCTGCATCGCATGCTGCGCCGGCACCGCGTCGGCCTCGGTGAACAGCAGCCAGGCCATCATCCGCTGCACGTACTCCAGCTCGATGTCGTTGGGCGCGTCCATGAGCATCGAGCCCTGGATCCATTCGGAGCCCAGATGCAGGTAGCGCACGTCGCCCCAGTCCGAGAAATTCACCTCGGGCAGCGACTGCAGGGTCTTGTCGGTCATTCCATCAATCCATGGCGGGCGAACACCTCGGCCCACGCGGTCAGTTTCCGTTCGAACGACCATGACGCGTTGGCGGGACTGGTCGATGGCAGGCGGTAGACCGGCAGCCCCAGCGCCGCCGTGATGCGTGCATGGCGAAAGCTCTCGCCTCCATTGTGCGCGATGGCCGCGAGCTCAGGACAGCGGCGGCGCAGGCCGGCCAGATCGTTGACCTCTGCATTGCGGATCGCCGAGTCGAGGCTGCCCTGCCGCTCGCAGGCGGCGTACACGTCCCACAGCCCCACGCCGTGCGCGCCGAGCCAGGCGCAGCGCGCCTCGTAGTGCTCTGGCCCGGGCAGCGGGTCATTCGGCCACAGGGCCTGCATGATCTTCCAGAAATGGTTCTGCGGATGGGCGTAGTACTGCCGGCGAGCCAGCGAGACGCCGCCCGGAAAGCTGCCCAGCACCAGCAGGCGGCAGGACGGCTGCGCCACGGGCGGCAACCCGGTGAGCCGGTCGGCTTTGCTCATCCCGCTATCCTTGGCCCATGCCGGCACTCATGCCACCCTCGATACCCTGCGGGCCCATTTGAAAGGACTTTCTGCACATGACCCTGGACACCGACACCCTCCTGACCTTTCTCGGAACGCAAGGCGTGGATTTCGGCCTGAAGGTGGTCGGCGCCATCGCCACCTGGATCGTCGGCCGCTGGCTGATCCGCCTCGTCACGCGGCTGGTGCAGGGCGCGCTGCAGCGCACGCACAAGATGGACGTGACGCTGGCCACCTACCTCATGTCCATCGTGTCGGTGGTGCTCAACATCCTGCTCATCCTGGCGGTGCTGGACGTCTTCGGCGTCAAGACGACCTCGTTTGCCGCACTGCTGGCCGGCGCGGGTCTGGCCATTGGCACTGCCTGGGGCGGGCTGCTGACGCATTTCGCGGCCGGCGTGTTCATGCAGGTGCTGCGCCCGTACAAGGTGGGCGACGTCGTCATGCTCGGCGGCATCACCGGCAAGGTCAAGGAACTCGGCCTGTTCGGCACCACGCTCGTGACCGGCGAGAACGTGACGGTGCTGCTGGGCAACAACAAGATCTTCTCCGACGCCATCCACAACTACAGCACGCTGGGCAACCGGCGGGTGGACATGACGGCCAAGATCGCCAA
>JBGAIH010000034.1:0-54416 GCA_044225675.1 Burkholderiaceae bacterium
TGCGGCTGCGCTCGACCATCGTCTCGTAGGCTGACTCCACCTGACGGCACAGCCGCTGCGCGTCGAACAGCACCGCACCGTCGCGTTGCGCCTTCAGCCTGTGCCGCAGCTCGGCCAGCGCCGCGCCGTCACGCGCCAGCGCCAGCGCCTTCGCCTCGTAGTCCTCCAGGCTGTGCGTCACCAGCTCCGGCAGACCCACCGCATGCAGCAGGCTGGCCGCCACCCGCGCCGCGAACGCCTGACCCTTGCAGGTGAGCACCGGCAGCCCCGCCCACAGCGCGTCACTCGCCGTCGTGTGCGCGTTGCACGGCAGCGTGTCCAGAAACAGATCGGCCTGCGCGTGCCGCGCCAGGTGATCCTGAAGCGGCGCCCGCGCCGCGAACACCAGGCGCTGCGCGTCCACCCCGCGCGCCTGCGCCTCGCGCCGCAGGTTCTGCGCCGCCAGCGCGTTGTCCTGCAGCAGCCACAGCACGCTGCCCGGCACCGCCTGCAGCAGCCGCATCCACACCTCGAACACCTGCGGCGTGATCTTGTAGTTGTTGTTGAAGCAGCAGAACACGAAGCCCTCCTGCGGCAGCCCCAGCGCCTCGCGCGTCGGCACCTGTGGCGCGATCTGCCGACGGCCGTCGTTGGGCTGGTAGCTGCCCGGCAGCCGCACCACCTGCTCGCTGTAGAACGCCTCGTCCCCCGGACCCACCAGCTGCGCGTCCGCCAGCAGGTAGTCCCACGCCGCCGCGCCGAGCGTGCCCGGGTAGCCGACCCACGCCACCTGGACCGGCGCCCCCCGGTGCGCCCACACGCCGGGCCGGGCGTCTGTGGTGAAGCCCTTGAGATCGACGGCGACGTCCACGCCGAGCGCGCGCAGGCGCTGCGCCACCGCCGCATCGGAGAGGCTGCGCACGTCCTCGAAGCGGTCGAAGGCGCGCACCAGGCGCTGGCGCATCGGATGCTGGCTGTCCGGCCCGAAGGACAGAGCGCTCACCTCGAAGCGCGAGCGGTCGTGCCGCTCGAAGAACTCGGCCATGAGAAAGGCCGTGGCATGGGCATGGAAGTCGGCCGACACGTAGGCGATGCGGATGCGCTCGGCCGAGCGGAGCGGGCCCGGCGCACGGCCGGCCACCGACGCCGCGGCCTCGCGCGCCGTGACGGGCCGGTGCGCGCCCGGGCCGGGCACTGCGGGCAGCACGGCGGACGCATGGATCGCGCTGGCCCTGCGCTGCAGCGCGGCGTCGTCGGACACCGCAAGCCAGGCGAACGGATGGAGGGCCCGCCGGCCTTCGCGCAGGGCTGCGGCGGCGCGGGCCACCAGCACATCGCGGCCGCGCCAGTCGCACACGCGGGTGCGCGCCTCGATCAGGGGGCCGAGCTTCCAGTCGGCCTGCAGGGCGGCGTCGGCAGCGGCATGCCAGCCGGCCTCGGCCTGCGCATGCTGACCCAGGGCCTCGAACGCGGCGGCACGCTGGGCCAGCAGATCGGGCTGCCCCGGCTGCAGCGCCAGCGCACGCTCGACGCTTTGCAGGGCCTGGCTCCAGTCGCCTGCCAGAGCCCAGGCCGCCCCGAGCCGTGCCTGCAGCTCGGGCTGAGCCGGGTCCTGCTGCGCTGCCGGCTTGAGCGCGGCCAGCGCGCCCGCAGCGTCGCCCCGCCGCAGCGCCACCTCGCCGACCAGACCCTGCAGTTCGGCAGAGCGGGGGTTGAAGGCGAGCGCCGCTTGCGCGACGTCGAGCGCCTCGGCCAGTTCACCGTGGTAGAGCAGCGCAAGGCAGAGGTCGCAGGCGGCCGGCTCCAGCGCCGGATCGATCGCGAGCGCCGCCCGCAGCGCGACGATCGCGTCCGCCGCGCGCCCCTGGACCAGCCGGACCGCGCCGAGCAGCTGCGGCGCGTCGGCCATCGACGCATCGGCACGCCAGGCAGCCGTGAACGCGTCGCAGGCTTCATCCAGCCGGCCCTGTTCGCGCCGCACCAGGCCGAGGTTGAAGTGCGCCGCGGCGTGGCCGGGCCAGACCGCCAGCGCCTGCGCGAAGCACTGCGCCGCTTCGTCCAGTTGCCCGGCAGCGAACAAGGCATTGCCCTGGGCCTTGAGCCGCTCGCTCCGGGCGCGGTCTTCGGCCAGGGGCGATGCAGCCGGCCCGAGCGGGGGCCTGGGTGTGACGGCGGCAGGCCGCCCGGCATCGGCCGCGCCCACCGCTGCGGCGCTGGGTGTCTTGCGGAACCACTTGAACATTCGGTCGGAGGCAGCGCCTGAAAGTCGCGATGGCGCATTATGGACACGCCCGACCCGGGCCGAACGGGCCTCGGCCATGAGACCTCGGCCGAGAAGCGCGGCCGAGAAGCGCGGCCCCCTCAGGGCTGGACCGTGAGCTTGACGACTTCGCCGCTGTCGCGCTTGAGGTACAGCTCACCGCCGGCGCTGCGCATCTCGTTGCAGCCGGCCTTGATCTGCCGGCCTTCGGAGCAGAAGGTACTGTCCTTCACGCTCCATTTGCCGGTGTCGCTGAAGTTGCCCGCGTTGATGAAGAAATAGCCATTGGCATTGATCTGCCAGCGCCAGGCCGGCCCGGAAGCGGGTTTGACGCTGAACACCTTGCCCGCGACCGCAGTCTGCAGCGCCTCGGGGGACAGCGGCGCTGCACCCTCGGGAAACGCTGGCAACGAATTCTGGGCCAGCACGCAGGCCGGCACCAGAAGGAACGGAACAAGGGTCCATCGCATGAATCTCTCCTCGCAGAAAAGCTTGACTGACGTGCTGGCGACAGGCATCGCAAGCCAGGCCCCATTGGAGCGGGCGCACCGAGCTCGCGCCATCCCCGGGTCAGGCGATTGCACGACGACCTTGCCTGCGGTAGCCCGGCGACCGGATCGACAGGCGGCCCGCCGAAACCAGCCCCCAAGCAACCTCCGACGCAGCCCCGCCAGGCAAAAGGGGCAGCGCGTTGCCGCCCTGCCCCTTCCGTCCCGCATGCACGCCGGCCCGCGCCGTGACGCAGGCAGCGCAATGCGATGCGCTTACTTCTTGCGCGCCGCGACCGACTTCTCGGCGAGGTTCACCAGGTCGGCGCCGACCGTGGTCTTCCACTTGTTGTAGACCGGGCGCGTGGCCTTGACGAACTCCTCGCGCTCGGCGGGCGTCAGCGTGGTGACGGTCACGCCCATGCCGGCGATGTCCTTGAGCACGGGCTTGCCTTCTTCCACCAGGCCCTTGCGGGCCAGCGCGATTTCCTGCTTGCCGGCTTCGATCGCGGCCTGGCGCACGATCTCCTGGTCGGCCTTGCTCCAGCTGTTCCAGATCTCCTTGTTGACCACGAAGATCAGCGGATCGGCCACATAGCCCCAGGTGGTCACGAACTTCTGGCCCACCGTGTGCATCTTGAGCACGGTGAAGAGGAACAGCGGATTCTCCTGTCCGTCGACCGCGCCGCTGGACAGCGCGGGCTGGGCGTCGGCCCAGCTCATCTGCGTCGGGTTGGCGCCGAAGGCGGTCATCATGTCCGAGAAGATCGGCGAGCCGACCACGCGGATCTTCATGCCCTTGAGGTCGGCCGGCGACTTGATCGGCTTCTTGGAGTTGGTGAGCTCACGGAAGCCGTTCTCGCCCCAGGCCAGCGGCACCACGCCGCCCTTGTCGAGCGTGGCGAAGATGCGCTTGCCGACCTCGCCCTGCGTGAGCGAGTCGATGGCTGCGTAGTCGGGCATCAGGAAAGGCAGCGAGAACAGGTTGAGTTCCTTGACCTGCGGCGACCAGTTGATGGTCGAGCCCACGGCCATGTCGATCACGCCCTGGCGCAGCGCGCTGAACTCGCGCGTCTGGTCGCCCTGGATCAGCGACACGCCCGGGTACAGCTTGATGTTGATGCGGCCGCTGGTGCGCTCCTTGACGAGGTCGGACCAGATCTTGCCGGCCATGCCCCAGGGCGTCGGCGGGCCGAGCACGAGCGACATGCGGTATTCGGCCTTGTAGTTCTGCGCCGTGGCGGAGGTGGCGAAAGTGCCCAGGGCCAGCGCGGCGGCGGCCAGGCCCAGCAGGGTGCGACGGAATTTCATGGAGGTCTCCTTGGGATGAAAGGCTTGGGATGAAAAGGGATGCACGGGTTGAAAAGCGGCCCGTCAGTAGCCGAGGTACTTGGGCAGCCACAGCGCCAGCTGCGGCCAGACGATGACGGCGACCATGACGAGAAACATCGAGAACAGCATCCAGCCGACCCAGCGCACGGTCTCTTCCATGCGCACGCCGGCGATGCGGCAGGACACCATCAGGTTCACGGCCAGCGGCGGCGTGAACTGGCCGAGGGCCACCTTGAGCGTGAGGATGACGCCGAACCAGACCGGGTCCCACTTGTAGTACTGCACGATGGGCCACAGCAGCGGCACGAAGATCAGGAAGATCGACACGCCGTCGAGGAACATGCCCACGGTGATCAGCATGAGGATCAGAAGCGCCAGCACGCCGTATTCGCCCAGGCCGGAGTTGACGATGGCCTGCGTCACCGGGTCGATCACGCCGAGGGTCGACAGCGAGTACGCGAAGATGCCCGCCAGCGACACCACCAGCAGGATGACGGCCGACAGCTCGCCCGATTCGCGCAGGATCACGAACAGATCGCGCGCCTTGATCGTGCGGTGGATCACCATGCCGACGAACAGGCCGTAGAAGACGGCCACCACGGCGGCCTCGGTCGGTGTGAACCAGCCGGCGCGCATGCCGCCGAGAATCAGCACCGGCGCGAACAGGCCCCAGGTCGCCTCGCGCAGGCTGCGCCAGAACGGAGGACGCGGCAGGCTGGCTTCGAGCGCGCCCATCTTGTGCTTGCGCGCCATCCAGACCGTGGGCACGATCAGCGCGAGACCCGCGAGGATGCCGGGGATCATGCCGGCGGCAAACAGCGCCGGCACCGAGGCGCCGGGCACCAGCACCGAGTAGACGATGAAGGCGACCGACGGCGGAATCAGGATGTCGGTGGCCGCCGCAGCGCCCACCACGCTGGCCGAGAACGGCGCCGGGTAGCCGGCGCGCGACATGGCCGCGATCATGACGGCGCCCACGGCTGCGGCATTGGCCGGCCCCGAGCCCGAGATGCCGCCGAGGAACATCGCCACGACGATGGCCACGAGCGGCAGCATGCCGGGGCCGCGCCCGACGATGGCGATGGCAAAGTTCACCAGCCTGAGCGCCACGCCCGAGCGGTCGAAGATCGAGCCGACCAGCACGAACATCGGAATCGCCAGCAGCGGGTACTTGCCGAGGCCCGCGTAGAAGTTCTGCGGCACCGCCAGCAGGCCGAACCACTGCGCATCGGCATTGGCCAGCGCGATGCAGGCCGCGCCCGCCAGGCCGAGCGCCGCCCCGATGGGCACGCCCAGCAGCATCATGACGAGGAAGGCGACGAACAGCAGCGTCGGGATCATGGCTGCCTCCCGCGGCGGATGAACAGGCCCAGCGCACGCAGCGAGATGGCCACCGACATGATCGGCAGCCAGATGGTGTACCACCACTGCGGCACGCCGATGCCCGGCGAGGTCTCGCCAAATCGGATGTCGTCGTAGACCATGCGCATGCTCAGCACCGCGATCAGCGCGAACAGCAGGAACACCATGATGGCGCCGAAGCGCGCGAGCGCGCGCTGGCGTGCGGCGGAGCCGCTGTCGGCGAAGAACTCGATGCGGATTTGCCGGTTGCGCGCCACCGAGGCCGAGCCGGCGACGAGCGCCAGCACGATCATGAGGAACACCGAGAACTCCTCGGTCCAGGCGAAGGATTCATTGGTGAAGTAGCGCACCAGCACGTTGGCGAAGGTGATGAGCGCCAGCAGCGCCATGACGATGACGGTCAGCCAGTCCTCGATCGCCAGGGGCACGCGGGTGGGCTCCTCCATGGCCGACGGGTCGGCCACTTCGGCAGGCAGGTGGGAAGGTTCAGGCAGGGACATGGCGCAACATTGCAGGTTAGGCGCGACGCGGCGCGCCGGGCATCAGGGCATACCAGAAGGCCGGCCCGGCCGGCGCGGCGGCGCCGGATGAGAAGAAATCATTCACGCGGCACACAGCGCCCGCGCGGCGTCCGCGATGGCTTCGGCAGTCACGCGCGACTGGGCCTCGAGCACCGGCGCATAGCCGACGGGAATGCGCGGCGCCCCCACGCGGCGAACCTTGCAGCCTGTGGCTTCGGCCGCAGTCGCGGCGATCTCGGCGCCGAAACCCGCCGCCTGCACCGCCTCGTGCGCCACGAGCAGACGGCCGGTGCGGGCACAGGAGGCCAGCACCGCGTTGCGGTCCCAGGGCCAGATGCTGCGCAGGTCGATCAGCTCGGCCTCGATGCCGCCTTGCGCCAGCGCCTCGCAGGCTGCGGCGCAGGCCTGCACCTGGCGGCTCCAGCTCACGACGGTGAGATCGCGCCCCGGCCGCAGCGTGGCCGCCTGGCCGAGCGTGGCGGTCTGCGACTCGTCGACCTCGCCCTGCAGGCCCCAGAGCGTCTTGTGCTCCATGTAGACCACCGGGTCGCCGCTGGCGAGCGCGGCACGCAGCAGGCTGTAGTTGTCCTGCGGCGTGGCCGGGCAGACCACCACCACGCCGGGCAGATGGGCGAACCAGCTCTCCAGCGACTGCGAGTGCTGCGCCGCCGACGCGTCCCAGATGCCGATGGGCATGCGCACCACCATGGGCACGCGGCCCTGGCCGCCGAACATGAAGCGGTTCTTGGCGGCCTGGTTGACGATCTCGTCCATGCCGCACAGCGCGAAGTCCACCACGCGCATCTCGACGACGGGCCGCAGGCCCGCCAGCGCCATGCCGACCCCGGCGCCCAGGATGGCGGCCTCGCTGATCGGCGTGTCGATCACCCGCTGCGCGCCGAAGGCGGCCAGCAGGCCCTTGTACTGGCCGAAGATGCCGCCACGGCCCACGTCTTCCCCGAGCACCACCACGTTGGGGTCGCGCTCCATCTCGAGCGTCACGGCACGCACCGCGGCTTCGGCATAGGTCATCAGCGCCATTGGCCGGCTCCCGTGGTCTGGATGTCGGTGAAGGCCGCGGCCGCATCGGGCCAGGGCGCGGCATTGGCGCTCGCCAGCGCGCGATCGACCTCCTCGGCCGCCTCGCGGTCCATGGCATCGAGCTGCTGCGCGTCGCCGCCGGGCAGCGCGAGGAAGGCAGCGCGGGCCCGCGCGATCGGATCGGTCTTGAGCGCCTCCTGCAGTTCGGCCGGATCGCGGTAACCGGCCGGGTCCACCGACACGTGGCCCTTGACCCGGTAGGTGATGGCGTGCAGCAGGCGCGGCCCGCCACCGCCGCGCACCTGCGCCACCAGACCGGCGGCCGCGTCGTGCACCGCAAGCACATCGTTGCCGTCGACCTTGACCGAGGCGATGTCCAGGCTCAGCGCCCGCGCCGAGGCGCCCTCGCCGGCCGTCATCGGCCCGCTGGCGGTGGTGGCGCTCCAGCGGTTGTCCTCGCAGACAAAGAGCACCGGCAGGCCGTAGACCCGCGCCCAGTTGAGCGATTCGAGAAAGGGGCCACGGTTGATCGCACCGTCGCCGAAGAAGCAGACGGTGATGCTGTCGCGCCGCTGCAGCTTCTGCGCATGGGCCGCGCCCACGGCAATCGGCAGGCCGGCGGCAACGACGCCATTGGCGCCGAGCATGCCGACCGAGAAGTCGGCGATGTGCATCGAGCCGCCCTTGCCGCCGTTGAAGCCGGTGGCCTTGCCGAACAGCTCGCACATCATGCCGGTGAGATCGGCGCCCTTGGCCAGCGTGTGGCCGTGGCCGCGATGGGTGGAGGTGAGGTAGTCGTCGGCCCGCAGATGGGCGCACACGCCCGCAGGCACGGCTTCCTGGCCGGTCGACAGATGCAGCGGCCCGCGCACCTTGGCGCTGCCGTCGGCCGCCTTGCCATAGGCGCTCACGCCGCCCTGGCTGGCCGCTTCGGCCGCGTTCTCGAAGGCACGAATGCGAACCATCGTGCGGTACAGCGCCGCCAATGTGGATACTTTGTCGCTCAAGATGTCTCCGCCACCACGAATGCTAAGCATGCATTGTATGGGGCGGGGCCCGCTGCGATGCCTGCGGCACGCCGCCGGCACTCCCCCGACACTCCGCGTGCGGCGTGACGCGCCGGCCTCTCAGGGGCCGGAGACGCCAGCGGCCGGGCGCTGCGATCGGTCGTTCGGGTCGTAGAGCACCGTGCCCGTCCCGACACCGACGCCCACGCTGGCGCGGCCCACCGGAACACTGGCTCCGACGCCGGCACCGCCCGTGACCTGGCCGCGCTGGTTGACCCCCACGCCGACGCCCACCGGGCCGGCGCCTGCACCGACGCCGGCCGTCACGCCGCCGCTGCCCACACCCACGCCGATCGACACCCCCGGCGCGATCGGCACGCCGATGCCGATGCCGGCGCTGCAGCCGGCGAGTGTCGCGGCCAGCGCCATCGCAGCGACGATCACACCCCCGCAGGTCATCGGTGCACGGGACGCAAAAGGTCTGTTGCTGGAGTTCATGGAAGCCATTTTAGGGAGCGCAGGTCGAAAGCGAGGTCTCCACTTCGCGCGGCAGGGCATTGCGCTCCAGGCTCTACGCAAAGCGTGATGAGGGTGATGGCGGTTTCATGGGCCCGGTGGCTTGCGGTCAGGGAGGCGATCACGCCGCGTCTTTCAGCGACTGCGCGGGATCGAGTAGGTGCCCACCGCGTGCGCCACGGGTTCGGGCTGGCCCTCGGAATACAACGTGACCTCGCCGATGGCCAGCGACTTGCCGACCTTGAGCAGCCGGCACTCGCCGATGATGGCGGCGTCGGCCGAGGGCTTGCGCAGGAAGTTGAAGTTCAGGCTGGTCGTGACCGCCAGCGGCACGATGCCGATCTTGCCGAGGATCGCGACGTAGAGCCCGACGTCGGCCACCGTCATCATCACCGGACCGGAGACCGTGCCGCCGGGACGCAGCTCGGCCTGGCCGATCGGGTGGCGCACAGTGGCGGTGCCGTCACCGATGGCGTCCACCGTGCACTTGTTCTGGGGGAATTCCTTCAGGAGGAAGGCGGCCATCTCGGCCACGGAAACGACGGGCTGGGTCATGCTGGGGAACGGCCGGCGGCCGGATGTCAACGGTGTGCGCAGAGGTTACACGACTTGGCACCCGCGCACAGCCCGTCGGCGCATCAGTCCCCCTCGCCCAGCGCCTGCCGCAGATTGGCGCGGGCCTGCGCTTCCAGAGCCTCGTGCAGTTCGGGCGTCGCGTAGATCGCGGGCCGCGCAAGAAACCCCGCCAGCACCTCGCGCCGCCGCTGCCGGAACGCCGCATCGGGCACGGCCGCGTACTCCTGCCGGATCTGCCGCTCGTACTCGGCAAAGCGCTGCGGCGGTGCGCCCAGAATGGCCAGGTCGACGTCGACCACCCGCTGCGCATCGCCCGGCTCCGGCGACGCCGCATGCCGCGTCGCCAGCACGAGTCCTGCGACGCGCCGTGCCACGCCGGGCCCCGCGCCGGCAGCCTGCAGCGCCTCCTGCGCCCATTGCGCGCTCCGGTCCTCGTTGTCGTGCCGCCCGATGTCGTAGAGGGCGTCATGGAACCAGAGCGCCGCGAGGATTTCGCCCGGATGCTCGGCCCCACCCAGCACGCGCTGTGAAAGGGCGAGGCACTCGCCCAGGTGCTGCAGCGAATGGTAGGCGCGATGCGGCTCGGCGTAGCGCGCGATCAGTGCATCGCGCAGGGCCGCGCCATCGCCGGAAAGCCCAAGCAACTGCCACGCCTGGCGCCAGTGCGGGTGGAGGACAGCGGACTCATCCATGGCGCGTCGGCACCTGCGGCGCTGCCTTCGCGACCGGCCCCCGCAGCAGCCACTCGGCCACGAGCAGGTTCGGCACCCAGCACAGCCAGGCGATCACGGGATAGACCATCTCGAAGCGCAGCCCGTGCCGCCAGCCGAACATCAGCGAGCCCGGGAGCCACAGACGCAAGGTGACGGCGGCGAAGACATGCGCGTAGACGGCCCAGGCGTGCGATTCGAAAGCCTGCCGGATCGAGGGCTCCATCGTGGCGCCGATCGGGAAGGCCGCATAGGCGATCACCGCATAGGCCGTGACGCCCAGCGAAAGAACAAGGACAAGCCAGTGACCGGCACGACGCATCGCAGACCTCCGCAGCCCTGTCAGCATAACGCGCAAAATCGCGTCATGACGACGACGCCCGATTTCCAGCGCGTGCTGGATGACATTGATGCCGCCATCCGACCGCAGCTCGGCCGCGAGGGCCAGGTGGCCCGCTACATTCCCGCCCTCGCCCGCGTGCCGGCCGAGCGCTTCGGCATCGCCCTGCGCACCTGTGACGGCCAGGAAGCCGCCAGCGGTGACTGCGCCGAGCCGTTCTCGATCCAGAGCATGTCCAAGCTGTTCTCGCTCACGCTGGCGATGAAGCATCTGGGCGAAGCCCTGTGGGACCGGCTGGGCCGCGAACCGTCGGGCAATCCGTTCAACTCGCTGGTGCAGCTGGAGAACGAGCGGGGCAAGCCGCGCAATCCGTTCATCAACGCGGGCGCCATCGCGGTGGCCGACCGTCTGGTGTCGCATGGCCAGGCGATCGAGGGCATTCTCGCGCTGCTGTCGAGCCTGTGCGGCGAGCCGATCGGCATCGATGCCGAGGTGGCGCAGTCGGAGGCCGACACGGGCTTTCGCAACGCGGCGCTGGCCAATTTCATGAAGAGTTTCGGCTCGCTGGACAACGAGGTGGCGCAGGTGCTGCATGTCTACTTCAACCAGTGCGCGATCCGGATGAGCTGCGTGCAGGTGGCCCGTGCGGCGGGGTTTCTGAGCCGGGACGGCCGCCACCCCCTGAGCGGCCAGCCGGTGGTGAGCGAACGCCTGACCCGCCGCATCAACTCGCTGATGCTCACCTGCGGCACCTATGACGCCGCAGGTGAGTTCGCCTACCGGATCGGCCTGCCGTGCAAGAGCGGCGTGGGCGGCGGCATCGTGGCCGTGGTGCCGGACCGGCTCACGCTGTGCGTGTGGTCGCCCGCGCTGGACGCGACGGGCAACTCGCTGCTGGGGATGAAGGCGCTGGAGATGTTCGTGAGCCGCACCGGCCTGTCGGTGTTCTGATCTGTCGGCGTTGTGCGCGGCTGCGCCCTGCAGGCGCCACCGCCCCCGCGCATGTTCAGCATTGCGGGCTCAGCCCCTGAGCGGCGCCGTGGCCCGGGTCAGCGCGGCGCGCGCGAGCAGGCGCGTCGAGTCGAGCGTGGGCAGCGGCGAGTTGCCGTCGTGCATGATGAGTGGGATCTCGGTGCAGCCCAGCACCACGGCGTCGCAGCCTTCGGCCTTCATGCGCGCCATGACCTGCTGGAAATACGCCACGGCCTCCGGCCGGAAGATGCCGCGCACCAGCTCGTCCATGATGATGCGGTCGATCGCATCGCGGTCGGCCGGTTGCGGTCGCACCCAGTCCAGCCCCGCCGCCGACAATTTGTCGGGATAGACCTCGCTGTCCACCAGCCACGCGGTGCCGGTGATGCCGATGCGGCGGAATCCCCGGGCCACGGCCTCGTGCGCCACCACCTCGGCAATGTGCAGCCAGGGCAGCGGCGATGCGGGCAGGACCTGGGCCATGGCCTGGTGGATGGTGTTGTCGGGGCAGATGAGAAAGTCGGCGCCGGCCGCCGCGAGCTTGCGCGCCGACGACAGCATCAGCGCCCCGACGCCAGCCCGGTCGCCCCGGTCCAGCGGCGCCACGTAGTCGGCCAGACTGTGGGTGTGCATCGACACTTCGGGATGGCCATGCACGCCCATGAAGGCCGCACCCTCCTGGCAGATCGTGCGGTAGCACAGGGCGGCGCCTTCGGCCGAACAGCCGACGATGCCGATGTGAAGGGCCGTGGCGCCGCTCATGGCTGCGCGCTCAGACCCGCAGCGCGTTGACGCGCCGCATGCCTCAGGCCAGCAGCGCGTTGACGCGCCGCACGTAGGCCGCCGGATCCTCGGGCATGCCGCCTTCGGCGAGCAGCGCCTGGTCGAAGAGGATCTGCGCCAGTTCGTTGAAATGCACCGAGCCGTCGAGCTTGCGCACCAGCGGATGTTCCATGTTCACTTCGAGCACCGGCTTGAGATCGGGCGCCTTCTGACCGGCCTGCTTGAGCATGCGCGCCAGCTGCAGGCTCATGCCGCCGTCCTTGGCCACGAGGCAGGCCGGGGAGTCGACGAGGCGCGTGGTCACGCGCACGTCGTCGGCCTTGTCCTTGAGCGCCTCCTTGAGCTTGGCCAGCAGCGGCTTGGCGGCCTCGGCGGCTTCTTCGGCCGCCTTCTTCTCGGCTTCGTCCTGCAGCTTGCCGAGGTCGACCGCGCCCTTGGCCACGCTCTGCATCGGCGTGCCGTCGAACTCGGTGAGGAAGCTGAGCGCCCATTCGTCCACGCGATCGGTCATGAGCAGGACTTCGATCCCCTTCTTGCGGAAGACTTCGAGCTGCGGGCTGTTCTTCGCGGCGGCCAGCGTGTCGGCGGTGATGTAGTAGATCGCCTCCTGCCCTTCCTTCATGCGGGCCTTGTAGTCCGCCAGGCTCACGGTGACGCCCTCGGTGGTGGTCGACGCAAAGCGCAGCAGCTTGGCCAGCCGGTCGCGGTTGGCAAAGTCCTCGCCCAGGCCTTCCTTGAGCACCGCGCCGAACTCGGCGTAGAACTTGCCGAAGCGGGCCTTGTCCTCGTCGGTCTCGCCCTCCTTCTCCTGGCGGGCAAGGTCTTCGAGCATGGACAGCACGCGCTTGGTCGAGCCCTCGCGGATGGCCTTGACGTCGCGGCTTTCCTGCAGCAGCTCGCGGCTCACGTTGAGCGGGAGGTCGGCCGAGTCGATCACGCCCTTGACGAAGCGCAGGTAGACCGGCATCAGCGCCTCGGCATCGTCCATGATGAACACGCGCTTGACGTAGAGCTTGACGCCGGCGGCCTTGTCGCGGTTCCACAGGTCCATTGGCGCATGCGAGGGGATGTAGAGCAGCTGCGTGTACTCGGTGCTGCCTTCCACGCGGTTGTGGCTCCAGGCCAGCGGTGCCTCGTAGTCGTGGCTGATCTGCTTGTAGAACTCCTGGTACTGCTCGGCCGTGATGTCCTTCTTGGGCCGGGTCCACAGGGCGCTGGCCTGGTTGACGGTCTCCCACTCGTCGGTGAGGACCATCTCGCCCCCCTGGTTGTCCTCGCCCTCTTTCCACTCTTCCTTGTGCATGAGAATGGGCAGCGAGATGTGGTCGGAGTATTTGCCGATGATGGACTTGAGCTTCCAGGTGCTCAGGTACTCGGTCGCGTCCTCGCGCAGATGCAGCGTGATGCTGGTGCCGCGCTGCGGCCGCTCGATGACCTCGACCTCGAAGTCGCCGGTGCCGCCGCTGGTCCAGCGCACGCCCTCGGAAGCCGGCAGGCCGGCACGGCGCGACTCGACGGTGATGCGGTCGGCCACGATGAAGCCGGAGTAGAAGCCGACGCCGAACTGCCCGATCAGTTGGCCCGACTCGGCCGCCTGGGCCTTCTGGTCGCCGCTGAGCTTTTCCATGAAGGCCTTGGTGCCGCTCTTGGCGATCGTGCCGAGGTTGTCGATGGCTTCCTGCTGCGACAGGCCGATGCCGTTGTCGGCGATGGTCAGGGTACGGGCGTCCTTGTCGAAGCTCACGCGGACCTCGAGGTTGGGCGCGTCTTCGTACAGGGCGCCGTTGTCCAGCGCCTCGAAGCGCAGCTTGTCGCAGGCATCGGAGGCGTTGGAGATCAGTTCGCGCACGAAGATCTCCTTGTTGGAGTACAGCGAGTGCGTGACGAGGTGCAGCAGTTGTGCGACCTCGGCCTGGAAGGACAGGGTTTGCTTGCTCATGGTCTTGTTTGTGGGCAATAAAGGAAACGCCCCTAGTTAGGGGCGTTGGCGCAGAATTTCAAGGGCGGATTATCGCGGCAGCGACTCCACCTCCTTGGTCCAGCGGTCGAGCAGGCGCTTGCGTTCGGCCGCCTTGCCGTATTTCTCGAAGTCGTATTTGATGAGCTTGACGTTGTCGAGCAGCGGGATGCGCGGGTCGGGCTTGAAGGTCTTGTTGGCCGGCACCTGCAGGCTGTTGGCCTTGGCGCCGATGGCCTGGCCCTCGGGGCTCATGAGCCAGTCATAGTAGCGGCGGGCCGCCTCCTTGTTGCGCGAGCCCTTGACCAGAGCGATGCCGCCGATCTCGTAGCTCGTGCCCTCGCACGGGGCGACGGTCTTGACGGGGTAGTTGTTGAGGCGCCAGCCTTCGAAGCCGAAGATGAAGCTGATGCCGGTGGCGACTTCGCCCTTGGCCACGTTGGGGGCCTGCGCCGTGCCGCTGCGGGTGTAGTTGCTGATGTTCCGGTGCAGCTTCTTCATGTAGTCGAATGCCTGCTCCTCGCCCATCATCTGCACGAGGCCCGCGAGGATGGTGTAGGCGGTGCCGCTGGTGGCCGGGTGGGAGATTTCGACGTCACCCTTGTATTCGGGCTTGATCATGTCGGCCCAGCACCTGGGCTCGGGCAGCTTCTTTTTCTTGAGCAGCTCGGTGTTGTAGCCAAAGCCGATGGCCGAGGTGTAGAAGCCGCCGACCATGTTCTGCGTCATGGCGTACTGCCGCACGCTCCAGGCCGACAGGTCATTGATGTAGGCCGGCCGGTAGGGCTCGAGCAGGCCGACTTCGGCCGCCTGCAGGAAGGGGTCGCCGGTGCCGCCCCACCAGATGTCGGTCTTGGGATTGGCGGCCTCCGCACGCAGCTGGGCCAGCGCCTCGCCCGTGGCCTTGCGGGTCTGCAGGACCTTGACGCCGGTGGCGCGGGTGAATTCCTGCGCCGCCAGTTCGCACCAGGACTGGTCGGTGCTGCAGATGGCATTGACCGTGCCCTGCTGGGCATGGGCTGCGCCACCCAGCGTGGAGGCGCCCAGCGCGCAGACGGCCAGCGTGAAGGCGGACAGGGCAGAGGAGGTGGGCTTCATGGCGGGAGAACTCCGGAGAATGGTGAGACGTGTCAGGGTGGGTCAGGCCGTTGCCTGCGCGCTGGGGATCATTGTGCCGGCAGTATCTCGCAGCGCTCAAGTCCGAAACGCAAAAAGTCGGCGTCGAAGCTCACCAGGCGCAGGCCGCTGGCCTGCGCCTGCGCGGCCAGCCAGGCATCGGTCCACAGGCGCGCCGGCATGACACGCGCGCTGACAAGCGCCTGCAGCCGGGCCTCGCAGTCCTCGGGTTCGGGCAGCAGCCCCACACACGGCAATGCGCGGAAGCGGTGGTAGACCGCGAAGGCATCGGCCAGCGACAGCGCCCCCTTGCCCACGACCTTGGGCTGGCACAGCAGCCGCACGAGCCCGAGCATGGTGGTGCGGCAGAACCAGAGACTGGGCCCGGAGGCGCCCGGTGGCGGATTGGCCTGTGCCTGCGCCTGGGCGTCCTCCCAGTAGCGGGCGGCGACGGCGTGATGCGGATGCTCCTGCACCGCCAGGGCCAGCCAGACATTGAGGTCGGGCAGGTCGCCCCGGGCGCCGCCCGCGCGCAGCGGCCAGGGCAGGCCGGGCGCCTCGCGCGCCAGCAGGGGCGGCTGCGGAAGGGCGGGCGGGTAGGCCTTGGCGCGGGAAGCGCGGGAAGCGTGAGGATCGCCTGGGGCCGGGGCGGGACTCATTCTTCGAGCATCTCGCTGAGGCCCGCGTTGCTCAGCGCCTTCTTGCGCAAGGCCAGCGGCGCGCCCAGGCGGATGCTCGGCAGCGCGACGGGCGCCGCGTCGGGTACGGGGGCTGGCGCCGCAGCCATGCCGCGCTCGATGAGCGACAGGACCAGGTCGCGCAGGCTCGAACCGTCCAGCGCGGCACGCGCCTTGAGGTGGCGAAAAAGCTCGTCGGGGATGTCCAGGCTGGTACGCATATCTGCATTTTTATGCAAAAGCAGATCGCCTGCAAGCCGGTCGCCCGGCCGGCGCGCCGGCGCGATGGAAAGACCTTAAAACTGCTCGTGCGGGGCCAGATAGCGCCACTGCCCGACCGGCAGGTGCCCCAGCATGACCCGGCCGATGCGCACGCGCTTGAGGCCGACCACCTTGAGGCCGACCTGCTCGCACATCCGGCGGATCTGCCGCTTGCGTCCTTCCCGGAGGACGAAGCGCAGCTGCTCGGGGTTCTCCCAGTCGACACGGGCCGGCCGCAGCGCCTGGCCGTCGAGGCTGAGGCCGTGGCGCAGGCGTGCGAGGCTGGCGGGCGGGAAGACCGCCTTCACGTTGGTGGTGACCTCGCCCATGGCAACGCGGACGAGGTATTCCTTCTCGATCTCGGAGTTCTCGCCGATCAGCTGGCGGGCCACCCGGCCGTCCTGCGTGAGCACCAGCAGCCCGATGGAGTCGATGTCCAGTCGGCCTGCCGGCGCGAGGCTCCTGAGCTGCGAGGGCTGGAAGTTCAGGCGGGTGCGGTCGTCGCGCCAGTGGTTTTCGGGGCGGATCAGCACGATGGCCGGCTCGTGGCCGTCTTCGGCCTGACCGCTCACATAGCCCACCGGCTTGTTGAGCAGGACGGTGACCTGCGCAGCCTGCTGACCCTGGGCCTTGCGGTCGACCTCGATGCGGTCGGCCGGCGTGACCTTCATGCCCATCTGCGCCACCTGGCCGTTGACGCGCACCCAGCCCTTTTCGATCCAGTCGTCGGCTTCGCGACGCGAACACAGGCCCAGTTCGGCCATGCGCTTGTTCAGGCGCGAGGGCTCGGGCGGCGGTGCGGGCTTCAGGGTGGCAGGCGGCATCACGGGAGTTTACGGCGAGCGCCGCACCCCGCACGCACTGGCCGGCCGTGCAGACCAGCCGCAGGCAGCATCAGCCATGCGGCTCGACCACGAGCCGATACCCCACTGCCGTCTCGGTGAGCAGATGACGCGGCTGCGCCGGGTCGTCCTCCAGCTTCTGCCGAAGATTGCCCATGTAGATGCGCAGGTAGTGGCTCTGCCCGGTGTGCGACGGACCCCACACTTCGCGCAGCAGCTGCCGGTGCGTGAGCACGCGCCCGCTGTTGGCCACCAGGACCGACAGCAGACGGTATTCGAGCGGCGTGAGGTGGACCTCGGCGCCGCCCTTGCGCACCAGGCGCGCGGCGCGGTCGACCTCGACGGCGCCGAAGCGGAACAGTGCCTCGTCGGACTCGCCCCCGGCAGCCGCGCGCGGCCGGCGCAGGTTGGCGCGCACGCGGGCCATCAGCTCGCCCATGCCGAAGGGTTTGGTGAGGTAGTCGTCGGCGCCAGCGTCCAGCGCCTCGATCTTGTCGGCTTCATCGGCGCGTGCCGACAGCACGAGGATGGGCACGGCCGACCAGCCGCGGACGTCGCGGATCAGGTCGACGCCGTTGCCATCGGGCAGGCCGAGGTCGAGCACCAGCAGGTCGGGCTTGCGGGTGCCCGCCTCCGCCAGGCCGCGCCGCAGCGTGTCGGCCTCATGGACCTGCCAGCCTTCGGCTTCGAGCGCACCGCGCACGAACCGGCGGATCTGCGGCTCGTCCTCGACGATGACGGCAACGGGCGCGGCGTGCGACATGGGATGGGACCTTGTGGAAGGTGGGCGATGCGAAGTGGGGGGCGGTCATTCCGACGGTCATTTCCGGCGGTCATTCGGGCTGGCTCGCCGGTGGTGGCCTGCGCGGCAGCCGCAGCGTGAATTCTGCCCCACCGCCCGCCACGTTGGCCGCGTCGATGCGGCCGTGGTGCGCCTCGACGACGGCCTTGCAGATGGCCAGGCCCAGGCCCACGCCGGGCGTCGCGGACTCGGTCTCGCCGCGGGTGAACTTGTCGAACAGGGCCTGCTCGCGGCCCTTGAGCGCGGCCGGCAGGCCCGGGCCATGGTCGCGCACGGCGATGACCAGTTCGGCGTCGGTGACTTCGGCGCGGATGACGATGGGCGGCGCCGCATACCGGGCCGCGTTCTCCAGCAGGTTGACCAGCACACGCTCGATGAGGACGGCGTCGAACTCCACCAGCGGCAGCCCCGGCGCCAGCGCGGTCTCGACCGCGCAACCCTGCAGCGCATGGCGCGCTGCGCGGATCGCCGAGCCCACCACTTCCTCCACCGACTGCCATTCCATGCGCAGCGTGACGGCGCCGCTTTGCAGGCGCGCCATGTCCAGCAGATTGCTGACCAGCGCGTGCAGCTGCCGCGCCTCCTGGCCGATGGCGCGCGCGGTGCGGGCCTGGGTCGCGTCCAGGCCGCTGCTCTCGAGCGACTCGGCCAGACCCATGAGCGCCGTCAGCGGCGTGCGCACGTCGTGCGAGATCGCAGCGAGCAGCGCATTGCGCAGGCGCTCGGATTCCACGTCGACGACGGCCTGCTGGGCGATCTCGACGTAATGCACCCGCTCCAGCGCGATGGCGATCTGCCGCGCCAGCGTGTCCAGCTGCTGCGCCTGCTCCGGGATCAGCAGCCAGCGCGGCTGATCGGGCCGCAGGGCCAGCACACCACGCAGGCGCATGGGCGCCTGCAGCGGCGTGTAGTGCCAGGCCTGGGCCGGCAGCGTGGAGGTGGCCAGACCCGCCGGGCGCCCGTTGCGCAGCACCCAGTCGGCGACGCTAGCGTCCAGGTCGGCCGGCGGCGCAGGCGGCAGGGCCAGTTGCCCGTCCAACCCGGCCCGCAGCACCAGCGCCTGCCCGCCGAAGTGGCCGCGTACCGCAGCCTCGCCCAGCGCCGCGACCTGATCGCTCTGCAGCGCCGCCGACAGCTCGCGCGTGAGCTCGAACAGCGAGCGCACGCGGCGCTCGCGGCTGGCGGCGATGCGCGCCTGGAATCGCAGGCCCGCCGTGAGCTGGCCGGTGAGCAGGCCCACGATGAGCATGACCGCGAAGGTCACGAGGTACTGCACGTCGCTCACCGCGAACGACAGGCGGGGCGCCACGAAGAAATAGTCGAAGGCGGCGACGTTCAGGAAGGCGGCCAGCGCGGCAGGGCCGCGGCCGAGTCGCAGGGCCACCAGCACCGTGCCGAGCAGGAACAGCATCACGATGTTGGCCAGATCGAAGAAGTCGAGCAGCGGCGTTGCCAGCAGCGTGATCGCCACGCTGCTGGCAAGCGCCCAGGCGTAGCGCGGCCAGGCTTCGACCCATCCGCCGGGCGGCTCGCCCTCGCCCGGGCCGGCGGCGCGCGGAACCTCGCGCGCCAGGCGGCGTGCCTGCGGCGGCTGCCCCACCTCCACGATGTCGAGCGACGGCGCCAGCCGCGCCAGCCGGCGCGTCATGCTGCGGCGGCCCCAGCGCAGCGGCCCACCGGGCCGCCCGGTGACGAGCGTGGCGCAGTTGAGCGTCTGGGCCTGCGCCACGAGTTCGGCCGCCGGGTCGGCGCCGCTGAGCACGGCGGTCTCGGCGCCCAGCTCACCGGCCAGCTTGATCACAGCGAGGATGCGGTCGCGCTCGGCCGGCTCCAGCCGGCGCAGGCCCGGCGTCTCGACATAGGCCGCGTGCCAGCGAACGTTGAGCTGGCCGGCCAGCCGCGCGGCCGTGCGGACGGTGTGTTCGGCGCCCTCGCGCGGCCCGATGCAGGCCAGGATGGCACCCGAGGTGTTCCACACCGGCAGGCCTTCGGCGCCCGGCTCGCCGCTGTGCTCGACCCGCCTGCGCGATCCGCCCTGCTGCTCGCGCCAGCTCAGCACGTCATCCTCCACATGCTCGGCGGTGCGCCGCAACGCGATCTCGCGCAGGGCGATGAGATTGCCCTTGCGGAAGAAGTTCTGCGCCGCGCGCTCGGCCTGCTGGGGCAGGTAGACCTTGCCTGCCTTCAGCCGCGCGGTGAGTTCGTCGGGCGTGACATCGACCAGGATGATCTCGTCGGCGCCGTCGAGCACCGTGTCGGGCACGGTCTCGTGCACGCGGATGCCGGTGATCGCGCCGACCGTTCCGTTCAGACTCTCCAGGTGCTGGACGTTGAGCGCGGACCAGACGTCGATGCCGGCCGCAAGCAGCTCCTGCACGTCCTGCCAGCGCTTGGGATGGCGGGAGCCCTCCACATTGGAGTGCGCCAGTTCGTCCACCAGAACGATCTCCGGCCGCCGCGCCAGCGCCGCATCGAGGTCGAACTCGCGCAGCACGTGGCCCCGGTAGGGCATCTCGCGCAACGCAAGCTGCTCGAGTCCGGCCAGCAGCTCGGCCGTCTCGGTGCGGCCATGCGTCTCGATCACGCCGACCACCACGTCGCGGCCGGCGCGCCGCTCGCGCTGCGCGGCGCTGAGCATGGCGTAGGTCTTGCCGACGCCGGCACTTGCGCCAAAGTAGATGCGCAGGCGGCCGCGCCGCTCGCGCAGCTCGCCCTCCTTGAGCTGGGCCAGCAGAAGGTCGGGGTCAGGCCGGGAAGGGGTGTCGCTGCCCATGGATCGGACGCGGCGCCGGCCGCAGAGTGCATCTGGGTAAAGCGTACCACCGCATGCAGGGCCGCACGGACATCACTTCAGCGCCTCCAGCGCGAGATTGAGCTGCAGCACGTTCACCCGCGGCTCGCCCAGCACGCCCCACAGCGGCAGCTCGACGTGGCGCTCCACGAGCTGCGCCACGGCTTCGGGCGGCAGCTGACGCGCCCGCGCCACCCGCGCAATCTGGTAGCGCGCCGCCGCCGGGCTGATGTGCGGATCGAGTCCGCTGCCCGAGGCCGTGACGAGGTCGACCGGCACCGCAGCGGTGTTGCCCGGATCGGCCGCGCGCAGGGCGGCGATGCGGGCCTTCACCGCATCGGCCAGCGCCGGGTTCAGCGGGCCGAAGTTGGAGCCGCCCGAGGCCTCGGCGTTGTAGGGCGCCGGCGCCGTCGCGGACGGACGGCCCCAGAAATGGCCGGGCTTGCTGAAGTTCTGACCGACCAGGGCGGAGCCGACCGGCGCGCTGCCCCGCTGGATCAGGCTGCCCGAGGCCTGTTGCGGAAACAGCAGCTGGGCGGCGCCGGTGACGACGAGCGGATAGGCCAGGCCGGTGACGAGGCTCAGCACGAGCAGCAGCGTGGCGGCGGGACGGATGACGGTATTCATGACAACTCCTCAGACCAGGGACGTGGCGGCCAGCAGCATGTCGATGGCCTTGATGCCGATGAAGGGAACGACCAGACCGCCGGCTCCGTAGATGAGCAGATTGCGCCGTAGCAGCGCGGCGGCCCCGACGGCGCGGTAACGAACGCCCTTGAGCGCAAGCGGGATCAGCACGACGATGATCAGCGCATTGAAGATGACGGCCGAGAGAATCGCCGACGACGGACTCGCCAACCCCATGACGTTCAGGGCGGACAGCTGCGGGTAGGTGCTGATGAAGATTGCCGGAAGGATCGCGAAGTACTTGGCGACGTCGTTGGCGATCGAGAAGGTGGTGAGCGAGCCGCGCGTCATCAGCAGCGCCTTGCCGGTCTCCACCACTTCAAGCAGCTTGGTCGGGTTGGAGTCGAGGTCGACCATGTTGCCGGCCTCCTTGGCGGCCTGCGTGCCGCTGTTCATGGCGACGGCCACATCGGCCTGCGCGAGCGCGGGCGCGTCATTGGTGCCGTCACCCGTCATCGCGACCAGCCGGCCCTCGGCCTGGTACTGGCGGATCAGCGCCAGCTTCTGCTCGGGCGTGGCCTCGGCCAGGAAGTCGTCCACGCCGGCTTCGGCCGCGATCGCGGCGGCGGTCAGGCGGTTGTCGCCCGTAATCATCACGGTCTTGATGCCCATGCGGCGCAGCTCGCCGAAGCGCTCGCGGATGCCGGCCTTGACGATGTCCTTGAGCTCGACCACGCCCAGCACGCGGGCGCCATCGGCGACCACGAGCGGCGTGCTGCCGCGCCGGGCGACCTCGTCAGCGGCGCGGACCACCTCGGCGTCCAGCGCGCCGCCCAGGTCCTGCACATGGCGTCGTACCGCATCCACCGCGCCCTTGCGCAGCTGGCGCAGCGGACCGCCCGCATGGCGCACGTCGGCGCCGCTCATGCGGGTCTGCGCGGTGAAGGGCACGGCGACGGCATCGGGATCGGTCTCGGGCGTGACGCCAAGCTGCCTTGCCAGCGCGACGATGCTGCGCCCTTCGGGCGTCTCGTCGGCCTGCGAAGCCTGCAGGGCTGCAGCCGCCAGCTGCGCCACGGTCACGCCGGGCGCCGGGAGGAAGGCCGATGCCTGCCGGTTGCCGTGGGTGATGGTGCCGGTCTTGTCGAGCAGCAGCACGTCCACGTCGCCGGCGGCCTCGACCGCCCGGCCCGAGGTGGCGATCACATTGGCCTGCATCATCCGGCTCATGCCCGCCACCCCGACGGCCGACAGCAGGCCGCCGATGGTGGTGGGGATCAGGCAGACCAGCAGCGCGATCAGCGCGGTGAGGCTCACGGCCGTGCCGGCGCCCGCCGCATCCACGCTGTAGAGCGAGAACGGCAGCAGGGTCACCGTCACCACGAGGAACACGATGGTCAGCGCCACGAGCAGGATCGTCAGGGCGATCTCGTTGGGCGTCTTCTGGCGCCGCGCACCTTCGACCATGCTGATCATCCGGTCGAGGAAGGACTCGCCCGGATTGACGGCAATGCGAATGACCAGCCAGTCCGACAGCACCCGCGTGCCGCCCGTCACGGCCGAGAAATCGCCGCCCGACTCGCGCACCACGGGCGCCGACTCGCCCGTGATGGCGCTTTCGTCAACCGAAGCGACGCCTTCGATGACTTCACCGTCGAGCGGAATCATGTCGCCGGTCTCCACCAGCACGACGTCGCCCTTGCGCAGGTTCGCCGCCTGCTCGGGCAGCCAGGAAGCCAGGCGCCAGGAGCCGCTGCCGCCGCGCTGGGCGTCGGTGTACTTCTTGGCCCAGGTCTGGGTCTTGAGCCCGCGAAGCGATGCGGCCTGTGCCTTGCTGCGACCTTCGGCCAGGGCCTCGGCGAAGTTGGCAAAGAGCACGGTGAACCACAGCCACAGCGAGATGCCAAACACGAAGCCGGCCTGGCCCCCTCCTCCGCCCTGGAGCGTGTGGATCCATAGCGCGGTGGTGGCAATGCTGCCGATATAGACGACGAACATCACCGGGTTGCGCCACTGCACGCGCGGGCTGAGTTTGGCGAAGGCCGACAGGATGGCCGGGCGCAGCAGGCGCCGGTCGAACAGGGTCAGCGGGGAAGAGCTTGTCATGAGAGTTTCCTTGGGCGTCTGGACGGCGTGGAATTCGGTGGCGTGCTGCGGCCTCAGCGGACGGCCGGGAGCATCAGGTGCTCCACCACCGGGCCGAGTGCGAGTGCCGGCACGTAGTTCAGGAGGCCGACCAGCAACACGGTGCCGATCAGCAGACCCACGAAAAGCGGTCCATGCGTGGGCAGCGTGCCGGCCGTCACGGGCAGCCGCTTCTTGGCCGCAAGCGCGCCGGCAATGGCCAGCACCGGAACGATCACGCCGAAGCGGCCGAGCCACATCACCACCGCGAGCAGCGTGTTGTAGAACGGCGTGTTGGCGGACAGGCCGGCAAAGGCACTGCCGTTGTTGTTGCCTGCCGACGTCAGCGCGTAGAGGATCTCCGAGAAGCCGTGCGCCGCCGGATTGGCCACACCCGCGCGGCCGGCCTCGGTCATGACGGCGAGCGCCGTGCCGGCCAGCACGACGACGGGCGTGACGAGGATGGCGATCGAGGTGAGCTTCATCTCGTGCACACCGATCTTCTTGCCCAGGTACTCGGGCGTGCGGCCGATCATCAGGCCGGCGATGAACACCGCGAGGATGGCGAAGACCAGCATGCCATAGAGACCTGTGCCGACGCCGCCGAAAACGACCTCGCCCAGCTGCATCATCACCAGCGGCACGAGGCCGCCCAGAGGCGTGAAGGAATCATGCATGCCGTTGACGGCACCGCAGGACGCGGCCGTGGTGATGACCGCGAACAGGCTGGTCGCGGCGATGCCGAAGCGGGTTTCCTTGCCTTCCATGTTGCCGCCGGCCTGGGCCGCGCTCGCCACCTGGTCCACCCCCAGCGGCGTGAGCACCGGATTGCCCGCCTGTTCGGCGGGCGTGATGGCCAGCACCGCCACGACGAACATGACCGTCATCGCCGCCAGCAGGGCCCGGCCCTGGCGCGGGTCCCCGACGTCGCGGCCGAACGTGAGGCACAACGCTGCGGGGATCAGGAAGATCGCCACCATCTGCAGGAAATTGCTGATCGCCGTCGGGTTCTCGAACGGGTGCGCCGAGTTGGCATTGAAGAAGCCGCCGCCGTTGGTACCCAGCATCTTGATCGCCTCCTGCGAGGCGACCGGGCCCATCGACAGGGACTGGGCCGCGCCTTCCAGGGTGTTCAGCGAACGCGCCGCGTCGAAATTCTGGACCACGCCCTGGCTGACGAGGATCAGCGCGAACACGAGCGACAGGGGCAGCAGAAGCCAGAGCGTGACGCGGCTCAGGTCGACCCAGAAGTTGCCGATGCCGTCGGCCGACCGTGCGGCAAAGCCGCGGATCAGCGCGAACACCACCGCGATCCCGGTGGCTGCCGACACGAAGTTCTGTACAGCGAGCGCCAGCATCTGCGTCAGATGGCTCATCGTGGATTCGCCCGCATAGCCCTGCCAGTTCGTGTTGGTCACGAAGCTGACGGCCGTGTTGAACGCCGAGTCGGGCGACACCGCGCCAAGCCCCTGTGGATTGAGCGGCAAGCCCGCCTGAAGGCGCTGCAGCGCATAGACGGCGAGTGCGCCGAGAAAGTTGAATGCCAGCAGGGCGAGCGCATAGCGCGTCCAGGGCATGGACTCGCCGGCCGAGGTACCGGCGAGCCGGAACAATGGCGCCTCCACCCGCAGCATCCAGCCAGGCAGCCGGCCTGCCGCGATGCGAGAGATCCAGCCGGCCAAGGGCCAGGCCAGGGCCAGCAGGACGGCCAGGAACAGGGCCAGCAGGCTCCAGGATTGCATGCTCATCAGAACTCCTCGGCGCAGATCAGCGCATAGACCAGGTAGGCCAGCAGGAGCACGGCGCACATCGCGCCGAAGCCATAGAGAACGTGCAGGGGATTCATGACCGGTCTCCCCGGGCGGCGCCGAGCGCCGCAAGGCCCTTGACCAGCCAGGCCAGCAGGGCCCAGAGGGCCGCCAGGCAGGCGATGAATACGATGTCCATGAGATTCCGACTCCGGCAAATGTCGCGAGGACGATGAGCGAAGTCTGGGCGCCGCTGCATAAAAACGGGGCAGAAAGCGCGCGCATGCCCGTCAAGAAAGCGTAAAGGCGGCCGGCCGGCGCGGATGATCGGCCCGACCTGCGCTCGGGCGCTGCGCCCCCGGCTGCGGCCGAAGGCTGCGCGGGGAAGGTCAGCCGCTGCGGCCCATGCCGCTGGAACGCAGGGCCTGCAGGTCGAGCACCCGCACCCCGCCGTATTCGACACGGATCATGCCCTGGTCCTGCAGCGAGGCCAGGGCCTCGTTGACACGCTGGCGCGACAGGCCGACGAGGTAGGCCAGCTCCTGCTGGGTGATGCGCAGCACCTGCCCGACGCCGGGATAGAGCACCGGGTTGAACAGTGCGGCCAGACCGCGTGCCACCCGCAGGTCCGGATTGCTCAGGCGGTCGGTCTCACGGGCCGCGATGAACTGCGCGAGGCGTTCGTTGAGCTGGTTCATCACGAAGCGGTTGAAGCCGATGGAATGGTCGAGCAGCCAGTGGAAGGTGTCGACCGAGATGCCCGTGACCACGCTCTTGCGCAGCGCCTGGATGTTGTAGCGGTAGACCTCGCGCTTGAGCACCGTGCCTTCGCCGAACCAGCCGCCGGGCGGCACGCCGGTGAAGGTCATGGTGTGGCCTTCGGCGTTCTCGCTGCTCATCTTGAGCAGGCCGTCGATCACGCCGAACCAGTAGGTGACGGGCCGGCCGATGCGCGAGACGTAGTCGCCCGGGAACGCATCGACGAACTGCAGTTCGGCCACCGCACGCTCGCGCTCATCGGGCTTGAGCAAGCCGAGCCAGGGAATGCCTTCGAGCTCGCCCGGGGCCGGTGCGCGGCGGCGCTGATGCAGAGGAACGTCATGGACAGCGGGACGGGCGTCGCGGCGCATAGGGTAAATCCGGGGGAGGGGACACCCCTAAATTGTCGTCGGAACGACAACATGGCGTCAAACATCGGCCTACATTGTCAGTGACGCTGGAAGTCAAAGACAAAAGCCACGACACGAGGACCGAACCCAAGGACATCGCATGCAAGCCCCGACACAACGGCCCGCGCAGACCTTTCCGCAGTTGCTGCTCAAGCACGCAGCGGAACGCCCGCAGGCGCCCGCCATGCGCGAGAAGGAATACGGCATCTGGCAGACCCAGACCTGGGCCTCGCTGGCCCGGCTGGTCGAGCAGGTCGCCTGCGGCCTGCATCAGGCGGGCCTGCGGCGCGGCGAACACCTCGTGGTGATCGGCGCGAACCGGCCCCGCCTGTACGCGACCATGCTCGCGGCCCAGGCCCTGGGCGCGATTCCCGTGCCGCTGTACCAGGATGCCGTGGCCGCCGAATGCGTGTTCCCGATCAACAACGCCGAGGTGCGCTTTGCCTTCGCCGAGGACCAGGAGCAGGTCGACAAGCTGCTCGAAGTGCGCGACCAGTGCCCGCAGCTGGCACGCATCTTCTATGACGATCCGCGCGGCCTGCGCAACTACAGCGAGCCGGGCCTGTCGTCGATCGAGGTGCTGATCGAAGGCGGCGCTGCGCTGCAGGCGGCACAGCCCGGCTTCTTCCGCGCCGAGATCGACCAGGCGGGCCCGCATGACGTGGCGGCCATGTTCTTCACCTCGGGCACGACGGGCAATCCCAAGGGCGTCGTCCACACCCACAACACCTTGCTGGACCGCGCCCGCGCCGGTGCCGAGTTCGACCGGCTGGGCCCGGACGAAGAGGTGCTGGCCTACCTGCCGCCCGCCTGGATCGGCCAGAACATCTTCAGCTATGCGCAGTGGCTCGCCTGCGGCTACGTGGTCAACTGCCCCGAGTCGTCCAGCACCGTCACCATCGACCTCAAGGAGGTCGGCCCGACCTACTATTTCGCGCCGCCGCGCGTCTTCGAGGGCCTGCTCACGAGCGTGATGATCCGCATGGAAGACGCGGGCCGCCTCAAGCGCGCGATGTTCCACTACTTCATGGCCGTGGCCCGCAAGGTCGGCCCGGCGCTGATGGACCGCAAGCCGGTGGGCGGCCTGGACCGGCTGCTCTACGGACTGGGCAACTTCATGGTCTACGGCCCGCTGCGCAACAACCTGGGCCTAAGCCGCGTGCGCGTGGCCTACACCGCAGGCGAGGCGATCGGCCCCGACCTGTTCACCTTCTACCGGTCCATCGGCATCAACCTCAAGCAGTTGTACGGCTCGACCGAGACGGCGGTGTTCGTCTGCCTGCAGCCCGACAACCAGGTCAAGGCCGACACGGTGGGCGTGCCGATCAGCGGCGTGGAGATCAAGGTGGCGGACAACGGCGAGATCCTCGTGCGTTCGGCGGGCCTGCTCAAGGAGTACTACAAGAACCCCGCAGCGACGGCCGAAGTGCTCACCGCCGACGGCTGGTACCACACGAGCGATGCCGGATTCCTGGACGCGCAGGGGCACCTGAAGATCATCGACCGCGTCAAGGACGTCGGCCGCATCCAGGGCGGCGCGCATGACGGCGCGATGTTCGCGCCCAAGTACGTGGAGAACAAGCTCAAGTTCTTTCCGCACATCAAGGAGGCGGTGGCGCTGGGCGACCGGCGCGAGAAGGTGTGCGTGATGATCAACATCGACTTCGACGCGGTGGGCAACTGGGCCGAGCGGCGCAACCTGCCCTATGCCGGCTACACCGACCTGGCGCAAAAGCCTGAGGTGTACCAGCTCATCCGCGAGTGCGTGGAAAAGGTCAACGCCGACCTGGCCGCCGACGCGCTGCTGGCCGGCTCGCAGATCAGCCGCTTTCTCGTGCTGCACAAGGAGCTGGACGCCGACGACGGCGAGCTCACGCGCACCAACAAGGTCCGGCGCGGCTTCATCGCCGAGCGCTACGGGGCGCTGGTGGATGCGCTGTATGGCGGCAAGACCGAGCAGTACATCGAGACGCAGGTGAAGTTCGAGGACGGCCGCACGGGCAGCGTGAGCGCCACGCTCAGGATCATGGACGCGAAGACCTTCGAGCCGGTGAAGGCGGCGGCATAAATGAACATGAACGATCTCCCACCCCAGAGCGCCGGCGCGCCCGAAACCGGCGCGGGCGGCCGCAAGTTCGGCGACGTGATCCTGGACGTGCGCAACATCTCGCTGGCATTCGGCGGCGTCAAGGCGCTGACCGACATCTCGTTCAACGTGCGCGAGCACGAGATCCGCGCGATCATCGGCCCCAACGGCGCCGGCAAGAGCTCGATGCTCAACTGCATCAACGGCGTGTACACGCCGCAGCAGGGCACGATCACCTTCCGCGGCCAGACCTTCAGCCACATGAACAGCCGCCAGGTCGCCGAGATGGGCGTGGCGCGGACCTTCCAGAACCTCGCGCTGTTCAAGGGCATGAGCGTGCTGGACAACATCATGACCGGCCGCAACCTGCGCATCCGCAGCAACCTGCTGATGCAGGCGCTGCGCATCGGGCCGGCCGAGCGCGAGGAGATCCGCCACCGCGAGTTCGTCGAGCACATCATCGATTTCCTCCAGATCCAGGCCTACCGCAAGACGCCGGTGGGCCAGCTGCCCTACGGCCTGCAAAAACGCGTCGACCTGGGCCGCGCGCTGGCGATGGAGCCGCAGGTGCTGCTGCTGGACGAACCGATGGCCGGCATGAACGTGGAAGAAAAGCAGGACATGTGCCGCTTCGTGCTGGACGTGAACGACGAGTTCGGCACCACCGTCGTGCTGATCGAGCACGACATGGGTGTGGTGATGGACATCTCGGACCGTGTGGTCGTGCTCGACTACGGCAAGAAGATCGGCGACGGCACCCCCGACGAGGTGCGCAACAACGAAGACGTGATCCGGGCCTACCTGGGCACGAGCCACTGAAGGCGGAGAACTGACGATGGCATTCTTTCTGGAAACTCTGCTGGGCGGACTGATGGCCGGCATGCTGTATTCGCTCGTGGGCCTGGGCTTCGTGCTGATCTTCAAGGCGTCGGGCGTGTTCAATTTCGCGCAGGGCGCCATGGTGCTGTTCGCGGCGCTGGCCATGGCGCGCTTTTCCGAGTGGATCCCCGGCTGGCTCGGGCTGAACAACAAGGTGCTGGCCGACCTGATCGCCTTCGCGCTGGCCGGCGCCATCATGTTCGTGGTGGCCTGGCTGATCGAGCGGCTGGTGCTGCGCCACCTGGTGAACCAGGAGGCCGCCACGCTGCTGATGGCCACGCTGGGCATCGCCTATTTCCTCGAGGGCGTGGGCCAGACCTTCTTCGGCAATGACATCTACAAGATCGACATCGGCATGCCCAAGGAGCCCGTGTTCGTGCTGGAGTCGGTGTTCCAGGGTGGCATCCTGATCAACAAGGAAGACCTGTACGCCGCGCTGATCGCCGCCGCGCTGGTGGCCGCGCTCAGCCTGTTCTTCCAGAAGACGGCTACCGGTCGGGCGCTGCGCGCCGTGGCCGACGACCACCAGGCCGCGCAGTCGATCGGCATTCCGCTCAACCGCATCTGGGTCATCGTCTGGTGCGTCGCCGGCGTGGTGGCGCTGGTCGCCGGGATGATCTGGGGCAGCAAGCTGGGCGTGCAGTTCTCGCTGACCACCGTGGCACTGCGCGCGCTGCCGGTGGTGATCCTGGGCGGGCTGACGTCGGTGCCGGGCGCCATCATCGGCGGGCTGATCATCGGCGTGGGCGAGAAGCTGTCCGAAGTGTTCCTCGGCCCCTTCGTGGGCGGCGGCATCGAGATCTGGTTCGCCTACGTGCTCGCGCTCGGGTTCCTGCTCGTGCGGCCGCAGGGCCTGTTCGGCGAAAAGATCATCGATCGCGTGTAAGAAAGACCGAAGACCATGCTCTACCGCGAAAACGGCCAGTTCAAGACCTCGTACCGGACCGACCAGCAGATCTTCCCGATCCTGCAGGACCGGGTGGCCATCCTGCTGGTGATCGCGCTGGCGTTCGTCGCCGTGCCCTTCCTGGCCAGCGACTACATGTTCCGCGCGATCATCATTCCCTTCCTCATCATGTCGCTCGCGGCGCTGGGCGTGAACATCCTGGTGGGCTACTGCGGCCAGATCTCGCTGGGCTCGGGCGCCTTCATGGCGGTGGGCGCCTATGGCGCCTACAACTTCTTCGTGCGCGTGCCCGGCATGCCACTGATTCCGGCGCTGATCCTCGGCGGCCTGTGCGCCACCGCCTTCGGCATCCTGTTCGGCCTGCCGAGCCTGCGCGTCAAGGGCCTGTACCTGGCCGTGGCCACGCTGGCGGCGCAGTTCTTCAGCGACTGGATGTTCCTGCGCATCAAGTGGTTCACCAACGACTCGTCGTCCGGTTCGGTGTCGGTCAACGGACTGCAGGTGTTCGGCATGCCGATCGACAGTGCCGTCAGCAAATACCTGCTGTGCCTGTCGATCCTGACGGTGCTGGCGCTGGCGGCCAAGAACCTGGTTCGCAGCGCGATCGGCCGCGAGTGGATGGCGATCCGCGACATGGACGTGGCGGCCGCGGTGATCGGCATCCGCCCGATGTACGCCAAGCTCAGCGCCTTCGCGGTGAGCTCGTTCATCATCGGCGTGGCGGGCGCGCTGTGGGCCTTCGTCTACCTGGGCGCCTGGGAGCCCGCGGCCTTCTCGGTCGACCTGTCGTTCCGGCTGCTGTTCATGGTGATCATCGGCGGGCTGGGCTCAATCATGGGCGCGTTCTTCGGGGCCGGCTTCATCGTGGTGCTGCCGATTGCGCTGAACCAGTTGCTGCCCGCGATCGCCAGCCTGTTCGGCATGACTGCGTCCACCGCGCTGGTCTCGCACGTCGAGCTCATGCTCTTCGGCAGCCTGATCGTCTGGTTCCTGATCGTGGAGCCGCACGGCCTGGCCAAGCTCTGGTCCATCGGCAAGCAGAAGCTGCGCCTGTGGCCTTTCCCGCACTGACATTGCAACGCTTTCTCTCTGCTTCAACTTTCATTCACAGGAGACAACATGAAGCTACGCAACCTGATCCTCGCCACGGCCGCAGTGGCCGCCGGCGCCTCGGCACTGGTCAGCACCAGCGCCCATGCCCAAGCCAAGGAGCAGTTCTTCCCGCTGCTGTCCTACCGCACCGGTCCTTACGCGCCCAACGGCGTGCCCTGGGCCAACGGCAAGCAGGACTACATCAAGCTGATCAATGCGCGGGACGGCGGCATCAACGGCGTCAAGCTGACTTTCGAGGAATGCGAGACCGGCTACGCCACCGACCGCGGCGTCGAGTGCTATGAACGCCTCAAGGGCCGCCCGGGCGTGACGCTGATCGACCCGCAGTCCACCGGCATCACCTTCGCGCTGACCGAGAAGGCGCCGGCCGACAAGATGCCACTGATCACCCTGGGCTACGGCCTGTCGGTGTCGCAGGACGGCAACGCCTTCAAGTGGAATTTCCCCCTGATGGGCAGCTATTGGACGGGCGCCGACATCCTGGTGCAGCACATCGGCAAGAAGGAAGGCGGCCTCGACAAGCTCAAGGGCAAGAAGATCGCGCTGGTGTACCACGACTCGCCGTTCGGCAAGGAGCCGATCCCGCTGCTGCAGGAGCGTGCCCGCATGCACGGCTTCGACCTGCAGCTGATCCCCGTGACCGCACCCGGCGTGGAGCAGAAGGCTGCCTGGCTGCAGGTGCGCCAGAGCCGTCCCGACTTCGTGATGCTCTGGGGCTGGGGCGTGATGAACTCCACCGCGCTCAAGGAGGCGCAGGCCACCGGCTATCCGCGCGACAAGATGTACGGCGTGTGGTGGGCCGGTGCCGAGCCGGACGTCAAGGACGTCGGTGAAGGCGCCAAGGGCTACAACGCGCTGGCCCTGAACCCGTCGGGCACGCAGCCCAAGATCATCCAGGACATCCTGAAGTACGTGCATGGCAAGGGCCAGGGCACAGGCCCGAAGGACGAAGTGGGCCAGGTGCTCTACACCCGCGGCGTGATCATCCAGATGCTGTCGGTGGAAGCGGTGCGCCGCGCGCAGGAGCGCTACGGCAAGGGCAAGGTCATGACGCCCGAGCAGGTGCGCTGGGGCCTGGAGAACCTGGCACTCGACCAGAAGAAGCTTGACGCGCTGGGCTTTGCCGGCGTGATGCGCCCGATCAGCACTTCGTGCAACGACCACATGGGCTCGACCTGGGCGCGCGTGCACACCTGGGACGGCAGCAAGTGGGTGTTCAGCTCCGACTTCCTGCAGGCGGACGAGCAGATCATCAAGCCGATGGTCAAGGCCGGCGCGGAGAAGTACATGGCGGACAAGAAGATGACCCGCCGCGACGTGAAGGACTGCCAGTCCTGATGCATCCCGCGCCCTCCCGTTGCGGCGGGAGGGCCGGCGGCCCGGAACGGGCCGACATTGGAAAGGCTCAGGCCTTTCCAATGGCCAACCCACTGAACCCATGAGCTCCAACACCATCGTTCTCAACGTCAACGGCATCGAGGTCATCTACAACCACGTGATCCTCGTGCTCAAGGGCGTCTCGCTGCAGGTGCCCGAAGGCGGCATCGTGGCCATTCTCGGCGGCAATGGCGCGGGCAAGACCACGACGCTGCGCGCCGTCTCCAACCTGCTCAAGGGCGAGCGCGGCGAGGTCACCAAAGGCTCGATCGAGCTGCGCGGCGAGCGCATCGAGAACCTGTCGCCAGCCGACCTGGTGCAGCGCGGCGTGGTGCAGGTCATGGAAGGTCGCCACTGCTTCGCGCACCTGACGATCGAGGAAAACCTGCTGACCGGCAGCTACACGCGCAAGAGCCGCGCCGAAGTCGCCGCCAATCTGGAAAAGGTGTATGCCTACTTTCCGCGGCTGAAGACTCGGCGCAGCTCGCAGGCCGCCTACACCTCGGGCGGCGAGCAGCAGATGTGCGCGATCGGCCGCGCGCTGATGGCCAACCCCAGCATGGTGCTTCTCGACGAGCCCTCGATGGGGCTCGCACCGCAGATCGTCGAGGAGGTGTTCGAGATCGTGAAGGACCTGAACGCCAAGGAACGCGTGACGTTCCTGCTGGCCGAGCAGAACACCAACATGGCGCTCAAGTATGCGGACTACGGCTACATCATGGAAAGCGGACGCGTCGTGATGGACGGCCCCGCCGCCGAACTGGCCAGCAACGAGGACGTCAAGGAGTTCTACCTGGGCATGGGCGGCAACGAGCGCAAGAGCTTCCGCGACGTCAAGAGCTACAAGCGCCGCAAGCGCTGGCTGGCCTGAGCGCCGGGCCTGTCGAAACCCCGTAAAGCAGTATTTCGCATGAGTCCACTTTTTGACGACCTCGAGTCCCGCGCCCCTGCCGCGCGCGAAGCCGCCCTGATGGCGGCGCTTCCGGCGCAGATCGCCCATGCGCGGGGCCACACGGCCGCTTTCGCGGAACTGCTGGCGGCGGTCGATCCGGCCAGCGTGACGAGCCGGGAGGCCCTGGCCCGGCTGCCGGTGGTGCGCAAGTCGCAACTGCTGGAGCGCCAGAAAGCGCAGCGCGACCGCGATGTGTTCGGCGGCTTCAGCGCCATCGGATTCGGGCGCGCGATGCCGCGCGTGTTCGCCAGCCCGGGCACCATCTACGAACCCGAGGCGGCTCGGCCCGACTACTGGCGCATGGCGCGCGGCCTGCATGCCGCCGGCTTTCGAGCCGGCGAACTGGTGCACAACACCTTCAGCTATCACTTCACGCCCGCCGGCTCGATGATGGAGACGGCCGCCCATGCCCTGGGCTGCACGGTCTTTCCGGCAGGCACGGGCCAGACGGAGCTGCAGGTCCAGGCCATCGCCGAGCTGCGCCCGCAGGCCTACGCCGGCACGCCCAGCTTTCTCAAGATCCTCGTCGAGAAGGCGGCCGAATCGGGCGCCGACATCCGCAGCCTGACCAAGGCCGCCGTGAGCGGCGAAGCCTTCCCGCCCTCGCTGCGGGACTGGCTCGCGGAACGCGGGATCACCGCCTACCAGAGCTACGGAACGGCCGACCTCGGGCTGGTGGCCTATGAAACCTCGGCGCGCCAGGGACTGGTGCTCGACGAAGGCGTGATCGCCGAGATCGTGCGGCCGGGCACGGGCGATCCCGTCGCCGAGGGCGAGGTGGGCGAACTGGTGGTGACCACGCTCAATCCGGACTATCCCCTGATCCGTTTCGGCACCGGGGATCTGACGGCCGTGCTGCCCGGGCTGTGCGCCACGGGCCGCACCAACACGCGCATCAAGGGCTGGCTCGGCCGGGCCGACCAGACCACCAAGATCCGCGGCATGTTCGTCCACCCCTCTCAGGTGGCCGACATTGCGCGGCGCTTTCCGGAAGTCGTGCGCGCCCGGCTCGTGGTGTCGGGCGAGATGGCCAATGACAGCATGACGCTGCAGGTGGAGACGGCGTCGTCGCCGGACGGACTGGCCGTGCGCATCGGCGATGCGATCCGCGAGGTGACGAAGCTGCGGGGCACCGTCGAGCTGATGGCGCCCGGCTCACTGCCGAACGACGGCAAGGTGATCGACGACGCCCGCAGCTACAAGTAGGCTCAGAACGCGGCCGCGATGACCGGCCGGGTCGGGCCGGGATCGCGCAGATTGGCGCCCGCCATGCGCGGCGCCTCGGTGCGGGGCTGCAGCGGCACCAGGTACTGCGGCACCGGGAGCAGGACAGCAGCCTGCTGCTCGACCGGCCGGCCGCTGAGCGCCCACTCGTGGACACCGCCCACCAGCCAGGTGACCCGGCCGGTCGCATACGAGGCGAGCTGCGATTGCAGGCGCTGCGCGCGCAGGTCGCCGGGTTGGCCGACGATCACCACCTCGCGGGACAGATCGATCCCGTGGCGCGACACCAGGGCTTCCAGGTCCTTGAGGTCCTGGGCGGCCGCCAGCGCAGGTGCCGAGATGGCGCCGGGAAGGTGGCCTGAGAGGTAGTCGGCCCCGCTGCGAATGTCCACCGCCACGGCGCCCCGCATCAGCGCCGCCTGGGCGGCGTCGGCCGAGACCGTGCTCGCCTGGGCAGCCACCACGTCCTGCGGCAGCACCGCCGGTTGCGCCACGCCGTCTGCCGATGCCAGCAAGGCGGCCAGGCTGAGGGAAATTGCGACGAACGGGTACTTCATGGGGAGCCTCGGGAGTGAACCCGGACTGTAGGCAGCCCCGCGAACACCGTCCAATACAGTTAAGCGATGTACTAATTCCCTGGCGGCATATGACCGCAAGTCCTTGAATCACAAGGCGTTTTGCGGCAAACCCCTACGTAGTTCCCGCGATGCATGCCTGCGGGGCATGGGGCTACGATGTGCGCTCTCAAGAAACCGAACTCCAAGGAGCAATCATGAAACGCCTGCTAGTTCTCGCAGCCGCCGCCGTCGCCTTCACGGCCCAGGCGCAGTCCTTCCCCGGCTCCAAACCCATCACCATCGTCGTGCCTTTCGCGGCCGGCGGCCCCACCGACCGCGTCGCCCGCGACCTGGCCGAGGCCATGCGCAAGCCGCTGGGCAATGCCAGCATCGTGATCGAGAACGCGGCCGGCGCCGGCGGCACCATCGGCGCCACCAAGGTGGCGCGCGCGACGCCGGACGGCCACACCCTGCTGCTGCACCACATCGGCATGGCGTCCTCGCCGGCGCTGTACCGCAAGCTGCAGTACAACACCCTCAACGACTTCGAATACCTGGGCATCGTCAACGACGTGCCGATGACGCTGATCGGCAAGCCGCAACTGCCGGCCAACACCTATCGCGACTTCGAAAACTACATCCGCGCCAACGCCGGCAAGCTGAACATCGCCCACGCCGGTCTGGGCTCCGCCTCGCACCTGTGCGGCCTGATGTGGCAGGCGGCGCTCAACACCAAGGAAGCGATGACGACGATTCCGTTCGGCGGCACCGGCCCGGCCATGACCAGCCTGGTCGGCGGCCAGGTCGACGTGATGTGCGACCAGACCACCAACACCACCGGCCAGATCGAGGCGGGCCGCGTCAAGGCCTTTGCCGTGACCACGGCCAAGCCCCTGAGCGGCAACAAGCTGCTCAAGGACTACCCGACCCTGCAGGAAATGGGTCTCAAGGGCTTCAACCTGACGATCTGGCATGGCCTGTACGCCCCCAAGGGCACGCCGGCGCCGGTGCTGGCCCAGCTGAATTCGGCGCTCAAGGTGGCGCTCAAGGACCCCGAGTTCGTCAAGAAGCAGGAAGGCCTGGGCGCCGTGGTGGCCACCGATGGCCGCATCGAGCCCGCTGCCCACAAGGCCTTCGTGGCCGCCGAAATCGCCAAGCTCAAGCCGGTGATCGAAGCCGCCGGCAAGTACGCCGACTGACCGGATCCTCCAGACGCTCCTGCGCACTCCGTACGAGCGGGCGCGGCCCGGCCGCGTCTTTTCCCTCGCCCTGCCCTGCAGGGCGTTTTTTTTGGGCGTCGCCGAGCGACAGGTGACTCGGGTTATCCCACTCGCGCGCCGACCCCATCGGCGGTACAAACTGCGCATGCCCGCTCTGCGCATCGTCGACTCCATCACCCAGCTGGGCCCGCAGGATGCCGGGTGCATCGCGGTGAGCGGCTCCCACGGGGGTCTGAGTTCGGCGCGCTATGCGCTTGCGGCAAGGCCGCTGCTCAGCGTCTTCAATGACGCGGGTGTCGGAAAGGACGCGGCGGGTCTCGCGGCGCTGGACTTCCTGCTGGCCCATGGCCTGGCCGCCTGCACGGTCTCGCATGCGAGTGCCCGCATCGGGGAGGCGCAAAGCACGCTGGACGAGGGCGTGGTCAGCCATGCGAACGCGCCCGCGCTCCGGTTGGGTGCGCGCCCGGGCCTGGCCTGCCGCCAGCTGGTCGACCTGCTCGGGGCTCACCGCGCCGATGCACCTGCCGTCACTGAAACCCCGCTCTGAAAATTTCCAGGAGGACCCATGCCATCGTTCCATTTCAACCGTCGACAGGCGCTCGGCGCTGCTGCAGCCACCGTGGCGGCGCTCGCTCTGGCCGGGCCCGCCCATGCGCAGGGCGCCTGGCCCACCAAGCCGGTGCGCATCGTCGTTCCCTTCGCGCCCGGCGGCACGACCGACCTGCTGGCGCGCGCGGTGGCGACAGAGCTGTCGCGGGCCTTCGGCCAGCAGTTCGTGGTCGACAACCGCGCGGGCGCCGGGGGCAACATCGGCGCGGACATCGTGGCCAAGTCCGCGCCCGATGGCTACACCCTGCTGATGGGCACGGTGGGCACGCAGAGCATCAACAAGTGGCTCTACACGCGCATGCCCTTCGACCCGCAGAAGGACTTCACCCCGATCACCCTCGTGGCGGGCGTTCCGAACGTGATGGTCGTCAATGCCGAGAAGGCCAAGGCCGCCGGCATCAACAGCGTGGCCGACTTCATCCGCGTGGCCAAGGCCAACCCCGGCAAGCTCAACATGGCGTCGAGCGGCAACGGCACGTCCATCCATCTGGCCGGCGAGCTGTTCAAGTCGATGACGGGCACCTACATGACGCACTTCCCGTTCAGCGGCTCGGGGCCGGCATTGCTGAGTCTCGTCGGCGGCGACATGGATGTCATGTTCGACAACCTGCCTTCGTCGATGCAACTGATCAAGTCAGGCAAGCTCAAGGCACTCGCCGTGACGAGCGCGCAGCCTTCGGCGGCCCTGCCCGACGTGCCTACCGTGGAAGAGGCGGGCAAGCTCAAGGGCTTCGACGCCACCTCCTGGTTCGGACTGCTCGGGCCTGCGGGCCTGTCGCCCGAGATCGCAAGCCGCATCCAGCAGGAGGTCGCCAAGTCGCTGGCCACTCCGGTGATGAAGGAAAAGCTGCTCGCCCAGGGCGCCATTCCGAGCGGCAACACGCCCGCGCAGTTCGCACAGCTGATCGACGCCGAACTCAAGAAGTGGCAGCCGGTCGTCAAGGCGTCCGGCGCGAAGGTCGACTGAGCAGTTCGCAAGCCGCCGGGCCGCTGAGGTTGCGGCGGTCCCAGCCGACTCAGGGCGGGTCTGCGCCCCAGACGATGTCCTTGCCTTCCTTCTGCGAGCGGCGCATCAGGTCCAGAAAGGGCACGGCGCGCTGGCGCAGGGACACGCCTTCGGCCTGGAGCGGCTTGTCGCCTCGCGCAGCGGCCTCCTCTGCAGCCGCCTTCTGATCGGCGTCGTCCTTGGCAATGGCCGACTCCAGTGCGGCAATGGCCGCCGGAATCTGCGCGGCCTCGATGATGCCCTGCGGTCCGGCGTCCTTGCCCAGGATGCCCAGCACCTGACGCCCATTGGCCTCGAGCATGATGACGTCGCCCGCCGCCTTGGATCTGAATTTGTAGAGCATGCGCGCGGTCCTTCAAGGTTGATAGATGTAGCTTCGATTGAACGGGAAGCCCGACTGGGCGCCCCGCATGGGTCCATTGTCCACCTGCCCGCTCGGACGGGCGGCAAGTATCTGGTGCAGGGAGATCCAGCCGTGCTCGAAGCTCATGGCACTTCCCGCCAGATAGAGGCGATAGGCCCGCAGGATGCGGGCTGCCCGGTGCGTGTCACTGGTGGACGACAGAATGCGCGCCGCCTCGCCCAGCCGCGACTCGAGTGCGTCCGACCAGGCCCACAGCGTGCGCGCATAGTGTGGCCGCAGGTTCTCGACGTCGACCATCTCCAGATCGGCCGCGGCCATGTCGCGCAGCACGTGGCTCACGTGCAGCAGCTCGCCGCCCGGAAAGATGTACTTCTCGATGAAGTCGCCCATGCCCGCGCCGAGCTGCGCATTGGCCAGCCCGCCGGCGGTGATGCCGTGGTTCATGACGAGGCCGCCGGGCTTGAGCAGCCGGCTGATCTTTCCGAAGTAGGCCGGCATGTTGGCATGGCCCACATGCTCGAACATGCCGACCGAGGCGATCTTGTCGAACTGGGTCGACTCGTCCAGTTCGCGGTAGTCCCGCAGCTCGATCCGCACCCGCCCGCCCAGGCCGCGTTCGTCGATGAGCCGCTGCACGTGCGCGTGCTGGTTGCGTGACAGGGTGATGCCGGTGGCATCGACGCCGTACCTCTCGGCCGCCCACAGCAGCAGGCCGCCCCAGCCGGCGCCGATGTCGAGGAAACGCTCGCCTTCGCGCAGCATCAGCTTGCGGCAGATGTGGTCGAGCTTGGCCTGCTGGGCCTGCGCCAGCGTCATGCCCGCGTCCGCATAGTAGGCGCACGAGTAGACGCGCAGCGGATCGAGCCACAGCGCATAGAAGTCGTCGGAGACGTCGTAGTGAAACTGGATCTGCGCGGCGTCGCGGTGCAGCGTGTGGGAGAGCATCGACCGGGCGCGGCGCGACAGATGGTCCCACCAGCGCGTGTCGGTGCGCGCCGGATTGCCGGGCAGCAGCGCGGAGGCCACGTCCATGAGTTCTCGCATGCCGCCGTCGATGTGGACGGAGCCTTCGACGAAGGCTTCCCCGATGGCGCCGATCTGGCCAGCCGCCAGCATGGCCACGGGCGACCAGTCGGAGAAAGCCAGGGTGACGTGCGCCTCGGACGCACCCACCACCTGCCCGCCAGGCAATTGCAGGCGCAAGGGCACGGGCAGTTCGGCAAGACGCGCCTCGATCCGCCGTACCAGGGGATTGATCGAGATGTCCATGCCCAAATCTTGGTCAATTCAAAAGCGGCCGTCAATGCGCTGGCGCACAGACCGCGACGCCGGCGCGGGTAGACGCTGTTGACAACATTTCGTTTAGGCCTAAACTATTTCTCCATGAATATCCTCTGCATCGGCGGTGGTCCGGCCGGCCTGTATTTCGCGCTGCTCATGAAGCTGCGCCAGCCGGCGTCCCGCATCGTCGTCGTGGAACGCAACCGCCCGTTTGATACTTTCGGCTGGGGCGTGGTGCTTTCGGACCAGACGCTGGGCAATCTGCGCGCAGCCGACGCACCGAGCGCCCGGCTGATCGGCGATGCCTTCAATCACTGGGACGACATCGAGGTGTTCTTCAAGGGCCGCAGCGTGCGCTCGGGTGGCCACGGCTTCTGCGGCATCGGCCGCAAGAAGCTGCTCAACATCCTGCAGGACCGGTGCCTGGCGCTGGGTGTGGAACTGGTGTTTGAAACCGACGTGAGCGACGATCAGGCGCTGGCAGCCCAGTATGGCGCCGACATCGTGATCGCGAGCGACGGCCTCAACAGCCGCATCCGCACCCGGTACGCGGCGACCTTCCAGCCCGACATCGACCTGCGCCAATGCCGCTTCGTGTGGCTCGGCACGCGCAAGACCTTCGACGCTTTTACCTTTGCTTTCGAAAAGACGGAGCATGGCTGGTTCCAGGCCCATGCCTACAAGTTCGATGCCGAGACCTCCACCTTCATCGTGGAGACGCCCGAGAGCGTGTGGAAGGCGCATGGCCTGGACGCCATGCCGCAGGAAGACGCCATTGCGTTCTGCGAGCGCCTGTTCGCGCGCTATCTGGACGGGCACCCTCTGATCAGCAACGCGTCCCATCTGCGCGGCTCGGCGATCTGGATCCGGTTTCCGCGCGTGGTCTGCAAGACCTGGGTGCATCGCGAGACGATCGGTGGCCGGCAGGTGCCCATCGTCCTGATGGGCGATGCGGCGCACACCGCGCACTTCTCGATCGGCAGCGGCACCAAGCTGGCGCTGGAGGATGCGATCGATCTGGCCCGGGAGTTCGATGCCGGCAAGGGGCTGGACGAGGTGCTGGACGCCTACGAGGCCCGGCGCAGCGTCGAGGTGCTGAAGATCCAGAACGCCGCGCGCAACTCGACCGAGTGGTTCGAGAACGTCGAGCGCTACAGCGGCATGGAGATCGAGCAGTTCGCCTACTCGCTGCTGACCCGCTCGCAGCGCATCAGCCACGAGAACCTGCGGCTGCGCGATGCGCGCTGGCTGGAGGGCTACGAAGCCTGGCTGTCGGGGGGCAAGGCACAGCCGCCGATGCTGCTGCCGCTGACCGCCCGGGGCGTGACGCTCAAGAACCGTATCGTGGTCTCGCCCATGGCCACCTACAGCGCCGTGGAGGGCGTGCCGCAGGATTTCCACCTGGTGCATCTGGGCGCACGCGCACTCGGCGGCGCCGCGCTGGTGTTCGTGGAGATGACGAGCCCGACGCCGGAAGGCCGGATCACGCCCGGCTGCCCCGGCTTGTGGAACGACACGCAACAGGCCGCCTTCGAACGCATCGTGGCGTTCGTGCACGGCCAGAGCAGCGCGAAGATCGGACTGCAACTGGGCCACAGCGGCCCCAAGGGATCGACGCAGCGCGGCTGGGAAGAAACGGATGCGCCCCTCGCGAGCGCCGACGGCCGTCCCGGCAGCCCACCCAACTGGCCTCTGCTGGCGGCCAGCGCAGTGCCCTATGGTGAGCAGAACCAGACCCCATCGGCCATGACGCGCGAGGACATGGACCGTGTGCGTGACGCTTTTGTGCAGGCGACGCGGCGGGCGGCGGAAGCCGGCTTCGACTGGCTTGAGCTTCACTGTGCCCACGGCTACCTGCTGTCGAGCTTCATCACGCCGCTGACGAACCGTCGCACGGACGCCTACGGCGGTGAGGTCGCCAACCGTTGCCGCTACCCGCTGGAGGTCTTCGCCGCCATGCGGGCGGCCTGGCCGCAGGACCGGCCGATGAGTGTGCGCATCTCGGCCCACGACTGGGCACCCGGCGGCAACACGGCGGATGACGCGATCGACATCGCGCGGCTCTTCAAGGAAGCCGGCTGCGACTTCATCGACGTGTCGTCCGGACAGACCACGCGCGACGCGCGTCCGGTCTATGGCCGCATGTACCAGACCCCCTTTTCCGACCGGATCCGCAATGAGGCGGGCATCCGCACGATCGCCGTGGGCGCGATTTCAGAGGCGGACCATGCCAACAGCATCATCGCCGCCGGCCGTGCCGATCTGTGCGCCATTGCGCGGCCGCATCTGGCCGATCCGGCGTGGACGCTGCATGAAGCGGCCCGGCTGCAGAGCCGGGCCGTCGAATGGCCGCGCCAGTACCTCAGCGGCCGCGACCAGCTCTACCGTGAGCTGGCCCGGGCACGCGACATGACCGTCACGGTGCAACCGGCCGCCGCCGGAACGGAGTAGTGATGGACCTTGAAGCCCGCGCCCACAGCGAACACCCGGAGGCGCTTCGCCTCTGGCTGCGCCTGCTCACCTGTACGCAGCTCATCGAAAAGCGCGTGCGAAGCGGCCTGCGCGAGCAGTTCGACACCACGCTGCCCCGCTTTGACCTGATGGCCCAGCTCGAGCGCAGCCCTGAAGGTCTCAAGATGAACGAGCTGTCGCGCCGCATGATGGTGACCGGCGGCAATGTGACGGGCATCACCGATCAGCTGGTTGCGGAAGGTCTGGTGGAGCGGGTCGACGTCGAAGGCGACCGCCGCGCCTGGCGCGTGCGCCTCACGGCGCGCGGCCGGCGGATGTTCAACGACATGGCAGCGCAGCACGAGGCCTGGATCGTCGAGGCCTTCGAAGGTCTGGGCGAGCGGGACATGGCGACGCTGCACCGTCTGCTCGGCAAGGTCAAGGAACACACACAGCAGGCGCATGCGCCATCCACGGAGACTCCATGAAGCATTACATCGGCGCGGGCAATCCCATGCGCGCGCAATTCGAACCCAAGGCCGGCTATGCGGCGCGCCACTTCGAATGGTCCTTCGACGCCGGCGTCGGCACGGTGACGCTGAGCCGGCCCGAGCGCAAGAACCCGCTGACCTTCGAGTCGTATGCGGAGCTTCGCGACCTGTTCAACGCGCTGCGGCTGACCACGGACGTCAAGGCCGTGGTCGTCACGGGCGCAGGCGGCAATTTCTGCTCGGGCGGCGACGTGCACGAGATCATCGGTCCGCTCACGAAGATGAGTATGCCCGAGATGCTGGAGTTCACGCGCATGACGGGCGATCTGGTCAAGGCGATGCGGAGTTGCCCGCAGCCGGTCCTGGGCGCCATTGACGGCATCTGCGCAGGCGCCGGAGCGATGATGGCGCTGGCCTGCGACATGCGCTGGGGCACACCGAACACACGCACCGCCTTCCTGTTCACGCGGGTGGGCCTGGCAGGCGCGGACATGGGTGCCTGTGCGCTGCTGCCGCGCGTCATCGGCCAGGGTCGGGCGTCGGAGCTGCTGTTCTCCGGCCGCGCGATGAGTGCGCAGGAGGGTCTGGCCTGGGGCTTCTTCAATGCCCTGCATGAGCCCGCCGAGCTGCTGACCCAGGTCCGTGAGGTGGCGCGCGGGCTGGCCGAGGGGCCGACCTTTGCCCATGGCATGACCAAGACGATGCTGAGCCAGGAATGGGCCATGACGATCGACCAGGCGATCGAGGCAGAGGCCCAGGCGCAGGCCATCTGCATGCAGACGCAGGATTTCCGCCGGGCCTACGACGCCTTTGCGGCCAAGGCCAAGCCGGTCTTCGGAGGAGACTGACGCGATGCAGCCACCGACCTCTCATCTCGCCCTGCCCTTTTTCGCCGATGAGCATCGCGCGCTGGGCAGCGCGCTGTCCACCTGGGTGCCGCAGCAGAGCGTGGACGAGTCCGACGACCGCGCGGCTTGCCGGGAGTGGGTCCGTCGCCTGGGTGAGGCCGGCTGGTTGCGCTACTGCGTGCCCGCAGCACAGGGCGGTGCGCTGGAGCGGCTGGACTCCCGCGCGCTCGTGATCCTGCGTGAAGCGCTGGCCTTCCACTCGCCGCTCGCGGATTTTGCCTTTGCCATGCAGGGCCTGGGCAGTGGCGCGATCACGCTGGCAGGAAGCGCCGATCAGAAGGCTCGCTACCTCCCGGCCGTGGCCGAGGGCCGCATGACCGCGGCCTTTGCGCTGAGCGAGTCCGGCGCCGGTTCCGACGTCGCGGCCATGGTCACGCGCGCCGAACGCGGCGGCGACGACTGGCGGCTGCAGGGCGAGAAGACCTGGATCAGCAATGGCGACCTCGCCCATTTCTATTGCGTGTTCGCGCGAACGGGCACGGAACCGGGCACGCGGGGAATCTCGGCCTTCATCGTGGACGCCAGCACGCCCGGGCTTGATGCGTCCCGTCACATCGAGGTCATGTCGCCTCACCCTCTTGCGACCCTGGCCTTCAACGACTGCCAGATCCCGGCGGCCGCGCTGCTCGGAATTGAGGGCAGCGGCTTCAAGCTCGCGATGCAGACACTCGACATCTTCCGGGCGTCCGTGGCGGCGGCCGCTCTGGGCATGGCGCGCCGCGCCCTGGCGGAGGCCGTCGCGCATGCGCGGACCCGCCAGATGTTTGGTCATTCGCTCGCAGATTTCCAGCTCACGCAGGCCAAGCTCGGCGAGATGGCCGCGCTGGTCGACGCGGCGGCGCTGCTGACCTACCGAGCCGCCTGGCTTCGCGACGACGGCGAGAGCCGCGGCGGCGTGCGCGTGACGGCCGAAGCCGCGATGGCCAAGATGGCTGCCACGGAAAACGCGCAGCGGGTGATCGACATGGCGCTCCAGATGCATGGCGGTCTCGGCGTCAAGGTGGGCACCAAGGTGGAGGCGCTCTACCGCGACATCCGATCCCTTCGCATCTATGAAGGTGCCACCGAGGTCCAGCAGCTGATCATCGGCAAGTCCGTCCTGCAGGAGTGAGCCCATGTCATCGCAGATCGACCGCTTCGTTCATGACCGCATGCCGCCGCCGTCGCAGTGGCCGCAGATGCGCTACGACCTTCCCGAGCTGCACATTCCGCCGCAGGCCAACCTCGTGGTCGAGCTGCTGGACAAGGCAGCTGACCGCGGCTGGTCCGACCGGCCGATGCTGCGGTCGGCACGCATCACCCTGAGCTATGCGGACGTCCGCGACCGGGTGGACCGGATCGCGCAGGTCCTGACGGAAGATCTCGCGCTGGTGCCCGGCAATCGGGTATTGCTGCGTGGCGGCAATTCCATCGGCATGGCGCTGGCCTGGCTGGCGGTCGTCAAGGCCGGACTCGTGGCGGTGGCGACCATGCCGCTGCTGCGCGCCCGCGAGCTGGGCGACGTGATCGACAAGGCCCAGCCCACCGTGGCCCTGTGCGACGCCAAGCTGCTGGACGAGCTTCAGACGGCGCAGAAGGAGCATCCGGTCCTGCAGACCATCGTGCCCTTCAATCTGATGGATGAGCCCGGCTCGCTGGCCGTTCGTGCGGCGGCCAAGAACGGGCACTTCACCGCCTGCCCGACGTCCGCCGATGACGTGGCGCTGATGGCATTCACCTCGGGCACGACGGGCAAGCCCAAGGCGGCGATCCACACGCACCGTGACGTGCTGGCCGCCTGCGAGGCCTGGCCGCGCCACGTGCTGCGGGCTGGGCCCGAAGACATCGTGGTCGGCTCGCCGCCGCTGGCCTTCACCTTCGGCCTGGGCGGCCTGCTCGTTTTTCCCATGTGGGCAGGTGCTTCGGTGTACTTCCCCGATATTCCCTACACGCCCGAAGCCATGGTCCGGCTCATCAATGAAGTGGGCGCCACGATCTGCTACACCGCGCCGACCTTCTACCGCCAGATGGCGCCTTTTGCGAAGCAGCTGGGCACACCGACGCTGCGTATCTGCGTGAGCGCGGGCGAAGGCCTGCCTGACGCCACGCGCCAGCTCTGGAAAGAAGCCACCGGCATCGAGATGCTCGACGGCATCGGCGCGACGGAGATGTTCCATATCTTCATCTCGTCGGCGGGCAACGAAGTGCGGCGCGGCGCCATCGGCAAGGTCGTGCCCGGCTACACGGCGCGGGTCGTTGACGACGAAGGCCAGGAAGTGCCGCGCGGCACGGTAGGCAAGCTGGCGGTGATCGGGCCGACGGGTTGCAGGTACCTGGATGACGCGCGCCAGGAGAACTACGTGAAGAACGGCTGGAACTATCCGGGCGACGCCTTCATGCAGGACGAGGACGGCTATTTTTTCTACCAGGCGCGTGCGGACGACATGATCATCACGGCGGGCTACAACGTCGGCGGCCCGGAGGTCGAGGACGCCCTGCTGCGCCATCCGGCCGTGGCCGAGTGCGGCGTGATCGGCAAACCCGACGAGGAACGCGGCATGATCGTGAAGGCGTTCTGCGTTCTCAAGCCGGGCCATGCGGGCGATGCGGCCATGGTCAAGGCGCTGCAGGACCACGTCAAGGCCACGATCGCACCCTTCAAGTATCCCCGTGAGATCGAGTTCGTGACCTCGCTGCCACGCACCGAGACCGGCAAGCTGCAACGATTCAGGCTGCGCCAGGCATGAGCCTGCGCATGACCGGGCCCGCCCCGGCCGAGCCGCCCCGCCCAAGGAGACATTCATGAGAGCCTTGCTTCAACCGCCCGGATGGGCCGCGCCAAAGGGCTATGCCAATGGCATTGCCGCCCGTGGCACGCTGGTCTTCGTGGGAGGGCAGATCGGCTGGAATGCGGCGCAGCAGTTCGAGTCCGACGACTTCATTGCCCAGACGGCACAGGCGCTGCGCAACGTGGCAGCGGTGCTGGCCGAGGCCGGCGCCGGACCGGAACACATGGTCCGCATGACCTGGTACATCGTGGATCGTGTGGAGTACAACGCCCGCCTGGCTGAGCTGGGCGCTGTCTACCGCGAAGTGATGGGCCGCAACTTCCCCGCCATGACCTGTGTCGAGGTTTCCGCGCTGGTGGAGTCCCGCGCGAAGGTCGAGATCGAAGTGACGGCCGTCGTGCCCGATTGAGCCGACGCGCTGACGCGCAGGTGCGCCGGATGCGGCACGCGGCATCGCAAGATGCTGCGGCTACTTCGCGGTGCCGGTGATCTCGATGGTGACGCGCCGGTCGGGCTGCAGGCACTGGATCAGCTCGGCACGCGACAACTTGTCGCTGCAGCCCTTGGTGATCGGCTCGCGCTCACCGACGCCCTTGGCGATCAACACCGGCGCCTTGAGGCCGCGCGATTCGAAATACGCCTTGACGGTGTCGGCACGCGCCTGGGACAGCTTGTCGTTCGACGCATCGCCGCCGAGGCGGTCGGTGTGGCCCAGAATGGTGAACAACTCCACCGACTTGTAGCTCTTGAGCCGGTCCGCCACGAGCGCGAGGCGCTCCAGGCCGCCCGGAAGAATGTCCTGCGTGCCCGATTTGTCGAACTTGAACAGGGTGTCCGCCAGGATGGTGAAGGTTTCGCGCGTGACCACGGGCGCGGGAGCGGCCGGCGCCACGGGCGTCACAGGCGCGGGGGCGGCGGCCCGCGGCGCCAGTGCAGCGGCCTGGGCCGGTGCCTGCGGGCAGTTGGCTGCTTCGATGCCGGCACGACGCACGCCATCTTCGGCGATCTGCACATGGGGCACGGCCTGACGCCATCCGGTCTGCTCCTCGGCGTGACCGGCGCGGACCAGGGCCACTTCGGCGCAGGCGACCGTGCGGGCATTGCAGGCGAGCGTCGCTTCCTGCGTCTTGAGCTGCCCCAGCCGGGCCCAGAGATCGTCTCTCAGCCGGGTGCTGCGCGCCACCAGCGGCGTGTCGAATCCGGCCTTGGCGTTGCGGTCAGCCTCGAGCGCCTGCACGATCTTCATGGATTCACCGAGGGCCTCCTCGATGAAGCCGGTCCGGTCGTTCTCGTGGTACTGGGTGAGCGCCGTGTCGAGCCAGCATTGCGCCTTCGCGAGGGGATAGCTGTTGATCGGAACGCCCGATTCGTTGAGCTTGCGCAGACGCTGCTGGACCATCGCGAGCGTGTCACGGTCGCCGGCAATGCGGCCGTCGGTGATGCGGGCTGCTTGCGGTGTCAGGCCGGTCGTTGCCGTCGCCGGCCCAGGGGCGTCGGCAGAGCGGGTCGCGGCGCAGCCCGTGAGGGCCAGCGCCACCAGGGCCACGATGGCGGCGCCTCGGCGGGAGAGAGTCGGCGGGTTGTGCATGGCCATCCTCGTCATGGTTTGGCAGGTGCCACGTTGGGCGTGATGGATCCGGGGCTGAGAGTCCTGTTGATGGAGGCGTCGCCCTTCTTGAAGAGGTCCTCGTCGAACTTGTAGCGCACGCCGAGCACCCAGCCGCGGTTGGTGTAGTCGCTGCCGGTCAGGTCCTTGTCGCTGAATCCGCGCCAGTTGTAGCCGAGCGTGACGTAGAGGTTGTCCATGAGGATGTAGCCGGCCTCGAGTCCGTAGGCGTACTGGCGTGCGCCGCCGGAGCCCTGCAGCACGCTGAAGATGGCGCCCACGGACCAGCGGTTGGTGATGTCGTACGTCACGCGGCTGCCGATCAGGCTGGCGCGATAGCTGTCGTTCACCGTGCCCAGCAGCAGCTCGTTGACGTTCTTGTAGGCGAATCGGCCGGACAGCCACCAGCGCCTGTTGGGATGGTAGTTGCCGCGCAGACTGATGATGTCGGTCCAGCTGTCGATACCGGCCGCTGCATCCCGCTCGGACTTGCGCTCGTACAGGCCCAATGCGTCGAAGCGGTTGTTGTCGACCGGGCGGTAGGCAAAGCCCACCTGGAACCGGTTGTTGCGAGCAGACAGGCCCAGTGCCGTGCGCGGCGTGACGACGCTCACGTAGTCACGCGCCAGCAAGGTCCAGTTGCGGTCGAGCTTGCGCGCGGCGCTGAGGGTGCCGAGCCAGTTGGTGTTGTTCGCATCCTGCCGCCATTCGAGGCGCCCGGAGCCTTTCCACAGTTCGCTGGCGGTGTACTCCAGGCCGATGCCTGCGGCGTTGGAGTCGCCGGAGCTCGACACAAGCCGCTCCACGTTCGTGGTCATGCGCAGGCCTTCGGCCAGGCGCCAGCCATTGCGCAGGCCGATGGCCGACTGGACCTGCTTGCCGTTTTCCGCATCGCGCAGCCGATACTCGCTGTAGAGCGAGCCGTCCTGCATGTATTGCGTGTCGACGCCCAGGGCAAACATGTTGTCGACGGCCCCGACGCCCAGACCGTAGGCGCCACCAAAGGTGCGCGAGTGCTCGAAACGCGAATACAGGCGCGTCTTTTCGGCAACCTGCCAGTCCGCGCCGAGCCGGTAGAGAGTGGAGCTGTCGGCACCCAGCTCCCGCTGGACCTCGCCCGACAGGGTGATGGTGTCGGTGGCCCGGTAGGTGGCCCGGCCGTAGAGGGAGGTGCGATCCAGCGCCGTCGGCGCCGTCGTCGAGCCGATGCTGGTCGGCGAGCAGGTGACCAGCTGGCCGGTCGCCGGGTCGATCTGCTGGTTGCCCTGCTGGGCAATGCCATAGCCGCTGTTGTAGCCCGAGCTGCTGGCCGTCGTGCCGTTGGAGCAGGTGTTGCCGATCAGCGAGACCAGGCTGAGAGCATCCTGGGTGACGTGGCGCGCGCCTGCCCCGATGGTCAGGCGATCGGACAGCTTCAGGTCCGCGCCGACCGAGGTCGCTTCGCTCTTGGTGTTGGCGATCCGGTCTTCGGAATGAATGTGCTCGCCATTGACCGTCAGTCGGCTGTTGACGTTGTAGGCACCCGAGACGCCGTACTCGGCGCGTCCGCCGGTGATGCCGGACGAGCTGTTGTTGAAGCCGTCGGTCGCGCGCACCGCATAGCCACGCAGGCGCGTCGTCTCATCGCTGTGACGGATCTCCACACGCGCGGCGCTGCCGTCGATCTCGCCGCTCTTGCCGGCGAAGTTCGCGCTGTTGTTGGTATTGAAGCCGTTCGCGTTGGTGTTGACCACGCTGCTCGTGCGCGCGACCTCCGCCATGATTTCGGTGTTCTTGGACAGCTTCAGATGCAGGTTGGCACCTGTGACCTCGTAGGGCGCGGCGGGATTGTTGTCGCGCGCGGCGGCAACCCCGACGGTCAGCGAATTGGTCAGCTTCAGCGAAACGTCGCCGCCATAGACGGTGAACTTTTCACCGCCCTGGTCAACTTCGTAGGTCACCCGGATGGAGACCGGATTGAGCTGGTCGTCCACGCTCGGGACTGCAGAGCGGAAGAGGATCTGCCCGCTGAACGGCTCGAACTCGTAGTCGATGTTGCGCGCGAGCGCCGTGGCCTTCAGGACGATGGTCGGCTGGTTGCGGTCGCGCACGACGATCTCGATCTTCTCCGACCCGGAAATGCCATTCGGGTTCGAGACCGAGTACGGGCCCGACACGCCCCGTGCCGGGAACTCGTCCACGATCTGACGCATCGACTGCTGCGCCACGAACGCGTTGGCAACGACCTTGCCTTCTTCATAGTGGCCGCGCAGGCCGGGCAGCGAGCGGTTGTACTGGCTCAGCTGGCGCGCCGGATTCGTGTCGGCCGTGGTGTAGTCGCCGTACAGCAGGTAGCTGAGTTTGTCGTCGATGCGCACGTACAGCTTGCCGCTGCTCTGGGCGTCGACGCCCCGGGTGCTGGAGTCGCCATACACCGGGTAGAACGCATTGGGATCGACGTCCTGGAACAGGACGTTGCGGCGCTCCTTGTCGGAGTCGTAGGCGAGGGTCAGCAGGTAGTCGCCCTTGACCTTGCCCTTGAGGTACATCGCGGCACGGGCGCCGAAATTGCTCTTGCCGCCGTTGAAGTCCTTGGTGAAACCTCGCAGCTGTTCGTCGAAGCCGTCGTTCTCGCGCACGGGAACGATCTGCCGGGGATCGAACTTGTCGGAGCGCAGCCGCCCTTCCAGCAGCCCGACCGCAATCATGTCGCGCAGGTCGGGCACGTAGCGCACGACCGTCTTCTCGTAGACGCCCTTGACCGAAACGCGAAGGTTGACGGCGTCGGGCTTGTAGGGCGCCACGAGCTTGAAGGAGAACTCGCCGCCCTTGACCGTCGCCTGGGTGCCTGGCTGGATGCGGTCGACATCGCCGCGATGGGTTCCGTCTTCGGTCGTCTTGCGGCCTGGCAGGAGGAGGCGCGCGCCGCCATCGACCTCGATGGTGATCTCGACCTCTTCGGTCACCTTGGCGCCCTTGCCGTCAAGCAGCTGGACGGACACGTCGGTGCCCGTCATGCCATCGGCCGGGAGGTTGTCGCCCGCGGTTTTCAGAACGATCTTGTCGACAGGCGTCGACAGGCGCTGCAGGAACGAGGTGAAGGGCCGCGGCCCGATGCTCTCCTGGCCCGCCGCCTCGAACAGCGACGCAGGCGCCGGGACATCGGCGCTGGTCGTGTTGATTGCAGGCTGGGCGATCGCGACGCCCTGCAGCAACGCGACCACCGCGACGGCGATCGGCGTGGGTTGCATGATGGTTCCTCCGATGCGCCTCATCGGACACCCCCTGGAGCGGTTGGCAGGGTCTGCGCCGCAGGCGCGTCAGCGGGGCCGGCCGGACGCTTGTCGGTTTCCGGCAGTGCCACGCCCCCCTGAGCGCGGCGAGCCTTGATCTGATCCATGACTTCGGGGCTGCAGGAGCCTTCGATGAAGTCCGCGCGATGCATTTCACCGCCCTTCATGTCAACGAAGATGCTGTCACCGACACCCGCGTTGCGGTTGCTCGAAGGCACCAGGCGCGAGCCCTTGGGCAGGGTCGTGCGGTCGACCTTGATGACCTGGGTCTGGCCCTTGACGCCGCAGATGCTGTACTTGCCTTCGTTGTCCGTCATGATCCATGTGCCGTCGAGCATCACCAGGCGCACGTTGGGAATGCCCACTTCGCGCGAACCGCCTTCGTTGTTCTGCATGAAGTTGCCGTCGCAGTCGACGTAGACCTTGCCGACGATGCAGCCTTCATTGCTGAAGACGCCGCCCTGGACATTGACCTTGAAGAGCGCGGTGTTGGAGCGCACCGGCGCGCCGCCGGCACCCGGGAACACGGCGGTCGCGCGGTTGATGCCATCGCCCTGCTGTGAACCGACGCCAAGGCGCACGAAGTAAGTCAGCTCGTAGACCGTATTGGCCGGGATGGTGCCGATGTTGAAGGTCAGCGCCCGACCCACGCCGCCGGCCGGATTGGTCACGGTCGCGCCATTCAGCCGCGTGGTCTCGAGGATGTAGCGGAAGCCGGCGGGCAGCAAGTCCTCCAGGGTGACGTTGGCGATCGGCATGGCCGTGGTGTTGCGCATGCGGATGGTGTACTGGACGGAGTCACCGATCTCGGCGACGGTCTTGTTGCCGGTCTTGTTCACGAGAATCGCGCCGGATGCCAGCGGATCGAGCGGGATGTGGTTGTTGAACACCTCGCCCGAGCCAGGGAAGTTGAACTGGAACTGCAGGTAGTACTGCGTGCCGGTGCCGCCCGTCGGTCCGACGCCGTTGGTGCCCACGGCCGGCGGGGTGGCCTGGGCCTGGATGTTGGTCACGCCAGCCGGGACGTTGAAGGTGCCCTGCGGCACCGCGACGCCGCCCAGCACGGCGTAACCCGGCGGATTGGGCAGGATGTAGCCGGCTGGCGGGGTGATCTGCAGTGTGTAGACGCCAGATGGCGGGTTGTTCACGAACAGGAACTGGTAGAGGCCAACGGCCGGCGTCACCTGGGTGTCGGAGCCGGAAATCAGGTGGATCGCCGGATCGAACCCGGCCGGGCCAACCAGCTTGACCGTGGCCCCCGCGATCGGCGTGCGAGCGACGGAGTCATAGATGATGCCACTCGGATCCAGCGGAAGGTTCTGCTCCTGGACGTTGTCGCCGACATACAGCGTGACGTTGTCAATGCGGCCCGCCACAGTCACCGTCTGGTTGGGCGAGATCGAGGACGTCAAGGAGTTCGTGCCGGTCGACGGATTGCTGTTCTGCGTCAACGCAGCCTGGTTGAACGGCGTGCCATAGATGACGTTGCCCAGAGGATCCCGGAAGCGGATGCTATAGCCCGCGCCAGGAATCTGGCCGCCGATGGTGTAGCGGCCGTCAGCACCCGTCGTGGCGGTGCCGACGATGGTCGAACCCTGCAGAAGCTCGATCCTGAAGCCGGCCAGAGGCGCGTCCGACGTGCCAGGGTCGAAGAACCGGTTGCGGTTGACGTCGTACCAGACCCTGCCGGACAGGGAGGCATTGGTGACCGTGGCAACGTTGACCGTTGCCGTCGCCGTGTTGTTGCCGTAGTTGGTCTCGAGGACCGTGGTGGCGACCGTGGCGGTCCACAGCATGGGCGCGGTCTGCGCCGGCGGCACGACGTAGTTCACCACGGTGGTCGTGCTGCTGTTGGGCGGCAGGCTGGGAACCGTGAAGACCGACAGGACGGTCGTGGCGGTGACGCTGCCCGCTGTCATGGTCAGGGTCGCGGTGACGTTGGTGGCGGGGCTCGGACCATTGTTGGTCACGACCACGACCGCCGTGATGGTGGCGCCCGGCGTCGCGTTCGCCGGCAGCGTCAAGGCGACACGCAGATCGGTCGACTCCGTCTTGCTGATGGTCGACGTCGACGTGTTGCTCGGCGTGCTCGGGTCAGGCGTCGTGCTGGTGACCTGAGCCACGTTGACGATGCTGCCGGCCGCAGCCGCTCCGACGCTGACAGTCAGCGTCACGGTTCCAGCCGAGCCCGCCGGCAAGGACGCGACGGACAAGGTCAGGCTGGAGGTCGTCGTGGCAAGGCTGCCGACGCTCGAGCCTGCCGAGACAAGCGTCAATCCGGTGGGGAGCACGTCCGTCACGGTGACGTTCTGCGCCGTGCTCGGCCCTGCGTTCGCAAAGCTAAGGAAGTAGGTGACGGTCTGGCCCACGGTTCCAACGGCCGAGCTGGCGGTCTTGGAGAGCTGCAGGTCGGCCGAACTGGTCACCGGGACCGTCAGCGTCGTCGTGTTGTTCGGGGTGGTCGGGTCAGGCGTGGTGCTCGTGCCCACCGCCGTGTCGCTGATGACGCCCGTGGCCGTCGTGACCAAGGCGTTGACCACCAGCGTGAGGGTGTTGCCCACCGCCAGGCTGGCCGTGCCCGCCGTCGCCGTCGAGCCCACCACCGTCGCCGCCCCGTTGTTGGCCGTCGCGCTCACCAGCGTCTGGCCCGCGCTCAGCACGTCCGTCAGCGTGACGTTCTGCGCAACGCTCGGGCCCAGGTTGACCACCGTCACCGTGTAGCTGATCGTGCCGCCCGAGGTGCCCTGCGCCGTGCTGGCCACCTTGCTGACCTGCAGGTCCGCAACGGCCGTAGCGACCACGCTGAAGGTGGCCGTGTTGTTCGCGGCGTTCGTGTCGTTGAGCGCGCTGCTCGTGCCCGTGCCGCTGACCGTGCTGCCCGGCTGCTGATAGCTGATCGACGCCGAGACCGTGCCCTGCGCCGTCACGTTCACCACGCTCGGCGGCGTGAAGCTCACCACTCCCGTCACCGAGTTGTACACCCCCGCCCCCAGCACCGCGCTGGTGACCGTGACCTGGCTCAGACCAGGCACCAGCGTGAGCGTGAACACCGCCGTCGTCGCCGTGTTCGTCGCGCTCGTATTCACGAACACCGCACTGCCGCTGACGATCGAGTTCACCGGCGCGCTGCCAGGGAAGTTCGCGAAGCTCGCCGCCATGTCCGCAGAATAGATCGACCCGGGGAACGTAGCCGTGCTCTCGCCGGTGTTCGTCGTGCCCACCGGCGGCGTCACCGTCACCGTGTTCACGAAGCTGCCCGTGGTCGTGGCCGCCGTCACCTGCACCGTCACCGTCACCCCACCGCCCGACGGGATCGTCACCGACCCCTGCACCGTCGTGCCGCT
>JBGAIH010000035.1:0-48018 GCA_044225675.1 Burkholderiaceae bacterium
GGGGTGCTCACCCACCGCGACGCGCTCGTCACCGCGCTGCATGACGGCAGCGCGCCCCACATCATTGTTCCGGAGGCTTGAAGGACATGGACATCCAAGGACAGGCAGCGCTCGTCACGGGCGGCGCGTCGGGGCTGGGCGAAGCCACCGCGCGCGAACTGGCTCGCCGCGGCGCGAAGGTGGCGGTGCTGGACGTGAACCTCGCGCTGGCCGAGCAGGTCGCGGCCGAGATCGGCGGCATCGCCTGCGCCTGCGACATCACCAGCGCCGACAGCGCATCGGCCGCGCTGGCCCGGGCGACGGCCGCCCATGGACCGGCGCGCATCCTCATGAACATCGCGGGCATCGGAACGGCCAAGCGGATCGTCGGCAAGGACGGCAGCGCCGCACCTCTGGAAGACTTTGCCCGCGTGATCCACGTGAACCTGGTGGGCACCTACAACATGAGCCGGCTGTTCGCGGCGGAGTGCGCCCGGCTCGCGCCGCTGGACGGCGGCGAGCGCGGCGTGATGATGTTCACCGCATCGGTCGCGGCCTTCGATGGCCAGGTCGGCCAGCAGGCCTACAGCGCCTCCAAGGGCGGACTCGTGGGCATGACGCTGCCGATGGCGCGCGACCTTGCGCAGCACGGCATCCGCGTGTGCACGGTGGCGCCCGGCCTGTTCGCCACGCCGCTGATGCGCCAGCTGCCCGAGCCGGTGCAGCAGTCGCTGGCCGCCTCCATTCCTTTCCCGCCGCGCCTGGGCAAGCCCGAGGAGTTCGCCGAGCTGGCCTGCCACATCGTCACCAACGGGCACCTGAACGGCGAAGTCATCCGTCTGGACGGCGCGCTGCGCATGGCGCCACGCTGATACGCCGCGCTGCACGGACGAAGCCGCAGGAGCGGCACCCCGATTTCTTCACCGCCCGCCGAGGGCAACACCTTCCTCAAAGGAGACAAGCACCATGACCACCCGTCGTCACTTCATGCAGACCGCAGGCGCCCTGGCCGCCTCGGGCGCCTTCCCCCTGGCCGCGTTCGCGCAGGCGCTGGAGGCCGTCAAGATCATCAACGGCTTCCCGGCAGGCGGCACGGCCGACTCCACCAGCCGGCGCGTGGCCGAGAAGCTCGGCGGCACGGCCTACTCGAAGAACGCCGGCGTGGTCGAGAACAAGCCGGGCGCCGGTGGCCGCATCGCCTGCGAGACGGTCAAGGCCGCGGCACCGGACGGCGCCACGCTGCTGCTCACGCCGTATTCGTGCATGTCGATCTATCCGCACATCTACAGCAAGATGACCTATGACCCGTTCAAGGACTTCGTGCCGGTGTCCATGGGTGCGGTCATGACCCATTGCCTGGCTGTCGGCCCGATGGTGCCGGCCAGCGTCAAGACGGTGAAGGACTACCTGGCCTGGGCCAAGGCCAACCCCAAGGACGCGAGTTACGGCTCGCCGGCCGCCGGCTCGACGCCGCACTTCCTGGTGGCCCTGCTGGGCCTGAACAACGGGGTCGACCTCAAGCACGTGGCCTACCGCGGCTCGCTGCCTGCCGTGGCCGACCTGATCGGCGGGCAGCTGGCCTCCACCTCGACACCGACCGGCGATGCGCTGGCCAATCACAAGGCCGGCAAGATCCGCATCCTGGCCACCTCGGGCGCCAAGCGCACGCCCTTCACGCCCGAAGTGCCCACCTATGCCGAGCAGGGCTTCGGCGAGCTGACGACCGAAGAGTGGTTCGGCTTCTATGCGCCCGCGCGCACGCCGGCCAACGTGGTGGCCAATGCCAATGCCGCGATCAACGCGGCCCTCAAGGACAAGGCCGTGATCGACTCCCTCGGCGTGATGGGCCTGGTGGCCCAGGGCTCCACGGCTGCGGACATGGACAAGAGCCAGAAGGACGAGTTCACGCGCTGGGGCCCGCTGGTCAAGAAGATCGGATTCACCGCCGAGTCCTGATCCGGCCCGCCCGGGCGGGGTGCGAGCCGCTATGCTTGTGCGCTTCACCCCGTCACAGCATCCAGCCTTCGCACCCCGCCATGCCCCGCAAGCCCCTCGAACCCGCTGCCGTCGAACAGGTCGACTCCACCTACCTGGAGAGCCTGGTCGGCTACAACGCGCGCCGCGCGGCGCTGTCGGTGATCGAGGTGTTCCTGGAGCGCATGGCGGTCTACGGACTCAAGCCGGTGGACTTCTCGGTGCTGTCGCTCATCACGCACAACCCGGGCATCACCTCGCGCCAGCTGTGCGGCGCGCTCAGCATCCTGCCGCCCAACCTGGTGGGCATGATCAACGCGCTGGAAAAGCGCGAGCTGATCCTGCGGCTGCCCCACCCGCGTGACGGCCGGGCCATGGGCCTGCATCTGACGCCCGCGGGCCACAAGCTCATGCGCAACGCCGAGAAGACCGCCGCCGAGCTGGAAGACGCGGCCACCGCCAGCCTGAGCGCCGCCGAGCGCAAGACGCTGATCCGGCTGCTGCAGAAGGTCTACCAGACGCCTTGACTGCGCCGCAGCCGTGCGCGCTCCTGCGCGTCGCACCGGGTCGCGCGGACCTGCCCCTCCGGCGACACGGATTGCTATTGTTTGTGTAGCGCAACCTGCTTACACTGCTATCCCGCCGATTCGACGCGGACAAGCAAAACAACTCAACAGACAGGCAGGATCAGGCAGCCGTGAGGAGCGAGCGAATGAGTGCGAAGGACAACGCGGCGGTCAACCAGCTGTTCGAATTGCTGGAAGCCCGGTACGCACTGCGCGTGATGTGGGCGCTGCGCGACGGCCACCCGCAGACCTTCCGGCTGCTGCAGGACAGCGTCGGCGGCATCACGCCCAACACGCTCAACACCCGGATCAAGGAACTGCGCGAGGCCGGCCTCATGACGCACGGCCCCGACGGCTACATCGTCACCCCCACAGGCACCGACATGCTCAAGCGCGTTGCCGACCTGCAGGCCTTCTCGGCCCGCTGGATCCAGACCCAAGCCAGAAAGAAGCAAGCCTCATCGTGAACACGCATCTCACCCTCCCCCAATCCCTGCCGGCCGACGCCTCCTCCGCCATCCTGATCGGCCGCATCCACGTGGAAGGCACCGGTCCGGTGCTGGTCCGCATCATGGACGATGCGATCTTCGACCTGTCGCATCTGGCGGCCACCTGCAGCGAGCTTCTGGAGCTGGCCGATCCGGTCGGCACCCTGCGCGAATGGGGCGGCCCGCGCATCGCCGGCACGGCCGAAGTCCTGGCCAATTCGGCGCACGATGCGCGCGATCCGGCGACGCCCTGGTTCCTCGCGCCCTGCGACCTGCAGGCGCTCAAGGCAGCGGGCGTTACGTTCGTGGCCAGCATGCTCGAGCGCGTCATCGAGGAGCAGGCGCGCGGCGATGCTGCCAAGGCCGAGTCGGTGCGCAAGGCCGTGGTCGCCGTGATCGGCAACAACCTGGCGAGCGTGAAGCCCGGCTCCCCCGAGGCCATGAAGCTCAAGGAGGTGCTGGTGGCCCAGGGCGTGTGGTCCCAGTACCTGGAGGTGGGCATCGGCCCGGATGCGGAAATCTTCACCAAGTCGCAGCCGATGAGCGCCGTCGGCACCGGCTCGGAGGTCGGCATCCATCCACGCAGCGTCTGGAACAACCCCGAACCCGAGGTCGTGCTGGCGGTCAATTCGCGCGGCGAGGTCAAGGGCGCGGCGCTCGGCAACGACGTCAACCTGCGCGACTTCGAGGGCCGCAGCGCGCTGCTGCTGGGCAAGGCCAAGGACAACAATGCCTCCTGCGCGATCGGACCCTTCATCCGGCTGTTCGACGAGCACTTCGGCATCGACGACGTGCGCCGCTGCGACCTGGCCATGAAGGTCACGGGGCCCGAAGGCTTCGTGATGGAAGGCGCCAGCTCGCTGTCGAAGATCAGCCGCGACCCGCTCGACCTGGTGGGTCAGGCCATCGGCGCCAACCACCAGTACCCTGACGGCTTCATGCTGTTCCTGGGCACGATGTTCGCGCCCACGCAGGACCGGCACGGCCCGGGCCAGGGCTTCACCCATGTGGTCGGCGACGTGGTGACGGTCTCCACGCCGCGCCTGGGCACGCTGGTCAACCGCGTCAACACGACCGACCAGGTCGCGCCCTGGACCTTCGGCACGGGCGCCCTGATGCGCAATCTGGCCGGCCGGGGGCTGCTGCGCTAGCTCACTACAATCGCCGCACTTTCCAACCCAGGACCCATCGAGGAACCGCCCATGATCACCACCCCTTCCGGCCTCCAGTACGAAGACACCACCGTCGGCGGTGGCGCCGAGGCCAAGTCCGGCCACCACGTGCACGTGCACTACACCGGCTGGCTCTACAACGATGGCGTGCAGGGCGCCAAGTTCGACTCAAGCCACGACCGCCGCGACCCGTTCGCGTTCTCCCTGGGCGCCGGCATGGTGATCAAGGGCTGGGACGAGGGCGTTGCCGGCATGAAGATCGGCGGCAAGCGCACCCTGATCATCCCGCCCCAGCTCGGCTATGGCGCGCGCGGCGCCGGCGGCGTGATCCCGCCCAACGCGACGCTCAAGTTCGACGTGGAACTGCTAGACGCGCACTGAATCGACGCAGACTGAACCGTCGCGCGCCGAGTCAGCGCCCATTCGGCAGCCTCGGGGCTCGCCGGTACGGGACCCCGTGCCGGCTCCATCGCACCCCTGTGCGACCCGGCCAATGTGGCGCCCGCTTCTGTCATGCAATGTCATACAATCGGCGCATCACCGATTCTCAGGAACTTGCCATGCGCGTCAATGCCCGATTCGAAGGAGTGGCCGAAAAGCAGGTCGAATACCTGGCCGCCAGCACCGGCATGAAGGTGAGCGACGTGCTGCGCGAGAGCGTGGACTTCTACTACCGCCATGTCCGCTCCGGCGGCGGCCAGCTCAAGCACCTCTCGGCCTGGATCGGCAAGGCTGACAGCGGCCAGAGCGACGTTGCGTCCAACGTCAAGAAGTACCTGGGCGAGAGCCTGGAAGCCAAGCACGCCGCTGCGCCGGCACAGGCTTCCCTGCGAAAGCCGGCATCGGCTCCCCGCCGGGCGACGGCGTCGCCCCGTCAACGGGCACCTGCAGCCCGCAAACGCCCCGGACCGGCGGCATGATCATCGTCGACACCGGCTTCCTGTATGCGCTGCTCGACCGGGCCGACGCGTGGCACACCCGGGCCGTGGCCCAGATGGCCACGGTGGAGGAAGGCTGGGTCACCACCTGGCCGGTCCTCACCGAAGCCACGCACCTGATCACCCGGCGCCTGGGCAGCCGCTTCGCGCAAAGCCTCATGGACGAGGTGGCCGACGGCGGCATCGTGGCCTGGGACATCCCTGGCGAGCAGGTCCACCGCATCCCGACGCTGCTGCAGCGCTACGTCAACCTGCCAATGGACCTGGCCGACGCCTCGCTCGTGCTGCTGGCCGACTACCTGGGCCACGGCCGCATCCTCACGACGGACCAGCGCGACTTTGGCGCCTACCGCTGGAAGAGCCGGCAGCCGTTCAGGAATCTGCTGGCCTAGCTGCTTTCTCACAACCCCCTGTCCCGCTACGCGCCGGGGTTTCACTCTGCCGCCCGCCGCGCTGCCAAAAAACCCAAGTCCCCGCCTTGAAAAAGGGCATCGCGACCCTAGGTGCAACGCAACCCTTTCAAAAACCTGTTTTGCAAGCATGACCGACCCCAAAGAAACTGAACAGAATCAAGCACTTGCAGGCGCTCCGAGCCCCGAGGAACTCGAAGCGGCGCTCGCAGCCAACCAGGCCGATGCGCAGCAGGCCGAAGCCTCCCTGCAGGCCGAGGTGGACGCCCTGAAAGCCAAGGTGGCCGAGCTGACGGACCAGTTCCTGCGCTCGCAGGCCGACGCTCAGAACATCCGCCGCCGCGCCGACGAAGACATCGCCAAGGCCCGCAAGTTCGCGGTCGAGTCCTTTGCCGAGAGCCTCCTGCCCGTCACCGACAGCCTCGAAGCCGGACTGGCGATCAAGGAGGCCACGATCGAGCAGGTGCGCGAAGGCGCCGAAGCCACGCTGCGCCAGCTCAAGAGCGCGCTCGAGCGCCACAAGGTGCTGGAGGTCAACCCGGCCGCCGGCGCCAAGTTCGATCCCCACCAGCATCAGGCCATCAGCGTGGTGCCGCTGCCGCCCGAGTCCACCCAGGAGCCCAACACCGTGGTGTCGGTCCTGCAGAAGGGCTACACCATCGCCGAGCGGGTGCTTCGTCCCGCCCTGGTCACGGTGGCCGCACCCAGGTAACTGATCCTGATCAAGCTGTGCCGACTTGAAACCGCACAGCTTATCCACAAGTAGTGCACATCCGGCCCACAACTTGATCCTGCGGCCGTCCCGTTTTTGAAAATCGAAGGAGAGAACATCATGGGAAGAATCATCGGCATTGACCTCGGCACCACCAACAGCTGCGTGGCCATCATGGAGGGCAACACCACCAAGGTCATCGAGAATTCCGAAGGCGCGCGCACCACGCCGTCGATCATCGCCTACCAGGACGATGGCGAAGTGCTGGTCGGTGCATCGGCCAAGCGCCAGGCCGTCACCAACCCCAAGAACACGCTGTACGCGGTCAAGCGCCTGATCGGCCGCAAGTTCACAGAGAAGGAAGTGCAGAAGGACATCGACCTGATGCCCTACACCATCTCGCAGGCCGACAACGGCGACGCGTGGGTGGAAGTGCGCGGCAAGAAGCTCGCGCCGCCGCAGGTCAGCGCCGAAGTCCTGCGCAAGATGAAGAAGACCGCCGAGGACTATCTGGGCGAGCCAGTCACCGAGGCCGTCATCACCGTGCCGGCCTACTTCAACGACTCGCAGCGTCAGGCCACCAAGGACGCCGGCCGCATCGCGGGCCTGGAAGTCAAGCGCATCATCAACGAGCCCACCGCTGCCGCCCTGGCCTTCGGCCTGGACAAGCAGGAAAAGGGCGACCGCAAGATCGCGGTGTATGACCTGGGCGGCGGCACGTTCGACGTGTCGATCATCGAGATCGCCGACGTCGACGGCGAGAAGCAGTTCGAAGTGCTGTCGACCAACGGCGACACCTTCCTGGGCGGCGAAGACTTCGACCAGCGCATCATCGACTACATCATCTCCGAGTTCAAGAAGGAGCAAGGCGTCGACCTGTCCAAGGACGTGCTCGCGCTGCAGCGCCTGAAGGAAGCGGCCGAGAAGGCCAAGATCGAGCTGTCCAACAGCTCGCAGACCGACATCAACCTGCCCTACATCACGGCCGATGCCTCGGGCCCGAAGCACCTGAACATCAAGATGACCCGCGCCAAGCTGGAGTCGCTGGTGGAGGAGCTGATCGAGCGCACCATCGCGCCGTGCCGCACGGCCATCAAGGATGCGGGCGTGAGCGTGTCGGACATCCATGACGTGATCCTGGTGGGCGGCCAGACCCGCATGCCCAAGGTGCAGGACAAGGTCAAGGAGTTCTTCGGCAAGGAGCCGCGCAAGGACGTGAATCCTGACGAGGCCGTGGCAGTCGGCGCCGCCATCCAGGGCCAGGTGCTTTCGGGCGACCGCAAGGACGTGCTGCTGCTGGACGTGACGCCGCTGTCGCTGGGCATCGAGACCATGGGCGGCGTGATGACCAAGATGATCTCCAAGAACACCACGATCCCGACGAAGTTCGCGCAGACCTTCTCGACCGCCGAGGACAACCAGCCGGCCGTGACGATCAAGGTGTTCCAGGGCGAGCGCGACATCGCCGCCGGCAACAAGCTGCTGGGCGAGTTCAACCTCGAAGGCATTCCGCCCGCCGCGCGCGGCACGCCGCAGATCGAGGTGTCGTTCGACATCGACGCCAACGGCATCCTGCACGTCGGCGCCAAGGACAAGGGCACGGGCAAGGAAAACAAGATCACCATCAAGGCGAACTCGGGCCTGTCGGAGGACGAGATCCAGAAAATGGTGAAGGACGCCGAGCTCAACGCCGCCGAAGACAAGAAGAAGGTCGAGCTGGTGCAGTCGCGCAATCAGGCCGAGGCCATGGCGCACAGCGTCAGGAAGAGCCTGACCGAGCATGGCGACAAGCTCGACGCCGGCGAGAAGGACAAGATCGAAGCGGCGATCAAGGACCTGGAAGAAGCCATCAAGGGTGAAGACAAGGCCGCGATCGACGACAAGACCAATGCCCTGATGAGCGCAAGCCAGAAGCTCGGCGAGAAGATGTACGCCGACGCGCAGGCCGCCCAGGCTGCGGCGGCCGGTGCGGCAGGTGCGGGTGCCCAGTCGGCATCGAGCGCCCCGGCCGACGACAATGTGGTCGACGCCGAGGTCAAGGAAGTCAAGAAGGGCTGAGCACCCAACGCCTCACGGCTCGCCTGCGCACGGTGGTGACAGGCCTGAAGCGGAACCGAACAGGCCCGGCCTTTCGATTCCGCTTCGCCGCTTGCGGCGCACCCGAATCAACAGAAGTGAATCCAACGTCCTGAACCCTCGATCATGGCCACCAAACGCGATTACTACGAAACCCTTGGCGTGCCGAAGAACGCCAGCGAGGAAGAGATCAAGAAGGCTTATCGCAAGCTGGCGATGAAGTTCCACCCTGACCGCAACCAGGGGGATGCGGCCAAGGAGGCCGAGGCCAAGTTCAAGGAAGCCAAGGAAGCCTACGAGATGCTGAGCGACGCGCAAAAGCGCGCCGCCTATGACCAGTTCGGCCACGCTGGCGTGGACCCGAACATGCGCGGTCCCGGCGGCCCGGGCCAGGAAGGGTTCGGCGGCTTTGCCGAGGCCTTCGGTGACATCTTCGGCGACATCTTCGGCCAGCAGCGCGGCCAGCAACGGGGCGGCCGGCAGGTATTCCGCGGCTCCGACCTGTCCTATGCGATGGAGGTCACGCTTGAGGAGGCTGCACTCGGCAAGGACGCGCAGATCCGCATTCCTACCTGGGACAACTGCGAGACCTGCAGCGGCACGGGCGCCAAGCCCGGCACCCAGGCCAAGACCTGCGGCACCTGCAACGGCGCAGGCGCGGTGCAGATGCGCCAGGGTTTCTTCAGCGTGCAGCAGACCTGCCCGACCTGCCGCGGCACCGGCAAGATCATTCCCGAGCCGTGCACCGTGTGCCACGGCCAGGGCAAGGTCAAGAAGACCAAGACGCTCGAAGTGAAGATCCCCGCCGGCATCGACGACGGCATGCGCATCCGCAGTGCCGGCAATGGCGAGCCGGGCACCAATGGCGGCCCGCCCGGCGATCTCTTCATCGAGATCCGGCTGAAGAAGCACGACATTTTCGAGCGCGACGGCGACGACCTGCATTGCGCGGTGCCGATCAGCTTTGCCACGGCGGCCCTGGGCGGCGAGATCGAGGTGCCCACGCTGGCCGGCAAGGCGGCGATAGACATCCCCGAAGGCACGCAGACGGGCAAGCAGTTCCGCCTGCGCGGCAAGGGCATCAAGGGCGTGCGTTCGAGCTATCCGGGCGACCTGTACTGCCACATCACCGTGGAAACGCCCGTCAAGCTCACCGAGCACCAGCGCAAGCTGATGCGCGAGTTCGGCGACTCCATCAAGAAGGGCGGCGGCAAGCACTCGCCGAGCGGCGACTCCTGGACGGACAAGCTGAAGAACCTCTTCAGCTGAGCACCAGGGTCCGCGCCGGCCCGGATGATCCGGCGGCAGGTACCAACTTCGGGCGGGGCCGGGTCCGCCCCGCCTGAAGCCAGCGGGCAGGCCCGCTATAGTCAGTGCCATTCTGACCGAGTGAAAGCCCCTGCCCCATGAAAACCAAAGCCGCAGTCGCCTGGAAATCCGGCGCGCCCCTGACCATCGAGACCGTGGATCTGGACGGCCCGAAGTTCGGCGAAGTCCTCGTCGAGATCAAGGCCACCGGCATCTGCCATACCGACTGGTACACCCTCTCGGGCGCTGACCCGGAAGGCATCTTTCCGGCGATCCTCGGCCATGAGGGCGCCGGTGTGGTGGTCGACGTCGGCCCCGGCGTGACCAGCCTGCAGAAGGGCGACCACGTCATTCCGCTCTACACGCCCGAATGCCGCCAGTGCAAGTTCTGCCTGTCGCGCAAGACCAACCTCTGCCAGCTGATCCGCGGCACGCAGGGCAAGGGCCTGATGCCCGACAGCACGAGTCGCTTCAGCCTGGACGGCAAGCCGATCTTTCACTACATGGGCACCTCCACCTTCAGCAACTACACGGTGGCGCCCGAGATCTCGATGGCGAAGATCCGCAAGGACGCGCCCTTCGACAAGGTCTGCTACATCGGCTGCGGCGTGACCACCGGCATCGGCGCGGTGCTGTTCACCGCCAAGGTGGAGGCCGGTGCCAACGTGGTGGTGTTCGGCCTGGGCGGCATCGGCCTGAACGTGATCCAGGGCGCGAAGATGGTCGGCGCCGACAAGATCATCGGCGTGGACATCAATCCGGCGCGCGAGGCCATGGCGCGGCAGTTCGGCATGACGCACTTCCTCAATCCCAAGGACCACGAGAACATCGTCGACAGCATCGTGCAGCTCACCGATGGCGGCGCCGATTACAGCTTCGAGTGCATCGGCAACACCCGCGTGATGCGCCAGGCGCTGGAATGCACGCACAAGGGCTGGGGCCGCAGCATCATCATCGGAGTGGCCGAAGCCGGCGCCGAGATCAGCACCCGCCCCTTCCAGCTCGTGACCGGCCGCAAGTGGGAAGGCTCGGCCTTCGGCGGCGCCCGGGGCCGCACCGACGTGCCGAAGATCGTCGACTGGTACATGGACGGCAAGATCAACATCGACGACCTCATCACCCACACGATGCCGCTTGAGAAGATCAACGACGGCTTCGACCTGATGAAGCGCGGGGAGTCGATCCGGGGCGTGGTTCTCTACTGAAGCACACGCACGGGCACTCGGGCACACAGCCCACGGGCGCCAGGGCGCATGAGCGCATACCGGCACGGCAGATACGCCTCGTTGCACCTGTTGCGCTTACGACACCCCTCGGCCACCCGCAGGCCCGGCAGGCGCGCCCGACAATGCGGCCATGGGCCTCAAGCTTTTTCGCGCCACGGAGTATTCGTCGTCCTCGCTCTTCAGCCACACCCGGCCGCTGTCGGGCATCTGGCCCGGCACACTGGTCGTGGTATCTGGCGTGGCGCTGGCGATCGCCGGCAACCTGGCGCTGTGGCGTGCGCTGGCCGAAGGAACCGGCGCTGGTCATCCTTTCCTGGCCGTCGCACTGGCCGTGGGCATCGCGGCCTTCCACTGCGCCGTGCTGAGCCTGGTCGCGTGGCGCCGCCTGCTCAAGTGGGCCGTGTTCGCGCTGCTGGTGCTGTCAGCCGTCGGCAGCTACATTCTGCTGGGACCTCTGGGCGGCGCGCCCAGCCCCTGGACTGCCGCCGAGCGGCTGGCTCTGCTGGGACCCGCCGCCGTGCTGGCGCTGGCGTGGCTGTGGCGCCAGCCCGTGCGGATCGTGTCGGTGCGGCGGCAGGCCACCGGCAACCTGATGGTGCTGGCGGCGTCCACCGCGCTGCTGGCGCTCGTGCTGGCAGGCGCCGGCCACGGGATGCTCGCCTTGCTGGGCTATCCGCCGGGCTGGGCCTGCATGATCAATCCGGCCGCGCCCCTGCTTCGCTGGCTGGGCAGTTGCGCCACAATGGCGTCGCCATGAGCGAACGCCGCACGCCTGCCTTCCGTCCCCTACTGAGCTACGAGATCAACAGCACGTCCGACGTGCTGCGCAGGAGCGCCGCGCTGCGCTTCCGGCGCGAGCACGACGTCAGCCTGATGGAGTGGCGCACCCTGGCGCGCATCGAGGCCCTGGAGCCGGTGACCCTGCGCGAACTCGTGGCGCAGTCGACCAATGACAAGGCGCAGCTCAGCCGCATCGTGAGTGCGCTGGCCGAGCGGGGCCTGGTGGACCGGCGGGCCCATGCCACCGATGCGCGCTCGGCCCAGCTCAGGCTGTCGGCCGCCGGGCGCAAGCTCATCCGGCGCCTGGCCGCCTCGGCGCAGGAACGGGATCGCGAATTCCGGGCCTGCCTGACACCGCAGGAAGTGGCGCTGCTGTCGGACATGCTGGCGCGCCTGAAGGTCCGGGCACAGCAGATGGTCGACGAAGAAGGCGGCGGCTGAGCGGCAGGCCGCCAGGCGCGCCGTCAAGTCGCGCCCAAATCACGCTCAAATCGCGCTCAAGTCACTCGCACCCCGCGCTCAGGCCGCGCTCACGCAGTGTTCAGGCCGTGCTCAGGCCTCTCGGAAGTTGCCCGCCTCGAAGCGGATCATCGCGTCGGACGGATCGAAGCTCACGCCTGCAGGATCGCCCCCCTTCGCCACCACGTCGGCCTGCTGCTTCATCATCCGGCGCAGCATCGCAATGCCCTGGTCGCTCGTGGCCAGATGCTCCTCGGAATGGAAGGTGATGGCGCCCTGCCCCACCTGCGCTTCATAGTCGCCCGGAAACGCACGGTGCTCCTCCGCCGTGAGTTCGGCCCAGCGCTTGCCGCCCTGGCGCGAGCGAAAGGCCGTGAGCTCGCCCGGCTCGCGCACGCGTCCGACGGTGTAGATGCGAAAGTGCGTGTCGTCGATCGGCAGCACGAAGCCGATCGATTCCACCCGCTCGAACTTGCCCACGCGCGGGTTGGGCACCACGCGCAGCGTCGGAATGCCGACCTCGGTGATCCGGCGGAAGGTGGCGCCGTCCTCGAGCGTGCGCAGCGAGGTGACCTTGACGCCCAGCGGCGTGTAGTCGAAGCGGATCGTGGGCGCGCGCAGCATCACCTCGGTGAACTGTGCGCCCGAGAAGGTTCCGTGCAGCACGAGCACATGCCAGGGATCGACCACGTTCTCCCAGTGCTGGAACCAGTTGCAGTCCACGATCACGGGGCCGCCGCCACCGATGCTGGTGTCGTCGGTCTCGATGAACTCGCCGGGCGCGAGATTCTCGAACGGTTCGTAGGACGGCAGCACCGGCTGACGTTCCGGCGGCCCCATGTAGGCCCAGATCAGGCCGTAGCGCTCCTGCACCGGATAGCCGGGCTGGAACACCTTGTGCCGCTGCGCGCCGCCACCGGGCTCGCACGGCTGCTCGAGGCAGGCGCCATCGGCGCCGAACTTCCAGCCGTGGTAGCAGCACCGGATGCCGTCATCTTCGACCTTGCCGTAGACCAGCGAGGTGCCGCGATGCGCGCAGCGCGGGTACAGCAGCGAGGCCACGCCCTGGCCGGTGCGAAACAGGATGAGGTCCTCGCCCAGCACGCGCACCTCGCGCGGTGTGGCGCCCGCATCTGCGGCCATGCCCACCGGGTGCCAGTAGCGGCGCAGCAGCTCGCCCATGGGGGTGCCGCGCCCGACCCGCACGAGGTCATCGCGCGAGCTGGGTTCCGCCAGCGCATAGGCATTGCGCAGGGGCGAACCTGCGGGCATGGGCGAGGGGGCAGGCTCGGCACGCAAGGGGATGACCTTGCGCGGCTCCGGGGTCGGGTTCATGGTGTCAGAGGTCCAGCGTCAGGGTGTCGGTGTGGCTGCGCGAGCAGCAGATCATCATGATGTCGCCCGCTGCCCGCTCGGCGTCGCTCAGCAGCTGGTCGCGGTGGTCGGGCGTGCCGGCGAGAACGCGCGTCTCGCAGGTGCCGCACACGCCCTGCTGGCAGGAGTTGGGCACGTCCAGGCCTTCGAGCAGCAGGACGTCGAGAATGGTGTCGCCCTCGCCGATGTCGACGGTGCGGCCGCTGCGGGCCAGGATGACCTGGAAGGATTTTTCAGACATGCGGGCGATGTTATTCGGGCTGCACGCCTGCGGCCTTCATGAGGGCGATCCACTGCGGAAAATCCCGCGCATAGACCGCCTGCAGCTCCTCGGGCGAGCTGGCGATCGGGTCCTGCCCCTGGTCCGTCAGGCGCTGGGCCACCTCCGGATGACGGATGGCCGCGACGAACGCCTTGTTGAGCCGCTCGATCACCGGCCGGGGCGTGCCAGCCGGCGCGTACACGGCCACGTAGCCGGCCAGCTCGAAGCCGCCGAAACCCTGCTCGGCAAAGGTCTCCAGCTCGGGCAACCCGCCCGAGCGCCGTGGCCCGGTCATGCCGAGCGCCTTGATCGCGTTGGAGCGCACCAGCGGCCGGGCGCTCACGGGACTCGAGAAGGTTGTGTCGAGCACGCCACCCCGCACGTCGGCGAGCGCGGCCTGATCGCCCTTGTAGGGCACGTGCGACATGTTCAGGCCATGGCGCGTGCGCAGCAGTTCACCGAACAGATGGGCCGAAGAGCCGACGCCCCAGGTGCCATAGGAAATCGGCCGGTTCTGCGCACGCGCCCAGGCGGCAAACTCCCTGAGGTTGCCGTAGGGCGCCGTGGCCGGGCCCGAGAACATCACGCTGCCCAGCGACACCAGGGTGACCGGTGCAAAGCTCGTCGCCGGGTCATAGGGCAGCTTCTTGAACGCCCCGGCGTTGTTGATGGTGGTGCTGCTGGTGGTGACCAGGATGGTGTAGCCGTCGGGCGGCGCCTTGGCCACGATGTCGGCGCCCACGATGGTGGCTGCGCCGGGTTTGGCATCGACCACCATCGGCTGGCCGATCTGGGCGGCTGCCTTGTCGGTCATGGCTCGCACCGCGACGTCGATGGCGCCGCCCGCCACGAAGGGCACGACCACGCGGATCGGCCGGGCCGGAAAGGCCTCCTGCGCCTTCGCTGGCAGAGCCAGCGTGGCGGCCGCACCCGCCGCCGATTGCAACAGCGCCCTTCGGCGCAAGCCCGCAAAGAGGTTCTGGCTCATCGTGTCTCCTTCGTTGTGCCGCAAGCCATGCGATGCATCGGCACTCGCATATTGTTGATACTATCAACAAGTTCGATGCAGCTCAAATCAGGGCATTCCCGCATGCAGTAATCTGGAAGGTTTGCGTGCCGCGTGGCCACGCTCGACCATCGCGTCTGGCCCATGCACCGAGCCCGCTGCGCCTAGAACAGGGATGACTGCCCTTTCGGCCCGGGCGGCCGGAATTTCGACAGGTCCATCTCGACGCGTACACGATTGAAGCCCAATCGCCTTGCGGCCTTCTCGAAACGCTGGCGGATCAGCGCCGCCCAGGGGCCGCTGCCTTTCATGCGGGTGGCGAAATCGGCGTCGTAGTCCCTGCCGCCTCGCATGTCGTGAATCCGCGCCATGATGCGTTCGGCGCGCAGGGGATAGTGAAGCTCCAGCCACTGCCGGAACAGCGGACTCACCTCCCAGGGCAGCCTGATCACGTGGTAGAACGCGCTGCGCGCGCCGGCATCCCATGCCGCCTCCAGCACCTGCTCCATGTCGTCGGTCACGAACGGGATGTGAGGCGCCAGGCTCACGCCGACCGGCACGCCCTGCTCGGCCAGCGTGCGGATGGTCCGCAGCCGCCGATGGGGCGCCGCAGCGCGCGGCTCCAGCGTGCGTGTCACCTGCGCATCGAGCGTGGTGAGTGTGACGTAGACGGCGGCCAGCCCTTGCGCCGCCATGGGGGCGATCAGATCGAGGTCGCGCTCCACACCGCTCGACTTGGTGACCAGCCCGAACGGATGGCGCGCCTCGCTCAGCACCTCGATCACGGCACGCGTGAGTCGCAGTTCGCGCTCGACCGGCTGATAGCAGTCGGTGGCCGAGCCGATCGTGATGAGCTTGGGCACGTAGCTTCTGCGCGCCAGTTCGTCGCGCAGGACGTCGGCGATGTTCTGCTTGGCGATGAGCTTCGTCTCGAAATCCAGGCCCGGAGAGAGGTTGAGATAGCTGTGCGTGGGCCGGGCGTAGCAGTAGATGCAGCCGTGTTCGCAGCCTCGATAGGGATTGAGCGAGTAGTCGAAGTAGATGTCAGGCGAGTCGTTCGTGGTGATCGCGCTGCGAGCCGTCTCGAAGCTCACCTGCGTGGCCGGCGGCAGCGGCGCTGCAGCGTCTGCCTCGCTGCCCGACCCCGGCACATCGATCGTGCCCCAACCATCATCGAAGGCTGCACGCGAATGGCGCTCGAACCGGTGTGCGAGGGCCGAGGCCGCACCCCGGCCCTTGATGGCGCTCAGCGGAATGTGGACTTCGCTCATGGATTTGACTGTATGAAAATACAGTATAGCGACAATGCCAATGGTCGCAGAGCTCCTTTCGCGCAGCGGTACGGGCTGCGGCCACAGATCTGCCCTCATGCACCAGAGCTCATGCACCGGCATTCAAGGAGCCGCCTTCAAGGAACGGCTCTCGCGGGCAGGTCAGGCCGGCTCGTGCTCGGTTGCACCGGCCAGCGGCGACAGATCGTCCGGGCTCGAAGGCATGGCCGCAGGCGAGAGACGCACGTCCAGCGTCTGGGCCTCCTTGCGCACCCATCGATAGCGCTCCTTCAGTGCTCCGATTTCGCGCGGACGCAGACCTGAATGGTCCAGTCCTTGAACGATGCGCACCAGCCAGGGCATGGCGCGACTGCCTGATCGGGCGAGCGCCTGGAGCAAAGATTCCATGGGCACGCCAAGATGGTTCAGCAGCTCGGCCGTCGACTGCGGCGTGCCTCCCGCGTCGAGGATGGCGCACGCCATCGCCCCCGCCAGACCCGCATGTCCGGAGTCGATCGCTGCCTTTGCCGCCGTCGATCCGCTCAACAGGGCCGCCAGACCCCGCCTGCGAAAGGACGAGCTGCAGATCTTGCGCTTGAGAGCGTCCGGCATCTCGGACGACGCCACGGCGTGCAGGTAGCGGTAGACCGCCTTCTGCTGCCGCGTGGCGAGCTCGGGGTCTGCCGACAGCCGGGTGCGGCGCCAGGTGTCGGGATCGCTCAACGCATGGAGGACGGGGCGCCCGAAGGTGTCGGGAGCCATCAGAAGCGCCAGGTGCTGCGACGGCGCCAGCACGTTGGCGCGGGCCCTCGCCACGGCTTCGGTGAATGCCGCGACCGCCCTGTACTGGCCATGCAGAAAGGCCGATACGAGCGGATGCGCCACCCGCGCCGGATGACGACCGACCGCGTCCGAAGCCAGCAAGCCGAAGCGCTGATCGCTGGTGAACACGTCCGCTGGCGCTCGCAGCACGGCATCGGACCACTGCGCGATCGCGTCGGCGCGCCCCAGTTGCATCGCGCGCGCCAGGCCGGAACTGGCGCCCCCCCGCAGCAACCTCTGGCAGACCGGGCCGGCGGACTCGGAGGACTCGAACACCTGCCGTGCGAAAGCGGCGACGCCCCGGACAGCGCCTTCGCCGAGCGCATGGCGCAGAAACTCCAGCGACGCCAGGTGGACGCCTGCCACGTGGATCTGGACGCCTGCACGACGGCCGGCCGCCTCGCCCGCCTCGGCTGGCGGCCAGCGGAACAACGCGCCGATGCGCCGGTTGGACTCGAAATGACTCGCCATCTCACCCCATGCATCCAGGCCTCGCCCGCGAAACCAGTCGGCAGTGTCCGTGACGACCCGCTTGTGCGTCGCCGCATCCGACGGGTCGAACAGGTTGACGATGTATTCGTCACGGCTCTCGTGGCCGTGACGGCCGACCTTGATGTGGATCTCGAGACCGAGCAGATGCCGATCGGTTCCGACAGCGAAATGGCGCACGTCGCCCGGCTTCATGGTCTGCAGTTCATGCCGGATCATGTTGCCGAACTGGCTCGCATCGAAGATCGCATGGGCACCCTTGTGCCGCATCTGCTCGTAGGCGCGTTGCGGCAGGGCGGGTGGCTGCGCGCCCAGCACCCTGGCGATGCGCCCGGCCCCGCCGGTCTCGGACATCTGCAGCTGCGCCTCGGCCTTGGCGCGGTGATGCGTCCATCGGTCATGGAGCCACTGGATGGCCAACTGGCGGCAGGCCGCTCGCACGGCAGGGTCCCCGAATTTCGAGGGCGCCGGTCGGCCGCCTGGCGATGAAGTCCCGCTGTGGGAGCGATCGCCACTGTCTGGCGCGCCCGGGGCGTTCTCACTCGCGGACTCTTGCACGCCTTCATGCCCCGTGCCACGCTCCGCCTCGGCGCCCTTCTCAACCATCTTCTCAACCATCCTCTCAACCATCTTCTCAGCACTTCTCTCGTCGATCCGCTCGCTGACTCTGTCGTGCGCCCGTTCGCTCGTGCCGCCGAGTGCTTCCGTCCGCCCCCTGTCATGGCCGTCGCGCCCGCTCGGAGGCGCCGACAAGGCAGAACGCCCGACCGCTGAGGCAGCTGCCGCCGGGCCGGCCGAGCGCAGGTGGTTCGCCGGCACGCTGTCGTCGAATTCGTCGCGGCTGTAGATCACGCCGGGCACCGTTCGGGGATTGCCGACGGCCGTGTCATGGAGGTCGACGTAGCTCACCACCGACTTGGCGGCCGCGACCTCCTGCGAGACGGCCTGCACATGCAGGCCGAGCGGCGCGGTCACCTTCACGCCGTCAGTGCGGCCGCTGAGGAGCACGAGCGGCTGCCTTCCGCGCGAATGCAGCTTGCTGAGATCGATTTCATCACCACGCGGCGGAGCGGGCAGCTGAACCCGCGCGAGCGCCGGCAACGCATTCAGGCCTTCGATGGCCGCCGCGAGCGGCATGCCTGCCGCTTCGCCCGGGAACACCACCTGGCTGATGCCCTCTGCGTTGATCGCCTTGGCGCAGGCCTGCAGTGCATGCCAGGCCCCCACCGGCAGGGCCCCTGGCAGGTCGCGACGGCCACCGTGGAGCTGGCAGAAGTCGAGCAGGCGACCGTCCGTGCTGAGGCACCGGCGCAGGGCCCGGGCCAGACCCTGTGCTGCCACGCTGCCGCGCCCGGCTTCCGAGGAAGCCAGGGCCCGGACGAGCGCCGCTTCAAGCGCCGCCAGATCAGGATCATCCAAGCCCTTTTGTGGCAGCTCGCTGCTCGCCGTCGCCACGTTCAACAGGTCCGTATTCATGCGTCCCTTCCGCACTCGATAGCTGATTGACGAAGCCGATGGCACCGACCCCTCCATGCATCCTAAGAACTATTTCATCTCACAAATAACATACTAACGTATTATTTATTCTCGTCGTTGAAGGCCGAGAAGTTTCGAATTACCCCTGTTCGCATCACCACAAATTTCAGTAATTACTGAAAGTTTCGCAACTCGCGGCAGAATCGACCCCATGTCACAGCCAAGCCTTTTGCCTCCCTTGAGCCGCCAGTTCATCTCGCACTTTGGCGAGATGGGCAGCAAATGGGGCATCAACCGCACCGTCGGCCAGATCTACGCACTGATCTTCATCTCGCAACGGGCGCTCAACGCCGACGAAATCGCTGAAACGCTGGAGTTCTCCCGCTCCAACGTGAGCATGGGGCTGAAGGAGTTGCAGGGCTGGCGGCTGGTCCACCTGCGCCATCTGCCGGGCGACCGGCGCGAGTACTTCGAGGCCCCGGCGGACGTGTGGGAGATCTTCCGCGTGCTGGCCCAGGAGCGGCGCCGGCGCGAGATCGAGCCCACGCTGTCGATGCTGCGCATGGCGCTGCTGGAGGAAGCCGGCAGTGACGCCGAACGCCACGCCCAGGAACGCATGAGGGAGATGCACGACCTGATCGACCGCCTGATGGTATGGTTCGACGACGTCCAGAAGCTCGCGCCCGAGACCGCCAAGCAGTTGATGGGCATGGGCTCGGCCGTGACGCGCGTGCTGGAGTTCAGGGACCGGGTGACGGGGCGTTCGCCCTCGCATCCCAGGAACGAGTGAAGGAGCTTTGCCATGGACCCCCTCCTGCTGTCGCGCATCCAGTTTGCGGCCAACATCAGCTTCCACATCCTGTTTCCCACCATCACCATCGCGCTGTGCTGGCTGCTGCTGTTGTTCCGGCTGCGCCACGCCGCCACGCGCGGCACACCCGATGCTGCCGCCTGGGAAGAGGCCTACTACTTCTGGACCAAGGTCTTCGCCCTGACCTTCGCGCTCGGCGTGGTGTCGGGCATCACCATGAGCTTCCAGTTCGGCACCAACTGGCCCGGCTTCATGGAGAAGGCTGGCAACATCGCCGGGCCGCTGCTCGGCTACGAAGTGCTCACGGCCTTCTTTCTGGAAGCAACCTTCCTGGGCATCATGCTGTTCGGCCGCGGCCGCGTGTCCGAGCGCATGCACCTGATCGCCACCGCGCTCGTGGCGGCCGGCACGACGCTGTCGGCGTTCTGGATCCTGGCGCTCAACTCCTGGATGCAGACGCCCGCCGGCCACGAGATCATCGCGGGCGAATTCCATGCAACCGACTGGTGGGCGATCGTCTTCAATCCGTCGTTCCCCTACCGTCTCGGCCACAAATTGCTCGCGTCGGCGCTGACCGCCAGCTTCCTCGTGGCCGGCGTGAGCGCCTGGCAACTGCTGCGCGGCACCGCCACGGCGGGCACGCACAAGGCGCTGCGCACCGCCGTGGCTGCAGCGGCCATGGCGATCCCGCTGCAGATCTTCATGGGCGACCTGCACGGGCTGAACACGCTGGAGCATCAGCCCGCCAAGATCGCCGCCATCGAAGGCATCTGGCACACCGAGCAGGGTGCGCCGCTCACGCTGTTCGGCTGGCCGAGCGAAGCCGAAGGCCGCACCCTCTATGCGCTGCAGATACCCAAGGGGGCCAGCCTGATCCTCGCGCACGACGCCAACGCGACGCTGCGCGGCCTGGAAGAGTTCAAGGGCGCGCATCCGCCGGTCGCGCCGGTGTTCTGGAGCTTCCGCGTGATGGTCGGCATGGGCCTGCTCATGCTCGCCGTCTCGTGGTGGGGCGCATGGACCCTCTGGCGCGAGCGGCGCTACGGCCGGCTTCCCGCGCCGGCCGACGGGACGCCGCGCGCCGCCTTCCGCTACCCGCGCAGCCTGCTGTACCTGCTGGCGGCCATGACCTTCTCGGGCTGGGTGGCCACGCTGGCCGGCTGGTGGGTGACCGAAATCGGCCGCCAGCCCTGGATCGTCTACGGCCTCGTCAGGACGGCCGACGTGGTTGCGCAGCATCCTTCGCCCATGCTTCTGAGCACGCTCATCGCCTACCTGCTGCTGTACCTCCTGCTGCTCGTGTCGTACATCGGCGTGCTCAAGTACATGGCCGAGCACCCGGCCCAACCCGCGCCCGAAGCGCCTGCGCCCGTGGCCACGACCGCGCCATCGGCCGCCGGCACGTCTGCCGACCCCACCGCCGACCCCACCGCTTCGGGAGCCTGACATGGAGATGACCTGGAACACCGTGCTGCCGCTGATCTTCATGGCCGTCATGGGCCTGGCGCTGATGATCTACGTCGTGCTCGACGGCTATGACCTGGGCGTGGGCATCCTGCTGCCCTGGGCGAGCGACGACGAGAAGGACATCATGGTCTCGAGCATCGGCCCTTTCTGGGACGCCAACGAGACCTGGCTGGTGCTGGGCATCGGCGTGCTGCTCGTGGCCTTTCCCAAGGCCCATGGGCTCGTGCTCAGCGCGCTCTACCTGCCGGTGGCGGTAATGCTGATTGGCCTGGCGCTGCGCGGCGTGTCGTTCGACTTCCGCGTGAAGGCCCGGGCTTCGCACAAATCCTTCTGGAACCGGCTGTTCGCCATCGGCTCGCTGCTGGCGTCGATGGCGCAGGGCTGGATGCTGGGCAGCTACCTCACCGGCTTCGACCATGACCGCTGGTCGCTGCTGTTCAGCCTGGGCATTGCGCTGACGCTGCCCACGGCCTACGCCATGCTGGGCGCTGGCTGGCTCATCATGAAGACCTGGGACGAGCTGCAGCTCAAGGCCGTGGCCTGGGCCCGCACGCTGCTGTGGCCCATGGGGCTGGCACTGGTCGGCATCTCGCTGGCCACGCCGATGGTGAGCCAGACGGTGTTCGACAAGTGGTTCAGCATGCCGGAGTTCATCGGCCTGCTGCCCATCCCGCTCGCATGCGCAGCGGCCTTCTACGCCGCGCTGCATGTGCTGCTCAAGCCGAAGATCGTGGCCGCCGGCTATGGCTGGATCGTGTTCGCCAGCACCGTGCTGATCTTCGCGATGGCCTTTCTGGGTCTGGCCTACAGCATCTACCCGTTCATCGTCATTGACAAGCTCACGGTCTGGCAGGCGGCCAGCGCGCACGAATCGCTGGTGGTGATCTTCGTGGGCGTGGCCATCACGCTGCCGGTGATCCTGGCCTACACCGTGTTCATGTACAAGGTGTTCTGGGGGCGCGCGACCGCCCTGAGTTACGGCGCGCCGCCGCCGAAGGCCGAAGGCTGAGCGCGGCCCGGCCTTGGCCCGCGACCGGCTCAGGCGCCGAGCAGCCGGGTGCGCGCTGCCTGGTACTCGGCAGCGAGCCGGTCCACCAGCGCCGCGGTGCTCGTGACCTCGGTGACGGCGCCGATGCCCTGGCCGCAGCCCCAGATGTCCTTCCAGGCCTTCTTGGCGCTTTCGCCGCCGCCGAAGTTCATGGTCTTGACGTCGCCTTCGGGCAGGTTGTCCGGGTCCATGCCGGCCGCGATGATGGACGGCTTGAGGTAGTTGCCGTGCACGCCCGTGAACAGGCTGGAATAGACGATGTCGTCGCTGTTGCCGTCGACGATCGCCTGCTTGTAGGCGTCGCTTGCGCGCGCCTCGTGCGTGGCGATGAAGGCCGAGCCGATGTAGGCAAAGTCCGCGCCCATGGCCTGGGCCGCGAGCACGGCGCCACCGGTGGCGATCGCGCCCGACAGGGCCAGCGGGCCGTCGAACCACTGGCGGATTTCCTGGATCAGCGCGAACGGGCTCTTCACCCCCGCGTGCCCGCCGGCACCGGCCGCCACGGCGATCAGGCCGTCGGCGCCCTTCTCGATCGCCTTGCGCGCGAACATGTTGTTGATGATGTCGTGCAGCACCACGCCGCCATAGCTGTGGATCGCCTCATTGACGTCAGTGCGCGCGCCCAGCGAGGTGATGATCACCGGCACCTTGTACTTGACCACCATCTCCATGTCGTGCTCGAGCCGGTCGTTGCTCTTGTGCACGATCTGGTTGATGGCAAACGGCGCCGCCGGCCGGTCCGGGTTCGCCTTGTTCCAGGCAGCGAGCGTCTCGGTGATCTCGTGCAGCCATTCGTCGAGCTGAGAGGCCGGCCGCGCATTGAGCGCCGGCATCGAGCCGATGATGCCGGCCTTGCACTGCTCGATCACCAGCTTGGGGTTGCTGATGATGAACAGCGGCGAGCCGATGACGGGCAGACGCAGGTTCTGCAGGGTCTTGGGAAGCTTGGACATCAGAAGGACTCCGGTGCGAGGGCGTTGACGCTGTCGGCACCTTCGACGATGCTGTCACGCACGCCGGGGGCCTTGCTGAGGATGTGTTCGGCGTAGAAGCGCGCCGTGGCGATCTTGGCCTGCATGAAGGGCACGTCGCGGCCGGCGGCCAGCTCGCCTTCGGCCGCCACCAGCGCACGCGCCATCTGCCAGCCGGCGATCACGTTGCCGGCCAGCAGCAGGTAGGGCACGGAGCCGGCGAACGCGGCGTTCGGCGAGGCCTTGGTGTTGCCGGCGATGAAGTCGATCACGTCGAGCAGCGCCAGGCGCGCAGCCGTCAGCCGCTTGAGCATGGAGCGGGCCGCGTCGCTGCCGGACTTTGCCAGCTGCGCCTCGGTCGCCTCGATCTGGCCGACGATGGCGCGCGCGGTCTGGCCGCCATCGCGCGCTGTCTTGCGGCCGACCAGGTCGTTGGCCTGGATCGCGGTCGTGCCTTCGTAGATCGGCAGGATGCGCGAATCGCGGTAGTGCTGGGCGGCGCCCGTCTCCTCGATGAAGCCCATGCCGCCATGGATCTGCACGCCCAGCGAGGTGACCTCCAGGCTCATCTCGGTGCTGTAGCCCTTGACCAGCGGCACCATGAATTCATAGAAGGACTGGTTCTGCCTGCGCACCTCGGCGTCAGGGTGGTGGTGCGCCGCGTCGTAGGCCGCTGCGGCGGTGGTGGCCATGGCGCGGCAGGCTTCGGTATAGGCCCGCATTGTCATGAGCATGCGCTTGACGTCGGGGTGGTGGATGATGGGCGCGCTCGCGCCCAGGCTGCCATCCACCGGGCGCGACTGCACGCGGTCGCGCGCATACTGCACCGCCTTCTGGTAGGCCCGCTCGGCCACGGCGATACCCTGCACGCCGACCGCATACCGCGCGGCATTCATCATGATGAACATGTACTCGAGGCCGCGGTTCTCCTGGCCCACGAGGTAGCCGATGGCCCCCGGCGTGGCCGAGCCGCCGTCGCGCGCGGCCAGGCCGTCGCCGAACTGCAGCACGGCCGTCGGCGAGGCCTTGATGCCCAGCTTGTGCTCGATGCTCACGCAGTAGGCGTCGTTGCGCGCGCCCACCGATCCGTCCTGGTTCACCAGGTACTTGGGCACGACGAACAGGCTGATGCCCTTGACGCCCTCGGGCGCGCCGGCCACGCGGGCCAGCACGAGGTGGACGATGTTCTCGGCCATGTCGTGCTCGCCGTAGGTGATGAAGATCTTGGTGCCGAAGATCCGGTAGGTGCCGTCAGCCTGCGGCTCGGCGCGCGTGCGCACGAGCGCGAGGTCCGAGCCGGCCTGCGGCTCGGTGAGGTTCATGGTGCCGGTCCATTTGCCGCTCACCAGGTTTTCCAGATAGGTGGCCTTGAGCGCGTCGGAGCCCGCCGTCAGCAGCGCCTCGATGGCGCCGTCGGTCAGCAGCGGGCACAGCGCGAAGCTGAGGTTGGCCGAGTTGAGCATTTCGCCGCAGGCCGCGCCGATGGTCTTGGGCAGGCCCTGGCCGCCGAAGTCCACCGGGTGCTGCAGGCCCTGCCAGCCGCCCTCGGCGTACTGGCGGAAGGCTTCCTTGAAGCCCGGCGTGGTGGTGACCTTGAAGTCCTTCCAGCTCGACGGCTGGCGGTCGCCCTCGACGTTGAGCGGAGCGACCACCTCCTGGTTGAAGCGGGCGCACTCCTCGAGCACCGCCTGCGCGGTGTCGAAACCGGCTTCCTCGAAGCCGGGAATCGACGCGATGGCGTCGATGTTGGCCAGATGGCGGATGCCGAACAGCATGTCCTTGACGGGGGCGATGTAGCTCATGTCATGTCTCTCCGAAAGGGAACGGCGGCTTGCGCGCCACCGGTGGGCCCTGCTCCACTGGCAGGGCCTGCCGGGCCGGGGCTCTTTTTGCGACCCGCTTGCCCGGCTCGGCCTGACCGCCCCGCGGGCGGTCGCAGGCCTGTCCTGCAGCGCCTTACAGCGCGGCGACGAGTTCCGGCACGGCGGTGAACAGGTCGGCTTCGAGGCCGTAGTCGGCCACCGAGAAGATCGGCGCTTCCGGGTCCTTGTTGATCGCCACGATCACCTTGGAGTCCTTCATGCCGGCCAGATGCTGGATCGCGCCCGAGATGCCCGCCGCGATGTACAGCTGCGGCGCCACGATCTTGCCCGTCTGGCCCACCTGCCAGTCGTTGGGCGCGTAGCCGGCATCCACCGCCGCGCGGCTGGCGCCCAGGGCGGCGCCCAGCTTGTCGGCCAGCGGCGTCATGACCTCGTTGAACTTCTCTGCCGAGCCCAGCGCCCGGCCGCCCGAGACGATGATCTTGGCCGCCGTCAGCTCCGGCCGGTCGCTCTTGGCGATCTCGCTGCCCTTGAACGTGCTCTTGCCGCTGTCGGCCACGCCGCCAGCGGTCTCCACCGCGGCGCTGCCACCGGTGGCCGCCGCGGCGTCGAAGCCGGTGGTGCGCACCGTGATCACCTTCGTCGCGTCGGCGCTTTGCACCGTGGCGATCGCGTTGCCCGCGTAGATCGGGCGCTCGAAGGTGTCGGCGCTCACCACCTTGGTGATGTCGCTGATCTGCCCGACGTCCAGCCTGGCCGCCACGCGCGGCGCCACGTTCTTGCCGCCAGCCGTGGCCGGAAACAGGATGTGGCTGTAGCCCGAGGCGATCGCCAGCACCTGCGCGGCCACGTTCTCGGCCAGGCCGTGCTCGAAGTGCTCGCCTTCCACATGGATCACCTTGGCCACGCCGGCCACCTGGGCCGCCGCCTTGGCGGCCTCGGCCGCGTTGTGCCCGGCCACGAGCACGTGCACGTCCCCGCCGCACTGGGCGGCCGCGGTGACGGTGTTGAGGGTCGCGCCCTTGAGGCTCGCGTTGTCGTGTTCTGCAATGACGAGTGCGGTCATGTCGTGTGTCTCCTCAGATCACCTTGGCTTCGTTCTTGAGCTTGGCCACCAGCGTGGCCACGTCGGGCACCTTCACACCGGCGCTGCGCTTGGGCGGCTCCACCACCTTCAGCGTCTTGATGCGCGGCTTGACGTCCACGCCCAGGTCCTCGGGCTTGAAGGTGTCCAGCTGCTTCTTCTTGGCCTTCATGATGTTGGGCAGCGTCACATAACGCGGCTCATTGAGGCGCAGGTCGGTGGTCACCACCGCCGGCAGCGAAATCTGCAGCGTCTCCAGGCCGCCGTCGACCTCGCGCGTGACGCTGGCCTTGCCGTCGGCCACTTCCACCTTGCTCGCAAACGTGGCTTGCGGCAGGTCCGCCAGCGCCGCCAGCATCTGGCCGGTCTGGTTGCAGTCGTCGTCGATCGCCTGCTTGCCCAGAATCACGAGGCCCGGCTGCTCCTTGTCCATCACCGCCTTGAGCAGCTTGGCCACCGCCAGCGGCTGCAGCTCCTCGGCCGTCTCCACCAGGATCGCGCGGTCCGCGCCGATGGCCATCGCCGTGCGCAGCGTCTCCTGGCACTGGGTCACGCCGCAGGACACCGCGATGATCTCGGTGGCCACGTCCTTTTCCTTCAGGCGCACGGCCTCTTCGACCGCGATCTCGTCGAACGGGTTCATGCTCATCTTGACGTTGGCGATGTCCACGCCCGTGCCGTCCGACTTCACTCGCACTTTCACGTTGTAGTCGACCACGCGTTTGACCGCGACCAGAATCTTCATGCTGGAATGCTCCGTAGGTAGTTTTGGAATTGACGTATACGTAAACTCAACGATTCTATGCGGCGCTGCATCAACGCCCAAATGCAGGGCCATCGGCCTTGTGAACCGATGCCAAAATAGAACGACCGTTCTTTTTTTGATTATAGGCCGCTGGACGCCGAAATTCACCAACCACGTGGTCGGCTAATCCGGGTAAGTCAGGACAAGCTGGCGGCACATGCAGCATTAAAGTTTGCATCACCCTCTTGATGGAGCCCTGCATGACCCGCCTGCCCCTCTCCCTGGTTGCCGCCGCTGCCGCACTGGCCGCTGGCGCCACCGGCGCACAGACCGTGTTCACCGTGTCGTCCTGGGTCCCGCCGACCCATGCCCTGAGCGTCGCCCAGAAGGAGTGGTGCGACCTGCTCGAGAAGAACACCACCGGCAAGATGAAGTGCAACATCCTGCCGCGCGGCGTCTCGGCGCCCCCCGGCACCTTCGATGCCGTCAAGAACGGCCTGGCCGACATCTCGTTCACCGTGCACGGCTACACCCCGGGCCGATTCGTGTACACGCAGATGGCCGAGTTCCCCTTCCTTGGCAACACCTCGGAGCCGATCTCGGTGGCCTTCAACAAGGTGGCCATGAAGCATCCCGAATTCGCGGCCGAGCACCAGGGCGTGAAGGTCATCACCTTCTTCACCCACGGCCCGGGCATCGTGTTCAACACCAAGAAGCCTGTCACCCGGGCGGAAGACCTGCAGGGCCTCAAGTGGCGCGTGGGCGGCGGCATGGTCAACGAGATCACCAAGGTCCTGAACATGAACGTCACTCTCAAGCCGGCGACCGACTCCTACGAGCTGCTGTCCGGCGGCGTGATGGACGGCACGCTGTTCCCGGCCGAGTCGACCGAGTCCTTCAAGATCGACAAGATCATCAAGCACGCCACCTTCTTCCCGGGCGGTCTCTATAACACCAGCTTCGTGTTCATGATGAACCAGGCGCGGTACGACAAGCTCAGCGCCGACGAGAAGAAGGCCGTGGACGCGATCTCGGGCGAGACGGCCGCCCGCATGTTCGGCCGCAACTGGGACAAGGTCGACCGCCGCGGCGTCGCGCTCATGCAGGCCAACGGCGTGCAGATGGTCAAGGCCGACGCGAAGTTCGTGGCCGACGTGAAGTCCCGCACCTCCGGTCTCGAAGCCAAGTGGGTCAAGGACTCGGAGGCCAAGGGGCTCAAGGGCGCCGACAAGGTGCTGGCCGACTTCCGCGCCGAGATCGCCCGCCAGGAAAAGTAGGCCTCGCAGGGACCGGCCTGGCCGGCCCCCCCCCGGCCGCAGCTCGCGCGGGCGGCGGCCTCCTGAAGCGCTGACGAAAGATTTCCCTTGAACAAGTTCCTCGAAGCCGCCTGCGGCCTGATCGCCGCCGTCGCGCTGTTCGCCATCATGGCGCTCACCTTCTTCGACGTCGGTGGCCGCAAGCTGCTGTCCAACTCCATCCCCGGCTCGCTGGAGCTGACCGAACTGCTCATGGTGGTGGTGATCTTCGCCGCCCTGCCGCTGGTGACGCTGCGCGGCGAGCACGTGGTGTTCGACTCGCTCGATGCCCACCTGCCGGCGGCGGTCGGCAAGATCCAGCGCGCGCTCGTGAACCTGGTGTGCGCCGCTGCCATGATCGCGCTGGCCTGGCTGATGTGGGACGCGGGCGGCCAGTTCCTCGCCACCGGCGAGACCACGGCGCAGCTGAAGATCCTCAAGGCCCCGTTTCTCTACGGCATGAGCGTGATGTGCGCCGTGACGGGCCTGATCCACCTGAGTCTGCTGGCGCAGGCGCCGCGTGAACTGGCCGAAGGCGAAGGGGTCGCCCTGTGACGGCCGCGCTGATCGGCTTTGCCGCGATCTTCCTGCTGGCGCTGCTGCGCCTGCCGCTGGCGTTTGCCATGGGGCTGGTCGGCATCGTCGGCATGGGCCTGACGCGCGGCTGGCACGCGGCCTTTGCCAGCACCGTGCAGGTCGTGCACGAGACGGGCTTCGCCTACACGCTGTCGGTGATCCCGCTGTTCATCCTCATGGGCAACTTCGTCGCGCGCGCGGGTCTGGCGCACGAGCTGTTTCGCGCCGCCTATGCCTTCATCGGCCATCGCCGCGGCGGCCTGGCCCATGCCACGGTGGCTGCCTGCGCCGGCTTTGGCGCGATCTGCGGCTCGTCCATCGCCACGGCTGCGACGATGAGCCGCGTGGCCTATCCGTCGATGAAGGAAATGGGCTACAGCGACTCGATGTCCACCGGCGTCATGGCCGTGGGCGGCACGCTGGGCATCATGATCCCTCCGTCGACCATCATGGTGATCTACGGCATCATCACCGAGACCCACATCGGCAAGCTGTTCGCCGCCGGCGTGATCCCGGGCCTTCTGACCGCGCTGCTGCTGATGGGCGCCATCGCCCTCATGACGCTGCACGATCCCGAGCACGCACCGGCCGGCCGGCGCAGCAGCTGGCCCGAGCGCTGGCATGCGCTTCGCGGCATCTGGGGCGTGGTGCTGCTCGTTGTGGTGGTGCTCGGCGGCATCTATGGCGGCTTCTTCACCGCCACGGAAGGCGCTGGCTTCGGTGCCGCCGGCGCCTTTCTGTTCGCGCTGGCGCGGCGGCGGCTGACCTGGGCCATCCTGCTGCAGGTGCTGGTGGAGTCCGCCCGTACCACGGCCATGCTGTTCACGCTGCTGATCGCAGCCACCATCTTTGCCAACTTCGTGAACTTCACGACGCTGCCCAATGACCTCAAGGAATGGATCACCCACCTGGGGCTGTCGCCGGTGATGATCGTCACCGCGATGATGCTGATCTACGTGGTGCTGGGTACGGTGATGGAAGAGCTCACCATGGTGCTGCTGACCATTCCGCTGTTCTTCCCCATCGTCACCTCGCTCGGCTTCGACCCGGTGTGGTTCGGCGTGCTGATCGTGATGATCGTGCAGATCGGCCTGATCTCGCCGCCCGTGGGCATGAACCTGTTCGTGCTCAATGCGCTGCTGCCGGGCGTGGGCCTGACCACCATCTTCCGCGGCTGCTGGCCTTTCGTCGCGGTCCTCGTGCTGATGCTCGGGCTGCTGATCGCGTTCCCGCAGCTCAGTCTCTGGCTGCCGTCGATGATGGGCTGAGGTCCGCCGGCAGCGCCTTCACGTGCAGGACACGCTGCGGATAGGGAATGTCGATGCCCGACTCGCGCAGCGACCGGAGCACCGCCAGATTCACGTCCGACCGCACGTTGAGCTGGCCGTTCTCGGGATCGGAGATCCAGAACAGCAGAGTGAACTCCAGGCCGTCGGCCCCAAGATTGGCCAGGCGCGCGCCGGGCGCCGGATCGCGCAGGACGCGCTTGCTCGACAGCGCCGCGTCGACCAGCAGCCGCTGGACCAGATCGGTGTCGCTGTCATAGCCCACCGAGACGTTGACCGACAGCAGCAGCTTGGGGTCGGCCAGCGACAGGTTCTCGATGCGCTGGGTGATCAGCATCTCGTTGGGCACGATGGACTCGCGGCCGTTGGTCGCGCGGATCAGGGTGTAGCGCGTCTTGATGTCGGACACGGTGCCCTCGAAGCTGTCCACGCGCACCGTGTCGCCGATGCGCAGCGAGCGCTCGAACAGGATCACGAAGCCGCTCACGTAGTTGGCAGCCAGCTTCTGCAGGCCGAAGCCCAGGCCCACGCCCAGCGCGCCGCCGAGCACCGACAACGCGGTCAGATCGACGCCGATGGCCGACAGCACGAACAGCAGGCCCACCAGCATCAGCACGGCGCGGATCGCGTTGGAGGCGATCTTGCGCAGCGACAGGTCGCTCACCGTCTCGCGCAGGATGTTGCGCTCGAGCGTGGCCGACAGCCACAGCGCGAGCACCAGCACCACGCCCGACGACAGCGTGCCCTGCACCACGCCCAGCAGGCTGATGCGCGCCTTGCCGAACATCAGGTGGATGCTCTCCATCTCTTCCATCACGGAAGGCAGCAGGCCGACGATCCACAGCACGGCGGCGATCCAGGCCATCCACGAGAACAGGCGCTCGATCAGCCGCGCGACGTTGGACGCGGGAAAGGCCGCCGTGAACACCCGCGCCAGCAGCCGGATGCCGGCCAGCGACATGAGCACCGGCACCGCCACCCGCAGCACCGCCACCGGCTGGTAGTGCTGGACGATGCGGCTGGCCGAATAGGTGAGCACGAGGGCCAGCAGCGGAAACAGCAGGCCGTCGACGATGTTGCGGCCGAACCAGACCGACTCCTTGGGCTGCCTGCGCCCCAGGCCCCAGCACAGGCCGAAGGCCAGCACCAGACAGCCGAGCAGAACGCCCACCTCGACGGTCACGCCGGGCTGGGACAGGTCACGGATCAGTTTTTCGAGTTCGGTCATCGTCAGGCAGTGCGTGTTGGCGCAGGCTCAAGGCCGGGTTCAGTCATCGGACAGGGACGGACGGGCTCGGGCCACGGCGTCCATCTGGCGCGGATCAGGCCCCCGGCTTCCAGCGCGGCGCCCTCTTTTCGGTAAAGGCCGTCACGCCCTCCTGGGCGGTCGGCTCCATCATGTTCACGGCCATGGTCTGGCCCGCGAGCTGATAGGCTGCCTCGATGCCCATCTCGCGCTGCCGGTAGAACAGGGCCTTGCCCATCGCGATGGCTTCGCGCGGCTTGGCCAGAATGCTGCCCACGAGCCGGTCGACCGCCGCGTCCAGCTCCTCGGCTGGCACAACGCGATTGACCAGCCCGCGCTCGAGCGCCTCTGACGCCGTGATGAAGTCGCCGGTCAGCAGCATCTCCATCGCCTGCTTGGCCGGCACGTTGCGCAGCAGCGGCACGCTGGGCGTGGAGCAGAACAAGCCGAAGTTCACGCCGCTGACGGCGAAGCTGGCCTGCGTCGACGCCACCGCCAGGTCGCACTGGGCCACCAGCTGGCAGCCGGCGGCCGTGGCGATGCCCTGCACGCGCGCGATGACCGGCACCGGCAGCTTCTGGATGCTGAGCATCATGCGGCTGCATTGCGCGAACAGCTGCTGGTAGTAGGCCAGCTGCGGCTGCGCCACCATCTCCTTGAGGTTGTGGCCCGGGCAGAAGGCCTTGCCGGCAGCGGCCAGCACCACGACACGCGCGCCTTCGTCGCGTGCCACATCGTCCAGCGCGGCCTGCAGGGCGGCGAGCATCTCTTCACCCAGGGCGTTGAAGCTGCCGGGACGGTTCATCGTCAGGCGCACGACGCCGCGTGCATCGCGCTCGCAGAGGACGGCAGGGCCTTGCAGAGCCGCTTCAGGCGCGGCGCCGCCGGTGGACGATGCGGTGGACGATGGGCTCATGACTCCTCCGGGATGAATGCGCGGGCGCCCCTCACAGGTCGGCCAGCACGCGGATGTGGGCTTCCACGCTGCGGCCCAGCGCGCTCAGGTTGTAGCCGCCTTCGAGGCTGGCCACGATGCGGCCGCCCGCATGGCGCTGGGCCACGTTCTTGACGCGCGACGTGATCCAGGCGAAGTCCTGCTCCGTCAGGCCGAGCTGGCCGAGATCGTCCTCGCGGTGGGCATCGAACCCGGCGCTGATGAAGATCATCTCGGGCCGGAACTCCTCCAGGCGCGGGATCCACACCACGTCGACCAGTTCGCGGATGTCCATGCCCTTGGTATACGCGGGCACCGGCAGGTTCACCATGTTGGCCGCCGGGTGCTCGGCGCCCGAATACGGATAGAACGGATGCTGGAAGAAGCCCACCATCAGCACGCGCGGGTCGCCCTGCAGGATGTCCTCGGTGCCGTTGCCATGGTGCACGTCGAAGTCCACCACCGCCACGCGCGACAGGCCATGGCGCTCCAGCGCATAGCGCGCCGCAATGGCGATGTTGTTGAAGAAGCAAAAACCCATCGCATGGTCGTGGCAGGCGTGGTGCCCGGGCGGACGCACCGCGCAGAAGGCGTTTTCCAGCTCGCCGGCGATGACCGCGTCGGTCGCCGCGAGCGTGGCACCGGCGGCCCGCAGCGCGGCGTCCCAGGTGTGCACGTTCATGGACGTGTCGGGGTCGATCTGAGCATGGCTCGGTCCGCCAGCGGCGATCTCCTCGGCGAGCCGGTCGCCCATGCCGCGCAGCGCCGCGACGTGCAGCCGGGTGTGCGCCAGCTCGACATCGGTCAGGCTGGCCGGCGGGGCCTCGCGCCGGTCGAGCACGTCGCCCACGCCACTGACCAGCAGGCGGTCTTCGATGGCGTCGAGCCGCTCGGGGCATTCCGGGTGGCCCGCCCCCATTTCGTGTTTCCAGCAGTCCCGATGGGTGAAGTATCCGGTGGCGGCCATGTCTCAAAATTTTCGGTTAATGTCCTGTCATGGATGCACAGCACAAACTCAAGTCGCTTCTGGATCAGCTTAACACGGTGATTGTCGGCAAGTCCGCCCAGGTACAGGACTGCGTGGCCTGCCTGCTGGCAGGCGGCCACCTGCTGATCGAGGATGTGCCGGGCGTGGGCAAGACCACGCTCGCCCATGCGCTGGCCCGCACCTTCGGCCTGCAGTTCTCGCGGGTGCAGTTCACCGCGGACCTGATGCCCAGCGACATGTCCGGCGTGTCGATCTACGAGCGCGGCAAGGAGGCCTTCGTGTTCCACCCGGGGCCGATCTTCGCCCAGGTGCTGCTGGCCGACGAGATCAACCGGGCCAGCCCCAAGACGCAGAGCGCGCTGCTTGAAGCCATGGAGGAAAAGCAGGTCACGGTGGAGGGCGAAACCCGTGCGCTGCCCAGCCCGTTCTTCGTCATCGCCACGCAGAACCCGCACGACCAGCTGGGCACCTACGCCCTGCCCGAATCGCAGCTTGACCGCTTTCTGATGCGCATCTCGCTGGGCTATCCGCACCGCACGGCCGAGCGTGAGCTGCTGGCCGGCCACGACCGGCGCGACGTGGTGTCGGCCCTGCCGGCCGTGCTGGAGCCCGGCGAACTGCTGGCGCTCCAGCGCCAGGTGCAGTCCATCCATGCGGCCGCCCCCCTGCTCGACTATCTGCAGGACCTGATCGCGGCCACCCGCTCGGGCCGCTGGTTCCTGCAAGGCCTGTCGCCGCGCGCGGGCATCGCGGTGCTGCGCGCGGCCAAGGCCCAGGCCCTGCTGAGCGGGCGGGCCTACGTGGCGCCCGACGACATCCAGGCCGTGCTGCCCCAGACCATCGCGCACCGCCTGATTCCCGTGAGCGACGCCGGCCGCGGGCCGGTCGAGCAGGTGCGCGCGATGATCGAGGCGACCCCCCTGCCCTGAGGACCCGGCGGACACCATGGCGGCGATCTCCCTGAACCCGGTCGGCCTGGCACGCCAGCGCTTTCGCCGCTGGTGGCAAAGCCGCCTGCCGCTGGCCGACACGATGACGCTGACCCAGCGGACCGTGTACATCCTGCCCACGCGCCCCGGCTTCATGCTGGGCGCCACGCTGCTGGTGCTGCTGGTCGCCTCGATCAACTACCAGCTCAACCTCGGCTACCTGCTGACCTTCCTGCTGGCCGGCAGCGCCGTGGTGGGCATGCACGTATGCCATGGCACGCTGCGCGGCATCACCCTGCATCTTTCGGCGCCGGATCCGCAGTTCATGGGGGCCCATGCACCGCTGGCCGTCACGGTGTCGAGCGAGCGCAAGACGCCGCGCTATGGCATCGGTCTGTCGGTCCTCGATTCGGACCACTGGTCCTGGACCGATGTGCCGGCCCAGGGGAGCGCGGTGGTGCAGGTGGCCTTCCGTCCCGAGCGCCGCGGGCTGCACCGGGTGCCGGCGCTCACCGCCGAGACGCGGTTCCCGCTCGGCACCTTCCGCGTCTGGACGGTGTGGCGGCCGGCCGCCCAGGTGCTGGTCTATCCCGCGCCCGAGGCCTTTGCGCCGCCCCTGCCGCCGGGCGAGCCCCGCGCCGGCGGCGCCGCGCCCGTGCAGACGCAGACCACCGGCGAGTTCGATGGCGTGCGCGCCTACCGGCGCGGCGACGCCCTGAAGCTCGTGGTCTGGAAGAAGGTGGCCAAGGCGATCGCCAGCGGCTCCGACGAACTGGTGAGCCGCGACACGCAACAGGCTCAGCGCTACGAGCTCTGGCTCGACTTCGCGCAGGCGGGATCGGCCGACACCGAGCACCGGCTCTCGCGCCTGTGCGCCTGGGTGCTGCAGGCCGACCGCCAGGGTGTGGACTTCGGACTGCGCCTGCCCGGACAGGAGATCCGTCCGGCCCGGGGCGAGGCCCACAAGAAGCGTTGCCTGGAGGCACTGGCCCTATGCTGAGTCCGGCCGAACCGCGCGCCCGCATCGAGCGGGGCTCTGCTGTCGTCCGGCCGACGCTGGCCACACTGCCACGCGACGCGCGCGACACGCTCTTCCTGCTCGCGGTCGTGGCCTGGGTCGTCATGCCGCAGGTCGGCAACCTGCCGCTGTGGTGCACCGGCCTGACCGTGGCCGTGCTGCTGTGGCGGGGCTGGCTGGCCTGGACCTCGCGGCCGCTGCCGGGCAAGTGGCTGCTGCTGGCGATGCTGGCGCTGACCATTGCGGCCACGCTGCTGACGCACCGCACGCTGCTGGGCCGCGACGCCGGCGTCACCCTCATCGTCGTGCTGCTGTCGCTCAAGACCATGGAGCTGCGGGCGCGACGCGACGCCTTCGTCATCTTCTTCCTGAGCTTCTTCACGATGCTCACCAACTTCTTCTTCTCGCAGTCGCTGCTCACGGCGGCGGCCATGCTGGTGGCGCTGCTGGGCCTGCTGACGGCACTGGTCAACGCGCACATGCCGGTCGGCAAGCCGCCGCTGACGCAGGCGGCCCGCACGGCAGCGCGGATGGCGCTGCTGGGCGCGCCGATCATGGCCACGCTGTTCGTGCTGTTTCCGCGCGTGGCGCCGCTGTGGGGCATTCCGGCGGACGGCATGACGGGACGCAGCGGCCTGTCGGGCAGCATGCAGGTGGGCACCATCGCCAGCCTCGCGCTCGACGACAGCATCGCCCTGCGGGTGAAGTTCGAGGGCGCGCCGCCGCGCCAGAACGAGCTGTACTTCCGCGGCCCGGTGTTCTCGCGCTTCGACGGCCGCGAATGGCGGCCGCTGCGCACGCAGGGCGCCAACCTGCGCTCGCAACTGCCCAGCAATCTGGCCGTGGCCGGTGCGCCGGTGCGCTACGAGGTCACGCTCGAGCCCACCAACCGGGCCTGGGTCTTCGTGCTGGATGCGGCCGCCCGCCCGCCGGATCTGCCCGGCTTCAACCTGGCCATGACCTCGGAGTTGCAGTGGCTGACCGACCGTCCCGTCACCGACATCGTGCGCTACAAGGCCGAGAGCTACACCGATTTCCGCCACGGCCCGCTGCGCGGCGGCCCGCTGGCCGAGTTCAGCGAACTGCCGCGCGGCTTCAACCCGCGCACGCTGGAGCTGGCCCGCCAGCTGCGCGCGGACCCGCGCTACGCCGCAGCCGACGGCATCACCCTGGCCAACGCGGCGCTGGAGCGCCTGCGCACCGGGGGCTACCTCTACACGCTGGAGCCGGGCGTCTATGGCGAGAACACCGCCGATGAATTCTGGTTCGACCGCAAGCAGGGCTTCTGCGAGCACATCGCGTCGGCCTTCGTGGTCCTGATGCGCTCGGCGGGCGTTCCGGCTCGCGTGGTCACCGGCTACCAGGGCGGCGAGCGCAACACGGTCGACGGCTTCTGGGTGCTGCGCCAGAGCGACGCCCATGCCTGGGCCGAGATCTGGCAGGACGGCCAGGGCTGGGTGCGGGTCGACCCGACCTCGGCCGTCTCGCCCGGGCGCATCGGATCGCTCGAGCGGCTGCAGGCGCCACGCGGCGTGCTGGCGTCTGCCATCGGCACCGTCAGCCCGGGGCTGGCCGCGAGCCTGCGCTCGGCCTGGGAGGCCCTGAACAATGGCTGGAACCAGTGGGTGCTCAATTACACCCAGAGCCGCCAGCTCAACCTGCTCAAGGACATCGGCTTTGACTCGCCCAGCTGGGAGGACCTGAGCTACGTCCTGATCGGCCTCATCGTCTTCGTCAGCCTGTGCGGCGCCGCCTGGACGCTCTGGGAGCGCAGCCGCCAGGACCCGTGGCTGCGCCTGCTCGGACGCGCCCGCAGCGAGCTGCGCCGGGCCGGCCTGACGGTCGCCGACACCGCGCCGCCGCGCCAGCTGGCCGCAGCCGCCACCGAACGCTTCGGCGCTGACGCCGCTGCCGTGAGCGGCTGGCTGCTGCGCCTGGAAGCACTGCGGTACGCGCCCGAAGGCGAGCGCCTGCACAGCCTGGGCGCCCTCCAGAAGGAATTCCGGCAGCTCGCGTGGCCGCGCGCCGCGGTCGCTGCCCCGGGCAGCCCGAACCCACCCTCTCCGAAACAAGGCATCCCGACTTGACGCAACCGCCCGCCCTGCCCCGCCGCCCTGCACTCGCCGCGAACCCCTGCCGCCCGGCTGCACGCCAGCGCCCGGCCTTGCGCCTGCCTGGCCCACCGATGGCGACTGCCGTGCTGGCACTCGCTCTGGCGTGCCCACCGGTGGGCACACTGGCGGTCGCACTGTCGGGACTACTGGCAGGACTACTGGTCGGCATGACTGCGCCCCCGGCCCACGCCGCCAGCCCCGAACCCGGCAGCGACCCCGCCCAGGTGAGCCTCGTCGCAAAAGCCGCCAATGCCGCCCATGCCGGCAAGGCAAGCCGGGCGAAACGGGCGGCGGCCCGGCCATCGCAGCCGCCGCGCCAGGGCCCCGCGTATGCAAGCCGTGACGAAGCCATGCGCTTTGCCGACGACGTGGCCGAACGCCGCAACCTCGACCGCGACTGGACGCGCCGCGCCATCGGCCAGGCGCGGCTGCTGCCGGCGGTGCCGCGCCTCATGCTGCCGCCGCCGACGGGCACGCCCAAGAACTGGCGCGTCTACCGCAGCCGCTTCATCGACGGCATCCGCATCGCAGCCGGCGTGCGTTTCTGGCAGGACAACCGCGCCACGCTGGAGCGCGCCGAGCGCGAGTACGGCGTGCCGGCCGAGATCATCGTGGGCATCGTGGGGGTGGAAACCATCTACGGGCAGCAAATGGGCGGCTACCGCGTGATCGATGCGCTGGCCACGCTGTCGTTCGACTTTCCCGACGCCCATCCGCGCGCTGCGGCACGCCGCGAGTTCTTCCGCGGCGAGCTGGAGCAGTTCTTGAGCCTCAAGAGCCGCACCGGCGAGGACCCGATGCAGCCGCTGGGCAGCTACGCCGGCGCCTCCGGCATGCCGCAGTTCATGCCCTCGAGCATCGTGAAGTACGCGGTCGACTTCGACGGCGATGGCCGCATCGACCTCAGCGGCAGCCCGGCCGACGTGATCGGCTCGGTAGCCAGCTACTTCAAGGCCTTCGACTGGAAGCCCGGCATGCCCACGCACTACAGCGTCCGCCTGGAGGGCACGGCGGCCGACCGCGACGTCCTGCTCGCACCCGACATCCTGCCGAGCTTCAGTGCCGCCACCTTCGCAGCCCGGGGCGCGGTGCTGCCGCCCGAGGGCCGGGCCCATGCCGGACCGCTGGCGCTGGTGGAGCTGCAGAACGGCGACGCCGACCCCCTGTTCATCGCGGGCACCGAGAACTTCTACGCCATCACCCGCTACAACTGGTCCAGCTACTATGCGTTGGCCGTGATCGAGCTGGGCCGGGAAGTCCGTGCCGCCATGGGGCCAAGCGCCCCGCCCTGAGCCGCCTGAGGGCACGGACCCGTTACACTTGCCCCCTGACCCAGCCAGCCTGATCCCAGACTGACGCTCCAAGGCTGCAAAGCACAGGGACGGCAAGCCAGGCGTCGCGAACCATTGGGCTTCGCGCCACTTCACTTGGAGCCAACATCATGATTCGACGCACCTTCTACCGGCGCGCGGTGGCCTGGGGCCTGTCCGCGCTCGCACTCGCCCCCCTGGGCGCCTTCGCCCAGCAGGAAGTCACCCTCTACACCACGCGCGAGCAGGGCCTGATCCAGCCGCTGCTGACGGCCTTCACCGCCAGCACGGGCGTCAAGGTCAACACCGTGTTCCTCAAGGACGGGCTGCTCGAGCGCGTCAAGGCCGAGGGCGAGCGCTCGCCGGCCGACGTGCTCATGACGGTGGACATCGGCGCGCTGGTCGACCTGGCCGAAGGCGGCGTGACGCAGCCGGTCAAGTCCCAGGTGCTCGAATCCGTCATCCCTGCCAATCTGCGCGCGGCCGATGGCCAGTGGTTCGCGCTGTCGCTGCGCGAGCGCGTGCTCTACACCCGCAAGCGCTCCGACCTGCACACCTTCCGCTACGAAGACCTGGCCGACCCGAAGTACAAGGGCCAGGTCTGCATCCGCGCCGGCCAGCACCCGTACAACACGGCGCTGATCGCCGCCATGCTCGCCCATGACGGGCCGGAAGCGACCGAGAAATGGCTGCGCGGCGTCAAGGCCAATCTGGCGCGCAAGGCCGGCGGCGGTGACCGCGACGTGGCCCGCGACATCGTCGGCGGCATCTGCGAGCTGGGGCTGGCCAACTCCTACTACGTCGGCCAGATGAAGGCCGCCCCGGTGCAGACGGACGCGCGCAAGTGGGGCGAAGGCATCAAGGCCATCCGCCCCGTGTTCGCCAAGACCGGCGGCACGCACGTCAACGTCAGCGGCGCCGCCGTGGCCAGGAATGCGCCCAACCGCGCCAATGCGGTCAAGCTCATGGAGTTCCTGGTGTCCGAGCAGGCGCAGTCGATCTATGCCAAGGCCAACTATGAGCAGCCGGTGCGCGCCGGCGTGAAGACCGACGAGAGCGTCATGTTCGAAGGCGCGCTCAAGGTCGACAGCCTGCCCGTGGCCGAGATCGCCAGGTACCGCAAGCAGGCCAGCCTGCTGGTCGACAAGGTCGGCTTCGACCAATGACGCCATGCCGGCCGGGCGCCTGAACGCGCTGCTTCACCGCGTGCCGCAGCCGGGATGGCTGCTGGCAACGGTGGCCATCGTCCTGGCGGTGGCGGCGCCCGTCGTCAGCCTGGCCTGGCACGCGGCCGGCGGCAGCCTGTCGCACTGGGCGAGCCTGGCGGCCAACGTCCTGCCGCGCGCCACGTTCAACACGGCCGTGCTGCTGGCCGGGGTCGGCGTGGTGGTGGCCATCGTCGGCACCGGCTGCGCCTGGCTGGTGTCGGCCTTCAACTTCCCCGGGCGCCGCGTCCTCGACTGGGCACTGCTGCTGCCCCTGGCCATGCCCACCTACATCGTGGCCTTCGCCTACCTCGACCTGCTGCATCCGCTCGGGCCGGTGCAGTCGGCCATCCGCTGGGTGCTGGGCTACGACAGTCCGCGCGACTTCCGCCTGGGTGACCTGCGCTCCATGGGGGGCGCCATCTTCCTGCTGGGCAGCGTTCTCTACCCCTACGTCTACCTCACGGCGCGGGCGATGTTCATCACGCAGCCGGCCCATCTCATGGAGGCGGCACGCTCGCTCGGCCACGGGCCGCTGGCCGCATTCTTCCGCGTCGCGATCCCGCTGGCGCGGCCAGCGCTCGCCGTGGGCCTGAGCCTGGCGCTGCTGGAGACGCTCAACGACATCGGCGCCTCCGAGTTCCTGGGCGTGAACACACTCACCGTGTCGATCTACACCACCTGGGTCACCCGCTCCGACCTGGCGGGCGCCGCCCAGCTTGCGGTGCTGATGCTGGTGACGGTGCTGGCCCTTCTGCTGCTGGAGCGGCGCGGCCGCGCACGCCAGCGCTTTTCCAGCATGCAGCGGATGCGCCCGATCCAGCCCCGGCGCCTGCACGGCGCAGCCGCCGTGGGCGCCACCTTCGCCGCCGCCACACCCGTGGCCATCGGCTTCGTGTTTCCGGCCCTGCATCTGGCCCACGAGGCGGCCCGGCGCATGACACGCGCCGACCTCTCGCCCGCGCTGCTCGGTGCGGCCTTCAATACGGTGATGGTGGCCGCCACGGTGACCCTCGCCGCCGTCGCCGCCGGCCTCGTCGTCGCCTGGACCACGCGCGGTGCCACCGGCGCGCTGCAAGGCCCGTGGCGCTGGGTGCTGGCCCGAGGCGCATCGCTGGGCTACGCGGTGCCCGGCACGGTGCTGGCGGTGGGCCTGCTGGCGCCGGCCGTCGCGCTCGACTACCTGCTCGGCGACATCTTCGGCTACCGCAAGCTGCTGCTGCTGGGCAGTGGCGCGGTGCTGGTAGCCGGTTGCACCATCCGCTTCATGGCGATTGCGCAAGGCTCGGTCGAAAGCGCGCTGTCGCGTCTGCCTCCCGCGCTGGAGCAGGCCTCGCGACTGCTCGGTGAAAGCCCGAACCGGACGCTCGCCCGCGTCCACCTGCCGCTGCTGCGCCCGGCCCTCGCCGCAGGCGCCATGCTGGTGTTTGCCGATGCCATGAAGGAGCTGCCTGCCACGCTGCTGCTGCGTCCGCTCAACATGGAGACGCTGGCCACCCTGGTCTATGCCGAAGCCGCGCGCGGCACCTACGAGGAAGGCGCGGTCGCGGCGCTGGCCATCGTGGTGGCGGGCCTGCTGCCCGTGGCCCTGCTCGCGCGCACCCAACTCAAGCCCGGATACTGAACCTGCCATGGCCGAGACTCTCCACATCGACAAGATTCGCCTCGGGTACGCCCAGCCGCACGGTCAGGGCCTGCACGTCGTGGTCGACGACCTGTCGCTGTCCCTGCCGGCCGGCCGCATCGGCTGCCTGCTCGGGCCCTCGGGCTGTGGCAAGAGCACTGTGCTGCGCGCCATCGCCGGTTTCGAGCCGGTGCGCGCCGGCACCATCATGCTGGGCGACCGGCTGATCTCCTCACCGACCATCCACCTCGCGCCCGAGCTGCGGCGCGTGGGCATGATGTTCCAGGAATACGCGCTGTTCCCGCACCTGTCGGCTGCGGACAACGTCGGCTTCGGCCTGCGCCGCGAGAGCCGCGATGCGCGCCAGGCCCGCGTGCGCGCGATGCTCGAACTCGTGGGCCTGGCCGATGCCGCCTCGCGCTTTCCGCACGAGCTGTCCGGCGGCCAGCAGCAGCGCGTGGCGCTGGCCCGCTCGCTCGCGCCGGCCCCGGCCCTGCTCCTGCTGGACGAGCCGTTTTCCAACCTCGACGCCGTCACGCGGCGGCGCCTGCGCGGCGAGGTCCGCGCCATCCTCAAGGATGCGGGCCAGACCGCCATCCTCGTGACCCATCACGAGAGCGAGGCCCGCGCCATGGCCGACTGCACCGGCACGCTGCAGGGCGGTCGCCTCTCGGGCTGGGACGCGACCTAAGCAGCGTCAGCGGCCTGAGCGGCCCGCCTGCGCCCATCGGCGCGGCTTGGGCCGGCGGCCGGTGCGCCGATGCCGGCTAACGCGCGTCCACCACCTCCGCCGCGGTCCGGAAGGCTTCCACTGCCGCCGGAAGGCCGCAATAGATACTGGCGTGCAGCAGCACCTCCTGCAGCTCTTCGGGCGTGGCGCCGTTGTTGAGCGCGCCCCTCACGTGGCCCTTGAGTTCATGCTGCTTGCCCAGCGCCGTGAGCATGGCCACGGTGATCAGGCTGCGGGTCCTGAGGTCCAGTCCGGGCCGCTGCCAGACGTCGCCCCAGGCATTGCGCGTGATGTATTGCTGGATCGGCATCGAAAACGGCGTGGCCTTGCCGAACGCGTTGGCCACGAAGTCCTCGCCCATGACCTGCTTGCGCATGGCCAGGCCCTGGTCGAAATCCTTGTCGGGGGAAGGTGCGGTACTCATGGTTTCTCCGTTGATCTGGCCCGATGGTAGTGCCGCAGGCGCTTCGCTTGCGTGGGCCAAGGCCGCCCGGTAAGATTCTTACCTTCAATAGGTAAGAATCATGAAGATCACCAGCAAAGGCCAGGTCACCATTCCCCAGGCCGTGCGCGAACAGGCCCGCCTTCACCCTCACAGCGAGGTCGAATTCGAGGTGCGGCCCAATGGCGAGGTCGTGCTGCGGGCGGTCGCCTCGCCCGTCTCGCCGGTGCGCGCCGCTTTCGAGGGCGTGCGTGGCTCCGCCAATGCCCGGCAGTTCAAGCACATGGGCACCGACGAATTCATGGCTTTCCTGCGAGGCTGAGCCGGCATGGCACGCTCGCCGCGTCCGGCACGCCACGAGGTCCGTGAACCCGACGCACGCTACCTGCGCCCCACCCCCGCCGCGACGCTCGTGGACAGCTGCGTGCTGATCGACGTGCTCGCGGACGACCCGGCCTGGGCCGAGTGGTCGCTCGAGCAACTCGACCTCTGCGGCCAGCAGGCGCCGCTCGTCATCAATCCGCTGATCCTGGCCGAGGTCAGCCCGCGCTTCGAGCGTGCCGCCGATCTGGAGGCCGCGCTGGCCCGTCTGCCGCTGGTCCGCGAGAACCTCCCATGGGACGCGGCCTTTCTGGCTGGCCAGGCCTTCAAGGCCTACCGCCGCCTGCGCGGCACCCAGTCGTCTCCGATGCCGGACTTCTACATCGGCGCCCACGCGATGCTGCGCGAGTGGCGGCTGCTGACGCGCGACGCCAGGCGCTTTCGCCAACATTTCCCGCGTCTGGACATCGTCTGCCCCTGACCGGCGCGTTCCCTCGGGCCAAGGCCCGCGCGACGGACCTCAGGCCAGCGCCCGGCTGAGCCGCACCTCGAAATGCGGCATGCCGCCGAAATGCCCGAGATCCCGCATGCCGGCCTGCTCGGCCGTGCGCGCGGCGGCGGGCCACTTGCAGGCCAGGGCGGCCAGTTCGGAGGTGAGCACACTGGCTTCGGACTGCTCGACCTCGAGCCAGGCCCGGAAGGTGGCGGCCACCTGGTCGGGCCCGCCGAGCGCGCGCTCCAGCGATGCGGCAAAGCGCGATTCGGCGGTGATCCGGGCCTGGGTGGAGATCTCCTCGGCGTCGCGCAGCGCGACGGTGTAGGGGGTGTTCATGGGGTACTGCTCCTGCTTGAAATACTGGATAAGCGTACAGTACACTTTCAGGCCCGTGGGCAGTTTTACCTGGGGAGCCTGCGGCGTAGCCGGCTCTGGCATCAGTTCGTGCACCCGGCCTGGCACCGCTCAGCGCGTTCGGCGGTAGGCGTCGGCGTCGTCGCGCACCCACTGCCCTTCACGGCGGTAGGTGCAGGTCGCCGCTCGGGTGTCGTTGCGCAGATCGGCCTTGAAGCGGTAGGTCACGACGTAGTAGGTCGCGTAGTTGCCGAGCGCGGAAAAGCCGACCTGGCGAACCTCGGCGTCGGCGGGCATCAGGGGCGCGAGCCGGCGCAGGCAGTCCGCCTCCATCTGGGCCTGGGACATGCCGGTCTGCGACGTATCCGTCTGCGGCATGCCGGACTGCGCCCCGGCGGCGGTGGGCATCAGCGCCACGAGCAGCCATCGTGCGATGCGTCGGTTCATCTCCTGTCCTGCAGACTGAATTGACTTGCGTATCATGCAACGACTTCCTTCCGTTGCCTTCATCGCGCCCTCAGGACTTTCACCCATGACGACCCGCTACCCCGCCCCGGCCCTCAACGACCTGCCCGACGACATCAAGGCACGGATCCTCGAAGTGCAGGAAAAGGCCGGCTTCGTGCCTAACGTGTTCCTCGGGCTGGCGCGGCGGCCTGCCGAATGGCGCGCCTTCTTCGCCTATCACGACGCGCTGATGGTGCCCGAGTCGGTGGGCCGCGACAGCGGCCTCTCCAAGGGCGAGCGCGAAATGATCGTCACCGCCACCAGCGCCGCCAACAAGTGCCTGTACTGCGTGGTGGCGCACGGCGCGATCCTGCGCATCTACGAGAAAAAGCCGCTGGTCGCCGACCAGGTGGCCGTCAACTACCGCAAGGCCGACATCACGCCGCGCCAGCGCGCGATGCTCGACTTCGCCATGAAGGTCTGCCAGCGCTCCGACGAAGTCGACGACGCCGACATCGACGCGCTGCGCGCGCACGGCTTCTCGGACGAGGACGCGTGGGACATCGCCGCCATCACGGCCTTCTTCGGCCTGTCCAACCGCATGGCGAGCTTCTCGGGCATGCAGCCCAACCCCGAGTTCTACCTGATGGGCCGCGTGCCCAAGGAGAAAAAGCCGGCGTGAACCGTCGCGGTGCGGCGCCGCAGCGCACGCCCCGGTCTCATTCCACCAGGTCGCGAATCCGCTGCGGCAGCGGCGCGGCCTTGTTCGCGCGGAAGTCCACCCAGATGGTCGTGGCCCCGCCGGCGGCGCAGATCACGCCCGGCTCGTCGGCCCGCTCCATCGTGCACCAGCTCTCGAAGGTCGTGCGCGCCGCATCGCTTGCGTACATCTTCACGAGCACGTCGCCCGGGTACTTGAGCTGGCGGTAGAAGTTGCAGAAGGCGTTGACGATGATCGGCCCCTCGCCGTCGGGGCTCGCGATGCAGTCGATCGCGTGGAACCAGTCGATGCGCACCGTCTCCATGAAGCGGAAATAGCTCGCGTTGTTGAGGTGGTTCATCGCATCCATGTCGCCCCAGCGGATCGGGATGCGCGACTCGAACACGAAGCGCTTGCGCTCGGGAATCTCGATCTTCATGCAGCGAAGCCGTCGTCGGCCGCGATGATGGCGCCGTTGACGAAGTGGCTCTGGTCGCTGGCCAGCATCACGAGCAGCGCATCCAGGTCTTCGGGCTTGCCCACGCGCTTGCGCGGCAGCATCTGCACCAGCTTCTGGCCCTGCTCGGTCTCCCAGTGGTGGTGGTTGATCTCGGTGTCGATGTAACCCGGGCACATTGCGTTCACGTTGATGCCGAAGCGCCCCCATTCGACGGCCATGGCGCGCGTCATGTGAACGACGGCCGCCTTGCTCATGCAGTACACGCCGATCTGCGGCAGCACGCGCAGCCCTGCCATCGAGGCGACGTTGATGATGCGCCCGCCGGTGAAGCTGCCCGGCGCGGCGCCGCGCGCCCGCGCCAGCATGCGCTTGCCCACCTCCTGCGCCACGAAGAACGAGCCCTTGACGTTGGTGTCGAAGATGAAGTCGTAGTCTTCCTCGGTCACGTCCTGGAGGCGCTGCGTCGTGCTCACGCCCGAGTTGTTGACGAGGATGTCGATGGAGCCGACCTCGGTCTCCGCGCGCGCGACGGCCGCTGCGATGGAGGCGCGGTCGGTCACGTCCAGCGCCACCACGTGGGCGTCGCCGCCCTCGCCCTCGATGCGCGCGCGCAGCTCCTTGAGCTTTTCCACGCGGCGGCTCGCCAGCACCACGGCGGCGCCGGCGCGCGCGAGCGTGCTCGCAAAGCGCGCACCGAGCCCGCTGGATGCGCCGGTGACGAGGGCCACGCGGCCCGAAAGATCGATGCTGTATGCCATGGGGTGACTATCTCCTGCCTGGGGTTCGATTGACGCAGTGATTGTGACCCTGCGCCGCATAAAATGCTGTCATGTGCACGACTGAAGTGCCCGGCCGCCATCGCGCGCGGCTCACAGATCATTATCAGCGAGACCTCCCATGACGAAAGACGAAATCCTGGCGCAGTTCGGCCCTCGTGAGGCCATGGAGTACGACGTGGTCGTCGTGGGCGGCGGCCCCGGCGGGCTGGCCACCGCGATCCGCCTGAAGCAGCTGGCGGCCGCCAGCGGCAAGGAGGTGTCGGTGGTGGTGCTCGAGAAGGGCTCCGAGCCCGGCGCGCACATCCTGTCGGGCGCCATCATGGACCCGCGCGCGCTGACGGAACTCATCCCCGACTGGAAGGCGCAGGGCGCGCCGCTGAACCAGCCGGTGACCGAGGACGCGATGATGTTCCTCGGCGAGAAGTCCGCCTTCCGCACGCCCAACTTCCTGCTGCCCGGATGCTTTCACAACGAGGGCAACTACATCATCAGCCTGGGCAACGTCGTCAAGTGGATTGCGCAGCAGGCGGAGAACCTGGGCGTGGAAATCTTCCCCGGCTTCGCGGCCGCCGAGGTGCTCTACAACGACGACGGCTCCGTCAAGGGCGTGGCCACCGGCAACATGGGGGTGGGCAAGGACGGCGAGCCGACCGAGAACTTCCAGCTCGGCATGGAGCTGCACGCCAAGTACACCGTGTTCGCCGAAGGCGCGCGCGGCCACCTGGGCAAGCAGCTGATCGCGAAGTTCAAGCTCGACGCCGGCAAAGACCCGCAGACCTACGGCATCGGCGTGAAGGAAGTGTGGGAGATCGACCCCAAGCGCCATTCGCCGGGCTTCGTGATGCACACCGCGGGCTGGCCGATGGACAGCAGCACCTATGGCGGTGCCTTCCTCTACCACATGGAGGACAACAAGGTGACGCTGGGCCTGGTGACGGGCCTCGACTACGCCAATCCCTACCTGAGCCCGTTCGAAGAGTTCCAGCGCTGGAAGACGCATCCCAACGTGCGCTGGTACCTCGAAGGTGACGAAGCCCACGGCATCAAGCCGGCCAAGCGCCTGGGTTACGGCGCTCGCGCCATCACGGCCGGTGGCCTGATGAGCCTGCCCAAGACGATCTTCCCGGGCGGCGCGCTCGTGGGCTGCGACGCGGGCTTCCTGAACGTGAGCCGCATCAAGGGCAGCCACGCTGCGATCAAGACCGGCATGCTGGCCGCCGAAGCGGCCTTCGACGCGCTGCAGGCCGGCCGCCAGCATGACGAACTCACCGCCTACCCCGAAGCCTTCGAGGCGAGCTGGCTGCACGAGGAGCTGAACAAGGCCCGAAACTTCAAGGCCTGGTTCAAGAAGGGCCTGACGGTGGCGACGCTGATGAACGGCATCGAGCAGTTCGTGCTGCGCGGCCACATTCCCTGGACGCTGCACCGCGACAAGCCCGACCACGCCTACCTGAAACCGGCCGCCGAGTGCAAGCCGATCGTGTACCCCAAGCCCGATGGCAAGCTGACGTTCGACCGGCTGTCGAGCGTGTTCATCAGCAACACGAACCATGAAGAGAACCAGCCGGCGCACCTGACGCTGAAGGACGCATCGGTGCCCGTGAATGTGAATCTGTCGAAGTACGCAGGCCCCGAGGCGCGCTACTGCCCGGCCGGCGTGTACGAGTTCGTGAAGAACGAGGACGGCTCCGACCGCCTGCAGATCAACGCGCAGAACTGCGTTCACTGCAAGACCTGCGACATCAAGGACCCGACGCAGAACATCGTGTGGGTGACGCCCGAGGGGGGCGGCGGGCCCAACTACGTGGGCATGTAACCGCAACGGGCTCTTCGGAACCCGTTCGGTGGGCGCTTGGCTTCGCCATTCGTTGGACCGCGCGCAAGGCTGGGGGCCCTTCGGTGGGCGCTTGGCTTCGGCGCCCGGCACTGCGTGCCGGGTCCCTGCGCTTCTCGCTCCGCGAGGGCGGCTGCGATCACTCCGCATCGGCGCTGAACGCGCCGATGCATAGAGCGTTCTCGCCGGTCCG
>JBGAIH010000036.1:0-47211 GCA_044225675.1 Burkholderiaceae bacterium
CCGTATCCACCCATCCAAACAACCCCGCCGGCTCGGCTGCGAACCTGCAGCCTGCCTGCAGAGCCAGCTTGACGCTGCGACTGCGTGCCACATCCAGGCGCGTGCGGATCCGCTCGGCATGCCGACGCAACTGCCCCTGTTCGATGCACAGCGCGAGCGCCTTCTCCAGCAGCGCCGGCGTGGTGAGCGTCCCCAGCAATTTGGTGTCCAGCAGTCGCTCGACCAGATCGGGCGGAGCGGCCAGATACCCGACCCGCCAGTTGGGCGCCAGAATCTTCGCAAAGCCGCTCACATAGATGGTCCGTTGCAGGCCATCGAGCGCGCAAAGCCGCGTTGCATGCTCCGGCGCAATGTGGCTGTACGTGTCATCTTCAACCACATGAAAGTTGTACCTGCTTGCCAGTTGCAGGACGCGGTGTGCGCTCCCGGGCGACAGGCAGTAGCCGGTCGGATTGTGAAACACGCTGACGCTGACATAGAGCTTGGGCGCGTGAGCCTCGCAATATCTGGCCATCACGTCCAGATCCGGCCCATCCGCGCGACGCGGCACGGTCAGCACCCTCATGCCTAGCGCGTCCAGCCGCGCGAACTCGACGGCCCATCCCGGCTCCTCGACCATCACGCTGTCGCCGGCACGCAGCAGCGTGCGGCTGACGACGTCCAGTGCATGGGTCGCGCCCACGGTGGTGATGATGCCCTGCGGCGTCGCCGGAATGTTGAGCGACGCCAGCTTCTGGGCGAGCGCCCTGCGCAGACTGGCATCACCCAGAGGCTCGCCATACTGCAGCGAGAACTCCTGCAGTGCCCGCGTCCCGGTCACCTTCCGCACGGCCGCCGGCATGAAGGTCGACTCCAGCCACTCCGGCGGAAGCACGCCCATGCCGGGCTGAGGCTTGTCGCTGACTTTGTGGAACATGCCGCGCACCAATGCCGTCGCATCGATGGGCTTGTACTTGTATCCGCCTGCGGCGCCGGCAAGCGGCGCTGCAAGATGGCGCAAGTCTGTGGCAGGGGCCTCGGGCATGCGCCTGTCGGCGCCGGGCGAGATCGACTCCCGGACAAAGAAGCCCCGGTTCTTGCGCGCCTCCACCAGTCCCTGGGCGAGCAACTGATCGTAGGCGGCCACCACGGTAAACGGACTGACCCCATGTTGCCGGGCGCATTGGCGAACCGACGGCAGACGGGAGCCGGGCGCCAGCAGCCGACTCCGGATACGCTCTGCGAAGCGGGCGCCCAGCTGCTCTGTGAGTGACTGGCTGGCGGTTCGGGTCAATGCGGGCGACACGGGGAACTCCTTGTGTGTACCGTCCTGGGCGCCAATACAGAAACGCCGATGACATGCACAACTGTATTGGTTGTGTATTGGCCTCAAGATTACATTGTTCTTTCCTGTACAACAAGCCCTGCGCGCTCCCGCCCGTCCGACATGAGCCTGACCGAACTCACCACCTTGCTGCTGTTCTGCACGGCCATGAGCTTCTCGCCGGGGCCCAACACGACGCTGTCGACCGCGCTGGCCGCCAACTTCGGACTGCGCCGGGCCCTGCGTTTCTGCGTGGCCGTGCCGACCGGCTGGACCTTGCTGATGCTGTCCTGCGGCCTGGGGCTCGGCGCGATCGTCACCGGCGTGCCGGCCCTGCGCCTGGGCGTCAAGTTTCTGGGCGTGAGCTACATGCTGTGGCTCGCCTGGAAGCTCAGCAGGGCCAGCCAACTCGCCGAGGTCGATGCGGCGCGCCTGGACATCGGCTTCTGGCATGGCGTCATGCTGCAGTTCGTCAACATCAAGGCCTGGATGCTTGCGCTCACGCTCACCGCCGGCTGGGTGGTCAATGCGTCCGGGCAGCCTGCGGCCAATCCGGGCCAGCGCCTGGCCATCATCTGTGCCGTGATGATGGCCTATGCCTTCAGCAGCAACTTCACGTATGCGCTGATCGGCTCCATGCTCCGCCGCTGGCTCGCGAAGGGGCGACGTCTGCTCTGGTTCAACCGCGCCCTGGCCCTGGTGCTCGTCGCGACGGCGGCGTGGATGCTCACCGTATGAAGCCGGACGAACTCAGGGGCGTGTGGCTCGGTGCGCTGGGCGTGGTGATCTTCGCCCTGACCTTGCCCATGACGCGTCTGGCCGTCGGAACACCTGAAGCACCCCAGATGTCCGGCCTGTTCGTCGCGTTCGGGCGCGCCGTGGTGGCAGCCGTGCTCTCGGCCGCTTTCCTGGCCATCACGCGCGCGCCCTGGCCGCGTCGCGACGACTGGGGGCCGCTTTTGCTCACCTCCGGCGGCGTCGTTTTCGGCTTCCCGCTGCTCACATCGGTGGCGATGCGGTATGTGGAAGCGGTCCATGCGAGCGTGATCGTCGGTGTCCTGCCCTTGGCGACGGCGGCAGTGGGCGCGTTGCTCCATCGGCAGCGCCCCTCCGCCGGATTCTGGGCGTTCGCGGTGCTGGGCAGCGCACTGGTCGTCGCCTTCGCCATGCTGCGCTCCGGCAGTGCGGGACTGTCGCTGCACCCCGCCGACGCCCTTCTGCTGGCCGCGATGGCTTGCGCCGCCGTCGGCTACGGCTATGGCGGCCTGCTGTCGAGCCGGATGCGCGCCGAACACGTGATCTGCTGGGCTCTGGTGATCGGACTGCCGATCACCCTGCCCGGCGCCTGGCTGACGTGGCCCGGGCAGGGCGTGCCTGGCGTGGCCTGGTGGGCGTTCGCGTATGTGGCCGTCTTTTCCATGTGGCTCGGGTTCTTTGCCTGGTACCGCGGCCTCGCAATCGGTGGCACAGTGCGGGTGAGCCAGGTGCAGCTGATCCAGCCGTTCACCTCGATGCTGTTCGCCGTGCCCTTGCTGGGCGAATCGCTGGATGCCGTCACCGTCGGTTTCTCGCTCGCCGTCATCGCCACCGTCTTCATTGGCAGGAAAATGCCGGTGGGCCCATCCGCACCCATCCCCGCTGCGGCCGGCGCCGCAGCCCGACAAGTTTGAGACAGGAGCACACTTCATGACATCCCCCCATCGCAACCCCTGGGTGCTGGCGCAGCGCGCGCACAAGATGAACCCGTCGGTCATCCGCGAAATCCTCAAGGTCACCGAGCGGCCCGGCATCATCAGCTTCGCGGGTGGCTTGCCGTCGCCACGCACCTTCCCGGTCTCGGCCTTTGCGCAGGCCTGCGACAAGGTGTTGAGCAACGACGCCCATGCAGCGCTCCAGTACGCGGCCAGTGAAGGCTTTGCGGCTTTGCGCGAGTCGGTCGCCGCCAGCCTGCCGTGGAAGGTCGATCCCGCCCAGGTGCTCATCACCACCGGCTCCCAGCAGGGCCTCGACCTGGTCGCCAAGGTGCTGATCGACGCGGGCAGCCGCATCCTGGTAGAGACACCGACCTACCTCGGCGCTCTGCAGGCCTTCGCGCCGATGGAACCCGAGGTGGTCAGCGTGGCCAGCGACGACCAGGGCGTGGTCGTGGCCGACCTGCAGCAGAAGGCGGCAGGCGCTCGCTTTCTCTACGTCCTGCCCAACTTCCAGAATCCGACGGGACGCACCATGAGCGAAGCGCGCCGTGCCGCCCTGAGCGCGGCAGCGGCCCAGGCCGGCCTCCCGATCATCGAGGACAACCCCTACGGTGAGCTGTGGTTCGACGCCCCGCCGCCCCTGCCGCTGACCGCCCGCAATCCCGACGGTTGCATCTACCTCGGCTCGTTCTCCAAGGTCCTCGCGCCCGGCCTGCGGCTGGGCTTCGTGGTGGCGCCGCCCGCCCTCTACCCCAAACTTCTGCAGGCCAAGCAGGCCGCCGACCTGCACAGCCCCAGCTTCAACCAGCGCATGGTGGTGGAAGTCATGAAGGACGGCTTTCTCGGCCGGCACGTGCCCACCATCCGTGCGCTCTACAAGTCGCAGCGCGACGCGATGCTGGCAGCGCTCAAGCGCGAGATGCCTGCAGGCGTGGAGTGGAACTCGCCCGATGGCGGCATGTTCCTCTGGGCGCGTCTGCCCGAGGGCATCGACGCGGTCGAGCTCCTGCCGCAGGCCGTGGACAAGGGCGTCGCGTTCGTGCCCGGCTCGCCGTTCTATGCGCAGCAGCCGGACCCCCGCACCCTGCGCCTCTCGTTCGTCACCGCCAGCGTCGACGAAATCGACACCGGCATCGCCGCCCTGGCGGCCGCCATCCGCGAATACCAGGCTGCGCGTTCGCCCGTAACTGCCGAGGCCTGAGCATGCTGCATCTTTGGGGCCGACTGAGTTCGATCAATGTCCGCAAGGTCGTCTGGGCCGCCCAGGAACTGGGCCTGGAATTCCAGCGAACGGAGGCCGGCGGGCAGTTCGGCCTCGTCCGGACGCCGGAGTTCGTCGCGCTCAACCCGAACTCCCTCGTGCCCCTGATGCAGGACGGTGCCTTCACGCTGTGGGAATCCAACGTCATCGTGCGCTACCTGTGCGCAAAGCATGCAGCCGGCCGCCTGTACCCCGAGGACCTGCAGGCGCGTTTCGACGCCGAACGCTGGATGGACTGGCAGCAGACCACCCTGAACCCGGCCGGCCGCGACGCGTTCATCCAGCTCGTGCGCAAGCCCGACGGCCGCGTGGACACGGGCCGCGTGGAGGCGTCAGTGGCCGCCACGGAGCCGTTGCTGGACCTGCTTGACAGGCACCTGGCCAGCCGCGCCTTCCTGTGCGGCGACCCGTTCACCATGGCCGACATTCCGGTCGCCTGCGAGATTCACCGCTGGTGGGGCCTGCCCCGCGAACGCAAGCCGAGGCCGCACCTCGACCGGTGGTACCGCGACATGCTCGCGCGGCCGGGCGCCCGCGGCGTCCTCGACCTGACCCTTTCCTGATCACCTGCCCTCAAGGCCCTGCCGATGAAACAGCGCGCGTTCAAGCAAGTCGACGTCTTCACGGATCTTCCGTACCGCGGCAATCCGCTCGCCGTCGTCCTCGACGGCTCCGGCCTGTCCACGCAGGAGATGCAGGAGTTCACCAACTGGACCAACCTGTCCGAAGCCACCTTCCTGCTGCCGCCGACCCAGGCGGGTGCGGACTACCGGGTTCGCATCTTCTGCCCGGGCCGGGAACTTCCCTTCGCCGGGCATCCGACGCTCGGAAGCTGCCACGCCTGGCTCCAGGCCGGCGGCAAGCCGCAAGGCGAGTTCGTCGTCCAGGAATGCGAGATCGGCCTGGTCCGCCTGCGCCGCGAAGGCGAGCGACTCGCCTTCGCCGCTCCGCCGCTGCGGCAAAGCGGGCCTCTGCCCGAAGAGGAACTGGTCCGGATCGCGCGCGGACTGCGGATCGATCGGGGCGACATCGTCGCGCATGCCTGGTGCGACAACGGTCCGCGCTGGCGTGGCGTCATGCTCGGATCCGCAGCGCAGGTGCTGGCGCTCGATCCTGATCGCATGGCCCTGGCCGGCATGGAGGTGGGTGTGGTGGGCGCGCACGACGCGGGCGGGGAATGCGCGTTCGAAGTGCGCGCCTTCTTCCCTGTCAACGACGGCACGGCAGAAGACCCGGTCACCGGCAGTCTCAACGCAGCGCTGGCCCAGTGGCTGATCCGCGACGGGATGGCGCCGCCGCAGTATGTCGCGGCTCAGGGCACCGTCCTCGGACGGGCTGGCCGGGTGCATGTGGTGCAGGACGGCCCCGCCATCTGGATCGGTGGCGCAAGCGTCACCTGCATCGACGGCACCGTCATGCTCTGACGGCCCGCGGCTCCAGCACGCATTCATACCCCCTTCCAGGACGCACCGCGATCGCGGCTTTCACCCACCCTCATTGACCATGCGCGCCCACGTCGACCATCTCGTGGTTCTGGCCTCCAGCCTCGACGAGGGCGTGGCCTGGTGCGAGGCCACACTCGGAGTCACGCCCGGCCCCGGCGGCGACCACCCGCTCATGGGAACGCACAACCGCCTGCTGCGCATCGCCACGGTGAACTTCCCGCGCGCCTACCTGGAGATCATCGCGATCGCTCCCGGCAGGCCGGCCCCCGTGCCGCCGCGCGCCGCCCGCTGGTTCGACCTGGACGACCCCGCACTGCAGGAACGGCTGGCACGCGAAGGCCCGCATCTGGCGCATATCGTGGCCAATGTCGACGACATCGCCGAAGCCACGCGCGCGCTGGCTGCGCACGGCATCGACCGGGGCCCGGCGCTGCCGGCCTCGCGCATGACCGCCCGCGGCCTCCTGGCGTGGCGCATCACGGTGAGGGACGACGGCCAGCGGCTGTTCGATGGCACGCTCCCGACCCTCATCCAGTGGGGCGACACCCACCCCATCAGCGGGATGCCCGAATCCGGTCTCACGCTGCAGTCGCTGTGCGTCGTCCACCCGCGCCACGCGCTCCTGCAGACGGCTTTCGACGCCATCGGCCTGGGCGGCGTCGGCGTCAAGCCCGGACCCGCCAACATCATCGCCCGCCTGGGCACGCCGCGCGGTGTCGTCACGCTCGAATCCAAAGGACTCTGACCCATGCTCACCCCGTTCGAACTCGCGCTGTTCGCCCTGACCGCGCTGGTGCTCGTGCTCACGCCCGGGCCCAACATGATCTACTGCATCTCGCGCACCCTGGTGCAGGGGCGGCGGGCCGGGCTCGTGTCGCTGGCCGGTGTTCTGCTGGGCTTCGTCGTGCATCTGGCGGCCGCCACCCTGGGCCTCACCGCCATCCTGCTGGCCGTGCCCGTGGCGTTCGATCTCATCAAGCTGGCCGGTGCGGCCTATCTGCTGTGGCTGGCCTGGCAGGCCGTGCGGCCGGGCGGCACAGCCCCCTTCGAGGCGCGCGACCTGCCCGTCGATTCGCCGGCCACGCTCCTGCGCATGGGCTTCGTCACCAACCTGCTCAATCCGAAGGTGGCGATGTTCTACCTGTCCTTCTTCCCGCAGTTCCTGCACCCCGAACGCGGCGGCATCCTGTGGCAGAGCCTGTCGCTCGGAGCCATCCAGATCACGGTCAGCGGCACGGTCAACGCGCTCCTGATCCTGGGCGCGGGCACCATCACGGCCTTTCTCTCGCGCAGCGAAGGCTGGCTGCGCGCCCAGCGCTATGTCATGGGCGGCGTGCTGGCCACCCTCGCCGTGCGCATCGCCCTGACCGAGCAGAAGTAGCCGCGCCGCGTACCGGACGGCCCGGGGCAAGACCGCCGGGCGGGCGGCACCGCCTCGGGATCAGAGCGCCTCGACCAGTCCCGGCGCCGCCGGCAGCCCCAGCGCCTGCGTCAGCTTGGCCCACTCGCGCTCGGTCAGATGCGGTCGCACGACATCGAGCGCCGCCTGGAAGGCCGGCGCAGGCGCGCCCGCCTGCATCGCTCCCATCATCCCGGCGCGCTCGGCCGGATTCATGAACGGCACCATCCAGCGCAGCACGAACATCATCTCCTCAGGCGGGATCGACGCGACCAGCGCATCGTGGATCGCCACCAGTTCGGCATCGTCATAGTGGGCCCACAGCACGGCGTTGTGCGCGGTCTCTTCGACGTTCATGTGCTGGAAGTTGCCGGCCACGAACAGCGACAGACTGCGATACACCTCCAGCGCCGTGGCGGCGCGCGTCGCAGCAGGTGCATCGAGCAGGGCCACCACGCGACGATGCAGGGCCGCGATCTCGGCCTCGTGCTCCTCATGCTCGTGTCCGATGCGACCGCTCGCGCCCGGCGAACGCGCTTCCATGGCCGCGTGGACGAACGCGTTCTCGTGCTGCAGATGCGAGCGGCAGAAGTCCAGCATCTCCTGCACCCGCTGGCACACCCGCGCGCGTTCCAGGTCGTCGTCCACGTCCATGCGGCCGACGGCCAGCACGGTGTCGGCCATCAGCGCACGCAGGGCCTTGTGGATCGTGGTGTACATGTCGAACCGGCAGACCGACTGCGCGGCGGCAAGGGCCTGGTACTCGGCGGTATCGTTCTTCATGGCTTCTTCTCCTTCGGTGATTGCGAAGGAACGGAGTCTAGAAATCCATCGGCGGCCGCGTTGCTAAAAAGAACTTAGGCAATCCCTAAGGACTTCTTAAAAAACCTCGCACGCCGTGCGAAAAAGTGTTCGCCGTGAAGTACGTCACAGCGCCCGCCGGCGCAAGACCGTCAGGCCGCAGCGCGGATCAGGTCGGAAGCCTTCTCCGCCATCATGATCACCGGGGCATTGGTGTTGCCGCTCACCACGCGCGGCATCACCGACGCATCGATCACCCGCAGACCCGCGATTCCGTGCACGCGCAGCTGCGCATCCACCACGTCCATTGGCCCCGGCCCCATGCGGCAGGTTCCCACCGGGTGGTAGATCGTGTCCGCATGGTTGCGGATGAACTGCTCGATCGCCTCGTCCGAGCGCGCGCCCGCCGAAGCCGGCAGTTCCTGGCCCCGGTAGCCCGCCAGCGCCGGCTGCGACAGGATGTGACGCATCAGCTTGAAGCCGCGCACCAGGCGATCCACATCGTCACGGTCCGACAGGAAATTCGGGTCGATGAGGGGCGCGGCCATCGGGTCGGCGCTCGCCAGTCGCAGGCTGCCGCGGCTGCGCGGCTGAAGCAGGCAGACATGGCAGGAGTAGCCGTGGCCGAACACTGTCTTGCGGCCGTGGTCGATCAGCTTGCCCACCACGAAATGCAGCTGCAGGTCCGGCACCGGCTCCTCAGGCCTGCTGCGCACGAAGCCGCCGGCCTCCGCGAAGTTCGTCGTCAGCGGCCCGCTGCGCTGCCGGCGCCACTCGAAAATGCCCGAGATCATCCGGGCCACGCCAGCCAGCGACAGGCCGAACAGCTCCGTCAGACCCGGTGCATCGACCACCTGCACCACGTCCACATGGTCGTGCAGGTTGGCGCCGACGCCGGGCAGATCGTGCAGCACCCCGATGCCATGGCCCGACAGCTCGGCCGCAGGTCCGATCCCCGACAGCATCAGCAGCTGGGGCGACTGCAGCGCACCGGCGCACAGCAGCACCTCGCGGGCGGCACGCAACTGGTGCAGGGCGCCGTTCTGGCGGAACTCGACGCCCACGGCCCGCCGTCCCTCCATGAGGATGCGCGTTGCGTGGGCGCCGGTGATCACCTCAAGATTGGGGCGGCCCCGATGCGGCGTGAGATAGGCCTTGGCTGCGCTGCAGCGCTCGCCGTTGCGGTGGGTGACCTGGTACAGACCCACGCCCTCCTGGTCTGCGCCATTGAAGTCCGGATTGGCGGCAAAGCCCGCCTGCTGCGCCGCCTGCACGAACACCGGCCCGAAGCGGTTCGGGCTGCGCAGGTCCATCACATGGAGCGGCCCGCCCGTGCCATGGAATGCGTCGGCCCCGCGCTCGTTGTCTTCGGCACGCTTGAAGTAAGGAAGTACTTCTTCCCATGACCATCCAGGATTGCCTGCGGCCGCCCAGCCGTCGTAGTCGCCGCGCTGGCCGCGCAGGTAGATCATGGCGTTGACCGAGCTCGATCCGCCCAGCACCTTGCCGCGCGGCTGGTAGCCCCGGCGCCCGTTCAGACCGGCCTGGGGCACTGTCTGGAAGCCCCAGTTCGCCTGCCCGTTGCGGGCCAGCAGGGCCAGGCCGGCCGGGCAATGGATCAGCACGCTGCTGTCGGGCGGGCCGGCCTCCAGAAGCGTCACGCGCACGGCGGGGTCCTCGCTGAGGCGGGCGGCCAGCACGCAGCCGGCGGAACCGCCGCCCACAATCAGGTAGTCAGGCTTTTGCATGGTGTTGTCTCTCGGATGCCGCGCCCCGTTGACCCGGGGCGAGCTGCACCTTAACCCGGATCGGGGGTTGGCCCGTAAGGTGCTTGTACTATTCGGGTACTTTTCAGGAGGCAGGAATATGAGTATGACAACGGTCGGCATCATCGGTGCCGGCACCATGGGCAACGGCATTGCGCAGGCCTGCGCGGTCGCGGGCATCGCGGTCGTGATGGTGGACGTCTCGGATGCGGCGGTCGCCAAGGGCATCGCCACCGTCAGCGGCAGCCTAGACCGGCTGGTCAAGAAGGAAAAGATCGACGAGGCCGCCAAGGCCCGCGCGCTGGGCCTGATCCGCGGCAGCACCGTCTACGACGACCTCAAGGCGGCCGACATCGTCATCGAGGCCGCCACCGAAAACTACGAACTCAAGCTCAAGATCCTCAGGCAGGTGGACGCCCTCGTGGCCCCGGGCGTGATCCTCGCCTCCAACACCTCGTCGATCTCGATCACCAAGCTCGCCGCAGCCACGTCGCGGCCCGACCGCTTCATCGGCATGCACTTCTTCAATCCGGTACCCATGATGGCGCTGGTCGAGATCATCCGGGGTCTGCAGACGAGCGACGCCACCCACGACGCGGTCAAGGCCCTCGCCCAGGCGCTGGGCAAGTCCCCCATCACCGTGCGCAATGCGCCCGGCTTCGTGGTCAACCGCATTCTCGTGCCCATGATCAACGAGGCCTTCTTCGTGCTGGCCGAAGGCATTGCCACGCCCGACGACATCGACGCCGGCATGAAGCTCGGTTGCAACCAGCCCATCGGCCCGCTCGCGCTGGCTGACATGATCGGCCTGGACGTCTGCCTGGCGGTGATGGACGTCTACCTCGCCGAATTCGGCGACTCCAAATACCGTGCCTGCCCCCTGCTGCGCGAGATGGTGGCCGCCGGCCGCCTGGGTCGCAAGACGGGCCAGGGCGTCTACAGCTACTGAGCGGAATCCCGCCATGCGCCCGCCCGGCAGCATGCAGTCCGACGCGCCGCCCGACGCGAACGCGTCGGGGGCCGAATCCCCCGACGCGCCGGCACGGCTGCGGCTGAGCCCCTCGCTCGCTCGCGTGCCTGCGACCGATCGCGCGGCTCCAGATTCAGCGCCAGGCGCACCCTCTGGCGCACCTTCGGGTGCGGCCTCCGGCACCTCATCCTCCACCCCATCCTCCACATCCTCCGGCCCCACCGGCCCGGTCACGCCCGTCACGGCGCGCAACCCGGCTCCGACGGGCGCGGCGCCCGCTGAAACCTCTCCCGTGGCGCCTCCGGCCCTCGCCGCGTCACCGTCCGGCGCCCTGCAGCAGGTGCGAGACGTCGTGCAGTCGGCCCCGCTTCTGCCCGTCACCCTGGCCCTGGGAGGCGTTGCCCTGCTGGCGAGCCTGGGCTGGCTGCTGGAGCGCCGACGCAACCGGCATGAGCAAGACTCCATCCTCTGGGCCGGCGTCCAGACCTCCAACCCCGTCACGCCGGTGAACTCGTCGATCGTCACGCGCGTGCCGACCCTCGACGACATCCTGCCCGACAGCCCCAATCCGGCCGAGTCCGCGCGCGCCATCTACGTCACGGCCATCGGCGAGACGACCTCGCGCCGCGAGGCCACCCTGATCGACCTCCACCAGCTCGAAAAGAAGCTGCGCCGCCGCATCGACCGCGGCGACAAGAACGCGGCCGTGCTCCTGCTTCAGCAGCACCTCGTGGACTTCCGGTACACCAGCCCCTGGGTCTTCCTCGAACTGCGCGAGCTGTACCTGGAGCTCGACCTGCAAAAGGAGTGGGACGTCGCACGAGACGCGTTCCGCGACCGCTTCGGCCAGAACGCGCCGCTGTGGACGGCGCCGTCCTCGTCCGACGCCACCTTGCTCGACGACCCCCAGCTGTGCGCCGGTCTCACGGCTCAGTGGCCCTACCGCCCGGCCCGCATGTGGATCCTGCGCTGGATGCTCGGCGAGCACGACATGCGGGTGCGGGCCATGGGGCCGCCGCAGCTGCCGCTGGGCGTCTACCGCGACCTCATGACCGTCGACCGCCTGCTCGACGACGTCATGATGGCCAGCTCCGCCTACCACGACACCATCCAGTCCTGAGCGGCGCCCGACAGCCCCGTTTCTTGATGCCGCTCAAATCAGGCGGCAACCGGTGTGGCGCGCCCGCCGCATCTGCCGCAAAACCTTGACGCGTCTCAAAGCCGGCCTGCAGGCATCGCGGTGCAATGGCTCGTACGGGGAATGGTCCCCGCACATCGCATCCGCCAAGGACACCTCATCATGACAACAACAAGCCCCCTCTTGCGCGCCACCCTGGCGCTTGCGGCAACTGCCGCCCTGGTCACTCCTTTTGCCGCGCAGGCCCAGGCCGCCAAGGACCCGTCCTGGATGGTCCGCGTGCGCGCCGTCAACATCGACAGCGCCAACAAGGACAGCACCGGCCTCGGTCTGGCCATCAACGACAAGCTCATCCCCGAGATCGACATCTCGTACTTCTTCACGCCGCAGATCGCTGCCGAGCTGGTGCTCACCTATCCGCAGAAGCACAAGATCACGGCCACCGGCGTGCAGATCGGCACGCTCAAGCACCTGCCGCCCACGCTCACGCTGCAGTACCACTTCCCGGTCAGCCCGAGCTTCAAGCCCTACGTCGGCGCTGGCTTCAACTACACGCGCTTTTCCTCGGTCAGCTTCAATCCGGCCGTCGTGACGGCCCTGGCGCCGAGCATCGAGCGCAGCAGCGTCGGCCTGGCTTTCCAGGCCGGGGCCGACTTCAAGATCGGCGAGAACACCTATCTGAACGTCGACCTCAAGAAGGTGCAGATCCGCACCGACGTCAGCTCCTTCGGCGCGAAGGCTGGCACCTTCAAGGTCGATCCGTGGTTGCTGGGGGTGGGAGTGGGCTGGCGCTTCTGAAGCGGCTGCCGACCCCCGCCTTTTGAAGGCCGCGCCGATCCGGCGCGGCCTTTTTTTTGAGCCCCCGTCAGCGCAGCCCCCGCCACCACAGGCGGTTGTCCCGCGGCCGGCCGATGGTCAGCACTTCGCCGATCTCCGGCGTCGCCAGCGTCAGGCCCTCGCGGGCCGCGAGCGTGGCGACCCGCTCCAGCGGGTCCTGCCAGGTGTGAAAGGCAAGATCGAAGGTGCTGTTGTGCACCAGGTAAAGCACCTTGCCGCGCACGTCCTTGAACGCCTTCACCGTCTCCTCCGGCGCCATGTGCACGGACGGCCAGTAGCTGTCGTAGGCGCCGTTTTCCATCAGCGCGAGGTCGAAGCCGCCAAAGCGCTCGCCGATTGCCCGGAACCCCGGGAAGTAGCCGGAGTCGCCGCTGTAGAAAATGCGCTCGCCGCCGCTCTCGATCACCCAGGACGCCCACAGCGTCTCGTCCCGGTCCCACAGCGTGCGGCCCGAGAAATGCTGCGCCGGCGCCGCCGTCACGCGCACCTCGCCCTGGCGTCCGCTCTGCCACCAGTCGAACTCCTCGATCCTTGAGGCCGCCACCCCCATCTCGACGAGGCGGCGGCCCACGCCCAGCGGCACGAAATAGCGCTGCACCTTGTCCTTGAGGTACTCGATCGTCGGCACGTCCAGATGGTCGTAGTGGTCGTGCGACAGCACCAGGGCGTCGATCGGCGGCAACTCCGACAGCGGCAGCGGCGTCGGATGGAAGCGCTTCGGGCCGAGAAAGGAGAACGGTGACGCCCGCTCGCCGAACACCGGATCGATCAGCCAGTAGCTGCCGCGCAGCTTGAGCAGGTGCGAAGAGTGGCCGAGCCGCACCACATGGTTGGCCGACGGATCCAGCGCGTCCAGCGCGGCGCGGCTGAGCGGGCGCACGGGAATCGCGTCGACCGGCACAGTCCCGACCTTGCTCTCGAAGAAAAAGCGTGTCCAGATCTTCCAGCCGCTTTCGGTCGGTCGCGCGTCCGGATTCGGCGGGTTGCGGAACCGGCAATCGGGCGCGGCCTGAGGCGAGGCTTTCAGGCGCGCATCGCACCCGGCCTGCCCGACGGCGCAGTCGGACGCCAGCGTGGCCGCCAGCACAAGTGCCGTCAGAAGCGATGCATGCACGCGAGAACTCCGGTCGATGAAGTGAAAGGGCCTCTGGGTGTCCGGGCGCTCAGTCCGTATCCACCCGCACCAGCTTCAGCCGCCCCGAGGCGCCACTGCGGATCGTCACGGCCGAGCGGCGGCAGCCGAAGTGCCGGGCGACCAGCGCCACCAACTCCTCATTGGCCTTGCCGTCCACCGGAGCCGCCTTGAGCTGGGCCTGCCAGATGCCATCGGCCGAGGGCTCCAGCACGCTTGCCCGGGCGTTGGGCTTGACCTTGATCTGGAGCACGGTGGGCGGCATGGTTGGCAAGCGTCGGTTGGCACAGCGCAATGGATGGATGCGCGCCATTAAAGCACGCGCGCCCAGGCGATCTCCCTGCCCAGGGCTTGGGCACTCAATTACATTGCACGCAATTTAATTGAGTGCTACAATTCATCCATGGCAAGCAGCAAACTCGATCCCGACCAGGCTCTCCGGCTGGACAACCAGCTGTGCTTTGCGCTGTACTCGGCTTCGCTGGCCATGACCCGGCTGTACAAGCCGCTTCTGGAAGATCTCGGCCTCACCTACCCGCAGTACCTGGCCATGCTCGTCCTCTGGGAGCGTGACGGCCTCATGGTCTCCGAACTCGGCGAGCGCCTGTCGCTCGACTCCGGCACGCTCACCCCCCTGCTCAAGCGGCTCGAATCGATGGGCCTCGTGGCCCGCATCCGCGCGGTGGACGATGAGCGCCGGGTCCACATCAATCTCACTGCCGCCGGCCGCCGCCTCAAGGGCCGTGCCGCGCGCATCCCCGAATGCATCCTGAGCGCTTCGCAGTGCTCGATCCCCGAGCTCGTGTCGCTGACGCAGCAGGTCCAGGCCCTGCGTCAGCGGCTCGCCGCCTGACTTCACCCCCATCCATCCAACCCACCAGGAGATTCTCATGCCCGCACAACTCGACAAGGTCCTCTACACCGCCCGCGCCCACACCACGGGCGGCCGCGACGGCGCCTCGCGTACCGACGACGGCCGCCTCGACGTCACGCTGTCCTCGCCCGGCACCTCCGGCACCGGCACCAACCCCGAGCAGCTGTTCGCTGCGGGCTATTCCGCCTGCTTCATCGGCGCGATGAAGGCCGTCGCCGCCAAGCAGAAGATCCAGCTGCCGGCCGACCTGTCGATCGATGCCGAAGTCGACCTCGGGCCCGTCGGCCAGGCCTATGGCATCGCCGCGCGCCTGAACGTCAGCCTGCCCGGCATGGACCGTGCTGCGGCCCAGGCGCTGGTCGACACCGCGCACCAGGTCTGCCCCTACTCCAACGCCACCCGCGGCAACATCGAAGTGACCATCACCCTCAAGTGATCGAGGGCAGGCGGCGGCTGCGCTGTCGCCTGCGTGATCGGACCGGGGCCCGGCCTGCTTGCAGGCACGGGCCCCTTCACTTATGGTGCGGGCATGAGCACCACCCGACTTCTCGTGCGCCGCGACCGGCTGGCGGACACCCGCCTGGACATCCTGGATGACGCACCCCTGGCCGACGGCCAGATCCGCGTGCGCGTCGATGCGTTTGCGCTGACCGCGAACAACATCACCTATGCCGCCTTTGGCGACGCGATGAACTACTGGCAGTTCTACCCAACGGGCGAGGAGGGCTGGGGACTCATTCCGGTGTGGGGCTTCGGCGACGTCGTGCAATCGCTGCATCCGGGCGTGGCGGTCGGCGAGCGGCTATACGGCTACTGGCCAATGGCTTCGTCGGCCGTGCTGCAACCCACGAAACTCAGTGCCTCAGGCATGACGGACGGCGCGGCCCACCGCGCCGGACTGCCCGGCGTCTACAACCAGTACGTGCGCGTGGCCTGCGACCCCTTCCACACGCCCGACACCGAAGACCTGCAGGCCCTGCTGCGGCCGCTGTACACGACCTCCTGGCTGATCGACGACTTCATGGCGGACAACGCCTTCTTCGGCGCGAACGTCATGCTGCTGTCGAGCGCGTCCAGCAAGACCGCCTGGGGCACGGCGCTGCAGCTGGCCCAGCGCCCCGGCATCGAGGTGATCGGCCTGACCTCGCCTGCCAACGTGGCCTACTGCGAAAGCCTGGGCTGCTACGGCCGCGTGCTCACCTATGACCAGCTGGACACCGTCGATGCCGACAGCGCCTGCGTCTACATCGACTTCGCCGGCAATGCCGCCCTGCGCGCCGCCATCCACGGCCGCTTCGCCCAGCTGCGCTACAGCTGCTCGATCGGCGGCACCCATGTGGACCAGCTCGGCGGCGGCAAGGGCCTGCCGGGCCCTCGCCCGGTGCAGTTCTTCGCACCGGCGCAGATCAGCAAGCGCGTCGGCGAATGGGGCGGCGCCGCGTTCGGCCAGCGCATGGTCGAAGCCTGGCGCAGCTTCCTCGCCCGCGTCAGCAACCCGGCATCGCCATGGCTCGTGACCGAACATCACCGCGGCGCCGACGCCGCGCAGGCGGCCTACGGCCTCGTGCTCGGCGGCAAGGGCGATCCGCGCACCGGACACATCCTCTCGCTGCGGCCGGCCTGAGCCGCCCGAGCCGCCTGAGCCGGCATCACTGCATCACGGCGCCGGGGCTGCGGCCTGCGGCTCGAAGCGCACGTCGCGTGGCAGCAGGGTCACGCGGCAGTGGCTGCACACCACATCGGGCACGAAGGGCTGGCCGCAGGCCTTGTGCATCGATCGGATCGAGTTGGGCTGCTGCAGGTGGTGGCGGCTGGCCCAGCTCGAGAAGCACATGATGTAGCCGAACAGGTCGCGGCTGGCCGGCGTGAGCCGGTAGATCTTGCGGCGCGCGTCGTCCGTGTCGGTCTGGCACAGCAGGAGGCCGGACTCCACCATCCCCGCCAGACGGCGCGACAGCACGGCGCTGCCGATGCCCAGCACATGGCTGAGCTGGTCGAAATGGTGGCACCCCAGCAGCACCGCCGACACGATCATCAGGGCCCAGCGATCGGCGCGCAGCCCGAGCCCGGCCTGGCCAGCCGGCTCGCGCGTGAGGCGCGAGGCGCGCTGGCGCAGCGTTGGCTGGGGTTTGAGCGCCGGATTGATCTGCAGCGAAAAGCCCAGGTCGTTGATACCCACCCGCTCATGGCAGTGCGCGCAGCTCATCTGCGGCGAGAACGCATGACCGCAGGGCCGGTGCAGCAGGCGCGGCGGCAGTTCCACCTGCGTCGCGCCCCAGCGCCGCGCCCAGACCCACATCATGAGCACCTGTGGGTAGAGCTTCAGTCCTGCCTCGGTCAGGTGATAGGCCATGCGGCGCGGCCGCTCCTGATAGGGCCGCTGCTCCAGCAGGCCCAGCTCGGTCATCGTCCGCAGGCGCTCGGTGAGGGTCGGGCGCGGAATGCCCAGGCGCGCCTGCCAGTCCTCGAACCGCCGCACGCCCAGGAAGGCGCCCAGCAGCAAGGCCACCGTCCAGCGATCCCCCAGCACCTGCAGCCCGTGGCTCAGGGTGCTGGTGGCCAGCGCGTCGCGGGTGAGGTCGAGGTCAGGGGTGGAAGCCATGGCTGCAGGGCCTCCACTGTGACACAGGCGGCGCGCCCGCCGCCGTCCCTCACAAGCCGGCTTCGCTGCGGCGGGCGACGATGCGCGACACCAGTCCGTAGTCCACCGCCTCCTGCGCCGACAGCCAGCGGTCGCGCTCGATGTCGCGCATCACCTGCTCCAGGGGCTGGCCGGTCTCGTCGGCAATGGTGCGGGCGATGCGCTCCCGCGCCCGAAGAATCTCCCGGGCCTGGATCGAGATGTCGGTCGCGGGCCCGCCCGCACCGCCACTGGGCTGATGGATCAGAAACCGGGTCTGCGGCGAGCACAGGCGCCGGCTCCGGTCCGCGGCCAGGTACAGGTGCGTCGCGGCACTGCCCACCCAGCCGGTCCCGATCATGGTCACGGGCGAGGCAATGAAGCGCACCACGTCATGAATGGCGTCGCCCGACTCCAGATGCCCGCCGGGTGACGAGACCCACATCTGGATGGGCGCATGGGACTCGGCATCCATCGCCAGGAGGCGGCGTACCGTGTCGGCGGCCAGCACGTCGGTGATCTCGCCAAACACGGCAAGCGTGCGGGACCGGAAGGCCCGCGCCTCCAGTTCGTGACCGCCGCGACCGGCGACGCTGGCCGGTGGCGTGCGGGATTCTTCGGCGTCAGTCCTTGCCAGAGATGGGTTCATGCTCGTTGTTCCAGTCCGGTTTGAATCTCGGGTGCGAGGCGGCGTCTCGCGCTGCAGTCTAGGCGTTCGCATGGGTGCTGTCCCCCTGAAGAAAGTCATGGGGCCCGACCTGCGCGCCGGACGCGCTGCGCCGCCTCAGTGCGGCACCGACACGATGCTGGCGCCTCCGTCCACCGCCATCCACTGCCCCGTGATGTGCTTGCCCGCGTCGGACGCGAGCAGCACGGCCAGGCCCTTGAGATCCTCGTCGTCGCCGAGCCGCTGCAATGGCGTGCTCGCCGCGATCCGTTGCTCCCCCAGGGACAGGAGCGTGGCCTGCGTCATGCGGCTCGGGAAGAAGCCCGGGCAGATCGCATTGACGGTGATGCCGTACGGCCCCCATTCGGCCGCCAGCGCCCGGGTGAAGTTCAGCACGGCCGCCTTGGACGTGTTGTAGGCGATGGTCTTCATCTCTGGCGGATTGCCGCCGAGCCCGGCAATCGACGCGATGTTGATGATGCGGCCCCGACGGCGCGCGATCATGCCGCTCCTGGCGACCTCGCGCGCCAGAAGGAAGTAGCCTCGGACGTTCAGGTTCATCACCTTGTCCCAGGCTTCGGCCGGGTAGTCCTCGGCCGGCGCGCCCCAGGTTGCACCGGCGTTGTTCACCACGATGTCGACCTCGCCCAGGCACGCCCGCGCGTCGCGGGCCAGCCGGGTGACGTCGTCCTCGCGTGCGCAGTCCGCCGCGATCCATTGGGTGTCGATGCCCTGCGCCTGCAGGCGCGCTGCCGCCTCCTCCAGGTCGGCCGCCTTGCGGGCGCTCAGCACGAGCCGCGCGCCGGCCTCGCCCAAGGCCTGTGCCAGCTGGAGTCCGAGGCCGCGCGATCCCCCCGTGATGAGGGCCGTGCGGCCTCTCAGATCGAACAATTGCGCAAGCGTTCTCGTCATGGCCTTCGCTCCGGAACATTTCTCTCAGACACGGCGGGTCTGGTCAGCCCAGAACCGCTCACGGATCTCGCGCTTGAGCACCTTGCCCACGGTACTGCGCGGCAAACTGGGCCAGACCAGCACGGCCTTGGGCGCCTTGACGCCTCCGAGGCGCTGGCGGCAATGCGCCCGGATCTGCTCCGGGTCGGGCTCATGCCCGGGCGCGCCCTCGACGATGGCGGTCACCGCCTCGCCCCACTTCGGGTCGGGCGCGCCGATCACGGCGCACTCGGCCACGCCGGGACACTCCATCACGACCCGCTCGACCTCGGAGGAATACACGTTGAAGCCCCCCGTGATGATCATGTCCTTCTTGCGGTCGACGATGTGCAGATAGCCGTCCTCGTCCTTGAAGCCCACGTCGCCCGTGTGATGCCAGCCCTGCGCGCCTGCCGCTGCCGTCTCATCCGGCGACCTGTAATAGCCGCGCATCACCAGCGGGCCGCGAAACACGACCTCACCGATGCCCCGGGCGCCGAGCAGGCAGCCCTGGTCGTCCATCACCTCCACGCGCGCCAGCAGCGTGGGCAGGCCGCAGCTGCCGAACTTGTCCAGCTGCCCCTCGGACAGAAAGCGCGCGTGATCCTGCGGCGAAAACACCGTGCCCATCAGGGGCACCTCGGCCTGTCCGTACAGCTGCACCATCACCGGGCCGAACACGTCCATGGCCTCCCGGATCTTGTCCGGCGCCATCGGCGCCGCCGTGTAGATGAAGTAGCGCAGCGACCGGTAGTCGTGATCGCGGACTTCCGGGTCGGCCAGCATCGCGTAGATCACCGTAGGGGGCAGGAACAGGTGCGTGACGCCTCGCTGGCCGATGGTGCGCATGATCTCCTGAGGCTTGGCGCTGCGATGGATCAGCACCGTCGCGCCGCGCGCGAGCAGGCACAGGCCGATCACGCCCGACGCGTGGGTGAGCGGCGCGGCGGCCAGATACACCGGATGGTCCGGCGCGGGCAGGTGAACCCAGAAGCTCGCCACCATCGCCTCGACGACCGACTCGGGCCAGACCACGCCCTTGGGCAGACCGGTCGTGCCGCCGGTCGACAGCATCGCGCACACCGCATCGGAGTCCTCCACGCGCGGCTGCGCGCACCCGCCCCGCCAGGCTTCATGCAGCGCCGGCGCGGCAGGCAGCTCCCTGTTGATGCACAGAATGGCGCGCAGGCCCGGAACGGCCTGGCGGATGCGATCCAGCGTCGGCTCGAACTCGCTGTGGACCAGCAGCACGTCCACGTCGGAGCGCTGCAGGATGAGCAGGTTCTCTTCCAGCGCGTTGCGCGCGTTGATCGGCACCCACACGCTGCCCGTCCGGAACACCGTCAGCATGGCCGCCAGCGCCTCGACACAGTTGGGACTGAACACGGCGATGTGCAGCGGCCGCCCCGGCTCGCGCAGATCGTCGATCGCGCAGGCGGCCTGCTCGACCTTCGAGAGCAGCTGTCCGTAATCCAGGCGCTGGCGCTCATCTTCGACGGCCGGATGCCGGGGGTGCCGGGCCGCCGCAGCGGCAAAGAAGTCGTAGGGATTCATGCGTGGGAGAGGCTCACTTCATGAGCGAGGGAAGCCAGATGGAGATGGCGGGGAAGGCCACCAGCAGGACCAGACGGACCACGTCGGCCGCGATGAAGGGCGCGACCCCGCGATAGATGTCGGACAGGCGGATGTCGCGCGCCAGCGCGTTGACCACGAAGACGTTCATGCCCACGGGCGGACAGATCAGCCCGAAGGTCACGGTCATGACGATGATCACGCCGAACCAGATCGGATCGAAACCCAGCTGCATCATGGCCGGATAGACCACGGGGATGGTCAGCAGGATCATGGCCAGCTCATCCATGATGGCGCCAAGGAACAGGTACATCACCAGCACGAAGAACAGGATCGCGTAGCGATTGAAGTCCAGGTGAACGATGAAGTCGATCAGCGCGCGCGTCGTTCCGGCCACCGAAAGAAAGTAGCCGAACAGATAGGCGCCGATGACGATGGTGAAGATCGAGGCGCTCACGCTGAGTGTTTCGGCCAGCGCATGGCCCAGGATGCGCCAGCTCATCCGGCCTCGGATGCAGCCGATCAGCAGCGCACCGAAGACCCCCATGGCCGCCGCCTCGGTCGGCGTGAAGACACCGAAGTACATGCCGCCGAGCACGAAGACGAACAGCGCCGCCGTCCCCCAGAGACCGCGCACGGAGCGCCAGCGCTCGGGCCAGGGCGTGCGCGTGCCGGCCGGCAGGTCCTGCGGACGCAGCCGCCCGAGCAGCCAGATCGTCACGGCATACAGCACGACCGCCAGCAGACCCGGCAGAACGCCCGCCATGAACAGCTTGCCGATGTCCTGGTCGGTCATGATGCCGTACAGCACGAAGACCACCGACGGAGGAATCATGATCCCCAGCGTCCCGCCCGCGGCCAACGTGCCCGCCGCGAGGCTGGGCCGGTAGCCGAACCGACGCATCTCGGGCAACGCGACCTTCGTCATGGTGACAGCGGTTGCGACCGAGGATCCGTTGATCGCCGCAAAGCCTGCGCACGCGCTCATCGCGGCATAGGCCAGGCCGCCGCGCAGATGCCCCATCCAGGCATGGGCCGCGCGAAACAGCTCCTTGCTCAGGCCGGTGGTCGAGGCCAGCGCCCCCATCAGAATGAACATCGGCACGATCCCCAGCGACGGATCGCCAGCGCTGCGCAGCGGCGAGCTGCCCACAAGGGCCACCGCCGCCGGCAGGCCGGTCAGCCAGGCGAAGCCTGCCGCGCCCACGATGCCCATGGCGATGCCGATCGGCACGCGCAGCAGCATCAGCGCGAACATCGCCACGAAGGCCGACAGCGACAGCGCGGCGTTCATGGCTGCGCCTCCGCGTCTTCGCCGCCTGGCGGCGTGTCCGCCGCACGGGCACCGGCCCGGCAGGCGGCCAGCACGGCGACCGCGATGCCCGCCAGCGCAACGCCGGCGAAGAGCCACAGGGGCAGCCCCAGATCGGGGATCACTTCGCTGCTGCGGATCATCTTGGGCAACTGCAGGCCCCCACACAGCAACAGCGCCGCGAATGCAGCAGCGCAGACGGCGTCGCCGAACCGGTCGAGCCTGGCGCGGCCGACCGGCCCCAGGCGCTCCCACAGCAGATCGACGCCGATGTGCGCCCGGTGGTAGGTGGCGATCGCCATGCCCCAGAAGATGATCACGGTCTGCAGCTGCTGCCCGAGGTCGTAGGCCCCGGGCAGCGTCCGGGACAGCAGGTAGCGGCCCACCACGTCCAGGAAGGTCAGCGTCGCCAGAAGCGCCAGCAGGACGGAACCGGCCATTGCGGCCAGGCGAATGATGCGGTCCATCGCCCAAGCCGTCTCAGTAGCCGGCACCCGTGCGCACGAGTTCATCGCGCAGGCCCTTGAGCAGCCCCTGCGAGTCCATTCCCTTGCGGGCGACCGTCGCGTGCCAGTGGTCCAGCAGCGGCCCGGCGGCATCTCGCCACGCCTTGAGCTGCGCGGGCGACAGCTTCGTCAGCACATGGCCGGGCTCGGCCATGACGTTGGCGCGGCCACCCGCCTCCCAGCCCGCCCAGTCCGCACCGATCCGGCGCGCCCAGCTGCCATTGCAGTGCGCATCGATCGCCTGCCGCACTTCGCTGCTCTGGCGCTCGTAGAAGCCCTGGTTGATCAGATAGGCGACCGGAACGGTGTACAGCGGTGCATCGAGGTGGTAGCGCGTCGCCTTGGTGATGCCCAGGCTGACCGCCGTCTGCCAGCCGAAGCCGGCGCCGTCGATCGTTCCGCGCTCCACCGCCTCGCGCACCTGAGGCGCCGGAATCGCCACGCTGCTGGCGCCGATCTGCTGAAAGAACTCGCTCACCGGCGCGGTCGGACTGCGCAGCTTGAGACCCTTGAGGTCCTGCGGGCCCTCGACCTTGCGGCTCGTGTGCAGAACACCGGGATCCTGCAGGAAGCCCAGGCAGTAACGGACCTCGGGCATCTCGCGCGCGGCGATCGGCCGGTACCAGGCGTCGAACACCGCCGAGCCGGCGTCGGCGTCGCGCGCCATGAAGGGCAGCTCCAGCAGCGAAACCACCGGAAACCGGCCCGGTGTATAGCCGGGGACCACCCACGCCGCGTCGGCGATGCCGTCGCGCACCATGTCGTACTGGTCCTTGGCCTTGCCCAGCTGCTCGGACGGGAAGATCCGCACCTGCAGCTTGCCACCCGTGGCCTTCTGAAGCGAGTCGGCCCACATCTGCACGCCCGCGACGGACCGGTGCGTGGTGGGCACGAAGTGCGAAAAGCGCATCTCCACGGGCGCCTGCGCATGCGAAGCACCGGCCAGGCTCGCCATGGCCAGCGCCAACACGGAAAGAATGGGTTTCATCGGCTGTCTCCTGTCGTTGTACGAATGCCGCGAAGAATAGCATCCGATTTGATAATGTCAATATACTTGTCATTTAAAAATGACTTGTCATAATCGAGGCATGCGACACGACGCGACACCTCCGAAGGAAAACGAAAATCTCAACAAGGACCTGTGGCTGTTCCACGTGGCGTTCCGCCAGCTCGTGAAGCTGCCCGACCAGGTCTTGCAGTCACGCGGGCTCGGACGGATCCATCACCGCATCCTGTTCGTGATTGCCCGTTCCGGCGAGATACCGGTCGGCACGATCGCCGAGCGGCTGGACATCACGCGCCAGGCCTTGCACGGGCCGATGCGGCAGCTGCGCGAGCTCAAGCTCATCGCCTCGGCGCCATCGCCTGACAACCGGACCGTTCAGCTGGTGCGCCTGACCAAGGCCGGCGAGGCGCTGGAGTTCGAAGTCAACGAGCTTCAGCGGCGCCACCTCCGGCGAGCCTTCGAACGCTCGGGCGCCAGCGGCGAATCCGGCTGGCGCGCCGTCATGGCCGCCGTCAGTCTCTTGTCACCCGAAGGAGAAGAACCATGATCGATGCGCGGCAATTCACCCAGGAGTGGATCGACGCCTGGAACTCGAAGGACCTCGACGCGGTCCTTGCGCACTACTGCGACGATTTCGAGATGAGCTCACCTTTCATCGCGTCCATCGCCGGTGTGGGCAGCGGCACGCTCGTCGGCAAGCCCGCCGTGCGGCGCTACTGGGAGGCCGCACTGGAACGCATGCCCGGCCTGAGATTCGACCTGATCGCGACCCTGGAAGGCGTCGACAGCGTGGTGATCCACTACCGGGGCCCGGGCGGCCGGCTGTGCGCGGAGGTGTTCGTGTTCGACGCGTCAGGCAAGGTCCGCAAGGCCATGGCGCACTATGGCGCCGCCCCGGCGACCTGACTGGCCGAGCGCCCGCCCCCAGCCGCCCTCTGCCGCCGTCAGCCGCCTTCGACCACGAAGCTCACCACGGTGCCGCAGGAGCCGCCGATGTTCAACGTCTGGATGCGCTGAGCGCCTTCGATCTGGCATTCGCCCGCCTGGCCGCTGACCTGGCGCGCTGCGTCGAACAGCATCCGCGCGCCAGTCGCGCCCACCGGATGGCCGCAGCCGATCAGGCCACCGCTCATGTTCACCGGGCACTTGCCTCCGGGCTCGATGATGCCCTCCTCCACCGCCTGCCAGCTCTGGCCCGGAGGGGTCAGGCCCAGATGGTCGATGGCCATGTACTCGGTCGTGGTGAAGCAGTCGTGCGTTTCGATGCCATCCATCGCCGACACGCCTTCCACGCCGGCGCGTCGCCATGCGTCCTCCAGCGTCTGCCGCACGTGCGGAAACACATACGTCTGGCCCTGGCTGCGCTCGATCTTGTCCTTCAGGCGCAGGCCGGCGTTGCGGTGGCCCCAGCCCGCGATGCGCGGCAGCCGCGCTGCGTCAAGGCCATGCTCCTTCACGAAGCGCGGCGACGCCAGCACGATGGCGCAGGCGCCGTCGGTGATCTGGCCGCAGTCCTGGCGGCGCGTGCCGGGCTCGATCATCGGATTGGCCTCGTCGTCGTCGGTGAAGCTCAGCGCGTCGAACTGCCACTTGCGGGTCTGCGCCAGCGGGTTGCGCCGCGCATTGCCATAGTTGATCTCGGCAATCCGGTTGAGGTATTTGCGGTCCAGGCCATAGCGCCGCTCGTACTCGCCGGCCAGCAGGCCGAAGGCGGCCGGCCACATGAACTTGCAGTCGATGTCCTCATGCCCCTGCCAGGCCGCAGCGTTCTGATTCTGCGAGGCGACGTCGCCCGCGGTGTTCTTGAACTCCTCCACGCCGAGCACGAGCACGCAGTCATAGCGGCCGGCCTCGATCTCGGCCATGGCCGCCAGCACGCCGAGCGAGGAGGACGCACAGGCGCCTTCGTGGCGCATGGCCGGCACGCCCCACAGCGCGGGCACGACCTGGGCCACCATCGAGCCCAGGTGCGCCTGCTGGCGCTGCATCTCGGCGAACGCATTGCCCACGTGGATGCTCTGGACCGCCGAAGGGTCGACCTTCGCCGCCGCCAGCGCGCCGAGCGTCGACTCGCGCACCATGTCCGAGATGTCCTGGCCCTGGCGCGACCAGGCCTTGGCAAAGTCGGTCTGGTGCCCGCCGAGAACGTAAGTGGTGGTACTCATGCGGCCTCCTTCAGGCTGGGGGTCGAGCGCGCGCGCCAGGCGCCTGCGCCATAGGGCAAGGCGCCCATGCGGGCCAGCGCCTGGCGGTACTCGGCGTCGAGCCGGTCCACCACCTCGCCCACGGATTCGATCGCGCGGATCGTGCCCAGGCCCTGGCCGGCGGCCCAGACGTCGACCCACTTGCGTGCGGTCACGGCCTTGTTGCTGTCGTAGCTGCGCTGCGGCGCATCGGGCATGTTGTTGGTGTCGATGCCCTGCGCGTGCAGCGAGGGCTTGAGCCAGCTCGCCGGCGTTCCGGTGATGCCGGCGCTCACGATCAGATCATCCACCGTGCAGTCCACCACCATCTGCTTGAAGGCCTGCGGCGCCATGCTCTCGGCCGTGGGAATGAAGCGCGTGCCCATGTAGACGAAGTCCGCGCCCGAGGCTACCGCGCCGGCCACGCCGAAGCCATCGGAAATGCCACCGCCCACGATGACGTAGCCGTCAAAGAAGTCGCGCACCGCGCTCACGAAGGCATAGGGCGACAGCATGCCGGTATGCCCGCCCGCCCCCGCCGACACGCAGGCCAGCCCGTCGGCCCCGGCGGCCACGGCCTTCTTCGCGAGGCCGATGTTGATCACGTCGGCAAATACCAGCCCGCCATAGGAATGCACGACCTCGATGGCCGGCTTGGGGCTGCCGAGCGCCGTCACCACCACCGGCGGCTTGTAGCGCGCGATCAGCTCCAGGTCTTCCGCGAGCCGGGTGTTGGTGGAATGGGTCACGAGGTTGGCGCACCACGGGCCGATGGTGTCGGCCGGCTGCTCGTCCCGGGCGCGGGCCAGGCCCTCGGTGATCTGCTTCATCCAGGTCTCGAGCACCTCGATGGGCCGCGCGTTGGGCGTCGGAAAGGCGCCGATGATGCCGGCCTTGCAGGCCGACAGCACCAGGTCCGGCCCGGAGATGAGGAACATCGGCGCCGCGAACACCGGAAGGCGCAGGTTGAAGGGAAGCTTCGGAGTCTGTGTCATGTGTCGTCGTCTGATTGAACTGAAGGAAGATGTCGGCCTGGCGCGCCTGCGCTCACCAGCCCCGGCGCAGCCGTTCGGCGCTCACCCAGGTGGAGTGGAAGCCCGGCGGCGCCTTGTGCGGCAGGATCACCCGTGCCACCGGCCCGCCGCCGAACTCGCGCGCGTCGAACACCTGGATCTCCGAGCGCTTCTCGCGGGCATTCCACACGAAGCTCACCAGGTAGCCGTGGTCCTCGCTCTGCGGGTTGTCGGCCGGCGCGAACGGCGCTTCGCTGTAGAAGAAGTCGCGCCCCTCGCTCCAGGCCTGCGCCACGCCCTTTTCGAGGTCGTACTTGATCAGGCCGGCAAAGCGCGGCTGCTTGTAGCTCTCGCGCACCATCGCGATGTTCCACGAGTAGCGCGTCTTGAAGCCCTGGTAGTTCGCGTTGATCATCGGGAACTCCGAGCAGAACACGTCGTCGACGATGCGCTCGGTGGTCTGGCCGGTACGCAGGTTGAAGCGCCACTCGTAGTACAGGAAGTCGCGGTACATGATGGACCACATCTTGGCGAACTTCTCGGACTCGATGTTGCCAGCCAGATCGCGCGGCAGCCGGAACGGCGTGCCGATCATCACTACCTCGTCGTCGCCTGCGGCGTTCTTCTCCTCCCAGGCGTTGGCCACGTGCAGCATGTAGTTGGGCTTGGCTTCGAACCAGCGGATCTGCTCGGGCGTGCCGTAGCGTGGCACCACCGCGAAGCGCGAAGGCATGTCGGCGTGGAACTTGAGCTTGTGCCGCCCGGCGGCCAGCGCGTCGGTGTCATAGAACAGCGGAAAGTCGTGCAGCACCGAGTAGTGCTCGGTGATGGCCATGTCGTGCGGCAGGCGCGGACCGGGCAGCTCGACCGGGATCTTGTGCTTGAGCACGCCGTCGCGCCCGATCACCCCGTAGTGCATGTACGGAAAATCCTTGCCGTAGTCGAAGAACAGCATCTCGCCGGTGCGCTCGTCGACCTTGGAGTGCGCCGACGCGTGCAGGTCCGGCGCGCCCTCGAAGCTCGCGGTGCCGATCGTCTCCAGCGTGAACGGGTCCACGTGGTACATGCCACCGGCCAGGTACCACATGGTCACGAGCTTGCCGTTGTGGAAGATGACGTCGGTGTTGGACGTGTTCTTCAGCGGCATGTCCGGCCGGTCGCGGCGGGGCGCCTCCTGCAGGCCCTTCCACAGGGCGCGGCCGGCTTCCATCTCCTCCACCAGCGGATTCGTACGGATCCAGCGGTTGCGGTAGCGCACCTTGCCCTTGTCGAAGTAGGCGGCATGGATCATGCCGTCGCCGTCGTACCAGTGGTAGCGGCCTTCGGCGGCGAACTTGCGGTTGGGCCCGTTGCGGAAGTAGGCGCCATTGAGATCCGCCGGCACCTTGCCGATCACTTCGAGTTCGGCAATGTCCAGCTCCTCGGTCACGGGGGTGAAGCCGCCGCGCAGTACTGGCGGCAGGTCCTCCATGCGTTCAAGCCCGGGCGCTTCGGCCCGGTGCATTTCGGCGGTTTCGCTCATGGTGTCTGTCTCCTTGGGTGGATGGGGGCGCCGTCAGCCTGGCGGCGCCAGTGGCTTGAAGCCCACTTCACGCGGCAGCAGTTCGCCGCGGCAGTGGGAGCAGATGACCCGGGCCTGCAGCCGCGCTCCGCACGCGCGGTGATGGCGCACGATGGGCGGCTTGACGCCGGGGGTGAGATGTTCGTCGGCCCACTGCACCAGCGAAATGGTCAGCGGGAACACGTCCCGGCTGCGCGGGGTCAGGCCGTACAGATAGCGGCGCGCATCCTGGCTGGAGCGCTTCTTGACGAGAAAGCCGGTGTCCTGCAGCAGCGCGAGCCGCTGCGACAGGATGTTGGTCGAGATGCCGATCTCGCGCTCGATCCGGTCGAAGCTGCGGCAGCCAAGGAACACCGCGCCAAGGATCAGGTGCGTCCAGCGGTCGGCCGTGATGAAGGCGATGTGGTAGCCGGCGCGCCCCGGGTCCATGACCGTCTTGCCGCCGGTCCAGCGCTTGCGCTGCGCGAGCGCGGCCGGACTGGCACGGCGTGGCACACGGGCATCCTCGTAGTCGATGTCACGCAGCGTTACCTCTTCCAGGCACTCACCGCAGGCGAACACCGGCGTCATGACGTGCCCGCAGACATGGTGCACCAGCTCGCGCGGATGCACCGGCCCGGCGTCGCCCCCCCACTTGCGCGTCCAGCGCCAGATCATCAGGGCCCAGGGGTAGAGGGCCAGGCCGCGCGGCGTGAGCCGGTAGCCGCCGCGCGAGACGTCGAAGATGCCGTGGGCCACGAGCGACTTCAGGCGCTGGCTCAGCGTCTGGCGCGGAATGCCCAGGTGCGACTGGAACTCCTCGAAGTTGCGCACGCCGAGAAAGGCTTCGCGCAGGATGCACTGCGTCCACCAGTCGCCGACGACGTCGAGCGCCCGGTTCAGCGAGGTGCCGCGCAGGTGGTGCGACACGTTCTCGACGCTGTGCGCGAGCTGGTCATGACGCCGCCGCGCCGCGACGGCGGTGTCGGCAAGGGCTTGGCGGGCGGCGGTGTCGGGAGCGTTCATCGGGGTGGCCGTGAGGAGAGGATGACCGGATTATCGGCATCGGTGTTTCCACTCAATTCACTTGCACTTCTAGACTTCATATTATTAGAATGCGTTCACTAATGCAAGCGTTTCGACTTGCGGACGAGCCCCGTTGGAGACACATGATCCTCGTTCCCCCGTCACGGATTGACGACTTCACGCGCCGCGGCTGGTGGGGCACGGCCACGCTGGACCAGCTGTTCCGCAACCACGTCGCCCGCCAGCCCGGGCGCGAGGCGGTGGTCGACGCACCCAACCGCGCGGAGTTCACCGATGGCGCACCCCGGCGCCTGAGCTATGCGGCGCTTGACGCCGAAGTCGACCGTCTGGCGCGCGTCCTGCTGGCCTGCGGCCTCGCGCGTGATGACGTCGTTGTGGTGCAGATGCCCAACTGCGTCGAACAGTTCATGACCTATCTGGCATGCGCGCGACTCGGGCTCATCGTCTCGCCGGTGCCGATCCAGTACCGCGAACATGAACTGGCCCACGTGCTCGCGCTCGCCCAGGCGCGCGCCGCCATCACCTGCCGGCGCATCGGCCGGCACGGGCATGCGCAGATGTTCGCGCGGCTTTTCGCGGCGCAGGCTGCAGCCGATGCGCCCATGCCTCACCGTGTGCTGGCCTTCGGCAACCCGGCCCCGGAAGCAGCCGGCCATCGCGACGGCCAGGCGCCCGCCTGGCCCGCCGGCGTCACCGCCCTTGCGCCACTGATCGCGCAGGCCGATGACGACACGGCTCTCGCCGCGCATCTGGAGCGTGAGGTGATCACCGCCAACGACGTGTTCACCATCTGCTGGACCTCGGGCACCGAAGCCAGTCCCAAGGGCGTGCCGCGCAGCCACAACGAGTGGCTGGTGTTCGCGCCCTCGGTCATCGAAGGCGCGAACCTGCGCCCCGGCTGCCGCATGCTGTGCCCGTTTCCCCTGGTCAACATGGCCGGGCTCTCGGCCGGATTTGCCGCCTGGCTGATGCTGGGCGGCACGGTGGTGCAGCATCACCCGTTCGACCTGCCGGTGTTCCTGCAGCAGCTGCGCGAGGAGGCGATCGACTACACCATCGCCGCGCCGGCCATCCTGGGCCAGATGCTGCACGACGCATCGCTGACCCAGGGCATCGACTTCAGGCGCCTGGCCACCATCGGCTCGGGCTCGGCGCCGCTGTCGCAATGGCTGGTCGAAGGCTTTCATGAGCGTTTCGGCGTCGACATCGTCAACCACTTCGGCTCCAACGAAGGCGCGAGCCTGACGGGCGGCCCGCGCGACGTGCCGTCGGCGGCCGAGCGCGCCCGTTTCTTTCCACGCGCGGGTGTCGCCGGCTTCGACTGGCACGTGTCCACCACGCGCAAGATCGAGACGCGTCTGGTGGACCTGGAGACGGGCGAGGACATCGATGAGCCCGGCCGCGTCGGCGAGCTGCGCTACCGCGGCGCCACCGTGTTCAGCGGCTACTGGCGCGCGCCGGAGCTGACCGCGCGCGCCTTCGACGAGCAGGGCTTCTACCGCACCGGCGATCTGTTCGAGATCGGCGGCGAGCGCGCCCAGTACTACCGCTATGCCGGCCGATCGAAGGACGTGGTCATCCGCGGCGGCATGAACATTTCCTCCGAAGAGGTCGAGAACCTGATCCTCGCCCACCCCGACGTGCGAGAGGCCGCAGTGGTGGGCTACCCCGACGAGGTGATGGGCGAGCGCGTGTGCGCCTGCGTCGTGCCGCGCGACGGCCGCACGCTCACGCTGGACGGCATCAAGGACTTCCTGCGCGACGTGCAGCGCGTTGCCGTGTTCAAGCTGCCCGAGAAGATGCTCGTCCTCGACACCCTGCCGCGCAATCCCGTCGGCAAGATTCTCAAGCGCGCCCTGCGCGAACAGGTGAGTTCATGAATCGCATTCCCCTCCTGCTGCTGCCAGGCACGCTCAACGACGACGCCCTGTGGGATGCCGCCGTGCAGGCGGTCGGCGAGGCCGCCGACATCCGCATCGCCGACATGACGGCGCACGACAGCACCGGCGCGCTCGCCGATGCGGCCATCGCGCGGATGCCACCCGGCCCCTTCGCCGTCGCCGGCTTCTCGCTCGGCGGTTATGTGGCGCTCGAGATCATGCGGCGCGCGGGCCCGCGCGTCGCGGGCCTGGCGCTGCTGAACACCTCGGCTCGGCCCGAGGCACCCGAAGGCCGGCCGGGCCGGCAGAAGATGATGGCGCTCGCGCAAAGCGACTTCGCGCGTCTGACGGGCATGCTGCTGCAGTTCATGCTGCCCGCCGAACGCCAGGGCGACGCCGCGCTCACCGTCAGCATCCGCGCCATGATGGAGCGGGTCGGACCCGAGGCCTTCGTGCGCCAGTCGCAGGCTGTCATGGATCGCCACGACAGCCGCGACCTGCTCGCCGGCATCACCTGCCCCACGCTCGTGATCGGCGCCGAACTCGACAAGGTCGCGCCGCCGGCGCTCAGCCAGGAGATGGCCGCCGCCATCCCCGGCGCCGAATTGCACCTGCTTGCCGGCACGGGCCACATGGCGCCTGTGGAGCAGCCCGCCGAAGTCGGCCGGCTGCTCGCGGGCTGGCTCGCCCGCATCCCCCGGTCCGGCTGAGCCGGCCGGCACGGCACTGCATCACGGCTCGAACAACCCTGCCCGCCCCGAGCCCCGGCATCCGCCCCCCAGCAACAGCCCGCCAGAGGCTGCCTCAACCCTCCCACCGGAGAACAGCATGAAGGAGACAAGCATGACGAAACGATTCCAGCCCCTGGCGCGCCTGGCCGCCGCCTTCCTCGGCGCCGCGCTGCTGTGCAGCGCGCAGGCCCAGACCTTTCCCGACAAGCCGGTGCGCGTGATCACGCCCTTCGCGCCGGGCAACACGCTGGACACGGCCCTGCGCGTGGCCGGCGAGAAGTTCAAGGAGAGCACGGGCCAGCAGCTCATCATCGACAACAAGCCCGGCGGCTCGGGCTTCATCGCGGCGCAGGCCGCCGCCCAGGCCGCACCTGACGGCTACACCCTTCTGCTGGGCGGCACCGGCCTCATGACCATCAACCCCCATGTCTTCAGCAAGCTGCCGTATGACGTCGAGAAGAGCTACCGGCCCGTGAGCAACTTCCTCGGCGCGACGATGGTGCTGGCGGTCCATCCGTCCGTGCCGGCGGACAACCTGCCGGCCTTCATCGCCTGGGCCAAGGCCAATCCGGGCAAGGTCTCGTTCGCCTCGTACACCGCCGGCAACGCCTCGCACTTCTCGGGCGTGATCCTCAACAGGCGCGCCGGCATCGACATGCTGCACGTGCCCTTCAACGGCACCGGCCCGGCCACCACCAACCTGCTGGGCGGCCAGGTGCAGGCCGCCTTCCTGCCGCTGCTGGCGCTGCGCCAGCATGTGGAGGCCGGCAAGGTCAAGCTGCTGGCCATCACCGGCGAGAAGCGCTCGCCGCTCGCGCCGAACGTGCCGACCTTCGCCGAATCGGGCTTCCCCGACCTGACCGTCTACATCTGGGCCGCGCTCTACGCGCCAGCGGGCACGCCCGACGCCATCGTGGCCAAACTGTCGGCCGAGTTCAACAAGGCCCTGAAGTCCGCCGAGGTCGCCGAGCGCTTCAAGCAGATGGACTTCGTGCCCCTGCCCTCCACGCCCGAAGAGCTGACCCGCTTCGTGCGTGCCGATTCGGTCCGCTGGGCCGAGGCGGTGAAGCTGTCGGGGTTCAAGGCCGCGGAATGAGCGGGCCGGTCCGGGCGTGCTCAGCACGTAACGAGCCGCACTCACCGGGCGCTCAGCAGGGAATGAGCCGCCCTGGCCGGGCGCTCAGTCGAGCGTCAGACCGCCGATCGCGCGGATGACCTTGCCCCAGCGCTCGGCGTCGTCCTTGAGGCCCGCCGCCAGTTCGGCGGGCGTGCTGCCCGACAGCGAGTAGCCCAGCGCGATGAACCGGTCACGCACCTGCGGGTCCTTGAGCGCCGCCACCGTGTCGGCCGACACCTTGCCGATCACCGCTTCGGGCGTGCCGGCCGGTGCGAACAGCGCAAAGCGCGCATACGTGCCCTCCACGCCCGGGTAGCCGGCCTCGGTGAAGGTCGGCACATCCGGCAGCAGCGGCGAGCGCGCCGGGCCGTTGATGGCCAGCGCGCGCAGCTTGCCGGTCCGGATCTGGCTCTGGGCCGTGGCCAGGTCGGTGAGCACCGCCGTGATCTGGCCGCCGATCAGGTCGGTCACGGCGGGAGCCGTGCCCTTGTACGGCACATGGATCATCTCGATGCCGGCGGCCTGGTTGAAGGCCTCCACCCCCAGGTGTCCGCCGGTGCCGGCGCCGAACGAGCCGTAGCTGTACTGGCGCGGCCTGGCCTTGACCAGGGCCACGTACTCGCGCAGGTTCTGCGCCGGCGTGGCGCCGTTGATCAGCAGCGCCGCCGGCCCGATGCCCACGAGCGAGATCGGCGCCAGACCCTTCTGCGGGTCGTAGGGCAGCTTGCGAAAGATCATCGGGTTGATCGTCACCGGCGAGGCCGACGACATCAGCAGCGTGTAGCCGTCGGCCGGTGCGCGCACCACCGCCTCCACGCCGATGATGCCCGAGGCGCCGGCGCGGTTGTCCACGGTGACCGGCTGCTTCCAGACTTCGGCGAGCTTCTGTGCGAGCGCGCGCGTGATCTGGTCGGAGCCCGAGCCAGCCGCCGTCGGCACCACGATGCGCACCGGCTTGTCCGGCCAGGCGCCCTGGGCCACCGCCGGTGCGGCGGTCAGCCAGGCTGCGCCCGCCACCGCGCCCAGGCAGGCGAGCCGGCCCATGCGGGCGAGTGCGCCGCGTCGCGCGGCGCTGGCCGGGGCGGCAGGGCCGCGGCCGACGGCACGCCTTGCGAGATTCTTTCGTGCGATGTCCATGTCAGTTCCTTGTCGCGCCTGCGGGCGCCGCTTCATGCAGGTGCGGGATGGTGGCCGCGTCCCGCCCGGTGAATTCACTCAGTTCGTAGCTGTGCCGCACGTCGGTGTAGTCGCGGTAGCCCAGGCGCGCCAGCGGCCGCACCCGGGTGATGTCGATGCGCCCGTCGGCCGTGAGCGCATCGTCGGCGATGTGGATGCCCACCACCTGCCCCACCAGCACCCAGGCGGCAGCGTCGGGCGTGCGGCCCGGCACTTCGAGCCGCTGGGTCAGCCGGCATTCGAACTGCACGGGCGAGGCCGCGACGCGCCGGGCCTTCACATGCACGGCCGGCAGCCAGCCGATGCCCAGGGTGTCGAACTCGTCGACGCCGGGCGGCAAGTCGCGCGAGCTGCCGACCACCGCCTCGCGCAGAGCCCAGGTCGCCATGTTCCAGACGAACTCGCCCGTGGCCAGGATATTGGCCGTCGTGTCCTTGAGCCGCCCGTCCTCGCGCGCATTGCAGGCCACCATCACCGTCGGCGGGTCCCAGGTCAGGTTCTGGAACTGGCTGTAGGGCGCGAGGTTGTGCGCTCCGTCGGCGCTCACCGTCGACAGCCAGCCGATCGGCCGTGGCACGCAGCAGGACTTGAAGGGGTTGTAGGGCAGGCCCGAGCTTTCGCTCTGCGGGGAATAGAACATGCCCCGCCGCCCTTATTCGCTCGCCTTGAAGCCGGAGATCTTCACCGCCTCGGCCCAGCGCCGCGAGTCGGCCTGCGCGAACTTCGCATACTCCTCGGGGGTGGAGGGCAGCGTCTCGAAGTCCATCACGCGCCACTTGTCGCGGATCTCCTGCGAGCGCAGCGCCTTGCCGAACTCGGCGTTGATCTTCGCGATCACCGCATCGGGCGTGCCGGCTGGCGCGCTCACGCCGGCCCAGATGTAGATGTCGAGATCCGGATAGCCCTGCTCGCGGAAGGTCGCGACATTGGGCATGAGGGCCGAACGCTGGGGGCTGGTCACGGCCAGCACCTTGACCTTGCCCGACTCGACGTGCGGCTTGACGGCCAGCAGCGGCAGGAAGGCCGCGTTGACCTGACCGCCCACCAGATTGGTCACGGCCGGGGGGGTGCCGTTGAAGGGCACGTGCGTCATGTCCAGGCCCGCGCGCTGATTCAGGATCACGCCAGCGAAGTGCGAGGAGTTGCCAGCCGTGAAGGAGGCATACGACACCTTGCCCGGATTGGCCTTGGCCCAGGCCACGAACTCCTTGACGTTGTTGGCGGGCACGCTCGCATTGACCGCCATCACCATCGCCGAGCCCAGGAAGTTGGTCACCGGCTTGAAGCTCTTTTCGGCGTCGTAAGGCAGCTTGCTGAAGGTGTGCGGATTGATCGTCAGCATGCTGGTGTTCGACAGCAGCAGCGTGTAGCCGTCGGGCGGCGCGGTCATAACGGTCTGCGCGGCGATGATGCCGCTGCCGCCGGGCTTGTTGTCGACCAGCAGCTGCTGCCCGGTGTTGGACTTGAACACCTCGGCCACCTGGCGCAGCGCGGTGTCCAGCGTGTTGCCGGGGGCGAAGGGCACGACGATGCGCACGGGGCGGTCCGGGTAGTTCGCGGCGGGCGCCTGCGCATGCGCGGCGGGCAGCAGCGCAGCGAGCCCGAGGGCACTCAGCGCATGGAGGGTGTGGCGACGGTTCATGAAAAGTCTCCTGACGAAGTTGTTATGGAAGCAAGGCTGGGGGTTGGAATCGTTGTGTCGGGGGGTCGCGGGGCGGCCGGCGCGGCTTCATCCCGCTCAAGAGCCGGCTGGAGATCCGGCGGCGGCAAGCACCAGCTCGCGCAGCAGCGCGGCCACGCGCGCGGGCTGCTCGAAGGGCGTCATGTGCCCGGCCTCGCCCAGCCATTCGAGCCGCGCACGCGGCAGCAGGCTGGCGAGTTCGCGCGACATGTCGGGCACCGTGACCTTGTCGTCGGTGCCGCACATGACGAGGGCGGGCAGGTCCAGCTTGAGCAGCAGCGCGCGATAGTCGCCGCGGCCGATCACCGCGCGGTTCTGGCGGATGGCGGTCTCGCCGCCCACGGCCAGCATGATCTCGCGCAGCTCCTGGATCAGCGCGGCGTCGGCCTGCGCCGACGGATGGGTCATGAAACCGAGCAGGCCTTCGACGACCTTGGGGAAGTTGCGCTCGATCGCGGCGATGGTCTTCTCGCGCACGGCGGCTCCTTCGGGCGTCTCGGGCCGCGACGAGGTGTCCAGCAGGCCGATGGCGGCCAGCGGGCGCGCCGGATGCGCGAGCATCTCCAGCAGCACATAGCCGCCCATCGAGAAGCCGCAGGCCACCACCTGGGTTCCGGCCGGAACGTCGGCCAGCACCGACCAGGCGTCGCGCGCCATCTCGGCAATGGCGGACTGGGTCGTCACATCCGCGACGCGGACGTCGGCCACATCGCCGAGCAGCGGCACGACGCGTGACCAGATGGCCGGCGTGTTCAGCATGCCGGGGATGAGAAGCAGGACGGGACGGGTCATCAAAGAGGCTCCAGGCGGCACGCCACAGGCGGCGGGCACGGGTTCATGCAGCCACCTGCGAGGTGGCGAGATCGGCGGCCTGCTGCCGCAGGTCGCGCTTGAGCACCTTGCCCACCGGGTTGCGCGGCAGGGCCGGCACCAGCAGCAGGTACTCGGGCAGCTTGTAGACGGCCACGCGCTTTTCGTCGCGCAGGAAAGCTGCAATGGACGCCAGCGACACCTCGGCGCCCTCGGCCGGCACCACGCAGGCACAGACCTTCTCGCCGAGCTTGTCGTCGGGCACGGCCACGACGGCGGCATCGCGCACGCCGGGGCAGGCCAGCAGGAGGTTTTCGATTTCCTCGGAGGAGATGTTCACGCCTCCGCGGATCACCAGGTCCTTGGAGCGGCCGACGTAGCGGTAGTACTGCAGGCGATCGCCGGCCAGCTCGAACAGGTCGCCGGTCTTGTAGAAGCCCTGCTCATCGAAGGCCCGCGCGGTGAGCTCGGGCGCGCGGTAGTAGCCGCTGAAGATCGTCGGGCCGCTGAAGCGGATCTCGCCGGGGCGGCCGGCCTCCTGGATGTCCTCGCCCGTTTCCAGGTCGACCAGGCGCGTGCGGATCTTCTTCGTGGTCGAGATCGCCCACTCCAGACCCGGCACACCCGCGCGTGGAAAGAACTGCGCGCGCAGCGCCGGATCGGCGATGTCCTGCGGGCTGCCCGACAGCGCGGCGCCTTCGTTCGAGCCGAAGTAGTTGACGATCTGCACGCCGTACTTCTCCTCGAAGCCGCGCACCATCCAGTCCGACAGCGGGGCCGAACCCGAACCGATGCGCGACAGCCGCCGGAAGTCGATGCCCGCCAGCAGCTGCTCGTTCTGCAGCAGCATGTTCAGGATGGCCGGTGGCGACACGGTGTAGTCGATCCGCTCCTCGCGCAGCTGCTGCAGGAACACAGGCAGCGTGAAGGGCTGGTGCTGCACCACCGTGCCGCCCAGGACCAGCCAGCTGGCGAAGGCGGTCGAGATGCCCGCCATGTTGACCAGCGGAAACGGATTGAGCAGCCGCGCGCCGGGGCCAATGCCGGCGGCCTCGATGATCGAAGGCGCCACGATCAGCCACTCGTTGTGGCTGCGCGGCACGCCCTTGGGGCTGGCCTCGGTGCCCGAGGTCCAGCAGATGGTGAACACGTCGTTGGCGGTCACGGCGGCTGCGCGCTCGGCCGCCGCCAGCGCGGCGCGATCGGTGTCGCCCAGCGGCGCCGCCATCTGCGCTGCCGCATCGACCGACGGCGCCTGGACTGTCTCGCCGAAGGCCAGCACCGTGCGCAGCGTCGGGTGGGCCGCCCGCAGCGACTGGAACATGTGCGCGGCCGCATGGCCGGCCTCGGCCTTGCCGATGCGCTCGAAGGTCACGGCTGCCACCGCCTGCGTGGTCTCGAGGATGTGAGCCAGCTCATGGTCGCGGTACTGCACCGGCACCGGCGTCACGACGATGCCCAGTCGCGCGCAGGCCAGGTAGACGACGAACTGCTCGACCGTGTTGGGCATCTGCGCCACCACCACTTCGTCGCGCCGCACCCCGCTGGCCAGCAGCAGGCGGCAGAAGCGGTCGACCTGGTCGGCCAGCTGCGCCCAGCTCCAGCGCTGCGGCGCGCCGTGCGCGAAGTCGGCCCGGTTGATGGCATCGGCCACGGCCTCGGCCCCAGGCTGCCGCGCCAGATGGCCGGCAAACAGATCCCACAGGGTCTGCCTGCCCCACCAGCCGGCGGCGGTGTAGTCGTCGATCTTTTTCTGGCTCACCAGAATCATGCGTGGGTCTCCTCGTGTCGTGCGCGGGGCCGCGCCGGCCCCGGTGGTGGCTCAGTAGCCGCGTGCCAGCCGTTCGCCGCTGACCCAGGTGGCGTGGAAGCCGTTGGGCACGCGCTGGGGCAGCCCGATGCGGCAGACCGGGCCCTTGGCGACGTCGGCGGCATCGAACACCGTCACATAGGACTTGCCGGCCTTGCCGTCCCACATGAAGCCGACGAGGTAGCCGTCGTCTTCCTTCTGCCAGTTGTCCTTGGGCGCGAAGGGCGCCTCGCTGAACCACTTGTCCACGCCTTCGTGGTAGCTGGTGCAGATGTCCTTTTCGAGGTCGTAGCGCACCAGCCCGCAAAAGCGCGGGTCTTCGGCGCGGTTGCTCCGGCCCATGAGCACGTTCCAGGAGTAGCGCGTCTTGTAGCCCTGCATCCAGGAGTTGATGACCGGGAACTCCTGGTTGACGATGTCGTCGATCACGCGCTCCTTCGTCTGGCCGGTGCGCAGGTTGAAGCGCCACTCGTAGAACATGAAGTCGTGCTCGAGGTTGGCCAGCATCTTGGGGAAGCGCTCGACCTCGACGTTGCCGCGCCAGTCGCGCGGCAGGCGAAACGGCGTGCCCGTCATCACGATCTCGGTGCCGCCGTGGCCGTCGTCCTCCTCCCACGCATTGCTGACGTGGTACATGTAGGTCGGGCTGGCCTCGAACCAGCGGATCTGCTCGGGCGTGCCATGGCGTGGAATCACGCCGAAGCGCGAGGGCAGCGTGTGGTGGAACTTGAGCTTGTGGCGGCCGGCTGCAAAAGCGTCCATGTCGTAGAACAGCGGCAGGTCGTGCACGATCGTGTAGTTGGGCGTGATCGCCATGTCGTGCGGCAGGCGCGGGCCGGGCAGCTGCACGGGCATGAAGGTCTGCAGCTTGCCATGGCGGTCCATCACGCCGTAGTGCATGTAGGGCGCCTGCTTGCCGTAGGCGAAGAACAGGAACTCGCCGGTGCGCTCGTCGACCTTGGAGTGCGCCGACACCGGCAGGCTCTTCATGCGCTCGTCGAATTCGAGCTTGCCCACGGTCGAGAGGTCGCCCGGGCGGCACTGGTAGACCGAGCCGCCGAGGTACCACATCGAGATCAGGTTGCCGCCGAAGAACTTCACGTCGGTGTTGGAGGTGTTCTTCATCGGCGCGTCGGGCCGGTCCTTGCGCGGCGGGTCCTTGATGCCCTGCCACAGCGCGGCGCCGGCCGACAGCTCCTCCTGCAGGCCATCGGTCATGACCCAGCGGTTCTGGTACTGCACGCGCCCGCCCTCGAAGCGCACCGCATGCAGCATGCCGTCGCCGTCGAACCAGTGGTAGCGGCCCTGGGACTCGAAGCGGCGGTTCGGCCCGTTGCGCACGTACATGCCGGTCAGATCCTTGGGCACCTCGCCCTGGATGTCGGTGAGGTCCATCGTGACCTCCTGCTCGACCGGCGCGAAGCCGCCGGTGAGAACGGGGATTTCATTGATGCCCATGGTGTACTCCTTGTGCAGTGGCGTGGGGTGTGGGGTGTGATGAATGTTTGGGAACCGTGGTCTGCCGTGGCCGGCACCGCGCTATTCGGACGCCTTGAAGCCCGAGAGCTTCACCGCCTCCGACCAGCGGGCCTGCTCCTTGCGCAGGTACTGGGTGAACTCTTCAGGCGTGCTGGGCATGGGCTCGAAGTCCATCGAGGCGAATTTCTCGCGCACCGGGCGCGTGCCCAGCGCCGCGACGATCTGCCGGTTGAGCGTGCGCAGCACGTCGTCGGGCGTGCCTGCGGGCACGAGCAGCGCGCCCCAGAGGTAGATCTCCAGCTCGGGCACGCCCAGGCTGCGGAAGGTGGGAATGGACGGCATCAGTGCCGGCGGCGTGGCGCCCGTGGTGGCGATGGCGCGCAGCTTGCCCGACTCGATGTGCTGCTTGGCCGCGGGCAGCGGAACGAAGGCCACCTGCGTGTCGCCCGCGAGCACGCTCTGCACGGCCGGTGGCGTGCCGTTGTACGGCACGTGCACCATGTCCAGCCCCGCCGCCTTGTTGAGAATGACGCCCGCGAAATGCGAGGTGTTGCCCGCCGAGAACGAGGCGAACGACACCTTGCCCGGCCGGCCCTTGGCCCAGGCGACGAAGTCCTTGTAGTTCGTGGCCGGCACCTGCTGGGCATTGACCACCATGATCAGCGTGGCGCCGAGCAGGTTGGTGATCGGCCGGTAGCTCTTGTCGGGGTCGTAGGGCAGCTTGCTGAAGGTGTACGGATTGACCGCCAGATGCGACAGGCTGGCCAGCAGCACGGTGTAGCCGTCGGGCGGAGCCGTGGCCACGATCTGCGCGGCGATCAGGCCCGAGGCGCCGGGCTTGTTGTCGATGACGAAGGGCTGGCCGCCGGCCTTGACCAGCTCCTCGGACACCTGGCGCAGCGCCACGTCGAAGGTGTTGCCCGGCGCAAACGGCACGACCACGCGGATCGGCTTGGCCGGGAACGGGTCGGCCGCGCGCACGCCGCCGGCGGCAAGCAGGCCCGCCGCCGCACCTGCCAGCAGATGGCGGCGGTGCACGGCCAGGGACTGCGCCTGAGCGCGCGGGGAGGAAGCAGTGGCTGTCATGTCGGTCTCCTTGGGGTCGGTCGTCTCAGGGTCTTGCAAGGCTTGGCGGGTCTTCTTGATCCGGATCGGTGTGCGGCGCGGGGGTCATGCCGCGGCCGCCACGGGCGCCGATGAGGATGCGGTCGAGGGCGCCGCCTGGCTGCCGGCCACGGTCGCGACCGCATCGAACATCGGCGGCAGCTCGCGCCGCAGCACCTTGTTGAGCGCGTTGCGCGGCAGCGCCTCGACGCAGACCAGCGCCTCGGGCAGCTTGTAGGTGGCCACACCGGCATCGCGCAGCCAGGCGGTGATGTCGTCGAGCGCCAGGGCGCCGTCCAGCGGCACCGCCACCACGCCCACCTTCTCGCCCATGATGGCGTCGCGAAAGCCGCAGCAGGCGGCCTCGCGCAGGCGCGGGTGGCCGATCAGCAGCGCGTCGAGTTCCTCGGGCGAGATCTTCATGCCGCCGCGCACGATGATGTCCTTGTAGCGGCCCATGAAGCGGTAGTAGGGCCGGGTCGCATCGTCCTCGACCTGCAGGGCGAACATGTCGCCGGTGAGGAAAAAGCCGTCCTCGGTGAAGGCCGTGCGGTTTTTCTCCGGCGCGCGGTAGTAGCCGGGGAACACCGTGGGTCCGCGCACGGCGAGCTCGCCGGGCTGGCCGGCCTGCGTGACCTCCATGCCGGTGGCCGGGTCGATCAGGCGCGTGACCGCATGGGCCGCCATGTCCTCGCCCCAGAGCTGGCCGGCCCGGCCTGCTGCCGGAAACAGCACGGCGCGGCGCTCTGGGTCGGGCACGCGGGCCTCGCCGGCCGTCAGGCCCACGCCTTCGTTGGAGCCGTAGAAGTTGACGATCTCGATGCCGTGCCGGTCGCGGAACTCGCGGATGGTCCACGCATCGATCGGGCCGGAGCCCGAACCGATCACGCGCAGCGACGCGATGTCCTGCGCAGTGACGAGCCCCGGCTCCGACAGCAGCCGGTTGAGCAGCGCAGGAGCGATGCACACGTAATGCGCGCCCTCGTCGCGGACCTGCCCGAGCAGCACCTTGAGATCGTTCGGCTGATGCAGCACCAGCCGGCCGCCCTGCATCAGCCAGGGCACCAGGACCGTCAGGCCCGCCACGGCGACGAGCGGGAACGGATTGAGCAGCACCTCGCCGGGCCGCAGGCCTGCGCCATTGATGATGCGCCGGCCCACGGCCTGCCAGTTGTTGTGGCTGCGCGGCACGCCCTTGGGGCTGCCTTCGGTGCCGGAGGTCCAGCAGATGGAATAGATGTCGTTGGCGGTGACGGGGCGCGCCCGCTGCGCCGCGTCCAGGCCCGCCCGCACGGTGGCGGCGTCGGCCGCGGCTCCGTCCGCGACGAGGTCTTCGAGCCAGAGCACGGGCAGTTCGCAACCATGGCGCTCGCGCAGCGACGCCGCAAAAGCCTGCTGGTCGGATTTGCCGATGCGCCGCAGCGTCACCAGGGCCCGGGGCTGCGCGATCTCGGCGCAGCGGACGACCTCGTTCTCGCGCTGCTGCACGTGGATCGGCGAGATCACCACGCCCAGGCGCGCGCAGGCCAGGTGCAGCAGGGCGAACTCCACGATGTTGGGGCATTGCGCCAGCAGCACATCATCGCGCGCGAAGCCTGCGCGGGTGAGGGCGAAGGCCAGGCGCGCGACCTGGTCGAGCACCTCCCGCCAGGCCAGGCGCTGCACCGGCAGGTCGACCCAGACCACCTTGTTGGGCGGGTCGGTGAGCGCGAGCGCATCGGCAGCCTCACGGGCCCGCTCGGCCAGCAGATCGTGCAGCGTGCGGTCGCCCCAGGCGCCCAGCGCCGTGTAGTGCGCGATCAGCTCGGGAGGGTGCAGGATCATGCGCTGGCTCCCTCGGCGCGTGGCGCGGGCCGGGGCGCCGCCGTCGCCGGCTCGGCCGTGTCCGGCAGGCGCCCGCGCAGGATCCAGTCGGCCGACTGCATGGCGTGCGCGAAGCGGCGCGGCGCCGACAGGTCTCGGACCGCATCGATGCGCGCCGCCAGCTCGTCCACCGTCGGCGCGCGGCCTTCCGCCGGCAGGCGCACGCCTTCGCCCTCGACCATCGCGGCGGTGCCGAAGTAGCCGGCCGCAGCCGTGATGATCTCGCCGCCGATCGTGCAGTCGCTGCTTGCGAGCCAGGCGGCGGCGGGCGCGGCACGGTCGGGCTCGTAGCGCGGGCTCGGGTCGCGGCTCATCGAGCCGCCAGCGGTCATGCGGGTCGCGCCGAACGGCGCCAGCGCATTGACGCGCACGCCGTTGCGCGAAGTCTCCAGGTCGAGCGAGCGCATGAAGCCGATCACGCCGGCCTTGGCCGCCGCGTAGTTGGTCTGGCCGAAGTTGCCGTGCAGGCCGGCCGACGAAATGCAGCAGACGATGCGGCCGTGCTGCTGCGCCACCATCGCCGGCAACACCGCGCGGCAGCAGTACACCGTGCCCATCAGATGAACGTCCAGCACCGCGCGGAAGTCGTCCAGCGGCATCTTGAGAAAGGTCTTGTCGCGGGTGAAGCCGGCATTGCAGATCAGCGCGTCGATGCGCCCCCAGGCCGCCAGCGCCGTCTCGGCCATGGCCTGCGCCCCGGCTTCGGTGGAGATGTCGGCGTGGTCGGCCAGCGCCTCGCCACCACGCGCTGCAATGCCCGCTGCCACCTGCTCGGCCGAGGACGGGCCGTCGGGGTCGCGCCGGCGGTTGTTCACCAGCACGCGCGCGCCCAGGCTTGCGAGCAGTTCGGCATAGGCCTTGCCCAGGCCGTTGCCCGCGCCGGTGATGACGACGACGCGGCCCGCGAAAGGCGATGCGGACGGCTGCTCAGCCGAGAGAACGGAGGCATGACTCATGCCTGCGCCTCGCGCGCCGGGCGGCGCGACTGGGTGATGCGGAAGCGGCTGGCGACGAAGGCCAGGTCGGTCAGCGAGGCATTGCCCGCCGGGTTCAGCCCCGTCACGTGATAGTCGCTGTAGGCGGCGGCGAAGTTCAGCGGCATCGGGCCGGTGAGGTTGATCGTCAGCTGCGCGCCGGCGCGGGCGTAGGCCGCCTCGGCCTGCGCGATGAAGGACTCGTCGGTCGAGTAGAGGAAGGCCGTCAGCCCGCCCACCTGCTTGACGTCGGTGGTGGCCTGGCGCAGCGCGTCCTGCGCGTCCTGGCAGGCGATCACGAAGCTCACCGGCCCGAACCGCTCCTCGGCATAGAGTGCGCGCGCCGAGGTGTCGAGCTGCAGCATCAGCGGCGTGCTGGTGCGCGCGCCCGGATGCTCGGGATGCGCATACGCGGCAGGCTCCAGCAGGACCTTGCCGCGCTGCGCGCCCTCGTCCCGCAGCTGCGCCAGCAGCGCGAGCGTCTGCGGCGACTGCAGCGTCGCGAGGATCATCGCGGCCTTCTTCGGGTCACTGGTGAGGGCGGCCACTGCATCGGCCAGGCGCCGCGCGACCTCGTCCAGCGGCACCCGGCCGTGCGGCGTGTTCACGCCGGCGGCCGGCACGTAGATGTTCTGCGGGCTGGTGCACATCTGGGCGCTGAACATGCACAGCGTGGTCGCCAGGCTGCGCAGCGCCGCATCGAGATCGTCGGCCGATTCGAGCACCACGGTGTTGCAGCCGGCCGTCTCGGTGAAGCACAGCGCCGGATGCGCGTTCTGCTCGACCCACTGGCCAAAGCGCACGCTGCCGGTGAAGTCGACGATGGCCGTCTTCGGATGCTTGACCAGCACCTTGCCGATCGGCTCGGCCGTGCTGTCCAGCGCCATCGTGACGAGGTTGGGGTCGAAGCCCGCAGCAGCCAGCACCTGGCGGAACACCCGCACCGTGATCGCCATCGGCAGCACCGTGGCCGGATGCGGCTTGACGATCACCGGATTGCCCGTAGCCAGGCTGGCCATCATGGACGGCCAGGCATTCCAGGTCGGGAAACTCGCGCACGAGAAGCACACCGCGACGCCGCGCGGCACCAGCCGGTAGGTCTTGTCGAGCGTGATGGTGGCCGGCCCGAACTGCCGCTGCCAGCGCGCCGTGGGCGTGACCGCGCGCATGGCCTGCTCGGCGTAGACCAGCGCCTCGATGCCGCGGTCCAGCGCATTGACGCCGGAGCCCGCGTAGGCCATGTTGAAGCTCTGGCCGGCGGTGTGCATGACGGCGTTGGCGATCTCGAACAGGTGCCCGCGATAGATCGTGTCGAGCACTTCCATGAGCACGCCGATGCGCGTCTCGATGCGCGCGGCCGCCCAGGTGGGCAGGGCCTCCTCGGCCACGCGGTAGAGCGTGTCGACGTCGGCCTGCGGATAGCGGATGCCCAGCGGCTGCTGCGTATAGGGCGACACCTCCTCGCCGAGTTCGCCGGCGGCGCCGGGCTGATCAAGCGTGAAGCGGCTGCCCAGGTGGGCCTGGAAGGCGGCGGCGCCGGCGGCCTGCGCGGCAGCGGCGTCGGGGTACTTGCCCGGCATCTCGGGATACGGGCTCCAGCAGTGGCGCTCGCGGCAGGCCTGGCGCGCGCGGTCGAACACCGCCTCATGCTTGCGGAACAGATCGGCGCCGTCGAGGACGGCGGGGTTGCGTGCGTTCATTGGGGGCTCCTGGACCAGATCAGGCGGTGATGGCGCGCCACGCTGCTGCCCGGCACGGTGTCGGAGGCCGACAGCGTGAGGCCGCCGTCAGCGGAGAAGCTCATGTTGCGCACCTGCCGGGTGCCGACGAAATTGGGGTTGAGCGACTGCGTGACCGTATGCACCACCTGCAGGCCGCCGCCCTCCTCGCGGATCGCGTAGGGGCCCGCGTACTGGAAGTAGCTCTCGAAGGCTGCGAGCCGCTCGGCTTCGGGCGCGCTGCGCACGCTGTCGCTGGACAGCGGCTTGCGGCCGCCGCGCGCGATGCAGGCGCTCATGGTGCCGTCATGGGTGTAGACGATCAGGCCGCGCGCGGCATCGCCGAAGGGCAGCGTCGGCGCACGGCCGTCGCTGTAGGTGATGTCCCAGCGCACGAGGTGCCAGGTGCCGAGCAGCGGGTTGTCCCGCTCCGATGTCGTCTCCACAGGTGTCTCCGGAAGCAGAAAATTAACTTTCTTAACTGAACTTAGGATAGATCAAAGATTCGGCCTTGACAAGCGCGCTTGCCCCGGGATGGCGGGGACAATGTCGCCATGGCGTCACCCCCCGAGAACGCAGCCGCGCTGCACCCGTATGAAGTCCTCACACCCGACGTGGTGATGGACGCGCTCGCCGCCGTGGGCCTGTATGGCGACGGGCGGCTCACCGCGCTCAGCTCGTACGAGAACCGCGTCTACCTCGTGCATCTGGAGGAGCCGGTCGACGGGCACCGGGCGGTGGTTGCCAAGTTCTACCGTCCGGGCCGCTGGAGCGAGGCGCAGATCCTGGAGGAGCACGCCTTCGCCGCCGAACTGATGGCGGCCGAAGTGCCAGCCGTGGGCCCGCTGGCGCCGCTCGGACGCACACTGCATGCGCACGCCGGCTTCCTGTTCAGCGTGAGTCCGCGCCGGGGCGGCCGTGCGCCCGAGCTTGACGATGCCGAGGTGCTGGAGTGGATCGGCCGCTTTCTTGCGCGCATCCACACCGTCGGCGCAGCGCGGCCCTTCACGCATCGGCCGGCGCTCGACCTGCGCAGCTTCGGCACGGAATCGCGCGACTGGCTGCTGGCCCACGACAAGGTGCCGCTGGAAGTCCAGGGCACGTGGACGAAAGCCTGCGACGCGGCTCTCGCCCTGATCGACGCCAGCGGACTCGGCGCGCCCGACCGGTTCCGGCCGATCCGCCTGCACGGCGACTGCCACCCGGGCAACATCCTGTGGACCCCGACCGACCTGCCCGGCGGCGGGCCGCACTTCGTCGACCTGGACGACGCTCGCACTGGCCCGGCCGTGCAGGACCTCTGGATGCTGCTGTCGGGCGACCGCGCGCAACGCACGGCGCAGCTGGGCGCCCTGGTCGACGGCTATGAGCAGTTCCGCGAGTTCGACCGCGCCGAGCTCGCGCTCATCGAGCCGTTGCGCACGCTGCGCCTCATCCACTACAGCGCGTGGCTCGCCCGCCGCTGGGACGATCCGGCCTTTCCGCAGACCTTTCCCTGGTTCGGCACGCCGGACTACTGGAAGGAGCAGGTCCAGATGCTGGAGGAGCAGATGGAGCAGATGCAGGAGCCGCCGCTGGTGGCATGACGCACGCGGCCCCGCTCGCATGCGGCCCTGGTCCCGCGAGGGGCGAGACGGCGGCCCGGCTCGCTGCGCCGGCCTCGACCCTTCAGCGGTCGCCCGGCACGTCGAAGCCTGCCGGCGGCAGGCCACTGCGGCTGCGCTCGACCATCGTCTCGTAGGCTGACTCCACCTGACGGCACAGCCGCTGCGCGTCGAACAGCACCGCACCGTCGCGTTGCGCCTTCAGCCTGTGCCGCAGCTCGGCCAGCGCCGCGCCGTCACGCGCCAGC
>JBGAIH010000037.1:0-46408 GCA_044225675.1 Burkholderiaceae bacterium
CACCGACGGGCCCACGACGCCGCGCGCGCGCTCGGCGTCGAGGTCGGCCACCATGGTGACCTCGATGGCGCGGCCGGCACGGCGGGTGATCTCCTCCTGGTTGCGCTTGAGAACGTTGAAGACACCGCTGCCGACGGTGCCGATGCCAAGGAGGCCTGCTTGGATGGGTTTCATTTTTTCTGGGTTGCGGGTCGAAAAGCGGATCGCGAAGCGGATCGGGTAAGGGTGGAACTGGACAGGCCGGCGGTTCAGGCCGCCGCGAGCCCGGTGCCGTGCCGGCGGCGGTAGGCGGCCAGAAAGCGCGCAATGCGGCTCACCGCTTCGCGCAGGTCTTCCTCGTGCGGCAGGAAAACGATCCGGAAGTGGTCGGGCGTGGGCCAGTTGAAGCCCGTGCCCTGAACGAGCATGACGCGAGTTTCCTTGAGCACCTCGAGGAAGAACTGGCGATCGTCCTCGATCGGGTAGACGCGGGGGTCGAGCCGGGGAAACATGTAGAGCGCCGCCTGGGGCTTGACGCAGGTGACACCGGGGATCGCGGTGATCAGCTCATACGCGAGATCGCGCTGGCGGCGCAGTCGCCCACCTTCGCAGACCAGGTCGTTGATGCTCTGGTAGCCGCCCAGGGCGGTCTGGATCGCCCACTGACCCGGCACGTTCGCGCAGAGCTTCATGTTCGAGAGCATGTTCAGGCCCTCGATGTAATCGGCGGCCGACTTCTTGTCGCCCGAAACCACCAGCCAGCCGGCGCGGTAGCCGCAGGAGCGGTAGCTCTTGGACAGCGAATTGAAGGTGAGCGTGAGCACGTCCTGCGACAGGCTTGCGAGCGCCGTGTGCCGGGCGCCGTCGTACAGCACCTTGTCATAGACCTCGTCGGCCAGGATGACGAGGCCGTGCTCGCGGGCGATGGCCACGATGCCCTTGAGCAGCTCGTCGGAGTAGATGACCCCGGTCGGGTTGTTCGGATTGATGACGACGATGCCCTTGGTGCGCGGCGTGATCTTGGCGCGGATGTCGGCCAGATCGGGCATCCAGCCATTGGACTCGTCGCAGAGGTAGTGCACCGGCGTGCCGCCGGACAGGCTGGTGACGGCCGTCCACAGCGGGTAGTCGGGAGCCGGCAGCAGCAGCTCGTCGCCGTCGTCCAGCAGTGCATTGGTGGCCATGGCGATGAGTTCGCTGGCGCCGTTGCCCAGGTAGATGTCGTCGAGCGTGACGCCCTTGATGCCCTGCTTCTGGGTCTCGTGCATCACGGCCTTGCGCGCGGCGAAGATCCCCTTGCTGTCGGAGTAGCCTGCCGACGCCGGCAGGTTGCGGATCATGTCCTGCTGGATTTCCTCCGGGGCATCGAAGCCGAACACGGCCAGGTTGCCGATGTTGAGCTTGATGATCTTCTGGCCCTCGTCCTCCATCTTCTTGGCCGCATCCATGATGGGTCCGCGAATGTCGTAGAGAACGTTGGCAAGCTTGGCGGATTTGGAAATGGCTTTCAAAGTCCCTCCAGGGGCGGTAATGCAGAGGTGAAACCTATAATTTGACCACACTTCCGCACTGCTTTAGTGCGGTGCAACAAGCCCCTTCGCATGAAACTTCAGCCCGACCGCTCCGACGCGCAGACCATCAACGGCCATGGCCCGGGCTGGGTCGGCGTCAATGGCGAGAAGATCTTCGCCAGCGTCATCGTCGGTTCACGCGGCGAACGGCTCGAATGGAACTGCGCGCGGTTCGAAGACCTCCAGCCGCACCATTTCGAGCAGCTGGCCACCCTGGGCGCGGAACTCGTCATCTTCGGCAGCGGCTCGCGCCTGCGCTTTCCCCAGGGCGCCTGGCTGCAGCCCCTGATGCAGAAGCGGATCGGCCTGGAGACGATGGACACCGCCGCCGCCTGCCGCACCTACAACATCCTGGCCGGCGAAGGCCGCCACGTGCTGGCCGCGCTCATTCTCGAACAACCGGCCTGAGCCCCCGGGTTTTCAGGGTAAAATCACGGGTTGCAGCGGGGAAGCTTCGTCCCCTGGTTGCAACGAGCAAACCCTGTCACACGAGATACAAATTCCATGGCGATCGTTGTCAACAAACCCATCCCCGAATTTGAAGCGAACGCCACCGGCGGCATCAAAGTCTCCAACACCTCCCACCTTGGCAAAGTCGTCGTGCTGTACTTCTACCCGAAGGACAACACGCCGGGCTGCACCACCGAAGCCATGCAGTTCCGTGACAAGTACAAGGAGTTCGTGAAGGCTGGCGCCACGGTGTTCGGAGTCTCGCGTGACAACATGAAGTCGCACGACGACTTCAAGGCCAAGCTGGAACTGCCCTTCGAGCTGATCGCCGACACCGAAGAAAAAATGTGCCACATGTTCGGCGTGGTCAAGAACAAGATCATGTACGGCAAGAAGGTCAAGGGCATCGAGCGCAGCACCTTCCTGATCGGCGCCGACGGCGTTCTCAAGAACGAATGGCGCGGGCTCAAGGTCCTGGGCCACGTCGACGACGTGCTCAAGGCCGTCAAGGCCCTGAAGAAGCCGGCCTGAAGAAGCCGGCCTGGCTCTTCCGATCCCCCTGCGTCCTTCACGGACTTGCGCCTGCCCGCCTCTGCAGCATGGCGCCAGGCCCTTCATATCGGCACCGTGCGCCGGCCGCTGCGATGTCAGGCCCCTGACGCGCAGTTGCAACATGGGTCTTGCATGTCACGGCAGTCGTGCATAATGAACTCATGCCGTTGGAATCCGCAACCGCGCTCCCCCCGAAAGCCGCCTGGGTCTCCCGGCGGCTTTTTCGCTTTTTCGGCGGTCCTTCCCGAGATCTTTCCCGCGATGGTCCCGCTGGCGTTCACCGCGCCTGCCGGGCCCCAGCTCTTACTCTAGCGAGTCCCAAGCCTCATGCCACTGCCCCCCGCCCCTTCCAAGCGCGCCGCTCTCCTGTCGCCTCAGGCTTACGAGGCCCCTGCACGAACCGCCCACAAAGGGGCCCGAAAAACCCAGGCGCATTCGGAAGGCAGCCCGCTGCCTGAGCGGCCGCAGGCGCTGGATCTGTTCGACCCGCAGGCCGGCGGCGCAGCGCCTCACGCGCTGCAGCCAGAGGACGCGGCTCCCCCTCGGGTGACCGGTCGCCTCGTCGAAGCGCCGGCGGCGCGTCAGGCGCCCGAGCGTGCCCCAACGAGCCGCCGCACCGCTGAAGCGCCGGCAGCTGCGCCCGCTTCGAGGCCGCGCAAGGCGCGCACGAACGGGCCCGCCAAGCTGTTCGTGCTCGACACGAATGTCCTGCTGCATGATCCGATGAGCCTGTTCCGGTTCGAGGAACACGACATCTTCCTGCCGATGATCGTTCTGGAGGAACTCGACGGCCACAAGAAGGGCATGACCGAAGTGGCCCGCAATGGCCGTCAGGCCAGCCGCACGCTCGATGCGCTCGCCGGTGCCCAGGGCGCCGACATGGACAAGGGTCTCAAGCTCAACTCCACCGGCCACAGCGAGGCACGCGGCTGCCTGTTCTTCCAGACCCAGCCGCTCGACTACTCGCTGCCATCGAGCCTGCCCCAAGGCAAGGCGGACAACCAGATCCTTGGCGTCGTGCAGGCGCTGCGCGACAAGCATGCGCCGCGCGACGTCGTGCTGGTGTCCAAGGACATCAACATGCGCGTCAAGGCGCGCGCGCTGGGCCTCGCGGCCGAGGACTACCAGAACGACAAGACGCTCGAGGACGGCGACCTGCTCTACTCCGGCTCCATGGCCCTGCCGCCCGATTTCTGGGCCAAGCACGGCAAGACGGTCGAAAGCTGGCAAAGCGGCAGCCACACCTTCTACCGGATCAGTGGACCGGTGGTGCCGAGCCTTCTGATCAACCAGTTCGTCTATTTCGAGGCTCCCGGCGAGCCTTCGCTTTACGCACGCGTGACCGAGATCCGCGCCAAAACGGCGGTGCTCAAGACGCTCAAGGACTACGGCCACCTCAAGAACGCCGTCTGGGGCGTCACCACACGCAACCGCGAGCAGAACTTCGCGATGAACCTGCTGATGGACCCGGAGGTCGACTTCGTCACCCTGGCCGGCACGGCCGGCACCGGCAAGACCCTGATGGCGCTGGCCTCGGGTCTCACACAGGTGCTCGACGACCGGCGCTACACCGAGATCATCATGACGCGCGCGACCGTGAGCGTCGGCGAGGACATCGGCTTTCTGCCCGGCACCGAAGAGGAAAAGATGGGCCCGTGGATGGGCGCACTCGACGACAACCTCGAAGTCCTGGCCAAGACCGAGACCAGCGCCGGCGAATGGGGGCGAGCCGCCACCAACGAACTGATCCGCTCGCGCATCAAGATCAAGAGTATGAACTTCATGCGCGGTCGGACCTTCCTCAACAAATACGTGATCGTCGACGAGGCGCAGAACCTCACGCCCAAGCAGATGAAGACGCTGATCACGCGCGCGGGCCCGGGCACCAAGATCATCTGCATGGGCAACCTGGCCCAGATCGACACCCCCTACCTCACCGAGGGCTCCTCCGGCCTGACCTACGCGGTGGACAAGTTCAAGGGATGGCCGCACGGCGGGCACATCACGCTCGCGCGCGGCGAGCGCTCGCGGCTGGCGGACTTCGCGAGCGAAGTGCTCTGAAGGCCGCAGACGCCCGGCGCGCCCGGCTCGTCCGGGCGTGACCCGGCGGCCGGGGCTCCGCGCTCAAAAACGGGGAGGCTCGCCCGAGAACAGTTCGTCAGGCAGACGCACCGCAGCCAGACCACGGCTGCGCGCATCCTGGCGCGCCTGACGCATGACATGGGAGTAGGCGATGCGGTAAGTCATGCGCCACTCCTCGACGAGCTGGATCATGGCCGCGCCGACGGCCTGATCGCTCCCCATCCCGGTTCGCGCACCCACTGCGGCAGCCAGACGGTTGCGCGCTGCTTCAATGCGCCCCAGGGCATTTTCCAGCAGGCTTCGGGTATGCGTGGAATCGTCCGGGTCTCGAAGCACGAGATCGAGCGGCCGGATGAAAGGCAAGGTGCGAGGTCCGAGCGGCCCCGCGATCGCCTCCAGTTCATTCAGGCGAAATCGCAGGGCCTGCCGTGCGCGGTGCACCTGCTGAGCCATTTCGTCGTCTGCAGGTGGGGTGCCATCCTCCTGAACCGTCCAGGTCTGGCGTACGCGCGCCAGCCAGAGGTCGTCGCGCGCCGCCAGGGAGGCCAGCCATGCCTCCAGCAGGGCCAGGCGCTGCGCCTCCCCATGGGATGCGGTATCGGCCTTGGCGCAGTCCCTCAGCGTCAGGGAAGGCCCGGTGCGTTCGTCCTTCCAGAGGCCGGTCCACGGCGTGAGCGACGCGATGTCCGTGCCATTGAGCGCGCGCCACTCGTGGTCGAGCGGCAAGGCGGGTCTTGGAAGCGAGCGCTCGAGCTGAAGGTCGAAGCGGCTCAGGGTCTCGGCGCCTGCAGGCAGACCTGAGAATGCGGCCGAGACGGCCAGCAGGATCGAGGGCAGCGGGAAATTTTTCATGGGCCGACTGTCCGAGATCAGCCCGGCCCCCTCAAGCCGCCATATTGCCTAGTCCTTCGGTCCGCCCCGCAGGACGAACCGGCCTGGCTAGAAGTCGTCGCCCATGCCGCCGGCCAGACTCTCGAACTTGGTGAGCGGCTTGAGGAACGCGAGCTTCACCGTGCCCGTCGGGCCGTTACGCTGCTTGCTGATGATGACCTCGGCGACGCCCGGTTCCTTCGAGTCCTTGTTGTAGTAGTCGTCGCGGTAGATGAACATGATGACGTCCGCATCCTGCTCGATCGCGCCCGACTCGCGCAGATCGCTCATCATCGGACGCTTGTCGGTGCGGGCCTCGACGCCGCGGCTGAGCTGCGACAGCGCGATCACCGGACACTGCAGCTCCTTGGCAAGCATCTTGAGACCGCGCGAGATTTCGCCCACGGCGGTGGCGCGGTTCTCGTCGCTCATGCTGCTGGACACGCTCATCAGCTGCAGGTAGTCGACCACGATCAGGCCGAGCTTGCCGCACTGGCGGGCCAGCCGCCGTGCATTGGCGCGCAGCTCGCTCACGGTGAGGCCCGGCGTTTCGTCGATGTGCAGCGAGATGTTGCGCAGCTTCTCGATCGCCTCGGTCAGGCGCGGCCACTCGTCGTCGGTGAGCTTGCCGGTGCGCAGGTGGGTCTGGTCGATCCGGCCGATCGAGCCCACGATACGGACGGCCAGCTGGGCGGCACCCATTTCCATCGAGAAGACCGCCACCGGCAGGCCTTCGTTCAGCGCGACGTGCTCCGCAATGTTGATGGCCAGGGCCGTCTTGCCCATCGAGGGGCGCGCCGCCAGCACGATCATGTCGCCCGCCTGGAAGCCCGAGGTCATGCGGTCCAGATCGTAGAAGCCCGTCGGAACGCCGGTCACGTCGTTCGGGTTGTCGGCCATCTCCTGGACGCGGTCGAGCAGCTCGACCACCAGCGAGTCCATGCCCTGGAAGCCCTGCTTCATCCGCGAGCCTTCCTCGCCGATGTTGAAGATCTTCTGCTCGGCCTCGTCGAGAATCTTCGCAACGGGCTTGCCCTGGGTATTGAAGGCGTTGGTAGCGATCTCGTCGCTCGCGCTCACCAGCTTGCGCAGGATCGAGCGTTCCCGCACGATCTCGGCGTAGCGCCGGATGTTGCTGGCACTGGGCACGTACTGGGCCAGCGAGTTGAGGTAGGCCAGCCCCCCCACCTCCTCCGCCTTGCCGAGGTTCTGAAGCTGCTCGTAGACGGTGATGACGTCGGCCGGCTTGGTCGCATTGATCAGTGTGCCGACGACGCCGTAGATGAGCCGGTGCTCGTAGCGGTAGAAGTCGCCGTCGACCAGCAGATCGCCCACGCGGTCCCAGGCGCCGTTGTCGAGCAACAGGCCGCCCAGCACGCTCGACTCGGCCTCGATGGAGTGCGGCGGGATGCGCAGTTGGGATATCTGCTCATCCGTGGTGTAGGCGTCGTCGATCGTGCTCAGTACTGCAGACATGGGGCTTTCCGGGGGAGCCTTTCATGCTACGCGCCAGACCGGCTGGCGTCGAGGGGAAAAGCTGGGTACAAGCGTGCGGGCTTCCTGTGGATATCCCGTGGGAATCCGAGGGCAACCGCATGGCGAAAAAACAAAAGCCGCCCGGCGCGAACCGGGCGGCTTGTCGGGGAAGCGGAACTCAGGCGGTTTCGCCGTACACCGTCACGTTGATGTCCACCAGCACGTCGGTGTGCAGGGACACGCTCACGCCGCTGTCACCCACGACCTTGATCGGGCCGTTGGGCATGCGGATCTGCGACTTGACGACCTTGTAGCCCAGCTTGTTGAGCTCTTCGGCGATATCGAAATTGGTGACGGAGCCGAACAGGCGGCCGTCCACGCCGGCTTTCTGCGTCAGCTTGATGGTCGTGCCACCGAGCTTCTCGCCCTGGGCTTGCGCTTCGGCGAGCTTGGCGGCAGCGGCCTTCTCGAGTTCGGCGCGCTTGGCGGCGAATTCGGCCTTGTTGGCTTCCGTCGCGCGGCGGGCACGGCCCTGCGGGATCAGGAAGTTGCGGGCGTAACCGTCCTTGACCTTGACGATCTCGCCCAGGTTGCCGAGGTTGACGACTTTGTCGAGCAGGATGACTTGCATGTCGGGTCCCCTTAGATGCGATGCTGGTCGCTGTACGGGACCAGGGCCAGGAAGCGAGCGCGCTTGATGGCGGTGTTGAGCTGGCGCTGGTAGATCGCGCGGGTGCCGGTCAGGCGGGCCGGGATGATCTTGCCGTTCTCGGCGATGAAGTCACGCAGCGTGTCCACGTCCTTGTAGTCGATCTCTTCGACCTTGGCGACGGTGAAGCGGCAGAAGCGCTTGCGCTTGAACAGCAGCGACTGGGTATTGCGCTTGGGGCGCTTATCTTTGTTGAAACGTTTCGGTCCGGGCATGATGGACTCCTCTTGAAGTTTTGCCGCGTGGCTCAGGGGTCACGCGACAGGGGATCAGATGGGGTTGAACTCTTGAATGTGAAGAACGACGTTCTTGCCATTGCGCGGTGTTGCCAGAAAGCCTGTGAATCGCAGCGCGGTGCCGGGAGCCTGCCTGCCGATTGCCTCGGCCACTGCTCCGAAAGCCACCGCCTTGACCGCCGCCTTCACCTGCCGGGTCTGACCTGCTTCGGACAGTTGGGACTCGTGTTCGAGCCGCAGGTCCAGTGCAGGCAGTCCGGCCGGCGTGTAACGCAGCGAGCCCAGCTCGGCGATACAGGCGGTCAGGACGACGTGATTCACTGCTTGCCAGCCACCCCGCTCAGTTGGAGAACTCGGCCTGTTGGGCCTTGCGCGCTTCTTCGCGCTCGACGGTCTTCATCATCGACGACGGGCCGGTCTCGGCCTTCTTCTTGACCACGGTGAGGTGGCGCAGGACGGCGTCGTTGAACTTGAAGGCATGCTCGAGCTCAGCCATCACGGCCTGATCGGCTTCGATGTTGACGCACAGGTAGTGCGCCTTGTTGAGCTTGTTGATCTGGTAGGCCAGCTGGCGGCGGCCCCAGTCTTCGACACGATGCACCTTGCCGCTGCCGGCGGTGATCATGCTCTTGTAACGCTCCAGCATGGCCGGAACCTGCTCGCTTTGATCCGGATGGATCAGCAGGACGATTTCATAATGACGCATGGACTCTCCTTGAGGGTTGAAGCCACCCACTGCGTCCATGGCGCAGGGCCATGATGTGGTGTGGCAAGGGGAAGCCCACGATTATAGCCCGATTCCTGACTCTCTCCGGCAGAGTCCCGGGCGGCCCAGCGCCAGCCTCGGCCATGCGCCGTCGTGGCATGTTTTTTGCGAAGATGCCCTGATGAACCCCCTTCGCGACAATCCTTTCAATTCCCCGCTGGCCGAAGGCATCACACGGGTGGGATTCCGGAAGTGGTACGAACGGGAGCTGCTGTCCAGCCACGCCCACATGGTGCTGGCCTTTCTCAGCGTGATCGCCATGCTCGCCAGCATGGAAGCATTTCGCGGCGCACCGGTGAGCGAGCGCCTCATGGACGTCGCCTTCGTGGTCGCCTGCGCGGCAGTGGCCTACTGGGCCTTGCGCCGCTACCTGTTCCTGCTGATGCGGGCAGAGGAAATTGCCAACCAGGCCAGTTGCCCGGTGTGCACCGAATATGGCCGCTTCGACCTGGTGGAGCGCCGCCGTCAGTCGGGTGGTGCGCGGGTCTGCTGCCGCAAGTGCGCGCACCAGTGGGAGATCAGCCTGGACCGCTGACAGCCGTCGTGCCGCCCAAAGAAAAAGGCCCGGACATCCGTCCGGGCCTTTTTCGTGTCTTGCCTCGGCTTGCCTGACAGGCCGTCACGGCCCGTCAGGTGCGAGGCCCGCCGCTTCAGTGCACCAGGCTCTTGGCGGCTCCCTTGAGGCTCGGATAGCGCACGTGCTCCACCAGCTCCTGCACGCGGGCGTTGGGCGCCGGCGTGATGAGGCTCACGAGGATGATGACCGCAAAGCCCAGCGGAACGCCGAAGACGCCCGCAGAGATCGGCTGGATGCCGAACCACAGCTCGACCGGCGAGGTCACGCCGAACACGCCGCGCAGCCAGGGCTGGGTCGTCACCATGTAGTAGAAGGTGATGCCCAGGCCGGCGATCATGCCCAGCGAGGCGGCGACGCCAGTGGCCCGTTTCCAGAAGATCCCCAGCACCAGGGCCGGGAAGAACGCCGCTGCCGCGAACGAGAACGCCGCCGAGACCAGGAACAGGATGTCCGCCGGTTTCTGCGACGCCACGCCGGCCGCAGCAAGCGCGACGACGAGCAGCAGGATCTTCGACAGCGTCACACGGCGCGCCGTGGAAGCGTTCGGGTCGATCATCTTGTAGTACAGGTCGTGGCTGAGCGCGTTGGCAATCGTCAGCAGCAGGCCGTCGGCCGTCGACAGGGCTGCCGCCAGGCCGCCCGCCGCCACCAGACCCGAGATCACGTAGGGCAGGCCACCGATCTCCGGGGTTGCCAGCACGACGATGTCGCCGCCGATGGTGATCTCGCCGATCTGCAGGATGTTGTCCTTGTTCAGATCCACCACACTCAGAAGCGACGGGTCGACCCTCTGCCAGCTCGCGATCCATGCCGGCAACTGGTCGAATCTCGTTCCCACCAGCACGTTGAACACTTCGTATTTCACGAGCACGGCCAGGGCCGGTGCGGTGAAGTACAGCAGGAAGATGAAGAACAGCGACCAGGTGACCGAGTCGCGGGCTTCCTTCACGCTGGGTGTCGTGTAGTAGCGCATCAGAATGTGCGGCAGCGCGGCTGTCCCGACCATCAGGCAGAAGATCAGAGCCAGGAAGTTGCGCCGAGAGTAGTCGTAGGTTTCCTTGGCCTTGGCGTCGCCGTTGGGATCACCCGCGAACTGGGTCGCATGGCGCGGCATGCCGCCCAGCGGCTTGTCCCGCGCTTCGGCCGAGGCCTTCGCTGCGGTCCAGGCCTTGCGTGCCGCCGCCTCGTCCTTGGGCAGACCTGCCAGCGCCTTCTCGGCCGCCGCCAGTTCTGCGGCAGGCGCATTGGCTGCCTTGAGATCCGCCACCTTCTTTTCCGCTGCCGCCCGGTCGGCCGCCAGAGCCGTCTTCGGGTCCTTGAGTTTCTCGCCCAGGGCGATGGCGCGGTCCTGATAGACCTTGCGGACTTCAAGCTCCTTCGGATCCTTGATCAGCTCCGCCTCGCGGGCAGTCACCTTCTCGAGCTGGTAGCCATAGATCAGTTGCGGCACCGGCACGCTGGTCTGTTTGACCGACAGCCAGACCACCGGGATCATGTAGGCGATGATCAGGATGATGTACTGGGCCACCTGGGTCCAGGTCACCGCCCGCATGCCACCCAGGAACGAGCACACCAGAATGCCGCCGAGGCCCAGGAAGATCCCGATCTCGAAGGCCACGCCGGTCAGGCGCGTCGTGATGATGCCCACGCCGTAGATCTGCGCCACCACGTAGGTGAAGGAGCAGAGGATGGCGGCAATGATGCCCAGAAAACGCGGAATGTTGCCGCCGTAGCGCTCACCCAGGAAGTCGGGAATGGTGAACTGCCCGAACTTGCGCAGGTAGGGCGCGAGGAACAGCGCCACCAGGCAGTAGCCGCCCGTCCAGCCCATGATGAACGCCAGCCCGCCGTAACCGCTGAGGTAGAGCGTGCCCGCCATGCCGATGAAGGAGGCTGCGGACATCCAGTCCGCGCCGGTGGCCATGCCGTTGTACACGGCCGGCACCCGTCGGCCCGCCACGTAGTATTCGGCGGCGTCAGTGGTGCGGCTCATGATGCCGATGCCGGCATACAGGCCGATCGTCGCGAGCAGGAAGATGAAGCCTATCCACTCGCGCGTGAGCCCGAACTGCTCCAGGATCGCCAGGACCACCACGAAGGCCAGAAAGCCCCCCGTGTAGAACCCGTAGACCTTGTTGAGCTGCTTCTTGAATGCGGAATTCGACGACGCCGCAGCGCCGGTTTCAAACATGCCAGCCATCGGTCACTCCTCCTCGGCAACGCCGAATTGCTGGTCCAGGCGGTTCATGTACCGCGCGTAGTACCAGATGATGAGTACGTAGATGACCAGAGCGCCCTGGGCGCCCATCCAGAAGCTGAATGGCCATCCAAAGAACTTGAAGCTCAGGTCACGGGCCATATAGCCCACGACGAACGTGACCACGAACCATATCGAGAGCAATATGGCCGTGATGGTCAGGTTTTTCCGCCAGTACAGGCGGTGACCTTCGGTTAGCTGCATGCGTTTGTCTCCTCTGCGCCCGTCACCGGGCTTTCCTCTTCATGCCACCACGCGACCCGCCGCCGGCACGAGGCCGGCTGCCTGCAACCGGGTCGCAACCTGGGGCAGCCGTCAGCCCGGCGACGAGACGAAGATTCCCGTCTCGCGTTCAAGCTGCGCGGCCACCTTGGGCTCGAACCTCTTGAGGTGGCGAATGATCTTTCGCGCCTCATCGGGTTGTTGCCGGTCCACATGAACCCGCGCCAGCTGATACCAGCCGTACGGGCTCATGGGTTGCAATTGGGTGTTCTTCCTGAGGGCTTCGGCCGCATCGTCGTAGCGGCCCAGGCGGATGAGCGTCATGCCCAGCCCGTACCAGGCCCGGTCGAGCGTGGGGCTGAGCTCCGTGGCGCGGCGAAAGCTCGCTTCCGCCCGCTCGCAGTCGCCCTGCTCTTCCTGCAGGTAACCGAGATTGAACCAGTGCGAAGCCACTTCGGGCGCGGCCTGCGTGAGGCGCTCCAGCAATTCGATGGCCTGCCCCTTCTGACCCCGGCGCGCCAGCAGATGGGCCATGCTGGCCATCGCGTACGAATCGCCGGGAAACTCAGAAAGCATCTGCCGGAACAGGTCCAGCGCCGCATCCTCGCGGCCCAGCACCAGCAACGCCATGGCGCGCCAGCGGAAACCGCGATGGCGCAGCGTCTTCATCATTTGCATTGGTTGACTCCCATCTGGACGCAGATGCTGATCTTGGCCGCCGTCGCGAACAGCCAGACAAATGCAAGAATGAGGAACGCCACCAGCGGCAGGTGGCGGTCGATGACCAGCTTGGGCGTGATGTAGCGCGCACCGCGCACGAACGGCCGCGTCAGCACCTGGAACAGCTGGTAGAAGGTGTTCTGTTCCCGCTTGGCGCCCGCCAGAAGACCGAGAACCCATTGCCCGACGAGTGCCAGCAAGGCGATCTCAGCAACCAGCTTGACGACGCTGACCAACATGAGCATGGGCCACTCCGTGAATGATTTCACGCATGGTTCGCAGAGGCGCTTACCCGTTCCTTACAAATCAGTCAGGTTGGCGGTAAACCCCTTCAGGGATAACCCGATGCAGTAAAACAAAGGACAGCACAACCGTGCAGCGTCGGCAAAGACGTACCTATCTTGCTGCACGGCAGCAGTACAAATCCCAGTGACGCCGTCTTTCTTGAACCTTACACTGCCCTGAAGCATTACTCCGCTGCCGGCAATGAACAAAAACACGGTGCACCGCAAGACAGCCAAGGGCCTCGACGTCATCGCCACCCGCCAGGGCGGCCTGACGCCCCGGCAGCGGTCGATCCTGATCCTGGTGGACGGCAAGCGCAATTTCGACGAACTGGCCAAGCTCTCCTCGGCCTTTGGCGACCCCGAGCAACTGCTGGTCGATCTCGAAGCAGGCGGGTTCATCGAGCCCGCAGGCGGGGCCGGAGCGGCCACGACGGGCGGCGGCGCGGCCGCTGCGGCGCCCCAGCCGGCAAGTGCGGCAGTGCCCGCTGCACAGTCCGTTGCTCAGTCCGCTTCACCGCTGGCCGCAGCACCAGCGCCTGCATTTGCGGCCTCTGCCCCGGCCGCGCCGGGCGTTCCGCTGGCCGATGCGCGGCGCTTCGCCGTTCGCAAGCTGACCGACATCCTGGGGCCCGTGGCTGACGATCTGTGCATGCGCATCGAGGCGGCCCGCACTGCGGCAGATTACGACGCGGCGATCGCGCGCGCCCAGAACGTGCTGCGGGAAGTGCGTGGCAATGGCGTGGCCACCCGCTTCATGGCCGACATTGCCGACCATCGCCCGGCCGGCTGACCTCTCAGGTGGCGCGTTGCGTCACCAGACTCACCAGCACCGCGACCGCAAAACCCAAGGCCACGCCGAATACGCCCGCCGACACCGGCAGGATGCCGAACCACAGCGTCGCCTCGGGCGACAGCCCCGCAATGTTGCGGACCCAGGCCGCATTCGCCAGCATGTAGAACGCGGTAAGGCCAAGACCGGCAACCATCCCGGCCACTGCCCCGGCACGGCTCGTCCTGCGCCAGAAGATCCCCAGAACCATCGCGGGAACAAAGGCCGAGGCCGCCAGCGAGAACGAAGCCGACACGAGCGGCAGGATCTCCGCAGGCTTGAGCGCCGCGACGAAGGCCGCGATCATGGCCACCGCCAGCAGGGCGAACTTTGACAGAATGACCCGGTGTTCCGGCCGGACCGGTCGCACGGCCTCCGCGAAGTACATGTCGCGGACCAGCGAATTGCTGATCGTGAGCAAAAGGCCGTCAGCGGTCGACAGCGCCGCAGCCAGGCCACCGGCCGCCACGAGGCCCGACACCACATACGGCAGGCCGCCCAGCTCCGGTGTCGCGAGCATGATGAGGTCGGCGCCGAGCCGGATCTCGCCCCACTGCAGAATGCGGTCGCCGTTGACGTCGCTCACCGAGATCAGCGACGCATCGACCTTGGCCCACTGCGCGATCCACGATGGCAGGGAGTCGAAGCTGCTGCCCACCAGGCCATGCATGACCTCGTACTTCACCAACACGGCAAGGGCCGGTGCACTGAGGTAGAGCAGCCCGATGAAGAAAAGCGACCACGCCACCGAGTTGCGCGCCTCGGCCACGCTCGGCGTGGTGTAAAAGCGCGTGAGCAGATGCGGCAGGCCGGCTGTTCCCGCCATCAGGCAGAACATCAGGGCCAGGAAGTTCCAGCGCGAACGCTGGAAGGCCGCCTGCTCCTCGGGCGTGCCATCCGGATCGCCGTCGAAGGCCTGCGCATGCGGGGCGAAGCCGCCGAGCGGCTTGGACCGCTCCAGGCTCTCCTGCATGGCGCGGCTCCACTGTTCGCGCGCCGCCGCGGCGTCCTTGGGCAGACTGGTCAGCACCCGCGTCGCGGCGATGATCTGCGACAGCTCCGCCCCCTCCGATTTGAGTTGCCGCACCCGGTCCTGGGCCGCGGCGCGCTGCGCCGCCAGCGCCGCCTCGGGGTCTTCCAGCCGCTGGCGGTACTCCGCGGCGCGACGGGCAAACTCCGCCCTCACCTGCTGCTCCTGCGGTGAAGCCATCAAACGCTTTTCCAGCTCGGTGATCTTCTCGATCTGCGCGCCGTAGACCAGAGGGGCGAGCGGATTGCCCAGCTGCTTGTAGGCCAGCCACGACACCGGGATCAGGAAGGCCAGCAGCAGCACCACGTACTGGCAGACCTGCGTCCAGGTGATGGCCCGCATGCCGCCCAGAAACGAGCACAGCAGCACGCCGCCCAGGCCCAGCAGGATGCCGATCTCGAACTGCACGCCCGTGAGCCGCGAGGCAATGAGGCCAATGCCGTAGATCTGCGCGACGACGTAGATGAAGGAGCACAGCACCGCCGACACGGCCGCGATCCGGCGCGGCCACCGGCCGCCATAGCGTTTCTCGAAATAGTCAGGCAGCGTGTACAGGCCCATGGCCCGCAGGTACGGCGCCACGAGGAAGGCGACCAGGCAGAAGCCGCCCGTCCAGCCCAGCACATAGGCCAGGCCGCCCGGATGCTCCTGCGTGCCCGAGAACCCCTGAAGATAAAGCCCGCCGGCCAGGCTGATGAACGATGCCGCGCTCATCCAGTCGGCGGCCGTGGCCATGCCGTTGTACATGGCGGGAATGCGGCGGCCCGCCACGTAGTACTCCTCGGCATCGGACGTGCGCCCGTAGATGCCAATGCCGGCATACACCATCACGGTGAAGAACAGGAAGATCGGCCCGATCCACTGGCGCGACAGGCCGCTGGCTTCCGCCCAGGCCATGAGCAGAAGGAATCCGGCCACGCCGCAGACGTAGGCGGCCAGGAAGATATGCAAGCGGCGGCGGTGGCTGCTGTCCGGCTTCACCTGGGGTCCCCGTCCGCGCCGCTCGATCAGGGCCGGCCGCTCAGGCCCCGGCCAGCCGCTTCCAGGTCTCCATCACGCTGTCGGGATTGAGCGAAACGGAGTCGATGCCTTCGTCGGCCAGCCATTGGGCGAAATCCGGATGGTCGCTGGGCCCCTGCCCGCAGATGCCGACGTACTTGCCCTGCGCCTTGCAGGCCGCGATCGCGCGGCTGAGCATGGCCTTGACGGCGGGGTCGCGTTCGTCGAAATCGGCGGCCAGGAGTTCCAGGCCCGAGTCGCGGTCGAGGCCGAGAGTCAGCTGCGTGAGGTCGTTCGAGCCGATCGAGAAGCCGTCGAAGAACTTCAGGAAGTCATCCGCCAGGATCGCGTTGCTCGGCACTTCGCACATCATGATGAGCTTGAGGCCGTTCTCGCCCCGGCGCAGGCCGTGCAGGCCCAGCAGCTGCGTGACCTTCTCGGCCTGGCCCAGCGTGCGCACGAACGGCACCATGACCTGTACATTGGTCAGGCCCATGTCGTCGCGCACGCGGCGCAGCGCGTCGCACTCCATGGCGAACGCCTCACCGAACTCCGCACTGATGTAGCGCGCCGCGCCGCGGAAACCGAGCATCGGGTTCTCTTCCTCCGGCTCGTAGCGCGAGCCGCCGATGAGCTTGCGGTACTCGTTGGACTTGAAGTCCGACAGGCGCACGATCACCGGCTTGGGCCAGAACGCCGCAGCGATGGTCGCCACGCCCTCGGCCACCTTGTCGACGTAGAAGGCCCGTGGCGAAGCATGGCCGCGCGCCACCGACTCCACGGCCTTCTTGAGGTCGGTGTCGACGTTCGGGTAGTCGAGGATCGCCTTGGGGTGGACGCCGATGTTGTTGTTGATGATGAACTCCAGCCGCGCCAGGCCCACGCCTTCATTGGGCAGCTGGCAGAAGTCGAAGGCCAGCTGCGGATTGCCCACATTCATCATGATCTTGGTCCGGATCGGCGGCATTTCGCCACGCTGGACCTCGGTCACCTCGGTCTCGATCAGCCCGTCGTAGATATGGCCGGTGTCGCCCTCGGCACAGCTGACAGTAACCAGCGTGCCGTCGGCGAGGCGCTCGGTCGCGTCGCCGCAGCCGACCACGGCCGGGATGCCCAGCTCGCGCGCGATGATGGCTGCATGGCAGGTCCGCCCACCGCGGTTGGTCACGATGGCGCTGGCACGCTTCATCACCGGTTCCCAGTTCGGGTCGGTCATGTCGGTCACCAGAATGTCGCCGGGCTGGACCTTGTCCATCTCGCCGATGTGGCTCACCAGCCGGACGGGGCCCGTGCCGATCTTCTGCCCGATGGCGCGGCCTTCGGCCAGCACGGTGCCGGTGCCCTTGAGCTTGTAGCGCAGCTCCGCCTTGCCCTGCTGCTGGCTCTTCACCGTCTCGGGACGCGCCTGCAGGATGTAGAGCTGGCCGTCCACGCCGTCCTTGCCCCATTCGATGTCCATCGGCCGGCCATAGTGCTTCTCGATCACAAGGGCATAGCGGGCGAGTTGCTCCACTTCAGCATCCGTGAGCGAGAAGCGGTTGCGCATCTCGGCCGGCACGTCGGTGGTCCGCACGAGCTTGCCGGTCCGGGCCTTCTCGTCGGCCGGGGCGAACTCCATCTGGATCAGCTTGGAGCCCAGGTTGCGGCGGATCACTGCGCGCTTGCCAGCCTGGAGCATCGGCTTGTGGACATAGAACTCGTCAGGGTTGACGGCGCCCTGCACCACCGTCTCGCCCAGGCCATAGCTGGAGGTGATGAAGACCACCTGGTCGAAGCCCGATTCGGTGTCGATCGTGAACATCACGCCTGCGGCGCCCAGGTCGGAGCGCACCATGCGCTGCACGCCTGCGCTCAGGGCGACGTCGGCATGCGCGAAGCCCTTGTGCACGCGGTAGCTGATGGCCCGGTCGTTGTAGAGCGAGGCGAACACCTCCTTCATCTTGTGCAGCACGTCGTCGATGCCCACGACGTTGAGGAAGGTCTCCTGCTGGCCGGCGAAGGAAGCATCGGGCAGGTCTTCGGCGGTGGCCGACGAACGCACCGCGAAACTGGCCTGCGCGTTGCCCGCGCTCAGCGTCGCAAACGCCTCGGCGATCGCCTTCTGCAGGTCGGCCGGAAAGGGCTGCGCCTCCACCATGGCCCGGATCTCGGCACCGGCAGCCGCCAGCGCGCGCACATCCTCGGTGTCCAGCGAGGCCAGGCGCGCATTGATGCGATCGCTCAGACCGTCATGTTTCAGGAACTCGCGGAACGCGTGCGCCGTGGTGGCAAAGCCCGTGGGCACCCGCACGCCTTGCGGCAGCTGCGAGATCATTTCGCCGAGGCTGGCGTTCTTGCCGCCAACCGCCTCGACGTCACTCATTCTCAGGTTCTCAAACGGAACGACCAGGGCGGTCGGGCTGAAAAGTGCAGACATGGGAAAGCTCCAGAAGTTAAAACCGGTGCTGCGCAGGCCTCGCCGCGATGGCGGCGCGCTGCGTCCATGCTGGCGCTGGGACTTTGTGCTTGTTCGAATGGGTCGGGCCGGCGCATGGGGAAAAACGGGTATCCGCAGGATATTTGGATAATGGCCGTGATTGTAGGCGGGCCGGCCCGCCGGTACCTGACCATCCTGCCCCTTCACTGAAAGCGCCGCCCCGCATGCTGCCGACACGCACCGTCTTCTTCATCTCCGATGGCACGGGGATCACGGCCGAGACCTTCGGCAACGCCATCATGGCCCAGTTCGAGCTCAAGGCCCGGCACATCCGGCTGCCCTTCATCGACAGCGTGGACAAGGCCCACCAGGCGGTGCGGCAGATCAACCACACCGCCCTGGTCGAAGGCAAGAAGCCCATCGTCTTCACCACGCTCGTGAACATGGAAGTCCTCGGCGTGATCAAGACCGGCTGCCAGGGCATGCTGCTGGACATGTTCGGCACCTTCGTGCGGCCCCTGGAGACCGAACTGGGCCTCACGTCCAACCACCGGATCGGCCGCTTCAGCGACGTCAGCAAGAGCAAGGAATACAACGACCGGATCGAAGCCATCAACTTCAGCCTGTCGCATGACGACGGGCAGTCCAACCGCGACCTGCAGGCTGCCGACGTGATTCTGGTGGGCGTGAGTCGCAGCGGCAAGACGCCGACCTCGCTCTACCTGGCCATGCAGTACGGACTGAAGGCCGCCAACTACCCGCTGATCCCCGAAGACTTCGAGCGGCGCCAGCTGCCGCCCGCGCTGGTGCCGCACCGCGCCAAGATCTTCGGCCTGACCATCCAGCCCGAGCGGCTCAGCGAGATCCGCAACGAGCGGCGGCCGAACTCTAAATACGCCTCGCTCGACAACTGCCGGGCCGAAGTCAACGAGGCCGAGGCCATGATGCGCCGCGCCGGCATCCGCTGGCTGTCGACGACCACCAAGTCGATCGAGGAGATCGCCACCACGATCCTGCAGGAAGTCCGGCCGGAGCGGCTCGACTACTGAGCCCTGGATCCGGCTCCGATTCAGGCACCGATCAGGAACTGCGGCACCCCGTCGGCCGCACGCGCGGCCTCGCAAGGCACGTTCCAGATGCCAGCCACGGCCTCGGGCGACAGCACCGTGGCCGCCGGCCCCCAGGCCTCGACCCGGCCCTGCTTGAGCAGCAGCACGTCATCGGCGTAGCGCAGCGCGAGATTGAGGTCGTGCAGCACGGCCACCACCCCCACGCCACGTCCATGCGCCCAGGCCTGTACGAGGCGAAGCACCTGATGCTGGTGCGACAGGTCGAGAGCGGCCGTCGGCTCATCGAGCAGCAGCCAGCGGGGCCGCTCATCAGGCGAGGTCTCCCAGACCTGGCACAGCACCCGCGCCAGCTGCGCCCGCGCCTTCTCCCCGCCCGACAGCGTGTTGAGCACGCGATGCTGCAACTCCAGCACGCCGGTCGCACGCAGCGCGTCGTCGATCAGCCCTTCCTCGTTGGAGGCGGGTCGCAACCGGTGCGGATAGCGGCCGAGCTGCACGATCTCGCGCACGGTGAAGTCGAAGGCCGAGGACGCATCCTGCGGCATGAAGGCGCGCTGCAGGGCCAGCTGCGTTGCCGACTGCGCGCCCAGCGTCTGGCCGTTCAGCAGCACCTGCCCCCCGTGCGGCGCGCGCAATCCCGCCATCAGGCCCAGCAGGGTCGACTTGCCGGCACCATTGGGGCCGAGGATTGCCGTGACCCGGCCCGGCGGGAAGCGCAGGCTGAGGGGCGCCAGCAATTCCCGACGCCCTGCCCGTGCCGCGACGCCAAGCAGCTCGATCACAGCACCCTCCCCCGCACCCGGTGCAGCAGAGCCAGAAAGAAGGGCACGCCGATCAGCGCCGTCAGAACACCCAGCGGCAGCTCGGCCGGCCGGGCCACCGTCCGGGCCACGCTGTCGGCCAGCAGCACCAGCGCAGCGCCCAGCAACGCCGACCCGGGCAGCACCACCCGATGACCGGGCCCTGCGACCAGGCGCACCATGTGCGGCGCGACCAGGCCGACGAATCCGATGATTCCGGTCGTCGCGGTGACGCTGCCGACGGCCAGCGCGGTGACGACCACCGCGATGCGCTTGACCCGCTCGACCGGCACGCCCAGCAGGGCCGCCTGGCTTTCTCCCAATGCGATCGCATCGAGCGGCCGGGCCAGCGCCAGCCCGGCGCCGCTGGCAAGCACCACGAGTGCGCTGACCAGCGCGACAGCGCTCCAGCGCGCGCCGCCCAGGCTGCCGAGCAGCCAGAACTGGATGTTGCGCAGCTGCTCATCGGTCGCCAGAAAATTCAGCAGCCCGAGCCCGGCGCCTGCAAGCGCGTTCACTGCAATCCCGGCCAGCAGCATCATGCCGAGCCGGGTGCCGCCTTCATGCTGGGAGAACGCGTAGATCAGGCCGGTCACGCCCAGGCCCCCGAGAAATGCCATGAGCACCAGCGTCCAGCTTCCAAGCTGTCGCGGAAGATCCGGAAGCCACTGGCTGCCCAGCACGATGCCGGCTGCGGCCGCGAGCGCCGCTCCGCTGCTGATGCCGATCAGCCCCGGGTCGGCCAGCGGATTGCGAAACAACCCCTGCATGAGAGCACCCGCGAGCCCAAGGCCCGCGCCAGCGGCCACGCCCAGCACCAGACGCGGCAACCGGATGTTGAAGAAGACCAGATGCTCTGGCGACGGCGTGGACTGGCCGATCAGCCCCTCCCACAGCAGCGTCGCCAGTTGCTGGGGCGCAATGGCGTAGGCGCCACGCGCGCTGGCAAAGACGAAGGCCAGCGTCACGAGCACGAGACCGGCCGTGAGCGTCGCGCGGGGCGACAGGCGGGTCGTCAGACTGCCGGCACTCATGTGGCCAGGAACCTGCGGTGCAATTCACCCACGGCAGCCGGCAGGCGCGGCCCGAAGCCGAGCAGCAGCAAGGCGTCCATCGTGACCAGCGCCTTGCGCCGATAGGCTGGCGTGAGGGCCAGCTCGGGCCGCGACCAGAAGCGGTCGACGCCGCCATGCGCCTCCACACTTTGCGTGCTGGTCAGGATCACGTCCGGTGCTGCCGCCGCCATGGCTTCGGCCGTCATCGGTCGGTAGCCCTCGAAGCCCGCCAGGCAATTGGCGCCGCCTGCGAGGCGGATCATCGCGTCGGCCGCCGTGCGCTCGCCGGAGACCTGCGGGCTGCCGCTGTGCGACAGCACGAACAGCACACGGGGCCGCGACCGACTCATCGAAGCCACGCGCTGCGACACGGCGGCCCAGTCCGCCTCGAGTCGAGCCAGGTGCGCCGCCGCCTGCGCCTGGCGGCCTGCCGCGCGGCCGACCGCCTGGAACTTGCGCTGCACCTCGCCCCAGGTGTGGTCGGCCTGCACCAGCTCCACCCTCACGCCGGCGCTTCGCACCTGGTCGAGCACCACGGCCGGTCCCGCCTCGGTCGTGGCGATGATGGCATCCGGCCGCAGCGAGAGCAGCCCTTCGGCCGACAGCTGACGCATGTAGCCGACCTTGGGCGTCGCCAGCGCCGCCGCCGGATACAGGCTGGTGGTGTCCGTACCCACCAGCTGAGCCTGGGCGCCCAACGCGTACACCACTTCGGTGATGGCCCCCGTCACGGTCACGAGACGGGGGCCGGTGCCCTGCGCCGAGCCGGCCAGCGGCATGAGAGTGGCCGTCCCGCCCAGGATCGACGCCCCCATCCATCGAAGAGCGGCGCGTCGGCGAATGGCTGCATCCTCTGGCGACATGAAAGCGCCCGCCAGATGAACAAGCCCCGGTTGGCCCGACGGCGATGCTGCGGCCGGGACGAGACGGCGGCGCCCGCTCATGCTGCAAGCGCTCCGGCGACCGGCAGGCGCCGCACGATACTGCGCCAGGCCTCCAGCTCGGGCTGACCAGGCTTGCGCGCACCGAAGAACATGGCCATGAGTCCGCCGTTCGCGTCGAACGCCTCGACCGAGGTCACCACGCCATCGCTCGTGGGCTTCTCCACCACCCAGACGCTGCGGATCAGGTCCTCCCGCAGATGCAGATTGAAGCCGGGATCGAGAACATTGAGCCAGCGCGCAGCCGGCGCACCACCCCGGGCCGGCACGTCCATCGGCTCGACGCGCCTGACGGGTCCGGTGTGGATCTGGATGCAGCCCGGGCTGCCGACGAACACCATGATCGGCGTGCCGTCCATCGCCGCCTCACCAAGCAGACGCTCGAGCGTGCCGGTGGGTGCGCGCTGTGTGAAGCGGCCCTCCATCAGGCGAAAGCTCTGCTGTCGCTCGACGTCGAACTTCTTCATCAGCGGAAAGAACTCGTGCGTGTCCTTCATCGAGCCCCAGGCTTGCGCGAGCGCCTCGGTATCCACCTCCCGATCCGGCCGCACGGCGGCGGGCGCCTGCGAGGCGCCGAAGAGGTACTCCAGCGACGCATCGGCATGCTGCGCAGCGACCGCGTCAAAGGCTTCGCGGTCCGTGGCCTCGCGCGGGTAGATCTTGTGGACCGCCACGCCCTGCGGATCAAAAAATTGCAGGCTCGTCGCTGGCGGATTGCCGGGCTGGGTGGCCGGCTCGGTGACTCGGAAGCCAGCGTGCCAGCGGTCGAAGAACAGCCGCAGGTCGATGTCTTCGCCGAGTGCAAGGCCCACGTGTCCCGCAGCGGAGAGCTTGCGGTAGACCCCGGTCTTCTCATGCACCGTCGAATCGTTGCGGGTCAATGCCATCAGCGGCCCGCACAGCTCCAGCGACTGCAGCAGGTCGATCCACGGCCCGCGCAGGGGGACGGCCTTGAGCGCGCCGTCGTGGCTGCCGGCGTGGGCCGCAATGGCCTGCCCTTCGCTGATGCCGATGGCCTCGGCTGCCTCGCGGGCCCGTTTGCCGGACCCGCGTGCCGCGCCGAACCGTTCGCGGATCGTGCTGGCATTCGCCAGTGCGCCTGTGCTGGCGCTGGTGGATGTGGCTGCATTCATGGGTGATGTACTCCTTGGGGTGTGGAACGTCGTCCGCTCAGAAATCCGCAACCAGCGCCACGCGCACGTAGCGCCCCGGCTGGGTGTAGGCATCGGCCACCGGCGAGTTGGCCGCCACGCCAATCACGTCGGACCAGTTCCAGTACTTGCGGTCGGTCAGGTTGTAGATGCCGGCGTTCAGCCGCACGGTCCGGCTCAGGCGCCACTGCCCGCTCAGATCGAAGGTCGTGGCCTGCGGCGTCTTGAACTGCGTGGCGGCGCCATCGATGTCCTGCGCCTTCTTGGCGGCGCGGTGCGTCACGTCGAGACGGCCGCTCCAGGGGCCGCTGTCGTACTTGACGCCCAGGCTCAGGCGCTCGGGCTGGATCGAGTTGACGGGCTTGCCGGTGTTGGTGTCGCGGCCCTGGGTGCGGCCATAGGCAAATGGGGTGCTGAAGGCGCCGCCGAGCGCTCGACCCCAGTCGAAGTCCCCTTTGACCTCGAAACCGCTGATGCGGACCTTGCCGATGTTCACCGTCTGGAAGATCGTCGGGTTGCCGGGCACGCCTGCGCCGCCCACCTGCCGGGTCTCTTCGATGAAGTCCTTGAAGCGACCCGTGAACGCTGCGACGTCCAGCGACAGCTTCCCAGTCCGGCCGCGCACCCCCAGCTCGAGGTTCTGGCTCTTCTCGGGCTTGAGGTTCGGGTTGGGAATGGTCTTGTAGAACGCGGTGATGTTCTCGAAATAGCCGTTGACCTGATTCGCGTTGGGCGCCTTGAAGCCGGCTGCATAGTTGCCATAGACGCTCCAGGATGGCGTCGCGCGGAACAGCACGCCCAGCTTGGGCGAGGTCGCCGAGCCCGACAGCGAGGCCGCTGGCGTGGTTGACGGAGGCGAGAAGCCCGCTTGCGAGGCGTCGAGCGAGAAGCGGTCGATCCGCACGCCCGGCGTGATGCTCCAGGCGCCACCGACAAACTCGTCCTGCAGATAGAACGCCACGCTCGACTCGCGCGTGTCGGGAAAGCGCTTGAGGGGGAAGGTCTCGCCTGCGGCCGGCGTGAGGCCGGTCTGCCGGTTGTTGATCCGGGCGCGGGTGGTGTCCAGGCCATAGGTGATCTTCTGCGACCAGCCGCCCGCCATCCGCACGACCTTGGCGGCCTGCAGGTTCGCCTGGAAGGTGCGTTCGTCGTAGGTCGTGTCACGGACCCGGTCGGCCGCCGTGTTGCGGTCCTCGAAGGTGTACTCGCGTGAATGCGCGTCCTGCACACTCAGCACGGCCTGCAGTTCATCGGCCAGGGCCGAGTTCACGCGCCAGCGCCCGTCCCATGTCAGGCGGTCGCGCTCCATGTCGGTGAATGCGTTGGCGCGGACGGTGGACGTCGCCGTCAGTGGCGGCTTGGCAATGGCCGACAGCAGCGTGTAGTCGGCCCGCTTGTCGACGTGCTCCAGCGTCAGCACGTGGCGCTGCCCACCTCCGGGCGTCCACACGAATTTGCCCAGCAGCGCGCGGCCCTTGTCGGTCTCGGGGTTGGGCGCGGTCCGGTCGACGTTCGCAGCGTTGTTGGAACCCATGTTCTTCAAGCCGTCGGAGCGGCTGGTGTTCAGTCCGAGCAGCCACTGCGCGGACTCGCCGATGCGGCCGGCCACCGTGCCGCCGACGTTCACGCCCTTGTCATCGCCGTCATAGCCGACCGAGGCCGTGCCGCCCAGGGCCTTGCCCGGCGCGAGGAACTGCTCCGGGTCCACGGTGACGAAGTGAACCAGCCCTCCCATGGCGTCCGAGCCATAGAGCGCCGACGCCGCACCCCGCACCACCTCCACGCGCTGGATCAGCCCGATGTCCAGATAGTCGCGGCCGAAGGCATTGGCACTGAACACGTAGCTGCGTGGCTGGCGAATGCCATCGACCAGCATCAGCACGCGGTTGCCGTCGAGTCCACGGATGTTGAAGCCGGCATTCTGGTCGCGTCCGAAGGCCGGCTGGCCCGCCAGCGTGAAGCGCGCTGCCGAGCGCTTGACCACCACATTGGGCAGGTCGCGCGCAAGGTCACGGATGTCGCGGATCTGCCTTTCCTCAATCTGCTGCCGGTTGATCACGTCGATGCTCATCGGCAACTCGTCCGGGTCCTGCTCGCTGCGCGAGCCGCTGATGACCACCTCCTTCAGCGCCCCGGCTGCGGCCACGGTCGTGGCGGGTGCTGCAGTCCGGACCTGTGCCGCCGAGGGGGCGCCCTGAGTTGGCACCTGGCCTGGAGACTGCGCCTGGGCGGTCGCCAGCGTGCCGCAGGCCAGCGCGACCAGCCAGGGAAGTCGCCGCAGGGGCAGATGGAAAGGAACGGAGGAAACGCGGAATGCGTCGGGGTTTGCCACGATGAAGCCTTGTGATGACAGTTGAAAAACAACTGCTGGCTGCATGGAGGCGCGCTGATCGCTTGAAGCGACGCGGCGGCCCGAGTGGCTAGCGGGTGATGGGCATCAAGTGTATGAGAATAATTCTCATTTGTAAATATCTATGGCGACGTTCAATGAAATCAATGGGTTATCGCGCGTTCCGGCCCTATCCTACTTTTTGTGCGCCACAGCATTTCGCAAATAGCCACGTTCATACCAACAAGGGAATCCAGTCATGAAAACCATTGGCGACAAACTCGAAGCCTTCTCCGTCGTTGCGGCCAAGCCCGGCTTCAACCTGCCCGAGGAAAACGGCCAGTCGGCCTTCGAAACCATCACCGAGAAGTCCTTTCCCGGCAAGTGGAAGGTCATCTACTTCTACCCGAAGGACTTCACCTTCGTCTGCCCGACCGAGATCGTCGAGTTCGGCAAGCTCGCGCGTGACTTCGCCGACCGGGACGCCGTACTGCTCGGCGGCAGTGGCGACAACGAGTTCGTCAAGCTGGCCTGGCGCCGCGAGCACAAGGACCTCGACAAGCTCAACCACTATGCCTTCGGCGACACCACCGGCGCGCTGATCGACCAGCTCGGCGTGCGCGACAAGACCGAGGGCGTGGCCCTGCGCGCGACCTTCATCGTCGATCCGGACAACACCATCCAGCACGTCAGCGTGAACAACCTGAACGTCGGCCGCAGCCCGCAGGAAGTCCTGCGCATTCTCGACGGCCTGCAAACCGACGAGCTGTGCCCGTGCAACCGTGCGGCCGGCGGCGCCACGCTGTAAACCGTGCGGCCGGCGGCGCCACGCTGTAAGCCTTTCTTCCTTCCCTGAACACCGTGCGCGGCCCGAGCGGCCGCGCACGCAGGGCCCCTCCATCTCTCCAAGGAATCAATCATGGACTTCCTGCAAGCCCTCAAGGACCGGATTCCGGACTTTGCCAAGGACATCCGGCTCAACCTCGACGCCGTCATCGCCCGCTCTTCGCTCGCACCCGAGGACGCCACGGCCGTGGCGCTGGCAGCCGCGTTCGCCGCGCGCAGCCGGCCGCTGGTCGATGCCTTTTCGGCCGCCACGCCCGAGGCCGAACGCAACGCGGCCCTGACCGCCGCCGCGCTCATGGGCATGAACAACGTCTGGTATCCGTTCGTCGAGATGGCGGCCGATGATGATCTCAAGACCTTGCGGCCCGAGCTGCGAATGAACGCCTACGCCAGCCATGGCGGCGTGAGCAAGCTCAAGTTCGAAGCCTATGCGCTGGCCGCCAGCATCGTGGGCAAGTGCCATTTCTGCGTGAAGAGCCACCACGACCTGCTCAAGACCGAAGGCATGAGCACGCAGCAGTTGCGCGACGTCGGCCGCATCGCAGCCGTGGTGAACGCGGCGGCGCAGGTGATCGACGCCAGCGGCGGCTGATCCGCGCACCGGCGCAAATACGAACGCCTATCAACCTCAAACGCAACCAATCCGTTGGCCTGGGGTTATCGCGCGCGCGGTTGTCGCTCGCCGCGCGTGCACCGACAATGCGCTCACCAACAACAAACCCAGGAGAGTGCTGTGAAAGGCGATCCCCAAGTCATACAACACCTGCAAGCCCAGCTCAAGAACGAACTCACAGCCATCAACCAGTACTTCCTGCACTACAGGATGTTCAAGCATTGGGGCCTGGACAAGCTCGCGAAGAAGGAATACGAGGAGTCCATCGGCGAAATGAAGCACGCCGACAAGCTGATGGACCGCATCTTCATGCTCGACGGCCTGCCCAACCTGCAGGACCTGGGCAAGCTCATGGTGGGCGAGGACGTGCCCGAGGCGCTCGGCTGCGACCTCAAGGCCGAACAGGGTGCGCAGGCCACCATCAAGGACGGCATCGCCCATTGCGAGAGTGTGCGCGACTATGTGTCGCGCGACCTGCTCCAGGGCATCCTCGACGACACCGAGGAGCACATCGACTTCCTGGAAACCCAGATCGACCTCATCGGCAAGGTGGGCCTGCAGAACTACCTGCAGTCGCAGATGGGCGAGATCAGCTGATCCGCCCCCCCCGGCCGGCATCGCGCCGGCCGGTTCAGGGCGTGGCCCAACGCCGCAGCAGGTTGTGGTACACGCCCGTCAGCGCCAGCAGGTGCTGATCGCCCGCACCGACGGTGGCGGTAATGCCCTGGATCGACTGATCGAGATCGAACAGCAGGGCCCGGGCCCCGTCGTCGGCGACGAGGCTCTCGATCCAGAAAAAGGAAGCCACGCGCGCACCGCGCGTGACGGGTGTCACCAGGTGCAGACTCGACGAGGGATACAGCACCATGTCGCCTGCTTCGAGCTTGACGGCCTGGACGCCGAACGGGCTTTCGATCTCCAGCTCGCCCCCGTCATAGTCGTCCGGCTCCGACAGGAACAGGGTGGCCGACAGATCGCTGCGCAGCGTCAGCCCCGCCCCTGGCAAATGCATGACGGCCGCGTCGACGTGCGCACCATAGGTCCCGCCATCCGCATAGCGGTTGAACTTGGGCGGATGGATCCGCCGCGGCAAGGCGGCCGAGATGAACAGGGGATGTCCCCCGATGCGCCGCACGATGCGCTCACCCCATGCAACGGCCTGCGGGTCGGCATCGTCGACCTGCTGGTTCTGCTTGACGGTGCGCGCCAGGCTCCCGGCCGTGAGCGCGCCGTCCTGCCAGCGCGCCGCGTCCAGCGCCGCGCGGCATTCGCGAACCTCGTTCTTGTCGAGCACCTTGTCGATAGAGATCAGCATTCTGTGTGGGGAATGGGTTGCAAGTTCAAAGCGCCTGGGCGGCGGGCACGAGCGCATCGGACCCGATGTCCTGCAGGGTCGCACAGCCCGCCTGTGTCATGCAGATCTCCAGCTCTTCGCGCAGCAATCGGATCATATGCGCCACGCCCAGTGCGCCAGCGACGCTGAGCGCATACATCTGCAGGCGCCCGACGAGCACCGCGTCGGCCCCCAGGGCGATGGCCTTGAAGATGTCGGTGCCCGACCGCACGCCGCTGTCGAGCAGCAGCGCCAGATCAGGGCCGACGGCGCGCCGGATGGCGGGCAGCACGTCAAGGCTCGCCGGTGCGCCGTCCAGGCTGCGTCCACCGTGATTGGAGACCACCAGCCCGCGAACGCCCCGCGCCTGCAGCGCCAGCGCATCCTGCGGACTCAGCACGCCCTTGACCCACACCGGCAGGCGGGTCTGGCCCATGAGCCAATCGAGGTCGTCCCAGGTCGGTGCATGCCGCATCGCACCCTGGAAGATCCGGCTCGCGCCGGACGGCGGCGCATCGCCCGCCGCAGGGTAGCCGGCCAGATTGGCGGCGATGCAGTCATCCGGCATGCGAAAGCCTGCGCGCAGCGCGCCGAGACCGCCGGTCTGCACCGACGCGTCGAGCGTCAGCACCAGCGCTTCGTAACCCGCGTCTTCGGCACGCCGCAGCAGATCCTGTGTGGCGTCACGGCTGGGCTGCAGATACAGCTGGAACCAGCGGCGCGGCCCGGCCATTGCGGCGACCTCTTCGAGCGGATACGACGACAGCGTACTGCCAACGAGACAGGTGTCGGTCACCGCCGCAGCGCGCGCCGTTTCAAGCTCGCCTCGCGCGTGAACCAGGCGCTGGAACGCCACGGGCGCCAGCAGCACCGGATGGGCGAAGTCCTGCCCCTCCAGCCGCAGCCGTGTATGCCCCTCACGCAGGTCGCGCAGCAGGCGTGGAATGATCGACCAGCGGCCGAAGGCTGCCGCGTTGGCCGCCAGCGAAATGTCCCTGCCGCTGCCGCCGGCCACATAGGCGAAGGTGGCAGCGGCCATGTGACGCGACGCAAGTACCTCGTAGTCCTGCGCGCAGAAGATGCCTGCAGGCAGGGACCGGAGGGGCTCGGGGCGTGCGTCCATCAGGGCACGGGCGTCAGAACTCGTAGTTCACGGTGGCGCGGATTGCCCGCGCATCACCCTTGTACAGGAACGAACCCGAGCGGTAGCCGGCCAGGTAGTACTCCTTGTCGGTCGCGTTGAGCACGTTCGCCCGTACTTCCCAGTGCTTGTTGAAGCGGTAGGCGCCGAACAGGTCGTACACCGTGTAGGCCGGGATCGGCTGCGTGCACTGGCCAGCGGCGTTGTAGCCCGCAGCGGAGTCGGGCTGGCCTGCGCAGCGGTCGCTCTCGTAGCGTGCGGCCACGCCCAGATAGAAGCCCGGCGTGAACTCGTACTTGACCTGCGCCGAATAGGAGCGGTCGGCGAAGTTGCTCAGCGGCAGGCCCACGTTCGCCGGCGTGGCGGATGCCAGCACGCGCGACTTCAAGACCGTCATGCCCACCTGGCCCGACAGCTTCTCGGTGATGTTGCCCGCGAGACCCAGCTCGATGCCCTGCACCCGGTTGCGGCCGCTGTTGTAGGTGCCAGTGGCGGTGTAGCCATTGCCCTCCATCACGCCCGACTTGGTGTTGCGGAACAGGGCCGCCGTGAGCAGCAGCTTGTCGTCGAACAGGTTCCACTTGGTGCCGAGTTCGATGTTGCGCGACTTCTCGGGTTCGGCATTGCCGATGGTGCCGGCATTGATGATGGCGCCACCATAGCCCGCATTGGTGCCGACGTCGGACTCGCCGCCGTTGATGTCGGCCGCCGTCGAGATGCTGCCGTAGACCATGCCGAGCGGGCTGATCTTGTAAGACAGGCCGACGTGGCCATTCGTCAGCGTGTCCTTGTAGCCATAGGCGGCGCTCTGAACGCCGTTGGTTCCGGTCAGCAGGGAATAGTCGAACCGGTCGAGGCGCAGGCCGCCGAAGGCGGTGAACCTGTCGGTCAGATCCACCGTGTCCATGGCCGACAGCGACCAGGTCTTGACCTGCCAGTCCGCGTTCCAGCCGGCGCGGTTGATCTGGCGGTTCATCAGCGTGTTGAGGTTGGCCACCGGCGCACCGTTCGGGCCGAGCGTGCAGAACGCATTGTTGGCGCCGGCGCCCGCTGCGGTGCGGCAGTTGAAGGCCCCGGCATTGGTGACGCTGTAGGTGCCCTTGAGCACCTTGTGGTCCGTGTACTCGACGCCGAAGATGAACTCGTGCTTCTTGCCGGCCAGTTCGCGGTCCATGCGCAGGTTGGTCTGGTGCGCGAAATACTCGACCTCCTGCCAACCGTTGTGCGTGCTCAGCTGGGCCGTGTTGTAGGGCACGCCGCCAATGTTGGCCGTGCGGTCCGAAGCGCCCGTGACCACGTAGCCATTGTTGGAGGTGCCGTAACGCGTGAGGCTGTTCAGGCTGGTCGCAGGCGAGAAGCGGTACTTGATGCGTGCCGTGATGGTGTCGACGTCGGACTCGAGAAAGTCCTGGGCCTGCGCATACACCGGCACGTTGGACGCCGGAACGCGGTTGGGCACGGTGCCACGCAGATAGCCGCCAAGGTCGGGGTACTTGTCCTTGCCGCGCATGCCGTAGTAGTCGAGCGTCAGCGAGAAGTCCTTGCTGAACTCCCACAGGCCCGACAGCGCCAGGCCGTGCCGGCTGCGGCTCGAGGGCGCGCGGCCCGGCACGTCTTCGTCGCCGTAGAGCGCATTGGCGCGCAGCGCGAAGGTGTTGTTGAAGGCCTTGTTCACGTCGAGCGTGAGCCGGCGGTGGCTGTCGGTACCGAGAGCGGCGCTGATCTTGCCGAAGTCGTAGTCGAGCGTCGCCTGCTTGGTGATCGCGTTGATCGCGCCGCCGGCCGTGCCGCGCCCGGCGAAGCTCGAGTTCGCGCCCTTGGAGATTTCAAGCTGCTCGATGGCGAAGCTCTCGCGCGTCGTCATGCCGGGGTCGCGCAGGCCATCGACGAACACGTCGCTGCGCGCTTCCTGGCCGCGGATGATGTAGCGGTCGCCGAAGGCATTGCCGTTCTCGCCGGTGCCGAGGGTCACGCCGGGCTGCGCATCCAGGATCTGTTTGAGGTCCGTGAAACCCGAATCGTCGATGGCGGACTTCGTGATCACCGAGATCGTCTGCGGCACTTCGGCCAGCGGGCGCGTGTAACGCGTGTCGCCCGAGGTCCTGGCCTTGTAGGGCGCCCCGACTTCGGCGTTGGGGTTCGGGTCGATCTTCTTGCCCTGGACAGTCACTTCCTTGAGCGTCGTGGCGCTGGTGGCAGCAGGCGGGGCCGCCGTCTGGGCCTGAACGCCCAGCGGCAGCGCGATCGCCGCCGACAGGCCGAGCATCACGCCGTTTTTCTTGAAGGCAGAGGACGCCCCCCTCTCAGAACGAAGGCTCCGGATGGCCTTGACGGATCTGCTGTTGGTTTGCACGGGATAACTTTCGGATGGAGTTGCTGGGTTGATCGCCGGTGCAGGAGACCGCGCAGATTGCCTGACGGAATTGTATTGCGAATCGATCTCATTTGTATTGAAAAAAAGTTTGATTCAGATCAAGACCCCGTCACTTCGCCCGTCATGGTCATTGCAAATGCGACGGATTCGCATTTATACTGAACGCCTCATCAACAGCCAGCCACAGGCCTGCCGCCATGATCGTCTGCGTGTGCCATCGAATTTCTGACCGCGACATCGCCCGCCATGTGCGTGCCGGTCTGGGCTTTGATGACATCCAGCTCGAACTCGGCGTGGCCACGCAATGCGGGCAATGCGAGGGCTGCGCGCGGGACATCGTCGCGCAATGCAGCTCCTCCCATCCCGTCGCCGCACTGCACCAGGAATCTGCGCAGCAGCGCGCAGCCGTCATCCAGCTCGCCAGTTCCATCACGGAAGGCAAGGCATGGAAATCCTCTCAGCCCTTGGCGGCAGCCTGATCCTCGTCATCAGTTCGTCCTGGTGGATCTTCAGGAAGTAGACTTCTGCGTGCGGCCGGCACGGTGCCGCCGCCCATCGGGCTCATGATCGATCAACCCTCCCCTTCCCCCTCCTTTCTGAGCCGCAATGTGGCGATCGCAGGCGGGGTCGTGCTGTTCCACGTGGCCCTGCTCTGGGCGATTCAGTCGGGCCTGATCCGCCGCGCGGTCGAGGTCATCGTGCCGGTGGAGGTGCTCAGCGAGATCATCACGCCGCCCGCGCCCAAGCCCGAGGTGCCGGTCCAGCCGCCGGCGCCGCCCAAGGAGCCGGTCGTGCGCAAGACGCAGCCGGTCATCCAGCCCGCGCCGCAACCGGTCGCCATTGCCGACCCGACGCCGGCGCCGAACGCGCCCACAGGCGTCATCGCGCCGCAACCGCCGGCGCCCCCGATCCAGGCCCCGGTCGCGGCCGCAGTGCCGCCCGCCCCTGCGGCCGCGCCCCCCGCGCCGCCCAAGGTGGAGATGCCCTCATCGGACGCCGCATACCTCAACAACCCCTTGCCCTCCTACCCGGCCGTCAGCCGCCGTCTGGGCGAGCAGGGCAAGGTCGTCGTCCGCGTGCTCATCGGCACCGACGGTCTGCCCCAGCGCGCGGAACTCTCCAAGGGCAGCGGCTTCGAGCGGCTCGACCGCGCCGCGCTCGACTACGTCATGAAATGCCGGTACGTCCCCGGCAAGGTGGGCGGCGTGCCGCAGGCCATGTGGTACACGGCGCCCGTCAACTTCGTCCTCAATTGAAACTCCCGGAGCATTGCCCATGGATTCCCAACTCGGCCTGATGAACATGTGGGCGCAAGGTGACATCGTCACGCGCGGCGTCGCCCTCCTCCTGCTGGGCATGTCGCTCGCCTCGTGGATGGTCATCATCGTCAAGGCGCTCGACCTGCGCCGCGTCTCGGCCCAGTCCCGCAGCACCGAAGCCTTCTGGCACAGCGCCGACTTCGCCGACGGCCTGGCCAAGCTCGGCAGCGACCCGGCGAATCCGTTCCGCCAGCTCGTGATCGAGGGGCGCGGCGCCGCAGCCCACGTGCTGCGCCAGGATGGCGACGCTCGCCCGCAACTGCACGACTCGATCGACATCAGCGAATGGGTCACCCGCAGCCTGCGCAATTCCATCGACGACTCCACCGCCAAGCTGCAGTCGGGCCTGGCCGTTCTTGCCTCGGTCGGCTCCACCGCCCCCTTCGTCGGCCTCTTCGGCACGGTCTGGGGCATCTACCACGCCCTGCTGGCCATCGGCGTGGCCGGCCAGGCCACGATCGACAAGGTTGCCGGCCCGATCGGCGAGACGCTGATCATGACGGCACTGGGCCTGGCCGTCGCCATTCCCGCGGTGCTGGGCTACAACGCGCTGGTGCGCGGCAACAAGAGCGTCATCTCGCGGCTGAACCGCTTCGCGCACGACCTGCACGCGTACTTCGTCACCGGCGCCCGCGTCCCCAACGGCGCCGGCGCGCGCAACGTCGTGCCCATGAAGAAAGGCGGCTGATCATGGCCTTCGGCACCCAGGACGAGACCGACGACGTGATGAACGAGATCAACATGACGCCCCTGGTGGACGTCATGCTGGTGCTGCTCATCATCTTCATCATCACCGTGCCGGTGATGAAGCATTCCGTCAACATCGATCTGCCGCGCGCGAGCAACCAGCCGCAGGACGCCAAGCCGGAGACCGTGCGCCTGAGCGTCGACGCCGACGGCAGCTATTACTGGAACGAAAGCCGCATCGATGACGCGGCGCTGCAGTCGCAGTTGCAGGCCGCGTCCCGCCAGAACCCGCAGCCGGAGCTTCATATCCGTGGCGACAAGGCCGTGCGCTATGAGCGCGTGGCACAGGCCATGGCCGCGGCGCAGCAATCGGGTATCCGCAAGATCGGCTTCATCACCGAGCCGAAGTCATGACAACCCGTATGGCGACCCGGACATCGGCAAAAAGAGCTTGCCTTTCCATTTGCGAATAATTATCATTTGCACATCAGGAGATCACTGTGATGCAAGCGACTCTTACCCTTCACACCATGAACGAACTCACTCGCCAGACCGAAGCCGGCGCCGCAGCCGACACGGGCTCCTCGCGCAACGCCACCTCGACCATGAGCAGTTCCGAATTGCTCAAGGGCCAGAAGGCAGTCAGCATCCTGCACAACGGCTCGCTCTACCGCTTGCAGGAAACCAAGCTCGGCAAGCTGATCCTCACCAAGTAGGTCCTTCTCCAGGATTCCAGAGCAAACAGTTTCATCGTGGGGCGACCCGAGGCTTTGCAGTCTCCAAGGTCGTTTTTATGCCAGCCAAAGGCTTTCACCAACTAGCCAGGCACTTTTTTTCCCACCCCCACACGACATCGCCGGCACATGCCGGCGTTGTTCATCGTGGCAGAGCGCAGCGAGCCGCGCCCTGAAGCGGTCACAGCCCGATGGCTGCAATCCCTGCCCGGGCGATCTGGGCGTCTTCGGTCGACTTGACGCCACTGACCCCGACGGCGCCCAGGCACTGGCCGTCCTTCATGATCGGCACGCCGCCTTCGAGCAGCCCCTTGAGCTCCGGCGCACTCAGGAACGAGACGCGACCGCCATTGACCATCTCTTCATAGATTCGGCTCTCGCGCCGTCCCAGGGCCGCCGTGTTGGCCTTGGCCGGCGCGATGTGCGCGGAGATCGGCGCCGCGCCATCGAGGCGCTGCAGGTGCAGCAGATGGCCGCCGTCGTCCACGATGGCGATGCTCACGGCCCAGTTGTTCTTGGCGGCTTCTGCCTCCGCTGCGGCGGCGATGGCCTTGACGTCGGCGAATTCGAGTACGGGTTTGCTTTTCATGACAGGTATTGAAGTAAGTCTGACCGTGAAAGCATAACGGGTGCCAGCCCTCCGTTCGCGGACTGTCCGGGCAAAAGAACCCTTACAAAAAGTAGGCAGCGACTGGCGTCCGGTTAACGGACTCGCGGCGATTGGTCCTAGAATTTGCCTCAACCGTGCCTTTGCACGTCCTCCAAGGAGCAAAAGACATGAACGACCAAGTCCAGACCATCGGCCCGAATGCCGGTTACGGCTACGTGGCCTCGCAGGAGCAGCGCAACAAGGTGCTGCGCAATACCTACTGGCTGCTCGCGCTGAGCCTGATCCCCACCGTGCTGGGCGCCTGGATCGGTGTGGCGACGGGCATCACGGCCTCGCTCAAGGGCGGCATCGGCCTCGTCGTGTTCCTCGCGGGCGCCTTCGGCTTCATGTTCGCGATCGAGAAGACCAAGAACTCCGCTGCTGGCGTTCCCGTGCTGCTCGGCTTCACCTTCTTCATGGGCCTGATGCTCTCGCGCCTGATCGCGATGGTGCTGGGCTTCAAGAACGGCCCCGAGCTCGTGATGACGGCCTTCGGCGGCACCGCTGGCGTGTTCTTCGTGATGGCGAGCCTGGCCAGCGTCATCAAGCGTGACCTGTCGGGCATGGGCAAGTGGCTGTTCGTCGGCGCCGTCGTGCTGATGGTCGGCGGCATCATCAATGTGTTCGTCGGCTCGTCCGCCGGCATGATGGCGATCTCGGTCGCGGCCATCGCGATCTTCAGCGCCTACATGCTGTACGACCTCAAGCAGATCATCGACGGCGGCGAGACCAACTACATCAGCGCGACCCTCGCCCTGTACCTGGACATCTTCAACGTGTTCCAGAGCCTGCTGGCCCTGCTGGGCATCTTCGGCGGCGAACGCGAGTAAGCGGCAGCGGCCAGACGGGCCGCATCCAAAGAAAAGGGGCCTTCGGGCCCCTTTTCCTTTGCGGCACCTCATGTGCTGCGCTTCATGTGCTGCGCTTCATTTGCTGCGTTTCATTTGCGGCGCATCACCCGATGCCCTCCCTCAAGCCAGATCGAACACCGCCATGCTCTCCACGTGCGCCGTGTGGGGGAACATGTTCACCACGCCCGCTGCCGTGCAGCGGTAGCCCGCCTGATGCACCAGCAGCCCGGCATCGCGCGCCAGCGTCGCGGGATTGCAGCTCACGTAGACGATGCGGCGAGGCGGCGTCCAGTCGCCGCGATCTACGTTGCCTGCTGGAGCCGCAAGGTCGCCACTGGCGGTCGCCGACGGATCGCCGCCTGCTGCCGTGGCCGGCTCGCCGTGGGCCGCAGCATCGCGAGCCTCAGGGCGCGACTGGTGCAGGTCGGCCAGGGCCTTGGCCAGCGCGAACGCGCCTTCGCGCGGCGGGTCGACCAGCCAGCGGTCGGCGCTGCCGTCCTGCACCAGCATTGCGGGCGTCATCTCGAACAGATTGCGCGCAACGAAGCGGGTCGGCGCGAGCGGCCGGTGGCGGCCCGGCGCCGCGCGGTTGAGTTCGAAGTTGGCCGCCGCACGGCGCACCAGCACTTCGCTGCCTTCGATGCCCAGCACCTGCGCTGCCTGCGTGGCGATGGGCAGGGTGAAGTTGCCCAGGCCGCAGAACCAGTCGATCACGCGCTCGCCGGGCTGCGTGTCAAGCAGGCGCAGCGCACGCGAGACGAGCACGCGGTTGATGTGCGGATTGACCTGCGTGAAATCGGTGGGCTTGAACGGCATGTCCACGCCGAACTCGGGCAAGGCATACGCCAGTTGCTCGCCGCCCTCGTCCAGCAGGTGCACGGTATCCGGCCCCTTCGGTTGCAGCCACCACTGAACACCGGGCCGCTCGGCCGCAAAGGCCCGCAGCAGGTCGATGTCATGCGCGCTCAACGGCTCCAGGTGCCGCAGCACCAGCGCCGTCACGGTGTCGCCGCAGGCCACCTCGATCTGGGGGCAGGTCTCGCGCGCCTGCATGCGGCCGATCAGGGCGCGCAGCGGCAGCAGCATCGCACTCACATGCGGCGGCAGCACCGGACAGACCTGCATGTCGGCGACATAGCGGCTCTTGCGTTCATGAAAGCCCACCAGCACCACGCCCTTCTTCTGCACGTGGCGCACCGACAGGCGGGCACGGTAGCGATAGCCCCAGGCCGGCCCCTCGATCGGCCGCAGGATGGTCTCGGCGCGAACCTTGCCCAGGTGCCACAGGTTGTCTTCGAGCACGCGCTGCTTGACCGCCACCTGCGCGGCAGGATGCAGATGCTGCATCTTGCAGCCGCCGCAGGCGCCCGCGTGAAGGCCGAAGTGCGGGCAACCCGGCTCGACCCGCTGCGACGACTCGCGGTGCAGTTCAGTGAGGGTCGCCTGCTCCCAGTTGTTCTTCTTCCGGTTCGTGGTGGCGCTGACCCATTCGGTTGGCAAGGCGCCGTCGACGAACACCACCTTGCCGTCCGGCCGGCGCGCCACGCCCTGCGCGTCGATGTCGAGCGCGTTGATCTCGAGCCAGCCGTCCGGCAGGCCGGATTCTGTCAGGGGAGTTCCGGTGTTGTGCTGCAGTTCTGTCATCTGCCGATTGTCTCAGGCCAGAATGCCGAATCTTCCTATGGAGCCGGACATGGACCTTCGCATCTGCATCGACGTGAGCGACCTCGAACGCGGCATCGCCTTCTACACCCAGGGGCTCGGGCTGAAGCTGGCCCGCCGGCTCGGCCAGGACTGGGCCGAACTCATCGGCGGCACCAGCCCGATCGACCTCCTCGCCCAGGCAGCGGGCAGCCAGCCGCTGGGCGATGCATCCCCCGCGCGGCGCGACTACGCCCGCCACTGGACGCCCGTTCACCTCGACTTCGTCGTGACCGACCTGGATGCCGCCGTGCAGCGCCTGGTCGATGCAGGCGCCACGCTGGAGCGCCCGGTGCAGGAGCGGCGATGGGGCCGCATGGCCAACCTTGCCGACCCCTTCGGCCACGGACTGGACCTGCTGGAGTTCAGAGGACGCGGCTACGACGAGATCCTCTCGCCGGCGCACTGAGCGCGCACTGAGCAACGCAGCGATCTGCGGATCGAGTGGCGCGCCGCGTCAGACCCACGCGCGCAGGTACTCGTCCCAGTGCGCTTCCTGCGGCGCGAGGTTGCCGAGCGTCTCCTTCACGAGCGCGATCTCCTGCTCGTATTCCTTTTCGAGCAGGCCGCCGCGCATCTTCTGGAAGCGGCAGTACAGCAGGTAGGTGTTCATCACGTCGGTTTCGCAGTACCGGCGGATCTCGTCGAGCTTGCCGTCCAGGAAGGCGCCGTAGACCATGGAGCCGTCCATGCCCAGTTTGCCCGGAAAGCCGCACAGCTTGGCCATGGCATCGAGCGGCGCATTGTTCTTGGGCTGGTACATCGCCAGCAGGTCCATCAGGTCGAGATGGCGCATGTGATAGCGGCTGATGTAGTTGTTCCACTTGAACTCGCGGTCATCGGAGCTGCCGCCCTCACCCATGCTCCAGTAGCGGTCGGCCACCACCCCGTGCCGCAGCCCCCGGTAGTGCAGCACCGGCAGGTCGAAGCCGCCGCCGTTCCAGCTCACGAGCTGCGGCACGTGCTTTTCGATGGTGTTGAAGAAGGTCTGGATGACCCTGCCTTCGCTCGCGTTGTCCTTGTCGACGAAGGAATGGATGCGCAACCCCTCCGCGTTGCGGAACACGCAGCTGATCACGAGCACGCGCTGCAGGTGCAGCGGCATGAAGTCGCCCTGCCCCTTTTCCTTGCGCTCATCGACCCAGGCCTGGTAGACCTGCGCGTCGGTGGCGTCGGCCGGCGCGTCGCGCAGCGCGCGCAGTCCGGCGATGTCGGGAATGCTTTCGATGTCAAAGACGAGAACGGGCCAGCTCATGCCCTGAATGTAGCAGGGCCTCCGACCGTGGCAGGCCTTACAGCAGCGCTTCGCGCGAGATGCCGCTGCGCGTGAGCTGGCGTCTGAGCTTGAGCAGCGCCTCGTTCTGGATCTGCCGCACCCGCTCGCGCGTCAGGCCGAGGCGATCGCTCAACACCTCCAGCGTCTCGGGGTCGCGGTCGTGCAGGCCGAAGCGCCCCTGCAGGACCTCCTGCTCACGGCTGCTGAGCGCGCCGATCCATCCGCCCAGAAGGCGCTCGACCTCATGCGACTGCGTGACGCCCGTCGGGTCCACGGCCAGTTCGTCCACCAGGCTGTCGGCGAGGGTGCGCTCGTCGCCCGAGCGGTCGGCGCCCGCATCCAGCGAGCGCGGTGTTTCGGCCAAGGCCATCAGGTCGGCCACTTCGCGCACGTCGCGTCCGAGCAGGCTCGCCACATCCTCGACGCGGACCTCGACGTGCCGCTCGGAGAAGGAGGGGTCGTTCTCCAGAGCCCGACGCGCCCGCAGCACCTGCTGCAGTTCGCGCACCACATGGGTCGGCAGGCGCACGACGCGGCCCTGATTCATCACCGCACGCTCGACCGCCTGGCGGATCCACCATGTCGCGTAAGTCGAGAAGCGGAACCCGCGCTCCGGCTCGAACTTGTCGATCGCATGCATCAGGCCGAGATTGCCCTCCTCGATCAGATCCGCCATCGGCACGCCGCGCCCGAAGTAGCTCTTGGCAATGCTCACGACCAGCCGCAGGTTGTGCTCGATCATCGACTGACGCGCCGCGAAGTCGCCCGCACGCGCGCGTGTGGCCACGGCAAACTCCTCCTCGGGCGTGAACAGCTCGGTGCGCCGCACGTCGCGCAGGTACAGGGTGAGGACGTCGCCGGACTCGCCGATCTGCGCCGCCGCTTCGCGCAGGGAGGCCGGGCCGCCGGAAGCGTCAAGATGGGTGTCGGGGTCGGCGGCATGGCCGGCATCGCCCGAGGTCTTTGCCGCGAGACTCGCCGGAGCCCCGGTGGACGCGGCAGCGGGCGCTGCGTTCCCTGCGTCATGCGCATCCGGCAAAGCTGGGGAGCTGTGACCGTTGCGCCTTGTCATGATGCCTACCTGGCTGGCAGGTATTGGGCCGGATCGACCGGCTTGCCCTGGCGCCGGATCTCGAAGTGCAGCTTCACGCGGTCGGCGTCGCTGTTGCCCATCTCGGCGATCTTCTGGCCCTTGCGCACGTTCTGGTCCTCCTTGACCAGCAGCGTCTGGTTGTGCGCGTAGGCGGTGAGGAAGGTGTTGTTGTGCTTGAGGATGATGAGGTTGCCGTAGCCGCGCAGGCCGGCTCCCGCATACACCACGCGGCCGTCGCCCGCCGCGACGACCGGATCGCCCGCCTTGCCGGCGATGTCCAGGCCCTTGTTCTTCACCTCGTCGAAGCCGGCAATGAGCGGGCCATTGGTCGGCCAGATCCAGGCAACGTCGTCATCGCCCGCCGAGGCCGCACCCGGATTGGCGGGAGCGGCAGGCGAGGAAGCCGGACGGGCCGCGGGGGCGGCCTGCGTCGTCGTGGAGGCAGCGGGCGCCGAGGCCGCCGAAGCTGCCGAAGTGGGCGACGCGCTGCCCTGCGTCACGGGACGTGCCACGGCAACGGCTTCGCCAGGCGCGGCACCAGGCGGCACCACGCGCAGCACCTGGCCGACCTCGATCAGGTTCGGGTTCTCGATGTTGTTCCAGCGCACGATGTCGCGCCAGTTCTGGCCCGTCTCCAGACCGATGCGGATCAGCGTGTCGCCAGGCTTGACGGTGTAGTAGCCGGGCTTGCCGGCATTCTCTGCCCCGGGCAGCAGCTTGGGCGCAGCGGCATCGACCGGCGTGGGGGAAGTGCTGGGGGATGCCACCGGGCGGCCTGCACTGCTGCCGCGATCTTCCACGGGTGCGTGATTGGCCCGGGGGTTGGCGCAGCCTGCCAGCACGACGGCGGCGGCAAGCACCGCAGCGAGAGTCCAACCCTGATGACGCAAACCGGGCATGTGTAGCTTCCTCTTAACCAATTCCTGATTTTAGGGGGACAAAGTGAACCGCCTCAAGCACACTTTGTTTCAAACCTTGTGGCGTCTTGTCGATCACGACGAGGGCCTGCTGACCGCCAGCCGCGACCATCGGCGCAACGATGCGCCCGCCCACCGCGAGCTGGTCCAGCCAGGCCTGCGGCACAGCCTCGCCGCCTGCGGCAGCGATGATGGCGGCATAGGGTGCGCCGCGTGCATAGCCCACCATGCCGTCGCCGAACAGCAGATGCAGATTGGCCAGCCGGAACGGCCGCAGGTTGTCGCGAGCGCGATCATGCAGGCCGCGCAGCCGCTCGATGCTGTAGACCTCGCGCGCCACGCAGCTCAGCAGCGCCGCCTGGTAGCCGCAGCCGGTGCCGATCTCGAGCACGCGGCCGAGGCGACCGTCGGCCTCTTTCTGCGCGCCCATGAGCAGCTCCATCATCCGCGCCACCACATTGGGCTTGGAGATGGTCTGGCCGAAGCCGATCGGCAGACTCGTGTCTTCATACGCCTGGTTCATCAGCGCCGAATCGACGAAGCGGTGCCGCTCCACCGTCGACAGCGCCGCCAGCACCTGACGATCCGAGATGCCCTGCTCCGCGAGCTTGCGCACCATGCGGGCACGCACGGCGCCCGAGTCCATGCCCACGCCCTGCGGCGCCACCAGCGCAGCAGAGGCCACGCCTGCCGCGCCCGCTGCCCGCCCCTGCGGCGGCGCGGGTAGGCGCCCTGCAGGCGCCGTCGGCGAGCCGGGGCGCGGGCTGGTCGCCGGCCGCGTGTCGAGCCTCGCAGGAAAGCGCGGGCGCTGCTGCGTCATGCGGCGCGCTCCACGGCCGCGGCGCCGGGCCCTGTTGCGGGGGCGGAGGCGTCCGCACCGGCGAGGCGGGCCGCCGTCTGCGCCCAGTAGCCGAGATGATCGCGGTCGGTCAGGTCGACCTTCAGCGGCGTGATGGCCACATGCCCCAGCGCCGTCGCATGGAAGTCCGTGCCCTCGGCATCGTCCATGGCGGGGCCGGCGCCGCCGATCCAGTACATCGTGTCGCCACGCGGACTCAGCTGCGTAATGACCTTCTCGGCCGCATGCCGGCGGCCGAGCCGGCAGACCTTCACCGGCTTGATCTGCTCGTAGGGCAGGTTCGGAATGTTCACGTTCAGCAGCCAGGGCTTGCTGCCCAGCAGGTCTTGCCTCGCGATCTGCTGCACCAGCTCGCGCACCTTCTGTGCGGCCGCATCCACATGCGCCCAGCCCTTTTCAACCTGCGACACCGCGATGGCCGGCACGCCGAAGAGAAAGCCCTCCATCGCCGCGCCCACGGTGCCGGAGTAAATGGTGTCGTCGCCCATGTTGGCGCCGTTGTTGATGCCCGAGACCACGAGGTCGGGCCGGTAGCCCAGAAGACCGGTGAGCGCGACGTGCACGCAGTCGGCCGGCGTGCCGTTGACATAGCGAAAGCCGTTGCCCGACTCATGCACGTACAGCGGTGAATGCAGCGTGAGCGCGTTGGACTTGGCGCTGTTGTTGTGCTCGGGCGCGACCACCTCGACCTGCGCGATGTCCTTGAGCGCCTCGTACAGCGCCACGATGCCCGGCGCGCGATGGCCGTCGTCATTGGAGATCAGGATTTTCATGATGCGTGCCAGGTTCACGGGGATTGTAGGCGCGGGCCGTCGCCGCAGCGACATGGCGGCCTGCGCCCACCCGCCTATCATCACCGCTGCTTTGTCAGGAGAAACCACATGCACGCATGGCTTTGCGAAAACCCCGTCGGCGTCGACGCGCTGACCTGGAAGGAACTGCCGACGCCCCAGCCCCAGGCGGGTGAAGTGCTGATCGCCATCAAGGCGGCCAGCCTCAACTTCCCGGACCTGCTCATCGTCCAGAACAAGTACCAAATGAAGCCGCCCCTGCCCTTCGTACCGGGCTCGGAGTATGCGGGCGTCGTCGAGGCCGTGGGGCAAGGCGTCACGCACCTGAAGGTCGGCCAGAGCGTCGCCTGCCTCAACGGCACCGGCGGCTTCGGCACCCACACCATCGCGCCGGCCGCCATGTGCATGCCTCTGCCCGAAGGCTTCTCGCACGTCGACGCCGCAGCATTCATCATGATCTACGCCACTTCGCACCATGCGCTGGTGGACCGCGCCCAGCTCAAGGCCGGCGAGACGGTGCTCGTGCTCGGCGCGGCCGGTGGCGTCGGCACCTCGGCGATCCAGATCGCCAAGGTCATGGGCGCGCGCGTGATCGCCGCCGCCTCCACCGACGAGAAATGCGCGCTGTGCAAATCCATCGGCGCCGACGCGACCATCAACTACAGCCAGGGCAACTTCCGCGACGCGATCAAGGAAGCCACTGGCGGCAAGGGCCCGGACGTGATCTACGACCCGGTCGGCGGCGACTTCGCGGAGCCGGCCTTCCGCTCGATTGCCTGGCGCGGCCGCTACCTCGTGGTGGGCTTCGCATCCGGGCCGATCCCGTCACTGCCGCTGAACCTCACCCTGCTCAAGGGCGCCTCCATCGTCGGCGTGTTCTGGGGCGGCTTTGCCAAGCAGGAGCCCAAGGCCAGCGCCGCAGCGCTCGCCGAACTGGCACTGTGGTACGCGCAAGGCAAGATCAAGCCGGTGATCGACCGCACGATGCCCATGGCCGACCTCAAGGCCGCCTACGCCCACATGGGCTCGCGCGGCGTCAAGGGCAAGCTCGTCCTCGTCAACTGAGCACGCGCCCGGGCGCGGCCGGATCACCCCGGCAGCGCCGCTCGGCTATAATGCTGGGCTGCGGTGGCTGTAGCTCAGTTGGTAGAGTCCCAGATTGTGATTCTGGTCGTCGTGGGTTCGAGTCCCATCAGCCACCCCAGATGAAAAAGCCCACCTGTCTCCAGGCGGGCTTTTTTGTTGGTGAGGGCTTCTTTGCTGCTGCGGCGCTGCGGCGGTTCTGCCTCCATACTCAAGCCCAAAGACCAAGCCGCCAGACGGCCGCTGCAGCCTTCATGCTGCGCAGGAGCATCGCGACGACCCGCCGCGACTTGCCACCTTACTGCGTCGCCTGCGCCTGCCGCACGATCTCTTCCGCGCTGCGCGGAGCGGGCTTGGGCACCTTGATCTGGACCTTGAAGCGCTCCTTGAGCACGTTGTAGTAGGCCAGATTCTCGGCCGAGGTCCACCACTGCGTGTACTGCGCACGGTCCTGGCGGGCGGATGCCTCGGTGGCGGCTTCGCGCGGAACGATGCGGTTGACGCGCACCACCGCATAGCCCTGGTTGCCCAGGTCCACACCCGAGAAGGCCGGCAGCGCCGAGGCGTCGGCGCGCAGCGCACCTTCGACGATCTGCGCCGGCAGCTTCTGCGTCTGCTCGCGCGAGACGACCACGGCGTCGGGCATGCTGGCCGCAGCCGGGTTGGCCTTCCACGCGGCCAGAGCGGCCTGGCCTTCCTTGCGAGCCAGCTCGGCACCACGCACCGCGAGCACCCGCTCGCGGACCTGTTCCTTGACCTCGGCCAGGGGCAGCGTATGCGCCGGTGAGTACTTGGTGATGCGGCCGGCCACAAGCTGATTGGACGCGACTTCGAGCGCGCCAGTGTTGCGCTTTTTCTCGACGGAGTCGGGCCCGAAGATCGCCGTGAGGAACTTCGGGTTGGCCAGCGGTCCGGTCACATTGGGGCCGGGCTTGCGCGTCACGTTCTGCGCGGTGCGCAGCTCCAGCTTGAGCCGGTCGGCCACGGACTTGAGGCCGTCAGCCTGCTCGACCTCGTTGGTGAAGGTGTCGGCGGCTTCGGCGAACTTGCGCTGGGCCTGCTGCTTGCGCAGCTCGGCTTCGAGTTCGGGCTTCATCTCTTCATAGCTGCGCTGCTTGGCGGCCTTGATGTCGGTAAGGCGGATGATGTGATAGCCGAACTCCGACTCCACCACATCGCTGATGTCGCCCTTCTTCATGGCGAACACGGCGTCCTCGAACGGCTTGACCATTGCGCCGCGCGCGAAGAAGTCGAGGTCGCCGCCGTTGGGAGCGGAGCCCGGGTCCTGCGAGTTCTTCTTCGCGACGTCGGCGAAGCTGTCGGGTGCCTTGCGCACCGCAGCGAGCAGCTCGTCGGCCTTGGCCTTGGCCTTCTGGCGCTCGGCAGCGGGCGCGCTCTTGGGCGCGGTCAGCAGAATGTGGCTCGCGCGGCGCTCTTCCTGGCCACCCAGGCGCGCAGCGTTCTGGTCGTAGTAGGTCTTGATGTCGGCCTCGTTGACGGTCAGGCCCTTCTTGACGGACTCGATGTCGAGCACGATGTATTCGATGTCGGCCTGCTCGGGTGCCTGGAACAGCGCGGGGTTGTCCTTGTAGTAGGTTTCGAGGTCGGCGTCGGTGAGCGTGACCTTGCCGGCGAAGTCCGCCGTGTTGAAGCGCGAGACCTGGACCTCCCGCTTTTCGAAATAGGCGTTGAGCGCGACGTCAGCCTGAACCCCCGACGCAAAGCCGGTGCCCGACACGCCCTGCATGACCTGCCGCATCGACAGGTCGTTGCGCACGCGGGCCTCGAACATCTCGGGCGTCATGCCCTGGCTGCCGACGAGCTGGCGGTAGCGCTCCATGTCGAGCGAGCCGTCAGGCCGGCGCAGCGCGGCGATGGTCTGGTTCTCCTGCAGGTCACGCGCCAGGCGCAGGTCGCTGGTGACCAGATGGGACTTCTCGGCGGCCGCGCTCAGAACGCGGTCGCGGATCATGCGCTCGAGCGTGGCGTACTTGGCCTCGGGCGAGTCGAGCAGCTTGGGATCGAGCGAGGGCATGGAGGCGCGCAGGCGGTCGACCTCGACCTTGTGTGCCGCGTCCCATTCGGACTGCTTGATCTCCTTGCCGTCGACCTTGGCGACGGCCGGCCCCTGCTCACCCGAGTTGCGGTAGCCCTCCAGGCCGAACAGCACAAACGACGGCACGATCAGCAGGAACAGCAGGAACTGCATGATCTTGGTGTGCTTGCGGACGAAATCAAACATGCTCGGTCTCTCAAAAGATCTATCGCACAAAACAAAAAGGCGAACTGCCTGTTCGCCTTTGCATCGGGTGGTGGGTGCTGACGGGGTCGAACCGCCGACCTACGCCTTGTAAGGGCGCCGCTCTACCAACTGAGCTAAGCACCCCACCGGATCCGGTGTTCGTTCCTGCTGTCAGTTCAGGGCGTCCTTGAGCGCCTTGCCCGGACGGAACTTGGGTACCTTGGCAGCCTTGATTTTAATCGTAGCGCCGGTGCGGGGGTTGCGGCCGGTGCGGGCCGCGCGCTTGCCAACGGCAAAGGTACCGAATCCGACGAGCGAAACCGAGCCGCCCTTCTTGAGCGTGGTCTTGACAGCGCCAATGGTGGACTCCAGGGCGCGCGTGGCCGCGGCCTTGGAAATATCTGCATGCTTCGCAATGTGCTCGATGAGTTCGGTTTTGTTCACAAGGGGCCCCTCGTACAGAGAATGAGTTGATCGGTTGTCTCTTGAAAATTGGTTCTTTCCACCCGGTGTACAGGGCTGGGA
>JBGAIH010000038.1:0-47236 GCA_044225675.1 Burkholderiaceae bacterium
GTTCAGCGCCGGTGCGGAGTGATCGCAGCCGCCCTCGCGGAGCGAGAAGCGCAGGGACCCGGCACGCAGTGCCGGGCGCCGAAGCCAAGCGCCCACCGAAGGGCCCCCAGCCTTGCGCGCGGTGCAACGACAGGCGAAGCCAAGCGCCCATCGAAAGGCCCCACCCTTGCGCGCGGTGCAACGAACGGCGAAGCAAGACGCAACGCCAACAAAGAGCCTTCAGCGCCCGCCAGCCGCCTTCGCCGGCACCGTCTTCAGGTAGGCGTACAAGGCCTGCAGGTCCACGTCGCTCATCTTGGAGATCGACTCGAACGGCATCACCTTGATCGGCGTGCCATCAGGGCGCTTGCCGCTGCGCATCATCGCGCTGAAGGCGGCTGCGTCGGGGTAACGCGTCATCGAGCTGCCGTCGCCCGGCGTGATGTTGGCGGCGGCGGGCCAGTCGGGCGGGCCGCCGGGGATCTTGCCGCCCGACAACTTCTCGCCGTGGCAGCCGATGCACATATTGCCCACATACTTGCCGTGCTCCACCGTCACGCCCTCGGCCACGGGCTGGGCCGGCGGCAGCGAATGGTCGATGCGCTGGGCCGCGTCGGGGATCATGTCGAAACCGTACAGCACCCAAGCCGGCAGCGGCAGCTGCACGATCGCGGGCGAGCCGCCCTGCACCGGCGGCAGGCTGCGCACATAGGCCACCAGCGCGGCCAGGTCGGCGTTGGTGAAGCGGTTGTAGTCTTCGCTCGGCATCACCATCGCCGGACGGCCATCGGGCTTGACGCCGTGGCGGATGATGCGCACCCAGTCCTCGGGCAGGTAGCGGGCCACGACGCCGACCGGCGTGATGTTGGGGCCCGCGATGCGCGTGCTGCCGTCGTTCACGAAGTCACGGCCCGCACCGTTGGCGCCATGGCAGTCCACGCAGCCGCGCGACTGGAACAGGTATTTGCCGCGCTCGAGCGCCGCCGGCTCGGTGGTGTAGGGCACGGCCACCACCTGCACGTTCACGTGGCGCGCCCGCTTGGCCTCGCCCATCTGCTTGCCCGCGAGCACCACGCCCGCGGCCAGCAACACAAGTACCCCCAGGCCGCCTGCGGCCCACTTGATCCATGGCTTCATCGTCTTCCCCTCCTAGAGATGGCTCCGGCTTCTTGGTGACTGCTGGATGGGTGCCGGGTCCTGCGGGCGGATTCTAGGGAGACTCCGGCGCGCTGTCACGCGCGGCCCTCACCGCTGACAGCCCCGGGGCGCATTGGCGGCAAAATCGTGGGCGTGACAGAAGTACCGTCCTCAGCCCCCGACACGGCCCCTGCCGATGCGCCCCCGGGCGACACCACGCCCGGGGAGCGCAGCGCCGGGCGCATGCGCCGCATTGCGCATCTCGACATGGACGCGTTCTACGCCTCGGTGGAGCTGCTGCGCTACCCGCAGCTCAAGGGTCTGCCGGTGGTGATCGGCGGCGGCCGGCGCCGCGCCGACGAGGTGCTGGCGCGCGGTGCCGAGCTGCCGGTGGATGAGTTTCCGCGTCTGAAGGACTACGTCGGCCGCGGCGTGATCACCACCGCCACCTACGCGGCGCGGCAGTTCGGCGTGGGCTCGGCCATGGGCCTCATGAAGGCCGCGCGGCTGGCGCCCGAGGCCATCTTGCTGCCGGTGGACTTCGAGGAAGTACGCCGCTACTCGCGCCAGTTCAAGAGCATCATCCAGGAGATCGCGCCGCTCATGGAGGACCGGGGCGTCGATGAGGTCTACATCGACTTCACCGACGTGCCCGGCGGCCAGCGCGAAGGCGGGCGGGTGCTGGCGCGGCTGATCCAGAAGGCGATCTTCGAGCAGACGGGGCTGACCTGCTCCATCGGCGTCGCGCCCAACAAGCTGCTGGCCAAGATGGCCAGCGAGTTCAACAAGCCCAACGGCATTTCGATCCTCCACGAGCACGAGCTGCAGGCGCGCATCTGGCCGCTGGCGGCGCGCAAGATCAACGGCATCGGCCCCAAGGCCGACGAGAAGCTCAAGGCACTGGGCCTGCACACCATCGGCGATCTCGCGGCCCAGTCGCGCGAGTGGCTGCTGGCGCATTTCGGCAAGAGCTACGGCGCCTGGATGCACGAGGCCGCCTGGGGCCGCGACAGCCGCCCGGTCGTGACCGAGAGCGAGCCGGTGTCGATGAGCCGCGAGACCACCTTCGACCGCGACCTGCATGCGGTGCGCGACAAGGCCGAGCTGGGCGAGATCTTCACCCGCCTGTGCACCAAGGTGGCCGAAGACCTGCAGCGCAAGGGCTACGCGGGCAAGACGATCGGCATCAAGCTGCGCTATGACAACTTCAAGATCGCCACGCGCGACATGACCATCGACCACTTCACCGCCGACGCCGCGACGATCCGCCGCATGGCGGGCCTGTGCCTCAAGCGCGTGCCGCTGGACAAGCGGCTGCGGCTGCTGGGTGTGCGGGTGGGCACGCTGGCGCGGCGCGAGGAGTTGGCGCAGGCCGACCTGCAGCCGGCCGGCGCAGGACAGAGCGCCCGCCCGGCTGCCCCGGATGCAGCGCAGGCAGGCGCGCGGCGCGGCCGCACGCCGGCGCCTGCCCCGGCCACAGACCAGTTGTTCTGAGCCCGGCCGGCCTGTCGCCCACTTGGCCGGCCCGACGCGCCGAAACCGGTTGAATCCAGACGCGCCCAGCCTGCGTAAGCGAATGTATCGGTCGTCCGGCCGATCCCGATCATTCGACTTCGTTTCAGGAGCTGTAGATGTCTTCCTTTCGTTCGATGGCTGCGGCGTGCGCTGCGGCCTGCCTGGCTGCGGCCGGCGCCGCCCATGCCGATACCGGCAAACTGCTGCTGACCGGCGGCGTGAGTACCGTGGAGGGCGCGGCAGGCGGCGGCATCACGCCCTGGGCCGTGATCGGCAGCAATGCCACCGAAGGCGAGAAGGGTTTCAGCGCGCATCTGAGCCGCGTGAACACGCGTGACTACGGCATGACGGCCTATGGCGCGGCCGTGGGCATCAACGAGCGCATCGAGCTGTCGCTCGGCCGGCAGGACTTCAACACCGGCGGCACGGGCGCGGCGCTCGGCCTGCCCGGCCTGCACCTGCGGCAGAACATCATCGGCGCGAAGTACCGCATCGCGGGCGACGCCGTCCTCGACAGCGACACGCTGATGCCGCAGGTCGCCGTGGGCGTGCAGTTCAAGTCGCTGGAGTCCAGCGGACTGGACGGCACGCTGTCCGCGCTGGGCGCCAAGCGCTCGGGTGTGGACCTGTATGTGAGCGCGACCAAGCTGTTCCTGGCGCAGGGCATTCTCGTCAACGGCACGCTGCGCGCCACCAAGGCCAACCAGAACGGGCTGCTCGGCTTCGGCGCGACGCTGGGCACCCCGCACGACAGCTACAAGCTGATGCCCGAGCTGTCGGTGGCCTGGCTGGCCGCGAAGAACGTCGCGATCGGCGCCGAGTACCGCCGCATGCCCAACAACCTGCAGGACGCCGGCGCCGCCGCAGGCCTGGGCAACGGCCTGCGTGCCGGCGACTGGAAGGACGTATTCGTCGCCTGGGCGCCGACCAAGAACCTCTCGCTCACGCTGGCCTGGGTGGACCTGGGCACCATCGTGCCCGCCACCACCGGCAACCGGCGCCAGACCGGCACCTACCTGTCGGCGCAGGTGGCGTTCTGAGCCCTCGCCTTCCGCCTCCCGCGCGCATTCAACTTTCTCCAGGACATTGACATGAGCTTGCTTGCCTTCTCCCGTGCCCTCTCCTCGCCCGCCGCCCGCCCGGCGGCCCGGCGCTCCAGCGCCACCGCCTTCAGCGTGCCGCTCGCCGCAGCGCTGCTGCTGCTGGCAGCTGCGCCCGCGCGCGTCGCCCTGGCGCAGACGGCCTCCATGGCCGCCCCTGCACCCGCCCAGACCGCTGGCGCACCCATGCCCACGCCGGCCGATCCGGCGCTGTACCGGGCCTTCGGCGAACGGCCCGGCCTGGTCAAGCTGATGGACGACTTCATGGTGCGGCTGCTGGCCGATCCGCGCACCGCGCCGCACTTCAAGGAGGTCAAGCAGGACAATCTGAAAATGCAGCTGGTCGACCAGTTCTGCCACGTGAGCGGTGGGCCCTGCGTCTACAAGGGCGCGGACATGAAGACCGCGCATGGCAACCTCGACATCCGCAAGTCCGACTTCAACGCGCTGGTCGAGGTGCTGCAGCAATCGATGGACGCGCAGGGCATTCCCTTCCGCGCCCAGAACGAGCTGCTGGCCAAGCTGGCACCGATGCACCGCGAGGTGATCACCGTGCGCTGAGCGCAGCGGCCGCAGCATCGTTGCAGCGCAGCAACGAGCAGGCATTGACCGGAGCGCGCCACAAACTTACATTGAACTTACACGGCCGGCCCCGCACGGGGCGGCCGTTTCAATGCATGGACAAGGGGTCGCACCATGGGTCTGGAGCAGTTGCGTCGCATCAAGCTGTGGCATGTCGAACACCGCGCCGAGCATCCGCTCGAATACCACCTGTTCGACGCGGTGCTCACGCTCTGGCTGGCGGGCTGGGTCGGCCTGCTGCCGGCCTTCCTGTTCTGTCCGCCGGCCCTGCTGCTGTGCCCCGCAGCGGCGTTCGCGCCGGCAGCCTATGTCGGCTGGCGCCTTCGGGCCCACCGGGCCCGGCGTCTGCGCTGCGACTGGGCCGCGCTGGCGCCGGGCTGAGGTGAGGCACCCTGCGCCGCGCCCGTGACAGCGACGCCGCCCGATTGCGCCTACAGTGGCGGGCAAGGAGATCTGCCATGCAATGCTTCACGCTGACCGAAACCGGGCACGTCGCCCATCTGGTACTCAACCGCCCCGACGCGCTGAACACGATGAATCCGCAGTTCTGGCGCGAGCTCGACGACGTGCTCGCGGCCCTGCACCGCCAGGGCACGGCACGGGCGCTGGTGATCTCCAGTACCGGCCGGCACTTCAGCGCCGGCATGGCGCTCGAGACCTTCGGCGGCGCCATCACCATGGACGACGCGAGCCCCGAAGGCCGCGCCGCGATCTTCGACCTGCTGACCGACATGCAGGCCACCTTCACCCGGCTGGAGTCGCTGCGCATTCCGGTGATCGCCGCCATCCACGGCGGCTGCATCGGCGGCGCCGTCGACATGGTGACCGCCTGCTGCATCCGCTACGCCACGGCCGACGCCTTCTTCTGCATCCAGGAGATCAACATCGGCATGGTGGCCGACGTCGGCACACTGCAGCGCCTGCCCAAGCTCATGCCTGAAGCCGTGGTCAAGGAGCTGGCCTACACCGGCCGCCGGCTGCCCGCTGCGCGGGCGCTGGGCTACGGACTGGTCAACGAGGTGTTCGACACGCAGGAGGCGATGCTGGCTGCCGCGCTGCAGTGCGCACGCGAGATCGCGGCCAAGCCGCCCGTGGCGATCTGGGGCACCAAGCAGGCGATCCACTACACGCGCGACCACTCGGTGGAAGACGCGCTGCGGCAGATGGGCTGGCTGCAGGGCGCGATCTGGAGCAACGCCCATGTGCGCGAGGCGGTGGCCGCGATGAAGGACAAGCGGGCCGGAAGCTTCGACGCGCTCGCGCCGCTCACCTCGTTCCGCGATCTCTGAAGCCGGGCCTCAGGCGTCCGAGGTGTCGGGCCGCCGCACCGGGAAGATCGCGGTGAACACCACGTACGGGTCGGCCCAGGTGTATTCGAGCGTGCCGCCGTGGCCGTTCACCACTTCGCGTGCGATGTACAGGCCCAGGCCCAGCCCGCGCCGGTTGCGCGGGTTGCCCATCGAGCTGCGCTTGAACGGGCTGTAGAGGCTGGCCGCCACCTCGGCAGGGATCTCGTGGCCGTGGTTGCTGACCTCCAGCTCCACCATGCCGTCGCGTTCGGCCAGCTGCACCAGCACCGGCTCGCCGGGCGTGCCATGGTGGCGCGCATTGCTCAGCAGGTTGGCCAGAAGCTGCGCCATGCGGTCGGCGTCCACCTCGGCCTTGAGCGACTGCGGCAGGTTCTGGGTGAAGCCGATTTCGGGGTGGGCAACGCGCGATTCCTCGACGAGGTCGGCCACCAGCTGGCGCAGGTCGATCTCCTCGAAGCGAAAGCCCAGCCCCATGCCGCCCTGCAGGCGCGAGATGTCGAGCACCTGGCTGACCAGGCGCTGCATGCGGGTGCTGGAGGTCTGGATGCGCTGACCCATCTTGTGGGCCATCTGCTCGCCGGTCTGCAGCACGCTGGCGGCCAGGCTGATGGAGTTCAGCGGATCGCGCAGGTCATGGCCCAGCACCGCCATGAGCTGGTTGCGGGCGCGGTTGAGTTCGGCATTGCGGGCCGCGGTGGCGCGCAGCATTTCGTCGAGCAGCTGGCGCGCGATCTCGAGTTCGGCCGCGTCCCAGGGCACGGCGTGGCCGCGCACCGTCTCGCGCCAGATCTCGAACGAGGCGCGCGGCGTCAGGCGCGGGCCGAGCGGGCCGCTGGTGTATTGCTTCTCGGGCGTGCCACCCCAGAGGATGGTCTCGACCTCCTCCTTGCGCAGCAGGACCAGCCAGCCGTGGGTGTCGAAGCGCAGGGCCAGCACGCCGCACCACACCCCCATGGCCCTGGCCAGGGCGGGCTCGGCGGCCAGGGTCGGCAGCGCCAGCAGCTCGCCCTGGCGCAGGTCGGGCCGGGCGGCGAGCCATTGCAGCAGCTCGCGCGCGGCGGGCTCGGCCACGTCGCCGTGCAGCGCCAGCTTGCCGTCCTCGCTCAGCAGCGCAGCGCTGCAGGCGAAGGTCTCGCACAGCGCCGGCAGCAGCGGGCGTACCGCCGGCAGCGCGTCGTCCAGGTGGAGCAGTTGCTCGATGGCCCGCGCGCGCAGGCTGACCGCAGCAGCAATGCGCTCGCCATGCTCGCTCGCCAGCACGCCCTGCAGGTTGGCCGCCAGCACCTGCACCAGCACGTCGCAGGCCATGCGCACCGCATAGGGCACCTGGCGCGGCGCCATGTGGTGGCAGGCCAGCATGCCCCAGAGCTTGCCGTTGATGACGATGGAGATGCTCATGGACGCCTTGACGCCCATGTTGGTGAGGTATTCGATGTGCACCGGCGATACGCTGCGCAGCACGCAGTGGCTCATGTCGAGCGGCGGGCCGGACGGCCCGGCCACGTCCACCGGCGCAGCCGCCACGTCGGCGATCAGGCGCAGGGTGTTGATGACGTAGAGGCGCCGCGCCTGCGCCGGAATGTCGCTGGCCGGATAGCGCCGGTGCAGGAAGGGCTCGAGCGAGTCCACCCGCGACTCGGCGACGATGTCGCCGCTGTCGTCATGGCGGAAGCGGTAGCCCATGACCCGGTCGAAGCCGGTCAGCTCCCGCACCTCGGCGACGGCGGCGTCCAGCAGCGGCTGCACCGCCTTGAGTCGGCGGAGCCGGTCCATGCTGCGGTGGGCCTTGAGCGCGAAGGCCGAGACCCGGCCGGCTTCATCGGGCTGGCACTCGAACTCCATGACCACGCTCGGCCCGCTGCGGTGGACGATCAGGTCGAATGCGCGGCCGTGCACCGTGACCTCCGAGGCCTGCGGACCGTCGAACGTATCGGAGCCGGCCGCAGCCAGCGCGAGCGCGGCACGGGCCGGAGCGCTCAGGTGGGCATCGGTGCAGGCCCGGCCGCGCGCGGGCAAGGGCCCGAGCAGCGCCTGCGCATTGGTGCTGGCGTGCGTGAGCAGGCCGTCGGTGTCGAAAGCCAGCAAGGCGCCATGCGACTGGATGCGGCCCGGGATGTGGATGGGCTCCACATCGCAGTTGTCGAGCGTGACGGGCGGGGTCGGTGTCATGGAAGCAGGGGGCGTCATGCAGCGACCTTCTGCACAGCGGCGCGGACCGCTGTTTCGGGCGCGGGCCCGGCTGCGAGGCTGGCAGCGCGCGCGCGCCGCGCAAAATCGGCAAAGGCCCAGGCCGCGCCGTCGCAGGCCGCCGCCACGTCGGCCGGCGTCACGAGGCGGGCGCGCAGGGCTGCGATGAACCCGCCCCAGCGCGACGCCGTGGGCTCGTCGCCTGCCAGGTAGCGCAGCGAGTGCGGGTGCAGCGCCTCGCGCAGGCGCCGGTACAGCACGAGGCCGCCGAGCGACGAGCCTTCGACCACGTAGGCCACGCCCCAGCACCATGCACCGTCCTCTGCGGTGGCCGGCAGTTCGGTCGGCAGTTCCGTCGGCACGTCGGCCTGAATTGCGGCCTGCACCACAGTCCGTTGAGCGCCATCGTCAAGCACGGGCGGCAGGCTGTCCCGCAGAGCCGGGGACAGATCGGCCAGATCGATCAGATCGGCCTCGATGCGGGCCAGCCGCGCGTCGGCCGAACCGAAGCCGGCACGTGCGAGGCAGGGCTGAACGCCCAGGAGCCAGCCGCGCGTGGCGACCAGGTGGCTCGCGTAGGCGTGCAGGCCGGCGCCCGGCTGCGCCAGGGCCAGGCTGGCATCGAGCCGCGCGTGCGCGGCGCCGGTGGCCTGGCGCAAGGCCGCCAGCGCGTCCGGCAGGCCGGCCGCTTCAGTGCGCGTGATGAACGAGGAAGAATTCGAGGTAGACAAGGATGGCGTTCGGGGTCAGGCGGGGTAGAAGGGACTTGGCAAACCGGCTGAACAAAAAAAGACTGAACGAGCTTGAAGCAGCAGGTCCCGTGCCGGGTTTCGGGGTGTTGCTGCGATTCGGGCGAACGATATTAAGCCGGCCCGACTTTCGAGCCAATGTCTTTTGACGTGATGCCAATGGCCTACCTGCGGCGCAGCCGGATTCACTGGCGCGCCGTGCGGACGTTCGCCGGCAGGGCCTGCGGGTGGCTGGTGCGAAACGGGTTGATGTCGAGGCCGCCCCTTCGGGTGTAGCGCGCATAGACCGCCAGCTTGGCCGGCTTGCAGCGGGTCCAGATGTCCATGAAGATGCGCTCGACGCACTGCTCATGGAATTCATTGTGGTTACGAAAGCTCACAATGTATTTCAGCAGTCCGTCCTGGTCGATCTGCGGCCCGCTGTAGGCGATGCGTACCGCGCCCCAGTCGGGCTGGCCCGTCACGAGGCAGTTGCTCTTGAGCAGGTTGCTGGTGAGCACTTCGGTGACCGGCTGCTCGCCGAACGCGGCCTGGAGCAGGTCCGGCGCGGGTGTGTAGCGGGTGCATTCGGTATCGAGCCGGTCGAGGCTCAGGCCGTCGAGCTCGTGCACCGCCTCGCGGTCGAACGCGTCGGGCAGCAGCAGCCGCACGCCGACCGACTGCGGCGGCTGGCCGCGCCAGAGTGCCTCGGCCAGGTCGGTGCGGATGCGCTGCTGGACTTCGGCCGCATCGGCAAAGCGCGTGCCGCTGAAGCTGCCGAGGTACAGCTTGAAGGACTTGCTCTCGATGATGTGCGGCGTCTCGCACGGCACGACGATGTGCGCCAGCGCCACCTGCGGCTTGCCGCGCGGCGTGAGCCAGCTCAGCTCGTAGGCCGTCCACAGGTCGGCGCCGAAGAACGGCGGCGTCGCCGGCACGCCGATCTCGGCACGCTTGGGGCCGCGCGGCAGCGGAAAGAGCAGCGAGGCATCGTACTGGTCGACGTAGGCCGAGGTCTTGCCGAGCTGCGACTGCTCGGGCGTGGAGGCCGAGGGCGCCGCCGAAGGCATGGGGGGCTGGGACGGGTTCATGCGCGGGCCTCGTGCTGCTGCAGGTGCGCCACCAGCGGCGGCAGCAGGCGCTCCACCACGCCGGGCGCCAGGTCATGGCCCATGCCGTCGATGCCGACGAGGCGCGCGCCCGCGATGCGTCGCGCGGTGTCCTCGCCGCAGCCGAACGGCACCAGCGGGTCGTTGCGGCCGTGCAGTACGAGCGTGGGCGCGGTCACGCGGGCCAGGGCCTGCGCGCGCGCCGGCGTGTCGGCCGCCACCGCCACGAGCTGGCGCATCGTGCCGGCCGGGTGAAAGCTGCGGTTGACGCCTTCGGCGATGCGCTCGCGCAGCAGCGCTTCCTCGGTCGGGAAGCCGGGGCTGCCGATGACGCGCAGCACCTTGACGAAGTGGTCGATCACCGCCTCGGGCGTGCGGCCGGCCGGGCGGCTGAGCAGGGTGCGCAGCACGCGCGGATGCGGCTCGGGCAGGCCACGGGCCCCGCTGGAGCTCATGATGCTCGTGAGGCTGACCACCCGCTGCGGCGCGGCGATGGCCACGCGCTGGGCGATCATGCCGCCCATGGAGGCGCCCACCACGTGGGCCCGCGCAAGGCCCAGCGCATCGAGCACGCCGATGGCGTCCTGCGCCATGTCGTGCACGGAATACCGCGCGCGCGGCGTCAAGCCGAAGCGGAACTTGAGCGACTCCCACAGCACGTTGGGCGTGCCCAGGTGGTCCAGGTGCTGGCTCAGGCCGATGTCGCGGTTGTCATGGCGCACGACGCGAAAGCCTGCGTCCACCAGCGACTGCACCAGAGGCTGCGGCCAGGCCACGAGCTGCATGCCCAGGCCCATGATGAGCAGCACCACCGGGCGGCCCGCTTGCGAGCCGTCGGCGCCGGTGTCCTCGACCTCGATGTCGAGGCCGTTGGCGCGGACCTTCATGTGAAGACCCGTTCACGCAGCCACTTGGTGGCGATCCACTTCTCGCCCGCGATGACGGGCGAGCCGCCGTGCAGGGTACGGGTCGACGGGTGCGGCCGCTCGTAGCTGAAGAACACCGCATTGCCGCGCTTGGGCGCGACTTCCATGTGAACGTCGGGAAAGACCGTGCCGCCGCCCTTTTCGGGCTCGCTCAGGTACATGACCAGCGTGGCCACGCGCTGGCCGCCGCGCTTGAGGATGGTGGGCGTGCCCGGCTCGGCGGGATCGAAGTAGTCGTAGTGCGGCTTGTATTCGGCGCCTGGCGAGTAGTGCAGCACCTGCAGGCCCTCGCCGTTTTCCTCGGGCCAGTGGACCAGCCGCGCGATGCGAGACTCGATGCGGCGGATCAGCTCGCTTTCGCCGCGCTGGAAGAACATGCCGTTGCTGGTGCGGTCGACGTTGATCTCCTCGCCGCCCGTCTGGGTCTGCACGGTGAGGGAGCGGGCCAGGCGCGGCCGCGCGGCCTCGATCAGCGCGTCGCATTCCTCGTCGCTCAGCAGATTGCCGAAGACGACGATGCGCGGCTGCGCCATGGCGCTGAGCACATGCACGCGCCGGTCGCCCGCGTCCAGGTACAGGGCCGAATCGCGCAGCGCCGGCTCGGGCACGGGCACGGCCGGCGGCAGGCCCTGGCCGGTGGCCACGGTGTTCAGATGGTCGCGCAGCGTGGACTCCATCGCGTCGATGGCGACGTCTTCGTCCCAGCCCGAGGCGAGCATGGACTTGAGCACCGCCTCGGGCGGGTGGCCGGCCTGGGCCTGCTCGACGATCCACTGGCGCAGCTGCGGCGTGATCTGCTGGCGCTGCGCCAGCCGGGTGACGGGTTGCTTGCTCATGCTGTGCTGTCCATCCTGCGCCTGAAAACGAGCCGGTCCGGCTCCGATGCATCGGGGGTGAAGGCGTAGCCTTCCGCGTCGAAGGCTTCGAGCTGGCGCGGCAGCTCCAGCCTGCGCTCCACCGCCCAGCGCGCCATCAGGCCGCGCGCCCGCTTGGCGTTGAAGCTGATGATCTTGTAGCGGCCGCCCTTCCACTCCTCGAACACGCACTCGACCACCCGGGCCCGCAGCGCGTCCCGGTCCACCGCCTTGAAGTACTCCTGCGAGGCCAGGTTCACCACCACCGGCGTGCGGTCGCCCTGCAGGCGCTCGTTGAGGTAGTCGGCAATGCGCGTGCCCCAGAAGCGGTAGAGGTTGGGGCCGGCGCGGGTCTTGAGCGCCGTGCCCATCTCGAGCCGGTAGGGCTGCATCCGGTCGAGCGGGCGCAGCACGCCGTACAGGCCGCTCAGGATGCACACATGCGCCTGGGCCCAGGCCAGCGCGTCGTCGGGCAGCGTGCGGGCCTGCAGGCCGCCATAGACGTCGCCATCGAAGGCGAGCACCGCCTGGCGCGAGTTGGCGTCGGTGAACTGGGGTGTCCAGGCCTGGTAACGGTCGACATTGAGGCGGGCCAGCGGCTCGCTCAGGTCCATGAGGGCGGCGATCTGGCGCGCGGACTTCTTGCGCAGGACCTCGATCAACGCCGCCGACTGCGGCACGAACAGCGGGTCCGTGGCCGGCACGTCGCGCGGCGGGGACTCGAAGTCGAGCGACTTGGCGGGGGACAGCAGAAAAAGCATGCCAACATTATCGTATCGGCAGGCAGCCCGCCGCCTCCACGGGCCGGCAAGCCCCGTCGCCGGCGCGACCCCGGAAATCCGCCCTCAGGCCGGGCCGACGGTGAGGTCGGCCGCCAGCGCGGCGAGCGTCTCGGGCGCCACCGTCACATGCGCGGGGTAGTGGGTGTGGTCGCAGCCGATCTTGACGGAGGCCCCCGCGTGGATGGCCGCTCGCATGGCCGGCGTGAACTCGAAGCGCACGAAGTGGACGGCGGAGGTCTTCTCGTCGTTCTCGCGTTCGAGGTCCTCGTCGGCGATCGCGTAGACGCGCGCATGGCCCTCGACCTCGACGAACATGCGGTCCTCGATGCCGATCAGGCGGGCCAGCTCGCGCTTGCGCTCGTTCTCGTCGGGGTACTCGATCATCATCGTGGCCTTCCAGTTGGTGCCGTCGGGCACCAGCGGGCTGTAGGCCTCGATCTCGGAGAGGATGCCCTCCTCCTCGAAGATCTTCTCGATGCGCAGCATCTCCTGGATCTGGTAGCGGATGCTCATCTCGCTTTCGAACAGCAGCGTGACATGCTCGCCCAGGTGCACCGTGCGCAGCTTGCGGTGCGCGATGACGTCGGGCTTGTGGGCCTTGCGCCACTTGCTGTAGGCCTCCAGCGACATGAGGCTGTCGGGGGTGATGGTTCCTGTCAGTTGCATGGGATCGTCTCGAAGTGAGGGGCTTACTTGATGCCGTAGGCCTCGCGCACGAGCGTGAGCGGGTGCTTCTGCGGCGGCGCGCCGAGCTGGTTGACCTCGAAGCCCTGCGCGATGTGGTGGCCGCCCAGCGGGCAGTCGCTGGTGATGACGTCGGGCAGACCGCCGTCCTTGTGGTTGGCCATGGCCTTGAACAGCGGCTTGCCGATCTTCATGGCCTGCTGGTGGTAGGCCTTCTTGACGCCGAAGGTGCCGGCATGGCCCGAGCAGCGCTCATGGGTGTGCACGCTGGTGCCGGGCACCATCTTGAGCATCTCCTCGGTCTTCTTGCCGATGTTCTGCACCCGGCCGTGGCAGGGGATCTGGTAGCTGACCTTGCCCAGCGGCTGGGTGAAGTCGACCTTGAGCAGACCGTCGCGCTTGCGGGCCATCATGTATTCGAACGGGTCCCACATGTGCTCCTTGACGAGCTGCACGTCGGCGTCCTGCGGGTACATGAGCGGCAGCTCCTGCTTGAACATGAGCGTGCAGCTGGGCACCGCCGAGAGGATGGCGTAGCCCTCGCGCGCGTACTTCGCGAGCACGGGGATGTTGTCCTGCTTGTGGCGGTCGACCGACTCCAGGTCGCCCAATTCGAGCTTGGGCATGCCGCAGCAGCTTTCCTTCTCGACCAGCAGGTAGGGCACCTCGTTGTGGTCGAGCAGCTTGAGCAGGTCCTGGCCGATGCCGGGCTCGTTGTAGTTGACGTAGCAGGTGGAATAGACGACGACCTTGCCGGGCGTCTTGTCGCCGTTCCTGACCGGATGGTCCTTGGACTTGGGCGCGCTGGAGCGGAACTTGCGCGCGGCGAGGTCGGGCAGCCAGGCGTTCCTGTCGACGCCGAGCAGGTTCTCCATGACGCCGCGAGCCGCGCCGGTCTTGTTGACCGCGTTGACCGCCTGCGTGACGATGGGGATGCCCGCGAACTGGCCGTGCACGTCGGTGGACGAGAGGAACTTCTCGCCCGTGCTGACTTCGCCCTTCTTGAACTTGATGGCCTTGGCACGCAGCATGGTGTGCGGGAAGTCCAGGTTCCACGGGTGCGGCGGCACGTAGGGGCACTTGGTCATGTAGCACAGGTCGCACAGGTAGCACTGGTCGACGACCTTCCAGTAGTCCTTCTTGTCGACGCCGTCGACCTCGCCCGTCTTGCTTTCGTCGACCAGGTCGAACAGCGTGGGAAAGGAGCCGCACAGGCTGACGCAACGCCGGCAGCCGTGGCAGATGTCGAAGATGCGTTCGAGCTCGTGGAAGGTCTTGGCCTCGTCGTAGTAGTCGGGGCTCTTCCAGTCGATGGGGTGGCGCGTGGGTGCTTCCAGATTGCCTTCGCGTTCTGCCATTTCTTGTCTCTCGTGGGATGGTTGTGAATGCTGAGCGCCGGGCGCTGGCTGCAGGAGGCAGCGCCCGGTGCGCAGGACTCGCGGACCCGGGACCGGCCTGGCGCGAAGCACCAGGCCGGCGGGTGATTTCGGCCGGGCGATCACCTGTAGACGATCACCCCGGCCGATCTGCGCCCGGATCAGTCGGCCAGTTCGGCCAGCGCCTTGGCGTAGCGGTTGGCGTGCGAGCGCTCGGCCTTGGCCAGCGTCTCGAACCAGTCGGCGACTTCGTCGTGACCTTCTTCGCGCGCGGTCTTGGCCATGCCCGGGTACATGTCGGTGTACTCGTGGGTTTCGCCGGCCACGGCGGCCTTGAGGTTGTCGCGGGTGGAGCCGATCGGCAGGCCGGTGGCCGGGTCGCCGCACTGCTCAAGCCATTCGAGGTGACCGTGGGCATGGCCGGTTTCGCCTTCGGCCGTCGAGCGGAACAGGGCCGCGACGTCGTTCTGGCCTTCGATGTCGGCCTTGTTTGCGAAATACAGGTAGCGGCGGTTGGCCTGGGATTCACCGGCGAATGCGGCTTTCAGGTTCTCTTCCGTCTTGGAGCCTTTGAGTGCTGCCATGGGATATCTCCTTCGTGGGTTGAACAAATCGGCTTTGGATTCTGGCCAAAGACTGCCCGACCATATCCCCATCCGCGCCCTGCGTCTAATTGGACGAATCAATTCACAGAATTGACGATGGCTATTGCGGCGATAGTGTTGATAATAATTCTCAACTGGGTGGCCGCAGCAGGGCGCGAGGCATGCCGCAGGGCCGCCGCCTCAGCCCTCGAACTGCGGATGCAGCTGGCGGATGCGGTTCATCGCCATGCCCGCCGCCGCCGTGCGGGTCTCCACGCCGAGCTTGGCGAACACCCGCTCCAGGTGCTTCTTGACCGTCATCGGGCTGGTGCCCAGGATGTCGCCGATGTCGCGGTTGATCTTGCCCTTGACCACCCAGTACAGCACCTCGGCCTCGCGGGCGGTCAGCTTGAAGCTCAGGCTCATCGCCTCGATCACTGCGGCGTCCGACACCTCGCGCATCACGATCAGCCAGTCGCCCTCCTCGTCGCTCTGGCCCGCCTGCTGGTGCAGGCGGAAGGTCAGGCGCCGCGCTCCGCGCTCGATCGACAGGCGCGGCGGCTCCGCATTCGCGACGAACACCGGCACCTGGCGGCGCAGCCACACCAGCACCTCCTCGGGCGCGTCGAGCGAGGGCGCGCCGAAGTACGCCTTGAGCAGCTCGCGCGCCAGCGGCGTCTGCCACATCAGCCGCCCGTCGCTGGCGCGCACCGTGATGCTGGCGTAGCCGAAGGCGTCGAGCGCGTTGCGGGTCTGCCGGGCCTGCCGCGCGCCCTGCATGTGCACGTTCATGCGGGCGAGCACTTCCTTGGGCTTGATCGGCTTGGTCACGTAGTCGACGCCGCCGGCCTCCAGCGCGGCGACCAGGTGCTCGGTCTCGGTGAGGCCGGTCATGAAGATGATCGGGATGTGCGCGGTCTGCGGATCGGACTTCAGCCGCTTGGCGACCTCGAAGCCGTCCATGCCGGGCATCATCGCGTCGAGCAGCACGATGTCGGGCACGGCCTGGACGGCGCGCTGGAGCGCCGCTTCGCCATGGGTGGCGACCAGCACGGTGTAGCCGGACTCGTCGAGCGCGTCATGCAGCACCGACAGGTTGTCGGGCACGTCGTCGACGATCAGCACCACCTCGCTGTTGGCCCGGTCCAGCCGCTGGCCCAGCGGCTGCGACGCTGCATGCCCGGCAGGACGGTGGGCAGGTGGCCGGTGCGCGGTCGGCTGCAGCGGCGGCGCGTCAGGGGGATGTGTGCTCATGGGGAGCCTCCTGGAGGATGCGGCTCATGGCCTCGAACTGGAACTGGCGCGCCAGCTCGCGCATCTCGTGCACGAAGCCCGACGCCGCCGGATGCGCGGCCTCGATCTCGTCGAGCAGATTCATGATGCCGCGGTAGTAGCCGAGCGTGACGACTTCGCCCAGCGCCGCCAGCTCGGCAGCCGGCGGGTAGACCCGTGCGGCCGGCGCCACCGCTGCCGCCTGCACTGGCGGCGCGGCGGGCGCGGCCGAACCGGCTTCCTGCCAGACCAGCGAGAGCCGCCGCTCCAGCCAGTCGAGCAGCTCGGCGTGCCGCACCGGCTTGAGAATGAAGTCCTCGGGCCGGATGCCCACCGCGTTGTCGAGCCCCTTGTCGAAGGCATTGGCCGACACGATGGCGATGTGCGGCGTCACCGGCCCGCCCGGGGGCTCCTGCCGGAGCCGGCGGATCGTCTCCCAGCCGTCGATGCCCGGCATGGCCAGGTCCATCAGGATCGCGTCGGGCTGGTAGCCCGCAGCGATCAGGTCGAGGCAGTCGTGGCCGCTGGCGGCCGTGCGCAGCTCGAAGCCCAGCGGCTCCAGCAGGCTCACCAGGAGGTCGCGGTCGGCCTCCTCGTTGTCGACCACGAGCACGCGGCGGCGTGCGCCTTCGTAGCCGCGCCGGGGCCGCGCTGCCGCCGCCGGCACCGCCCCCCCGCCGCCCTGGCGCACGTGCGCCTCCGGCAGGAACAGCTTGACGCGGAACACCGAACCCTGGCCGGGCGTGCTCGTGGCCGTGAGCTCGCCGCCCATGAGGTCGGTGAGCATCTTGGCGATCGTCAGCCCCAGCCCCGCGCCGGGCGCCGCCGGGCCTGCCGTGGCGGCACGGGTGAAGGGCTCGAAGATGCGATCCATCTCCTCGGGGGTGAGGCCCGGGCCGGTGTCCTCGATCTCGATGCTCGCGATCTCGCGCGCATGCCGCACGCGGAAGGTCACGCTGCCGGCGGCGGTGAACTTGATCGCATTGCCCAGCAGGTTGATGAGGATCTGGCGCACGCGCTTCTCGTCGGCCCGCACCACCTCGGGCAGCACGCCGTCGGCCTCGAAGTGAAAGCGCAGCCCCTTGCCCGAGGCCTGCAGCTCGAACATGCCGGCCATCTCATGCACGAGGTCGGAGAACTGCATCGGCTTGACGGTGAGCGTGAGCTTGCCGGCCTCGATCCGCGCGATGTCCAGCGTGCCCTCGATCAGCGACAGCAGATGCTCGCCGCCGCGCCGGATCACGTGGACCGCCTGCTTGCGGTGCGGCGGCACGTTCGGGTCCTCGCCCATCAGCTGCGCGTAACCGAGGATGCTGTTGAGCGGCGTGCGCAGCTCGTGGCTGATGGCGCTGATGTAGCGGCTCTTGGCCTGGTTGGCCTGGTCGGCCACGCGCTTGGCCTGCTGCAGGGCCTCGTCGGTCTGGCGGTGCGACTCGATCTCGCGCATCAGCAGATGGGTCTGCCGGTTCGACTCCTCCTGCGCGACCTGCCGGCTCTTGTGCGCGAGCACCAGCCACCAGGCCACGATGCCGGCGCTCACCACCAGGGCCATGTAGGCCTTGAGAAAGCCCGACTTGAGCGCCGCCTCGGGCGCCTCGTACATCTGCGCGTCGCTGAGTGCCTGGTTGAGTGCCTGCAGCTCCTGGTGGTAGAGCAGGCCGAACACCGTGGCCAGCAGCGGCACGATGATCAGCATGAGCAGGATGAAGTGGCCCAGGCCCGTGTCCAGGTACGGCCAGACGCGGCGCGGCAGCAGCCAGCGCAAGGTGGCCGACCATTGCGACGAGAGGCTGGCGCTCGGCTTGCACAGGTCGCCGCAGCGCGCGTCCAGCGTGCAGCACAGCGAGCAGATCGTGCCCTGGTAGGCCGGGCAGTGCGCCATGTCGGGGCCTTCGTACTCGCGCTCGCAGATCACGCAGCGGCGCAGCGCCGTGCCCAGGTAGGGGCCGCCATCGGCCGGATCGGAGCGCCGCGCGATGTAGTAGCGCCCGCGCGTGAACCAGGCGATCAGCGGCGCGGTGACGAAGGCGGTGGTCATCGCGATGACCGCCGAGAAGGCCTGCGCCAGCGGGCCGAACAGGCCCAGATGTGCCGAGATCGACAGGGCCGAGGCCAGCGCCATCGCGCCGACGCCCACCGGGTTGATGTCGTACAGGTGCGCGCGCTTGAACTCGATGCCCTTGGGCGACAGGCCCAGCGGCTTGTTGATGACGAGGTCGGCCACCACCGCCATGATCCAGGCGATGGCGATGTTGGAGTACAGGCCCAGCACGTCGCCCAGGGCCTGGAACACGTTCATCTCCATCAGCATGAACGCGATCAGGGTGTTGAACAGCACCCACACCACCCGGCCCGGATGGCTGTGCGTGAGGCGCGAGAAGAAGTTCGACCAGGCCAGCGAGCCGGCATAGGCGTTGGTGACGTTGATCTTGAGCTGCGAGATCACCACGAACAGCGCGGTCGCGGCCACGGCCCAGCCGTAGTTCGGGAACACGTACTCGTAGGCGGCCAGGTACATCTGGTTCGGGTCCACCGCCCGGTCCACCGGCACCATGTGGGTGATCGCGAGGTAGGCCAGAAACGCGCCGCCGAGCATCTTGATCACGCCCAGGATCACCCAGCCCGGCCCGCCCGCCAGCACGCCGAACCACCAGCGCCGGCGGTTGGCCTCGGTCTGGACGGGCATGAAGCGCAGGTAGTCGGCCTGCTCGCCCATCTGCGTGATCAGCGCGATGCCCACCGTCAAGGCAGCACCGAACAGGTGCATGTCGAACTCGGACGTGAAGGTCTTTTCACCTTTGTAGTGCGTGATGCCGGCAAACGCACCAGGATCGATCGCGAACACATAGACGAAAGGCACCACCAGCATGAACAGCCACAGCGGCTGCGTCCAGACCTGCAGCCGGCTGATCACCGACACGCCATGCGTGACCAGCGGGATCACCACCAGCGCGCAGACCAGGTAGCCCCACACCGGCGGAATGCCCAGCGCCAGCTCGAGCGCGTAGGCCATCACGGCCGCTTCGAGCGCGAAGAAGATGAAGGTGAACGAGGCGTAGATCAGCGAGGTGAGGGTCGAGCCGATGTAGCCGAAGCCCGCGCCGCGCGTGAGCAGGTCCATGTCCACGCCGTGGCGCGCTGCATAGACGCTGATGGGCAGGCCCGCCAGGAAGATGATGAGCCCCGTCGCCACGATGGCCCAGAAGGCGTTCATGAAGCCGTACTGCACCAGCAGTGTGGCGCCCACCGCCTCCAGGATGAGGAACGAGGCCGCGCCGAAGGCCGTGTTGGCCACCCGCCACTCCGACCACTTGCGAAAGCGCTGCGGCGTGTAGCGCAGCGCGTAGTCCTCCATCGTCTCGCTCGCGACCCAGCTGTTGTAGTCGCGCCGCACCTTGACCACGCGCTGCGGCGCGTCCTCGTCCGCCCTTGCGGAAGCGCCGGGTGCGCCGGGCTCGCCGGGTACGCCGGACACGGGGTGGATCGGGATGACGGTTTCGTTCACGTCCCCACGGGTGCAGGTTCCGTGCCCGGACGGCCACACAGGTGCGCCATCCGGCGTACATTCGGTGCGCCGCAAGGCCCTGCCGCGGCACGTACCTTGCTCCATAATCATTCGACAACCCACCAGACAGCGGCCCCATGGAACTCACACCCCGGGAAAAAGACAAGCTCCTTCTCTTCACCGCCGCCTTGCTGGCCGAGCGGCGCAAGGCCCGCGGCCTCAAGCTCAACTACCCGGAAGCCGTGGCCTACATCAGCGCCGCCGTCATGGAGGGTGCACGCGACGGCAAGACCGTGGCCCAGCTCATGAGCGAGGGCCGCACGCTGCTCACCCGCGCCGACGTGATGGACGGCATCCCCGAGATGATTGCCGACATCCAGGTCGAAGCCACCTTCCCCGACGGCACGAAGCTCGTGACCGTCCATCAGCCCATCGTCTGACGGCGCATGCCGATCGCGCCACTGCCCGAGTCCCCCACCAGAACACCGAGGAGCCTTCCCATGCATGCCACGCCCACGACCGCCCTGCCGGCGCGCCCCTGCGCCGCCGACTCCGCAAGCACCCTGCAGCGCGAGCGATCGGGCGTGACGGCCCGCCGCCTCGCGCTGGCCGCGCTCGCAACGCTGCCGGCGCTCGCATCGGCCCACACCGGGGCCGACGCCGGCACGCACCATGGCTTCATGGCGGGACTGATCCATCCGTTCACGGGCCTGGACCATCTCGCCGCCATGCTGGCCGTCGGCATCTGGAGCGCGCTGGCCATGCGGCCCGTCTGGGCGGCGCCGGGCGCCTTCGTCGCGCTGCTGGCCGTGGGCGCCGTCGCGGGCTTCAGCCTCACGGGCATCCCGATGGTCGAGCCGATGATCGCGGCCTCGCTGCTGGCCTGCGGCCTGCTCGTCGCCTGGCGCCAGCGCCTTCCGATGGCGCTGGGCCTGGGCCTCGTCGGCCTGTTCGCCTTCTTCCATGGCGCGGCGCACGGCATGGAACTCGCCGGTGACGGCCGCTGGGCCGCGCTCGCCGGCATGGTGCTGGGCACTGCCGCGCTGCATGCGGCAGGCATCGCCATCGGCCGCTTCGGCCTCGCGCGGCACCGCCTCCTGCAGCAGGCCACGGGCGCGGCCATCGGCCTGCTCGGCGTCGTCATGCTGGCACGCCTGGCGGCCTGAGGAGCAGCGGCCCATGATTCCCGGCGAACTCATCACCGACGGCCCCGACCACCCGATCAACACCGGCCGGCGCACGCTCACCGTCGTCGTGCAGAACAACGGCACGCGGCCGATCCAGGTGGGATCGCACTACCACTTCGCCGAGACCAATGCCGCGCTCGGCTTCGACCGCGCGGCCGCGCGCGGCATGCGGCTGAACATCGCCTCGGGCACGGCCGTGCGCTTCGAGCCCGGGCAGCAGCGCACGGTGGAGCTGGTGGAGTTTGCCGGCGCACGCGCGATCTACGGTTTCCGCGGCATGGTTCAGGGAGCACTGTGACATGGCCACCATCGGACGACGCGCCTATGCCGAGATGTTCGGCCCCACCACCGGCGACCGCCTGCGCCTCGCGGACACCGACCTGATCGTCGAGGTCGAGGACGACTACACCCTGCGCGCCGGCAGCTACGGCGAAGAGGTCAAGTTCGGCGGCGGCAAGACCATCCGCGACGGCATGGCGCAGAGCCAGCGCACGCGCGCCGAAGGCGCGATGGACACGGTGCTGACCAACGCACTCATCATCGACCACTGGGGCATCGTCAAGGCCGACATCGGCCTCAAGGACAGCCGCATCGCCGCCATCGGCAAGGCCGGCAACCCCGACACCCAGCCCGGCATCGACATGATCATCGGGCCCGGCACCGAGATCATCAGCTGCGAGGGCATGATCGTCACGGCCGGCGGCATCGACGCGCACATCCACTTCATCTCGCCGCAGCAGATCGAGGAGGCGCTCGTCTCGGGCGTCACCACCATGCTCGGCGGCGGCACCGGCCCGGCCACCGGCACCTTCGCCACCACCTGCACGCCGGGGCCGTGGAACATCGAGCGCATGCTGCAGGCGGCCGACGGCTTTCCGATGAACCTCGGCTTCCTCGGCAAGGGCAACGCCAGCCTGCCGGCCGCGCTGGTCGAGCAGATCGACGCCGGCGTGATCGGCCTGAAGCTGCACGAGGACTGGGGCACGACGCCCGCGGCCATCGACAACTGCCTGGACGTGGCCGAGGCCACCGACACGCAGGTGTCCATCCACTCCGACACGCTCAACGAGTCGGGCTTCGTGGAGGACACCATCGCCGCCACCAAGGGCCGCGTGCTTTGCGCCTTCCACACCGAAGGCGCGGGCGGCGGCCATGCGCCCGACATCCTGCGCGTGGTCGGCGAGCCCAACTTCCTGCCGGCCTCCACCAACCCCACGATGCCCTACACCGTCAACACGGTGGACGAGCATGTGGACATGCTGATGGTCTGCCACCACCTGGACGCCGGCATCGCCGAAGACCTGGCCTTTGCCGAGAGCCGCATCCGCAAGGAGACCATCGCGGCCGAAGACATCCTGCACGACCTGGGCGCCATCAGCATGATGTCCAGCGACTCGCAGGCCATGGGCCGCGTGGGCGAAGTCATCCTGCGCACCTGGCAGACCGCGCACAAGATGAAGGCCCAGCGCGGCAAGCTGCCGGGCGACGGCGCCAAGCACGACAACTTCCGCGTCAAGCGCTACGTGGCCAAGTACACCATCAACCCCGCCATCTGCAACGGCGTGGCGCACGAGATCGGCTCGGTCGAGGTCGGCAAGTGGGCCGACCTGGTGATCTTCCGGCCCGCGCTGTTCGGCGTGAAGCCGGCGCTCATCCTCAAGGGCGGCTTCATCGCCTTTGCGGCCATGGGCGACCCCAATGCCTCGATCCCGACGCCGCAGCCGGTGCACTACCGGCCGATGTTCGGCGCCTTCGGCGGCGCACTCGCCAAGGGCTCGCTCACCTTCGTCTCGCAGGCCGGTCTCAAGGCCGGCGTGAAGGAGCGCTTCGGCCTGGCCAAGCCGGTGAGTGCCGTCCAGGGCATCCGCGGTCTGCGCAAGAAGGACATGGTCCACAATGGCTATGCGCCGAAGATGGAGATCGACGCGCAGACCTATGCGGTGCGCGCCGACGGCGAGCTGCTGGTCTGCGAGCCGGCCACTTCGCTCCCGCTTGCGCAGCGCTACTTCCTGTTCTAGATTTTTTTCCGATGCTGCAAGTCTCCAAGCTTCTGCCTCGGGGCCAGGGGCTGGCCCCGGTGCTCCTCAAGCGCGCCGCCACTGTGTCGCTCGACTGGGACGTGCGCCAGAAAAGCCGCTTCGACGCCACCGACTCGCAGGGCCGAACGCTCGGCGTGTTCCTGCCGCGCGGCACGCTGGTGCGCGGCGGCGACGTGCTCGTGGCCGAAGACGGCTCGCTGATCCGCGTGCAGGCCGCGCCGCAGCCGGTGCTCGTGATCACCCACTGCAGCGCGCACGGCACGCCCTTCGACCTCACGCGCGCGGCCTACCACCTGGGCAACCGCCACGTGCCGATCGAGCTGCGGCCCGACCATCTCAAGATCGAGCCCGACCACGTGCTGGCCGAGATGCTGCGCAACATGCACCTGATCGTGAACGCGCAGGACGCGGCCTTCGAACCCGAAGGCGGCGCCTACGGAAGCCATGGCAGCCATGGCAGCCATGGCGGACACAGTCACGGACATGATCACGGGCACGGCCATGGCCACGGTCACGATCATCATGACCACAGCAGCCATGACCACCACGGCCACGATCACGGCGCGCACCACCATCACGCCCATGGCCCGGCGCCGGGCGCGGACACGGGCTTTCGCCCCTGGGCGCCTGCGCCCGAGGCCACCGGCGGCGTGACGGACTCGGAACCGGCCTCCACGCCGGCGGGTGCCGACGACCCCGCCCCTGATCCCTCGCCCGGTCACCGCCATGGCCACGACGCTCCCCACCGCCACTGACGCGGCAGGTGCCGCAGCAGGTGCCGCAGCAGGGGTAGTGCCCGGCGCATCCGCCCTGCCCGCAGCCAGTCTGCTCCAGCTGATCTGGCTCGCCTCGCCGGCGCTGCCGGTGGGCGGCTTCTCCTATTCCGAAGGGCTGGAGGCCGCCGTCGATCGCGGGCTCGTGACCGACGAGGCCTCGGCCGCCCGCTGGCTGGCCGACCAGCTGCAGCTCACGCTCGCGCGCGGCGACCTGGCCGCCTGCGCGCGTGCCATCGACGCCTGGCGCGATGGCGACACGGCGCGCGTGCAAACGCTCAACGACTGGGTGCTCGCCACGCGCGAGACCAGCGAGCTGCGCCTGCAGAGCACGCAGATGGGCCGCTCGCTCGTCGAGTGGCTGCGCAACCATGAGCTGGGCGACGCCGACTCGCCCTGGCCCGCGCGCGTGGCCTGGCTGGCCGGCATCGAGCCGACCTATCCCGTGGCCTTCGCGCTCGGCGTGGCCGCCACGCAGGCCGCGCCGCGCGAGGGCCTGCTCGCGCTGGCCTTCGGCTGGGCCGAGAACATGATGCAGGCGGCGCTCAAGGCCGTGCCGCTGGGCCAGAGCGCGGGCCAGCGCATCCTGGCGCGGCTGGCGCGCGAGATCCCGGGCGCGGTCGACCATGCGCTCACGCTGGACGACGACACGCGCCAGGCCTTCAGCCCCATGCTCGCCATCCTCTCGGCGCAGCACGAGGCGCAGTATTCACGGCTGTTCCGCTCCTGAGGCGCACGCAGCCGCCGACCCCACTGCACCGCTTCAACGAACTTCTCCATCCACGATCTGCCACGGCACCTCCAACGGCACCTCCCACGCCATCTCTCACGACCCGAACCGGACACCTCACCATGAGCCCCCTGCACCACATCCCCCGCCGCACCAAGAAACTGCCGCCCCTGCGCGTGGGCATCGGCGGCCCCGTCGGCTCCGGCAAGACCACGCTGCTCGAAATGCTGTGCAAGGCGATGCGCGACAAGTACGACCTCGTGGCCATCACGAATGACATCTACACCAAGGAAGACCAGCGCCTGCTCACCGTCAGCGGCGCGCTGCCGGCCGAGCGCATCATGGGTGTGGAGACGGGCGGCTGCCCGCACACCGCCATCCGCGAGGACGCCTCCATCAACCTCGAAGCCATCGACCGCATGCTGGGGGACTTTCCCGACGCCGACGTGGTGTTCGTGGAAAGCGGCGGGGACAACCTCGCCGCCACCTTCAGCCCCGAACTCAGCGACCTGACGATCTACGTCATCGACGTGGCGGCCGGCGAGAAGATCCCGCGCAAGGGCGGCCCCGGCATCACCAAGAGCGACCTGTTCGTCATCAACAAGACCGACCTCGCCCCCTACGTGGGCGCCGACCTCGGCGTGATGGAGCAGGACACGATCCGCATGCGCACCGGCCACAACGGCCTCAAGCCCTTCGTCATGACCAACCTCAAGACCAACGCCGGTCTGGCCGAGGTGATCTCGTTCATCGAGACCAAGGGCATGCTGGCCTGACACCTCTCGCCTGAGCCCCGACGCGGGCCGGCGCGCCGCAGGCACCAGCGGCGTGCCGATCTTGTTCATGATTTGCGACAACGGGGCGCCATGCCCTCGTTTGGCGGATGTGATGCAAGGGCTCAGCCCTTGAACGCCGCCGCCTCCGCGTTGCTGCGCCGCAGGTTGGCCGAGAGCTGGCGCGACATGCCTTCGAGCAGGCGGATCGCCACGCGCGGGCGCTCGGCCTCCAGCCGCGCGAACAGGGCGCGGTCCATCACGCGCGCAGTCACGGGCGTGGTCGCCACGATGTCGGCCGAGCGCGGTGAGCCGTCGAGGAAGCCCATCTCGCCAAAGGTCATGCCCGGGTGGAACACGTTGAGCCGGCGGCCGGCGCGGCCATCGTCGGAGGGCAGGCGCACCACCACCGAGCCGGCCAGCAGCAGGAACATGCGGTCGCTGTCGTCACCGGCCCGGATGACGCTCTCGCCGGGCTGAGCCTCCACCTGCGGCAGCAGGCCATCGAGCCAGGCCAGCTCGTCGGGGGCCAGGCCCGACAGCAGCGGCGCGTCGGCCAGCGCCACGGCCTTCATGCTGTCCCACTGCGGGCCGAGCATCGCGCGCAGCAGGCTGTTCTCGCAATGCTCGAGCGCCGCATCGTCGTCGGCATGCAGGATGGCCGGATCCAGCCCCGCCGCCTGCAGCGCGTCAGTGAAGCGCGCCGCGTAGCACAGCTGCAGCGCCACGCCCTGGGCCTGCAGCGTGTCGCGCAGCTGGGCCACCAGGCGCACGGCCACCGGATCGATGCTGGCAACGTTGCGCAGGTTGAGGATCATGTACTGGCAGTACGGCGCCTGCTTGAGCGTCAGGCGCACCACCGGCTCGAAGGTCGAGAAGATCAGGTCGCCCTGCAGCTCGATGAGGCGGATGCGGTGGCTGCTGCCCGCCAGCGTCTGCTGGTGCGGCCCCGAGCGCCGGCGCCGCGACGACACCTGGCTCGCGTCATACGACAGTCGCACCGAGGGCTGCGGCGCGGTGCCGGTGTTGAACAGGTGCAGCTGCAGCTCGCGCGCCAGGTCGGCGCAGGCGCGGATGCCGCGCACGCTGTTGCCCTGCGAGTCGAGCGGCGGAGAGAAGATGCCGATCCCAAGCTGACCCGGCAGCACCGCGAGGATGCCGCCGCCCACGCCGCTCTTGGCCGGCAGACCCACGCGGTACAGCCACTCGCCCGAGAAATCGTACATGCCGCACGAGGCCATGATCGACAGGATGTTGTCCACGCAGTCGGAGGCGATGGCGCGCTCGCGGGTGCGCGGGTTGCGCCCGTCGTTGGCCAGCGTCGCGCCGATGATCGCGAGGTCGCGGCAGGTGACGCGGATGGCGCACTGCTGGAAGTAGGTCTCGAGGATGTCGGTCGGCTCCTCGTCGATGATGCCGAAGTTGCGCAGCATCCAGCCGATCGCGCGGTTGCGGTGGCCCGTCTCGCTCTCGGAGCGGTAGACGTCGGGGTCGATGTCGAGCTTGCGCCCTGCACAGGCCGACAGGTAGTCCACCAGCCGCTCGATGCGGCTGCGGCCACCTTGCGGCAGCACCTGGCCGCAGACGGCGATCGCGCCCGCGTTGATCATCGGATTGAAGGGCGCGCCCGAGCCCGGCTTGAGGCTGATCGCGTTGAAGGCATCGCCCGAGGGCTCCACGCCGATGCGCTCGAGGATGAAGTCCTCACCGCGGTCCTCCAGCGCCAGCCCGTAGGACAGCGCCTTGGACACCGACTGGATGGTGAAGTGCTGGCGCGTGTCGCCCACTTCGTACACATGGCCGTCGCGCGTGGCGATGCAGATGCCGAACCAGTTCGGGTCGGCCTTGGACAGCTCGGGAATGTAGTCGGCGACCTTGCCGTCGGCAACGCCGGCATGCCGGGCGTGGAGTTGCTGCAGGTAGGCTTCGATGGGCGAGGCCAGGGGGCTGGAGGCGGTCGAAGTCAGCACGGGGGCATTCCTGGGCGAGTCAACGCGGATTGGAGATGGGCATCTTTTGCAAGTCCCGTGCCGCGTTCGGCGGCTCCTCCAGCGTCATTGCAGCTCCCCTGCAGCTCCCCTGCAGCGCGGCGTCCGCCCGCCGCAGTGCGCCCCAGCCTATGGACCCGCTCAGCCTTCGAGCGTGCGCAGCAGCTCGCCGATTTCCACCGGCTTGGCCAGGGCGCGGTCGAAGGCCTGCGGGCCGCGCAGCGCGTCCAGGCGGTTCACGTTGGCCGATACCGCCACGAGCCGAGGCACGCCGCCTGCGCAGGCCGAGCGGATGCGCGCCGCCGACGCCATGCCCTCGTCGACCCGGACCTTCAGGTCGGCCAGCACCGCCCAGGGCGGACGGGCCAGCACCGAGCGGAGCGCGCCGTCCCAGTCCGAATGCACTTCCACCGACAGATGCGGCGCTGCCAGCGACAGCAGCTCGGCCATGGTGACGGACGAATCGGCGCTGTCGTCCACCAGCACGACCTGGCGCGACGCCACCGCGCCCGGCACAGCGCCGGACACCGGATCGACCGCCGGCTGGCCGATGGCCGGGTGGCGTCGCCCCAGCACCTGCATGGCGGCGCTGGCGAGCATCTGCAGATCGTGCAGCTGCTGGCGGGTCGCCTCGTGCGGCTGGGTGTCGTACACGCAGAGCGTGCCGATGGTGTGGCCGCCCGCCGTGAGCCGGGCCGACGCATAGAAGCGCACATGCGGTGCGCCGACCACCAGCGGATGGCCGGCAAAGCGCGGATCATGCAGCGTGTCGTTGACCAGCACGATGTCGTCCGGCCGCTCGAAGAACACCTCGCAGAACGAGGTGTCGGCCGGCGACTCGTTCATCGGCAGCCCGACGCAGGCCTTGAACCAGTCCCGCCCTTCGTCCAGCAGATTGACCATGCCGATGGGAACGCCGAAACTCCGCACGGCCAGCTGCGCGATCTGGTCGTACACCCGGTCCGGCGCGGTGTCCAGGATCGCGAGCCTTTGCAGCTCGAGCAGGCGGTCGGGATTTCGGCGCATGAGCCAGTATAGGCGGGCACCCGGACCGAGCGCCCCGGCTCAGGCCCCGGCTCACGCCCGCATCAGCGTGCGCACGACCATGTAGACCCCCAGCACCCACAGGCTGCCCATGAACACACGGCGAAACAGCGCTGCGGAAATCCCGCGCGCCAGGGCCTGCCCCAAGGCCATGCCGGCGACGGCCGGCAACAGCATCAGGGCCGACAGGCCCAGCACCGGGCCCGAGGCATGGGCGCTGGCTGCAAGTCCGGCGCCCAGCGCCAGCGTGGACACGGTGAACGACACGCCCATGGCCTGCATGAGTTCGTCGCGCCGCAGGCCCAGCGCCTGCAGCCAGGGCACGGCCGGCACCACGAACACGCCGGTCGCTGCCGTCACGAGGCCGGTCACCGCGCCGACTGCGGCCCCCCAGCGCCGCTCGGTGCGCGGCGTCACGGCAAGGGGCGGCCCTTCCAGCGCCCACGCGGCATAGGCGATGAGCGCGAGGCCGAGCGCCAGCGACGCCCAGGCCCCGGCCGGCGCGCCCCAGAGCCAGGCCCCCGCGAGCGTTCCCGCGCACACGCCAGCCTGCATCGGCAGCAGGCGGCGCAGCAGCGGCCCGAGCCTGTGCCACGGCCTGGCCTGCCAAAGATTGGTCAGCAGCGACGGCACCACCAGCAAGGCCGCCGCATCGGCCGGCGGCATCATGAGCGCGAGCAGCGCCATCGACAGCGTCGGCAGGCCCAGGCCCACCACGCCCTTGACGAAGCCGGCCAGCATGAACACCAACGCCACTGCCGCAATATCCAGCAGCCCGCCGGTCTGCGCCAGGGCGTGCAGTCGGATCAGTTCGAGCGCATCGGGGAGCGTCATGCCGCGCAGTCTGCAGGCCTCACCCGGGCCTGCCAATGCGGAAGTGGCGAAGCCCGCCTCAGCCAGGGCCTGAGGCGGCGCGTCCACCGATGCATGGACCGCAGGCGCCCGGCTGTGCTACGGTGCGCGCATGCGCTTCGACCTCACCGACCTGCGGCTCTTCGTCAACGTCCATGGCGCAGGCAGCATCACCGGCGGCGCCGAAGCCTCGCACATGACGCTGGCGTCGGCCAGCGAGCGCATCCGCGCGATGGAGGAGTCGCTCGGCTCGCCGCTGTTCGTGCGCGGGCCGCGCGGCGTGCAGCCCACGGCGGCGGGCCACACGCTGGTGCAGCATGCGCGTGCCGTGCTGCTGCAGCTCGAACGGATGCAGGGCGAACTCGCGGACTACGGCGCCGGCCTCAAGGGCCAGGTGCGGCTGCTGTGCAACACCTCCTCGCTCAGCGAAGACCTGCCCGACGCCCTCGGCGGATTTCTCGCCGAGCACCCGGGCCTCTCGGTCGACGTGGAGGAGCGCCCGAGCCACGACATCGCCGACGCGCTGCGCCATGGCCTGTGCGATCTGGGCCTGCTGTCGGATTCGGCGGACCTCAACGGCCTGCAGGCCCGCCCGCTGCGCGCCGACCCGCTGGTGCTGGTGGTGCCCGCCGGCCACGCGCTCGCGCAGCGCGCCAGCGTGAGCCTGGCCGAGGTCGCAGGCGAGCCCTTCGTCGGCCTGGGCGAAGGCAGCGCCCTGCATGCGCACGTGGCGCAACAGGCGCGCCGGCTCGGCACGCGCCTGGCCTGGCGCGTGCGCCTGCGCAGCCTCGAAGCGGTCTGCCGCATGGTGGGCCAGGGCGTGGGCGTCGGCATCGTGCCGCTGGCCGTCGCGCGGCGCAGCGCCCGCAGCGCCGGTATCCGGCGCGTGGCGCTCGACGACTCCTGGGCCCGGCGCCAGCTCGTGCTGGGCCTGCCTGGCGAGGCTGCACTCACCCCGCATGCCAAGGCGCTGGCCGCGCACCTGCACGCGCACGCGACCACCCGGCCCGCGACGGCCCCGCGCGCACCTGCGGCCGGACGCTGACCGACGACACGGCGCGCGACCACGGCCGGGCGCCGATGCAGCGCGTCCCGTCGCTCACGCCTCAGGCGCCGCGCCGCCCCTCCAGCGCCGCGCGCGCGAAGTCCACGAACTCGCGCACGCGTGGCGTGGAGTGATGCTGCGACGGATACACCGCGTAGATGTCGGCATCGGGCGTGCGGTACTGGGGCAGCACCTGCACCAGCCGGCCCGCCTCCAGGTGCTTGCGGATGTCCCACTCGGCGCGCAGCAGCACGCCCAGACCATCGAGCGCCCAGTTGACCGCGATGCCGCCGTCATTCGTGGTCAGGCTGCCGCGCACCTTGACGGATTCGGCGGCCGCCCGCCCGCGTGCCAGCTTGAGCACGCCGTAGGCATCGTCGCCCTGGCGGATGCCGATGAAGTTGTGCGCGGCCAGCTCCTGCGGTGTGCGCGGCGTGCCGTGGCGCTCCAGATAGGCCGGTGACGCGCACAGCAGCCGGCGGTTGGCCGCGAGCTTGCGCGCGATCACGCGCGAGTCCGGCGGTGCGCCAAAGCGGATGCAGACGTCGAACGCATCCTCGGTCAGCGGTGGCGGATCGACCGACAGCTGCAGCCTCACCTCCACCTGCGGAAAGCGCCGCGCGAAGCGGCTGATGATCGGCCCCACGTGGCTGCGGCCGAAGCCGAGCGTGGCATTGACCCGCAGCAGGCCGCTGGGCGTGAGGCGCGACTGGCCCATGAGGTGCGCGAGGTCGTCGATGCCTGCGAGGATCTGGCGCGCATGGCGCAGAAAGGTCTCGCCCTCGACCGTCGCGCTCATGCGGCGCGTGGTGCGGTTGACCAGCAGCACCCCCAGACGCGACTCCATCTGCGACAGGCGCTTGCTCACGGCGGCCGTCGTCACGTCGAGCTCGCGTGCGGCCGCGCTCAGGCTGGGCGAGGCCATGAGGGTGGAAAAGAAACTCAGGTCGGCGGGCTGGATCGGGCCGGGCATTGTCAACTCCATGCTCAAGGATGGATTGAATTCTGACCTGTTTGTTGAAATGGTCTACCCGGTAGATTCACCCGGATACCCACAGCCACACGGCAAGAATCCCATGAAAACCTACGCAATCGCCACCATCCCCGGAGACGGCATCGGCAAGGAAGTCGTTCCGGCGGGCCAGGAAGTCATGCAGGCCCTGGCCGCAGGCTCCAGCGACTTCCGCTTCGAGTTCGAGAACTTCGACTGGGGCGGCGACTACTACCGCGCCCACGGCCGCATGATGCCCGACGACGGCCTGGACGCCCTGCGCGGCAAGGACGCCATCCTGTTCGGCTCGGCGGGCGATCCGCACATCCCCGACCACATCACGCTGTGGGGCCTGCGGCTGAAGATCTGCCAGGGCTTCGACCAGTACGCCAACGTGCGGCCCACGCGCATCCTGCCCGGCATCGACGGGCCGCTCAAGCGCTGCGCGCCGGCCGACCTCGACTGGGTCATCGTGCGCGAGAACTCCGAGGGCGAGTACTCGGGCGTGGGCGGCCGGGTGCACCAGGGCCACCCGATCGAAGCCGCGACCGACGTGTCCATCATGACGCGCGTGGGTGTGGAGCGCATTCTGCGCTTTGCCTTCCGGCTGGCGCAGTCGCGGCCGCGCAAGCTGCTGACCGTCATCACCAAGAGCAACGCGCAGCGCCATGCCATGGTCATGTGGGACGAGATCGCCGCTCAGGTGGCGCGCGAGTTCCCCGACGTGCGCTGGGACAAGGAGCTGGTCGACGCCGCCACGGCCCGCATGGTCAACCGGCCCGCGACGCTCGACACCATCGTCGCCACCAATCTTCATGCCGACATCCTGAGCGACCTGGCTGCCGCGCTGGCCGGCAGCCTGGGCATCGCGCCCACCGGCAACATCGACCCCGAGCGCCGCTACCCGTCGATGTTCGAGCCGATCCATGGCTCGGCCTTCGACATCATGGGCAAGGGCCTGGCCAATCCGGTGGGCACCTTCTGGTCGGTCGTCATGCTGCTGGAGCACCTGGGCGAGCAGGCCGCCGCCGCGAAGCTCATGAAGGCCATCGAGCGCGTCACCGCCGACCCGGCACTGCACACCGGCGACCTGGGCGGCACGGCCCGCACCGCCGACGTGACGCGTGCCGTGTGCAAGGCGCTGGCCTGAAGGCGCGAGCCCGGCAGACCCGCACAGAAGGCCCAAGCAGAAAGCCCAAGCAGAAAGCCAACGACGCAGGCCTGCGTCGTCAGCCCAACCGGCACCACGCAGCCCGCAACCGTTTCACCCACCCGCAGAGGAGACAGACATGACCCGACCGAGCTTCCGACTTCAGCGCCGCGCCGCCCTGGCCCGCGCATTCGCCAGCATGCTGCTGGGCACCGCTGCGCTGGCCGCCACATCCGTGGCCCATGCGCAGGCCTGGCCGGCCCGGCCCATTTCCCTGATCGTGCCCTTCCCGGCCGGCGGCACGACCGACGTGCTGGCACGCGCCGTGGGTCAGGAGCTGTCCACCGCGCTCGGCCAGCCGGTGGTGGTGGAGAGCAAGCCCGGCGCCGGGGCGACGCTGGGCGCGGACTTCGTGGCCAAGTCGCGGCCCGACGGCTACACCTTCCTCATGGGCGCGGTGCATCACACCATCGCCACCAGCGTCTACCGCAAGCTGCCGTATGACTTCCAGAAGGACCTGGCGCCCGTGAGCATCGTCGCGCTGGTGCCCAACGTGCTCGTCGTCAACCCGTCGGTGCCCGCAAAGAACGTGCAGGAGCTGCTGGCCCTGGCCAAGGCCCAGCCCGGCAAGCTCACCTACGGCTCCAACGGCAACGGCACGGGCCAGCACCTCATCGGCGCGCAGTTCACGGGCATGGGCCATGTGGACATCCTGCATGTGCCCTACAAGGGCAGCGGCCCGCTCACCACGGACCTGCTGGGTGGGCAGATCAACATGTCGTTCGACACCATCACGCCCGTGCTGCCGCACATCAAGGCGGGCAAGCTGCGCGCGCTGGCCGTCACCACCGCCAGGCGGTCCCCCGCGCTGCCCGACGTGCCCACGCTGGACGAATCGGGCCTCACCGGCTTCGACCTCGGCACCTGGTTCGGCCTGCTCGCGCCGGCCGGCACGCCGCAGCCCATCGTCGACCGAGTGAGCCAGGAGGTCGCCCGCATCGTCGCGCGGCCCGACTTCCGCAAGAAGATGGAAGAGATCGGCGCCAACCCAGTGGGCAACACCCCCGCCCAGATGGCGCGGCAGATCAAGGACGACACCGAACGCTTCGCAAAGATCGTGAAGGACGCGAAGGTGACGATGGAGTGAGTCTGGAAGTGGCACCGCAGATCTGATCCATCTCGCTCGATCGACCTCAACAGTCTCGAGTTGTTCAGTATGATCCACGGAAACTTCAAGCGAGCCAGCCGCCCATGCAAGTTTCCGTGGCACCCCGGTGCAGTACCACTGCGGCCTTTCCCCTGACCGCCCTCGACCCCGCCCAACTCGACAGCCTGGACCTGCCCCAGCTGTATGACCGTGCGTCCGCCTCAATGCTGGAGGCGCGGGACATCGACGTTCTTGATCGGGTCTACCGCGTCAAGGTCACCCGCACGCTCATGACCTCAGCTGTAACGGCAGACGAAATCGGTCAGCTCATAGGCCATCTTTCCAAAATGCGCACGCTGCTGCGCCGCAAGGCCTCGGCCGCCGATGCCGAGACGGTGTGCCTGCGCTGGGCAGCCTTCATCGACCTGCTCGACATTGCCTCCCATCTCGTCGTTGAACGCGAGAGTACGCCCGCTGCGGCTCACAGGTATCGGCAAGGGGCACTCGGCGCCTCAGGCCGGCGCAGGAACGACTGACTCCAGGAACACGAAGTCGTCGCAGGCCGCGACGAACTCGCGCAGCGTGGCGCGCTCGCCAAAGCCGAACACTGCCAGCCCGGCCGCGCGCAGGCGCAGCGCCAGCCCGATGTAGTCGCTGTCGGACGAGACGATGCAGATGCCATCGGCCGCGCGCGTGAGCGACAGCTCCATCGCGTCCATGATGAGCGCGGCGTCGCTCGTGTTCTTGCCCTTGACGTAGCGGAAATGCTGCTGTGGACGGATGCCCAGCGGGGTGAGCAGCTTCTTCCACGGCGTGAGCTGCGGCGTCGTCCAGTCGCCATAGGCGCGGCAGTCGGTAGGCTTGCCGAACTCGGCCGCGCGGGCCATGACCAGCGGCGCATGCAGGGCGCTGGTGTTTTCGGCGTCGATGAGTACTGCGAGTCGGGAGAGGTGGTGTGATGGCATCTTGGTACCCCTGACAGGTAGAGATGCCACCGCCACTACGGTGAATGGCGGTGGCCCGGCTGGGTTGGCGTACCGGGAACTGCGGACAGTGTCGGCGAGACTTGCGTCTCCCCATCCGGGCCACCAAAACTACAGAGGCACAGATGCGTCGACGCCGCATCGCGTCCAAAAACAACAATCTACCTGCGGCGCCGAGTGCCGCAATTCCTCGGGACGCCAATCCCGGTCACGCAGTACTGCCGCGACGCGCGCAGTATAGGCCGACTACGATTCCTTTTGTTGTACATCCCCAAGAAAAACGGCCGGCCCTGCCGCAAAGGCAGGCACCGGCCGCAGCCACCGCGCGAGCGGCGTGCTTCAGACGTTGGCGATGGTCACCGCGCGGGCGTTGAGGTAGGCCTCCAGCGCCTCGGGGCCGCCCTCGGAGCCATAGCCCGAGTCCTTGACGCCGCCGAAGGGCATCTCGGCCGTGGGCATGGCGGGCATGTTGACCCACAGCATGCCGACCTCGACCTTGCGCGCCAGCAGGTCGGCGTTCTTGAGCGAGCGGGTGAAGGCATAGCCGGCCAGGCCATAGGGCAGGCGGTTGGCTTCGGCGATTGCGTCTTCGAGCGTGTTGAAGCTGCGGATCGCGGCGACCGGGCCGAAGGGCTCGTCGTTGAACACCTTGGCGTTGGTCGGCACCTCGTCGAGCACCGTGGGCTGCCAGAAGTTGCCGGCGTCCCCGATGCGCTTGCCGCCGGTGAGCACGTTGGCGCCCGACTCGGCTGCGTTCTGCGTGATCTCGGCCATGGCCGTGAGGCGGCGCGGATTGGCCAGCGGGCCCATGGTCGTGCCTTCGGCCAGGCCGTCGCCGACCTTCAGGCCTTCGGCGTACTGCGTCAGCGCCTTGGCAAAGTCGGCGCGGATGCTCTCGTGCACCAGAAAGCGCGTGGGCGAGATGCACACCTGCCCGGCGTTGCGGAACTTGGCGGCGCCCGCCGCCTTGACGGCCAGCTGGATGTCGGCGTCTTCGGCCACGATCACCGGCGCATGGCCGCCCAGCTCCATGGTCACGCGCTTCATGTGCTGGCCGGCCATCGCGGCGAGCTGCTTGCCCACGGGCGTGGAGCCGGTGAAGGTGATCTTGCGGATGATCGGGTGCGGGATCAGATAGCTCGAGATCTCGGCCGGGTTGCCGTAGACGAGGCCCAGCACGCCGGGCGGAATGCCTGCGTCCAGAAACGCCTGGACCAGCGCGGCCGGGCCGGCCGGCGTTTCTTCAGGCGCCTTGACGAGCATCGAGCAGCCGGCGGCCAGCGCCGCGCCGACCTTGCGCACCACCTGGTTGATCGGGAAGTTCCACGGCGTGAAGGCAGCCACCGGGCCGACCGGGTCACGCAGCACCATCTGGCGATGCGCCAGGTTGAAGCGCGACGGCACGATGCGGCCATATACGCGGAAGCCCTCTTCGGCAAACCATTCGATGATGTCGCCCGCGGCCAGCGCCTCGCCCTTGGCCTCTGCCAGCGGCTTGCCCTGCTCCTGCGTGATGAGCTTGCCGATGTCGGTGGCGCGCTCACGCATGAGGCCGGCGGCCTTTCGCATGATCTTGCTGCGGTCGGCCGCCGTCATGTTGCGCCAGGTCTCGAAGCCCTTCTGCGCGGCCGCCAGGGCCTTGTCGAGGTCGGCCTTGCCGGCATGGGCGACGCGGCCGATCTCCTTGCCGGTGGCGGGATTGAAGACGGCCAGCGTCTTGCCGTCGGCAGCGTCCTGCCATTGGCCGTCAATGAGGAGTTGGGTGTTGGGGTAGGTGGTGGTGCTCATGGGGGGGCATTGTGCACCGATGCCGCCGACCCTGCACGCGGCGTTGCCGCACCGCCCCGGCCCGCGTCCAGCGCATGCGCCAGCCCGGCCCCCAGCGCGCCACCCGCACACTGCGCCAGCACGAAGCCCGCCGCGCTGGCCGGCGCAATTCCCGCAAAGGTTTCGCTCAGCATGCGCCCGAGCACGGCGGCGGGGTTGGCAAACGAGGTGCTTGCGGTGAACCAGTACGCCGCGCCGATGTAGCAGGCCACCAGGGCACCCGCGCGCCCGGCCGGGCTGCGCAGCACCACGAACACCAGCCCCGCCGCAGCCACCGCTTCGGCCAGCCACTGGCCGGGCCCGCTGCGCAGCTTGCTGCTCCATTGCAGCACGGGCAGATCGAACATGAGGTGCGCGAGCCACGCGCCGGCCACGGCGCCCAGAAGCTGCACAGCGACATAGGCCGCCACGACGGCGGCCAGGCGGCTGACACGCTCTGCGCCGGGCTGCGCTGCTGCGGCATGGGAGGAGGCGTGCGCAGCGGCATCTGGCGAGGAAGCTGGCGCCGTCAACGGCACGGCAAAGCGGCCCGTACAGGCCAGCACCAGTGTCACCACGGGGTTGAAATGCGCGCCACTCACCGGCCCCAGCGTCTCGATCAGCACGAACAGCGCGAACACGGTGGCGAGCGTGTTGGCCAACAGTGCCACCGCCACATTGCCCCCCGCCAGCCGCTCGGCCATGATGCCCGAGCCGATCACCGCGCACAGCAGCATGGCCGTGCCGACGAACTCGGCAAGCAGTGCCCGGGACGGAGACTGGGATGGAGACGGTGATGGGGACGGGGATTGAGACGGGCGTGGCAGCGGCGCCGCCGGCACCGAAGCGGGCGCGCTCACCCGCACACTCCGGCGGCCGCGGACGATGGCGCGGGCAGGCAGGCCTGGCCGTCGCAGCAGTTCTCGGTGAGGTAGCCGAGCAGCCCGTTCATCTGCGCGAACTCGGCGCGGTAGAAGAGGTTGCGGCTGCTGCGCTCCTGCGTCACCAGGCCGGCGTTGACCAGCTCCTTGAGGTGAAACGACAGACTCGTGGCCGGCACCGCCAGCGCATCCACCAGCAGCCCCGGCGTCAACCCGTCGGGCCCCGCCACCACCAGCGCACGAAACACCCGCAAGCGCACCGGCTGCGCCAGCGCGGCAAGGGCTTTGACAACGGCTTGTTCATCCATAATTCAATGATACTTGAACTATTCAGCATGCGGACGGCACGCAGGGGCGACCTACGGACACGCCCAGTCGGCCCGAGACGGAAGGACAGGCGCTGCAAGCCGGAAGGCTCACGCCAGCGGGCTAGAATGGCCGCCTCGGAAGCGTGGCAGAGCGGTTGAATGCACCGGTCTTGAAAACCGGCGATGTTTTACGACATCCGTGAGTTCGAATCTCACCGCTTCCGCCAACATCGCGGCACAGCCGTGAGCTTCCCGCAGCGGAGGGCAGTCTCATGGTCATGGTTCAGGGCGGAACATTTTGGATCGGGCAGCTCATTGCCGGCGCCAGAAAGTTGGCGGCGCTCGCGGCGCTTGTGCTTGCCATGTTGATCCCAGGCGGTCTTTCGCATGCCAGTGAAGTCGTCCGCCAATTCGCCCAAGAATTTCTCGAACACGAAGCACGGCAGATGCGACAGCCGACGCCTGCGATGCGCTATGCGGACGGCGAACCGGGCAAGGCCATGCGCGCTATCTTTGCGCCCGATCGCGTGGCTGCCGTGGTGGATAGCTGGTTCGATGCAAAGCAACGCGGCGATACGGGCTTGCCCGACGTCATGACCCTGCTCAATCCGTATGTGACCCGGTACCAGAAAGCGTTCGCCGAAAGACCGAGGGACTATGCCGAGGAGTACCTGGACGCGATGTTCCTGAGTGCACAAGTGCTGCGACGCACCCGCGCCATCGCGAAAAGCGCGCCGGAGCTTCGTTCCCCGAACGGCGGCGATGAGACGCAGGTGTGGCGGCAGTTGATGGAATCCTCCGCCAAGCTGATGGACACAGTGACATCCCTTCTCCAACGGACGTTGCTTCGCCAGCTTGCAGAAGGAATGTTCGCGCCGGAGCTGATCGGAAAAGTGTTGCGGGTCCACGCCGCGTTGTCGCCTCCCCCACCCCCCCAGCAGCAGCCGGCGGCCTCGCCGCCCAGTCCATCTGAGCCCCCTGCGGCCTCTTCCCTTCAAAACAACCTGCGGGTGGCCAAGACCGGCAAGCAGGTCTATGCAGAGGCGTGCGCCGGCTGTCACACGCATGGCGTCTTCAGGGCGCCGAAACTAGGTGATGACAAAGCCTGGGCGCCGCACCTTCGGACGGGGCTCGACATCATGGTTCGCAACACGCTGCGCGGAGTGGGTGCAATGCCGGCGCAGGGCGGGGGCGACTTCCATGACGTGGAGATCGCCCGCGCCGTCGTTTACCTGGCCAACGCCGCTGGAGCCACATACGAGCCGCCGCAACTTCCAGGGCGCCAGACCATGGTGTCTACGGGACGGGGCCCCGCAGCGCCACCGCAGCCCGTCTTTACGGCCAAGTCTTACGTGGCGATGAACCTCGACGAGAAGCTCAGGTTTGGCCAGGCGCTTTATGCAAGCAACTGTGCGAGCTGCCACGGCCAGGACGCCCAAGGTTCCCGGTTGATCCCGTCACTCGTGAACGCACCCTTGCTCATGGACCCGCGGGGTGTGGTGGAGGCCATCGTCCGCGGTTACACCGGTCAGAAGCCAGCGCGGGTCTTGCCGCGCTGGAATCGGCTGGGGGACGAAGAGATCACAGCGCTGGCCAACTTCCTGCGTCAGCAGTTCAGCGGCGAGATCGTGGAGATGATCGAGCCCGCTGATGTTTCGGCGATGCGCCAAGGTCAGCGGCAATGACAAAGGCAGTACTGCGCCGGTGTCCAGGGACTGCTACCAAACAAGGCGCTTCTCTCCTGCCCCACCAGCAGGTGCTCGAACCTGCTTGCAGCTCTCACTAGACGTGAACTGGAAAATGATCCTTCCATCTACATCGGTACCGGCGGCGCGGTGTACTTTGTACGAATCGATCCGTCCCCCGAAGTGCGAGAGCTCCGACCAACTTGTGTGCAGATAGATGTTGCCGCCCACAAGCTGCCTCGCGGTTTGCTCGGCAACCTTCCAATAGCCGCTCTCCCACAGACCAGCCTTGAAGTCAACAGGCCGTAGGCCTTGCGAAGTCCCATTCTTCTCGATGAGATGGATTGCAGCCATGTTCTTCTCTGAATGAAGGGGTGTACGCGCTGAATTGCGACGCCTAACGTTCGACGTGAAGCGGGGCCAACGGCGAGGTAGCCCAACCGCCGGAAGGATGATACGCACTACCTGGAGGCGGGCGGGTTGGCTTGCCGTTGGGCCTCGCCTCGACTGATGAGATGGACTCCCCCGCTTGTTTGCGCGAAATTCGCGCTCTGGTGTTCATTGGCGTGTGGATCAGGTCTTCATCAAACGAAAAGAGTCCGGCATGAATGCTACAACCGTTGCTGTTGATCTAGCAAGGTCTGTTCGAGCGCTGGTTTCACAACCGCGATGTTGCGCTGGTGATCATGGAGTCGTGCGGCTCGGCCCACCACTGGGCTCGGTGACTCAATGGCCTGGGCATCGGCCGATCCAACCACAACAAGGCCGCCTGTGCTCTGGCAAACAAACTGGCGCGCATTTGCTTTGCCACGTTGCGCGACTAGGAGAAGTTTGATGAGACGCAGCCGCTTGGCAGGAAACTGGGCCGCTCGGCGTTCGCGATGCCCGCCTGAACACCGCTTCCAGGAAAAAGCCGTTTACCCATTCCGCGTTGCGACGAGATTGATCGATCCCTCATGGCCACTAGGTTCACACCATCACACACCGATGCCGATAACTCTTCCGGCTGCTTGCCAGCCGTTCGTAACGATTGGCACCGTGTGAGCAGATTCCATGTCGGCACGGGCCAATGCGAGCCCACTTCAGATGCCGGATATACGACTGCACGCGTTTCCCAACAGCCCAAACTATTGATCAGTTTCTTGCCGTTGCGGGGGAGTCCATATACGAGGGGTTAGGCTTCACTGCGGCGGCGTGGCGGGTGGAACCAGACCGTAGGTTTCCGGCATGTCGAAGTCAGTGAAGTCGTTGGTCTTAAAGCGCTGTACAAGATGCGCTCTGGCTTTGGTCTTCACATCAGCGAGCTTCGCATACGCACGGCGAAGGGTCTCCAGGCAGTTCTCGGTGCTATTCACTATGGTTCCGAAAAGATGCTTACCAAGAACCAGTTCGATGGCTTCTTGGGTAACCACGCCGCCGTTGGGAATGACTGATGCGGCAAGCGTCGGCTGAATCCTCTCGAAGTGAAGCTCGGAGCGCATATTCCATTGATTTAGCGCTTCGATGTAATTCTCCTGGGCGAGCCAGAAGTCGTACATCACCATTCGGCCAGCCTTTGACTCCAACAGGAAAGCCAACTCTGGAACCTGAAGAAGATTCTTGGTCACATCAAACTTCGGCGTTGCAGGGATGGAGATGAAACGGCCGGGATTCCTGAGATGCTCAAAGACGTAGTCTCTCTGAATCAACACAACTGTGTTTATCTGCTGAAGTAGTGCGAACATCAATCTGTGCGCTGAGGTCAGCGCATTCCGCTCTTCAACTCGTGCCTGCATGCGGCGCTGAAACGCATAGGCAAGTAGGGCACCAACGAGGGCGCCGATAAGCGTAGCGAGTCCGTTCGCAAAGGCGTCTGGCGTGAATGGCTTCAAAGCGCCGGCAAGGTCTACTGCTGAGGCTGCTGCAGATGTGGCGACGGCTTGCGATTCGGCGAAAGTCTGAGACATGTCGTTTGTGAAGCCTAACGTTCGAGGTGAGGCGGGGCCAACGGAAAGGCACCGGGCCCGCCGGAAAGATGATAGACCACATCTGGAGGCGGGCCCGGTGCCTTGCCGTTGGGCCTCGCCTCGACCGAGGGGTTACGCCGCACTCGCTCAGAAGCCATGCCTGGCAGCCCAGATTCGCTCGCCCCATTCGGCGGGCGAGAGTACTTCCAGCGGCAGTTCGGGAGCAGCCTTCAACCTCTTGAGTATGGTCTTGCGGTCCCTCGTGCAGAAGGCGTCGCACTGGTACGCAATCGCATGGCATATGAGCGCGCGGTCGGACGCATCGGGAAAGCACTGGAGCAGGGCTGAGCCCGCCAGTCTTTGCTCAAGCTGTACTGCGTACTCGTCGTTCAGAGTGCCATCTTCGGTGAAGCATTCTCGCCAGTAACACCATACTTCACTAAACCAGCGCTCAAGGTCACTTCGTCGCTTCATGTCTGGAGTCTTCGAGAGTTCCTGGTACGTCAGGGGTGAAACGGCAAGTTCCCAATGCGCACGCTGACCAGTCAAGAAGATGAGGTGAAGCGCTTGCAAGTCCGCGAGATCAGTATCAGACAAGAGTTGTTGCGGTTCCTGCCCTTCGAAAATGGACATGCCGTGGTCAAGCACAAAGTTAACCACGTTGGTGTCTAGGAACACGCGGCGGGGAAGGTGCATCTTGTGAAGCCTAACGCCGAGTTAAGGCTACGCTGATTTAGCCCTCGATTTCCGCAACGCTCGATGACCCCATTTCACATTGCGCGTGTTCATGCCCAAGAAGGCGGACTTGGGCGTTGTCCTGCTGCTTTCGAAGGCCTTGCGGCCTCTCTTTGTCCCTTACGGACGCACCTGTGCCAGCAACAGCCCTCGGCTCATGTAGATGTTGACCAATGCCAACGCGGTGAACGCGCGCGTCGCGTTCTTGTGCAGGCCGCGGTAGCGCACCTTGCTGAACCCCCACTGCCGCTTGATGATCGCGAACACGTGCTCAACGCGTGCCCGGACCTTGGACTTCTCACGATTCTTGCGCCGCTGCTCGTCGGGCACCCCATTGATATGGCGCACCCTCTGGTTCGTACAGTCTTCGGCCAGCGGCGCCTTGGCTGCGATCAGTTCTTGCTGGCTGGCATACGCATTGTCGCCGTAGACCTTGAACTCTCCGCCGTGCAGCAAGTCGGGTAACGGGTGCTTGTCATGCACATTCGCGGCCGTCACCACCGCGCTGTGTGCCAGTCCCCAGTGGCTGTCCACCCCGATATGCAGCTTCATGCCAAAGAAGTAGTTCTTGCCCTTGCCCACCGGCTGCATCTCGGGGTCGCGCTTCTTCTGCCTGTTCTTCGTCGAGCTGGGCGCGCTGATGATGGTGGCATCCACGATCGTGCCCGTGCCCACCCTCATACCCTGGCCCTGCAGTACCTCGCCCACCTTGGCAAACAGCGCCGCTCCAAGTTGATGCTGCTCCAGCAATCGCCGAAACCCGCAGCAGCGTCGTGCCGTCGGGAACCCGCTCGCGTCCCAGGTCAATGCCCACGAAGCTGCGCAGGCTGGCACTGTCATACAGCGCCTCTTCGCAAGCCTCGTCGGCCAGGTTGAACCAGTGCTGCACGAACAGCATGCGCATCATGCGCTCCAGCCCGATCGGCGGGCGGCCGCCTTCCCCCTTGGGGTAGTACGGCTCCACCACGCAGCACAACTCCTGCCACGGCACGATCTTGTCCATCGTCTTGAGGAACAGATCGCGTCGCGTCGGGCGACGGAATTGCTCGAAGTTCTTGTCCGCTTCCATGGCAAGGGTTTGCTGTTTCATGAATCGCTCAACGCATCACAGGGCTAATTGGTGGACCTTTTTCAGCGTAGCCTTAACCGGGCGACAACGGCAGGGAGCCAGGCCCAGGCGGCAGACAATGTATCCCGTACCTGCAGCCCGGGCCTGGCGCCTTGCCATTGTCGCTCCGGTTGAAGGAGAGGTTAGGTTCCATGCGCGGACCTTCGCTCTGGCGGACGCGCCACGCTCATTGCCGCACGTACGCAACATGTTCCACCCCGCGGTCATCGATGGCGACCGCGCGAACGTAGATCTGGCAGTTTCGACCTAGGTAGACCTCAGTTCTGAGTTCCTGGAGTGCATCACGGTCCACGTTGTGGCGGTGGATATGTTCAATGAGGCCCTTGCGATACCAACTTACGGCTTCTCGGATGCGCGGTGTCAATGCTTCCAGGTCGCCATCTCGTTCAGGTATCCAACTGAGCACTACCTTCTGTCCTGGGAGCGCGCGGACGCGATCGTTGACGTCCTCATACACGTGCCGGCCGCCGATGTAGTTCATGCCGCTCATGAACGAGTGGCTCCAGTTATGCGCCATCGCACGAATAGTCTTGTATTGCGACACTTCGATTTTCCTGGGCGGTTTTTATGCGACCTAACGTTCGAGTTAAGCCGGGAGCGTAGGCAGGCAGCGTAAGCCCGGGCTGAGAGAATGTACAGAGTACCTCAGCCCGGGCTTACGCTGGCTGCCGTAGCGAGTCGGCTTGAACGAGGGGTTAGGCCTCACTCGATGCGCCACAGCATTGGAAGGACGTAGCGCCCGGCGGGCAGCGGTTCCAGGTCCCTGGCGTTGAAGTCGTTAGAACAACGGATCAGGTGTGCTAGGGATGGTCTGAACAAGTCCACCGATCACGCCCTGATGCGTTGAACCTGCAAAGGAATTGCAGCGATGAGCCAGATCAGCTTCTCGGACGCAGAGTACGCGGGCAAGCGCAAGAAGACGCGGCGCGAGGTCTTCCTGGAAGAGATGGAGCAGGTGGTGCCGTGGAAGGCGCTGCTGAAGGTCATCGAGCCGCACTACCCGGTAGCCGGCCGCGGGCGTCGGCCCTACCCGCTGGAAGCGATGCTGCGCGTGCACTTGATGCAGAACTGGTTTGCGCTGAGCGATCCGGCGATGGAAGAAGCACTGTACGAGATCGCGTCGCTGCGCAACTTCGCGGGGCTGAACCTGAGCGAGCCGATCCCGGACGAGACGACGATCCTGAACTTCCGCCACATGCTGGAGGAGTCGGACCTGGCCGAGGACATCTTTAAGCAAGTCAACGCGCTGCTGGCTCGCAAAGGTCTGCTGCTCAAGCGAGGCAGCATCGTCGATGCGACGATCATCGCGGCGCCCAGCTCGACGAAGAACGAGCAAGGCGAGCGAGACCCCGAGATGCATCAGACCAAGAAGGGCAACCAGTGGCACTTCGGGATGAAGGCGCACATCGGCGTGGACGCCGACAGTGGCTTGGTGCACACGGTCACGACCACGGCTGCCAACGAGGCCGATGTTGAGCAAGTCGCCGATCTGCTGCACGGCAAGGAGAAACAGGTTTGGGCCGACTCGGGCTACCGCGGCGCGCAAAGCCGTGTCGATCGCGAAGTGAAGTGGCACATCGCCGCACGCCCGAGTGATATTGCCAAGTTGCCCGAGGGCAAGGCGAAGGCGCGGCTGCAGCAACGCGAGTACGCCAAGGCCAGCATCCGCGCGAAGGTGGAGCATCCGTTTCGCGTGATCAAGCGCCAGTTCGGATTGGTGAAGGTGCGCTTCCGCGGGCTGCAGAAGAACACCGCCCATGTGCTCACGCTGTTCGCGCTGTCGAACCTGTGGATGGCGCGAAGGCAGTTGATGGGAGTGGTCCGTCCGAAGATGGCCTGAGGGCCCGGAACGACCTCGAAATCTCATTCGAAGACGCTCCAGACCGGGCATTCCTTCAATCCTCGCAGCGCTCGGACGATCAGATCGACATCGTTTGCGAGTTGTTCAGACCTTCCCTAGAGCTGCTTGGTCAAGTAGTTCATGCCCGCTTGACCGATAAACGGTTGGGTTCTCGCTCTTGCCGGCGGCGGTGATGGTGAACGCGACAACCGTTCTTCCTTGTTGGTCACTGCGCAGCGCTGCTGCAGGGTACGGAGGTTGCCGACGGAAGCAAGTTCCCAGCGAGGAGTTGATGACCTGCTGACCGGGTGAACTCGAGGCAGCAGAGGAAGCCGATTCCATGGGAGCAGCCGCCTGCGCGTGCGCTGATACGTGCGAGGCAAACGCAACGGTGAGAACTGCGAGGCGGAGACTAAGCATGCGAAGTGATTTGTGTGAGGCCTAACGTTCGAGCTAAGCGGGCGACGACGGCAGGACGCCAAGCCCGGGCTGGTGAAAGTGTACCGAGTACCACCAGCCCGGGCTTGGTGGCCTGCCGTTGGCGCTCCGCTTGAGCGAGGGGTTAGGCGTCGCCCGCACCCTTCTCGGCGCTCCGGTTGGTCATGCTTTCGAGGCGCTTACGCAATTTGTCTTTGAGATCACGCATGTTCGTGTACTCGGGACAGTTATACCCGGCCAAGTCGAAGTGAAGGCCAGTGCCTGACTGCCGGTAGAGAATAACGGGCCTTCTCAGTGCGTGCGCGAATCCGACTTCATAGTAGACGTTCGGTCGAGCGCCAGTCAAATCGGCGAAGAGAAACTCTGACGTCCGGATTTCGTTTAAAACCCGCTGGGTAATCTGACCCTCATGCTCGATGTCGTCAGCGCGGACGGCCGCTATTCCAAACTGGCGAAAAGTTTCCTTCACGGCGTCCACAACATCGACAAGCTCTGGTCGTGCGGGGTCCATCCACATCATGATGAAGCCTGTGCCTGGGCGATACTGGGTCGAGGATTGGTTGCCCGATGATTCTTGCGCAGGCAAAGAGAGTTCAGATGATGCTTCAACCAGCTTGAGAGTCTGTAGAAGCTGTGAAGCGTGATCACGGAACACCGCGTCTGCCTCCAACGGCGGAAGGCTTTCGTCCTCGGTCTGACGAGCAGGGCGAACTCCGAGGATCCGATCCTCATCGTTGATAACTTCAATGTCATGGAAGCGATAGCGATGCAACCTCAATGCAGCCCGCATGGCCTTCGTTGATTCCCTGAGATCAGCGGTGTCCTCCGAAGAGACGAGAGGAGCATTTCGCATCGCGGCGGCAAGCTGCGCGGAGTAGCGCACAACGCGATCCGCAAGGCCCCGCGCCAAAGCCAAGGACTCGTCCGTCACGTGTCGCCAGTAGAAGTCAGCGTCATTCTTGGACCAGTAGTCGCCTTCTGTTGCGCCGGCTTCCTGGTTTACGCGTTCAAAGTAGCCAGTCGCGTCCTCGCGGAGCACTTCAAGCAGCAACCGAAGGTCGGACTTTTGTGTTTCGGGCATAGGACCGCCAAAGGTTGTACTTGCGACGCCTAACGTAATTTAGACCGCAATCCGGAAAGCGTTATCCAGCAAGCGCGGGATAACCTGGAGCTCGCGATCTCGCCAAGACCGTGGTGCCATTGGATATTCTGGCCCGCGCCACTCAAGCTAACGTCAATAACTGACGAGCTCAAACACCGCAAAAGCCCGGCTTTCCCGACTGCGGGATAACTCTGCGCGATAACCTGGCCGCATCGACCATTTCTGACCATTGATCCTCTCCTCAAGTGCGCGAGCGCACGCGCTGGCTTCACTATAGCCTCAGCACCGAAAAGGGTCTACGTTTACTGGGTGCGGCTCGTGGCTCGAAGGCCATCGATGGACGTGGACCGACGCGAGGTACTGCCAAGGGCGGTTGCCGGGCGCGGCGCCTTCATCCTTCAGCGGATAGGCGAAAGTGCACCGCCTCAGTCATTAGAATTTTTCGAATAACTGCCCGCAAGAACGAGCGCCAATCCACCATACGTTCTGGACTTCGGACCCACCATGCCCCCCACCCTCCTCCCCCTCATGGCCGCCCACGTCGCCTGGACGGCCCTGCTCTACGTCCTCCTCACCATCGCCCGCGCGCCCAAGGTCTGGGGTCTGGGCCGGCGGGCGGATGGCTCCAATCCCTGGGCGGCGGTGGAGCCGCGCATCAGCGCGAATCTGTCGAACCAGTTCGAGTGGCCCGTGTTCTTTCACGTGGGCTGCCTGGTGCTGATGCAGCAGGGCGCGGTGAGCGCTGCGGCCGTGGCGCTGGGCTGGGTGTTCATCCTGGGGCGGGTGGCGCACAGCGCGGTGCAGATCGGCACGCCGCAGGTGCGTCTGCGCGGGCTGGTGTTCACCATCAACTTCCTCGCCACGCTCGGGCTGTGGGCGCTGGTGGTGCGGGCATGACTTAAGTTCTGGCGCTCGCTCCCCTGCCGCCGATAGATTGGAAGCCTCCACACTTCCCCATCTGCCGGCCCATGCAATCCGTACGCTTTCCCGCTCCTTCGCACGGCGTGGCTGCTCCGCCTGCCGCCCATCCCTCC
>JBGAIH010000055.1:0-1899 GCA_044225675.1 Burkholderiaceae bacterium
AGGCCACGCAGCAGGCTGCGCGTCTGCGCGCCCACCGGCTGCGGATCGAGACGCTTGCCCATCTTCTGGCCGTCGAACTCGATCGGCAGCGCAGCGGTTGCCACGGCGGTGCCACAGGGCATGGTGGCGCGGATCAGCGCGCCGCCTTCGTTGAGGTGCGCGTCGTCCAGCAGGTCGTGCGGCTGGCGGATCGGCCCGTAGGACAGGCCGGCCGCCTCCAGCGCCGAGCACAGCTCGGCGGTTTTCCAGGTGCGCAGGATCTCGGCCACGCCGGGCACGAGCCAGGGGCGGGCGGCTTCGCGTCCGATGGCGGTGGTCAGGCGCGGGTCGGCGGCCCACTCGGGCGGCAGGAACTCGCGGCAGAAGGTCTGCCAGTTCTGGTCGCTCACCACGGCGACGAAGACCCGGCCGTCCTGCGTGTCGAAGATGTCGTAGACGCCCCAGGGCGGCGTGCGCTTGTCGCCCATGGGCACCGGCGGCTCGCCGGTCAGCTGGTACTGCGCGATGAACTGCGCCACCAGCAGCAGATTGTTCTCGTACAGGCCCGCGCGCACGTGGCGGCCCCGGCCGGTGCGCGCGCGGTCGTGCAGCGCAGCCAGCGCGCCCATGGCGCCGAAGACGCCGCCCAGGATGTCGTTGACCGACGGCGCCACGCGCTGCGGTGCGCCGGTGCGGCCGTTGATGTAGGCCATGCCGCCCATCATCTGCGCCACCTCGTCGAGCGCCGTGCGCTGCTTGTAGGGCCCCGACAGAAATCCCTTGAGCGACACGTAGATCAGTCCGGGGTTGGCCGCCGACAGGGTGGCGTAGTCGAGGCCGTATTGGGCCAGGCTGTCGTCGCGGAAGTTCTCGACCAGCATGTCGCAGCCGGCCGCGAGTTCACGCACCAGCGCCTGGCCTTCGGACGACTTGAGGTCCACCGCCAGGCTCTGCTTGTTGCGGCTGAACACCGGGAAGTAGCCGATGCCCGAGCCCTTGAGCCGCCGCGTGCGGTCGCCGTCGATCGGCTCGACCTTGATCACCTCGGCGCCCAGGTCGGCCAGCACCAGTCCGCTGGCCGGACCCATGATCATGTGGGAAAGCTCCAGCACCCGCACGCCACGCAGGGGCAGGGCATCTTCGGGCAGGAAAGCAGCAGGGTCGGTCATGCAGGCAGCGCAACGGCAAGGGTCGGAAAGCCCGGATCATCGGCATGTCGGGCCATCTCGCCAAGCGATGGATCGGAACGCCGGCTTTCTCGTTTGGAGATGGTCTGGCGGACCCGACGGGACGGTGCGGCTTCAGTCCGCGCCGATGGCGCTGGCGCGCAGGTAGTCCACGAAGGTCTGCGCTGCGGGTGGCAGCGTCTGCAGGTCACGCACCGCCACGAAGCTGCGGGGCTGGGCCCAGCTGTCCGACAGCGGCACGAAGCGCAGGCCCAGAGGCTTTTCCTTGGCCGCCTTGAGGTACAGCGGCGCCACGCCCACGCCCAGGCCGCGCGCCACCAGGGTGCACAGGGTCTCGAACGAGCCCACGCGCGCACGCACCGTGCGCGTCGCGCGCGCGGCGCGCGCCGCGTCGTCGAAGACCGAGGCGATGCCGCTGTCGCGGCCCAGCTCCACCAGGTCGTCGGCCAGCAGGTCGGCGTAGGCCAGCCGCCGCGAACGGGCGCGCGGGTGGGCAGCGGGCAGCACGGCAGCCAGGGTGTAGCGCCGGTAGGGAAAGACCTGCAGGCCGCTCATGCTGGCGAACTCCGAGGCGACGCCAATGTCGGCCAGCCCGTCGCGCACCGCGCGGTAGGTGGCCGGCGAGGTGCGCTCCTCGATGTCCACCTCGATCTGCGGCCGTTCGGCGCGAAAGCGCACGATGTCGGCCGACAGCTCGCCGGCCAGCGCCGTGAGGCTGGCCATCACCTTGATG
>JBGAIH010000055.1:1923-6208 GCA_044225675.1 Burkholderiaceae bacterium
CGCCGCGAACGCCGTCGACGTAGCCGGCCATCTCGCGCTGCATGCGGTCCATCGACTGGCGCATGAGCCGCGCATGACGGGCCAGCGCCTCGCCGGCCGGCGTGGGCTGGGCGCCGCGTGCGCCGCGCTCGAGCAGCGGCACCCGCAACTGCGCCTCCATGTCGGAGATGCGCTTGCTCACGGCCGAGGGCACGATGTTCTCGCGCGCGGCGGCGCGCGCGATGCTGCCTTCCTCCAGGGTGGCGAGGAACAGGCGGATGGAGACGGGGTCGATGTCGCGCATGGGTCGTCCTTTACATGCCCGAGGCATAGGGCGCGAAGCCGCGCTGGTTTTCGTCGATCTGCAGCGTGCGGCCGAGCGGCGGAAAGGCCCGCTGGGCGCAGTCGGCCCGGTCGCAGACCTTGCAGCCCGCGCCAATCGGCGTGGCCGCTTCGGGGTCGGTGAGGTTCAAACCTTTCGCATAGACCAGCCGGTCGGCATAGCGCACGTCGCAGCCCAGGGCAGCGGCGAACACGCGGTGCGGCGCGCCGTAGCCGCCCCGGCGGTGCTCCACCGTTCGCGCGATCCACAGGTAGGTGCGGCCGTCGGGCATGCGCGAGAGCTGGGTGAGCGTGCGGCCCGGCTGCGCGAAGGCCTCGTACACGTTCCACAGCGGGCAGGTGCCGCCATGGCGCGAGAAGTGGAAGTCGGCGGTGGACTGCCGCTTGGAGATGTTGCCCGCGCGGTCGACCCGCACGAAGAAGAAGGGGATGCCCGCACCCGGCACCTGGCGCAGGGTCGACAGGCGGTGACCCACCGTCTCGAAGCCGACGCCAAAGCGCTCGCTCAGCAGGTCGATGTCGTAGCGCAGCGCCTCGGCGGCCTCCAGCAGCTGGCGGTGCGGCAGCACCAGCGCCCCCGCGAAGTGATTGGCAAAGCCCAGGCGCGCGAGGCTGCGTGCTTGCGAGGTCGAGAACGCATCGGCCGTGGTGAACGAGTCGATCAGCGGCCCGGCCTCCAGAAAGGCCAGCTGCACGCCGAGCTGGAAGGCCTGCTGGCCCGGCGTCATGCCGTTGGCCAGGCGGATGGTGCGGGTGGCCGCGTCATAGCTGCGCAAGGCCTCGTCGGAGGTCCGGCCGGCGGCCACGTGGCGCACCTGCACGCCGTGGCGCGTGCGCAGCCGCTCCTGCAGACGGGCCGGCAGGTCCTCGGGGCCCAGCGCGCCCGGTGGCAGGTCGCCTGCAGCGCCTGCCGTCGGGCTGCCGGCGGCCTGGGCCGGCCCCTGCAGCGCGCTTGCAGGGGGCGCCTGCATGATGGCGTCATAGAGCTGCTGAGCCTGCTCGTCGAGCACCGCCATGTGGTCATGGCGCGCGTAGAAGAACTCGCGCACTTCCTCATAGGGCTGCAGGCCGGGCGTGAAGCCGGTGTCCGTGCCGGTCGGCAGGCGGTCGCCGTCGGCGCCGGCCGCGATGGACGACAGCTGCTCTTCCACGCTGCGCAGGCGCTTGTGCAGGTCCATCACCAAAGTCGCCACGGCGGGCAACTGCTCGGCCACCACCTTGGCCTCGGCCAGCGGCACCACGGTGGCGCCGGGCCGGTGCGAGAACACCGACTGCAGTGCGCTCAGCCGCTGGGCGTTGCCGTCGTCCGAAAACTGCTGCAGGTCCACCCCATGCGCTGCCTGCAGCCGCAGCAGCACCGCCACCGTGAGCGGCCGCTGGTCGTTCTCGATCTGATTGAGGTAACTCGGTGATATCTTGAGCGATGCGGCCAGCGCGGCCTGCGTCAGGCCCTGGCGCTCGCGCAGGGCCTTGAGCCGCACACCCATGAAAGCCTTGGACATATTTGCAAACCTCGCAAATTTGCAAGCGCAATTTGCACTTCCATGGGCATTATCCGTTGTATCTGGCCCGATGTTTTGCGAAGATTGCAATCTTTGACGCATGCGACACCCCCGATGAGCACTCCACCCGACCTCGAACTCTGGAAAAAGGCCGCCGCCAAGTCCGCACCCGGCGGCAACGTGAGCGCGCTCGACTGGCAGACGCCCGACGGCATCACCGTCAAGCCGCTGTACACCGCCGCCGATACGGCCGGCCTGGCGCATGCCGACACGCTGCCCGGGTTCGAGCCGTACCTGCGCGGCCCGCAGGCCACGATGTACGCGGTGCGGCCGTGGACCATCCGCCAGTACGCGGGCTTTTCGACCGCCGAGGAGTCCAACGCCTTCTACCGCCGCGCGCTCGCGGCGGGCGGGCAGGGCGTGTCGGTGGCGTTCGACCTGGCGACCCACCGGGGCTATGACAGCGACCACCCGCGCGTGACCGGCGACGTCGGCAAGGCCGGCGTGGCCATCGACAGCGTCGAGGACATGAAGATCCTGTTCGACCAGATCCCGCTCGACAAGGTCAGCGTGTCCATGACCATGAACGGCGCGGTGCTGCCGGTGCTGGCGGGCTACGTGGTCGCGGCCGAGGAGCAGGGCGTGAGCCAGGACAAGCTGTCCGGGACCATCCAGAACGACATCCTCAAGGAGTTCATGGTCCGCAACACCTACATCTACCCGCCCCAGCCGAGCATGCGGATCATCGGCGACATCATCGAGTACACGGCGAAGAACATGCCGAAGTTCAACTCGATCAGCATCTCGGGCTACCACATGCAGGAAGCCGGCGCCAACCAGGCGCTGGAGCTGGCCTTCACGCTGGCCGACGGCAAGGAGTACGTCAAGACGGCGCTGGCCAAGGGGCTGGACGTCGACGACTTCGCCGGCCGCCTCTCGTTCTTCTGGGCGATCGGCATGAACTTCTATCTGGAAGTCGCCAAGATGCGCGCGGCCCGCCTGCTGTGGTGCCGCATCATGAAGGGCTTCGACGCGAAGAACCCCAAGAGCCTGATGCTGCGCACGCACTGCCAGACCTCCGGCTGGTCGTTGACCGAGCAGGACCCGTACAACAACATCGTGCGCACCACCATCGAGGCCATGGCGGCGGTGTTCGGCGGCACCCAGTCGCTGCACACCAACGCGTTCGACGAGGCCATCGCGCTGCCCACCGACTTCTCGGCCCGCATTGCGCGCAACACCCAGCTCATCATCCAGGAAGAGACTCACATCACCAACGTGATCGACCCCTGGGCCGGCAGCTACATGATGGAGAAGCTCACCCAGGACATGGCCGACGCCGCCTGGAAGATCATCGAGGAGGTCGAGGCCATGGGCGGCATGACGCGCGCGGTCGACAGCGGCTGGGCCAAGCTCAAGATCGAGGCCGCAGCCGCCGAGAAGCAGGCGCGCATCGACTCCGGCCGCGACGTGATCGTGGGCGTCAACAAGTACAGGCTCCAGAGCGAGGACGTGGTCGAGGCCCGCGACATCGACAACATGGCGGTGCGCGACGGCCAGATCCGTCGGCTCGAGAAGATCCGCGCCACGCGCGACGCCAAGGCCGTGCAGGCCGCGCTCGACGCGCTTACCGCCGCAGCCGAGAAGGGCGACGGCAACCTGCTGGACCTGAGCATCCGCGCCATCCGGCTGCGGGCCACGGTGGGCGAGGTCAGCGACGCGCTCGAGAAAGTCTACGGGCGCCATCGCGCCGATACGCAAAAGGTGACCGGTGTGTACGCAGCCGCTTATGACAGTGCCGAGGGCTGGGAACAGCTCAAGAAGGAGATCGACGGCTTCGCGGCCGAGCAGGGGCGACGCCCGCGCGTGATGATCTCCAAGCTCGGCCAGGACGGCCACGATCGCGGAGCCAAGGTGGTGGCCACGGCCTTCGCCGACCTGGGCTTCGACGTCGACATGGGCCCGCTGTTCCAGACGCCCGAGGAATGCGCGCGCCAGGCCATCGAGAACGACGTCCACGCGGTGGGCGTGAGCACGCTGGCTGCCGGCCACAAGACGCTGGTGCCGGCCATCATCGAGGAGCTGCGCCGGCAGGGCGGCGACGACATCATCGTGTTCGTCGGCGGGGTCATTCCAAGGCAGGACTACGACATGCTGTACGAGTCGGGCGTCAAGGGCATCTACGGCCCGGGCACGCCGATCCCGGCCAGCGCCAAGGACGTGCTCGAGAACATTCGCAAGGCACTGGCCTGAGCGCTGCAACGGGCGGAACGCGCGACCTCATGCTGGATCACTACCGGCTCCTCACCCAGGCCGAAGGCGCGCCGCAGCGGCGGGCCATCGCCAAGTCGATCACGCTGCTGGAGTCCACCCGCGCGGACCATCGCCAGCAGGCCGACGCGCTGCTCACGCAGCTGCTGCCGCACACCGGCGGGGCGTTTCGCCTGGGCCTGAGCGGCGTG
>JBGAIH010000039.1:0-41937 GCA_044225675.1 Burkholderiaceae bacterium
GCCGGTCACGGCGCCGGTCGCCGGATTGAACACGTCGGCGCGGCGGGCGCGCTGGCCCCGCGGGACGCGGCCCCCCAACCAGTGGTCGATGGAGGGGGAGCGGAGGGCGGCGGAGGCGGCAGTGTCAGGGGCATTCATGAAAGTCTCCTTGGGGGACGCGGTCGATGCGCCCAGGGGGTGGCGCGGCGGGCGCTGGATAAAAACAGGTGGCTGTAGAAGAAGGGCACAAGAGGCAAGGGGTGGTCCGTGCGACGCGGCGCAAATGCCGAATCGCATGGCGGCAAGTCTAGGCCCCGGCCCACGCTTTGCAAAGGCCGGAAAGCTGATTACATTGTTCAGTCAATTGAACAATCTGACGGGGATCCCGCCGCCATGAGCACGCCTTCATTCTCCGACCTGCACCTGTTGACGGTGCTGGCGGAAACCCGCAGCTACACCCAGGCAGCGCGCCGCCTGGGCATCTCCAAGGCGTCGGTGAGCATGCGCATCGGCGAGCTGGAGCGATCGGCCGGCGTGCCGCTGGTGCGCCGCACCACGCGCTCGGTCGGGCTGACCCAGGCCGGCCAGCAGCTGGTGGAGGAGACGCAGGCGGCCTTCACGCGCATCACGCAGAGCTTTGCCGGCATCCGGGACCTGGCCGGCCAGCCGCGCGGGCTGGTGCGGGTGACGGCGCCGGTGGCGCTGGGGCGCCAGCACATCGCGCCGACGCTGCCGGCGTTCCTGCGGGCCTATCCCGACATCCGGCTGGAGCTCGACCTCAACGACCGTTTCGTCAACCTCGCGCAGGAGGGCTTCGACCTGGCGATCCGCCACGCGCAGACGCCGCCCGACACCCATGTGGCCTGGGTGCTGTGCGAATCGCGATCGGTGCTCGTGGCCAGCGCCGACTACCTGCGGCGCCACGGCACGCCCTCCCACCCTTCGGAGCTGGCGACCCACCAGTGCCTGCTCTACCTGCGCGATGCGGCGGGCCAGAGCTGGTCGTTCGTGCGGGAGGTCGGCCGGCGCAAGGCGGAGCAGGTGGTGGTGCCGGTCAACGGGCCGCTGCGCGCCAACAACAGCGAGGTGCTGCGTGAGGCGGTGCTCGGGGGCGCGGGCATCGGCCTGCTGCCCGACTTCAGCGCGGCGGCCCATCTGGGGCCACGCGCCCTGGTTCCGGTGCTGCCGCAATGGCGTCCCCTGGGCTTCTTCGGCGACCGGCTGTTCGCGATCCGGCCGTGGGCGCCTCAGGTGCCGCGCGCCGTGCAGTGCCTGGTCGACCATCTGCGCACGGCACTGGCGGCGGGCTTTGCCTGAGCCGGGGTGCTCAGGGCGCGGCCACCGGCAGTGTCAGGAGGATCTGCGCCATGCCCTTGCCGAGCGGGTCGTTGCGCAGGCTCGCCATGCCGCCTCCGTCGAGCGCCTGTTCGCAGACGAAGTTCAGAGCATGGATGCCCGGGACCTCATACCGGGTGACCTTGCCTTCGACGAGGTGCGCCAGCCAGGCGGCCACGCGCTCTTCGGTCAACTCGGCTCGCAGGTGCGCGAGCCATTCGGGGCGGCGGGCGATGACGCCGATGTTGGAGATGTTGCCTTTGTCGCCGGAGCGGGCCCAGGCCAGCTCGATCAGCGGCACGAGGCGCGCTGAAGTCTCTGCGGATGCGGCGGATGCCCGGGAAGCCGCAGGCTCTGCCTCCGGCGTGGCCGCGTCGGCGGCAGCCATGGCGCCACGCTCTGAGGACCGGGCAGCTTCCGCAGCGGGCGGGGCATGGGCGTCCGGCGGCCACTCGTCACCATCGACCAGCACGCGGGGCCGCAGGCGATCCTTGTCGATCAGGAAGGCGAATTGCTTGATCGCCGGTGCCGGGCTGGGCCGGCCAGCGGCGCCGGTGGTGCCCGGGGACCAGCTGGTGCCCGCCGGCGCGATCTCGCGGGCGAAGAGTTCGAGCGCAGCCTTCTGCGGGTGCATCACGGCCAGGTGCAGCACGGCTTCGCGCACATCGGCGGTCCGGGCATGCGGGCCGAAGTTGCCGGCCTCCGATCCGAGCACCTCGATGCGGGTGCGGCTGTAGCCCGCCAAGCCTGCGCGCGCGAACAGCTCGGCGGTCCTCTCGAGGATGGCTTCACCGGTGCGCCGCGCCTTGCGCGCGGCGTCGATGCCCACGATGGTGAGCTGCGCCGTGCAGCGAAAGCCGTCCATCCAGGTCGCCGAGACCTTGTAGGCCGGGCCCGGCGGCCGGCCGCGGGCGCCTCGAACGGCCACCCGGTGCGGCCCGTCCTGGCTCAGGCGGACCTGGGTGAAATCGCAGACCACGTCGGGCAGCAGGTAGGCGGACGGGTCGCCGATCTCGTAGAGCATCTGCTCGGCGACGACGGCGCTCGTCACCAGGCCACCGGTGCCGGGCGGCTTGGTCACCACGAAATGGCCGTCCGCATGGCATTCGATGACCGGATAGCCTATGTGGGGCCAGTCGGGCACCGACTCCCAGTCAGTGTGCAGTCCGCCGGTGGCCTGGCAGCCGCACTCGATGATGTGGCCTGCCAGGCTGCCCTGCGCCAGGCGGTCCCAGTCGCCCTCGGCCCAGCCGAACGCGTGCATCAGCGCGCCGAGCGTGACCGCGCTGTCCACGCAGCGGCCGGTGATCACGATCTGGGCGCCGGCGTCGAGGGCGCGCCGGACCGGCAGCGCGCCGAGGTAGGCATTGGCGGTGAGCAGCCGCGCTGGCAGGGGCGCGCCCGACTGCAGCTCGCGCACGCCCTCCGCGCGCAGCGCGTCCTGCAACGGCAGGACGTCATCGCCGAGCACTACCGCGATCTTCAGCGACAGGCCCTCGGCCTCGGCCAGTGCGCGGATCGCATCGGCGCAGGCCTGGGGATTGACACCGCCCGCGTTGCTGATGACGCGGGTGCCGCGGGCGGCCACGTCCTGGAGGATCGCCTTCATCGTGACGCTGACGAAGTCGGTGGCGTAGCCGAGCGACGGGTCTTTGGCGCGCGCCGCCGCCAGGATCGACATGGTGAGCTCGGCCAGGTAGTCGAAGACGAGGTAGTCGACGCCGGCGGCCATGAGCTGCGGCGCGCCGACGCTGCTGTCGCCCCAGAAGCCGGACGCACCGCCGATGCGGATGGGCGGGTTCATGTCAGCGCCCCTTCCACACCGGCGTCCGCCGGTCCTGGAAGGCCTGCAGGCCCTCGCGCGCGTCCTCGGTCTGGGCGAACAGGGCGATCTGGCTTTCGGTGAAGGACATGGACGCCTCGAAAGGCATGGACTCGATCGCCCGCATCGTGTAGAGACCGCGCCGGATGGCTGCGGGGGACTTGTCGAGCAGGCGCTGCAGCAGCCACTGCAGCCGGCCGTCGAGGTCCTCGTCCACATGGTTGAGCAGGCCGGCTGCCAGCGCCTGCTGCGCCGTGAGGGGCTCGCCGGTGATGCACCATTCCGTCAGCACGCGGCGCGGCACGAGGTTCTGCAGCACGCTGAGCACCTGCGCGGGAAACAGGCCGACCCGTACCTCGGGCAGGCCGAAGACCGCATGCGGCGCGGCGACGGCAAGGTCGCACATGGCCAGCAGGCCCATGCCGCCGGCCATGCAGGCGCCGTTGACGCGGGCAACCAGCGGCACGTGACCGCTGCGGGCGCGGCGCAGCAGCTGGGCGAAGGCGCCGTAGGGTTCGGACAGATCGGTGGCAAAAGCCTGGCCGGACTGCAGGTCGGCCCCGGCGCAGAACGCCTTGCTGCCGGCGCCGGTGACGACGATCGCGCGGATGCTGCGGTCGGCCTGCGCGGCGTCGATGGCACGGACCAGGCCGGTCAGGACGCCGGGACTCAGCGCATTGCGGCGCTCCTCGCGCGTGATGGTCAGCCATAAAACCGCGCCCCGCTGCTCGACCTGCAGCTCCGACGCCGTGTCCTTGTCGCTCATGACCGTCTCCTGGGGCGTATGCCGCGGTTGTTTGCAGCAGTTATAACCGCGCCGGCCCCGGGCCGGGGTGTCACGCAGGCGCCACAGCCGGCGTCCCCTGATTGGGGGGTTGGTGCGTGATGCCACACTGGGAAAGTCCCGCAGGCGGTACGATGCCAGTCTTCGCGCCGCCCCCGCAAGGCGCCGCGCTGCCCATGGAGCCCACTACACCCCGCATCGCCCGTCAGGACTCGCCCGAAGGCCCGAATGCCGTCGTGCTCGGCCGCTGGACCGCTGCTCAGCTGACGGGCCAGGGCGTGTGGCCGCAGGTCACGCAGAGCCTGGAGAGCGCCGGGGGAGCGCAGGCCCTGGGCTGGGACCTGCGTTCGGTGCAGCGTCTGGACCACATCGGCGCGCAGCTGCTGTGGAACCACTGGGGCCGCCAGTGGCCCGAGCGCCTGCTGACGCAGCCGACCCAGCGCTCGGTGCTCGACGAAGTGGCCAGGTTCTCCATCGTCGAGCCGGCCCGCGTGCGCCCGACGCTGATGCAGCATTTCCTCGGCCTGGGCAACTTCCTCATGGTGCTGGCCGATCACGGTCGCGACATGGTCCGCATGATCGGCCAGCTGTTCCTCGACAGCCTGCGGCTGCTGCGCGCGCCGGCTGACGGGCCGTGGCGCGACTTTTCCGGCCACCTGTACCGCATCGGCGCCACGGCACTGCCGATCACCGCGCTGGTGGGCTTCCTGATCGGCGTGGTGCTGGCCTACCTGACGGCGCAGCAGCTCAAGCAGTTCGGCGCCGATGCGTTCATCGTGAACATCCTGGGCATCTCGCTGATCCGGGAGCTGGGGCCGGTGCTGGCGGCGATCCTGATCGCGGGGCGCTCGGGTTCGGCCATCACCGCACAGATCGGCGTCATGCGCGTGACCGAAGAGCTCGACGCGATGCGGGTCATGGGCATCCCGCCCGGTTTTCGCCTGGTCATGCCGCGCGCCATGGCGCTGGCCGTGGTGATGCCCCTGGTGAGCGTATGGACCACGCTGGCCGCGCTGGCTGGCGGGATGCTCGCGGCCGACCTGTCGATGGGCATCTCGCCTGACTTCTTCTTCTCGACGCTGCCCAAGGCGGTCGACATCGCCAACCTGGTGCTGGCGACCGCCAAATCGGTGGTGTTCGGCGTGCTGATCGCGCTGATCGGCTGCCATTACGGGCTGCGCGTCAAGCCCAACACCGAAAGCCTGGGCGCCGGCACGACGGCGTCGGTGGTGACGTCGATCACCGTGGTGATCCTTGTGGACGCCCTGTTCGCCGTGATCTTCAAGGACGTGGGGATCTGATGCACGACGACGCGCCCGTCTACTCCGAAGACTCGATGTTCGACGCGCCCGACGTGGTGGACATTCGCAAGCTCTGGACGGTGTTTCACAGCGCCGGGCAGGAGTACGTGGTGCACCGCGACCTCGACATGACGATCCAGCGCGGCGAAGTGGTGTCGCTGGTCGGTGGTTCGGGCACCGGCAAGACCACGCTGCTGCGGCAGATCCTGGGGCTGGAGACGCCGGCGCGCGGCTCGATCACGGTGCTGGGCCAGCCGGTGGAGCAGCTCGGCGCCAAGGGCGCGGCCAGCCGCGTCGGGATGCTGTTCCAGCACGGCGCGCTGTTCTCTGCCTTCAGCGTGCTCGACAACATCGCCTTCCCCTTGCGCGAGCTGCGCTCCCTTCCGCGCGACCTGGTGCGCGACGCTGCGCTGGTCAAGCTGCAGATGGTCGGGCTCGGGCCCGAGCATGCGCACAAGATGCCGTCGGACCTGTCGGGCGGCATGATCAAGCGGGTGGCGCTGGCCCGCGCACTCGTCATGGATCCGCCACTGCTGCTGCTGGACGAGCCGACGGCGGGCCTGGACCCGGAAAGCTCGGACGGCTTCTGCACGCTGCTGCGTTCGCTTCACCGGGAGCTCGGCCTGACGGTGGTCATGGTCACGCACGACCTGGACACCCTGTTCGAGCTGAGCACCCGGGTGGCGGTGCTGGCGGACCAGAAGGTGATCGTCAGCGGCGCCCCGAAGGACGTGATCGCCTATCCGCATCCGTTCATCCACGACTTCTTCCTTGGCGAGCGCGGTCAGCGCGCCATGGAACTCCTGCGCGAATATCCATTCGCGGTATAGAAAGGACCTGCCCATGGAAAACAAGGCCCACGCCATTGCTGCCGGCACCTTCGTGCTGGTGGTCGCGAGCCTGCTCGTGGCGCTTGCCGTCTGGCTCACCCGCGACAGCGGCGAGCGCGACGTCTACGAACTGTCCACCCGCGAGGCGGTCAGCGGCCTGCAGCCGCAGGCGGCGGTGCGCTACCGGGGGATCGACGTCGGCAAGGTCGTCTCCATCGGTTTCGACCCCAAGGTGCCCGGCAATGTGCTGGTGCGCATCGGCGTCGACAAGGGCACGCCCATCACGCGCAGCACCTTCGCCACGCTGGGATTCCAGGGCGTGACGGGCCTGTCGTTCGTGCAGCTGGACGACACCGGCACCGACACCGTCGCGCTGGTGCCCGATGAGGCCAATCCGCCGCGCATTCCGCTCAAGCCGGGCCTGCTCGCCAAGCTGACCGAGCAGGGCGAGAAGATCATGGTGCAGGTGGAGCAGGCGACTGCACGGCTCAATGCGCTGCTCAAGGACGACAACCAGAAGGCCCTGGTAGGCGCCGTCACGCAGATGGGCGATGCGGCGGCCAGCGTCAACAAGCTGGCGCTGCGGCTGGATGACACGGTGGTGCGGCGGGTCGATCCTCTGATGGTGGACGTCGGCAAGACGCTGGCGTCGGCCCGCAATGCGGCCGACCAGATCGGCGACACGGCGGCCAATTTCAACAAGACGGTCGACCGCCTCAATGCGAAGGACGGTCCGATCGATCGCCTGGCCGACGGCGCGGCGACGCTGTCGCATGCCGCCGAAACCTTCGGCGCGGCCACACTGCCGCGCGTCAACCGCGTGACGGAGGACACGGCGCGCGCCATGCGGCGCCTGAGCCGCACGGTCAACGGCATCAATGACAACCCGCAATCGCTCATCTTTGGCAACGGCTCGCCGCAGCCCGGGCCGGGCGAGGCGGGCTTCGTCGCACCTGGAGCACGTCCATGAGTCTCAAACCCCTTGCCGTCCCAAGCGCCTTGCTGCTGGCCGCCGTGCTGGCCGGCTGTGGCGCGCTGCCCGACAAGCCTTCCCGTCCCTCGACCTATGACTTCGGTCCGGGCCTTGCCGCGCCGCAGCCCACCCAACGGATGGCGCCGCTGCCGCCGCTGGCCCTGGCCGAGATCGAGGCGCCTGCCTTTCTCGATGGCTCGGCGATGTACTACCGGCTCGGCTACGCCGACGCCCAGCAGCTACGGCCTTACGCACAGGCTCGCTGGAGCATGTCGCCGACCCATCTGGTGATGGGGCAGCTGCGCGAGACGCTGGGCCAGCGCCGGGCACTGCTCGCGGCGGGCGAAGGTCCGGCCGTCAACCGGGTCGAACGCGAACTGCCCAACGTGCTGCGGGTGGAGCTGGAGGAGTTCAGCCAGCTGTTCCAGTCGCCCACGGCGAGCACCGGCCTGATCCGCCTGCGCGCGACCCTGGTGAGCGTGACGCCGGGCGGCGAAAAACTGCTGGCCCAGCGCAACGTGGTGGTGCAGCGGCCGGCGCCCACGGCGGACGCGCCCGGGGGCGCACAGGCGCTCGCCGAGGCCACACGGGCGGCGGTCGACGAGATCTCCCAGTGGCTGCAGCAGCAGCCTTGAAGCGGGGCTGCAGGCCATGACGCCCGTCGAGCAGAAGCTGCAGGCCTCGGGCCTGGAATTGCTGGGTCACTGCGCCAACCTGCTGGAGCGGGGGCCGCAGCTGCTGCGCAGCGCGGCGCTGCTGGAGGACTTTGCTCCGGAGGAGGTCTCGGCCCTTGGCGCCGCCATGCTGCTGGTGCGGGCGCAGCCGGGTCAGGTGCTGATCCAGGAGGGCGAGACGGGCGACTGGATGCTCCTTCTGCTGGGCGGCACGGTGGACGTGACGCGCCGCGGCCTGGCGGGCGAAGCCTCGCGCCTGGCGGTGATCCGCCCTGGCGCGGCCATCGGCGAGATGTCCATGCTCGACGGCGAGCTGCGCGCGGCGACCTGCACGGCGCTCGACGTGGTCGAGGCCGGCGTGCTCACGCGCAGTGCCATCGGCCAGCTCATCCGCGAGCAGCCTGCCGTGGGAGCCAAGCTGCTCGTGAAGCTCACGCAGCTGCTGGCCCAGCGCCTGCGCAACACCAGCAACCAGCTCGTCAAGGCGCTGCAGAAGCAGGCGGAGTGAGGCCGCTGCGCCAGCGCCGCTGCGGCCCGCCGCCGGCGGTCAGCGCGCCAGGATCGGGAACAGCTTGCCCAGGCCGTCGGCCATGACTTCGACGGCGAGCGCGGCCAGGATCAGACCCATCAGCCGGGTCATGACGTTGATGCCCGTCTTGCCCAGCACGCGCGCAATCGGGGTGGCCAGCGAAAAGCACACCGCCGTGGCCAGGCCGATCACCACGCCGTAGGCCACCAGCGTGCCCAGCTGCAGGAAGGTCTTGGCCTTGTCGGCGTAGATGACCATCGTCGACATGGTGGCCGGTCCCGTCAGCAGCGGAATCGTGAGGGGCACCACGGCGATGCTGGCGCCCATGGCGGCCTTCTCGGCACCTTCCTCCATCTCGTTGGTGTTGGCCTTGGCCTCGGCCGGCTGGGCGTTGAGCATGTTCAGCGCGCTGATGAGCAGCAGCATGCCGCCGCCAACCTGGAAGCTGGCCAGCGAGATGCTGAAGAACTCCAGGATCTTCAGCCCCAGCAGCGCGCTGCCGGCAATCACGAGGAAGGCGGTGAAGGACGAGATCCAGATGGTGCGCTGGCGCTGCGCGCGGGAAAAGCCTTCGGTGTAGTGGATGAAGAAGGGAACGATGGCAAAGGGATTGACGATGGCCAGCAACGTGATGAGCGGCTTGAGGTCCATGGTCAGCGCCCGCCCGAGACGTCGATCAGGGCCATGGTGGTGTAGCTGGCCGCGTCGGACATCAGCCACAGGATGGCCTGGGCCACCTCGTCGGCCTGGCCGCCGCGTTGCATCGGCACCTGGTGCGACAGGTCCTTCACCCGGTCGGGCAGGCCGCCGGAGGCATGGATCTCGGTCTCGATCAGCCCGGGCCGCACCGCATTGACGCGAATGCCTTCCGCCGCCACCTCCTTGGCCAGCCCGATGGTGAACACGTCGATGGCGCCCTTGGCCGCCGCATAGTCCACATACTGGCCCGGCGAGCCGAGCCGCGCGGCCGCGCTGGAGAGGTTGACGATGGCGCCGCCCGCGCCGCCGTGCTTTGTGCTCATGCGCCGGACGGCCTCGCGCGCGCACAGCATGGAGCCGATGACGTTGATGTCGAACATGCGCTTCCACCGCGCCACGCTCATCTGGTCGATGCGGGCGCTGACGTCGACCACGCCGGCGTTGTTGACCAGGGCGGTGAGGCGGCCGAGCTTGGCGTCGACTTTCTCGAACATCGCCAGCACCTGGGCTTCGTCGGCGACGTCGGCCTGCACGGTGATGGCCGTGCCGCCGCTGGCGCGGATCTGGCGGACCACCTCGTCGGCGGCCAGCGAGTTGGCCGTGTAGTTCACGGCGACCGCATAGCCCTGCCGGGCCGCCGCCAGCGCCGTGGCGGCGCCGATGCCGCGGCTGCCGCCCGTGACCAGTACGATCCTGTCCATGTCCCGCCTCCTGCGCAAAGTTCTCAATCCGGTTACAAACCAGCATTACAGCATCACGGGCTTCAGCCGGCATCCGGGCCGGCCTGAGCCTTCCTGAAGGAGACACGACTTGAGCCACACCGTGGATTACTACTTTGCGCCGCAGAGTCCCTGGACCTATCTGGGCCATGCCCGATTCGCCGACATGGTCCGGGCCACCGGGGCGCGGGTGCGCGTTCTGCCGGTCGACCTGGGTCAGGTGTTTCCGGTTTCCGGCGGGTTGCCTCTGGGCAAGCGCGCGCCGCAGCGGCAGGCCTACCGGCTGGTGGAACTGGACCGCTTCTCGCGGCATCTCGGCGTGCCGATGGTGGTGCAGCCGCGCTTCTTCCCCGTGGACGCCAACCCGGCCGCGCTGCTCATCATCGCGGTCGACCGGGCCGACGGAACCGAGGCTGCCATGCGGCTGAGCGCCGCCGTGTTCGCTGCCGTGTGGGCGCAGGAGCGCGACATCGCAGCCGAGGCCACGCTGGCCGAGCTGCTGGCCGGCTGCGGCCTGGAGGCGGCGCGCCTTTCGGAGTCGAAGTCGCCCGAGGTGGCTGCCGCTTACGCGGCCAACACCCAGGCCGCCATTGACGCCGGCGTGTTCGGTGCGCCAAGCTACGTGGTGGACGGCGAAATGTTCTGGGGCCAGGACCGGCTCGACTTCGTGGAGCGCAAGCTTCTGACCTGATCTTTCATTCGCAACTTCCGATATTCACCATTTCCGAGGAGCATTCAGCATGGGCAAATTCATCGACCTCACGGCCGCCGACGGCTTTTTCTTTCCCGCCTACGTGGCCGAGCCGGCCGGCAAGGCCAAGGGCGGCGTCGTGGTGATCCAGGAGATCTTCGGCGTCAACGACCACATCCGCGCCGTGGCCGACGGCTATGCGAAGGAGGGCTACCTCGCGGTGGCGCCGGCCGCGTTCCACCGGGTGAAGCAGAACGTCGAGCTGGGCTACACCACCGAGGACATGAATGCGGGCTTCGCGCTCAAGACGGCCGTGGAAGCCCTGCCGGCGCCCGGTGTGCTGCAGGACATCCAGGCCGCCGTGAACCACGCGGCGCAAGCCGGCAAGGTGGGCGTGGTCGGCTACTGCTGGGGCGGCCTGCTGACCTGGCGCTCGGCCTGCCTGGTGGACGGCATCGCGGCGGCGGCGCCCTACTATGGCGGCGGCGTGACCACCGAGGCCGAGATCGCGCGGCGGCCTCGCTGCCCCGTGCTGGCGCATTTCGGCGAGCAGGACCACTGGATTCCGATGGACACCGTCGAGGCCTTCAGGACGGCGCACCCGGAGGTCGAAGTCCATGTCTATGCAGCCAACCACGGCTTCAACTGCGACCAGCGCGGCTCCTACGACGAGGCGGCAGCGAAGCTGGCGCGCGAGCGCACGCTGGCCTTCTTCGCCAAGCATCTGACCTGAGGCGTCGCGCCATGCCTGCGCGCGCGCGCCGACTTCTTCCCCGGAGTCTGCCCCGGGCTCTTGCGTGGGGACTGACTTGCGTGACGGCCCTGGCCGCTTTCACGGCGGGCCAGGCGCGGGCCGCCGACTACAGCGGTCCGCTGTTCGACGCGCACCTGCACTACAACGAGGAGGCCTGGAACGGCCGCTCCGGCCCCTATCCGCCCGCCGACGTGCTGGCGCGCATGCAGCGCAACGGGGTGCGGGCCATCATCGCCAATTCGCGGCCGAATGAAGGCACGCGGCTGCTGGCGGCCAGCGAGCTGACGCGCAAGGCGGGCGTGACGGTGGTGCCGTTCATCCGCCTCTACCGCAACCGCGCCGATTACAACAACTGGTTTCGCGACGAGACCATCTACGAGATGGTGCAGGCGGAGTTCGCGCGCGGAACGGCCGCTGGCGCCTACAAGGGCATCGGCGAGTTCCACCTCTACGACAGCGGCAATGCCAACGGCCCGGTGGCCAGAAAGCTCATGGCGTTCGCCGAGGAGAAGAATCTGGCGGTGCTCGCGCATGTGGATGACGTCGCCATCGACCTGCTCATGGCCGCGACGCCATCGCGCGGCCAGAAGGCGAAGCTGATCTGGGCCCACACGGGCATCGGCGGTGCATCGGCGGCGCGCGTGAACGAGCTGATGCTCAAGTATCCCAACCTCATCGGCGAGCTGTCCTATCGTCCGGGCCTCACCTGCGAAGGCGGGCGGCTGTGCGCCGAGTGGCGCGAACTCGTGCTGCGCTATCCGGGGCGGTTCATGATCGGCTCGGACACCTGGATCAACGCCCGCTGGGAACAGTACGACGAGCTGATGAAGGGCTACCGGACCTGGCTCGGCGACCTGCCGCCCGACGTGGCGCAGAAGGTGGCCTGGGGCAATGGCGCCAGCCTCTTTGGCGTCGCGCTGCGCTGAGCAGCCCTGCGACAACGACTGAACGCCTGCATGCTTCACCTCTATCACTACCCCAGCACGGCGGCCATGGTGCCGCACATCGTGCTCGAAGAAATCGGTGCGCCGTTCACGCTGGTGCATGTGGACCGGCAGGTGGATGCCCACCGCAAGCCGGACTATCTCCGGATCAATCCCAACGGGCTGATCCCGGCGCTGGCCGATGGCGATCTGGTGCTCTACGAGACCGCAGCGATCTGCCTGTACCTGGCCGAGAAATTCCCCGCCGCGCAGCTGTTGCCACCCCCAGCGACGGCGGCGCGTGCGCATGCCTACAAGTGGCTGATGTGGCTGACGAACACGCTGCAGACAGCGCTCATCATGTATTTCTATCCGGACCGCTACGTGCAGCCCGGCAACGCGTCGGGATCGGCCGAGGTCAAGGCGATGGCGGAGCAGCGGATCGGCGGACTGCTCGATCAGCTGGACGCCCAGCTCGCAGGTCATGGCGGTTCGTGGTTCATGGGGACGGAGCATGGCGTGCTGGATCCCTATGTGCTGACGCTGTGCCGCTGGACACGCAATTTCAGCACGCCTGCGGCCCGTACCCGGTCGCACCTCGGGCCTTATCTCCAGCGCATGCTCGAGCGGCCTGCGGTGCAACGCGCCTTCGCGACCGAGGGCATCCGGCCGCCGCTGGTCTGAGCCGCCGCGCGTCAGCGGCCGCTGCGCGCGAGGTACTTCTTGCGCCAGAACACGACCACGAGCACGAGTGCAATGGCGCCCATGGCACCCATCGCCCACCAGAATCCGGTTTCGCTGTGGACCAGGGGAATGAACTCGAAGTTCATCCCGAAGATGCCCGCGATGAGGTTCAGCGGCAGGAAGACCGCCGTCAGCGTGGTGAGCGTGCGCATGATGTCGTTCGTGCGGTTGCTCTGGGCGCTGAAGTGCATCTGCACGGCGGTCTCGGCGTTCTGCTCGAGGCGCTGCACATGATGGACGACGCGTTCGATGTGCTCCAGCACGTCGCGGCTGCGGACATTGAGCAGTTCGCGCTCGCGCCGTGCCGGCGGCGTCGCGGGCTCCGGCCAGGTCTCGAGGGCATCGATCCAGTCCTGGATGGCCGAGCGCTGGTCTTCGCAGATCTCGTCGAGCTGATGCAGCGTGATCCGCGCATCCATCAGCGCGGACCAGTTGTTGAAGCGGCTGCGCGGCAGCAGCAGTTCGGCCTGCCAGTGATCGAGCTGGCGCGAGAGTTCCCGCCGCAGTTCCAGGTAGCCGTCGACGATCTGGTTCACGATGCGCAGCATCAGGTCCGCCGGGCTCGCCGGCAGGCGCGAGCCGGCATTGCGGGTTTCCGGGGCCGCGGCCGATTGAAGGCGGGCCGCATAGGCATCGCGGACCGCGCAGTCCGACGGATGGACGCTGAGCAGGACGCGGTCGAACAGCGCGAAACCCACGGGGCTGGTGTCGATGCGGCGCAGGACGACGGGCCCGCTGCGTCGGGGCGCGGAGTCCGGCGCCCCGTCCGCAGCCGTCTGGGCCGCCGCGAGGCGGCGGAACACCAGCACGTCGTATTGCGAGGTGTAGTCGTAGTGCGATGGCAGCTGCGCATTGAGCAGGTCCGACACGTGCAGGTCGACGATCTGCGTGCCGCACAAAGCCTGCAGCGTGGCCTGCACGCTGCCCAGCTCGCGCTCGAATTCGGCTCGTGCGCAGGAGATCCAGACGAAGCCGGCCTCGGGGAGCGTGGCCGGCAGGTCGGCGCTTTCGCTGACGCCCGGGCCGCTGAAGTGAAAGACCCGCATGCAGCGCTCAGGCCTGCCGCAGCAGCCGCGCAGCGTCCATCGCGAAGTAGGTGAGCACGCCGTCCGCCCCGGCGCGCTTGAACGCCAGCAGGCTCTCCATCATGACCGCGTCGTGGTCCAGCCAGCCGTTGGCAGCTGCGGCCTTGAGCATCGCGTATTCGCCGCTGACCTGGTAGGCAAAGGTGGGCATGCGGAACTCGTCCTTCACGCGCCGCACCACATCCAGATACGGCATGCCCGGCTTGACCATGACCATGTCGGCGCCTTCGGCAATGTCCATCGCCACTTCGCGCAGGGCTTCGTCGGTGTTGCCGGGGTCCATCTGGTAGACCTTCTTGTTGCTCTTGCCGAGATTGCCGGCCGAGCCCACTGCATCGCGGAACGGGCCATAGAAGGCCGAGGCGTATTTGGCGCTGTAGGCCATGATCCGGGTGTGGATCAGGCCGCGCGCTTCAAGTGCGTTGCGGATGGCGCCGATGCGGCCGTCCATCATGTCGCTGGGCGCGACGATGTCGACGCCGGCTTGCGCCTGCACCAGCGCCTGCTTGACGAGCACCTCGACGGTCTCGTCGTTGAGGATGTAGCCGGTGTCGTCGAGCAGCCCGTCCTGGCCGTGGCTGGTGAACGGATCGAGGGCCACGTCGGTCATGATGCCCAGACCCGGGACATTCTTCTTGAGCGCCTGCACGACGCGCGGCACCAGTCCGTCAGGGTTGAAGGCTTCGCGGCCGTCGGGCGTCTTGAGTACAGGATCGATGACCGGGAACAGGGCCATGACCGGGATGCCCAGCTTCACGCATTCGTGCGCCACCGGCAGCAGCAGGTCCAGGCTCAGGCGCTCGACGCCCGGCATCGAGGTGACGGCTTCGCGCCGGTTCTGTCCGTCGAGCACGAAGACCGGGTAGATCAGATCATTGGGTGTGACCGCATGCTCGCGCACGAGATTGCGGGTGAATTCGTCGCGGCGCAGTCGACGGGGACGGCCGTTCGGGAAAGGGGCGTGAAGGGTCATGTCGAAAATTGTGCCTGATCGGCGGCCGTTGTGGCGCGTGTGGCGTCGCTCGTGAGTCAGGGCAAGGTCAGTTTTTTGCATCGTAAAGATCGCCGTGGCCTCTTGAAACTCGAAGGGTGGTTTGCTAAATTACAGCCGGGCAGTTCGCTGCCCCCCGCTTTTCCTCCCTGAGCGGGTGCCTTGATGTGTGACAGCAAAAAGGCTTCCCACCCCGGTCCCTGACCGGGGTTTTTTTTGCCGCGCGCAGACGGGACACGAAGGCGGCACACAAAGACGGCATATACGGCAGTCCGTGGCTACACTCGACCCATGCTCTGGGTCAAATCGTTTCACATCGTCTTTGTAGCCAGCTGGTTTGCGGGGCTTTTCTATCTGCCCCGGATCTTCGTGAACCTGGCGCAGATTCCCCGGGACGTTCCATCCGACTCGGTGCGCGAGCGGGAGCGGCTGCTGCTGATGGCGCGCAAGCTGATGCGCTTCATGACCTTGCTTGCAGTGCCCGCGATCGTGCTGGGTGCATGGCTCTGGCTGGGGTATGGCATCGGACGCGGTCCGGGCAATGGCTGGATGCATGCGAAGCTGCTGGTGGTAGCTCTGGCGCTTGGCTATCACCATGCCTGCGGCGTGCTGCTGCGCAAATTTGCGAGCAACCGCAATGAGCGCAGCCACGTCTTCTATCGCTGGTTCAACGAGGTGCCGGTGCTGCTGCTGCTCGCGGCCGTGATTCTGGTGGTGGTCAAGCCGTTCTGACGGCGCCGCGCCGATGCACAAGTCCTCGGCCTGGCCTCTCGCGCTTGCCTATGCGGCGCTCATCGTCTATGCGAGCCTCTACCCCTTCGGGGACTGGCGCGATCAGGGCATTTCGCCATGGTCGTTCCTGACGGCGCACCTGCCTCGGTACTGGACGGGATTTGACGTCACGGCCAACGTGCTGGGCTACGCGCCGCTGGGCTTTCTTCTGGCTCTGAGTGGCCTGGGCAGTGCAGGCACCTGGTCACGTCGTCGCCCGGTGACGGCTGCCGTCATCGGCGCCGGGCTGCTGTCGCTGACCATGGAGACCTTGCAGAGCTACCTGCCGGTGCGTGTGGCGTCCAATGTCGATCTGGCATTGAACATCCTGGGCGCCTGGGGCGGGGCGGTCGTGGCGTGGCTGTTCGCCCTGACGGGTGCCGTGGACCGTTGGGGCCGTGTGCGTGAGCGCTGGTTCGTGGCGGAGTCCCGCGGTGCCGTGGTGCTGCTGGCGCTGTGGCCGCTGGCACTTCTTTTTCCTGCGGCCCTGCCCTTCGGGCTGGGCCAGGTGCTCGAACGTCTCGAAGAGGCGCTGGCCGAGATGCTGCAGGACACGCCGTTTCTGGAGTGGCTGCCGATGCGCGAGGTGGAGCTGCAGCCACTCGTGCCGGGTGCGGAAATGTTCTGCGTGATGCTGGGGGCGCTCATTCCGTGCCTTCTCGGATTCAGCGTGCTGCGCGCCCTCCGGCAGCGGGTGGTGTTCGCCATCGGTTGCCTGGCCGTGGGCGTGGGTGCGACGGCCTTGTCGGCGGCACTCAGTTATGGCCCGGCCCACGCCTGGGCATGGATGAATGCACCGGTCATCGTCGGCATCGGCGCTGCGGCGGTGCTGGCGACCCTGATGCTGTTGCTGCCGCGTCGCGGCTGTGCCGCGATTCTGGTGCTGGCTCTGGCGCTGCACCTGAGTCTGCTGAATCAGGCGCCCACGGGGGCCTACTTCGCCCTGACGCTGCAGACGTGGGAGCAGGGGCGCTTCATCCGCTTCCATGGGCTGGCCCAGTGGCTCGGCTGGCTCTGGCCGTATGTGACCCTGGTGTATGTGCTGGTGAGGGTGTCCCGGCGTGAAGTCCGGCCATCCGGACACGAACGGTAAGCCGGCGCGAGTCACCCTAGAATCGGCTCATGAGTGAATCGCAGGCCCGGGATCCTTCCTACTACGAGCGGCACATCTTCTTCTGCCTCAACGAGCGCAAGAATGGAGAAGACTGCTGTGCCAACCACCACGCCCAGGCGGGATTCGACCGCTGCAAGCAGCAGGTCAAGGCGGCGGGCCTTGCCGGACGGGGCAAGGTGCGGGTCAACAAGGCGGGCTGTCTCGACCGCTGCGCGGCCGGGCCGGTGGCCGTGGTCTATCCCGAAGCGGTCTGGTACACCTACGTGGACGAACAGGACATCGACGAGATCGTCGAGTCCCATTTGAAGAATGGCAAGGTGGTCGAGCGCCTGCTGACGCCTCCGCACCTAGGTCGATGAGCCTCAGCTGCCTTCGGCATTCCAGGTGAACTCGAACACTATCAGGCTGTCCTTCGACGGAGCGGCCGGACGCATCGAGGCCTTGAGGGACGATCCCGACGGCGCGGCCATCGGCGTCGCGGTGATCGCCCATCCACATCCGCTGTTTGGCGGCACCATGGACAACAAGGTCGTGCAGACCCTGGCGCGGGCCTTCGTCCAGTGCGGCTGGAGCGCAGTGCGCTTCAACTTCCGGGGCGTGGGCGGCTCGGAAGGCGAGCACGACGCCGGGCGAGGTGAGCACGAAGACCTGCTGCGCGTGGTGGCGCAGGCGGCGCCCGAAGGACGTCTGGCTCTCGCCGGATTTTCGTTCGGCTCGTTTGTGGCGAGCCACGCTGTCGCGTCCCTGTGGTCGAGCCGGGACATCGCCAAGCTGGTGCTGGTCGGAACGGCGGCCGCGCGATTCGAGGTCGCCATGCTGCCTTCGGAGTCGCATGAGCGCACCCTGGTGGTCCATGGCGAGCAGGACGACACGGTTCCGTTGTCCTCCGTCATGGACTGGGCGCGGCCCCAGTCACTTCCCGTCACAGTGATTCCCGGGGGCGGGCATTTCTTTCATGGACAATTGCCCCTTCTGAAAAGCTTGGTGATCCGTCACCTGCGCAGCTGAGTTTCCCCTTTCACCGAGTTCCCCTTTTTGTACGTGCCAACTGCCCGGCTTGGGCTTTGCGGCCTTCCGAATCCCGATTCATGACCCTTTCGTTCCTGACCCGTCCCGCTGCGCTGCTGGCCTTGGCCTGCCTGTCCCTTTCCCTGTCCGCGTTTGCCCAGGCCCCGCAGCCGCCCGAGATCGCTGCGCGCTCCTATTTGCTGATCGACGTGACGGCAAATCAGGTCCTGGCGCAAAAAGATGCAGATTCGCCCGTCGAGCCGGCCTCGTTGACCAAGCTGATGACGGCCTACGTGGTGTTCGACGCGTTGCGTGCCAAAAAGATCGATCTCAAGCAGACGCTGCCGGTCAGTGAGCGGGCCTGGAAGATGCCGGGCTCGCGCATGTTCATCGATCCCAAGATGAAGGTGCCGGTGGAGGACCTCGTCAAGGGCATGATCGTCCAGTCCGGCAATGACGCGACCGTGGCGCTTGCAGAAGGCGTCGCGGGCTCGGTCGAGCGGTTCGTCCAGCTGATGAATGAACAGGCCAGGGCCCTGGGCATGAAGTCGACCTCGTACCGCAACGTCGAGGGGCTGACGGAAGCGGGCCACACGACGACAGCGCGTGACCTCTCGATCCTGGCGACCCGCTTGATGAAGGATTTCCCGGAGTACATCGGTTATTACGCCATCAAGAAATACCGCTACGAGGGAACCCCTGCGGCCAATGACAGCAACCGCAACCTGTTGCTTTTCCGCGACCCGACGGTCGACGGCCTCAAGACCGGCCATACCGATGCGGCGGGCTACTGCCTGATTGCGACGGCCCGGCGTGAGTTTCCCCATCTGGCCAGCCCTGCCAATGCCGAGCAGCCGGCAGTACCGGGCGTGCGACGTCTTCTGTCGATCGTGCTGGGGACGTCCAGCGAGGTGGCGCGCGCCAATGAATCCCAGAAACTGCTCAACTGGGGCTTCACCGCATGGGAGCCGGTCAAGCTGTTCGATGCAGGCCAGGCCGTCGTCACGCCCAGCGTGTGGAAGGGCCGCGAGAATTCGGCCAGGCTCGGTCAGCTTGGGCCGATCATCGTGGCGGTGCCTGCCGGCGCCGCCGGCCGCGTGAAGACGCAGGTGAGCCGGCCCGACCCGCTGGTGGCCCCGTTGGCCAAGGGGCAAGCGGTCGGGGCGCTGAAAATCACGCTCGATGGGCAGACGCCCTTGGCGGACGTGCTTCTGGTGGCGCTTGACGGCGTCGAGCAGAGTGGATTGCTCGGGCGTGCCTGGGATGGGATCCGCCTGTGGATCAAATAGTATTCATTTTCGGCGTGATTCGGCCTCGCGAACGGGTGCAGCGCGCGTGGCCGGCAGTCTGACGGGCCTCAGGCGGGCTCCCTGGCTACCCAGTTTCCCCCGCCGCTGCTATACTTGAAGGCTTTTCGGAATTTCCGAAGGGTTTCACGTTTTCGTTTTCTGTCAAACGTTTAGGGACGTTTTTAAATGCCAACCATCAACCAACTGGTGCGTCAGGGGCGCGAGGTCGAAAAGATCAAGTCCAAAAGCCCTGCGATGCAAAACTCGCCGCAGCGCCGTGGCGTGTGCACCCGCGTGTACACCACGACGCCCAAGAAGCCGAACTCCGCGCTGCGCAAGGTCGCCAAGGTGCGCCTGACCAACGGGTTCGAAGTCATTTCCTACATCGGCGGTGAAGGCCACAACCTGCAGGAGCACTCGGTGGTGCTGGTGCGCGGTGGTCGTGTCAAGGATCTGCCGGGTGTGCGTTACCACATCGTCCGCGGCTCCCTGGATCTGCAGGGCGTCAAGGATCGCAAGCAGGCTCGCTCCAAGTACGGCGCCAAGCGCCCGAAGAAGGCCTGATCGATTCGTTTTCAAAGGTGCTGCGCAGGTTCTGGCGGCCTGAACAGCGTAGCGACCCAAGTGCCCATGGTGGGTGCCGGTCGAGTAAGTGAAAGTCTGGCTGGACTTTCGCGGTGCCCGAGAGGGTGCCAACTGAAGCAAATAGAGGTGAAGAAATGCCACGTCGTCGCGAAGTCCCTAAACGTGAAATCCTGCCGGACCCGAAGTTCGGCAATGTCGAGCTGTCCAAATTCATGAACGTGATCATGGAAGGCGGCAAAAAGGCGGTCGCCGAGCGCATCATCTATGGCGCGCTCGAGTTCATCGAGAAGAAGAACCCGGGCAAGGACCCGCTCGAGGCGTTCACCATGGCCATCAACAACGTGAAGCCGATGGTCGAAGTGAAGTCCCGCCGCGTCGGTGGCGCCAACTATCAGGTGCCGGTGGAAGTGCGCCCCGTTCGCCGGCTGGCGCTGTCGATGCGCTGGATCAAGGAAGCTGCGCGCAAGCGCGGCGAGAAGTCCATGGCCCTTCGCCTGGCCAATGAACTGATGGAAGCCACGGAAGGCCGTGGTGGTGCCATGAAGAAGCGTGACGAAGTGCACCGCATGGCTGAAGCGAACAAGGCGTTCAGCCACTTCCGCTTCTAAAAACCGTCCCCACCTAGGCAGATGCCGGCTCGCCTGATGGCGAGCCGGTTTCCATTAACGGAGAATTTTTATGTCCCGCAAGACTCCCATTGAGCGATACCGCAACATCGGTATCTCGGCCCACATCGACGCTGGCAAGACCACGACGACCGAGCGCATCCTGTTCTACACCGGTGTGAATCACAAGATCGGTGAAGTGCACGATGGCGCCGCCACGATGGACTGGATGGAGCAGGAGCAGGAGCGGGGCATCACGATCACCTCTGCTGCGACGACCTGCTTCTGGAAGGGCATGGACATGTCCTTTCCCGAGCACCGCATCAACATCATCGACACCCCCGGCCACGTGGACTTCACCATCGAGGTGGAGCGTTCCATGCGCGTGCTCGACGGCGCTTGCATGGTGTACTGCGCCGTGGGTGGCGTTCAGCCGCAATCCGAGACCGTCTGGCGCCAGGCCAACAAGTACAAGGTGCCCCGCCTTGCGTTCGTCAACAAGATGGACCGCACCGGCGCGAACTTCTTCAAGGTCTATGACCAGATGAAGGTCCGTCTGAAGGCGAACCCTGTGCCGATCGTGATTCCGATCGGCGCTGAAGAAGGCTTCAAGGGCGTGGTCGACCTGCGCAAGATGAAGGCCATCATCTGGGATGAAGCGTCCCAGGGCATGAAGTTCACCTTCGAAGACATCCCGGCGGACCTGGTCGAGCAGTCTAAGGAATGGCGCGAGAAGATGGTCGAGGCCGCTGCCGAGGCGTCGGAAGACCTCATGAACAAGTACCTGGAAGAGGGCGATCTGACCGAAGAGGAGATCACCAAGGGTCTGCGCACGCGCACGATCGCGGGCGAGATCCAGCCCATGCTCTGCGGTACCGCGTTCAAGAACAAGGGTGTGCAGCGCATGCTGGACGCCGTGATCGAGCTCATGCCTTCGCCCGTGGACATCCCCCCGGTGTCGGGTACCGACGAAGACGAGCAGCCGGTGACTCGCAAGGCCGATGACAGCGAAAAGTTCTCGGCCCTGGCGTTCAAGCTGATGACCGATCCGTTCGTTGGTCAGCTGACCTTCGTGCGTGTCTATTCCGGCGTTCTGAGCAAGGGCGACAGCGTCTACAACCCGGTTCGTGGCAAGAAGGAGCGCATCGGTCGTATCGTGCAGATGCACGCCAACAACCGCCAGGAAGTTGACGAAATCCGCGCAGGTGACATTGCTGCCTGCGTCGGCCTGAAGGACGTGACGACGGGCGAAACCCTGTGCGACCCCAACTCCATCGTGACGCTGGAGCGCATGGTGTTCCCCGAGCCGGTGATTCGTCAGGCTGTGGAGCCCAAGTCGAAGGCCGACCAGGAGAAAATGGGCATCGCCTTGTCGCGGCTGGCTGCGGAGGATCCGTCTTTCCGCGTCAACACCGATGAAGAATCGGGCCAGACCATCATTGGCGGCATGGGTGAGTTGCACCTTGAAATCATCGTGGACCGGATGAAGCGCGAGTTCGGCGTGGAAGCCAACGTGGGCAAGCCGCAGGTGGCTTACCGCGAAACCGTGCGCAAGTCGGTCAGCGACGTCGAAGGCAAGTTCGTTCGCCAATCGGGCGGCAAGGGCCAGTATGGTCACGTCGTGTTCTCGCTGGAGCCTCAGGAGGCCGGCAAGGGCTTCGAGTTCGTCGATGCCATCAAGGGCGGCGTGGTTCCGCGCGAATACATCCCTGCTGTCGAGAAGGGTGTCGTCGAGGCTCTCAACACTGGCGTTCTGGCGGGTTACCCCGTCGTCGACGTCAAGGTGACGTTGACCTTCGGTTCGTACCATGACGTCGACTCGTCCGAACAGGCCTTCAAGATGGCTGCCATCTTCGGCTTCAAGGAAGCGGCCAAGCGCGCGAGCCCGGTCATTCTCGAGCCCATGATGGCTGTCGAGGTGGAAACGCCTGAAGACTACGCCGGCAACGTGATGGGCGACCTGTCGTCCCGCCGTGGCATGGTGCAGGGCATGGATGACATGCCCGGCGGCGGCAAGGCCATCAAGGCCGAAGTGCCGCTGTCCGAAATGTTCGGCTACTCGACGACCCTGCGTTCGATGTCGCAGGGCCGCGCCACTTACACGATGGAGTTCAAGCACTACGCCGAAGCTCCTCGCAACGTGGCTGAGGCGATCGTCGCTGCGCGCGCTAAGTAATCCACAGGTGGCCCCGGCTTCATGCCGGGGCCTTCAGTTTGTCTGCGATCCAGTGCCGCCGTGTTCCCGTGCGGGGCGATCAAGCAACCGGATGCAGACGTTAAACCGTACACGGGCATGCTCTTTGGAGAATTGAAATGGCAAAAGGTAAATTCGAACGTACGAAGCCGCACGTGAACGTAGGCACGATTGGTCACGTGGACCATGGCAAGACGACGCTGACGGCGGCGATTGCGACGGTTCTGGCGGCGAAGTTTGGCGGTGAAGCCAAGGCGTACGACCAGATCCGATGCTGCGCCGGAAGAGCAGGGCATCACGATCAACGCGGCGCGTGGAGTACGAGACGGCCAACCGCCACTACGCGCCGTGGACTGCAGACCTGCCGACTATGTGAAGGCGATGCAGGTGCTGCCCAGATGGACGGCGTCTGGTGTTCCTCGGCCGCCTGGCGGCTGACCTGCACCAGGCCTTCGACATTTCTGCTGGCCGCGGGTGGGCGTGCCCTACATCATCGTGTTCCTGAACAAGTCCACGGCATGGTCGATGACGCCGAGCTGCTGGAGCTGGTGATGAGTTCCGCGAGCTGCTGAGCCGTGCGAATTCCCTGACGACACGCCGATCATCCATGGCTCGGCCAAGCTGGCGCTCGAAGGCGACAAGGGCAAGCTGGGTGAAGAGTCGATCATGAAGCTGGCCGGCGCTGGACGTACATTCCGGCGGCGCTGAGCGGGCGATGACGGTGCGGATACGTGCCGGTGGAGGCGATGTTCTCGATCTCGGGCGCAGCACGTGGTGCTGGTGATGAGCGCAAGGATCATCAAGGTCGGCGAAATCGAGATCGTGGGCATCAAGCCGGTGACGCTGAAGACGGCCTTTCCTGGGCGTGGAAATGTTCAAAGCTGCTGGACCAGGGCCAGGCTGGCGACAACGTGGGTATCCTGCTGCGCGGCGCAATGCCAGCGTCAGCGCGGCCAGGTGCTGTTCTTCCGGCGCTCGATCAAGCCGCCTGACGCACTTCACGGCCGAGGTGTACGTTCTGAGCAAGGACGAGGGCGGCCGCCACACGCCGTTCTTCAACAACTACCGTCCGCAGTTCTACTTCCGCACGACGGACGTGACGGGAGCGATCGAGCTGCCCAAGGACAAGGAGATGGTGATGCCTGGCGACAACGTGACGATCACGGTCAAGCTGATCAACCCGATCGCCATGGAAGAAGGCCTGCGTTTCGCCATCCGCGAAGGCGGCAAGACCGTCGGCGCCGGCGTCGTCGCCAAGATCATCGAGTAATTCTCGGCTCACACAGGAATTACCATGTCTACCAAGCAAAAGATTCGCATCCGCCTCAAGGCGTTTGACTACAAGCTGATCGACCAGTCCGCCGCGGAGATCGTGGATACGGCCAAGCGCACCGGCGCGATCGTGAAGGGGCCGGTGCCGCTGCCGACCCGCATGAAGCGCTTCGACATCCTGCGCTCGCCGCACGTCAACAAGACGAGCCGGGATCAGTTCGAGATCCGCACGCACCAGCGTCTGATGGACATCGTCGATCCGACCGACAAGACGGTGGATGCGCTGATGAAGCTGGATCTGCCGGCAGGCGTCGACGTCGAGATCAAGCTGCAGTAATCGGCGTTTCACAAGCCCTGTCTAGGGGAAATGGCACTGGCCTTGCTCTTTCGGGCAAGGCCGTGTCATAATGAAAGGCTCTGCGCGATAAGCTTTAGCTTTGCGTGGAGTTTTATTAACCTTCTTTCACGTCAAAACGCTCTGGCCAATTGAAGTCAGGGCGGTGGAAGTTTTGGAGAAAACCAATGAGTCTGAGCAACTCCCTCGGGTTGCTGGGTCGCAAGGTGGGCATGATGCGCCTTTTCACCGATGACGGTGACGCAGTGCCTGTGACGGTTGTGGACGTTTCCAACAACCGCGTGACCCAGGTGAAAACCCAAGAGAACGATGGCTATGTGGCCTTGCAGGTCACCTTTGGCGCGCGCAAGGCTTCGCGCGTCACCAAGCCAGTCGCCGGTCACCTCGCCAAAGCGGGTGTCGAAGCCGGTGAAATCATCCGTGAATTCCGCGTTACCGCCGATACGGCAGCCCAATACAAGGCAGGCGCGGCAGTTCCGGTGACGGCCGTCTTCGCCGTTGGCCAGAAGGTCGATGTGCAGGGCACGACCATCGGCAAGGGCTTTGCCGGCACCATCAAGCGTCACCATTTCGGCTCGCAACGTGCTTCCCACGGTAACAGCCGTTCGCACAATGTCCCGGGCTCGATTTCCATGGCGCAGGATCCCGGTCGCGTCTTTCCTGGCAAGCGGATGTCGGGCCACTTGGGTGACGACACCGTGACGACCCAGAACCTTGATGTCTTCCGCATCGATGAAGCGCGCCAGCTGCTCCTGATCAAGGGCGCCGTGCCCGGCTCCAAGGGTGGTTTTGTGACGGTCCGTCCCGCCGTGAAGGCGAAGTCCGAGGGAGCGAAGTAAATGCAACTCGAACTCCTGAACGAACAGGGCCAGGCGTCGTCGAAGTACGACGCTCCCGAGACGGTGTTTGGTCGTGCCTACAACGAAGATCTGGTGCACCAGATCGTCGTGGCTTTCCAAGCCAATGCTCGCCAAGGCACCCGTGCCCAGAAAGACCGCGAGCAGGTCAAGCACTCGACCAAGAAGCCTTTCAAGCAAAAGGGAACGGGCCGCGCCCGTGCCGGTATGACGTCGTCGCCTCTGTGGCGTGGCGGCGGCCGGATCTTCCCGAACATGCCTGATGAAAACTTCAGCCAGAAGGTCAACAAGAAGATGTATCGCGCTGGCATGGCGTCGATCTTCTCGCAACTGGCGCGCGAAGGCCGTCTGGCCGTGGTCGAATCCATCAAGGTGGACTCGCCCAAGACCAAGCAACTGGCTGCCAAGTTCAAGGCCATGAACCTCGAATCCGTGCTGGTGATCGCCGAAGAAGTCGACGAGAACCTGTACCTGGCCTCCCGCAATCTGACGAACGTTCTGATCGTCGAGCCGCGTTACGCCGACCCGGTGTCGCTGGTGCACTACAAGAAGGTGCTGGTCACCAAGGGCGCTGTCGACAAACTCAAGGAGATGTTCGCATGAGCCGCATCAATCCGACTCCTGCCGCTCGTCAGTTCGACGAGGGCCGCCTGATGCAGGTGCTCGTCGCGCCGATCGTCTCCGAAAAGGCGACGATGGTTGCCGACAAGACCAATGCCGTCACCTTCAAGGTCCTTCAGGACGCAACCAAGCCCGAAATCAAGGCCGCCGTTGAGCTGATGTTCAAGGTCGAGGTCAAGGGCGTTTCCGTCGTCAATACCAAGGGCAAGGTCAAGCGTTTTGGCAAGTCCGTCGGCCGTCGCGACAACGTTCGCAAGGCTTACGTGCTGCTCAAGCCGGGCCAGGAACTCAACCTCGGTGGGGAGGCCGCTTAAATCATGGCTGTCATCAAGATGAAACCGACTTCACCAGGCATGCGCGGCATGGTGAAGATCTCGCGGGACCACCTGCACAAGGGTGCCCCGTACGCTCCGCTGCTTGAACCCCAGTTCCAGAAGTCGGGCCGCAACAACAACGGCCACGTGACCACGCGCCACAAGGGCGGCGGTCACAAGCACCACTACCGTGTGGTTGACTTCGTGCGCAACAAGGACGGCATTCCCGCCAAGGTTGAGCGCATCGAGTACGACCCCAACCGGACGGCTCACTTGGCCCTGGTCTGCTACGCCGATGGCGAACGCCGCTACATCATCGCGCCGCGCGGCCTGGAAGTCGGCGCATCGCTGCTGAGCGGCTCCGAGGCCCCCATTCGTGCGGGCAACACCCTGCCGATCCGCAATATTCCCGTGGGCTCGACCATTCACTGCATCGAGCTGAAGCCGGGTGCTGGCGCGCAGATCGCCCGCTCGGCTGGTACTTCCGCGACGCTGCTGGCCCGTGAGGGCACGTACGCTCAGGTTCGGATGCGCTCTGGCGAAGTTCGCAAGGTGCACATCGAATGCCGCGCGACGATCGGCGAAGTTGCCAACGAAGAGCACAGCCTGCGTCAGCTGGGCAAGGCCGGCGTGAAGCGCTGGATGGGCATTCGACCCACCGTTCGCGGCGTGGTCATGAACCCGATCGATCACCCGCACGGTGGTGGTGAAGGCAAGACGGGTGAAGGTCGCCATCCTGTCGACCCGTGGGGCAATCTGACCAAGGGCTACCGTACCCGCAACAACAAGCGCACGCAGGTCATGATCGTGTCGCGTCGCAAGAAGTAAGGGGAAAGACAAATGACCCGTTCACTCAAAAAAGGTCCGTTTGTTGACCACCACCTGGTTGCCAAGGTCGACAAGGCCGTGGCAACCAAGGACAAGAAGCCGATCAAGACCTGGTCGCGCCGCTCCATGATCCTGCCCGACTTCATCGGCCTGACGATCGCGGTGCACAACGGCAAGCAGCACGTGCCGGTCTACATCACCGACCAGATGGTTGGCCACAAGCTGGGCGAGTTCGCGCTCACCCGGACTTTCAAGGGCCATCCTGCGGACAAAAAAGTCCAGAAGAAATAAGGAAAGACCATGGAAACACGTGCAGTCCTCCGGGGCGTCCGTCTGTCGGTCGACAAAGGCCGTCTGGTCGCCGACCTGATTCGTGGCAAGAAGGTTGATCAAGCGCTGAACATTCTGGAATTCACCCAGAAGAAGGCTGCGGTCATCGTCAAGAAGGTGCTGGAGTCCGCGATTGCGAACGCCGAGCACAATGACGGTGCCGACATCGACGAGCTCAAGGTCAAGACCATTTACGTCGAACAAGGTGCGACGCTCAAGCGTTTCACGGCTCGCGCAAAGGGCCGCGGCAACCGTATCAGCAAGCCCACGTGCCATGTGTACGTGACGGTTGGCAACTGAAAGGCCTGGAAGAAATATGGGACAGAAAATCCATCCTACCGGCTTCCGCCTCTCGGTGAGCCGCAACTGGGCCAGCCGCTGGTACGCCAACAACCGTGACTTCGCCGGCATGCTGGCAGAAGACATCAAGGTCCGTGACTACCTCAAGACCAAACTCAAGAGCGCTGCGGTCTCCCGCGTGCTGATCGAGCGTCCGGCCAAGAATGCCCGCATCACCATCTTCTCGGCTCGTCCGGGCGTCGTGATCGGCAAGAAGGGCGAGGACATCGAGAACCTCAAGCGCGAGCTGACGCGCCGTCTGGGTGTTCCGGTCGCCGTGAACATCGAGGAAGTGCGCAAGCCGGAAATCGACGCCCAGCTGATCGCCGACAGCATCACCCAGCAGCTCGAGAAGCGGATCATGTTCCGTCGCGCGATGAAGCGTGCGATGCAGAACGCCATGCGCCTTGGCGCGCAGGGCATCAAGATCATGTCCGCCGGTCGTCTGAACGGCATCGAAATCGCCCGTACCGAGTGGTACCGTGAAGGCCGCGTGCCGCTTCACACGCTGCGCGCCGACATCGACTACGGCTTCTCCGAAGCCAAGACCACCTATGGCGTCATTGGCGTCAAGGTCTGGGTCTACAAGGGCGATACGCTGGGTCGCAATGATGCACCCGTGGCCGCCGAACCGCGTGCCGAAGAAGAGCGTCGTCCGCGTGGCCCGCGCCGCGATGGCCGCCCTGGTGACCGGACTGGTGATCGTCCGCCGGCACGTGGTCCGCGTCGTCCGCTGGGCGGCAACGTGGCGCCTTCCGATGGCAGTGACAAACCCGCCGAAGCTTCCGGAGCCGCTCCGGGTGCCGACGCACCGAAAACCGCCGTTAAGCGCGTCCGCAAGGTAGCCGCGCCAGCTGCAGCAGCTGACGGCGCCAAAACCGAGTAATACGGAGAATAACCATGCTGCAACCCGCTCGCAGAAAGTACCGCAAGGAGCAGAAAGGCCGTAATACCGGCATTGCGACTCGCGGAAACACGGTGGCGTTCGGCGACTTCGGACTGAAGTCGACTGATCGTGGCCGTTTGACAGCCCGCCAGATTGAATCCGCACGTCGTGCCATCTCCCGTCACGTCAAGCGCGGTGGCCGGATCTGGATCCGTGTGTTTCCCGACAAGCCGATCTCCCAGAAGCCCGCCGAAGTGCGGATGGGTAACGGCAAGGGCAACCCCGAGTACTACGTTGCCGAGATTCAACCTGGCAAGGTGCTGTACGAAATCGTTGGTGTCCCGGAAGAGCTCGCGCGCGAGGCATTCCGCCTGGCTGCCGCGAAGCTTCCTCTGCGCACCACGTTTGTCAGCCGCATGATCGGTGCCTGATTCAGGAGAATGAAGAAATGAAAGCTGCTGAACTGCGCCAGAAAGATGTTGCCGCACTGCAAACCGAGGTCAAGGAGCTCCAGAAGGCTCACTTCGGCCTGCGCATGCAAAAGGCCACGCAACAACTGAACAACACCGCCACGCTGCGGTCGACCCGCCGTGCCATCGCGCGTGCGAAGACCATTCTTGCTGAAAAGCAAGCCGCCAAGTAAGGAGCCCCTATGACGGAAGCTAAAAAATCCCTCAAGCGCACCTTGATTGGCAAGGTGGTCAGCGACAAGCGCGCCAAGACCGTGACGGTCCTGGTGGAGCGCCGTGTGAAGCACGAGCTCTACGGCAAGATCGTCGGCAAGTCCAGCAAGTACCACGCTCATGATGAAAAGGGCGAGTACAAACTGGGTGACGTGATCGAGATCACGGAAAGCCGCCCGATCTCCAAGACCAAGAACTGGGTTGCAACCCGTCTGGTCGAAAAGGCAGCCGTCGTCTAAGTCTTGCCCCAGACGCCTGCAGGCTCCCATGAAACGGCCCACAATGTGGGTCGTTTTCATTTCCGGAACCGGAACTGCGATGCCGGTGTCCGGACTCTCTTCAAACCATGGAGTTCACAATGATCAAAGTAGGTGACAAGCTTCCCTCCGCCACCCTGATGGAGTACTCGGAAGTCGAGGGCAATGGATGCAGCATTGGTCCGAATCCGGTCGATGTGGAAAAAGCCACTGCAGGCAAGACGATTGCGCTGTTTGCGCTGCCCGGAGCATTCACGCCGACTTGCTCAGCAAAGCACGTGCCGGGCTACGTCGAAAAGGCTGCGGAACTCAAGGCTGCGGGCGTGGATGAGATCTGGTGTGTCAGCGTCAATGATGCGTTCGTGATGGGCGCGTGGGCTCGCGACCAGAAGACGGGCGACAAGGTGCGCATGCTCGGCGATGGAAGCGCGGCCTTCACGCAAGCGACCGGGCTGACGCTCGACCTCAGCGCACGCGGCATGGGTCTGCGCAGCAATCGCTACTCGATGCTGGTCAGGGACGGTAAGGTGCTCAGCCTGAACATCGAGGGTCCGGGCAAGTTCGAAGTCAGTGACGCAGACACCCTGCTCAAGCAAGCCAAGAGTGCCTGACAGCCGTCAGAGCATCGCTCTTAGGTAGTGTGCGCCCGCTATCGGGTTGTGATAGTAGGGCGGCACTTCAAAAAATCCAAGTTCTTCGTACAAGGCGCGGGCGGCTTCCATGTCGTCCAGCGTATCGAGCAGCACGCTCGCGTAACCTGCTCTCCGAGCGGAGTCCAGGATGGCTTCTGCCAGCTGGCGTCCCAGTCCAAAGCCCCGGAATGCCTTGCGCACGTAGAGTCGCTTCATCTCGGCAGCATTGGGGTAGTCGGCACTGTCCAGGGGGCGCAAGGCGCAACATCCGGCGATGGCGCCGTCCACGGCCGCGAGCAGGAGACAACCTCGGGGCTCGGAGTAGTCGCCTGGAAGTTCGGCCAGCTCCGCATCGAATGACTGGAAGCACAGATCGACGCCGAGCCCTTCGGCATACTCCTTGAATATCTCCCGCGTTGCCTGAATGTCTTCGGCCGTCTCGGGGGTGAAGAGTCGAATGGTGGAGTGAGTCACGAATCAAGTTGAAGACACTGCCTGGTAGAGTTTATCCTCAACCCCATCGCGCGACCCCCCAGGCCACGAAGGACGCACAGGCAGCCAGCAGGGCCAGTCCGCCAATCCGGGCAGCCCAATCGTCCCGGGACGAGGGCGCGTCTGTGGCAACGAGCTTGTCGCCGTCGATCATGGGTTTGATCAGATTCTTCCGTTTGCCCCAGAGGTAGTAGAGGATCGCCGCGACGTGCAGCACGACCAAAGCAATGAGAATCCACCGGCCGATGTTCTTGTGGTAGTTCGTCGCCAGGCTCACGGTTGCGCCGGAGATGTACTTGGTCAGAGGTCCGGCAAAGGCGATCTCGTCGTCGGATGCCAGTCCCGAACCGACTTGCGCCGCCAGCACGAGCAGCATCGCAAATACGGACCCCGCGCCCATCGGCGAATGTCCGACCTCATGATGTGGATGACCCTGTCGCTTGAGATGGGCCAGGACACTCGATGGTGAATAGATGAAGGACGCGAAGCGGGACCAGTGACCACCCACCAGGCCCCAGATCAGCCGGAACAGCAACAGCGCGAGGACCGCATAGCCTAGCCGGAAATGCCAGACCATCGCGTTTCCCCCGACCGTACCGGTGGCCAGCAGCCCGATGACGCACAGGGCCAACGCCCAATGGAAGACGCGCGTAGGCAGGTCCCAGACCCTCACTTTATTCATCATGGATATTTTCCTCAAAGTTTCCTATTGGCTTGGAGCATATTGATTCGGTCCAATAGCCCTACAGCATTAGTGGAATCCCGAAGACAATGGTTCCGGCTGAACTTTTGACCGACTCGCGCACTCAGTCAGGTTCGGCTCATTTTCAACCCACGGAGAAGGAAATAATCACATGAAACTGCTCGCCTCGATCGCATTCGCAGCAACCGCGTTCACTTTGGCGGCCCCGGCATCGGCCCAGTTTGCCAAGCCCGAAGACGCCATCAAGTACCGTCAAAGCGCCTTGTTCGTCATGGCTCAGCACTTCGGGCGCATTGGCGCGATGGCCAATGGCCGGGTTCCCTTTGACGCCAAAGTTGCTGCGGACAATGCGGAAATCGTGGCTGACATGGCCAAACTGCCCTGGGGAGGTTTTGTCCCGGGAAGCGACAAGGGCGCCCCGACCAAGGCAAAACCTGAAATCTGGACCGAACAGGCCAAGTTCAAGGAACACAGCGACAAGCTGCAGGCAGAAACGCTCAAGCTGGCAGCTGCGGCCAAGACGGGCAATCTCGACAATCTGAAGACAGCCTTTGGTGCAACGGCAGGTACTTGCAAGGCCTGCCACGACAACTATCGTTCGCAGTGAAGCTGCGGCCCCTGCGCCGGCCGATCCGGCGCTGACAAGAAAGCGGGGCCTTCTGGCCCCGTTTCACTTGAAGCACTGCGTGCCGAGCCTCAAGCCTCAGCCAGAAGCTTCTCGATCAGGCGATGCAGTTCGTCGAAGTCCGGTTCGCCCACGAAGCGCTTCACGATCTCGCCGCGCTTGTTGACGATGTAAGTCGTCGGCGTCAGTTGCACATCGCCCCACGCCTTGGCAACGGTGCCGGTATTGTCGATGGCCACCTTGAAGGGCAGCTTGCGCGTTTCGGCAAAATTCACGACATAGCTGGGCGGGTCGTAACTCATTGCGACCGCGAGCGTGTCATAGCCCCTGGACTTGTACTTCTCGTGCGTGGCCATGATCTTGGGCATCTCTGCGACGCAAGTCACGCAGCTCGTAGCCCAGAAATTCACCAGAGTGACCTTGCCCTTGAGATCTGCGGAAGACTGCTTCGAGCCGTCCAGCAACACGAATGTGGAGTCCGGCGCAGACGAGTTGCCACCGGCGACGTAAGCGCCGACACCGATTGCCAAAACCGCCGCCGCTGCGGCAACATAGAGAAATCTCATGGTTCTCGGTAAGACGCTGCCGCTGGCGGAAAATTCCGCAGCGGCAGGAAATAATTTTAAAGGCCTGCCAATGAAACGACGTCAGTTTAATTCTTCCGCATCAGCTGCGCTGGCGCTGATGGTGCTCGCAGCCATGGAGCGTGCTCATGCGTTGTCGCTGAAAGACCTGACGGAAGGCGATGCCTCCCAGGGCCTGAAGGTGGCGCTGGAGAAGGGGGCCTTGGCGGCCGTCGGCCTCCTGGGGCGACCGGACGGCTTTCTGCAGAATGCCAAGGTCAAAATCCCCCTGCCAGGATTTCTGGAGGACGCAGGAAGCCTTCTCAAGAAGATCGGACAGGGCAAGCGGGTTGACGAACTGGTGACGTCAATGAACCGCGCTGCGGAAACGGCGGTGCCGATGGGCAAGGATCTGTTGGTCAATGCCGTGAAGTCCATGAGCGTCAACGACGCCAAGAAGATCCTCTCAGGCGGCGAAACCTCGGTCACCCAGTTCTTCGCAGAAAAGACCCGCTCACCGCTTGGAGAAAAATTCCTCCCAGTTGTCACCAAGGCCACTGAGAAAGTCGGCCTGGCCGCGAAGTACAACCAGCTTGCATCGAAGGCCTCCGGATTTGGCCTGATCAAAAAGGAAGACGCCAACATCCAGCAGTATGTGACCGGAAAAACGCTCGATGGCCTCTACACCGTCATCGGGGATGAGGAGAAGAAGATCCGCAAGGATCCGGTCGGGACCGGCAGCGAGATCCTGAAGAAGGTATTCGGCTCCCTGAAATGAGCCAGGGCCGGCCCTCGCGGGTCAGATCACCTTCGCAAGCTCGAACACCATGATCGACGGCAGTTGGGAGCGCAGCGAGTCGCGGCTGACGCGCGTCATGCTGTCACTCATCCAGCTGGCCATCTCGAGCGTGTTGGAGGCGTTCGCAATCTCGAGGAAGGGCAGGTTCGGGTCGACCTTGTGCAGGTCGCGGCGCAGTTCGTCGAGCGGCGCGTCGTGAAGCCGCTCGTCGATGATGATCATGTGGGGAATGTCGAGTTCGCAGAAGCGAACCGCCTGCCGTGAGCTGGGGACCGTGTCGACAATCAGCCCCATCGAACGGCAGATCATGCGGATGGTCGAGATCAGCATCTCGTCGGTGCTGATGACCAGGATCCGATGACCCGCCAGGGGCTTGGACTCACTGTGCATCGAGGAGTCGCCTCCGCCGTCGACCTCGACCGCCGTGAGCCCCTCCAGCTGTTTCACCGTGCGAGGGAACTCGATCATCAGGATGGTTTCACTGGCTGATGCCACCCGGTCGACCGTGACGCCCATCACCTGACCGATGTGCGTCAGCAGGTGCCAACTGAGCGGGTTGTGTTCTTCCCTACCCTCGCTCGGAATCCCCCCTCCGGCGGCGACACTGTCGCTGGTCTTGAGGAAAAGCATGCCATGCTCGGGCCAGTTCTTGATCTCGAGAGACACCGTCAGCCGGCGACCCGGGACGGCCGCACATTCGATGGCCGCGTCGATCAGGCTCGACAGCAGTCCCGGGTCGACGATCACGTCCACCGGCTTGACGCTGCGATACACCTCGATGCCCAATCGCTGAAAACTTTCAAGATGCTGGTCGAGCGTCTGATTGACCAGATCATGAAGGCTCAGGCGCTCATGCGACTGCCTCAGCCGTCCGCCGGCCAGTCGGGAGATTTGCTGACTCTGCTTGGCCAAGGTGCGCGCCGATTCGATGGCCATCTGCAACTGCTGCATCTGCGAGCGCGAGATCTTGCGTGTGCGGGTGAATTCCTGCACCACGTGCTGCATCACCGACAGGGGCGCCGACAGCTGCGCGCCGATCACCCCCACCAGCGCATAGTCGGCCCGGTCCACGTGCGCGCTCCCGCCAACTCCCCCTGTTTCGGTGGAGCCGGACTTCTCGGACAAGGGCGACGGGGCGGTTCCGGAGAACGAGCCGGATGGATGCAATTGGGATCTCCGTTGCAAGGTGGGACGGGGTGCTCACGACAGCGGACGACGATCGCAAGGCCAGTCTACACATACAAACCCGCGGGCGCATCCCCCATAAGGAGGATAGCGCACGCGATTCAGCGAGAAGTTGCAAGCCTTCTGCGGGCCTGAGCCACGGATTCGTCCAGGTAGCTGCCGTAGAAGTCGGTCGACGTGACACCCGTCAGACGGGGTGCGATCTCGCGCCCGGCTGCATCGAAGAACAGCACGGTCGGGGTGATCGAGGCTTGCCAGCGTCTGGCCAGTTCGGCGCCGCTGCTTCTGCGACCTTCGAAGTCCTGGACGCTGTTGCGCCGGTCAGTGATGTCGATCTGCCAGGCCTGAAGCCCCTCACCACGCATCGGCAGCAGGTAGTTGCGCCGGACCAGTTCGCAGTACGGGCAGCCGGGCAGGCTCACCAGGATGACCAGCGGCTCGGCGCGTGCAGCGGCTGCACGCGCGGCCTCCGCGAGCGAAGATGGCGTGGGCAGGGCGGAGTCGCGGGCCAGTGCAGGCGGCAGCAGGCCGCCCAGCGCCAGCCAGGCGACAAGTTGGCGTCGTGTCGATGCCCTCATGCCGCACAGCCGACAAGGACGCGTGTGAGCTCGGCTGGCGCGCTGATCATCGGATCGTGACCCGTCTCCAGCGTGACGACCTGCGCTCCGCCGCCTGCCGGGTCCAGCCAGGCACCGCCCCAGAACGACCGGTCCGCGACGCGCGGACGGATCGCGTCGATCGTGGCAAGCGCCGGACGCGTGCAGTTGACGAAGGTCCGCGGGACCGACGCCACCCGTTGCGGGTCGAACTCCAGGACCGCTTCGTAAGTGTGACCGGGATGCGGCGTTTGCCGGCGCCGGACCCAGGCCAGATCATCGTCAGCCAGCCCGAAGATCGACGGGTCCGGCGGCGGAAAGCTGAAGGTCGTGGACTCGCGCGCCGCGTCCATGCGCGCCTTGCGGGTGGCGCTGGCATGGGTGCTGCTCCAGCTCTCGCCGGGCTTGGGAACGACGGCATCGACATAGACAAGATGCCGCAGGCGCCCGGGCATCCGGTCGGCGACCGCCGTGCCCAGCATTCCGGCGTAGGAGTGAACGGCCAGGATCACGTCCTGCATCTCTTCGGCCTCGATCGCCATCTCGACGTCCCGGATATGCGTCTGCAGCGTGATCGACGCATCCAGGAGGTGCGCCCGCTCCCCCAGCCCCGTCAGCGTGACGGCGTGGGCGCGGTGGCCAGCCTGCACCAGCGCCTGGGTCACGCGCTGCCAGCACCATGCGCCGTGCCAGGCGCCATGAACGAGAACGAAATTGGCCATGATCGCTCCTTCTACGCAGCGTGCGGCTTACACGACCTTGCCGGCCCGCAATTGAGCGATCTGGTCTTCCGTGTAGCCCAGAAGTCCGCTCAGGACGGCATCCGTGTGCTCCCCGAGGAGGGGCGGCGGCGTGCCCCCCAGCTCGGGCGAGCGCACCGGCGTGCCGCTCAGTTTGAGCGGGCTGGCCACCAGGGGCAGGTCGTCCTGGACCGGGTGTTTCCAATGGCTGACCATGCCCCGCTCGAGCACATGCGGATCGGCGAACACCTCGCCCAGATGGTTGATGGCGCCGCAGGGCACCTTGGCGGCTTCCAGCGCGGCCAGCCAGTCGGCCTTGGTGCGCGTCATGAAAACCTTCTCCAGCATCGGCACGAGCGTCGCCCGGTGGCGAACCCGGTCCTGGTTGCGGATGAAGCGGGGGTCCGCTGCCAGGTACGGCCGGTTCGCGACGGCACAGAACTTGGCGAACTGCGAGTCGTTTCCGACCGCCAGGATCATGTGGTCACGGGCGCCGGCCGGCGCATCCGCTGGCGGCTTGACCTCGAACACCTGGTAGGGAACGATGGTTTGGTGCGCGTTGCCGGCGCGCTGGGGCACCACGCCGCTGACCAGGTAGCTGGCTCCGAGATTGGCCAGCATGGCGACCTGCGTATCAAGCAGCGCCATGTCAATATGCTGTCCTTCGCCCGTGCGCTCGGCGTGGCGCAGCGCGGCCAGGATGCCGACGGTGGCATACATGCCGGTGAACAGGTCCGCGACCGCCACGCCGACTTTCTGAGGGCCGCCGCCCAGATCGTCGCGCTCACCCGTGAGGCTCATCAGGCCCCCGATGCCCTGGATCGCATAGTCGTAACCGGCCCGCTCGCGATAGGGGCCGGTCTGGCCGAATCCGGTCACGCTGCAGTACACGATCCTGGGGTTGATGGCCTTGATGGACGCATAGTCAAGGCCGTATCGCGCCATGTCCCCGACCTTGAAGTTCTCGACGAAGACGTCGCAATGCCGGGCCAGATCCCTGATCAGGGCCTGTCCCGCAGCCTGGGCGATGTCGCAGGTCAGGGACCGCTTGTTCCGGTTGGTGCCAAGGTAGTACGCCGCCTCGGCCGACTCCTGTCCGGCGTTGTCGCGCAGGAACGGGGGGCCCCAGCTGCGTGTGTCGTCGCCAGCGCCGGGGCGCTCGATCTTGATCACGTCCGCGCCGAGGTCGGCCAGGATCTGGGTGCTCCACGGTCCTGCCAGCACGCGGGACAGATCCAGTACGCGAATGCCGTCGAGGGAGGAGGGGGCAAGAGGGGGACTCGTTTCAGGCATGGGCGACATTGTCCGCGCAAACCGATAATGAAGTGATGCAAAGCACGTTTCCGCCGGCTGTCCGTCTGGCAGGCCTGTTGTCGTCTGCGCTCCTCGCGGCGTGCAATCCGACCTTCAACTGGCGTGAGGTGCCCGTCGAAGGGGCAAGCCTCGTCGCCTTGCTGCCCTGCAAGCCGGATCGGGCCGGCCGCCCTGTCACCCTGGCCGGCCAGTCCGGCGACATGCAGGTGATGGGCTGCGAGGCCGGGGGCGCCACCTTTGCCGTCTCCCGCATGCGACTTCCGGATCCGGCGCAGGCCTCGGCCGTCCTGGACCAATGGCGCCTGCTCACCTTGCGGAACATGCAGGCGGCCTCGCCGCGCGAGGCCGCATTCGTCCCCAAGGGCGCTCTGGCGCTTGCGGCTTCGGTGCAGGTCGTGGCGGTGGGGCGGCGCGCAGACGGCCTGCCGGTGATGGCCCACGCGGCGTGGTTCGCCAGGGGGGCCGATGTCTACCACGCCGTCGTGTACGCCGATCGTCTCTCGCCGGAAGTGGCCGAAACCTTTTTCAGCGGGCTGGTGCTCCGATGACCCTGCTTGGCCGGCGCGACGCAGTGGTCGTATTCTGCGTCTTCGCATTTGCCTACTTCTTCTCGGCCGTAATGCGGGCGATCACGGCGACCCTGTCGCCTGTGCTGACCCAGGAGTTCGGGCTGCATGCGCGCGATCTCGGCCTTCTTGCGGGCGGCTATTTCCTGGGCTTTGCCATGATGCAGCTGCCGCTGGGTCGGTGGCTGGATCGGCATGGTCCGCGCAACGTCGTCCTGTGCTTCCTCGGCGTTGCGGTTCTCGGGTGCATGCTGTTCGCCGTGGCGACGGGTTTCACCGGCCTGATGATCGCCCGGCTCCTGTGCGGAGCCGGCGTAGGGGCCTGCCTGATGGCGCCGCTGACCGGCTACAGGCGCTGGCTTTCGCCCGGTGCCCAGCTGCGTGCCAATTCGTGGATGCTCATGGTCGCCTCGCTCGGAACGGTCGCATCGACTCTGCCCGTGCAATGGTTCCTGCGCGAGCAGGGGTGGCGCCCGATCTTCTGGGCGCTTTCCGCCTGTCTGGTGCTCGCCATGGCCCTGATCCTGTGGAAGGCGCCGCCCTGGTCGGCGGGGCCTGCGTCGGCCGGCGCTGATGCGGCGTCCGCGCCCGCCGCCGGCTACTCACAGATATGGCGGCATGCGTATTTCCGCCGGCTCACGCCGCTCGGGTTTTTCAACTACGGCGGGATGCTGGCCATGCAGACGCTGTGGGCCGGTCCCTGGATGGTGCGCGTCGCCGGCTACACACCGCTGGAGGCGGCCGGCGGGTTGTTTCTCATCAGCCTGGCGATGCTCGTGACCTTCTGGATCTGGGGCCTGGTCAACCCGCTGCTGGCCCGGCGCGGCCTCGGGCCGGACCGCCTGATGGCGCTGGGCTTGCCGCTCTCGCTCGCCTGCCTGACTGCCATCGTCGTCGCCGGACCGTCGGCCGGCGCAATCGCCTGGGCGACCTTCTGCGTGACGAGCACCTTTGTCTCGCTGGCCCAGCCGGCGGTCGGGCTCGCATTCCCGTCAGCGTCGGCCGGGCGCGCTCTGTCGGCCTACAACCTCGTCATCTTCTCGGGTGTCTTCACGGTCCAATGGGGTATCGGACTGTTGGTGGACGGCTTCGGGGCGGCCGGACTCGGGCAGGTCGATGCCTTCCGCAGCGCCATCGCCGTGTTTCTGGCCTGCTGCGTCGCTTCCTATGCCTACTTCGTGCTGGCGAAAAGCCATAATGCCCGGCAACGGTCACCCTCATGAACAGCATCCTCATCATTGCCCATGCCCCCTTGGCGCACGCGCTGCGCCAATGTGCGCTGCACGTCTTTCCGGACTGCGGCAGCGGCGTGGCGTCGCTCGACGTCCAGCCCAACGTCACCCCGGAGGAGACGCTGGGTGCTGCACGCATCAGCATGGCGCAGCTCGAATCCCTGCCCCGCGCGTCGGGCGTCCTGGTGCTGGTCGATGTCTTTGGCGCCACCCCCTGCAATGTTGCGCAGAAGCTGGTCGATGGCGTCAACTCCAAGCTCGTGACCGGTGTGAACCTTCCCATGCTGCTGCGCACCGTCAGCTACCGGCACGAGTCGCTGGATGCGCTGGTGGCCCGCGCGCTCGTGGGGGGCACGCAGGGCGTCATGCAGGTGGCCGTCACCGCACCGCAGAATCAGGCCAAGAGACCCAGAAATGATCAAGACTACCGTGACCATCAGCAATAAGCTGGGGCTGCATGCCCGCGCGTCGGCCAAGCTGACCAAGCTGGCCGGCTCCTTTCCCTGCGACATCTGGATGAGCCGGGGCGACCGCCGCGTCAACGCCAAGAGCATCATGGGCGTCATGATGCTGGCGGCAGGGCTGGGCACCGAGGTGCTGCTCGAAACGGATGGCGCGCGCGAACAGGAAGCCATGGATGCGCTGCTGGCCATGATCCATGACAAGTTCGGAGAAGGTGAGTGACCTTCGCGATCCATGGCCTGGCCGTCGCCCGTGGCATTGCCATCGGGCGCGCAGTCCTGATCGCCTCAAGCCGGGTCGACGTTGCCCATTACTTCATCGAGCCCGGCCAGGTCGAGGCCGAGATTGACCGCGTTCGCGCGGGGCGCAATGCAGTCGTCGAGGAGATCCACCGGCTGCAGCAGGGCATCGCTCAGATGGGCCCGAAAGAGGCGCCGCATGAATTGACGGCCCTGCTCGACGTCCACCTGATGCTCCTGCAGGACGAGATGCTCACCTCCGGCGTCAAGCACTGGATCACCGAGCGGCTCTACAACGCCGAATGGGCGCTGACCACCCAGCTCGAAGTCATCGCGCGCCAGTTCGACGAGATGGAGGATGAATACCTGCGCGAGCGCAAGGCCGATCTGGAACAGGTCGTCGAGCGCATCCTGCGGTACATGAAAGGCGTGGCGTCACCGGTGGCGCCGCCGTCCGTGGCACGTCGCAAGACGCAGCAGGACCTCCTGCTCGACGACACCGTCGATGTGCCGCTGGTGCTGATCGCCCACGATCTGTCGCCGGCGGACATGCTCCAGTTCAAGCAAAGCGTGTTCGCCGGCTTCGTCACCGATGTCGGCGGCAAGACGTCGCACACGGCCATCGTCGCGCGCAGCATGGACATTCCGGCGGTGGTCGGCGCGCGCAGTGCCAGCCAGCTCGTGCGCCAGGACGACTGGGTCATCATCGATGGCGATGCCGGCGTGATGATCGTCGATCCGTCGCCGATCATCCTGGCGGAGTACGGGTTCAAGCAACGCCAGGGCGAGCTGGAGCGGGGCCGCCTGGCGCGGCTGCGCCATACGCCAGCCATCACGCTGGACGGCCAGAAGGTCGAGCTTCTGGCCAACATCGAGATGCCCGAGGACGCGCCTGCCGCGCTGCAGGCCGGCGCCGTGGGGGTCGGGCTGTTCCGAAGCGAGTTCCTGTTCATGGGCCGGCAAGGCAACCTCCCTGGCGAGGAGGAGCAGTACCAGGCTTACCGGCGCGCGGTCGAAGGCATGCAGGGCCTGCCCGTCACCATCCGCACGGTCGACGTGGGGGCAGACAAGCCGCTGGATCGCGCGCAACGCGATGATGCCCACCTCAACCCGGCACTGGGGCTGCGGGCCATTCGCTGGAGCCTGGCCGATCCGGCGATGTTCCTCAATCAATTGCGGGCCATCTTGCGGGCGGCCGTCCACGGGCCGGTGCATCTGCTGATTCCCATGCTCGCGCATGGCAGCGAGATCCGCCATACGTTGGCGCTCCTGGATCACGCGCGTGCCGAACTGGACAACAGCGGCCGAGCCTACGGCCACGTCAAGCTCGGCGCCATGATCGAGATCCCGGCCGCCGCCTTGACGTTGCGCCTCTTCCTCAAGTACTTCGATTTCCTGTCGATCGGCACCAACGACCTGATCCAGTACACCCTGGCGATCGACCGCGCCGACGAGTCGGTTGCTCATCTCTACGACCCGCTGCACCCGGCCGTCCTGCGGCTGATCGCCGACACCATTGCCGAATGCAACCGCCAGGGCAAGGGCGTGTCCGTTTGCGGGGAGATGGCTGGCGACGTGAGCCTGACGCGCCTTCTGCTCGGGCTCGGATTGCGCAGTTTTTCCATGCACCCTGCGCAGATTTTGGCAGTCAAGCAGGAAATCCTTCGCTCCGATACCACGCGCCTGCGTCCCTGGGCTGTGCAAGTGCTAGAGTCTGACGAACCTTCAGTTGCGTTGGGGTCTTGAGATGAATAAAAAGGTTCGGGCGGCGTCGGCCGCCTCGGCCGCCGTGTGCCTTGCGCTGGCCGCCTGCGGTTCGTTGGACGACATGGGACGCCAGGAAAAGGCTCTGAATGAGCAGGCTGCGTGGGCTGCGGCGCAGGGCATCGGCCGCGATCGGCCACCCGCGATGGTGATCGTCGCGTCCGAGGACGGCAAGATCCGCCTGACGGCGCAAGGACTCACTGCTGCACAGCCCGCAGCCCAGGCGGCCTCCCGGCCTGCCTCTGCCAGCGCGCCCCCGGCACCGCAAGCCCCCGGGGCTGCTGGCACGGGCAGCGTCGCTGTCGGAGCCGGAACCCCTTCCCCAGCCCCCGAGAGCGTTGCCGCCGAGGCCCAGGCCGACTCGGACCGCCGCCTGGTTCTCAATACGATTCTGGCCTGGCGCAAGGCCTGGATGGAGGGCGATGCGCGGGCCTACCTCGGCTACTACGAGGACGGCTTCAAGGGGGAACTCGCGACACGCGCCGCGTGGGAAAAGCAGCGTCGCGAGCGCCTGGCCAGCGGCAAGATCGTGGTCCGGATCGAGAACATGGCTGTGCGCCTGACCAGCACCGACACCGCGCAAGCCGTGTTCACCCAGCGCTACGCGTCGGCGCGGACTCAGGACGTGGGCACCAAGACGCTCAAGCTGCGCAAGTTGGGAGGCAGCTGGCGCATCGCCGAGGAAACCTGGCGCCGCGAGTGAAACTCAGGCACACGCCGGGCCATCCTTGGGATCCCTGGCGGGCTAGGGCGTGTTAACACTAGTAGTGTTTTCAAAGATTGTGCCGGACAATATCGGGCATGGAGATCACACCCGAACAATTCGCTACCGTTGAGCACTGCCTGCCCAGGCAGCGTGGCAACGTCAGCCTGAGCAATCTGCA
>JBGAIH010000040.1:0-40240 GCA_044225675.1 Burkholderiaceae bacterium
GGTGGGCGGGTCCATCGACCAGAGGCCAAAGCCCACCTTGTTGAGTACACCCGACACGCACGAGATGAGCCCGGTGCGGCCGTCGCCGGCTCGCATGCGCTCGGCCATGCGGCAGGTGGACTGCAGCACGTAGTTGTTGAAGGGCCCGCCGGCAAACGACATGCCGCCGGTGAGCGTGGGCGGGCGCGCCGGGTCGAGGGCCAGGCCGATGCCGTCGGCCTGCATTTCGACCGCCACCGGAAAGCAGCTGTAGAGGTCGACGAGGTCGATCTCGCGGGCCTGCAGTCCGCCCGCATCGAGCACGGCCCGGCCTGCCAGTTGTGCGCCGGGGCTGCAGGTGAGGTCGGCGCGCGCCGACACGGGCACGGCGTGGTTGGACTCGCTGCCGGCCCAGGCATGGATCCAGCGTTGCGGTGCGATGCCCAGTGCCTCGGCCCGGCCGGCCGAGCACAGCAGCAGGGCGCCGGCCTGGTCCACGTTCCACGACGCGCAGTGCGCCCGGGTGTAGGGAAAGGCCTGCATCGGATTGCGGTCCACGTGCCCCGCGTGCCCCGCGTGCCCGTGCCGGCTGGCGATCTGCGCGGCCGCAAGCGGTGTGCGCTGCCACGCGTGGGGATTGTCCGCTGCCACGCGCGACATCGCGGCATACAGCTGCGCCATGGCGTCACGGTGGTCGGTCGGTGCGAGCCCGCGGGCCGAGCGCCAGGCGGACGCCAGGATGGCATAGAGCGGCGCAGGCAGGCGGATGCCGGCCGCCAGCTCGGCCGGGTGCAGCAGGTCTTCAGCGGCTTCGATGAGCTGGTCGGGCGCCTCGTCCTGCTGGCGTTCCGTCGCGCGCGTGCCGGCGCGCCGGGCCTGCAGGATGCGGTGGCCGGCGTCCGCGCCCACCACGAGCGCGCTGTGAATCTCGCCCGCGGCAATGCGCTCGCAGGCCTCGTTGATGAGCGACTGCTGCAGCACGCCGAGCGTCGACAGCACCGTGCGGGCGCCCGGTGCGCCGATGGCCTGCGCGATCTCGCGGCCCGGATTGCGGTAGCGCCAGCGTCCGCGCGGCACGGCCACGCACTGAACGCCCCGGAGCGCGCCGTCCAGCCCACCGTCCAGTGCGCCCTGCACGCCGCCGGCGTCAGCGCCCGCGCGGCGCGCCGCCTCGATCATCAGGTCCAGGGGCTCGAGCGCCGCTGCCGGGTCGTCGCTGCGCTGCGCACAGACGCCGACCCCGACGAGCACGGGTTGACGCGGATCGATGGCGCGCGGCACGGCTTATTCGGGCTGGATGCCCGACAGCGCGACGTTCTTGCCCCAGATGTCGAGCTGGCGGCGCACCAGCGCGGTGAAGGCCGGCGTGTCCGAAGGCGTGGGCTCGGCGCCCATGCCGGTGATGCGCTCGCGGACCTCGGGCTTGGCGAGCGCCCGCTGCAGGGCGGTGGAGACCTTGTCCACCACATCGCGGGGCAGGCCGGCCGGCCCGAACATGCCGGTCCATGCGGCCAGGTCGAAGTCGCGCAGGCCCAGGGCCTCCTCCACTGTGGGCAGCTCGGGCGCGAGCGCCGAGCGCCGGGCAGAGGTGACAGCCAGCGCACGCAGGCGACCCGACTGCAGGTGCGGCTTGGCCGAGGCGAGGTCGACCACGAGGAACTGCGCCTGTCCGCCGACCACGTCGGTCAGCGCGGGCGGGCTGCTCTTGTAGGGCACGCCGATGGCCTGCATCTGCTTGATGCGGTTGATCGCCTCGGCCGGGATCTGGACGGTGGGCGTTCCGTAGGCGTAGGCGACCTTGCCCTTGTTCTGCTGCGCGTAGGTGACCAGCTCCTGCGCCGTGCGCACCGGCAGGCTGGCGTTGACCGCGAGGATGAACGGGAAGTAGGCGACCCCGCCGATGGGGGTGAAGTCGGCGATCGGGTCGTAGGGCAGCTTCTTGAACAGATGCGGGTTGACCGAGTGCGTGGTGTTGGAAGTCAGCATCAGCGTGTAGCCGTCGGCGGGCGACTTGGCCACGGCCGAAGCCGCGATCTGCGCCGAGGCGCCCGGCCGGTTCTCCACGACGAAGGGCTGGCCGAGGGCGAGGCGCAGTTCCTCGGCGATCAGGCGGGCGATGATGTCGGTGCCGCTGCCGGGGCCGAAGCCGATCACGATCTTCACCGGCCGGTCGGGCCAGTGGCCCTGGGCCGCAGCCAGGCCCGGAACGGCGCCCAGCGCCAGCGTGGTCATCAGTTGGTGGAATTGCCTGCGTTGCATCGTTGTCTCCTTGGGTGGTCGGTGCGGGTCGGATTGGTTCGCGTCGGGTCGAGTCGGGGGATGGACCTGAAGGCGGGTTGAGTCGGTTCAGGCGAAGGCAGTGTCGGGCTGGTGCTCCGCGCGCACGGCTCCGCAGTCGAGCAACGCGGCCTGGGCGGATTCGTCGTAGCCGAGTTCGCGCAGGATCTCCTGGCTGTGCTGGCCGAGCCGCGGCGCGGGGCGCTGCCAGGGCAGGGACTGGCCGTCCACCAGCCAGGGCAGGCGCACCAGCGGCACGCCGTCGCAGTCCTGGAAGGTGCGGCGCTCGGCCGCGATGTCACTCGTGACGGCCTGCTCCAGGCCGCTCGCCTGAGTGACCGGCACGCCGGCCCGGGTGAGCCGCTCGACCCAGTCGGCGACGTCGCGCCCGGCCAGGCGCTCGGTCAGGGCCTCGGTCAGCGCCTTGGCATGGCGCGAGCGGTCGGCCACGCGCAGAAAGCGTTCGTCGCGGGCCAGCTCCGGCGCGTCGAGCGCGACGACCACGGCCTCCCACAGGCGCTGGCTGGGCGCGGCGATCATGATCTCGCCGTCGCGCGCTCGGTAGCACTGGTAGGGCGCGGCAATCGGATTGCCCGAGCCGGCGCGCGGCGGGCGCTCGCCGGTGAGCAGGGCGGCCGTGGCCTGGTAGGGCACGACGCTGAAGGCGGTGTCGATCAAGGCGGTTTCCATGTGCTGCACCGGCTGGCCCTGCTGGCGCGCCATCAGGGCGGCCAGCACGCCCATGGCGATCCACTGGCCAGTGCCCAGGTCGATGATCGATGGCGCGCAGCGGGTCGGCGGTGCGCCTTCATGGCCCGTCATCTGCATGATGCCCGAGAAGGCCTGAACGAGCGGGTCGTAGCCGGGCATCGCCTGGCCGCGCGGGCCGGCGCCAAAGGCATTGAGGTCGTAGTACAGCACCTGCGGCTGGGCGCGGCGCGCGGCCTCGGGGCCGATGCCCAGCCGCGCCGCCACGCCCGGCCGCATGCTCTGCAGCACCACGTCGCTGCGGCCGATGAGGCGCAGCGCCACCTCCAGCGCCTGCGGCTGCTTGAGGTCCAGCGCGAGGCCGCGCTTGCCCGCGCCCATGTGGCGGTGCGCCACGCTCATGCCGCCTTGCATTGGCGGCCAGGCGCGGGCGTCGTCGCCCTCGAGCGATTCAACCTTGATCACGTCGGCACCGAGCTGCGCGAGGATCATCGCGGCGTAGGGCCCGGCCATGTTCGAGCTGAAGTCGGCGACGCGCACGCCGCGCAGCGGCTGAAGCGGGGCTGTCGGTGGTGTCGGCGTGGTGCCTGGCGTGGTGCCTGGCGTGCCGGTGGTGGAAAGGCGCGGTGCCGTCATGATGCAAGCACCTTGGCATCGCGCAGGCGCTGCAGGTCGGCGTCGGCATAGCCCAGGCTGTGCAGGATGGCCAGCGCATCGGCGCCGACAGCGGGCGGCGCGCCGGCGGGCCCCGAGGGCGTGGCGCTGAAGTCCACCGGCGTGGCGACGCTGTTGGCGATGAGGGCGGGCGTGTCGGCAATTGCGTCACCACCCGCTGCGGGCACATGCACGAAGGCGCCGGCCGCGATCGCCTGCGGATCCTCGATCACTTCGTCGATCGAGTTGACGGGCGCCCACCAGACGTCCTGCGCGCGGAACACCTGCGCCCATTCGTCGCGGCTGCGCGTGGCCGTGGCGCCGTCGATCAGCGCGACCAGTTCGGTGGCATGGCGGCGCCGGTCACGCGGCGTGCGAAAGCGGTCGTCGTCCATCAGCGCCTGCAGGCCCAGCGCCTGCGCGATGCCGGGCCAGTGGCGCTCTGACTCAGCGCCCACCAGCCAGAACCACTTGCCGTCGCCGGCGCAATACAGGTTCATGAGCGGATTCTGCGGCCGGGTGCGCGGCGGGGGCGAGGCAGCGCGGCCCAGGCCCATGCGCGAGGACACGTCCATGCCGATGCCGTAGATGCCGGTGCGCAGCAGCGAGGTCGACACCAGCTGCCCCTGGCCGGTGCGCTCGCGGTGGAACAGCGCGGCGCAGATGCCCGAGACCATCGAGATCGCGCTGACGTTGTCGCCCAGGCCCCCCGGCAGGATCGGTGGCTGGCCGCCCGCCGGCGTGGCCCGCTCGGCCAGGCCGCTGCGGCCCGAGAAGGCCGCCATGTCATAGCCCGGTGCGTCGCGGTCCGGGCCCTGGAGGCCATAGGCTGTCAGGCTCGCATAGATGAGGCGCGGAAACTTCGCCTGCAGCGTCGCCGGGTCGAGCCCGATGCGTTCGAGGAACTGCGGCCGCATGTTGGTGAGGAACACGTCGGCCGTGGCGATCAGCCGCTCCATCAGCTCGCGGCCGCCGGGCGCGTTCACGTCGAGCGCCATGCTCTTCTTGCCCCGGTTGTACAGCTCGAACGGCGGGCAGCGCGACTCCCTGGAGCCCGACAGCGCGGCAAACAGCTTGCGCATCGGGTCGCCGCCCGGCATCTCGATCTTGATCACCTCCGCGCCCCAGTCCGCCAGGATGCCGCCGGCCGCCGGGCCCGCCACCCACAGGCCCATCTCGACGACGCGGATGCCCCGGAGCGCGCTCATGCCGGCCTCCGGCCACGGAACACGGGTTCGCGCTTTTCCATGAAGGCGCGCGGGCCTTCGCGGGCATCGGGCATGGCGGCGTTCTCCTTGGTGCACCGGGTTTCGATGGCGAAGGCTTCCTCCAGGGGCAGGCCGCTGGTGCGCACCATGACCTCCTTGGTCTTCTCCAGCGCCACAGGCGCGCCCAGGCTGACGCGGCGCGCCAGGTCGAGCGCCGTCGCCAGCACCTCGCCGGGCGGCACCACGCGGTTGACCAGGCCCATCGCGAGTGCCCGCTCGGCCGGCACTGGCTCGCCCAGCAGGAGCAGTTCCATGGCATGGGCCCAGGGCACCTGGCGCGGCATGCGCACCAGCGAGCCGCCGCTGGCGATGAGTCCGCGCCGCACTTCGGTCACCGCCATGGTCGCGGTGCTGGCCATCACGCGCAGGTCGGTGGCCATGACGAACTCGGCGCCTCCCGCATGGGCATGGCCGTTGATCGCGGCGATCACCGGCTTGAAGAAGCTGGCCGTGCGCAGCAGCGCACGGCCGAGCTGCTTGCGGTCGGCGGCAAAGCGCTCCTCCCACTCGCCCTCGGGCGGCCGGGTGCGCATCATCAGCGGGATGAGCGAGCCCAGGTCGCCGCCGGCCGAGAAGGCCTGATCGCCCGCGCCTGTGACGACGACCGCGCGGACGTCGTCGTCGTGCGCGACCTCGTCCCAGAAGGCGGCGAGGCGCACCACCATTTCAGGCGAGAGCGCATTGCGTTTGTCGGGGCGGTTGAGTGTGACGAGTGCCACGTCGCCGCGGCGTTCCACGAGCAGATGGGACATGGTGTTCAGTGATCCGGGTTGGAAGGGTTGGGGGCCTGCAGCGCCTCGGCGGCGCGCTGGCGCAGGGCCATGTAGTCGGCCTTGCCGTTGGGGCCGCGCCCCAGCGAGTCGACGAAGACCACGTTGCGCGGCACCTTGTGGCCGGCCAGCCGCCCGCGCACGTGGGCAATGACGCTGGCCGCGTCCTGCGCCTGGCCGGGCGCGGTCTCGATGACGGCGGTCACCGTCTCGCCGAAGCGCTCATGGCGCACGCCGACCACGGCGGCGTCGCGCACCGCTGGCAATTGCTTGATGCATTCCTCGACCTCCTCGGGAAAGACCTTCTCGCCGCCCGAGTTGATGCTGACGGAGCCGCGGCCGAGCAGGGTGACGGCACCGTCGGCCTCCACCCGCGCGTAGTCGCCGGGGATGGCGTAGCGCACGCCGTCGATCACCGGGAAGGTGGCGGCCGTCTTCTCCGGGTCGCCGTAGTAGCCGAGCGGCACGCCGCCGCGCACCGCGATGCGGCCGACCTCGGGGCTGCCGGGGGGCAGGGGCCGGCCGTCGGCGCCGAGCACCACCGCATGGCGACCGAGCCTGAAGCGCGCCGAAGCGCCCGAGCGGCCCCGCGACGAGATCGAGCGGCCCATGCCGCTGGCCTCGCTGCTGTTGAGAAAGTCCACCAGCACCGCCTGCGGCGCGTGCTGCAGAAGGCGGTCCTTGTTGGGCTGGCCCCACATCATGCCGGACGACGAGACCGCCTTGAGGCTCGACAGGTCCCAGCGCTGCGGCTCGGCGTCGAGCGCGTCGACCATGGGCCGGCAGAACGCGTCGCCCACGATGCACAGCTCGGTCACCTGGCGCTGCTGCACCGTGTCCAGCAGTTCGGCCACGTCGAGCTGGCGGCCCTGCAGCGTCACCACGAGGCCGCCGCGGTTGAGCACGGTCGAGGCGAACACGTAGGCCGTGCCATGCATCAGCGGCGCAGCGGGCAGCCCCACGGGCGGCCGCCAGTCGGGCGCCGCCACGCGTTCGCGCACGCGGGCCAGGTCCTGCGGCCCTTCGTCGCCCGTGGTGTTGGAGGCGATGTACATGTCATGCTGGCGCCACATCACGCCGCGCGGGTGGCCGGTGGTGCCGCCGGTGTAGACCAGCAGCAGGTCGTCGCCCGAGCGGCCCCAGGCCGGGCGCGGGCAGTCGGCACGCGGCGCGGCGGCCGTGGCGCAGGCGCTGGCCCAGGGCGGGCAGGCGGCCGGGTCGCCCACGCAGAGCCAGGCACGCACCTTGGGGCAGCGGGCGCGGATCTCGTCGATGGTGCCCGCGAAGGCCGCATCGAACACCACCACGGCGGCATCGGCGTTGTCCCAGAGCGCGCGCAGCTCCTCCTTCTGGTAGCGGTAGTTGGTGTTGACCGGAACCAGCGAGACCTTCAGGCAGCCGAAGGCCGCCTGCATGTAGGCAGGGCTGTTGTGCAGATAAAGCGCCACCTTGTCCTGATGGCTGCAACCGGCTGCCAGCAGCCAGGCGGCCATGCCGTTGGCATGCCGGTCGAAGTCGCGCCAGCTCACCACGGTGTCGCCGTGGGCCTGGGCGGGCGCGTCGGGGCAGGCGGCGGCCACGGCTTCCCACACGTCGGCGAAGTTCCAGCCGGCGGGGGCGGCATCGGCCTGTGCGAGTGCCGAGGCCGGTGATGCAGAGCGGAGAGCGGCGGTGCTGTTCATGTCGAAAATTCTGACTCAGGACGGATTCGTTCCGAATTCGGAACGTGCCCCGAGCCCCCGGGCAGTAAGATGCCCTCCATGCGGACGCGAGAACCCTGGGACCCCCTGTGGTCCCGACTCATCGTTGCCGGCGTGCTGATCGCCGGACTTGCGGTGACGTGGGCGCTCGTGCGGTATGCCGGCGCGGCGCAGGCAGCTGAGGCCCGGGCCCGATTCGACGGCTATGCCGACCGGCTCGTGATCGAGGTGCAGCGGCGCATCGGGCGCGCGCAGGGCGGGCTCAAGGGGGTGCGCGGTGCCTATGCGGCGCTGCAGCGCAAGCTCGACCACCAGGAGTTCCGCGACTATGTGGCGGCGCGCAACATGGCGCAGGAGTTCCCGGGGATCCGCGGCTTCGGCTTTGTCGAACGGGTCCAGCGTGCGGGCCTGGCCGACTTCGTGGTGGCGCAGGCGCGGGCCGGCGCACCGAACTTTCGCGTGCTGACCCGCGGCAACGCGCCGGAGCTGCTGGTGATCAGCCACATCGAGCCGCTGGCCGCCAACAGCGAGGCGCTGGGCTTGGACCTCGGCGCCGACCGCACCCGGCGCGAGGCGGCCGAGCGCGCGATCCAGACCGGCACCGACGCGCTGACCGCGCCCATCGCGCTGGTGCAGGACAACCTGCGTCGGCCGGGCTGGCTGGTATTCGTGCCGGTGTTTCGTGGCCCGGGCATGCCGGCCACGCGCGAGGCGCGGCAGGAGCGGCTCATGGGACTGCTCTATGCACCGATCATCGTCGCCGAGATCATGGCCGACGCCAAGGCCACGCTCGAAGGGCAGATCGACTTCCAGATCCTTGACGGCCGCAGCGACGGGGCCCAGATGCTGTTCGACAGCATGGTGCCCGACAGCCCCGTGCCGGCGCAGGGCGCCCCCGGCCGCTATGCCGACCGCGAGCTGCGCACGCGGGAGGAGGTCAACGTGGCGGGCCGGTCGCTGGAGTTGCGCATCTACAGCGCACCGCCGCTGGACGCGCAGGCGCACAGCGCCACGCCCATGCTGGTCGGCGCCACAGGCACGATCCTCAGCGGCCTGCTGGCGTGGTCGATCTGGCTGCTGCTGAGCGCGCGCGAACGCGCCATGCGGCTGGCGCAGAGGATGACGGTCGACGTGCGGCGCATGGGGCAAGTCCTGCAGGGGACCTCGAATGCCGTGTTCGGCACCGACCTGAACCTGCGCATCAACTGGGTGAATGAGAGCTTCACGCGGCTGTCGGGCTACACCGCGGCCGAGGCCGTGGGCCGCACGCCGGGCGATTTGCTTGGCCATCCGCGCTCCGATCCGGCCGCCATCGCCCAACTGCTGGCGGCGGCGGAACGGCGCCAGGGCACGCGCGTGGAGGTGCTCAACCGCCGCAAGGACGGCACCGACTACTGGGTCGAGACCGAGATCCAGCCCACGCATGACGCGCAGGGCCGCATCGACGGCTTCATGGAGATCGCGCTCGACATCACCGAGCGCAAGGAGGCCGCCGAGCGCCTGAAGGCCAGCGAGCACCTGATGCGCGTGGTCACCGACAACATGCCCGGACGGGTGGCCTACTGGGACCGCGAGCTGCGCTGCCGCTTCCTGAACCGCATGTCGGCCGAGCACTTCGGGCTGAACGCCGATGAGGCCATCGGCCGCACGGTGATGGAGGTCTTCGGGCCCGAGCGGCATGCCATGCTGGCCGACCGGCTCGCGGCCGCGCTGCGGGGCGAGCCGCAGAAGTTCGAGCGCAGGGAGCGGGACGCCGATGGCGGCGAGCGCACGGTGCTGGTCCACTACATTCCGGACGTGCAGGACGAGGAGGTGCGGGGCTTCTTCGTGCTGGTGCTCGACGTCACGGAGCTGCATGCGGCGCGCGACATGGCGCTGCAGGCCAGCCAGGCCAAGAGCCGCTTCCTCGCCACGATGAGCCACGAGATCCGCACGCCGATGAACGCCATCCTCGGCATGCTGGCCCTGCTGCAGACGACGTCGCTGTCGGCGCGCCAGCGCGACTACGTCGACAAGATCGACGGCGCCTCGCGGGCGCTGCTGGGCCTGCTCAACGACATCCTGGACTTCTCCAAGGTCGAGGCCGGCAAGATGACGCTCGATCCGCGGCCCTTCAGCATGGACGGCGTACTGCGTGACCTGTCGGTGATCCTGTCGGCCAGCATCGGCACGCGCAACATCGAGGTGCTGTTCGACGTCGATCCGTCGCTTCCGCCCCGGCTGGTGGGTGACGACCTGCGGCTCGGGCAGGTGCTGATCAACCTCGCGGGCAACGCGATCAAGTTCACCCACGAGGGGGAGGTGGTCGTCCACGTGCGCAACGCCGGCTTGCGCGACGGCGCCTGCCTGCTGGCGATTGCGGTGGCCGACACCGGCATCGGCATCGCGCCGGAACATCTGCGCGAGCTGTTCCAGGACTTCAGCCAGGCCGAGTCGTCGACGGCGCGGCGCTTCGGCGGGACCGGGCTGGGGCTGGCCATCTGCAAGCGGTTGGTCGGCCTGATGGGCGGCGAGTTGCAGGTGCAGAGCGAGCCTGGGCAGGGCACGGTCTTCTCGTTCCAGGTGGCGCTTCCGGTGGCACCGCCGCAGGCGGAGGTAGGACCGCAGGCGGAGGTAGGACCGCAGGCGGAGGGAGGACCGCAGGCGGAGGGAGGACCGCAGGCGGAGCGGTTGCCGCAGGCTCAGGGGTTGCAGCCTCCGCAGCCGCAGCACGGCACCGAGCGGGTGCTGTTCGTCGACGACAGCCCCGTTGCGCTGGAGCTGCTGTCGCACACGGCCCGCTCGCTCGGCTGGCAGGTGGACACGGCCTCCAGCGGCCAGGACGCGCTGGTGCGCCTGTCGCAGATGGCCGACGCCGGCGCCTTCTACGATGCGATCTTCCTCGACTGGAAGATGCCCGGCATGGATGGCTGGCAGACGAGCCAGCGCCTGCGCCAGCATCCGGTCGGCCAGGCAGCGATCCTGGTGATGGTGTCGGCTCATGGCCGCGACATGCTGGCCGGGCGCGGCCAGGGCGAGCGCGCGCTGATCGACGGCTTCGTGGTCAAGCCGGTGACCGCGTCGATGCTGCAGGATGCGCTGGCCGAGGCCCGGGGCCTGGCCCGGGAAGGCCCGCGGCGGCCCGGCACGGGAGCGCCTGCGCTGCCTCTGCAGGGGCGCCGGCTGCTGGTGGTGGAGGACAACGCCAACAACCAGCAGGTGGCGCTGGAGCTGCTGTCGGCCCAGGGCGCGACCGTGGAACTGGCCTCCGACGGTGTCGAGGCCGTGGCCATGGTGGCGGCCGTGCGCTCGCCGTTCGATGCCGTGCTGATGGACATCCAGATGCCGATCATGGACGGCTACGAGGCGACGCGGCAGATCCGCGCCATGCCGCATGCACGGCGCCTGCCCATCATCGCCATGACGGCTGGCGCCTTGCCCGAGGACGAGGCGCAGTGCGCTGCGGCGGGCATGAACGGCCACATCGGCAAGCCCTTCGACATCCGCGATCTGGTTGCGGTGCTGGTGCATCACATGGCGCCAGTTCCCGGACCTGCGCCGGGGGCAGGCAAGTCGGGGGCCGACCTGCGGTCCTCCGACGGTGACGCGGGCGCGGCCGGTGCCGGCGCGCGTGCGGCGGCGGTGAATGGATCGGCGCCTGCGGGCGGTCCGGCAAACCCCGTGGCTGCGGGCCCGTCGGCAGGGCGGCCGGCCGACCCGGCCGCGCTGATCGACGTCGATGCGGCGGTGACGCGCATGGGGGGCGACCCGGCGCTCTACCGCATGCTGATTCCCTCGTTCAGCGCCGACATCCTTGCCATGGCCGAGCGTGTCGGACCGCTCGTGGCCGAGGCAGAGCAGGCCGAGGCGCGGCGCGTGCTCCACACGATGAAGGGGCTGGCCGCCACCATGGGCGCCAACGCTGTCGCGGCCCGGGCGGCGGAACTGGAGAAGCAGCTGATGGCCGGCGCGCTCGACGGCGCTGCGCTCGATGCGCTCGTGCCGCAGGTTCGGGCGACACTGGCAGCTCAGCAGGAGGCTGTGGCGCGCCTGGGCTGAGCCGGTCGCCGGACGGGTCCTGAGGGCTCAGTGCTCAGTGCTCAGGGACCTATTCGGCGGGGCGGCCCGCGCCGCCTTCCACCGCCAGCGCTTCGTCGAGCAGGGCCAGCGCGGCGGCCAGCGTCGCTGGCGGCTTGCCGGCCAGCCCTCGGGCCACGCCGGTCGCGGTTGTCGCGGCCAGCCGGTCGCGCACTGCCTGGGCCATCACCGGGGTCAGACCCGTTTCGCGCACCGAGTCGATCGACATGTCCAGCTCGTGCATGCGGCGCTCGGCATGCAGCAGGTGCGTGGTCACGAGCAGTTCGGCGGTCGCGGCGGCGGGCCGTGCGTCGAGCCAGTCGCAGAAGGTGCCCAGGACCTCGTTTTCGACACCCATGCGGCGCGCCGCGACGAGGGCCTCGGCATAGAGCACCTCCAGGCCCTTGGCCAGCACGCTGCGCACGATCTTGATGGCGGCCGCCTGCCCGGCCTCGGCGCCGACCGCGCGGACTTTCATGCCCAGCGGCGTCAGCAGGCTGGCGACCGCGCCCGCGTCGGCCCCCGAGAGGATGATCGGCATGCGGATTCCGTCGGCCGCCGCGCCCAGCACCGCACCATCGACGAAGCGCCGGCCAGCGGCCTGCACCGCTTCGGCCACGGCCCGCTTCTGCTGCGGGCCCATGGAGTTGAGGTCGACATAAATGGCGTCGGGCGCGAGCGCTGGCGCGCAGGCCCGTGCGGCCTCGTCGGCCGCCAATGGCGTGTCCGCGCAGAAAACGAGCCGGGCCGAGCCCAGGCCGGCCGGCGTGGGCGTCCATTGCAGGCCTGCGGCTTCGGCCCGGGCCTGCGCCTGAACGTCCGACGGCAGGTTGTACGCCACGACCGGAACACCTGCCGCGCGCAGGCCGCGCCCGAGGCTGCTGCCGAGCTGGCCGACACCGATCAGGCCGAAGGTGGCGGCGCCATCGGGCGCAAGCGCAGCGCTTGCGGACTTCGGGACGGGCGTGCTCACCATTTCTCCGGTGGCAGGATCCTGGCCGTCTCCTGCGGCGAGGCGCCGGCTTCGAGCGCGGCCACGAGTTTCTCCTCGCGGGCGGTTGCCGCCTGCGCCTGTGCCAGGACCTGAGCCGCGACTTCCAGCGGCACGACGATCACGCCGTCGCTGTCGCCCAGCACCAGGTCGCCCGGACGGATCTGCACGCCGGCGATGTCCACCGGTCCGTTGAACTCGACCAGCTCGATGCGGTGCTTGCCCGTGCGTGGCGTGATGCCACGCGCCCAGACGTTCAGGCCCATGGCGCGCATGTTGGCCACGTCACGCACGCAGCCGTCGATCAGCAGGCCGTCGATGCCGGCTTCCTTGACGGATGTGGCCATCAGACCGCCGAAGTTGGAGGCGTCGCGGATGCCGTGCGCCTCGATCACCATCACGTCGCCGCGCTCGCAGAGCGTGACCTGGTCGCGGCCCCCCAGTTGCGGAGGCGGGCTGCCCTTGGCAATGTTGAAGCCGCTGGCCACGCGCGCCGGCGCGTGGCGCACGGTGACCGCCGGGCCGACCATGCGCTGGCCGTCGCGCAGCGGCGGCAGCTCGCTGGCGGGAATCGAGGTGTCGTAGCCCAGCGTGTCGAGGATGTCGGCGACGGTGGAGGTCAGGTCGCGCAGCTGGCGATAGCCCTCGATCAGCTCGGCGGACGGCCGCTCGAAGCGGACCTTGCGGATGCGGTGGGCCGGGATCAGACCGAGCAGCCGGTCGGACAGCGGGGCGAGTTCGGCCGCCACCTCAGGGTGGGGCGCGGGGTGCGGAGGCTTGCTCATCGGGATGCGGGCTTCTGGAGTGTCGGATCGGACAGGCTGAGGGGCGAAGATCGGAGCGGAGGGTGGAGCGAAGGGGGAGCAAAGCTTGCATCGGCGCATCGGCGCATCGGCGTGGGCCGATGCGCGCGTCAGGCCGGCCTCACTCGGCCTTGATGTTGGCCGACTTGACCACCTGCGTCCAGCGCGGCACTTCCTCCTTGAGCGTGGCGGCGAACTGCTCGGCGGTGGAGCCGATCGTGTCCACGCCCTGCTGGGCCAGCCGCGCCTTGAACTCGGGCTGCTTGCACAGCGCGACGATTTCGGCATTGAGCTTTTGCACGATGTCGGCGGGCGTGCCGGCCGGCGCGAGCACGCCGAGCCACCAGTCCACGCTCACGCCGGGCAGGCCGGCTTCGGCCAGCGTAGGCAGGTTCGGTGCGATGGCGGTGCGTTCGCGGCCGGCGACCGCGATGCCGTTGACCTTGCCCGTCGCCATGAACTGCGTCACCGAGCTGATGGCCAGGAAGGCCATGTCGACGCGTCCGGCAACGATCTCGGGCACGATCTGCCCCTGGCCCTTGAAGGGCACGTGCAGCAGCTGCGTGCCGGCGCGCGAGTTGAAGTACTCGGTGGTCAGGTGGTGCGGCGAACCGATGCCGGCCGTGCCGTAGCTCACCTTGCCCGGGTTGGCCTTGGCGTAGGCGATCAGGTCCTTGAGGTTCTTCTGCTGGACCTGCGGGCCGGTGACCAGGGCCACCGGCAGCGCGGCGGCGAGGGTGACGGGCACGAAGTCCTTGTAGACGTCATACGGCACGTTGGCCGACAGCCCCGGATTGGTCACGAGCGTGTTGGAGACGACCAGCAGCGTGTAGCCGTCGGCCGGGCTCTTGGCTGCGGCGCTGATGCCGATGTTGCCGGCCGCGCCCGCGCGGTTGTCCACGACGAAGGGCTGGCCCAGCTTCTTCTGCAGCTCCTGCGCGAGTTCGCGCGCGAAGATGTCGTTGCCGCCGCCGGGCGGGAAGGGCACGATGAGCTTGACCGGCTTGTTGGGCCAGGCACCGCCCTGGGCCAGCGCGGGTGCGCTGGCAAATGCCGTGAAGACAAGGGCGGCCAGCGGCAGGAGCGCGCGGCGCGAGAGGGAGGCGAGTTGCTTCATGGTGTTCACTCCGGCTTGATGTTGGCGAGTTGGACGACTTCGGCCCATTTGCGCAGTTCGCTGGTCACGAAGCCGCGCAACTGGTCGGGCCCCGAGGTGGCGACCGGGTCGAAGCCGATGTCGTAGAGCTTCTGGCGGATCGAGGCGTCATTGACGGCGGTGTTGAAGGCCACGGCCAGCTTGTCGACGATGGGTTTCGGAGTCTTGGCGGGCGCGAAGATGCCGCTCCAGGAGTAGGCCTCCACGGCGTAGCCGCTCTCGCGCATGGTCGGCACTTCGGGGGCGGCCTTGGAGCGCGCCGTGCTCGCCACCGCGAGGCGCCTGAGGTTGCCGGCCTTGACGTGCTGGTTGGTGGCCGCGAAGGTATCGAACATCATGACGGTGCGGCCGGCCACGAGGTCGACCATGGCCGGGCCCGAGCCCTTGTAGGGCACGTGGACGATGTCGGTTCCGGTGGCCTTCTTGAACAGCTCGCCGGCCAGATGCAGCGGCGCGCCCGTGCCCGAGGAGCCGTAGGAGTACTTGCCGGGATTGGCCTTGAGGTGGGCCACGAGACTCTTGACGTCGGTGACCGGCAGCGAGGGATGGACGACCAGCACGAGCGGCACCTCGGCCACCAGCGCGACCGGCTCGAAGCTCGCCTGCGCGTCGAAGGGCAGGCTCTTGAACATGGCCTGGTTCATGCCATGGGTCGCCGCCGTGCCCAGCAGCAGCGTGTAGCCGTCCGCCGGCGACTGCGCCACCGCGGCGGCAGCGATGTTGCCCGAGGCGCCGGCGCGGTTGTCGATGACCACCGGCTGGCCGAGCAGCTCACCCAGGCGCGGCAGCAGGTTGCGGATGAACAGGTCCTGGCCGCCACCGGCCGAGAAGGGCACCAGCAGCTTGACCGGCTTGTCAGGGTAGGCGCCTTGCGACCAGGCCTGGGGCAGGGCGGCCGACAGCGCGCCGAAGGCGAGCGTCTGGACCGCGCGGCGGCGGCTGAGGTGCGAAGGCGCGGGGCCGGCGGACGGGCGGGACGATGCGATCATGGTCTCTCTCCTGGGATGCCGCAGTGGACCTGCGGGCTGTTCTCTCAACGACGTCGAAGACGGGGGGATGACGGGGTTTACTCGAAGGCCGGGTCGATCGGCACCCGGTAGCCGTTGGCCAGGCGATTGGTTTCATTGGCCATGCCGACGATGGCCATCAGCTCGCCGAACATCGCATCGGTCATGCCGGCCTTGGTGGCGGCCGCGCTGTGGCTGGCGATGCAGTAGCCGCAGTTGTTGGTCACGCTCACCGCCAGGTAGACCAGTTCCTTGGTCAGCGGGTCGAGCTGGCCCGGGCCCATGACCTCCTTGACGCTCTCCCAGGTGCGGCGCAGCGTGGCCGGGTCCCGCGCGAGGTATTTCCAGATGTTGTTGACGTCGGCGACCTTGCGCGAGGTCTTGATGTCGTCGTAGACGGCGCGCACTTCGGGCGAGGCGTCCTCGTAGTGGATCGGTTGCGGCTTGGCCATGGGCGGCTCCTTGGGAATCAGTTGGCGAAGGGCGATGCCACGCCCTTGGACTTGAGCAGCGCTTCGAGGTTGAGCATGTCCCAGGTGGTCTTGCCCTGGAGCAGCGCTTCGCGGAATCGCGCTTCCTTGGCTTCGCGCTCGGCGCATTTGGCGGCCAGCGCCTCGATCTCGGCCTGGGGCACGATGCACACGCCGTCGTCGTCACCGATCACCAGGTCGCCCGGAGCGACGTTGACGCCGCCGAGCACGACCGGAATCTGCAGCTTGCCCAGCGTCTCCTTGACGGTGCCCTTGATGCAGACGGAGCGCGCGAACACCGGAAAGCCCACTTCGGCGATGGTGGCCGAGTCGCGCACGCCGCCGTCCACCAGCAGGCCGGCAATGCCACGGCCGACCGCGCAGGACGCCATGACGTCGCCGAACATGCCCTGCTCGGTGAAGCCGCCGCCGTCGCAGACGATGATGTCACCCGGCTCGGCCATCTTGAGCGCGGCATGCAGCGTGAGGTTGTCGTTGGGGTCGCAGCGGCAGGTGAAGGCGCGGCCCAGCAGGCGCATGCCCAGGCGGATCGGCTTGATCGCCGAGTCGAGCGCGCCGCGCCGGCCCATGGCTTCGTGGGCGGTCGCCGACGCCACGGTGGCGTAGGCGCTGTAGCGGGCCAGGGCGGCAGCTTTCTGTTCTGCGATGGTCGTCATGTAAGGGGTCCTCGGGTCGTTGGGGAATGGAAGAAGGGATGGAAGAGGGGATGGAACAAGAGGGCTGCGGCAGCGGCGCGTTCAGCGCGTCACGTTGGCCACGCCCCAGACGTAGTTCTTGCGCGGGAACTCTTCGAAGTACTGGCGCATGTCCTTGTGCGGGAAGTCCTTGTACGGGCTCTTGCGCATGGCCTCGACGTCGATGTCCACGCCCAGGCCGGGGGCCGTGGGCAGGTCGGCCCAGCCTTCGCTCATCGTGATGCCGGGGCGCGCGATCGCGTCGCAGGCGTCCTGCAGGTTGATGAAGCACTCGGCGATCAGGAAGTTGGGGATCAGCGCCGAGTAGTGCACCGTGGCGGCCAGGCCAACGATGGTGCTGTTGTAGTTGTGCGGGCTGATGGCCACCGCATGCGGCTGGGCCATGGCGGCGATGTCCATCATCTGCGTGAGTCCGCCGACGGCGCAGATGTCGGGGTTGAGGATGTCGGCCGCGCGTGCGGCCAGCACGCGGGCGAAGTCTTCCTTGGTGTAGAGCGTCTCGCCGGTGACCACGGGCGAGGCGATGTTGCGCCGTACCTCGGCCACCAGTTCGATGTTGTCCGACAGGCAGGGCTCCTCGTAGCAGAAGATGCCGAACTCCTCCAGGCGTTTGGCCACGCGGATCGAGTGATGCGGCGCGACGCGGCGATGCGCGTCGATCAGCAGGTCCATGTCGGGGCCGAGGGCTTCGCGCATGGCGCGCACGTTGTCGACCGCGTAGTCCTCTTCCTGCTTCGTGATGAAGGTGCGCCACGGGCCGGGGAACGGGTCCCACTTGAGCGCGGAGTAGCCCATGGCCTTGACCTCGAGCGCGCGCTTGACGGTGGAGTCGATGTCGGTGACGCCGTACCACCAGCCGTTGGCGTAGATGCGCACCTTTTCGCGGCAGGCGCCGCCGAGCAGCTTGTAGACCGGCAGGCCCGCCTTCTTGCCGACGATGTCCCACATCGCCAGCTCGATCGCGCTCCAGGCGCAGAAGAAATCGACCGAGGAGCGTCGGATGGCGAAGTCGTCGAACATGACCTGCGCCGTGTGGCGGATGTTGCTCGCATCGCGGCCGATGACGTAGGGCGCCATGGCCTTGATGTAGTGCTCGACCACATGCTCCTTCTTCACGCCGACATAGGATTCGCCCCAGCCGTGCAGCCCGTCTTCGGTTTCGATGCGGACGAACAGCAGGTTCTTGCCGCTCTTGGGATAGAAAAAGAAGGTTTCGATGCGCGCGATTTTCATGAAGGCCCTGTCAGCGTGAGAGGGGCGCAGTATGTCACGCGGGCCTTGGCGCGTCAGAGAATTAAATTCTCAAATGCCTATCGTGAATTGGAATGATGGCTTCCGGTGCGCCTCTGTCGGGCGCTGCCGGGGGAAAACTAGGTGTATTCCCTTAATGAAAGCTGCCGTTGGCTATCTCGGCGATCCGTTCAAAGATGATTTTGCAATTTGCATATGCGAATTTATTTCTTTGAAACGTAGAATTTCAAAGAATTAATTTCGCTTTCCGCCCGTTTTCGGGCTTGCTGCGTAGCCCGCGCGGCTCGGCCTGCCGAAGTCGCAGACTTCATGCGCGAGCTGGGCGATGCGCTGGCTGACGGCGTCGCTGCGCAGCACCGCGATGTACTCCAGGGGCGGAAGGGTCAGGCTGGTCTGGATGGCCCGCAGGTCGCCCGCCTCGATGTACGACGCGAAGTACTCGCGCGGCAGGTAGGTGACGCCCAGCCCGGCGCTCGCCAACTCGGCCAGGGCAATCATGCTGTTGCAGAAGATCTTGTTGTCATGCACGACGTGCGCCGACGACAGCGCCTTGAGCAGGCGCTGGTGCAGCAGCGAGCCTTCCGAGTAGGTGAGCAGCGGCAGCTGCATGACCTCCTCGATCGGCAGGCCGCCCTTGCGGTCATCCAGCAGGTCGGGGCGGCACATCCAGGCCGACTCCATGAAGCCCAGCGGCAGCACCTCGAAGGACGTTTCCTCGGTCTGCATGCGCGGGCAGATCACCATGTCGAGCCGGTGGCTGGCCATCTGCGGCCACAGGTGGGTGGTCAGGTCGACCACCGGCTCCAGCACGATGCGCGGGTACACCTGCCGCACCGCGCGGATCAGCGCGGGCAGCCAGGTCAGCGCGACCATCTCGGTCACACCCAGGCGGAAGCGCCCGGCATAGGAGCTGTCGTTGCCGGCGCGCCGCACGATGCTGCCCTGCAGCTCCAGCATCTTCTCGAAGTCGGGCAACAGCTCCCGGCCCTTGAGGGTGAGCTGTGCGCGGTTCTTCTGCTCGAACACGTCGACCCCCAGCTCGGCTTCCAGGTCCAGGATGCGTTTGGAAATGGTGGACTGCGTGGCGTTGAGCCGTTCGGCGGCCGCCTGGAAGCCGCCAAGGGCGTGGACCCAGTAGACGGCTTCGATCTGTTTGAGGGTGAGCATGAAGGATGGGGGTGGGGTGCCGGGAAAATCATACCTGCGGGGCAGAGCACGGCAGGGCAGTGCAAGTCGGGTGGGCGGCCGCAGGACATCCAGCATACTTGCAAGGGTTCGCCAACACGTCGTTCACCTTCACCCACCACCGGGCACCGATGACTTCAGCACATGACATGAGCCAGAACACGACCGATCTGCGATTCGACTGGCAGCACGTCCAGTACCAGGAGGCAGCGGGCTTCACCGAGGTCTATGGCTTTTCCGGCAGCCAGGGCGCGATCAACCTTGAGGGCATCCTGATCCGGCCGGCGACAGGTGCATCGCGCACCTTGCTGGTCTTCATGCATCCGGCGTCGACCTTGCAGTTGCTGCCTCTTCCACGCGCGCTGGCTGCGTCGGGTGCGCACGTGCTGTGCGCCGCCAGCCGCTACGCCCGCAACGACACGCCGCTGATCCTGGAGAAGGTGGTGCTCGACCTGGGCGCCTGGGTGCGGCATGCCCGCCAGGTGCTGGGCTACGACAAGGTCGTGATCGTCGGCTGGAGTGGCGGCGGTTCGCTGGCGCTGATGTACCAGGCCCAGGCGGAGTCGCCCGACATCACGCACACGCCAGCGGGCGATCCCGCCGACATGGCGACGGCAGGCCTGGTTCCCGCGGATGCCGTGGTGTTCCAGGCGGCGCATCTGTCACGCGGGCATCTGCTGGCCGAGTCCATCGATCCTTCGGTGGTCGACGAGCTCGCGCCGGACGCGCGCGAGGTCTCGCTCGACATCTACAGCGAGGCGAATCCGGACCAGCCGCCCTACACGGCGGCCTACGTGGCGCGGCACCGCGCCGCGCAGCTGGCACGGATGCGGCGCATCACCGCATGGGCCCGGGAGCAGCTGGCGGCGCTCAAGGCGCGCAACACCGCCGAGGTGGAGCGGGGCTTCATCGTTCACCGCACGCTGGCCGACCCGCGCTTTCTCGACGCCGCCCTGGAGCCCAACGGCCGGCGGCCGGGGTGGTGCTACCTCGGCAAGCCCGAGACGGTCAACAGCGGGCCGGTGGGCCTGGCGCGCTTCACCACCCTGCGTGCCTGGCTGTCCCAGTGGTCGCTGGACGATTCCCGCGGCAATGGCCTGGTGAATGCGGCCCGGATGCGGGCGCCTCTGCTCGTGATCGAAAACGGCGCCGACGATGCCGTGCCGCCGTCCCATCCGCGCGCGCTGTTCGCCGCTGCGGCCAGCGCCGACAAGCACTACGCGGTCGTCGACGGCGCGAATCACTACTACGCCGGCCAGCCGGAGCAGCTGGCGCAGGCGGGTGCGGTCCTGCGCGACTGGCTGGCCGCGCGGGGCATGGCCGTTTGATATCTGGAGCCGATCCCGCATTCATGGGAGGCGCACGTTTGGCAGCCCGGCCGCCGGCTCTTCCATAATTTCCGGATGCTTGTTTCCCGACTGCCCCATCGCCTTCGCACCCATCTTCGACTGCTGGCCGTATCGTTCGGCCTGATCACCTTGGCGGCGACCGCCCAGGCGCCCGGTGACGTGCGCATTGCGCTGGTCATCGGCAACGCGGCCTATGCCGGTGCGCCTCTGGCCAACCCGGTCAATGACGCGCGGGCCATGGGCGAAACGCTGCGCACCCTGGGCTTCAAGGTGATCGAGATCCGTGACGGCAGCCGTGCGCAGATGACCGACGCAGTGGGCCTGGTGCAGGACAGCCTCAAAGGGCGGCAGGGCGTGGGCCTGCTGTATTACGCGGGCCACGGCCTGCAGATGGACGCGCGCAACTACATGGTGCCGGTGGATGCGAAGGTCGCCAAGGCGGGTGACATCGCCACGCAGACGGTGGACGTGGGCAGCGTGATCAGTGCCTTCCGCACGGCGGGCAACCGCATGAACATCGTGGTGCTCGATGCCTGCCGCGACAATCCGTTCGGAGGCATCACCTCCGGCAAGGGGCTGGCTCCGCTGGACGCACCCAGTGGCACCTTTCTGGCCTATGCCACCGCGCCGGGCAATGTGGCAGAGGATGGGGATGCGAAGTCCGGCAACGGTCTGTACACGCAGTACCTGCTGCAGGAGCTGAAGAAGCCGCAGGCCCGGATCGAGGATGTGTTCAAGCGCGTGCGGCTGGCCGTGCGCAAGGCCTCCAGCGGCCGGCAGATTCCCTGGGAGAGCACCAGCCTGGAGGATGACTTCCAGTTCAACGACGGCCGGCTGCTGAGCCCCGCCCGACCCACGGCGCAGGACCTGCAGACGCAGTTCTCCGCCGAAAAGCAGGACTGGGACCGCATCAAGGACAGCACGGTTGCCGATGACTTCTATGCCTTTCTCCAGAAGTATCCGGGCGGCCCCATCGCGGCTGCGGCCAATGCGCGCCTGAACCTGCTGTCCCGTCCGCAGATCGTGGTGCAGGGCGGCGGAGCCGGCGGGCAGGACCTGCCCTACACCCGCAGCTATTTCCGCACGGGCGACACCTTCGAGACGCGCACGGTCAACAGCGCCGTGCCGGGTGTGATGACGACGACCGAGAAGGTTCTGGCTGCCAACGCCCGGGACGAGATCGAAATTGCCGTCGAGTACCTGATGCAGGGCGGCCATCGCAGCAACCAGGTCAAGGTCTATGACCGGGAGGGCGGCTTCGTCGGCATGAAGGGCACCTTTGTCAACAATCCGCCGAGCTACATGGTGCCTCCGGGTCCGGTGCAGCCTGGCACCCACTGGACGCAGGCGTCCCAGATCGAAATGCAGGTGCCGGGCGCCAAGCTGCCGCCGCGCACGGTGGTCGGTCGCGTGGTCGGCCGCGAGCGCATCACGGTGCCGGCAGGAACCTTCGATACGTTCAACATCACCCACGAGACGCTGTTCGCGCCAGGCGGACCGATGGTGTCCATCCACTGCACCTTCTGGATGGCGCAGGACATTCCCTTTCCCCTGCGGTCCTCGTGCGACGGCAAGGGGCAGGCCAACTATCTGACGACCACGGAACTCGTGCGCTACACCCGCGCCTGAACGCGGCGGAACGCCCGCTTTCGACGGAACCCCCGTTTTGTGAGCGCTGGCACCCTCCTGTGTGGGCTGGCGCACCATGGCGACCGGCAGCTCGCCCGCATACTGTCGAGCCACGGGCTGCGCCCTTGCGCAGCATTTCGAGGAGCCCCATGGACAGCGCCCCCAATGACGAGCCAAGCCCATCCGAGCCACCGCGCGTGCTGCTGCACATGCCGGTGGACGTGCGCAGCCTCGCGCTGGGCATTCTGGCCTTCGTGGCGGTGATCTGGCTTCTGCACTGGGCGCGCGACGTTTTCATCCCGGTGATGCTCGGCGTCCTGTTCAGCTACCCGCTCGGACCGCTGGTGGACCGTCTGGTGCGCTGGCGCATTCCTCGTGCCGCGGCGGCGGCGGGCCTGCTGGTGTGCCTGATGGGCGCGCTCGGCACGGGCGCCTGGGCGCTGAGCGACGACGCCAACGAACTGCTGCGCAGCCTGCCTGAAGCGACGCAGAAACTGCGGCAGGCCGTGCGCGCGAAGATGTCGGGCCAGGACAGCGCGATCGACCGGGTGCAGAAGGCTGCAGCCGAGCTGGAGCGCGCGGCGGCTGAAAGCGGCGGCAGCGCGCCGGGCGCGGTGCGTGGCGTCACGCGCGTGACGATCGAGCCTGCGCGCTTCAAGGTCTCCGACTACCTCTGGACGGGCACGGTCGGCCTGGTCAGCCTCATGGGCCAGATGATCGTGGTGTTCTTCATCACCTTCTTCCTGCTGGCGTCGGGCGACACCTTCCGGCGCAAGATCGTGCGCATTGCCGGGCCGACCTTCGCGCGCCGCAAGATCACCGTGCAGGCGCTCGACGAGATCACCGCCCAGGTCCAGGGCTACCTGCTGGTGCAGGTCGCCTGCAGCGTGCTGGTGGGCGTGGCGAGCTGGCTGGCCTATCTGGCCATGGGGCTGGAGCATGCGGCCGTGTGGGGCGTGGCGGCAGCGGTGCTCAATCTCGTGCCCTACATCGGCTCGATCGCGGTCACCGGTGGCACGGCCCTCGTGGGTTTCATGCAATTCGGCACCATCGAGATGGCCATGGCGGTGGCGGCGGTGTCGCTGGTCATCAACAGCATCGAAGGCTATCTGCTCATGCCCTGGCTCACCAGCCGCACCAGCCGGATGAATCCGGTGGTGATCTTCGTCGGCGTGCTGGCCTGGGGCTGGCTCTGGGGCGTGTGGGGCCTGCTGCTGGGCATCCCGATCCTGATGATCATCAAGTCGGTGTGCGACCGGGTCGACGACCTCAAGCCCATCGGCGAGCTGCTCGGGGCATGACCGCGTGTGGGGGAACACCGCCGTTCCTGCATGGCCGCTGAGGGCGAACCCCGAGCAGGGGAGGGCCGGCCATGCGCCACAATGAGTCCATGCGACAAGTGACCTACCTGCCCGGGAGCACGCCCCTGGTGCTGGATTCGCCGCACAGCGGCACGGACTACCCGGCGGACTTCCGCCCCGCCTGCGACATGGCTGCGCTGCGCAGCGCCGAGGACACCCACGTCGACAAGCTCTACGACTTCGCACCCGCGATGGGCGTGGCCTGGGTGGAGGCGCATTTCCCGCGCAGCTACCTGGACGCCAACCGCAATACCACCGAGATCGACGTGAGTCTGCTCGACGGCCCCTGGCCGCATCCCGTGGCCACCGATCCGGTGGTGCTGCGCAAGGTGCAGCTCGGCAAGGGGCTGATCTGGCGGCATACCGACGAGGGCGTGCCGATCTATGACCGCGTGCTGCAGGTGGCGGAAGTGCAGGCACGCATCGACAACTGCTGGGTGCCCTACCACGACGCGGTGCAGCAGGCCATTGATGCCGCGCACGCGCGCCATGGCTTCAGCCTGCACGTCAACTGCCATTCGATGCCAGCGGTGTCGGCGGCGCATTCGACCGACTTCCCGGGGCTCCAGCACGCCGACTTCGTCATCGGCACCCGCGACGACACCAGCGCCAGCCCGGCCGTGGGCCAACGGGTGGCCGCGCACCTGCGAGGCCTCGGCTACTCGGTCGAGTACAACCATCCGTACAAGGGCGTGGAGCTGGTGCGCCGCCACGGCGATCCGGCGCGCCATCGCCACAGCGTCCAGATCGAGATCAACCGGCGGCTCTACATGGACGAGCGGACCCTGCAGATCCACGACGGCTTCGGCCCGCTGCAGGCCAGCCTGCGTTCGCTGGTGCAGTGCCTGCTCGAGACCGATCCGCGCAGCCTGTAGCATGGCGGGTCACAGGCCCGCTTCGTGGCCAGGTCAGGCCCGAAGAAGGCCCTGCAGGTGACCCGCACCCATGATCAGCTTTCACCACCCCGGCCAGGCGGCCCATGCGCCGCAGTTCGAGTTCTTCCGCGGCGAGCGCGTACCGTGCTTCGAGACACCGGCGCGAGCGGCCTTCGTGCTCGACCGCCTGCGTGAGCGCGGCCATGATCTGCGCCTGCCCGACGTGGACAGCGCAGCGCTGCTGGCCAAGGTGCACGCGGCGCCGTATCTGGCCTTTCTGCAATCGGCCTGGCAGGACTGGGTCGCGCTCGATCCCGCCAACGCCGGGCGCCAGCCATTCCCGTCGGTCTGGCCGGTGCGCACGCTGCGCCATGACCGCGAGCCGCTCAATTTCACCGGGCGGCTGGGCCTTTATTCGATGGACAACGGCAGCCCGATGGTGGCCGGGACCTGGGCGGCTGCCAAGGGCGCGTCGGATGCCGCTGCGAGCGCAGCGGCGTGGGTGGCCGGCAACCGCAAGCGGTCCGCGTTCTGCTGCACCCGGCCGCCCGGGCACCACGCAGGCGCGGACTTCATGGGCGGCTACTGCTTCCTCAACCATGCTGCCGTGGCCGCCCAGGCGCTGCGCGAGCAGGGCGCCGCCCGTGTGGCCGTGCTCGACGTGGACTACCACCATGGCAACGGCACCCAGAGCATCTTCTATGGGCGCAGCGACGTGCTGTTCGTGAGCGTCCATGGCGATCCGCGCACCGAATACCCGTTCTACCTCGGCTACGCCGACGAGACCGGCGAGGGGGCAGGGGCCGGCTTCAACCTGAACCTGCCGCTGCCCGCCGGCAGCGCGGCCTCGCTTTGGTTCGAGGCGCTGGAGGCGGCCTGCGGTCGCATTGCGGCGTTCGGCGCCGAGGCGCTGGTGGTGTCGCTCGGGCTCGACACCTTCGGCGGCGACCCCATCTCGAGCTTCCAGCTCCAGTCGGACGACTTCTCGCGGCTGGGCGCTCGGCTGGCGCGCCTGCGCCTGCCGACGGTGCTGGTGCTTGAAGGCGGCTATGCGGCTGCCGAACTGGGCGTCAACGCGGTGAACGTGATCGAGGCCTTCGAGCAGGACCACTGAAGGGAGTCAGCGTGGAGCAGATGGATTGCGTGGTGGTGGGCGCCGGCGTCGTGGGGCTGGCCGTGGCGCGTGCGCTGGCGCTCGCGGGGCGCGAGGTGCTGGTGATGGAGGCGGCCGATGGCATCGGCACCGGCACGAGTTCGCGCAACAGCGAGGTGATCCATGCCGGCATCTACTACCCGGAGGGCTCGCTCAAGGCGCGGCTTTGCGTGCGCGGCAAGGCCTTGCTCTACGCCTACTGCGCGGAGCGCGGCGTGGCCCACAGGCGTTGCGGCAAGCTGATCGTCGCGACCTCCGAGGAGCAGGTGCATCAGCTGGAGGGCATCCGCGCCAAGGCTGCGGCCAACCGCGTGGACGATCTGGTGCTGCTGTCACGCGCCGAGGCGCAGGCTCTGGAGCCGCAGCTTGCCTGCGTGGCCGCGCTGCATTCCCCGAGCACCGGCATCGTGGACAGCCATGCCCTGATGCTGGCGCTGCAGGGCGACCTCGAAAACGCCGGCGGGCTCGTGGCCCTGCGCACGCCGCTGGCACGCGCTGCGAGCCGGGGCGGGCGCATCGAGCTGGAAGCGGCCGATGGCACAGGTCTGGCAGCGCGCACGCTGGTCAACGCCGCCGGGCTCGCCGCACCCCAGTTGGCACGCCACTTCGAAGGGCTCGATCCACGCCATGTGCCCGCGCCGCACTATGCCAAGGGCAACTACTTCACTCTCGCGGGCCGCTCGCCCTTTGCGCGGCTGATCTATCCGGTGCCCGAGGCGGCCGGTCTCGGCGTGCATCTGACCATCGACCTCGGCGGGCAGGCCAAGTTCGGCCCCGACGTGCAATGGGTCGATTCGCCCGATGATCTGGTGGTCGATCCCCGGCGCGGCGAGGCGTTCTATGCCGAGGTGCGAAGGTACTGGCCGCAGCTGCCCGACGGCGCGCTGATTCCAGGTTACGCCGGCATGCGGCCGAAAATCTCCGGGCCGGGCGAGCCCGCTGCGGACTTCGTGATCCAGGGGCCTGCGGACCACGGCGTGGCGGGCCTGGTGAACCTGTTCGGCATCGAGTCGCCCGGGTTGACCAGCTCGCTGGCCATCGGCGAGGCCGTCCAGGGCCTGCTCAGCGCAGCTTCCTGATCGCGGTGGCGGCCTGCGTCACCAGCTCCGGCCCGTTGTAGATGAGGCCGGTGTAGATCTGCACGACGTCGGCGCCGGCACGGATCTTGGACACCGCGTCGTCGGCGCTCAGGATGCCGCCCACGCCGATGATGGGAAAGCCCGGACCCAGCGCCGCGCGCAGCTGGCCGATCACCCGGTTGCTGGCTTCCAGCACCGGTGCGCCGCTCAGGCCGCCGGCCTCCTCGGCATGCGACAGACCCTGGACGGCGTCGCGGCTGATCGTGGTGTTCGTGGCGATGACGCCGTCCATGCCGTGGCGCCGCAGCGTGGCAGCGATGACCTGTACCTGCGTCTCGTCGAGGTCGGGCGCGATCTTGACGAACAGAGGTACGCGGCGTGACTGCTGCCGCGCCAGCGCCTCACGTCGCGCGGCAATGCCGCCGAGCAGGGCGTCCAGCGCCTCGTCGCTTTGCAGCGCTCGCAGGTTCTTGGTGTTGGGACTGGAGATGTTGACGGTCACGTAGTCGGCATGGGGGTACACGCCGTCCAGGCAGAGCAGGTAGTCGTCCAGCGCGTTCTCGATCGGCGTGGCGGCGTTCTTGCCGATGTTCAGCCCGAGCAGCATCGCGCCGGGCTCGCGCCGCTGGCGCAGGCTGGAGCGCTGCACGTTGGCGATGAAGGCGTCCAGCCCCTCATTGTTGAAACCCAGTCGGTTGATCAGCGCGCGGGCTTCGGGCAACCGGAACATGCGCGGCTTGGGATTGCCCGGCTGCCCCTTGGGCGTGACCGTGCCGACTTCCACGAAGCCGAAGCCCAGTCCGCCCAGTCCGTCGATGCAACGCGCGTTCTTGTCGAGGCCCGCAGCCAGGCCCACACGGTTCGGAAACTGCAGCCCCGCCAGCTCGATCGGGTCGCTCACGCGGCTTGCGCAGTAGGCCCAGGCCAGCGGCGTGCCCTGCGTGCGAGCCAGGGCTGCCATGGTGAGTTCATGCGCTGTCTCGGCGTCGAGGCCGAACAGGAAGGGGCGGGCGAGAGCGTAGGGCAGCAGAGGCATCGGATAATCGGCAGACGTCGTAAACCTTCACTATTGTCGCAAATCACACCATGACCCAAGACGAACTCAAGACCCTGGTCGGCCAGGCCGCACTGCAGTACGTCGTTCCCGGCGAGATCGTCGGCGTCGGCACCGGTTCCACCGTCAACAAGTTCATCGACGCGTTGGCGACGATGAAGGACCGCATCCGGGGCGCCGTGTCCAGTTCCAACGCATCGACCGAACGCCTCCAGGCCCTGGGCATCCCGGTGTTCGACGCCAACGAGGTGGGCGAGCTGTCGGTCTACATCGACGGCGCCGACGAGATCGACGGGCGGGGCTTCATGATCAAGGGCGGCGGCGCAGCGCTCACGCGCGAGAAGATCGTCGCGGCCCAGTCGCGGCGGTTCGTCTGCATCGCCGACGAGTCCAAGCTCGTCGACGTGCTTGGCCGCTTTCCGCTGCCGGTCGAAGTCATCCCCATGGCCACGCAACGCGTGATCCGCCAGTTCGCGGCACTCGGCGGCACCGCGGCCGTGCGCATGAAGGACGGCCAGCCGCTCGTCACTGACAACGGCCAGCACATCCTCGACGTCAAGGGCCTGTCCATCACCGACCCGCTGGGCTTTGAAACCACCGTGAGCCAATGGCCCGGCGTCGTCACCGTCGGCGTGTTCGCGCACCAGGGCGCGGCGGTGTGCCTGCTCGGCACGGCGACCGGCGTGCGGACGATGGAGTTTGCGCGCGGGGACTGAGCGAGGGGATTGAGCGAGGGGCTTCGCCACCTTCAAGCGAGGCCGGTGGGGTAGGAGAGGGGCGGTGCGAACATGGCGTTCACTGGGCTGTCCTAGGCTTCATTTCTTGTTTTGTTCTTGGTACTCAGAAGCACCAATACTCCAAACCCAATCTGACGTGTTTGGCTCATCAAGAATCGTGTCCAGCACCTGAAATCTACTCAGCAGGAGTTTGGCCGGCACTGAAATTTTCGCATCCGAGGGACCTTCCCCTTCTCCGAAGATCCGCCACCCACTTTGTCCCTCTCGGTCTTCATTGTTGTTCTTGGACGCATAGGTCGGCCATTGATCCCGTTCCCATACTGCGCTGCTGACAAAGCAGGTTTTGCCGTACGGTAGCCTGTACTCATCCGGCAAGATCACTGACAGTATGTTTTCTGGGCCGATTTCTGGCTACGCTGATTTAGCCCTCGATTTCCGCAACGCTCGATGACCCCATTTCACATTGCGCGTGTTCATGCCCAAGAACGCGGACTTGGGCGTTGTCCTGCTGCTTTCGAAGGCCTTGCGGCCTCTCTTTGTCCCTTACGGACGCACCTGTGCCAGCAACAGCCCGGCTCATGTAGATGCTGGCCAATGCCAACGCCGTGAACGCGCGCGTCGCGTTCTTGTGCAGGCCGCGGTAGCGCACCTTGCTGAACCCCACTGCCGCTTGACATCGCGAACACGTGCTCAACGCGTGCCCGGACCTTGGACTTCTCACGATTCTTGCGCCGCTTCTCGTCGGGCACCCCATTGATATGGCGCACCTCTCTTGGTTCGTACAGTCTTGGCCAGCGGCGCCTTCGCCGCGATCAGTTCTGCTGGCTGGCATACGCATTGTCGCCGTAGACCTTGAACTCTCCGCCGTGCAGCAAGTCGGGGTGCTTGTCATGCACATTCGCGGCCGTCACCACACGCGCTGTGTGCCAGTCCCCAGTGGCTGTCCACCCCGATATGCAGCTTCATGCCAAAGAAGTAGTTCTTGCCCTTGCCCACCGGCTGCATCCGGGTCGCGCTTCTTCTGCCTGTTCTTCGTCGAGCTGGGCGCGCTGATGATGGTGACATCCACGATCGTGCCTGTTCTCACCCTCATACTCCTGGCCCTGCAGTACTTCGCCCACCTTGGCAAACAGCGGCGCCCAGTTGATGCTGCTCCAGCAATCGCCGAAACTGCAGCAGCGTCGCGCCGTCGGGAACCCGCTCGCGTCCCAGGTCAATGCCCACGAAGCTGCGCAGGCTGGCGCTGTCATACAGCGCCTCTTCGCAAGCCTCGTCGGCCAGGTTGAACCAGTGCTGCACGAACAGCATGCGCATCATGCGCTCCAGCCCGATCGGCGGGCGGCCCTTCCCCTTGGGGTAGTACGGCTCCACCACGCAGCACAACTCCTGCCACGGCACGATCTTGTCCATCGTCTTGAGGAACAGATCGCGTCGCGTCGGGCGACGGAATTGCTCGAAGTTCTTGTCCGCTTCCATGGCAAGGGTTTGCTGTTTCATGAATCGCTCAACGCATCACAGGGGCAATTGGTGGACCTTTTTCAGCGTAGCCTTCTATCTCTCTGCCATTGAGAGCAGGAAAAACCACCAAGTCATTATCGATCTTGACTTTGTAACTTGCCCCCAGCGCCTCAGTGACAACGACCCAAGGACGCTCGCCGGTTATGGGGCCACGCTTTGACTTTGATTCGATGAGAATCTTTGCGGATGCGCCAACTTTCAGGGATTTTCGCTGCTCTAAACGGGGGATGGAAAAGCTACGCAAGTCTGCATCGCGCAGCTTTTCTGCGTTTGCAACGCACCAGTCGTTGTCGGGGTTTGAGTTGCTCATAAGTCCCTGAATGAAATGCTTAATCTTCTTCATTGCCATTTTCTGAGAACAAGACGTTTTTTGGACCCCTGTTTGCATCGCGTCGGTCCGAACTCAATCCATAAACCTGCTTTGACTAGAGATTCCAATTTCTTAATTTGCTTCGCGCGGAAACTTGCAATGCTGGACTCTTCGAAGGGACTGACGCTTGTTCGGCCATGAGCCTGAGTGAACTCTTTATAAAGGCGATCCATTCATCCAGCAAAAATTCAGTTGCCAAGCAGTCGCGTGTCATTTTCTTAAGGCTACGCTGAAAAAGGTCCACCAATTGCCCCTGTGATGCGTTGAGCGATTCATGAAACAGCAAACCCTTGCCATGGAAGCGGACAAGAACTTCGAGCAATTCCGTCGCCCGACGCGACGCGATCTGTTCCTCAAGACGATGGACAAGATCGTGCCGTGGCAGGAGTTGTGCTGCGTGGTGGAGCCGTACTACCCCAAGGGGGAAGGGGGCCGCCCGCCGATCGGGCTGGAGCGCATGATGCGCATGCTGTTCGTGCAGCACTGGTTCAACCTGGCCGACGAGGCTTGCGAAGAGGCGCTGTATGACAGCGCCAGCCTGCGCAGCTTCGTGGGCATTGACCTGGGACGCGAGCGGGTTCCCGACGGCACGACGCTGCTGCGGTTTCGGCGATTGCTGGAGCAGCATCAACTTGAGCGGCGCTGTTTGCCAAAGTAGGCGAGGTACTGCAGGGCCAGGGTATGAGGTGGGCACGGGCACGATCGTGGATGCCACCATCATCAGCGCGCCCAGCTCGACGAAGAACAGGCGAAGAAGCGCGACCCGAGATGGAAGCCGGTGGGCAAGGGCAAGAACTACTTCTTTGGCATGAAGCTGCATATCGGGGTGGACAGCCACTGGGGACTGGCACACAGCGCGGTGGTGACGGCCGCGACAGAATGCATGACAAGCACCCGTTACCACGACTGCGCTGCACGGCGGCGGAAGTTCAAGGTCTACGGCGACAATGCGTATGCCAGCCAGCAAGAACTGATCGCAGCGAAGGCGCCGCTGGCCGAAACTGTACGAACCAGAGGTGCGCCATATCAATGGGGTGCCCGACGAGAAGCAGCGGCGCAAGAATCGAGAAGTCCAAGGTCCGGGCACGCGTTGAGCACGTGTTCGCGATCATCAAGCGCAGTGGGGGTTCAGCAAGGCGAGCTACCGGGCCTGCACAAGAACGCGACGCGCGCGTTCACCGCGTTGGCATTGGTCAACATCTACATGAGCCGAGGGCTGTTGCTGGCACAGGTGCGTCCGTAAGGGACAAAGAGAGGCCGCAAGGCCTTCGAAAGCAGCAGGACAACGCCCAAGTCCGCGTTCTTGGGCATGAAGACGCGCAATGTGAAATGGGGTCATCGAGCGTTGCGGAAATCGAGGGCTAAATCAGCGTAGCCTTAACACCTTTTCAGCGTTTTGAGCGAGGCGCACTCGGCGCGCGTCAAGGTAGTTGTCGCCTCAGTCAAGCAGCTTTCTGCTGAGTATGCGAAGCGCTGGCAGCCGAGTTGACCGCCGAGTCGCGTTCCGGATTGAGGGTGACCACACCGATGTGCGCCCAGTTGCGGGTGCGGCCCGACCAGCGAGCCGGATGGCGCCGTCTGGCTTGTTCGTAGAGAGCGTGCCGATCAGCCAGGATGGCGCGGTCGTCACCAACGTGTCGCTGTTGCGGGCTAACGTAGCCGATGGCACTGTGGCGATGGTCCACGTTGTACCAACGCACGAACTCGGCGGCCCAGGCCCTGGCCTCGTGCAGATCGGCAAAGCCGTTGGCAGGGAACTCCGGGCGGTACTTGGCCGTACGGAACAGCGACTCGGCATAGGCGTTGTCATCGCTCACGCGGGGCCGCGAGTACGAAGGCTCGATGCCTAGCCACTGCAGCATCGCCAGCACCGTCGTGGCCTTCAGCGTGGAGCCGTTGTCGCCATGCAGCACCGGCCTGGTGTCTGCCGTGGCGATGCTCTCGGCCAGCGCCGTGCGGCGCACCAGGTGCACCGCATGGTCGGAGTCATCACGGTCATGCACCTCGGCGCCCACGATCTTGCGGCTGTACAGGTCCAGGATCAGGTACAGATGGAACCAGCGGCCCATCAAGTTGGCCGGCAGGCAGGTCATGTCCCAGCACCAGACTTGGCCGGGCGCGGTGGCGACGTGGGTGGTGGGTGGCCTGCTTGCCTTGGGCGCCTTGGCGCGGCCACGCCGGGCGCTCTGGCCATGGGCCTTGAGCACGCGAGCCATGCTGGACTCGCTGCCCAGATACACGCCCTCGTCGGCCAGCATGGGCACGATGCGCGCCGGCGGCACCGAGGCGAAGCGCGGCTCGTTGGCCACGGCCAGCAGTGCAGCCCGCTCGTGCGGGCTCAGGGCATGGCTTGGCGTCGGCCGCACTGCCTGCTGCCTGCCATCGCCTTCGGTGAGGCCTACCTGGGCCTTCCAGCGCTGCAGCGTGCGCACGTCGATGCCGGCGATCTCGCAGGCCGGCTGCAGCCGCGCTCCTGCCGCACGGGCCGTGTCGATGTTCCGGGCCAGCGCTTGGCGATCTTCGAGGCCGATCATTCGTCCTCGCCCCTGTTGAAGATCGCCGCCACTTTTTTTGACAGCACCAGCAAGGCTGCCGTCTCGGCCAGCGCCCGGTCCTTGCGCAGCAGGTCCCGCTCGAGCTCCTTGATGCGTTTGCGATCGGCCCGCGTGGCCTGCGGGCTGGCGCGTGCGTCCTCGGGCTCGGCCAGCGCCTGGGTCGCACTGGCGCGCCACTTGTCCAGCTCCGCCGGGTACACGCCGTGTTCGCGGCACCAGGCGCTCTTGGCCGCCTCGTTCATCGCCGCCGTGGTGATCACCGCCTCCAGCCGGGCGCCCGCCGTCCAGGCCCGCCCTCGGGCGGGCCTGGACTGCGCATCCTCGCGCCAGCGCTCCAGCGTGCCCGCACCAATACCCATCTCGCGCGACACCACTTCCAGTGCTGCGCTCTCCGGCGGCAGCAACCTCGCCACCGCTCTGTCCTTGAATGCCTGTCCGTATCGAGCCAAGTTCGTCCTTCATCGCCGCCCCCGGGGTTCATCTATGGAGGCGACAACTATTCTGACGCGGGGGGCACTCGAGCTCACCGTCCTGATCCGATAAGGCGACGCCACCACGGCTTGGCTGGTCGATCACGCTGTGGATGGGTACTCGGACCGTCGGGCCGCAGCAGATCGCCGGGATAGTGCTCATGCCCCAGGCACAGACGGTCGTCGAGGCCGAAAGCCTTGACGGCGGCGGCCGCCTCGATGCACCAGCGGCCGAAGTAGCTGCCCGTCTCCAGCGGGTGCGACTCAGGGTCGCCATAGTGGTACCAGAAGGGCTCGATGGTGGGCGCGCGGGCGTTCTCGGGGCGGGGTCGCTGGAGTTCGGCGTACCAGTGATCGACGAAGTCGCGCAGCGCCGGGGCGCGTTCGGGCAGCGGTGCATCGATCGCCCGCAGCAGGCGTGCATAGGGCCTGGCGTGGAGCAGGCGCGTGCCGATGCGCCGCTCAGGTGAACGGCTGGCGATGACCCGGTCCAGCAGCACGTCCTGCCCCTCGCCGTCGATCAGGGCGAGCAATCGCAGCCAGAGTGCGTCAGGAAGATCGAGCGACAGCGCCAGGCCGACGAGCCAGAAGCACCAGTTGTAGTGGTTGAGATTGGCGAGGGAGAAGTCCCAGTCGCGGCAACTCTGGAGCTTGTGTTCGAAGCAAATCTCGTCGCTCAGGCGGTTGGACAGTCCCCAGGCATCGATGAGGCCGGGCAAGTGAGGGCTCAGGTCGCGGATGGGGGCGCCGGCGGAGTAGAGCGTCAACATGTATCGCAGCCGATGCTGCACATTGTTCAACACGTATTGCGGTCGATAGGGGGGATTTGCGCTGGGTTCTGCGATTCGCCTGACCTCATCGTCGATTCGATGCCTCCGATGTGCAGACCATTCTTCCCACCAAGCAGCAGTCCCAAGAGGCGCACGGATCATTTCATTGCTCCCGAGAGTGCGGAGCCTAGTCTGAGAATTCTCGAGGCGTCGACAGGCTTTGGCTTGCCAAAGGCATCCAGCACTTGCACAAAAGTCGATCCGTCAGAGCGGATCGTCACGACCCAGCTTTCAAGCCGCCCCGCATCTATAGCGTCGTAGATTCGCTCGACTTCTCGAATGGAAGCCACGGCCTTCTCGATGCGATTCGAGCCCTGAATCCAACTTTCGCTCCCCTGCTTCCCATCCTTCGTGTTCTTCAAGACCTGCGCGCCCGTCCTGCCGTCGGCTCCGACGAACTTGTATTCGATGCTGACGTAGTCCACATCGGGTCGCTGGACGCGGTACAGCTCGTCGATGCCGTTGCTGCCCTGGGCTTGCACGCGCGCGATCTGCTGGCCGTCGGGCACGATCTGCCGGACGGTGTTCGGCCCGAACAGCTGCTCGCCGACCAGGCGCTTTTGCTCCGAGCTGAGCTTGCTCATGTCCAGCAGGGGATTGCCGGCCTTGTCCAGCGCGCCGCCTGCGCGCAGCAGCGCCTCTTCGGCGGACTTGGCCGTGCCCGCCACGGCGGTCGCGATCTGCCGCTCCGTGGCCTGGACGGTTGCCGCCGCGCCTTGCGTGGGCACGCGAACACCAATCAGCAACTCCTCCAGCGTCGTGTCCGGCACGGCCTGGCCGTTGGGCGTGTTCAGCCTGTCCAGCCGGGCCAGATCGCGCTGGGCCTTGCCAGGAATCACGGACGACTGGGTGCCGGGTTGGCCACCGGGGAAGACATTGCCGTAGGGGTTGTCCCGCTGCGCGGTCGCGGCGGAGAAGTAGGTCTGAGGCCTGCCGTCGGTTCCGGTCACCGGGCGGCCTTGCGCGTCCAGAAGGGTCTGGCCGGACGACGCATTGAGCAGTCGATGCGCCTCGCCCAGATCGCTGAAGAAGCGTTGGGCGGCGCCCAGCGATGCCTCGCTGCCGGCTCGGCCGGCGGCTGCCATGATCTGGTCGTAGTACGCCTGGTTGCGACTGGCTGCCTCGGCGTCCACCCGGTCCTGCGCGGCGCGCTCGAGCATGTCGGTCCAGTACAGCCGGGCCTGCGTTTCGCAGGAGGTGCTGGCGCGACAGGTCGACTGCGCCTTGTCGGCGGCGAGGTCCTGGATGCGCTGCCTCTCGGACGGATGCAGCTGCCGGTTGTTGGTGTCGGTATTGAAGGCCGACGCCGCGCCCGATGCGCCACCGGCCACACCCCCGAGCGCGGCCGACACGATCATGCCCAGGCCCTGGCGGATGGCCGGGGGTGCGTCCGTCGCATCGATCAGGCGACCGATCTCGGGCATCAGCGTGGCGCTGCTCGCGGCGCCCGCCGCACCGGAGAGCCCACCCGCCAGCGCGCCCAGTGCGGTGTGGCCCGCAGAGCGGTACAGGCCGCCTTCGTCCCACTGGCGAGCCTCGTCGGTCAGCTGCCGGGCGCGGGCGGTGTCGCCGGACTGCTCGGCGTCGCGGGCCTGCGCGGCCAGGGCGTTCGACTGCGTCTGCGCATAGTCGGCCCAGGCTTTGCTGGCCGTTCTGCCGAACTCGGCCGTGATGGCGACCTGTGCGCCAACGTCGGCGCGGACCTGCCCGGCGTCGAAGATGGGCGCGAGTGCGGTGGATGCATCGCCCGTCCTGGCACTCGCATTGCCTGCGATGCCGCTGATGGATGCCTGGGTGGTGCTGGCTGCGGAACCCTTCAACCGCATTCGAGGTTGGACATCGCGCCGGCAAAAAGCCCGAATCGGATAACTAAAGCCTGTCAAAACGGCCACCGGCTTTTCACCAGCATCTTGAAGCCTTGCCACCACGAGATCTGTTGAGGTTCAGCGGATGGCACGGACCGCTCGGCGCGGTGCAGTGCTGACGCCAACTCCGGTTCCAGGCGATCAACGTCCGGAAAAGTGATCCGCCCGGGGCGGAGCAGGTCGCCCGGATAGTGAGGATGGCCGACACACAAGCCATCATCCAGTTGGAACAACTTGACTGCCGCAACTGCTTCAAGGCACCAATAGCCAAAATACGCGCCCTTCATCGGAGAGTGGTATCGGTGCCACGAAGGACCCCGAGTTCCACGTCCGGCTGGAGAAGCGACTTCTCCAAGCTCTGTGTACCACGCATCGAGGAATGAGCACAGCAGTCTTGCTTGCTGCGATCTGGGCGCGTCAATGGCCTTCAGAAGCTTGGCGTAGGGCTTGGGATAGCACAGCCTTGTGCCGAGAGGTCGATTCGGAGAACGTTGAAATATGAATCGGTCCAGTAGCTCGTCTTCTTCTGTTCGGATGACGTTGCAGACTCTCATCCACTGCTTTTCTGGTACATCGAACACGACGGCCAAAGAGACGATCCAAAAGTCCTGTATGTATTGATCAATACTTTCTAGCTGAGCTGCTTTTTCTCGGCGGCTATCGACCGCCCCTTCGGTCTTCGATTTGGATTCATTCTCCGCCAACTCGAGGTAGTTCAAGATGTCATCGAAGTAGGGCTTCAAGCTTTCCGGTTGATCTCCGCGCGAGTAGCAACACAGGATCATCTGGAGATGGTCGACTGCCAAGTCTCTCAGAAACTGTGGTCGATACGCTGGATTCTTCGAAGGGACTGACGCTTGCTCGGCCATGAGCCTGAGCGAGCTCTTTCTGAAGGCGATCCATTGATCCAGCCAAAATTCAGTTGCCAAACAGTCGCGTGTCATCTTCCTAGCACCTTGCTTTGAATGGCTGAAGCAGCCTTCTCGATCTTTCCGGCCGTATCAACGATCCAGATTGAAGTTCTCAAGTTCATTCGTCAGCGGATTGCGCCAGACGAGGCTGTTCAGACAAGCGGAGCCAAGTTCTCCTATCCCGGTGAAGGCGATGATCTCCGACCTCGGGGCTTGAACACACCAAGCCAATCAGGGTTGTCCAACATGTTGCGAAAGAACTCAGCCACGGAGTTACCTATGCATTCACCCCACATCCAATGGACGGCATTTGGATTTGCGGAAAACGGATGGACGCAGACGAAGAGTCCAGCGTCTCTCTCGAAGAATGGAAGAGTTCTAGGTTCTACTACGATGTCTGGCTCCATCCATGAGCAAATTCCGCCAACAAGCTGTGGCATATGCGTTGGCATGAGTACATTGTTTGGCGACGAGTATGGCGTTTGTTCGCCGAATGGAATGCGACATACTCCAACTTCCAGGTACCAAGCTCTTAGCTCCGTCGGCAGCTTAAAACCCAGGTCCGTCTCGACTTGAAGCAGAATTTTTTCCTCGCAACGCCACGGCCCACTCGCGTAGAGGGCTTCTGGGTACGGATAGATAGATGAGCGAGCAACCTGCTCATCTGTAAGCGTCTTGATTTCAACGGGTGCGATTGAACCAATAGAACTGAACACTATCTGCCTCCGGCTTGAATTCTCTTGAGTGGACTGTCTGCTGCATGCATCGCCATATGATCAGGACGCATAGCTGGCGTTATGTTCCACCAAACGGTTGGACCGTTGTTCGCTACGGGAATGACATGATGAGCCTGAGCTGGAATTCTTCTTCCTTCAAAAACGGTCGAGGGCCACGGTTGCCCCGTTCTCATCTCCCATTCGGCGATTAGTTTGCTACGGCTTGAATTGAATTCTGATCGCAACGCTGCGTTCTCCACAGGGGTAAGCGTAATGACATGATCAACCTGCCTTAGTTCTTGCGCAAGGGCCGTTCGCTGCTCAAGATTGAGCCGATATCCGGTTTGCAGCTCGATGTCATCTACATACTGCTTGAGCAACCTGTTCGCGTCGTTGACCAAGCCCTGCTGCTTAGCCGCGTCGCTCGTCTTGTTGGCGACAGAGAGTGCTTTCAGCACATCCTCTGTCGTTCTGCCTACCCGTTGCAGCATTCCTCCAGCAACTGGGACGAGGCCGACAGTTGCCCAGAAACGGCTTGCATCTTCTGCAGAAATCGTCGTTTGGCCTGTCAGTAGTTGCCGCAACGACTCGGCACTGCCGTAGACCGGCATCATTTCGAGTACCAGTTGGCCTAGCTGCTGCGCTTGCTCGGCGGTCAGGCGACTGGCTTTATCGATGGCAGCCAGATTCCCGGCAGCCTCAAGCCTCTGCATGTGCATGTCGTACGCGCGTAGCTGCTCCAGCGTGCAGTCCGGCCCACACTGGTTCAGGAGGCGCGCGTTCTCCTGGCTGACGATGCGCCGCACTTCGGCAAACGGGCTGTGGCTGACGTAGTTCAGCGCCGTCTGCGTGAGTCCCGTTGCTGCGCCGGCGGTGCCGCCGGTGAGGGCGCCCAGGCCCAGGCCCATGAGTTCGGTGAGGCCCTGGCGTGCGGGCTCCGGCAGGTTGAGTGCAGCGATCTCCTCGCCAATGACCGGGGCGAGGCTGGCCGTGGTGACGGCGCCGGCCGCGCCGCCTGCGCCGCCCGTGAGGACGCCCAGGCCGCCGTACAGCGCGACGCGGTAGGCGCCGCCCTCGTCCCACTGGCGCGCTTCGTCCTCCTGGCCCTGGCGGCGCAGTTCCATCGCGCGGGCGTCGGCGAAGCTGGCTGCGGCCGGAATGACGAGGCGGCCGAAGGCGCTGATGATCTGCGCCTGGGCCTGCACGTCGGCGTTCACGCGCTGGGCATCGAAGATCGGTGCCAGCGCGGTGGAGGCATCGCCGGTGCGGGCGCCTGTATCGCCCGCCACGCCGCTGATGGCGGCTGCGGTGGTGCTGGCGGCCTGGCCGCTCTGGTGGCCGGCCCCTGCGGTGGTGCGGTCCAGCGCGGAGCCAACGCCGAGCGTGGCGGCGAAGGAGGACGCCTGGTAGCTCGCGCTGTTGCGAACATCCTCGGTACGGATGCCGCCCTGGCTGGTGAATCGGTTCGTGTTGCCGTCGACGGCCTGCTGGCTGCTGGTGATGGCGCCGCCGGTGAGTTCGGTGCGCCCCTGGACCTCGACCTGGAAGCCGCCGTCGCCGGCTCTGAAGGCGGACTGCTCGGTGACGCTGGCGTACTGGCTGGCGATGTCGGTGCGGCCGGCGCTGGCGCTGAGGTTGGGGGAGGCGCCGACAGTAACGCTGGCGCCTGAGCTGCGGGACTGTTCTTGCCAGGTGCGGGTGTCCTGCGGGCTGGTGATGCGCAGATCGCCGCCAACCTGGGCCTGGACGCTGCCCGCGTTGACGACGGCGCCGCGCAGCTCGGTGTCGGCGCCGCTTTGCAGGCTGACCGTGGGGGCCGCGATGTGCGTGTTGGCGTAGGTGAGGTCCTGGCCGCTGGCGTGGCCATTGCTGCGGCTGGTGGAGGCGGTGAAGCCCAGGCCGCCTGCGCTGCCAAGACCGGCCGTGACACCGAGGCTTGAGGCGCTGGAGCTGCTGGTGGTGGACTGGCGGGTGGTGTTCTGCGCGGCCTGCAGGCTGATCTGGCCTGCGGCGCTGAGGGTGGCGCTCTGGCCGGCCTGAAGCTGGCTGCCCTGGATGAGGATGTTGCCGGCTGAATTCGCAGGGGAGGAGCCTCCGCCCGGGCCCGCCCCACCTGAGGCGCTCGTCGCCTGAATGCTCAGCGTGCCGCCGGCCTGCACGCTCGACGCCCGGCCCGTCTCGCTCTCGCTGGACGCGCTGCTGTCGGCCCGGCTGCTGCCCAGGCTGATGGCGACGCTGACGCCGCCGAGCTTGTCGGCGGTGTTGGCGTCCTTGGCCTGCTGGCCTGCCTCCACGGTCTTGGCGGCGTTGCGCACAGCCAGCAAGCCGCTGGCGGCGGCCAGCGCCTGCATGCGGGGGTCGTCGGTGCGGGTGGCAGCCTGGGCCATCTGCTGCACGGTCTGCGCTGCCGTGAGGACCGGGTTGGTGACGGATACGCTCAGGCCGCTCTGGCGCACGCTGCGCTGGCTCTGCTGGAGCTGACTCTCGCGCGCTTCGGTGATGCGCACGTCCTGGGCCTGGATGCGCACGTCGCCCGCTGGGGCGAGGACGTCGCTGCCGGTCTGGCGGTAGGTGGTGCCGGCGCGGAGGTTCACGTCGCCTGCGATGGCGCCGATCGTGGTGGCGCTGGCCATGTGCGTCTCGACCTGGCTGCTGTCGGTCTGCTCGCGCCTGCCGAGCGTGACGCCCAGGCCCCCGCCGCTGCCTCCAAACAGCCCGCTGCGCGTGTCGCGCTGCCGACTGGCTTCGCTGCGGGTATTCGTCGCCGCCTCGATGAC
>JBGAIH010000041.1:0-38918 GCA_044225675.1 Burkholderiaceae bacterium
ATTCAGGCGTATCCTATGTTGCGCCGCAGCAATTCGTCTGCATGCACAGGATTTCTCCATGCCGCGCTCCTTCACCGCCAAATGGCTGCAGACGCCCCGACTCAATGGCGTCGGCCAGCTTCTGCGCGCCACGCGGATGCTCCAGCGCGCCCTCGCGCATCTGCCGGTCCCGCCGGCCGCTCCCCCGGCCGCAACCTCATCCGGCCCCGCCACACCCCGACGCGCCGAAGGCCCGGGCGCGACGCGCCGCGGCCTCGTGATCGACGCCGCGCTGCGCGAGCTTCTGCCCGCCGAGGCCGACTCGCAGCCGCCTGAACTCGGCGCGCGCGACGCCTCGGACCTGCAGGTGTCCCGAGACGCCAGGGGCCCGGACGCTTCGCCCACCGCTGCCAGAAGCCCTTCGGCGGCACCGCAACCGCCCGCCACAGCCCCCGCCCCGCGCGCCTCGGCCCGGGCCTTCCGCAATGACAGCTTCGAGTGGGAAGGCGCACGCTGGCCTTTCCGGCTCTACGTGCCCTCGGGCATCGGCGATGAACCGCTGCCGCTGGTCGTGCTGCTGCACGGCTGCACCCAGACCGCCACCGACTTCGCCCTGGGCACGGCCATGAATGCGCAGGCCGAACTCGCCAAGTGCTACGTGCTCTATCCGGAACAGCTGCAAAAGGCCAACCACTCGCGCTGCTGGAACTGGTTCGAGCCGGCCAACCAGAAGCGCGACACCGGAGAGGCCGGCATGATCGCCGCGCTCACGCGTCAGACGCTGGGGCGCCGCCAGGTCGACCCGTCACGGGTCTACGTGGCTGGCCTGTCGGCCGGCGGCGCGATGGCGTCGATCCTGGGGGCGCTCTACCCCGACCTGTTCGCCGCCGTGGGCGTGCATTCGGGCCTGCCCTGCGGCGCCGCGTGGGACATCCCTTCGGCGTTCTCGGCCATGCGCTCGGGCCCGCCCGCCGCCGCGCCGGCCGGGCGCCTGCCGCCCGTGGCCACCATCGTGTTCCACGGCACGGCCGACCGCACCGTGCATCCGGACAACGGCGAGCGCATCGCCCAGGCGGCAGTCAAGGCGGTGCAGTTCCATGGCCGCCCGCTCGAGCGGCGCGAAAGCACGGAGGAGGGCGCCGGCGCCCGGCCGGCGCTGCGCACCCGCTACCTGGCGGACGACGGCACGCCCTGGGTGGAACACTGGGAGATCGATGCCGGCACGCACGGCTGGTCGGGCGGCGACACGGCCGGCTCGCACACCGATCCGCGCGGCCCGTCGGCGACGGCCGCCATGATGGCGTTCTTCCTGCAGCACCGGCTGCCGCGCACAGCCGGCCGCTGAGCTCAGATCCGGAAGGCCGCCTGCGTCTCGGGCCGCACGAGGTCGATGTACTCGGCGCGGTGCTTGCGGATGTAGCCCGCAATGAACTGGCAGGCGGGGATCACGGCCAGCCCTTGCGCCCGCGCATCGTCCAGCACCCCCTTGGCGATGAACGAGCCCACACCCTTGCCCTCGTTGCCGGGCAGCACCTCGATGTGGCTGAACAGAATGCTGCCCTTGGGCAGGTTGTACTCGCAGTAGCCGACGAGCTTGCCGTCGTCCAGCGCCTCGTAGCGGTGGCGCTCGGGTTCGTTCCTGAGTTCGAGGGTCATGAGGTCGTGTCGGTGGGTCAGGCAGAAGGCTGCGGGGCCGGAGCGCGGGCGCAACCCGGCGTTCGGCCCATGTTAACGGCTGCCCCGCCGGCCGTCATGGCGTTTCGCAAAGACCTATGCTCGGGGTTTGTGGGGCGCAGGAGCGCCGACGAGACCGGCGGCGGATGCCCGCCCCCCCCAGGAGACCCGACCCATGACCATCGCCCTGTATGCCTGGGACACGCCCAACGGCCGCAAGATCAGCGTTGCGCTCGAAGAGATGGGCCTGTCCTATGCGGTGCACCCGGTGGACATCGGCCAGGGCCGCCAGTTCGACGAAGCCTTCCTGCGCATCAGCCCCAACAACAAGATCCCGGCCATCGTCGATCCGCAAGGGCCCGGCGGCAAGCCGGTGAGCATCTTCGAATCGGGCGCGATCCTCATGTACCTCGGCGAGAAGACCGGCCTGTTCTGGCCACTCACGCTCGCGCAACGGGTGCCGGTGATGGAGTGGCTGATGTTCCAGATGGGCGGCTTTGGGCCCATGCCCGGGCAGGTGCACCACTTCGCGGCGCTGACCGAGCCGCACCAGCGCGACTACGGCCTGCAGCGCTACCTTACCGAGACGCGGCGCCTCTACGGCGTGATGAACCGGCACCTCGCGCAGCACGACCACTTCGCCGACGAGCTGTCGATCGCCGACTTCGCCATCGTGGCCTGGGTCTGGCGCCACCCGCGCCACCTCGTCGACCTCGCGGACTTTCCCCATGTGCGGCGCTGGTACGAGGCGATGATGGCGCGGCCTGGCACGCGGCGCGGCTTTGACGTGCCGTTGACTTGATGCGGCGCGGCTTTGACGTGCCGCTGTCGTGATCCGGCGGGGCTTCGACGTGCCGCCGTCCTGATGCGCGCGCCGCCTACCAGCTGTTGCGCAGTTCCCGCAGGCGGGTGAACACCTCCCGAGGTTCGGGCTGGGCGCCGAGGTCCGGGAAGCGCTCGCGCAACTGCTCGATCAGCTCGGGGCTCCGCAGGCGGAAGAAGGTGTTGATCTCCTTTTCCTGCGCGAGCGTGGTCACCAGCGGCGCCGGATCCTGCCCTTCGACGGCCGGCAGCAGGCCCCGCGCGGCGCGGTTGCCGGGTTCGCGCGCGAGCGTGAACTTCAGGTTGTTCTCGATGTAGTCGTGGCCCGGGTAGAGCCGCGTGTGGCCCGGCAGCGTCGCGAGCTGGGCCGCGAAGGTGTCATACAGCGCGTTCACGTCGCCGCCGTTGTGCACGTTGCCGGCGCCCGCATTGAACAGCGTGTCGCCCGAGAACAGCGCGGGCTGGTCGGTGTGCGAGCGCAGGCAGATGTGGCACATCGTGTGGCCCGGCGTGTCCAGGCACTCCAGCTCGATGCGCTTGCCCACCTTGATGATGTCGCCCGCACCCACGCCCCGGTCGACGCCGTCGATCTTGCTGGCGGCCTTGTGGTGCGCGATCAGCTTCGCGCCGGTGGCGGCGATCACCGCCGCGTTGCCGCCCGTGTGGTCGTGGTGCTCGTGGGTGTTGAGCACCTGGGTGATCTGCCAGCCCTTGACCTTGGCCGTGTTCAGGCACTTCTCATGGTCCAGCGGATCGATGGCCAGCGCCTCGCCGGTGTCGGGGCAGGCGACGAGGTAGTTGTAGTTGCGGTACGAATTGCCCGTCCAGATGCGTTCAACGATCATGGTCTGTGAAATCCTCAGTAAGGGGCGGCAAAGCCGTTGCGGCCGGCGGGCGCGGCGGCCAGGTCGGCCTCCGTCGCGTTGGTCATGGTCGAGTCGGGCCCGAGTTCAGGCCTCGTCATGCATCAGTGCCCACAGGCGGTGGGGCGACAGCGGCATCTGCAGCAGCGGCGCCTTGGCGCCATGTCCGGCGCGCGCCAGCGCGTCGGCCACCGCGTTCACGACCACCGGCGTCGCGCCGATCGTGCCGAGCTCGCCGACGCCCTTGACGCCCAGGGGATTGTTCTTGCACGGGGTCGACTCGTCCATCTGCGTGACGAACATCGCCCGGGCGACGTCGGCGCGTGGTGCGCCGTAGTCCATCAGGCTGCCGGTCAGCGGCTGGCCGGTTTCGCGGTCGTAGACCACGCGCTCGTGCAGCGCCTGGCCGAGGCCCTGCACCGCACCGCCGTCGAGCTGGCCGCGCACGATCATCGGGTTGACGACGCGGCCCACGTCGTTGACCGAGGCATAGGCGACGACCTCCACCTCGCCCGTCGCCAGGTCCAGCTCCACCTCGCACACATGGCAGCCGTTGGGCCAGGTCGGCCCGGCCACCGTGTTCGTGCTGTCCACGAAGATCCGCCCCTCGGGCTGGCGACCGGCCAGCTCGAACAGGCCGATCTTCAGATCGGTGCCGGCCACGCTGTAGGCGCCGGCTTCGTAGCGCACGTCATCGGCCGCCACCTCGAACTCGCGGGCGGCCAGGTCCCGGCCGAGGGCGATGGTGCGCTCCGAGCCCACGCGCACCGACGAGCCGCCGGTGAACAGCGAGCGCGAGCCCGCGCTGCCGAAGCCGTCGCCCCGGTCGGTGTCGCCCAGCACGATGCGCACCTTGTCGATCGGCACGCCGAACGCATCCACCACGAGCTGCGCCAGCGTGGTGAGGATGCCCTGGCCCATCGCGTTCACGGCCGAAAACACCTCGATCACGCCGTCGGGCGTGACCTGCACCGTCACCCGTTCCTCCAGCACGTTGCCGCCGGTCCATTCAAGAAAAGTCGCCAGGCCCAGCCCGCGCTGGCGGCCCCGGGCAGCCGACGCGGCCGCGCGTTCGGCAAAGCCGTCCCAGCCGGCCAGCGCGAGACCCTGGTCCATCACGTGCTCGAAGCGGCCCGTGTCGTAGGTCTGGCCCATCGGATTCCTGTAGGGCATCTGCTCCGGCCGGATGAAGTTGCGCCGGCGCAGCGCGACGCGGTCGATGCCGGTCTGCCGCGCGGCCTCGTCCATCAACCGCTCCATGATGAAGATCGCCTCGGGCCGGCCCGCTCCCCGGTAGGCACCGGTCGGCGCGGTGTTGGTCACCACCGCCCGGAAGCGGAAGTCGACGAGGGTGATGTCATAGACGCTGGTCTGCACCCACGGGCCGATCAGCAGCTGGATCGCCACGCCGGTGCCCGTGGGGTAGGCGCCGACGTTGGCCAGCGAATGCACGCGCAGCGCGAGGATGCGGCCGCTCGCGTCAAGCGCCAGCTCGGCATGGCTTTGCAGGTCGCGGCCATGGTGCGAGGACAGGAACTCCTCGCTGCGGTCGGCCACCCACTGCACCGGCCGGCCAAGCCGGTGGGCGCAGAACGCCACCGCGATGTCCTCCGGGTACGCGCCGGTCTTCATGCCGAAGCCGCCGCCCACGTCACCCACCACGACGCGGGCCTGTTCCTTGGCCAGCCCGAGCGCATCGGCCACCGAGTTGCGCACGCCCGAGGGCATCTGCGTGCTCATGCGCAGCGTGAGCCGGCCCTTGTCCATGAAGGCCAGCACCGCGCGCGGCTCCAACGTGAGGGCGACAATGCGCTGGTTGGTGATGTCGAGCCGCACCACGTGCGCGGCCCGCGCGAAGGCTTCGTCCGCCGCCGTGGCATTGCCGTAGCGCGCCTCGGCCGCCACGTTGCCCGGGCCGTCCTCCAGCAGCTGCGGCGCGCCGTCGGCCAGCGCGTCGTCCAGGGCCACCGCCATGGGCAGCTCCTCGTAGTCCACCGCCACGGCCTCGGCCGCATCGAGCGCCTGCTGCAGGCTCTCGGCCACCACGATGGCGACCGGCTCGCCCACGAAACGCACCCGCTCATGCGCGAGGGCGCGGCGCGGCGGCGACACGCCGGGGCCGGCGCCCGCACGCGGAAAGGTCGACAGCGGCATCGGCTTGACGCCCTCGGCCACGAGGTCGGCGCCCGAGTAGACCGCGAGCACCCCGGGCAGGGCGCGCGCCGCCGCCGTGTCCACGGACAGGATCTTCGCGTGCGGATAGGGAGATCGCACGAAGCACACCTGGCCCTGGCCGGGCATGGCCGCATCGCCCGCGTAAAGCCCCCGGCCGAGGAGCAGTCCCTCGTCCTCCAGGCGGCGCACGGCCTGGCCGCTGCCGAAACGCGTGGGTGTGTCGGGAGAGAGGGTATCGATGCTCACGGAAGACCTCGGTGGGGTGGCTGCGGGGAAGGGCAGCACCGACTATAGAACCGATTGCGAATCCCGGCAGCAGGCAGGGAACGGGGGCCGCTCAGGGGCCGCGCGTGCGCTTGTCCTCGGCCCGCTCGCCCGTCATCTTCTCGCCCATCCAGCGCAGCAGGTCGAGCCACATCTGCCGTGTCTCGGCGTCCAGCGGTGTGCGCATGGAGTTGGGCAGCTCGATGGTCACGACCGGCACGCCCTTGTGCACGCCGCCGTAATTGCCGAGCGAGCCCGGAAAGATGCCGACCTGGTCGAGATACAGGCGGCCAAGGCGCGACGGCGGCACCGAAGGGCCGTCGAAGTCGAGCACGCCATAGGGCGCGTGGATGCTGACGATGAGATGCGGCTTGAACTGCTGCATCTCGGCATGCACAAGCTGGGTCTCGGGCTCGGACAGCGGGCGCGGGCCGGGGTAGCGGCGCGGGTCCTTGCGGGTGCGCTTTTCCCAGTAGACGCGTGCATCGCGCTCCCATTGCGGGGTGGGGAAATTGCGGTTGAGGTCCACGCCATTGGCATTGACGCGGGTGGGCGGGCGTGCCAGCAGGCCATCGGGATTGACCGCCGGGATGAAGCGCCAGTGCACCGCCTGCGGCATCTGCGCAGGCTGCTCGGACGCCAGCCGGATCCAGTGCAGCGCCACCGAGGCCGACGACAGCTCGTCGCCGTGGATGCCGCCGATCACCAGCACGCGCAGCCGCGCGCCTTCGGCCGCCACGTCGCGGCTGTAGATCGGCCGGCCCCGCACCGAGGTGGCGCCCGTGGGCCGAAGGCCCGCCGCCTCGCACAGCGCCGCGTTCACGTTGGGCAGCCGGGCCACGAAGCTGTCGCAGGGCGAGGAGGCTGCGGATGCAGCGGCGGACGCACCGGCGGACGCAGCCAGCGCAGCCGGCACGCCCTGCGGCGCAGCGTGTGTCGGCCCGGCAACACAGGCCGCCGCGAACACGGCCGCGCTTGCGAGGGCGCGCAGCGCGCTCCTAAACTCAAGCCCATGTACACGCGCTGCCCCAAGTGCGGCCACGCGCCGCTGCCCGCCGACCAGTCGCTGCCGGCGGCCTGCGGCGGCTGCGGCGTGATCCTGGCCAAGGTCGGCCAGACCGTGCGACGCGGCGCTGCGCCCCTGCGGACCCCGGGCCTCGCAGGAGCCGGGCGTGGAAGGGACCCCCACGAGGCCGAATCTGGCGCCGGGGACGGAGCCCGCAGCGCGCTGCGCCGCTTCGCCGCGCTGCTGGCGTACCTGCCCGAGCGCGTCGATCCGCTGCGCTGGTGGCTGCGCGCGGCCCTGCTGGCGGCGTTCACCGTCTGGGGCGTCGCGCTGATCGCTGCCGACTACCGCACCGGCGAGATCGGAAGCTCGTTCATCCACCGTCCACTGCTGATTTTTCATGAGGCTGGCCATGTCGTGTTCATGATACTGGGCCACTGGATGATGGTCCTGGGCGGCACGCTCGGCCAGCTCATCATGCCGCTGGTGCTCGGCACGGCGCTGCTCGTGAAGAACCGCGACAACTTCGGCGCGGCCCTGGGCCTGTGGCTCGTGGGCGTGTCCGTGCTCGACGTCGCGCCCTACGTGTACGATGCGCTCGAGCCGCAACTGATGCTGCTGAGCGGGCGCACCGGCGAGGAGGGAGGCCACGACTGGATCTTCCTGCTGTCCTCCATGGGCCTGCTGCAGCGGGCCCAGACGCTGGGCGGCCTGGTCCACAAGCTGGGCGCTGCCCTGGTCCTGCTGTCGCTGGCCTGGGCTGCCTGGATCGTCCGCATGCAGCACCCGCGCCTGAGCCCCGACACCTTGCACGAAGAATGACGCCACCACCGACCGACCCGCGCGCCTTGACGGCGCCCCTCACCCGCCTGGCCGCACAGGCCACCCTCGCCGCCCTGGCCGCTCTCACTGCGCTGACGGCCCTGCCCGCCGGAGCGCAGACGCCGCCGGACGCTGCGGCCGGCGCCGCCACCCCCACGGCCGAGCAGATGATCGAAAAGCTCACGCCGCCGCCGCGCACGCGCAGCCTGCGCAACCTCACGGTGGAGGCGGTGCCGCCGGCCTCGCTGTCGCTGCTGATCCAGTTCGACTTCGACTCGGCGCGGGTGCGGCCCGAAAGCCGCCCCGCCCTCGCCAACCTGGCCGTCGCCATGAAGTCCGACAAGCTCGCCAGCGCCCGGTTCGCCATCGAAGGCCACACCGACGCCAAGGGCCGCGCCGACTACAACCTGCGCCTGAGCCAGCAGCGCGCCGAAGCCGTGCGCGATCTGCTCAAGGGCGAGGGCGTGGACGCGTCGCGCCTCGTCGCATCGGGCAAGGGCTCGGCCGAGCCCGCCAACAAGGACGATCCGATGGCGGCAGAAAACCGCCGCGTGCGCATCGTCAACCTCGAATGACCGCCATGATCCGACGCCTTCTGCCGCCGCCGCTGGCGGCCACGCTGGGCCTGCTGGCTGCGCTTGCGGTGCTCGCCGCGCCCGCCGCGCAGGCCCAGGACGCCGCGACGCTGCGCCCGACCGAGCTGCGCGCCGACAAGCTTGCGCAAGCCGACATCCTGGCGGCGCTGCCGGCCGGCGCGCCGCTGCGCATCGTCAGCCTCGAAGGCAACTGGGCCCTGGTGGAGTCGGCCGGCACGACGGGCTGGGTCCGCACCTCGGCCATGAATCCGCAGGCCGTCTCCGCGCCCCTGGCCACCCGCAGCGTGGGCGCGCGCGCCAACCGGCACGCGCTCATCATCGGCGTGAGCCGCTATGCCGACCCGGGCACGCCGCCCCTGCCCGGCGCGCGCATCGACCGGCAGTCGGCCACCCAGATGGCCGAGGCCATGCAGGTGCCGCCCGCCAACATCACCTACCTGCAGGACGAGCAGGCCACCGGCGACAACATCCGCCGCGCGCTGGCCGAGCTCAACGCGCGCGTGGAAGACGGCGACCGCGTCTTCATCCACTATTCGGGCCACGGCACGCGCTACAAGGACGCGGCCGCCGGAGGCTGCGTCGAAGCGCTGCTAGCGCACGACGGCGGCCAGAAGGGCACGATCACCAACCGCGAACTGGCCGACATCCTCAAGCCGATCACAGCCAAGACCGACAAGCTGTTCGTGATGTACGACGCCTGCCACTCCGGCGGCCTGGTGCGCGGCATGGCGGAGGTCCGCACACGGGGCTTTGCGCTGCCCACCGACGAGGGCCTGCTGCGGCCCAAGTTCGCCGAGATCAGCGAGGAATGCGGCCAGCCGGTCAACGTCAAGACCCGCAACCTGGTAGTCGAAGCCACCGACAAGGGCGGACTGCCGCAGGACATCATTCACCTGAGCGCCTCGCGCGACAACGAGGTGAGCTTCGACGACGAGCAAAAGGGGGGCCTCGCCACCCAGTTCGTGCGCGACTGCATGCTGCGCGACGCGAAGGACCTTGATGGCTCCGGCGCCATCACCATGGACGAGATCCGCATCTGCGCCCAGCAGAAGATCAACCAGCGCATGCAGAACGACCGGCTGTTCAAGCCGCACAACCTCACCCTCAGCGGCAACGGCGGCTTCGTGCCAGCGTGGTTCAGCCAGGCCGGCACGGCACTGGCGGGCGCCCCGGTCACGCCATCGGTGCCTGTCGCCGCCTCGGCGCCGGCCCCGGCAGCGGCCGGCGCGGCGCGGCCACCCGGCGCCGCTGCGGCAGGCACGGCACCCGCCGCTCCACAGGCGAGCGCCCGTCCCCCGCAGGCGCCTGCGCAGACGGCGGCCACACCGGCGGCTCCACCGGCAGCTCAGGCGGCCGCCACCGCAACGCCGTCCCCACCCGTGGCCATGCCGCCGGCCGCCGTGCCGCCGCGCCCGCTCTCCGGCGCCGAAGCGCTGCGCCAGATGTACGAGCAGCGCGACGCCAAGCGCCGCGTGCAGGCCTCGCTCGGCAAGACGCAGCTGAAGATCGGACAGGATGCGCTCGACATCACCGTCCAGTCCGACCGGGCCGGCTATGTCTACCTTGCGCTCGCCGGCTCCGACAACAAATCGGTCTACCTGCTGTTTCCCAACGACCTCGACAAGGCCAACCGCATCGAGGCGGGCCAGCGCCTGTCACTGCCGCGCCCCAACTGGCGTGTGCGGGCCGGCGGCCCGGCGGGGACGGACCACCTGCTCGTGATCGTGGCCGACGGCCCGCGCGACCTGGGCACGCTCGTGGCGGGCAAGGCCGGACCGTTCATGGCTTCGCTCAACGACACCGAAGGCCGCGCGCGGCTCGGTGCGCTGCTCACCGCCGCGCGCGACACGCCTGGCCGCGAATGCAGTACCCCTGCGGCACGCAGGAACAACCCCTTGTGCTCCGACGCGTTCGGCGCCACGATGCTGTCGGTCGAAGAAGTTCGCTGACCACCGGCCGCCCCACGCGGGCAGCCCGGCAGGACAGCAAGTCAAGGAGGAGTCCATGATCCCGAACAAACCCGATGCCCGCCGCGCCGGCCTGACGAGCGCCCCGCGCGGGCTCCGGCCGCTGTGGCGCCGCCTCGCCCGCGCGCCGCGCCCGCTGCCGCTGCTGGCTGGCCTGCTGCTGGTGTCGGCCCAGGCTCAGGCGCCCTCGGACCTGCGCCTCGCGCTCGTCATCGGCAACGCCGCCTATCCCGGATCGGCTGCGCTGGTCAACCCGGCCAATGACGCCCGAGCCATGGCCGAGTCCCTGCGCAACCTCGGCTTTTCCGTCACCACGCTGCAAGACGCCAGCCGTGCCCAGATGGCCGACGCCATCGCCCGCATCCGCGAAACCCTGCGCGGCAAGCAGGCCGTGGGCATGCTCTACTACGCCGGCCACGGCGTGCAGCTCGACTGGCGCAACTACATGGTGCCCGTCGACGCGCAGCTGCGCCAGGCGACCGACGTGCCGCAGCAGGCGGTGGACATCGGCAGCGTCATCGAGGCCTTCAAGTCGGCGGGCAACCGCATGAACATCGTCGTGCTCGATGCCTGCCGCGACAACCCCTTCGCCGGCACCGCCAGCGGCAAGGGCCTGGCCCAGCTCGACGCGCCGCCTGGCACCTTCCTGGCCTACGCCACAGCGCCCGGCAACGTCGCCGAAGACGGCGACGCCAAGGGCGGCAACGGTCTGTACACGCAGTACCTGCTGCAGGAGCTGGCCAAGCCCAGCGCCAAGATCGAGGATGTGTTCAAGCGCGTGCGCCTTCAGGTGCGCAAGCAGAGCCAGGGCCGGCAGATCCCCTGGGAGTCCACCAGCCTGGAAGACGACTTCTACTTCAACACCGGCCAGAAGCCGCCGCCCAGACCCGACGAAAGCGCCAAAGTCGCGGCCTTCAATGCACAGAAGGCCGCGTGGGACCGCATCAAGGAGTCGGAGAACCCGGAAGACTTCTACACCTTCCTGCAGACCTGGCCTCAGGGCGAGCTGGCCGAGGCCGCGCAGTTCCGGCTCGACCGGCTTGCCGCGCCCAAGATCCAGGCCACCCCCGCGCAGGGCGAGTCGGCCGCGCTGGGCTGGAAAGGCGAGCGCTTCCTGCTGGGCGATGTGTACCGCACCGTGCTCAAGGACAGCCTCACCGGCGTGCTGATCGAGCGCGCCACCAACACCGTGACCGCCGTGCGCGGCGACACCGTGGAGCTCAATGGCGGCAAGTCCGTGCTGACGCAGCTGTCCGGCACCATCCGCAACGCCTTCGGCACCTTCGACCCGCCCTTCGGGAGCACGCCGGCGGAGTTCCAGGTGGGCAAGACCTGGGAGTCGCGCTCCACGCAGAAGGCCAACGACGGCAACACCAACCAGTTCCGCGGCACCTTCAAGGTGGTGGCGCGCGAGACCATCACGGTGCCGGCCGGCACCTTCCAGACCTGGGTGGTCGACTACCAGGGCTTCGCGAGCAACGGCTCCTCGTTCCGCTCGCGCAACTGGGTCGACCCGCGCTACGGACTGGCGATCAAGCGCGAGGAGGTGGCCCGCAACCGCAACGGCAACATCTTCCGCAGCGAGATCCGCGAGATGGAGGCCGTGCCGGCCGGGCGCAGCTGAGTCCGCCCCTCGTCCGCCCTCCCTTCCGCGTCACGCCGTCAGTCGTCCTTCTCGCCCGGCAGGTACAGCGTCTCGCGGCCCATGCGGTCGAGCACCAGCTCGGCCGTCCAGGGCAGCATGAGCGAGCCGCAGCGGCTGTCGCGGTACAGGCGCTCCAGCGGCAGGTGCTTCATCATGCTCTGGCCGCCGCAGGTGCGGATGGCCAGCCGGGCGATGTCGTTGGCGCCTTCCATGACGCTGTAGTGGGCCGCGTACAGCCGCATCTTCTCGTCGCGTGACGGATTCGGGCGCGCCTCGCTGATGGCGCGCGAGAACAGGCTGCGCATCTGCTCGAGCTGGATGCGCATCTGCGCCACCGCGATCTGCTTGGTCGGGAACATGCGCCGCTTGACGCTGCGCTCGCCCGGCGCCACGGGCGCGCCGGTGGCCTCGTTGATCTCGCCGCGCAGATAGGCCACGGTGAAGTCATACGCCGCATTGGCCAGACCCAGGTAGGTCGGCGCGAGCGTGAAGAACATCGCCGGCCAGGTCTGCGCACCCTTGAAGTAGATGCCGCGCGGCATCAGCTGCTCGGCGTCGCTCACGAACACGTCCTTGAAGCTGAGGTTGCGGCTGACGGTGCCGCGCATGCCCAGAGGATTCCAGTCACCGCTGATCGAGAAGCCCGCCGCCGTCGCGGGCACGGCGATGTACAGCGTGTCGCGCGCATCCGGAAGCTCGTCGCCCTTGTCCTCGGTGCACAGCACGCCGTAGTAGTCGGCCGCCCCCGACAGCGAGGCGAAGATCTTGCGCCCGTTGATGATCCAGCCGCCTTCGGTCTTGCGCGCCGTGGTGCCGAAGGGCGCGCGCCCGGCCGCTGCGGCCGAGCCCTCGCTGAAGGGCTGGGCGTAGATGGCGCCGTCGCGCACGACGCGCTCGAAGTGCAGCTCGCGCCGCGCCGCATGCTCCAGGCGCTGGGTGTCGTTCATCGCGATGCCGTCGGCCAGCACGCCCGTCCAGAGCGTCGAGCAGATGTGCATGTTCCAGGTCAGCGCGGTCGCGCCGCAGAAGCGCCCGATCTCGGCCGCCACCATCATGTAGGTGGCATAGTCAGCGCCGAGTCCGCCATGGGCCTGCGGCACGCACAGGCGCAGAAAGCCGGCGTCGCGAAGATCCTCGTAGTTGGCGAAGGGAAAGCTCGCCGACTCGTCCCACTGGGCCGCGCGCGGCGCGAATCTGGTGCGGCCCAGCTCATGGGCCCGCGCCAGCAGCTCGCGCTGCTTCGGGGTGAACGGCAGGTCGCCGACCGCCGGGGTGAAGTCCGGCAGCGGGGAGGCGGCATCGGCCATGGGTGTCTCCTGTCAGGGGGTGGGATGAGAAAGGCACAAGGACGCGGCGCATCGGGCAGGGCGGCCGGAACGCACGCTCAGGGCAGGCCGCCCAGGCTGCGCAGCACGCCCAGCCACAGGGCATTGCGCTCGGCATAGGCCTCGGGCTCCTGCCGGCCGCTCGCGCCTTCATAGACGGCGGTGTGGACCATGACGATGCCGCTGGCCGGCTGAACGAATACCGCCTGCCCGTGGATGCCCTGCATGCCGAAGGTGCGGCCCTTCTGGGGCATCAGCCAGAACTGGTAACCGTAGCCGAGGTAGCCGGTCGCGCGGCCGGGTGCGAAGGCCGGCGGCTGGCGCGCCACGTCGGTGGCATCGAGCAGCCAGGCCTCGGGCACCACCTGCCGGTCACCGACCTTGCCATCGCGCGCCAGCATCAGGCCCAGGCGGCCCCAGTCGCGCAGCGTCGCCATGAAGCCGCCGCCCGCCTGCTCCTGGCCGTCGGCACTGACCCGCCACAGCGCATCGCGCTCCGCGCCCAGCGGCTGCCAGAGCCATTCGCTGGTCAGCTGCGCCATGCTGCGGCCGGTTGCGGCCGTGAGTACGCGGCCGAGCACCTCGGTCTCCGCGGTGGCGTAGGTGAACTTCTCGCCGGGCGGCTGCAGACGCTCGTTGAAGCCGCGCAGCAGGTCCAGCGGACGCGGGCCGCTGCCGTACATGGCGCGCGACAGCCGAGAGATGTCGTCGTTGCCGTCGTACAGCTCGGTGAACTTCACGCCCGAGCTCATGCGCAGCAGATGGCGGATGCTGGTGGCGCCATAGGCCGAGCCGGCCAGCGCCTGCACGTACTTGGCCGCAGGGTCGTCGACCGAGGCGATCAGGCCCTTGTCGATGGCCATGCCGATGAGCAGCGAAGTCACGCTCTTGGCCATGGAAAACGAGATGAAGCGCGCCTCGGGCGTGCGCGCATAGCGGTAACGCTCGGCCACGATCTCGCCGTTCTTGAGAATGAGCAGCCCGGTGACGCGGCGGCGCTCCAGGTACTCGTCGAGCGTGTAGCCGAGGTTGCGGTATCGGTACTGCACCGCCGGCGGGCTGGCCCTGCGCGGCAGCTCGGCCACGGGCCCGGCGCGCGGCACTTCGCGCACGGCCAGGCCGGTCTTCTCCATCGCCGACCAGGAGCCGACGCGGTACGGCACCTGGTACCAGGTGGGCGGCCCGCCGACCGGGTAACCCTGGGCCGCGCCGAGCAGATCGGCGTCGGGCTCGGCGCGAACCGTGCCCGGCGCCACGAGGAACAGCGTCAGCAGAAGGGCCGGCAGAACGGCCGACAAAGAGGTCGGCAGAAAGCCGGGCTGCGCGGTGGGAGGGACTCGCCGGGGCATGGCCGACCCGTCAGTGCAGCACGCGCGGCAGCGCGAGGAAGTTCAGCACCAGCGCGTCGAACTCCTCCGGCGCCTCCAGGTTCTGCAGGTGGCCGATGCCGCGCATCTCCACGTAGGTGCTGCCGGCAATGGCGTCCGCCATCTTTTTCATGACGGCCGGCGGCGCGTTACGGTCGTGCTCGCCCGCCACCAGCAGCGTGGGCACGTGGATCTGCGCCAGGCTGGCGCGTCGGTCGAAGCCGACGATGGCCTCCAGCGCGCGCCGGTAGGTGGCAGGATGCACCTGCGCCATGCAGTGCCGGGCCAGGTTGACGCCCTCGGGCAGCGAGCCCGGACCGATCATCTGCGGCACCAGCACCTCGGCCAGCTCGGCCATGGACTTGCCGGCATCGAGCGGTGCGGTGCGCTCGGCAACGAACTGCCGCTGCCAGTCGCCGTCGGGCTTGCCGAAGGACGGCGAAGTGCCGCAAAGAATCAGACGGCTCACCAGCTCGGGCCGGCGCGCCACCACCTCCTGCGCCACCATGCCCCCCATGCTGTGGCCCAGCAGCACCACGCCGCCGGCCGGCGCGCCCGGGCCGCCCTGCAGGGTCTCGATCAGCGCGATGCAGCTCTGGGCCAGGCCCTTGAAGTTGTAGGGCTCGATCGGCGCGCTGTGACCATAGCCCGGCATGTCCCAGGCGACGGCGCGCCAGCCCGAGCCGGCGAAGGTCTCGACCTGCGGCGCGAACGACAGGTGGCCGCCGCCGATGCCGTGCAGCATCAGCAGGGTCGGCCCGGTGCCCAGGGTGGTGAAGGTCGGCACGCTCACGGCAGCACCTGCCCCGCCGCCACCACCGGCACGCCGTCGAGCGTCACCGTGCAGCCACGCATCGGCAGGTCGAAGTGGCCCTGCGTGTGGCGGCCCGCCACCTCGTTGGCGCCGGTGCTGTAGAGGAAGTTGCCTGCGAAGGCGCGCAGTTCGGTGCCGTTGAAGTCGCGCTTGTCGTACAGCGCCATGCTGTCCCAGCGTGCTGCGGCATTGAGGCCCCAGCCCACATGGCTCACCGCATAGGCCTCGCGGTCGCCCCAGGCGGCGATGTAGCTGCGCAGGAGTTCGGCGTCCACGCCCGTGCCGTCGATGCGGGTGATGTAGTCGTTCTCGATGGTCAGCGTGACCGGCCGCTCGATGTAGCGTTTGAAGGTGAGGTTGACGTCGCCCTCGGCCAGCACCAGCGTGCCCTGGACGCAACCAGCCGCCGGGAAGGCCAGCGCCAGCCCGCCCGGCCAGTGCGTGAGCGTGCCGGGCCGGCTGGTGTAGCCCCAGTTGCCGCCAGCGACGGCACCGGCGAGCGAGATGTCGAGCTGCGTGCCGGCCGCCGAGGTCACGCGCAGCTGGCGCGCGCCGCGAAGCCTGCGCACGTGCTCCTTGACCAGCGGCTCCAGCCCGTCGCCGGGCACCAGGCGGGCCAGCGCCTCCGGATGTTCATTGCTCACGTAGACGACGCGTGCCCCGGCCTTGAGGATGGCGGGCAGCTCGGGCGCATGCATCAGCCCCTCGACGGTGCAGTCGACCACCAGCGTGCTGGCGCCCAGGGCCTGCACGGCGGGTGCCAGGCCCTGCAGCGCCTGGGAAGCCCCGGTCGAGCGCGACACCGGCACATCCGGCGAGAATGGGGTGGGCATCGTCAGCGTGAAGACCCGCGCGCCGATGCGGTCGGCCGCGAGGCGGGCCAGTGCCGGCAGGACCGGACGCGTCTGGCTCTCGCAGAGCACGGCGACCGTGTCGCCAGGCTGCAGGGCGCAGCGCCGCAGGACGGATTCGAAGGCCGCAAGCCACGCGGGCTCGATGGTTTCCTGCAGCATGGTGGGTGCTCGTCTCCTGTGTGTCGTATCATTATTCATGAAATTTCATGCAAATTGAAGCAGTCGACGTGAACCCTCCGCCCAAGGCCCGGCCCCCAGTGTTCTCCGGCGCAGAGTTCCGCACCGCGCTGGGCATGTTCGCCACCGGCGTCACCATCGTGACCGCGCGCTCCGCCCAGGGCGTGCTGGTCGGGCTCACAGCCAACTCCTTCAACTCCGTGTCGCTGGCGCCGCCCCTGGTGCTGTGGAGCCTGTCGCAGGCCGCCGGCTCGATGCCGGCCTTCAGCACGGGCTCGCACTACGCCATCAACATTCTGGCGGCCGACCAGAAGGCGCTGGCCGAGCGCTTTGCGCAGAAGGGCGCGGACCGCTGGAGCGGCGTGGCCTTCACCGAAGGGGCGGGCGGAGCGCCCCTGCTGAGCGGTGCCGCCGCAACGTTCGAATGCTTCAACCGCAGCCGCTACGAGGAGGGCGACCACGTCATCTTCGTCGGCGAGGTCGAGCGCTGCAGCCACCGCGCCGGTGCCTCGCCGCTGCTGTACCACGGCGGACGCTACTTCACCGAGCACCCGCTGTGAACGGATGAAGCATGACGCATGAAGCCCATCGCATGAGGCATGACGCTCCATCGCGGCCCCGGGCCAGCGCCGAGAGCAAGCCCGCGCGCCACGCCGCGCAGCCGGCCGAACCGCTGGCGCCGCAACCTGTGCGGCGGCCCCTGGCCATCCGGCGCCGCGTCTCGCCCGCCCGCGACCCAGGCGCCAGCTTCGGGCCCCCGGGCGCAGCGGCTGCGGCGCCACAGCCCTTCGTGCGCACGTACCTGGGCTACCTGCTGGGCCAGGCGAACCATGCGCTCTACAAGGACTTCGAGGCCCGGGTCCGCGCGGCCGGGCTGAGCTTCATCGAATGGCGGGTGCTGGCCACGCTGCACGACAGCGCGCCGCTGCCGGTCAGCCGCCTCGCGCACGAGGTGCTGTCCAAGCAGCCCACGGTGACCAAGCTGGTCCAGCGCATGAGCGAGCAGGGCCTGCTGGCCCTGCAGGCCGATGCAGCCGACCAGCGGCGCACCTTGGTGGCCGCCACCGCCCGCGGCCGCCGACTCGTGCGCCCGCTGGTGGACGAAGCACGGGCTCACGAGGCGCGGCTGCTCGGTGCGCTGTCGGCGCACGAGACCGCAGCGCTCAAGAGCATGCTCGCCCGCGTGGCCGGCCAGGCGGCGCCATGATGCAGCGCAAGGACCATCTGGACGGCGTCGCCGTCTCGATGCTGCTGGGCTGCTGCCTGTTCTGGGGCGTGCAGCAGGTGCTGGTCAAGGCGACGATTCCCCATGTGCCGCCGGTGCTGCAGGCGTCGCTGCGCTTCGTCGGTGCCACCGTGCTGCTGGCGCTGTGGTGCCGCTGGCGCGGCGTGGCCCTGTTCCAGCGCGACGGCACGCTGCGGGTCGGGCTCGTGGCCGGCCTGCTGTTCGCTGCCGAGTTCGCCGCGCTCTACGTCGGACTGGAGTCCACCAGCGCCTCGCGCCTCACCGTGTTCCTCTACACCTCGCCGTTCTGGGTGGCGGCGCTGCTGCCGCTGTGGGTGCGCAGCGAGCGCCTGCGCCGGCTGCAATGGGTCGGGCTGGCCTGCGCTTTCGCTGCGGTGGCCTTCGCGCTGCGCGAGGGCTTCGCGGCCGGCGCGCGGCCCGGCCAGTGGGTCGGCGACGTGCTCGCGCTGGCGGCCGGCATGTTCTGGGGCTTGACGACCGTGGTCATCCGCACCACCTCGCTGGCCCGGCTGAGCGCCGAGAAGCTGCTGTTCTACCAGGTGGCCGTCAGCGCGGTGGCGCTGCCCTTTCTGTCGGCGGGGCTGGGCGAACGCTGGCCGGATTCATTCAGCCGTTTCGCGCTCGGCTCGCTGGCGGTGCAGACGGTGATCGGCGCCTTCGTGAGCTATCTGGCCTGGATGTGGATGCTCGGCCGCTACCCCGCGACGAAGATCTCGGTCTTCGTCTTCCTCACGCCCGTGTTCTCGCTCGTGGCCGGCGCACTGTGGCTGCGCGAACCGGTGACGCCCAGCCTGCTGGCGGCGCTGGCCCTGGTGGCCGTGGGCATCGTGCTGGTCAACCGCAAGCCGGGCTGAACAGTCGGCACGTCCGCAGCCGCACCTGCCGCAGCCCCGAGCGCGGCCCACCGGGCCGGGCGTGTCCGTTGACTCATGACCTTCGGCACTGTCCACCCTGCAGACGCCAGCCTAGATTCTTCGAAACTCTGGAGAACGGCCATGAAAAGCTGGTGGATGGCAACCTGTGCCACCGTGGTGATGGGGCTTGCCGCTTGCGGCGGAAGCGGTGAAACCGGCACGGATCAGGCCCCCCCTGGCAGCCCGCCCATCGCGGGCGGCCCGACCGCCGAGCCGCCGTCCCCACCGGCGCCGGCGGCACCCACGCCGCCGTTCGGTCTCGGCGGTGTGGTGTCCGGCCTGTCGGGCACCGTGACCCTGGTGTCCAACCTGGGCGACCGGCTCGACGTCACCGCAAACGGGGCCTACGCCTTTGCCCCGCGATATGCCCCGGAGGCGCCATACCGGGTCGAGATCGAACGGCAGCCGGCCGGCCAGCGCTGCGCCTTGCAGGCGGCCAGCGGCGTCGTCGATCTGGGCGATGTCCGCAACATCGCCGTGACCTGCCAGGCCGCAGCCCCCGAGCAGCCGCCCCAGGGCACGCCCGCCGCGCCCTCACAGCTGGAACTGGCCTACGGCCCGAAGAGCTACACCCTGACCTGGACGGCGGTGGCGGGCGCCACGAGCTACCGCGTGGGACGCGATATGGATGGCGACGGCCCGGCCGGCGCAGTCGAGGAAAGCACCCTCCAGACGCTGGCATCGCGCAGCGGCATCTTCGTGCCCGACGAGGCGAACGCCACGGTCTACGTTCGTGCCTGCAACGCCGCCGGCTGCAGCGCGCGCAGCAGCACCGTCCAGCCATCGGCGCTGCAGATGATCGGCGAGATCGTCCCGCCCGCCAGCCCCACCGGTGACCGCTTCTTCGGCAACTCGGTCGCCATCTCGGCCGACGGAAATGTCCTGGCCGTCGCCCAGCCCTTCGAGCCGGACAGCGGCATCCACATCTTCGTGCGAGCCAATGGCCTGTACACCCTGGAGCGCATCTTCGAATCGCCTGACAACCTGTGGATCGACAGTCTGACCATGAGCGGCGACGGGCGCTTCGTCGCATTCGGCAGTCCCAACGCCTCCAACGGCCAAGGGCGCGTCCGCGTGCTGGACCGGAACACCTCGGCGATTTCCGATCTGGCTGCAGCGATCCCGGGCAACAACGATCAATTCGGCAGGTCCATCAGCCTGTCCACCGATGGCACGCTCATGGTGATCGGCGCCACAGGCGAGGACGCCCCGGGCCAGGACCCGCAGGTCAACGGTGCCACAGAATCCGGTGCCGCCTACGTGTTCGCGCGAAACGGCGCCACCTGGCAGCAGCAGGCCTTCCTGAAGGCTGGCGCCCCCATGTCCGACGGGCTGTTCGGCTACGCGGTCAGCATCGCTGGCAACGGCAGCCGCATCGCGGTCGGCGCGGCCGGGGACTCCGGCAGCGCAGGCGGCATCAACCCCCAGCCCAACAGCCAGGCGCCTTATGCCGGCGCCGTCCATACCTTCGTGCGCGTCGGCAACAACTGGGTCCTGGAGGCCTACATCAAGGCGCCTCACCCCGACGTCGACGACATGTTCGGCTACGCCGTGAAGCTGTCGGAATCGGGTGACACCCTGGTGATCACCGCACCCGGCGAGTCGTCAGCGGCGACCTGGAGCGGCGGGGGCGATCACACCGACAACAGCCTGCTGTACAACGGCGCCGCCTTCGTCTACGCCTTTGCCAACGACAGCTGGACGCTGGAACGCTACCTCAAGGGACCCGTTGCGCGGGCGTTCGGCGTGTTCGGCACGGGCGTGGCCATGGATGCCAGCGGCACCCTGGTGGCGATCGGCTCGTCGGGAGACGCAAGCGGCGCCCTGGGCATCGACGGCGACCCGACGAACAACCGCTTCTATGACGCGGGCGCGGTTCACCTGTTCAGGAAGGTCGCTGGCGCCTGGACCTACAGCCACTACGTCAAGTCGCGGCGCACGCGGACAAACGCCTATTTCGGCCCGGCGGTGGACCTCTCACGCGACGGCAAGACCCTGGCCGTGGGCGCCCCGATGTTCGACCAGCCCGCAGGCAGGTACATCGGCCGGGTGGATCTCTACTGACGGCCCGGCACGCTCACGGACGGGCTCGTCGCGGGGCCCTTTTTCGCCGCCGGGTTCGCCGCCCTCGACGCCGGACGCGATCCCACCCGTGCCTCGCGCCTCAGCGTGCGCGCACCTCGTGCCCCAGCGCCTGCCCGAGCGTGCGCGCACCCGGCGCCCAGTGCGACAGCCCGGCCCCCACGAGCGCGAGGAACACGGCCGTGAGCACGAAGGGCAGCACCGTGCGGCGCACCGCCGTCTCCAGCCAGTGGCTGCTGCCCGTGTGGCGCAGATGGCGGTAGAGCGAATACGACAGCGCGCCGTCGAACAGCAGCTCGGCCAGCAGGCCCGGCGCCATCCACACCACGTAAAGCGACGCCAATGCCAGGCCCACGGCCAGCAGCGCCACCAGCAGCGGAATGAAGAATTCGCCGGCATCCAGATCCAGGTCGAAGGACGAGCCACCCGAGCCGGTGGCAGCCTCACTGCCTGTCCCGGCCCAGTCCCCCGAGCTGGACGATGCAGCGCGCACCTCCACCGCCGACGCCGGGGCGCGAGGCGCAAGCCCCTGCGGCAGGGCGCCGGCCGACGGCCCGGGGCCATCGAAACCCGCCTGCGCGCCGCCACCGCCGAAGTCGCCGCCACGCCCACTCGAGATGCCCGGCCCCGCGCCGCTGCGGCCACCCGGCATGGGCAGATCGATCGCGTCGACGAGATCCAGGTAGTCCTCGGCCTGCGTGCGCAGCCACAGCCACAGCAGGAACATGAAGAACAGGTAGGCGCAGCCCAGCGCCAGCGGATACCGCAGCGCCATCGAACCCACGCCCGCGTGCAGCAGCAGGAACGATGCGAGCAGGCCGAACGCGCCGGTGAGCGCGACGATCAGGCACATCTGCAGGCGCGGATACGAGTCCTCGCGCAGCTGGCGTTCGAGCTGAACGACGACGCTGGAGCGGGTGATGCGGATGGAGCGACGGGACATGGTGGAGCCTCGTACGCATTCTGACGCAGGCGTGCGCACCGGCTCCGGGACGGCTCCGCCTCGCTCCGGCCCGCGCTGATCGCGTGACCTTTGGCACTGCCTCGCCCGCACATCCCCTCCTAGATTCGCCGCAAACTTCGGAGATCGGTGATGAAGCACTTGCTGGCGACGGCTTTGGCCGCGGCCCTGATGGGGCTCGCGGGCTGTGGGGGCGGAGGCGAAGGCGGCGTCGGCAACGATCCTGGCCCGCCCGTCGCAGGGGGCCCGACACCGGCCCCCCTGCCACCTCCCGCGCAACCCGATCCGCTGCCGCCCTATGAACTGGGCGGCCAGGTCACCGGCCTCTCGGGCACGGTGACGCTGTTGTCGAACCTGGGCGAGCGTGTTCACGTCAGTTCCAATGGCGCCTATCTGTTCACCAACAAGTACGGATCGCTCGCCAGCTACCTCGTGGAAGTGGAGCGCCAGCCGTCCGGCCAGCGTTGCACCGTGCAGGGCGGCAGCGGCCTCATCCCGAACAACAACGTCTACACGGCCGGCGTGAGCTGCCAGGCCGTGGCGCCCGAGCAGCCGACGGCAGGCGCGCCGGCCGCGCCCTTGCAGTTCGACATCGCCTACGGCCCCAAGAGCTACACGCTGACCTGGGCCGTGGTGGCGGGAGCGACGAGCTACCGGGTCGGACGCGACGTCGATGGCGACGGGCCGGCCGGTGCCGTCGAAGAGACCACCGCACAGAACGTCGCGACCCGCAAATCGATCTTCGTGCCCGACGAGGCAAAGTCCACGGTGTACGTGCGAGCCTGCAATGCCTCGGGCTGCAGCCCCCGCAGCCGGATCATCCAGCCCTCGCCCGTCCAGCTGACCGGAGAACTCGAGCCCGCAGCCGGCGTCGCCACCGACCGCTACTTTGGCTACAACCTGGCGACCTCGGCCGACGGGAGCGTGCTGGCCGTTGCGCAACCCATGGGGGCGGACAGCGGCGTGCATGTGTTCGTGAGGAACAACGACCGGTGGATCCTCGAACGCATTTTCAAGCCGGCAGACATGACCTGGGTCCAGGGCGTGGCCGTCAGCGGCGATGGCAAGATCATCGCCGCTGGCGATTCGGACGTTGCCAACGGCCGGGGCCGGGTCTATGTGCTGGACCGGGACAGCGGCGCGGTGGCCGAGCTGGCCGCCACCGTGTCCGGCACATCGGACGAGTTCGGGGCGTCGCTGGCCATGTCCACCGACGGCTCGGTGCTGGTGATCGGCGCGCCCGGCGAGGATGCGGCCGGTGCCGATCCGCAGTCGAACCAGGCCTCGCGCTCAGGCGCCGCCTACATCTTCACCCGCACCGGGCAGACCTGGCAGCAGCAGGCCTTCCTGAAGGCGGGCGCGCCGGTTGCCGGAGCCGAATTCGGCAGCCGGGTCAGCATCGCCGGCAACGGCAACCGCGTCGCGATCGGCGCGATCGGCGAGGCCAGCAGCACGACCGGCATCAACCCGCAGCCCAACGACCAGGCGCCCTGGTCCGGCGCGGTCTACACCTTCGTGCGCGACGGCAACAACTGGAACCTGGAGGCTTTCATCAAGGCCCCCAACCCCGACTCGGACGACATGTTCGGCTACGCGGTCAAGCTGTCGGAAGCGGGCGACACGCTTCTCGTCGGCGCGCCGGGTGAAGCTTCGGCCGCCACCTGGGGCGGCGGAGGCAACCCGGCCGACAACAGCGTGCCCTTCTCCGGCGCAGCCTACCTGTACAGCTTTGCCGGTAACAGCTGGAGCCTCGAACGGTATATCAAGTCCCCGGTTGGCCGGTCCTGGGACTCATTCGGCGCTGCCCTGACCATGGACGGAACGGGCACGCTGCTGGCGATCGCCGCAACAGGCGATTCGTCGGCCGCCCTGGCCATCGACGGGCCGCAGGCCGATGCCGCGAACTACGGCTCCGGCGCCGTCCACCTGTACCGCAAGGTGGCGGGCAGCTGGACCTTCAGCCACTATGTCAAATCGCGCCGCTCCCAGACGGACGCCTATTTCGGACATGCGCTGGACCTCTCGCGCGACGGTCTGACCTTGCCGGTGGGCTCCGCCTTCGTGCATGACGGCAGCTTCAACTATCACGGGCGAGTCGATATCTATTGACGGGACAGTGCGGGCGGCGGCTATGCTGGCGACTCCATGCGCAACACCGCCCCTCCCGCTGTCCTCTACGCCGGCTTCTGGATCCGCGTCGCCGCCGCGCTGATCGACTCGGTGCTGGTGGCGGTCGTCACCGCGCCGGTGTTGCTCGCGCTCTATGGCAAGGCCTACTTCAGCGCCGCTGCCTCGGGTTGGCTGGCCGGGCCCGGCGACTTTCTCGTCACCTGGGTGGCACCGGCCGTGGCCGTGGTGCTGTTCTGGCTCTACAAGCAGGCCACGCCGGGCAAGATGTGGCTGGGCCTGCGGGTGGTGGACGCGGACACCGGCGGGCCGATGTCGCCCGGGCAGTCGGTCGGCCGCTATCTCGGGTACTTCGTCGCGATGATCCCGCTCGGCCTCGGGCTGCTGTGGGTCGCATTCGACGAGCGCAAGCAGGGCTGGCACGACAAGCTGGCCGGCACGGTCGTGCTGCGCGACCCGCGCTGAGCAGGTCGACCGGCTCAACCACTCTGCGCTCCCAGCCCGATCTCCCCGCGTGAGGTGCCGGCCTCCCCCATGCGGTGGCGGCTCGCTGCGACGCGCGGCTCAGGCCGGCGCGGCAGACGCTGCGGCACGCCGGGCCGCGAAGTCCTCGTACCAGGTCAGGCAGCCGGGATTGGCCATCGCCTCCTTGTTGATGACCTTGTGCAGCGGATGGCCGAGCAGCAGCTTCTTGATCGGCAGTTCCTGCTTCTTGCCCGAGAGCGTGCGCGGAATCTCGGCGACCTGCACGATCGCATCGGGCACGAAGCGCGGCGACAGCGCGGTGCGGATGGCGGCGTTGAGCCGGCCGCGCAGCGCATCGTCCAGCGCCACCCCGGGGCGCAGCACCACGAACAGCGGCATCCAGCTTTCCCGTCCCAAATATTCGAGGTCGACCACCATCGAGTCGAGCACCTCGGGCAGGGCTTCGACGGCGCTGTAGATCTCGCTCGTGCCCATGCGCAGTCCGTGGCGGTTGATGGTGGCGTCGCTGCGGCCGTAGATGATGCAGCCGCCCTCGGGCGTGATGCGCAGCCAGTCGCCATGGCGCCAGACGCCGGGGTACATGTCGAAGTAGCTCGACAGGTAGCGCTTGCCGCCCTCGTCGCCCCAGAAGTACAGCGGCATCGACGGAATCGGCCGGGTGCACACCAGCTCGCCGACCTCGCCGATGACCGGCTCGCCGTTTTCGTTCCAGGCCTCGACCGCGCAGCCCAGCAGGCGGCACTGCATCTCGCCAACATTGAGCGGCAGCTCCCGGTGCCCGCCAATGAACGCCCCCGCGAAGTCGGTGCCGCCGGACATGTTGCACCACCAGATTGGAGCCCCCACGCTTGTCACTGCGTGTACTGCGCTGCCCCCCGAGGGGGTGTGCCCGCCTTGGGACGGCCCGGCGGCGGGCGGGGCCCCCACGCTTGTCACTGCGTGTACTGCGCTGCCCCCCGAGGGGGTGCACCCGCCTTGGGGCGGCCCGGCGGCGGGCATGGCCCCCACGTTTGTCACTGCGTGTACTGCGCTGCCCCCCGAGGGGGTGCGCCCGCCTTGGGGCGGCCCGGCGGCGGGCGGAGCCCCCACGCTTGTCACTTCGTGTACTGCGCTGCCCCCCGAGGGGGTGCGCCCGCCTTGGGGCGGCCCGGCGGCGGGCATGGCCCCCACGCTTGTCACTGCGTGGACTGCGCTGCCCCGCACTTTCCTGAACTGCTCGGTGCCCCAGCGCTGCGCGTCTTCGCTGAGGGGCGAGCCGGTGGTGCCGAGGGCGCGCACGCGGGAGAGGTCGCCGCAGGTGCCGAGGTCCAGGCCCGCCTTCATGCAGTTGGCGAAGAACGCGGCGCCGGCGCCGAAGAAGGTGACGCGCGTGTCGGCCGCGAAGCGGAACAGCGTGCCCCAGTCGGGGCCGCCCTCGTCGGCGCGGCGGGTGCCGGCGGGGTTGCCGTCATAGAGGCAGCAGGTCACGCCCAACAGCAGGCCGATGAGCTGGCAGTTCCACATGACCCAGCCGGTCGAGCTGTACCAGTGAAAGCGCTCGCCCCAGGAGTTGGCCTCGTAGCTGGCGCCCAGGTCGTTGTGCAGTGCCATCAGCGCAAGCGCCACCACCACGGTGCCGCCGTGCCCGTGCACGATGGGCTTGGGCAGGCCGGTGGTGCCGCTCGAATAGACGATCCACAGCGGATGGTCGAACGGCAGCCACAGCGGCTCGAAGGCGGCGGTGGCCGCGTCGTCGCGCGCGGTGGCATCGGCCATGCGTGTGATGCCTTGCAGGTGCCCGGACAGGCCGAGCGGGTCGTGCACGACCACGTGCCGCACGCTCGGCAGCGCCGCGCGCAGTTCGGCCACCACGCCCGTGCGGTCGATGTCCTTGCCGCCGTAGGTGACGCCGTCGCAGGCGATCAGCACCTTGGGCTCGATCTGGCGGAAGCGGTCGAGCACCGCATGCGTGCCCATGTCGGGCGCGCAGATGCTCCATACCGCGCCAATGCTCGCCGTGGCAATGAAGGCGACCATGGCCTCGGGCACGTTGGGCAGGTAGGCCGCCACGCGGTCGCCGGGCTCAACGCCCTGGGCCTGCAGATGCAGCGCCATGGCGGCGATCTGCCGCCGCAGCTCGGGCCAGGACAGCTCGCGGGCTTCGCCCCGCTCGTTGCGGCTCACGACCGCCGGGTGGCCTGCCGCATGCGCGGGGCCGACATGGCGGAACACCTGGTGGGCGTAGTTGAACTGCGCGCCGGTGAACCATCGGGCACCGGGCATGCGGTCCTCGGCCAGCACGGCGGTGTGCGGCGTCGGCGAGCGCAGGTCGAAGTAGTCCCAGATGCTTTGCCAGAACGCGTCGAGGTCGGTGACCGACCATCGCCACAGCGCATCGTAGTCGTCGAACACCAGGCCGCGCGTGCTGCGCAGCCAGTCGGTGTACTGGCGGATGCGCGGGACGAAAGGCGCCGCGGCGTCTGGGGGCAGGGGGGCTGAGGGCAGGTTGGAGGTCATGCAGGCCCCCAGCGTAGCGCGTCAGGGCATGGCGGCACCATGGGGAAAGCCAGTGGGCGGCCGCCCGGCTCAGGCGCCCAGCGCCGGCAGCACGAGGCCGCGGTTCTCGCCGAAGCCGATGCGCGCGCGGCCCGGCGCCTCGCACCAGCCGCGCATGATGACCGCGTCGCCGTCCTGCAGAAAGGCCCGCTCCTCGCCGTTGGCAAAGCGCAGCGGCTGACGGCCGCCATAGGTCAGCTCGATGATGGCACCGGCTTCGCCAGGCGTAGGCCCCGAGATCGTGCCGGTGCCCAGCAGGTCGCCGGCCTGCAGGTTGCAGCCGCCCACGGTGTGCTGCGCCACCATCTGCGCCACCGTCCAGTACTGGTGGCGAAAGCTCGTGTGCGAGATCGTCTCGCCGCCTTGCCCGGCTGCGCGGTGACGCGCCGTCTCGATCGACACCTCCAGCCGGATGTCGAGCGCGCCCTGCGCGCGGTTGGCCGCCGATTCCAGATAGGCCAGCGGCTGCGGCTCGGCGGCCGGCCTGTCCCAGGCCAGGCGATACGGGGCGAGCGCGTCCAGGGTCACGATCCAGGGCGAGATGGTGGTGCAGAAGTTCTTGCCGAGAAAGGGGCCAAGCGGCGCCATCTCCCAGAACTGGATGTCGCGCGCCGACCAGTCGTTGAGCAGGCAGATGCCAAACACATGGCGGTCCGCCTCGTCCAGACCGATCTGCGTGCCCTGGGCATTGCCCACGCCAACGTAGACCCCCAGCTCCATCTCGTAGTCGAGCCGCGCGCAGGGGCCGTAGACCGGGGCGCTGGCGCCCGGCGCCATGCTCTGGCCCATCGGCCGGCGGAACGACTGGCCGCTCACGCCGATGCTCGAGACGCGGCCATGGTAGGCAATGGGCAGCCAGGAGAAGTTGGCGCCGATCGGATCCTCCGGGCGGAACAGCTTGCCCACGTTGAGCGCGTGATGGATCGAGGTGTAGAAGTCGGTGTAGTCGCCGATGCGCGCGGGCACGCTGAACTCGGCCGCCGCCTGCGGCACGAGGCAGCCACGCAGGGCCTGGACCGCCGTCTGCGGCGCGTCGTCGGCCAGCAGTGTGAACAGCGCGTGGCGCAGCGCGCGCCAGGCGTCGGGGCCGAGCGCGAAGAAGTCGTTGAGCACCGGCCCGCCACAGGCCGCCACAGCACGCGCGGCCAGGCCATCGAGCTGGCGCAGGCCGGCCAGCGCAGCCAGGTCGACGATCTGGTCGCCGATGGCCACGCCGCCCCGGAAGGCCTCGGCCGTTCCCTGCCGGCGGAACACCGCCAGCGGCAGGTTCTGCAGCGGGAAGTCCGTGCCCGGCTGCTGGGCCGATTCGAGCCAGCTGCGGCGGCTGGCGTCATGGGTGAAGTCGAGTTCCATGTTCAGGCCCCTCAGGCGACGCTCGCCATGAGCGCGTCGTCGAAGATCGCGACCGCGCGGGTCCAGCCAGCCGAGGCGCCGCGGATCTTGTGCGGAAAGCAGGAGATGAAGAAGCCGCTGGCGGGCAGCGACTCCAGGTTGTGCAGCTTCTCCAGATGGCAATAGCCGATGTCGCGGCCGGCCTTGTGACCTTCCCAGATCAGCGACGCGTCCTTCGACTCGCCGTACTTCCTGGCGGTGTGGACGAAGGGCGCGTCCCAGCTCCACGCGTCAGTGCCGGTCAGGCGCACGCCGCGCTCCAGCAGGTACATCGTGGCCTCGTAGCCCATGCCGCAGCCGGCCGACACGTAGTCGGGGTGGCCGTAGCGCGAGCCGGCGCGGGTGTTGACCACCACGATCTCCAGCGGCTTGAGCGTGTGCCCGATGCGCGCCAGCTCGGCTTCGACGTCGGCCGCCGTGACCACGTAGCCGTCGGCGAAATGGCGGAAGTCGAGCTTCACGCCGGGCTGGAAGCACCATTCGAGCGGCACCTCATGAATCGCGATGGCGCGCTCCTTCTCGCCCAGCGCCTTGTTCATGGTGCTGTGGAAGTGGTAGGGCGCGTCCAGGTGGGTGCCGTTGTGCGTGGACAGGTTCACCAGCTCCACCGCCCAGCCCTCGCCATCGGGCAGGTCCTCCTTCTTCAGGCCGGGAAAGAAAGGCTCGATCTGCTCGAAGGTGTGTTCGTGGGTGAAGTACTGGATCTTGGGCGCGAAGGCCGGCGGGTCCGACAGCACGTCGTTTTCGAGGTAGATGGACAGGTCGACGAATTTGCGGGGCATGGCGTTCTCCTGGGTGGTGTGAGTTGGAAGTTCTGAATGTCGAAGCGGGCTGGGCAATCCGGTGGGGGGCGATGCAAGGATGGCGGACTCAGGGCCGCTGCCAGCGCAGCAGGCGGTGTTCGGCCCAGGCAAGCAGGGCATTGCTGGCAAAGCCGATCAGTCCCAGCAGCACGATGCCGGCGAACAGCTCGCTCGCGCGGAAGGCCCGCGCCGCCAGCAGGATGGCCTGGCCCAGCCCGCTTTGCGAGGCGATCATCTCGCCGACCACGGCCACGATGAGCGACACCGTCATCGACAGGCGCATGCCGGCCAGCACATCGGGCAGCGCATTGGGCAGGCCGACCTTCCACACGAAGGCCCCGCGCGACAGCTGCAGACAGGCCGCCACCTCGCGCAGGCGCGGCTCCACGGCCGCGAAACCATGCACCGTGGCCAGCAGCACCGGCCACATCGCGCCGAAGGCCACGACCGACAGCACCATGCCCGGACTCAGGCCGAAGATGGAGATGGCCAGCGGCAGCAAAGCGGAAGCCGGCAGCGGCCGCACGAACTCGAGCGTGGGCTGCAACCAGGCGCGCGCTGCCGGCGAGATGCCGATGAGCGCGCCGAGCGCCACCCCGATCAGCGAGGCCAGCAGCCAGCCTTGCAGCATGCGCGCCACGGTGGCGCCGGTGAAGGCCGCCAGCTCGCCCTGGCCCGAGCCGGTAAGGTTCAGGCCCTCGGCCAGGCTGGCGAGCGTCGCCTCGGGCGAAGGCAGAAAGACGCGGCTCACCCAGCCGCCGTGGCTTGCCACCCACCACAGTGCGATGAAGCCCGCGAGCACGGCGCCCGAGCCGAGCCAACCGCGGTTGCGCGCGGCGCTCATCGCGCGGCTCCTGCATCGGGGCTGGCGCCCATGCGGCGCGCGACGCTGCGCTGCAGCGCCAGCGCCGCCGCATTGACGGCATAGCCGACGATGCCGATCCACGCGAGCCACGCCAGCATGAGCGCGGGCTCCAGGCTCTGCTGCGCGATCATCATCGCGTAGCCCATGCCGTGCGGGTTGGCGGCGATCTCGACCGTGACCGCGACCACCAGCGACACCGCCACCCCCAGACGCAGCGCCACGAACAGACGCGGCACGATGGCCGGCAGAATGATCTTGATGCTGCGCTGCGCCGGGCTGAGGCCCAGCACGCGGCTGACCTCCAGCAGGCGCGGCTCCACCTGCCGCACCGCCGCCTGCGTGAGGATGAGCATCGGCCAGAAAGCCGCGAAGGCGACGATGCTGAACTCCATGCGCAGCCCGAAGCCGAACACCAGCATCGCCAGCGGAATCAGCGCCACCGAGGGCACCGGCCGCAGCACCTCGATCGTGAAGAAGCCCATCTGCGCGGCTCGCTGCGACAGGCCGAGCGCCATGCCCAGGCTGATGCCCAGCACAGCCGCCATCGCGAGCCCGAGCGCCGCTGCGCCGAGCGTGAAAGCCGTGGGCTCCCACAATGAACCGTCGACCATGGCGCGGGCCAGAGCGCGCACCGCAGCCGACGGCGGCGCCAGCGCATCGCTGCCGGCGCCAGCCGTGCGCGCATACCCCTCGAACGCGGCAAGGGCGGCGAGCGGAAACACCCAGGCGCGCAACCGGCGGCCGGCGGCACGGAGCCACTCAGTCATGGCCCTGCTCGATGAAGGCGAACAGCTCGCGCCGCAAACGCAGGAACTCCGGATGCTCCTTGGTGGTCAGCTGGTCGCGCGGACGCGGAATCGGCACGTCGATCATCCGTGCCAGGCTCGGCCGACCCGGCCCGGGATTGGCCTGCAGGGCGATCACCCGGTCGCCAAGGTAGATCGCCTCCTCCAGGTCGTGGGTGACGAACAGCACCGTGAGGCCCTCCTCGCGCACGAGGCGCGCCACCTCGTCCTGCAGGCTCTGGCGCGTCAGCGCATCCAGCGCGCCGAAGGGCTCGTCCATCATCAGCAGTTCGGGCCGCTGCGCCAGGCACCGGGCGATCTGCGCGCGCTGCTGCATGCCGCCCGAAAGCTGCGCCGGAAACTTGTGCGCGTGGGCCGACAGGCCCACCTTGCCCAGCACATCGGCAATGCGCGGCGCCCGCTCGGACTCCGGCACGCCGGCCGCCTCCAGCGCCAGGCTCACATTGCCCTGCACGCTGCGCCAGGGCAGCAGCGCACGGCCGTAGTCCTGGAACACGAAGGCCACCTCGCGCGTGGGCTGCGTCACCGGCCGGCCCTTGCGCCGCACCTCGCCGCCGCTCGCCGCCACGAGGCCGGTGGCCGCGCGCAGCAGCGTGGTCTTGCCGCAGCCGCTCGGGCCGACGATGCAGACGAACTCGCCGCGCGCCACCGTGAAGGACGTGGGTGAAAGAATCTCGCGCCCACCCAGATGGATGCCGACGCGGTCGAAGTCGAGAAAAGGCGTGTCGCTCATGGGGCGCTCGGGGTCCGCTCGGCGGGCGTCGCGCAGGCAACCAGGGCTGGCCGCATGCGCGCTCCCGCTGTTTCAGGAAAGATGCGCTTACCTGGCGATCAGCGTGGCGACCTTGGGCTCGGTCTTGAGCATCTCCTGGTCCTTCATGAGGCGGACCCAGTAGTTCAGCTGCTTCTCGGTGATCGCCTGCGCCGGCGGCGAGATCTGCATCCGGGCCAGCACCTCGGGCGGCAGCTTGATGTACTTGCCGATCGCGGCACGGACCTTGTCGTTGTTCTTCGGGTTCTGCATGAAGGCCGCGCCTTCGAGCGTGGCCTCGCGGAAGGCCTTGGCCGCCGCCGGGTTCTTGCTCACCCATTCGCGCGTGGCCGCATGCACGATGGTCGGGTTGCCCTCCTCCAGGAAGGTGGAGTAGTAGGAGGCCACGTAGCCGGCGCCGCTGTCGGTGATCCGGCTCATGAACGGATCGGCCGTGACCACCGCGTCGAGCGAGCCGCCGCGCAGCAGGTCGCCATGCTGCGGGAACGAGGCCTCCACGAAGTTGACCTTGCGGTAGTCGACGCCGCTTTGCTTGAGCCAGCCGCGAAAGCTCACGTGCAGGAAGGCGCCCAGGCCCGGCACGCCGATCTTCTTGCCGACGCAGTCCTGCGCCGATTTGATGCCCGAGCCCGCGCGCGCCACCAGCCCGAAGCCGGTGATGGTCTTGGAGGTGAGGCCGCCGCCTGCGACGATGACATGGTCCAGCCCACCGTCCACCGCCTGCAGGAACACCGAAGGCGTCGGCCCGCCGATCTGCAGCGAACCCGATTGCAGCGCGGCCGGAATCGTCGAGTTGAGCGGAATGAACTTGAGTTCGACGTCGAGCTTGCGCTTGGTGAAGAAGCCCTCCTCGGCGGCGACGAACACGGAGGCGAAGTCGGTCACGGCGGTGTAGCCGAAGACGATCTTGCCGGCCGACTGCGCGCGGGCGGGCAGGGCGGCCCCGGCCGTGGCAGCGGCCAGGCCCGAGGCGATGTGCGTGAGGGCGGTACGTCTTTTCATGGTTTCTGTCTCCTGTGGGTTCTGGACGTGGGAAGAGGCTTTGAAGTCGGGGCTGTGGACCGGGCGGCAGACCGGGCCGGGGACCTGGCAGGTGCGGACGGGCCCGGAAGAGCCGCGCGGATGCCGCCCACGATGAAGCGCACCAGCATCGGCCCGGCGTCGGCGTCGCCCTGGCGCGCGGTGCCCTGCGACAGGCGCTCGATGCGGTTGTCGCTCAAATGGTGCAACAGGGCGCCGAGCGCGAACTGGTAGCACCAGGCCACCTGCGCGCGCGTGGCGTGCGGCAGCGCCTCGTTGAGCGCGTCGATGAAGGCGTGCGCCAGCGGGTCGAAGTAGGCGCGCAGCACGCGGTCGGTCTCGTCCAGCGCGTGGTACAGCTCGCGCGCGACCAGCAGCGCGTAGTACTCGCCTTCGGAGCTGGCGCGCAGCTTGAGCACCGGCCCGGTGAAGGCCTCGATGATCAGGGGCAGCGACTGCGGATTGTCCGGGTCATGCGAGGCGGCGCGCAGCGCGGCCAGCCGCTCCTCGATGGTGCGGTTCCAGTGCTCGAAGATCGCGTGGAACAGCTCGTGCTTCTGGCCGTAGTAATAGCCCACGAGCGCCAGCGGCACGGCGGCCTCGTCCGCGATCTGCCGGATCGTGACCGCGTGGTAGCCGCGCTGGGCAAAGAGCTTTTCCGCCGCCAGCAGGATCGCCTGCTTGCGGTCGGGCCGTGGCGGCGCGCCATGCGCCGCACCGCGCAGCGCGGGCGACGCAGCGCCCTCACCCGCCCGCCGGTCACGCGCGGGTGAACGCGGAGGGGTTCGGGCAGCAGGCGTCGGCATGGGCGGTATTGAACGCTTGTACAAAAATATTGAACACTCGTACAAACCCTAGGGCACCTCGCTACCCGGAAGCCGGCTGGGCTCAACCCAAAGAACACCGCCGGTGAACGCCACCAGCGAGGCAGTGAGGCAGTGAGGCAGTGAGGAGCAGATCAGGTGACGGGCGGCAGATTCTCGGGCTGACGCAGCGGAAAGCGGACCAGGATGGCGTGACACTGATCCATGATCGCCGGAAGGTACGACTGATCGAGCGTGTCCTCGAAGACGTGCTTCTGCGTCAGCGGGTCGCGCGTGAGCTGGATCTGTGCGTCGATCGACCCGTTCCAACGTATCTTGAGCGCGACACGGAGATTCGGCTCCATGCAGTCCAGACCGGCTTCGCCCTGGAGGGTATGAAACATCTTCTCGCAGCCTTGCAGTAACCCCACCAGTTCACCGAGATGAACAAAGGCGCCATGGGCTTGAACCACGGCGTCGGGCGCCACGCAACAGGCCGTCACACGAAGCCAGTTGCCGTCCCAGTAGTCCGTGGCATCGGGGAACTCGCGCCCGTGCACCCACAAGCGCATGCCGGAGATCTGAAGATCGGGGTCTGTGTCGAGGAGCTTCATGTGCGCGGGGGGCGTGAAATGAATAGTTGGGCCTCATATACGAGCAATCGCTCTTGTCGCGTTGACCGAAATGGCCGCTATCGCACGCAACATTACCGGAGCTTTTGGACCATACAAAGCTTGCTCTGGTGCAATCCCAGCCCTAAGGGCTGGCACCCAAAGGCGAGTCTCGTAGGTAAGCCGCCCAAGCATCCAAACAACTCGAACCCTAAATCGATCACTGGGCTGCATCGACTCATGGAAGCTCTGCGGCAGACGCACCCCATCGCCCAACTGACCCTCGAACGGCGTCTGCCTCTCCTCAATGAATTCACTCAACTTTCGCTCAAGCAGTCCGACGTCCCATTTGTGAGACAAATCATTGCGAACTTTTCGGATGTGATCGGACTCAATGAGCAAATCTCTGCTCAACCAACCAAAGGCAAACGCCATCTGAAGCCGTTGCGACAGCCGTGCCAATGGGCCAAATCCCGACATAAGCGCGCTGCGCCCTCCGGGAACGCCATCGGGAATCTCGCGCCTGAACATCTCTTCCAGGCGCTCATCCGCGTAAGCAGCGGCAATCACCGGGACAACGCGGGGCTCCTCGGAGGCCACCAGTGCGACAACTTGCTTGAAGAGCGAAACCTCGGCTTCAAACGGCGAAGCTTGCTCGACGAACTGATTCACCCGATGCTCGCCGAACGCTCTCGAGTAGTTGCGATAGATCTGCAGCCCCCACTTCTCGCCATCGCTGAGCTTCATGGCGGCAATATCCGGATCAAGGGTGTCGTTCATGAGGCCCCACGTAATGTATTGAGCAAAGCTTGCTCGACAAACTGGCTCGTGTTCGATGTTCCGGACATCTGATCCTCGTGAAACCCGCTTGCAGCCTTGCATCGCAAGCAAGCAAGCAAGCAAGCAAGCAAGCAAGCAAGCAAGCAAGCAAGCTCTGGATAAGACCTCAGTTATAAAGTTCTGTGAAATGCTGCAGCCTGCCCGTGCATTCCACACGCTTTCTTGACCAAGTGCGCGGGCGGGGTCGCTATCTGCACTATGGATGGTCTGAACAAGTCCACCGATCACGCCCTGATGCGTTGAACCTGCAAAGGAATTGCAGCGATGAGCCAGATCAGCTTCTCGGACGCAGAGTACGCGGGCAAGCGCAAGAAGACGCGGCGCGAGGTCTTCCTGGAAGAGATGGAGCAAGGTGGTGCCGTGGAAGGCGCTGCGCTGGTCATCGAGCCGCACTGCACCGGTAGCCGGCCCGCGGGCGTCGGCCTACCCGCTGGAAGCGATGCTGCGCCGTGCACTCCAGGTGCAGAACTGGTTTGCGCTGAGCGATCCTGGCGATGGAAGCACTGTACGAGATCGCGTCGCTGCAACCGCGCCGAAGGGCTGAACCCTGAGCAGAGCCGATCCCGGACGAGACGACGATCTGAACTTCTCCACATGCTGGAGGAGTCGGACCTGGCCGAGGACATCTTTAAGCAAGTCAACGCGCTGCTGGCTCACGCAAGGTCTGCTGCTCAAGCGAGGCAGCATCGTCGATGCGACGATCATCGCAACCGCCGGCCTCGACGAAGAACAGAGCAAGGCGAGCGAGACCCCGAAGATGCATCAGACCAAGAAGGGCAACCGGTGATGGCACTTCGGGATGAAGGCACGCATCGGCGTGGACGCCGACGGTGGCTGGTGCACACGGTCGCGACCACGGCTGCCGGCAAGGCCGATGTTGAGCAAGTCGCCGATCACCGCACGGCAAGGAGAAACAGGTTTGAACCGACTCGGGCTACCGCGGCGCATAAAGGCAATGTCGTCTACGCGAAGTGAAGTGGCACATCGCCGCACGCCCGGAAGTGATATTGCCAAGTTGCCCAGGGACAGAGCGAAGGCGCGGCTGCGGCAACGCAGTACGCCAAGGCCAGCATCCGCGCGAAGGTGGAGCATCCGTTTCGCGTGATCAAGCGCCAGTTCGGATTGGTGAAGGTGCGCTTCCGCGGGCTGCAGAAGAACACCGCCCATGTGTGCGCTGTTCGCGCTGTCGAACCTGTGGATGACAAAGGCGCGAAGGCAGTTGATAGAGGAGTGGTCCGTCCGAAGATGGCCTGAGGGCCCGGAACGACCTCGAAATCTCATTCGAAGACGCTCCAGACCGGGCATTCCTTCAATCCTCGCAGCGCTCGGACGATCAGATCGACATCGTTTGCGAGTTGTTCAGACCTTCCCTATAGCCTCAGCACCGAGAAAACCTACCTTTATTGGGGGCGCGTATTCGTCCAGTGGTTGAGTCGGGTTGGCACAATGCGGCATCCGCAGAAGGCGCTGCAAGGCCACGGCCACACCGGGCTAGCCTGTTCGTCGGTCATGAGCCTGGGCGTGCCCAGGTGTCGGTGTGGATGGCCAGGAGCCTGTCATTGCGGACCATGCCGATGGAGATAGCGCCGCCGTCGTCGGTGGGCGGCCAGATGATTGGGTCATTGATGACACAGCACGATTAGTAGCTGACTGTCGGCCAGCTGCGACCTTGAGTACTTACCTCAAGAAGGAGTTCGCCGCCTTCCTCAAAATAGTCGAGCGACAGCTGATCCATAAAATCCTCAGTGACTAAACTTAGTATGCCCGCATCGCTCGCATCAAAAGGAAAGCTCAAGTCGATATCAGCAAGAGTGCTGATTCTCAGCAGCCCGCATTCGTCGGAATATCTAGTCCACAAGTAAATCGGTGCCGGGTTCGCTGAGCTCAAGTTGCCTAGATAGGCTCCAAATCTTCGTTCTGACTTTTCTCGAAAGAGGATCTCGAAACATTTCTTCGGATAGGTGGATAGCGACATGCTCTTCTGTCTGACCGTCTGCGTCAGTTCGACTTCCTCCAGATCAGAGACCGCGACCTGACGCCCAATGAGTCCACTTAGCTCGTCAAGATGAGATTTCAGATGCAAGTTCCTCTTCAAGCGCGTCGAAAGTCTTTGGGAAATCATCAATAGTCCACCTTTGATTTGCCGTTCTGAAGTCTCGGGCATCCGTAGTTGTTGTAAATGACTTGTCCTGTCCTCAAGTCGGTTTTTACCACTCCCGCCTCCCAGTGGGATTGACCGGGATGACTACGGTCCAGCGTTTGCTGTTGCACTGACGCCCGTTGGGTTCCGCCTCCTGGTGCTGGCACTTCATAAGAATACTCTCGGCCTGATGCACTTCTTGATTGAGATAACGGCTGCTGACTCGTCGGTATTCCTGCGTCGCGCATGGCCTCTCTTCTTGCGGCGTTGGAGCCGCTCGTCAGGCCCCCGCCCGTCATACCCCCGCCCGTGCTGTCCAGCGGAATGATTTCCCAAGGCTTTCGCGGTAGTCCTTTTGGCTCCAGGCCGTCCGGATCCGAAAGATTTAACGCGTTTGCACCACCATATCCGAACCGGTTCCAGCCCCCACTCATTCCGATGGGATCAGATTGATTAAATCCTCCACGGTCGGACTGATACTCCCGGTAATAGTTGTGCTCCACCCCCACCACCGTGTCATGCACCTGCCCCGGAAACCGCAACGCCAGGACCTGCAGCGGCGCTGTCGCCTTGAGCAGCGTGGAGCGGCTGGCGTTGTTCTGGCGCGGGCGGTAGGGGGCCTGCAGCGGGCCGCTTGGCGGGGTGTCGCCGAAGGCGCTGTAAGGCCATTGCCAGACCGGGCTGGCTTGCTCGTCGGTCATCAGGCGCGGCGTGCCCAGGTGGTCGGTGTGGATGGCGTATGTTCTGCCGTTGCGCACCATGCCGATGGGGATGGCGTTGCCGTCGTCGGTGGGCAGCCAGATGTATTCTGTGTTGCGGTTGCCTGCGGCAGTGTGTCTATGGGCCTCTTGCTGAGCCGGGGCTAGTTCTTCTTGACCATAAAAACAAAGCTCCTCTAACCAATCCGTACCCGCCCCAGTAAATCAGGGTGATGAGAGCAAGGACTATGAACGTCAATTGCGCATGTTCAATGGTCATGGGCCGAACGTCTTTCAGCAACCCTGGGTAAAAACTAAAGCCCAACAGTTGTTGGGTGCACACTGCAAGAGCACCCAAACCGGCATGAAACCATATCGTCTCCAGCCATCGCCGGTGCTCGGCCAACTGCAGGAACACCCAGAGGAGCCCGATTCCCGCCAAAGCCAAGGGAACTGGCTTGGCAAATGCCATTTCAGAGGCAGCGAGCATCACAAATCCAATGATGGCACTCGATTGGAATGCGGCGCCTAACAGAAACAGCCTGACGGTTTTACTCATTGCGGCCCCATGAAGACATCCACCGGACTTTTCAGGTTGCGAACGCGAGAGAAGAAGTCTTCATCGCCGCTTCCCAAGTCGATACACCCCTTTGAGCCCGGCCTTTTTCCGCCGTGCATGAAGAAGCCGTCGCGGCCATAAGTGTTCGTCCCCATCGCTGGCTTCAAGGGGACTCGATATCTACCCCAATCACCTAACAGGTTGCGCATGAAGCCGCCCTCGCTAATTTCGTGAGGATCGAAGGTGTATCGACCAGGCGGAAGTGGCCCCACATTACGGGCTGACGGATCATTTGAACCGTCCACACCAGAGGTGTATGTGTAGCTTGATAGCAGGTCGCCGCCATCCGAGTACAGATTGGCGGTTCCTCGTCCCGCGATCACAAACTCCAATCCCCATGCGTCGATAAAACGCATCGGATTACTATTCCCATAGGTGCGCCGATTCCACCCTCCGTGCAAACCGATCGGGTCGAGCTGCGTGTACTCTCCCCTATTCGGATCATAAGCTCGATGGAAGTTGTGATTGAGCCCCACCACCGCGTCATGCACCTGCCCCGGAAACCGCAACGCCAGGGCCTGCTGCGGCGCTGTCGCCTTGAGCAGCGTGGAGCGGCTGGCGTTGTTCTGGCGCGGGCGGTAGGTGGCTTGCAGCGGCCCGCTCGGCGGGGTGTCGCCGAAGGCGCTGTACGGCCACTGCCAGACCGGGCTGGCTTGCTCGTCGGTCATCAGGCGCGGCGTGCCGAGGTGGTCGGTGTGGATGGCGTATGTTCTGCCGTTTCGCACCATGCCGATGGGGATGGCGCTGCCGTCGTCGGTGGGCAGCCAGATGTATTCGCTGGAGCCCGCACCGGCGGCCGTGCCGTTGTCGTAGTCGCCCAGGAGCGCCCACGCGGGCAGGGGGCCGTC